>NZ_CP115175.1:1440664-2881328 GCF_027912415.1 Homoserinibacter sp. YIM 151385 | reverse complement strand
ACGATGAACATGTCGGTGCCGCGCACGCTCTCGTCGAAGCGGGCGTAGATCTCGCCGTTCGCGAAGGTCCGCGCGTCGGTGGCGACCACCTCCGTGTCCAGCTCGGTCGCGATGTCCGCGGCGAGCTGCGGGTGAGCCCTCCCCGAGACGATCACGAGACGCTTCTCACCGGTGATCTTGATGCCCGACACGCTCCGCCTTCCGTGGGACCAGATCCCCAACTCTACCCGCCGCCCGACGGCTCAGGCGCCGCGGTTGCGCTCGACCCAGCCCTCCTGGTTGCGCTGCGGGGCGACGCTGATCGCGAGGGCCCCGGCCGGCACGTCCTTGCGGACGACGGTGCCGGCACCCGAGTAGGCGCCGTCGCCGATCGTCACGGGCGCGACGAAGACGTTGTGGGACCCGGTGCGGACCCGGGAGCCGACGCTCGTGCGGTGCTTCGCGACGCCGTCGTAGTTCGCCGTGATCGTGCCGGCCCCGATGTTGGACGCCTCGCCGACCGTCGTGTCGCCGATGTAGCTGAGGTGCGGCACCTTGCTGCCGCGCCCGATCCGCGCGTTCTTCGTCTCCACGAAGGTGCCGATCTTGCCGTCCGCGCCGAGCTCGGTGCCGGGACGGAGGTAGGCGAAGGGGCCGACCGTCGCGCCCGCGCCGACGACCGCGAGCGTCGCGTCGGTGCGGCTGAGGCGGGCGCCCTCGCCGACCTCGGTGTCGACGAGGTTCGTGTCGGGGCCGATCACGGCATCCCGCTCGACGCTCGTCGCCCCCGAGAGGCGCGTGTTCGGCAGGATCTCGACGTCCTCGGCGAGCGAGACGGTGAGGTCGATCCAGGTCGTGGCCGGGTCGTGCACGGTGACCCCGGCGAGCTGCCAGCCGCGCACGATCATCGCGTTGAGGCGGGATGCCGCCTCGGCGAGCTGGACCCGGTCGTTGACCCCGGCGACGAGCCACGGCTGGGCGACGGGCACCGCGACGACGGCGCCCCCGGCCTCGCGCACGAGACCCACGACGTCGGTGAGGTACTTCTCGCCCTGCGCGTTCTCGGTCGTGACCGCGGGCAGGTGCGCGCGGAGGGCGGCGGCGCTGAAGACGTAGGTGCCCGAGTTGATCTCGGTGACCGCGAGCTCCGCCTCGCTCGCGTCCTTCTGCTCGACGATGCGGTGGAAGCCGCCCTCGGCGTCGCGGATGACGCGGCCGTAGCCGCTCGCGTCCTCGAGCACGGCGCTCAGCGCGGTCGCGCCGGCCGAGGCCTCCCGGTGCGCGGCGACGAGGGAGGCCAGCGTCGCCGAGTCCAGGAGCGGGACGTCGCCGGAGACGACCACGACCTCCCCCTCGAACCCCTCGGGCAGCGCCTGCACGGCGAGCTCGACCGCGCGCCCGGTGCCCGGCACCTCGTCCTGCTCGACGACGCGCGCGTCGGGGGCGAGCTCGGCGATCGCCGCGACCACCGCCTCCCGCTCGTGCCGCACGACGGCCAGCACGTGTGCGGGGCCGAGCTGGGCGGCCGTCGCGAGCACGTGCCCGATGAGCGGCACGCCCGCGATGGGGTGGAGCACCTTGGCCCGGCGGGAGCGCATGCGCGTCCCCTGCCCGGCGGCCATGACGACGACGGCGAGACGGGAATCGGTCATGGGCCCATTCTGGCGCAGCCGAGAGGTGACCGCCCCGGCGTGCCCGCCCCCGCAGGAGGAGGATGTCGGCATGGCCGTCGTCATCGCCTTCGTCGCGAACGTGCTCGTCGCGATCGCGAAGACCGCCGCCGCGGGCGTGACGGGCTCGGCGGCGCTCGCCGCGGAGGCGATCCACTCCTGGGCGGACGCGGGCAACGAGGTCTTCCTGCTCATCGCCGACCGCCGCGGTCGGCGCGAGCGCGACGAGGCGCACCCGCTCGGCTACGGGCGCGACGTCTACGTGTGGTCGCTCTTCGCCGCGGTCGGGGTGTTCACCGTCGGCGCGGTCCTCTCGGTCGTGCACGGCATCCAGGGGCTGCTCGAGCCGGAGCCCGTGGCGTCGTACCCGATCGGGTACCTCGTGCTGGGGGTGGCCTTCCTCATCGAGGGCGGCTCCCTCGTGCAGTCGGTGCGGCAGGCGCGCCGGGAGGCGGGCCAGCGTCGGCGGGAGACGCTCGAGTACGTGGTGAACGGCTCGAACACGACGCTCCGCGCCGTCGTCGCGGAGGACTCGGCGGCGCTCGTCGGGCTCCTCATCGCCGCGCTCGCCCTGTTCGCCCATCAGGTCACGGGGGCGCCTGCCTGGGACGCGGCCGGCTCGATCGCCATCGGCCTGCTGCTCGGCGTCACCGCACTGCTCCTCATCGACCGGAACCGGCGCTTCATCGTCGGGATGTCGCCGCCGGCGGAGGTGCGGCGGCGCGCGCTCGAGCGGCTGCGCGCGCATCCCGGGATCGAGCGCGTGACGGCGCTCCACCTCGAGTACGTGGGGCCGGGCGCGCTGTTCGTCGTCGCGGCCGTCGACCTCGTCGGCGACGACCGCGAGGACTCGGTCGCGGCGCGGCTGCGCGCCATCGAGCATCAGCTCGAGTCGGCTCCCGCGATCCGGACGGCCGTCCTCACGCTCGCCGTGAGCGACGAGCCCGACCTCGAGGCCTGAGCGCGACCTGGGCATCTGCGCGAGGGGGTCGACAGACGCCGCCGGTGCGCGTGGGCTGGACGGATGACCGACGACGCGCAGCAGCAGGCCCACCCCGGCACCGACCGGGAGCTCGACCCGCCCGCCGATCACGGCGAGGACACCTACCGCGGCAGCGGCCGCCTCGAGGGGCGGAAGGCGCTCATCACGGGCGGCGACAGCGGCATCGGCCGCGCGGTCGCGATCGCCTTCGCCCGGGAGGGCGCGGATGTCGCGCTCGCCTACCTGGGCGAGGACGAGCAGGCGGATGCGGAGGAGACCGCCCGCCTCGTCGAGGAGTCCGGCCGGCGCGCCCGCCTCATCCCCGGCGACCTGAGCCGCGCGGAGGAGTGCCTCCGCACGGTCGACTCGGCGGTCGAGGGGCTCGGCGGGCTCGACATCCTCGTGAGCAACGCGGCGTACCAGATGACGCGCCACGAGCTGCAGGAGATCCCGGACGCCGAGTGGGACCACACGCTCGCCGTGAACCTCAGCGCCTACTTCCACCTCGTGAAGGCCGCCGAGCCGCACCTGCGCGAGGGCGCCTCCATCATCGCGACGACCTCCATCCAGGCGGACTCCCCGAGCCCCCAGCTCCTCCCCTACGCCATGACGAAGCGCGGGATCGAGAGCCTCACGGCCTCCTTCGCGCAGCTGCTCGGGCCGCGCGGCATCCGCGTCAACGCGGTCGCGCCGGGGCCGATCTGGACGCCGCTCATCCCCGCCACCATGCCGCCGGAGAAGGTCGCCGACTTCGGCAAGGACACCCCGCTCGGCCGCGCCGGACAGCCGGCCGAGCTCGCACCGGCGTACGTGCTCCTCGCCTCCGACGAGGCGAGCTACATCTCGGGTGCGGTGCTCCCGGTGACGGGCGGCCGGCCGATGCTCTAGCCCGCGCGGCTCGGCCCGGGCGACTCAGGCGTCGTGGCGCGGCATGACCGCGTGCCGCTCGGTGACCTCGCAGGCGGCGCAGTACCAGCCGCCCACCACCTCGAGCATCTCCATGCGACAGCTCGGGCACGCGGGTCGCTCATCGGTCATCATGTGGTCCATCGCGGCCCCTCCCCCTCGAGCGCTGCGTCGAGACCGACCCTAGGGCGTGCACCGCCCCGGAGCCAGGACGCGCGCTGAGAGTCGGCTGATCGGGGATCCGACGCGCTCCTGCTCGACCGCGCCGGCATCCGCCGGCCCGTCGAGGTCGTCCTGCGCAGGCTCAGCTCCCGCCGGGCGAGACGGTGAGAATGGGGTGCAGGAAGGGACGCCGATGGCCTGGAGCACCAGTCAGCTCGCCGAGCTCGCCGGCACGACCGTGAAGGCCGTGCGGCATTATCACTCGCTGGGGCTGCTCGACGAGCCCGAGCGCCGTTCCAACGGCTACAAGCAGTACCAGGTCGCGCACCTCATCCGGCTGCTGCAGATCACCCGCCTCGCCGAGCTGGGCGTGCCGCTCGCGCAGATCGCCACGATGGGGCGCGCCGACGAGGAGCCGGAGGAGGCGCTGCGGGTGCTCGACGCGGAGCTCGAGGCGAGCATCGCGAAGCTGGAGCGGATCCGCGGCGAGCTCGCGCTCATCCTGCGGCATCGGGCGCCGGCCGACCTGCCGAGCCGCTTCACCTCGATCGCCGACAAGCTCTCCCCGACCGACCGCTCGATCATCATGCTGATGTCGCGCGTGCTCGACGACGATGCCATGGAGGACATCCGGCGCATGACGGAGGAGCGGACCGCGATCGACGACGAGTTCGACGCCGTGACCGCAGAGACCCCGGAGACGCGCCGCCGGGAGATCGCGGCCGGGCTGGCCGAGCGGCTCACGCGGACCACGGCGGCGCACCCCTGGCTCGGCGACCCCGGTTCCCGAGCGCCACGCGGCTCCGCCTTCGCGGAGCGGGCGGTCGCCGCGATCGGCGAGCTCTACAACCGGGCCCAGCTCGAGGTGCTCTACCGCGCGCACCTCATCAGCGAGGGCGACGAGGCGAAGCTGGCGGAGCTGGATGCGGCGATCGCGGTCTCCCGATCCGAGCACGGATCCGCGGAGCCGCCGAGCGGCTGAGACGGCGATCCTCGTCGACTGGCGCCGGGGTCGTGCGGCTCAGCCGTCCGCCGGTGCGGGATCCCGCCGGTACACGGTGATGACGACGCCCGAGGCGAGCGTGCGGGACTCCACGAGCGTCATGCGGCGGAACGGGAACCCCTCGGCGAAGAGCCGCTTGCCGGTGCCGAGCACGAGCGGATAGGTGAGGAGCCGGTACTCGTCGACGAGGTCGTGCTCGGCGAGCGTGCGGACGAGCTCCGTGCTCCCCCACACCCGGATCTCGCCGCCCGGCTGCTCGCGGAGGCGCGCGACCGCGACCGGCACGTCGTCGCCGAGCAGCTCCGAGTTGCGCCAGCCCAGCTCGGTCAGCGTCCGCGAGGCGACGTACTTCGTCACGCGGTTGTAGCGGCGCGTGAACTCGCCCACGAGCCCCTCGGCATCCTCGGGCCAGACGCCCCAGGCGCCCGCCCAGATCTCGTAGGTCTTCCGCCCCAGGAGCAGCGCCTCGGTGCGGCTCTCCCACAGCTCGATCACGTCGCCCTCGTCGTAGCCGCGCTGCCAGCCGCCGTAGGGGAACCCGCCCTCGGCGTCCTCGTCGGGCCCGCCGCCCGCCTGGACGACCCCGTCGAGCGTCATGAACGCCTGCACCACGATCCGGCTCATCCGGCACCTCCTTGCGCACTCCGACGGTAGTCCCCACCGGGGTCGGACGGGAAGGCGCGGGGCGCCGCGAGCGGCCGGGGAAGCGGACGCCGACGAGCTCCCCGCGCCTCAGCGCCCGCGGTCTGCGCCCGCGATCACCCCCAGTCCGGCATGTTCTCCGGCGTGTAGCGCGCGCCGAAGCCGCCGTCCGGCAGGATCTCGGCGATGCGATCCAGCGTGGCCGCATCGAGCCGCAGCTCGGCCGCCGCGACGTTCTCGCGGACCCGGGATGCGCTGCGGCTCCCCGGGATCGGCACGAGGTGCGGGTCCCGGCTCAGCAGCCATGCGAGCGCCAGCTGCCCCACGCTCGCGTCGAGCGTGCGCGCCAGCGCGGCGAGCTGCTCGGTAGTGGCGACGTTCCGCTCGAAGCTCCCCGGCTGCCAGCGCGGATCCGTGTTGCGCATGTCGCCCTCCTGGTACTCGCCGGCCGGCTTCGCGGTGCCGGTGAGGAAGCCGCGCCCGAGCGGCGAGTAGGCGACGAGGCCGATCCCGAGCTCGCGCAGCACCGGCAGCACCGACTCGACCTCGCGCTCGAACAGCGAGTACTCGGTCTGGACGACGGAGAGCGGCTGCACGGCGTGCGCGCGGCGGATGGTGTCCTCGCCGACCTCGCTGAGCCCGAAGTACCGCACGTCGCCCGCCCGGATGAGATCGCGGACGGCCGCCGCGACCTCCTCGATCGGCACCCGGGGGTCGAGCCGGTGCTGGTAGAGGACGTCGATGCGATCCGTGCCGAGGTTGCGGAGGCTGTTCCGGACGACCTCGCGGATGTGGTCCGGCCGGCTGTCGAAGCCGTAGTCGTGCGTGAAGCCGAACTTGGTGGCGATGACGACCTCGTCGCGGCGCGCGGCGAGGGCGGCGCCGACGCGTCGCTCGTTCTCGCCCCAGCCGTAGAGCTCGGCGGTGTCGAAGTGCGTGACCCCGGCGTCGAGGGCGGCGCCGATGGCCCTCGCCCCGTCGTCCTCGCTGTCGCCGTAGGCCATCGAGATGCCCATGGCCCCGTAGCCGATCGCGGAGCTGAGGAGCCCCTCGGATCCGAGTGCGCGCTGTTCCATGTTCCTGCCTCTCAGTCGGTGAAGGTGACGTGCATGAGCGGGCTGCGGGCGAGCCATTCGCCGATCGGCTCGACGGGCTGCGCGATGTAGGCGCGGTGCCGAGGGTGGTCGAGGTCGGCGATGATCGCCGCGAAGATCCGGCGCCGCTCCGCCGGCTCGTGCACGGGGGTCGCCCGGGCGGGGAGGTTGTCCCGCACGCCGTGGGTGAGGTGCATCGTGAAGTCGGGATGCCGCAGCAGGTTGGCGTACCAGCTGCGGCGGGCCGGCTGGGTGGTGAGGTAGACCTCCCCGTCGACCCGGTAGAACCAGATCTCGATGCGCCGGGGCCGGCCCGTCCGCGCACCGGTCGTGGTGATGTCCACGGTCCGAGCCGCGGCGGAGGATTCCGGCGTGATCTCGAGCGCTCGTCTCGACTCGTCTCTCATGGGCTGCTCCTCGTCCCGTTGCGCCGCACCTCACCGAGGTGGTGAGTCGGTCGACTCGCCACCATACGCACGCCGCGATGGTGAGTCAAGTGACTCACCTCGGTATGCTGGCGGCGTGACTCCGACCACCTCCGCGTACCACCGGGGCGTCGCCTCCGCGAAGCGGACGCTGATCCTGACGGCCGCCACGGAGCTGTTCTCCGAGCTCGGCTACGACAAGACGAGCCTCGCGCGCGTGGCGGAGCGCGCCGGCGTGTCGACGGCGACGATGTTCAAGCAGTTCCCCACAAAGGCCGACCTGTTCCGGGCGATCGTCCTCCAGTTCTGGGATGCCGGGACCGACCCCGGAGGAGACGCGAGCCCGGAGCCGGGAGACCCGCGCGCCGGGCTGCTCGCGCTGGGTCGGCGGTACGCCGGACTCCTCCGGCGGCCGGGCATGGCGGGCCTGCACCGCATGGTGATCGCGGAGGCGCCCCGCTTCCCCGAGCTCGCCCGCGTCCAGTTCGATCTCGGCAAGGAGCCGTTCTTCGAGCTCGTCCGCGCCTACCTCGGCACCGAGGCCGCGGCGGGCCGCCTCGAGGTCGCCGACGACGTGCGCGCGACGACCGAGCTGCTCGGCATGATCTCGAACTTCGTCCTGTGGCCGCAGCTCCTCCTCCAGGAGTGGGCGCCCGGCGACGCGGAGATCGACGCGACGATCGAGAGCGCGGTCGAGACCTTCCTGGCCCGGTACGGGCGCGGCTGACGCAGCTCCGCCGCCAGGATTCGAACCTGGGCCTCACGGCTCCAAAGGCCGTCGTGCTGCCGTTACACCACGGCGGAACGCGCCGCGCGGGCGCGACCCAAGTCTGTCAGAGGGAGCGAGGCGGGCGCGGACTCGGAGAAATCCGCGAGGCCGCGCGACAGCGTGCGGCGCGGGTCGGATCCTCCGAGTCCCGGCACAGCGGCGCACGGCATCCCGCACCGGGCGCACCGCCAGCCGCCTGCACACCGACCCCCCGCGCACGGCCCGCCATAATGGTCGGATGCCGCCCGCCTCCGACGAAGTCGACCGCATCGTCGACGCGTGGTCGCGGGAGCGCCCGGATCTCGACTTCGCGCCGCTGCAGGTGCTCTCGCGGGTCGGACGCCTCTCGAAGCACCTCGAGCGCGCCCGCCGCGCGGCCTTCGACGCCGCCGGCCTCGAGCCGTGGGAGTTCGACGTGCTCTCGGCGCTGCGCCGCGCCGGCTCCCCCTCCCAGCTCTCGCCCAAGGCGCTGCTGCAGCAGACGCTCGTCTCGAGCGGCACCATGACGAACCGCATCGACCGGCTCGTGCAGCGCTCGCTCGTGGAGCGGCGAGCCGACCCGGGCGACGGCCGCGGCATCCTCGTCGTCATGACGCGACTCGGCCGGGAGCGGGTCGACGGCGCGATCCGGCTGCTCCTCGACGAGGAGGCGGCGCTGCTCGCGGGGCTCTCGCCCGCCGATCAGGAGCGGCTCGCGGGGCTGCTGCGCCAGCTCAGCCTCGGCTTCGACGGCGCGCCCGAGGTCGAGGCGCCCGAGACCTAGCCGACCGGGACAGCGCCGCCCGAGACCTAGCCGCCCGACGCGCTCAGCTTCGTGATGCGGTCCTGGTCCGGGTCGATCTCGAGGTCGATGTGCCCGTCCGGCAGGGTGATGCGCGGCGCGCCGTCGCGCCAGTCGAACTCGAGCCCGCGGTCGAGCGCGTAGCGCGCGACGGCGGCGGCGTGGGACTCGATGCGGATCGTCGCGAAGGCCTCGCTGATGATGCGCACGGTGCGGGTGACGGAGGGCCGCGGCAGCTCGAGCTCCGGGCTGTCGAGCGTGGTGAGCACGATCGTGCCGTTGCCGGCGGGCGCCGGGAAGGTGGTGCGCGGCTCGCGCGCGGCCATGACGGAGGCGACGGCGAGCCGCTGCCAGGTGTCCTCGCCGAGCGGCAGCTCCTGCTCCGCGAACTCCGGCACCTCGTGCTGCTGCCCGTACTGCTGCAGCATCCGCGAGGTCGCGGTCAGCTGCACCGGGATCTGGCTCGCCGGGTTCGCCCACGACCACAGCCACGTGCCGGGCTCGCTCGCCGCGGAGCCGAGGATCTGCATGCGCGCCGCGAAGGGCGCGGGACCCTGGAACGCGATGGAGCCCGCCGTCATGTCGAACTGGAAGGTGTGCTCGGTGATCCGCTCCTGCAGGTGCACCTGGTGCTCGTGCGCGAGGAGCGCGCCCACGTCGACGAGCTTGGTGAAGAGCTGGGATTCCGTCACGCGGTCAGCTTACGAGGTCTCGAGCTCCGACCCCAGCTCCAGCCAGCGCTCTTCGAGCTCCGCGGACTCCCCTTCGAGGGCCGACAGCTCGGTCTGCAGACGGCCGAGCCCCGCGTAGTCCGACTGGTCGTGTGCGGCGAAGGCATCGTGCTTGGCCCGCACCTGCTCGGCGAGCTTCGCGAGCCGCCGGTCGATCGCGGCGAGCTCCTTCTCCTTCGCGCGGCGCTCGGCACCCGACAGCGTCGGGAGGGATGCGGTGGCCGGGGATGCGGCGGCCGCCGACGCCCCCGACGCGCTCGAACTGCGCACGGTCTCGCCGCCGGCGCCGTCGGCCCGCAGCCGCAGATACTCCTCCACGCCGCCCGGCAGGTGCCGGAGGCGCCCGTCGAGCACCCCGTACTGCTGGTCGGTGACGCGCTCGAGCAGGTAGCGGTCGTGCGAGACGACGAGGAGCGTGCCCGGCCAGGAGTCGAGCAGGTCCTCGAGGGCGGTGAGCATGTCGGTGTCGAGGTCGTTGGTCGGCTCGTCGAGGATGAGCACGTTCGGCTCCGCGAAGAGCACGACGAGGAGCTGGAGGCGGCGGCGCTGCCCGCCGGAGAGGTCGCGCACGTAGCTCGAGAGCTGGGTGCTCGGGAAGCCGAGCCGCTCGAGGAGCTGCGCGGGCGTCAGCTCGCGGTCGCCGACCTGGTAGCTGGTGCGGAAGCGCGCGAGGACCTCGCGCACCCGGTCGTCCGCGACCTCCTCGAGCTCCGAGAGCTGCTGGTCGAGCACCCCGATCCGGACGGTCTTGCCGCGCTTCACCCGCCCGCTGGTGGGCTCGACGGCTCCCGAGACGAGGCCGAGCAGCGTCGACTTCCCGGCCCCGTTGACGCCGAGGATGCCGGTGCGCTCGCCCGGCGCGATCCGCCATTCGATGTCGCGCAGGATCGCCCGCTCGCCGCCGGGGGCCTCCGGATCCCGGATGGCGACGCCCGCATCCAGCAGGTCGACGACGTCCTTGCCGAGCCGCGAGACCGCCATCCGCTCGAGGCTGACGCGGTCGCGCGCGGGCGGCACGTCCTCGATGAGCTGGTTCGCGGCGTCGATGCGGAACTTCGGCTTCGAGGTGCGCGCGGGCGGTCCGCGGCGCAGCCAGGCGAGCTCCTTGCGGAGCAGGTTCTGCCGCTTCGACTCGGCGGCGGCAGCCTGCCGGTCGCGCTCGACGCGCTGCAGCACGTAGGCCGCGTAGCCCCCCTCGAAGGGCTCGATGATGCGGTCGTGGACCTCCCACGTCGCGGTCGAGACCTCGTCGAGGAACCAGCGGTCGTGCGTGACGACGAGGAGGCCGCCCTGCCCGGCCGGCCAGCGCCGCCTCAGGTGCTGGGCGAGCCAGGCGACGCCCTCGACGTCGAGGTGGTTGGTGGGCTCGTCGAGCAGGACGATGTCCCAGTCCCGCGTGAGGAGCGCCGCGAGCGCGACCCGGCGACGCTGGCCTCCCGAGAGCTCGCCGACGGCCGCCTCGAAGGGGATGCCGGTGAGGAGCCCCGCGATGACGTCGCGCACGCGCGCATCGCCCGCCCACTCGTGCTCGTCGCGCTCGCCGACGACCGCGTGCCCGACGGTCTCGTCCTCGGGGAGCCGGTCTGCCTGGTCGAGGAGGCCCAGCGTCGTGCCGCCGCGCACCGTCACCTGCCCCTCGTCGGGCTGGATGCGGCCGGCGAGCAGCTTCAGGAGCGTCGACTTCCCGTCGCCGTTGCGGCCGACGACGCCGATGCGGTCGCCCTCCTGGACCCCGATGGTCACGCCGTCGAAGACGACCTTGGTCGGGAACTCGAGGTGGAGCCGCTCGGCCCCGAGGAGGTGTGCCACAGGCACCCAGCCTAGATCGCGCAACCCCGTTGACGCCGCGATCCGCTGCGGCGGAGGATGCCGGGATGGTCAGGGATCCCTTCGACGCCACGCCCAACATCGGACCCGTGCTGAGTCGGGAGCTCCGCGAGGTCGACGTGCACGACCCCGCGGAGCTCCGGCGCCGGGGCGCGCTCGAGGTGACGCGCCTGCTGTACGAGGCCGGCCTCCGCGACTGCCGGCACGCGCTGATGGCGGTCGAGGGTGCGATCCGCGGCATCCGCTGGCACCGCATCCCCGCCTCCGAGCGCGACGCGCTCTGGTTCGAGTTCCAGGTGCTCGTCGGCTGCTGACCCCGCTTGAGATGTGAGTTTCTCCGCATTCGCACTGAGGATCCGCACGCAGAATGCGGAGAAACTCACACCTCGGGCGGCTAGCGCCGCAGGATCCTCCGCGCGAGCAGGTTGCCGAGGTACTGGATGACCTGCACGAACACGATGAGCAGCACGAGCGCCGCCCACGTGACCCACGGGTTGAACTGCAGATACCCGTACTGGATCGCGAAGTAGCCGAGCCCGCCGCCGCCGATGAGGCCCGCCTGCGCCGACATGTCGACGAGGGCGATGACGACGAAGGTGCCGCTGAGCACGAGCGGCCCGAGCGCCTCCGGCACGACGATCGTGAGGAGCGTCCGCCAGCGGCTCGCACCCATCGCCCGCGCCGCCTCGATCACCCCCGGCTGCACCGTGAGCAGGTTCTGCTCGACGAGCCGCGCGATCGCGAAGCTCGCGGCGAGCGCGATCGTGAAGATGACCGCGTTGATGCCGATGCCCTTGCCCACCACGAGCCGCGCGAGGGGCTGCGCCGCCGCGAGGAAGATGATGAACGGGATGGGGCGGAAGGTGTTGATGATGACGCCGAGGATCGCGCTCGCCGCGCGGTTCGCGAAGAGCCCGCCCGACCGGGTCGCGTAGACGGCGACGCCGAGCACGAGCCCGAGGATGCCGCCGAACAGCAGCGACAGCGCGACGATGTAGAGCGTCTCGGCCGCGGCCTCCCAGAAGTCGGGGAGGAGCCGGATCAGGTCGTTCATCGTGCCGCCTCCGTGACGTCCGCGTGCGCGCCGATCGCCCGCACGGCATCCTCGACCGCCCCGTCCGCGCCGCGGAGGGCGAGGGTGAGCAGGCCGAAGCTGCGGCCCTGGATGTCGTCGATGCCGCCGTAGACGATCTCGAAGGCGACCTCGCGGCGCGAGAGCTCTGCGAAGACCTCGCCCTGCGCCGACTGCTCGCCGAAGCGCAGGGTGACGAGGCGCCCGGGATGCCGCTCCCGCAGCAGCTCGAGCTCCGTCCCCTCGGGCACGGCCTTCACGACCGTCTGCACGAAGCGCTGCGCGGCCGCCGAGGCGGGGGCGGTGAACACGTCGTAGACCTCGCCGGACTCGACGATGCGGCCCTGCTCCATGACGGCGACGCGGTCCGCGATCCGGCGGATGACCTCCATCTCGTGCGTGATGATGACGATCGTCACGCCGAGCTCGCGGTTCACCCGCTGCAGCAGCTCGAGCACCTCGAGCGTCGTCTCCGGGTCGAGGGCGCTCGTCGCCTCGTCGGCGAGCAGGATGCCGGGGCGGGCGGCGAGGGCGCGCGCGATGCCGACGCGCTGCTTCTGCCCGCCCGAGAGCTGCTCCGGGTAGGCGGCGGCCTTGTCGGCGAGCCCCACGAAGCGGAGCAGCTCGGCGACGCGCTCGTTGCGCGCCGCCTCGCCGAGCTTCGCGAGCCGCAGCGGGTAGGCGATGTTCTCCCACACGTTCCGCGAGGAGAACAGGTTGAACTGCTGGAAGATCATGCCGATGCCGAGGCGCAGGCGGGTGAGCTCGCGCTCGCCCAGCGTCGTGACATCCGTGCCCTCCACGAGCACGCGCCCCTCGCTCGGCTTCTCGAGCGCGTTGATGAGCCGCACGAGGGTCGACTTGCCGGCACCCGAGTAGCCGATGACCCCGAAGATCTCGCCGCGGCGGATCTCGAGGTCGACGGCCTCGAGGGCGCTCACCGGCGCCTCCCCGCGCGAGCGCGCGGGGAAGCGCTTGGCGACGCCCTCGAAGCGGATCGAGACCTCGGCGGTCACTCGGCCTCCGCCGTGGCCTTCTCCACCTCGACGAGCGAGGCCTGGAGGTCGGCCTTCGGGGTCGTGAGGAAGACGGCCGTGCCGCCCGAGGCGGTCTGCACGCCGTCGAGCACCTCCTGCGAGTTCTGGTAGATCTCGACGAGCTTGTTGAGGACCTCGCTGTCGACGTCATCGGCGCGCGAGGCGAAGATGTTGACGTACGGGAGGGCGGCGGGGTCGCTCGGGTCGTCCTGCGCGATCGCGTCGGAGGCCTCGAGCCCGGCGTCCTCGATGAAGTCGTTGTTGATGACGGAGGCGGCGACGTCGTCGAGCGCGATCGCGGTCTGCGCGGCGGCGAGGGTCGTGACCTCGACGCGCGAGGCGCCCTCGTCGACGGCGTCGAGCGTGATGAAGGGCGAGGTCTCGGTCAGCTCGACGAGGCCCGCCGACTGGAGCACGAGGAGGGCGCGGGCCAGGTTCGCGGGGTCGTCCGGGATGGCGACGGTCGAGCCGTCCGGGATCGACTCGGCGCTGTCGTACTGCTTCGAGTAGAGGCCGAGCGGGTAGATCGCGGTCGCGCCGATGGGCTGGAGGTCCTCGCCCGAGGAGACGTTGTACTGCGCGAGGTAGATGATGTGCTGGAACTGGTTGAGGTCCAGCTCGCCCTCCGCGAGCGCCGGGTTCGGCTGCGCGTAGTCGCCGAAGTCGACGAGCTCGACGCTGATGCCCTCGGCCTCGGCGGCGTCGGCGAAGGTCGCCCAGTACGGGTCGCCCGCGCCGACGGTGCCGATCTGCACCGGGTTCTCGGGGCTGCCGAGCTCGGGGCCGCCTTCCGCGCCGGGGGCGTCCGCCGGCTTCGCGAGGTTGACGACGACGAGGACGATCGCGAGGACCGCCGCGACGGCGATCACGATGGCCGCGATCAGCGGGCCGCGGCTCTTCTTCGGCGGGACGATGGGGGCGGATGCGTCGGACATCGGGTGGTGCCTTTCGGTGGCGGTGCTGTGGGGCCCGGGGTGCGGGGCTCGTCTACTGTCGCCCGTGCCGGCTCCCGGGTCGAATCCGGTTGCGCGAGATGACCGACTGCGACGCAATGTGACGCGCGAGTTGCACGGCGCGGTCCCGAGACGCGTCGCCTCCGGCGGCGCGCTTCGACCGGGAGCCTCAGTCGGAGACGATGCGCGCGCCGTGCACGGGCCCCGTCGCCCGCACGACCCGCAGCTGCGCGGCCGACAGCGCCACCTGCAGCTCGAGCGCCGAGTCCCGATCCGCGGCGAGGAACGCGACCGTCGGGCCCGACCCCGAGATGATGCCGGCGAGCGCGCCGTTCTCCTCCCCCAGCTCCAGGGTCTGCGCGAGCGAGGGCGAGAGATGCAGCGCCGCCGCCTGGAGGTCGTTGTGGAGGACCTCGGCGAGCATCCGCGGGTCGCCGGCCCGGAGCGCCTGGAGGACGTCCGCATCCACGGTCGGGGCGTCGTCCACGTGCAGGACGCCGGGGGCGTGCCGCGAGCGGTGCCGGTCGAGCTCGGCGTAGACCTCCGGCGTCGACAGCCCGAACTCGGCCAGCGCGAGCACCCAGTGGAAGGTGCCGCTCGCGAGGGCCGGCGAGAGCTCGTCGCCGCGGCCGGTGCCGATCGCGGTGCCGCCGGTGAAGGCGAAGGGCACATCCGCGCCGAGCTTGCGCGCCAGCTCCAGCATCTCGTCGCGCGGGAGCTCCGTGCCCCAGAGCGCGTCGAGCGCGAGCAGGGTCGCCGCGGCATCCGCGGAACCGCCGCCCATCCCGCCCGTCACGGGCACGTGCTTCTCGATCTCGATGCGGGCGCCGCCCGTGTAGCCGGTGCGCGCCGCGAGCAGCCTCGCCGCCTGGATCGCGATGTTCGTGCCGTCGAGCGGCACCCGCGAGAGCTCGACGGTGCCCGACACCTCGACCGAGAGCCGGTCGGCGTGGCTGACCCGCACCTCCTCGCTGAGCGAGAGCGCCTGGTACGCGATCGCGACGTCGTGGTAGCCGTCGTCCATGAGGGACCCGACGCGCAGGAAGACGTTGACCTTGCCGGGCGCCTTCGCACGGACACTGGTGCGCGGGGCCCGGGTCATGCGCTCACTGTAGCCAGTCCGGGGGATGCCTCCGACGCACGGGCCAGCGCGAGGAAGTCGAGCACCGTGAGGCGCTCGCTGCGCGCCGTCGGGTCGATGCCGGCCGACTCCGCGATCGCCGTCACCCTCGCGGCGCCGCCGAGCGCGTCGGCGAGCGACTGCCGGATCATCTTCCGCCGCTGACCGAAGCCGGCCTCCACGAGCGCGAAGGTCCGGCGCCGCTCGTGCTCGGTGCCGGGCAGCTCGCCGCGCGCGAAGCCGACGAGGATGGAGTCGACGTTCGGCACCGGCCAGAACACCTGGCGGCTGACGAGCCCCGCCGTCGACCAGCGGCCGTACCAGGCGGCCTTCGCGCTGGGGGCGCCGTACACCCGCCCGCCGGGCGCGGCCGCGAGCCGCTCCCCGACCTCCGCCTGCACCATGACGAGACCGCGCCGGAGGCTCGGCACGTGCTCGAGCAGGTGCAGCAGCACGGGCACGCTGACGTTGTACGGCAGGTTCGCGACGAGATGGGTGGGCGCGGTCGGCAGCTCCGTCACCTTCAGCGCGTCCTCGGTGATGACCGTGAGGGACGCCTCCGGCGCGAGCTCGGCCGCCGTCGCCGGCAGCTGGGCGGCGAGCCGGCGGTCGATCTCGATCGCCGTCACCCGCGCGCCCGCCTCCAGGAGCCCGAGCGTCAGCGAGCCGAGACCCGGCCCCACCTCCAGCACCTCGTCGCCCGCCTCGACGCCGCCGGCGCGCACGATGCGGCGCACCGTGTTGCCGTCGTGGACGAAGTTCTGCCCCAGCTTCTTGGTGGGCTGGATGCCGAGGAGCTCGGCCAGGTCGCGGACCTCCGCCGGCCCCAGCAGCTTCACGCTCACAGCGCCCCCGGCGCGCCCTCGGGATGCTCGTCGAAGGGGCCCGTCGGCGTCACGACCGGCTCGTCATCCCAGTGCCCGTACACGAGCTCCGTGTTCGAGGAGATCTGCGCCGCGAGCATCGACGCGTCCGTGCCCAGGTGCGCCGCCATCTGCCGGAGCGTGTGCGGGATCAGGTACGAGGAGTTCGGGCTGCCCCGGTGCGGCGTCGGCGTCAGGTACGGCGCGTCCGTCTCGAGCAGGATGCGGTCGCGCGGGATCACCTCGAGCGCCTCGCGGAGCTCCCCCGCGTTCTTGAAGGTGACCGTGCCCGAGAAGGAGAGGTACCAGCCGCGCTCCGCGACATAGCGGGCGAACCCGGCGTCGCCGGAGAAGCAGTGGAAGACGGTGCGCTCGGGGGCGCCCACCCGCTCGAGCGTCTCCACGACGGCCTGGTGCGCATCCCGGTCGTGGATCTGCAACGCGAGGCCCTGCTCCTTCGCGATCTCGATGTGGGCCTCGAACGCGCGTCGCTGCGCCGCCTGCCCGGCATCGTCGGGGGTGCGGAAGAAGTCGAGGCCCGTCTCGCCGACCGCACGCACCCGGGGGCGGCCCGCGAGCTCGGCGATGCCCGCCAGGTGCTCGTCGAGCCGGCCGTCGCGCTCCAGCGCCGGCGCGTCGTTCGGGTGGATCGCGACCGCGGCGAGCACGCGCGGCTCACGGCTCGCGAGCTCCGCCGACCAGCGGCTCGTCGCCAGATCCGTGCCCACCTGCACGACCCCGCGCACCCCGACGCTCGAGGCGCGGTCCAGCTGCTCCAGCCAGCCCAGCGGCTCCTCCCCCGCCCGATCCGAGCGGCCCTCGCTCGCGTCGAAGTCGAGGTGCGTGTGGTTGTCGTAGACGGGCACCACGAGCGCCTCTGGGAGCGGGGGCCAGCTCATGCGGCCGACCCGCCCGGCGCGCTCGGCGCCTCCAGCTCGATGCGCGGGAAGAGCGCCTCCAGCGCCGAGACGCGGCTGCCGGCGAGCAGCCGGCCCCAGTCGCCCGACTCCCGGATCGGCTGCTCCGCGAGCGCGCCGAGTCCGGTCTCGGCGCCGAGCGCCGCCCACAGCTTCTCCGTCGCCTTCGGCACCACCGGGCTGAGCAGCACGGCGAGCGCCCGCAGACCCTCGGCGGCGGTGTAGAGGATCGTCGCCAGCCGCTCGCGCTCCGCCGGGTCCTCCGCCGCGCGCTTCGCGACCGCCCACGGCTCCTGCTCCGTGATGTAGCCGTTGAGCTCGTCGACGAGCGTCCACACGGCGGCGATCGCCTCATGGATCGCGAGGCGGTCCATCGCGCGGTCCGCCGTCCGCACCGCCGTCCGCAGCGTCTCCTGGATGCGGACCTCGGCCTCCGTCGTCTCCCCCGCGGCCGGCACGACGCCGTCGAAGTAGCGCGTCACCATCGCGACCACGCGCGAGGCGAGGTTGCCGAAGCCGTTCGCGAGCTCCGCCTGGTACCGCGCCGCGAGGTCCTCCCAGCTGAAGGAGCCGTCCTGGCCGAAGCTGATCGCCCGCATGAAGTAGTAGCGGAACGCGTCCGAGCCGAAGGTGTCGGTGATCTGGTGCGGGGCGATGCCCGTCAGCTTCGACTTCGACATCTTCTCGCCCCCCACCAGCAGCCAGCCGTGGCCGAACACGCGCCGGCTCACCGGGAGGCCGGCCGCCATGAGCATCGCCGGCCAGATCACCGCGTGGAAGCGGGCGATGTCCTTGCCGACCAGCTGCACCGCCGGCCAGCGGCGCGCGAACTCCTCGTCGTCGACGCCGTAGCCGACCGCCGAGATGTAGTTGAGGAGCGCGTCGAACCAGACGTAGACGACATGCGTCTCATCCCACGGGACCTTGATGCCCCAGTCGAAGCTGGAGCGCGAGATCGACAGGTCGCTGAGCCCCGAGCGCACGAAGGCGACGATCTCGTTGCGGACGCTCTCCGGCTGCACGAAATCGCGCTGCGTCTCGTACAGCTCGAGCAGGCGGTCCTGGAACGCGCTCATGCGGAAGAAGTAGTTCTTCTCCTTGAGCACCTCGACCGGGCGGGAGTGGATCCTGCAGACCAGCTCGCCCGCGTAGTCGCCGTCCTCGGCGCGGAGCAGGTCGTCCGGCTGCTTGTACTCCTCGCAGCCGACGCAGTAGTAGCCCTCGTACTCGCCCTCGTAGATGTGGCCGTCGTCGTGCAGCTTCTGCAGGAAGCGGGCGACCGCCGTCTCGTGGCGCTCGTCGGTGGTGCGGATGAAGTCGTCGTTGCGGATGTCGATCGTCTCGAGCAGCGGGATCCACGACTCCTCGACCAGCTTGTCGGCCCACGCCTTCGGGCCGACGCCGTTCGCGACCGCGGTGCGCTGGATCTTCTGCCCGTGCTCGTCGGTGCCGGTGAGCAGCCAGGTGTCGTCGCCGGCCTGGCGGTGCCAGCGGGCGAGGACGTCGGCGGCGACCTCGGTGTAGGCGTGGCCGATGTGGGGGACGTCGTTGACGTAGAAGATGGGGGTCGCGATGTAGAAGCTGTCGCCGGCGGGCATGCGGGAAAGTCTACGGGCGGGGCGGGCTGTGTTTCGGCGCGGATGCGGGGACGCGGTCCGGACGGGATCCGCATCCGGCGCGCGGACCGGCGTGTGGATATTGCCTCCTCACGCCGTAACACGATCGTCATAATGTGGAAATATCCACACAACCGACGGCTCATATTCTCGGTGCATCACCCCTGAAGCCCCGCCCTACTGAGCTCCCATGGGCCGGCTCCTCGCCCGGGTGTGCTGTTGACGGCCACGACGCGAATGTGTGAATATCCACAAGTCACGGAATTCACCCGGCTCGCGACGCGACGCCGCCGGCATCACGCCTCGATGAAGAGAGAGATGTTCATGAAGTACACCCGCACCACGGTCGCCGCGGCATCCGCGGCGATCACGATCCTCGCCCTCACGGGCTGCGACGCCGTCAGCACGGGCAGCCCGAGCGGCGACGCGTCCGGCGACTGCGAGCGCTCGAGCACCAAGGAGATCTACTTCGACTACCCGCTGACGAGCCTGTCGGTGTACGGCGACCTGCAGCGGTTCGCCGAGGCCGCGGCCGACGAGCGCGGCTACGAGGTGAAGTACACGGCCGACGACAACGACCTGCAGAAGCAGAACACGAACGTGCAGGCGCTCGTGACGCAGCAGGTGCCCGCGATCGTGTCCTACCCCCTCGAGCCGACGTCGATGGAGTCGCTCGCCGCCGAGGCGCGCGACAACTGCACGGTCTTCGTCTCCTACGCCGCCCCGATCGAGAACCAGGACGCGTCGATCCTCTTCAGCGGCCTCGAGAGCGGCAAGGCGCTCGGCCAGGCCGCGCTCGACTGGGCGGCCGAGCAGGACGAGCCCGTCAAGGTGCTGATCCTGCAGGACCGCGATCTCGCGGTCGGCGCCGAGCGCGACGACGGCCTCAACGAGGTCTTCCCGGGCGACGCGGCGAACATCGAGATCGTCGCGACCCAGAAGGCCTCCGACCGCGAGGCGGGTGAGCAGGTCACCCGCGAGGTGCTGCAGGCGAACCCCGACCTCAACATGGTGCTGTCCTACAACGACGACTCGGGCCTCGGCGCGCGGCAGGCGTTCATCAACGCCGGCGTCGACCCGAAGGACCCGAGCGTCTTCATCGGCGGCCAGGACGGCTCGAAGGAGGGCCTCGAGGCGGTCGCGGAGGGCGGCATCTACCGCACGTCCGTCGCGGTCCGCATCAAGGACATCGGCGAGGCCGTCGCGAACGTGCCGATCGACATCCTCGAAGGCGTCGAGAACGACGGCGTCGACGTCCCGCCGATCGCGCTGACGATCGACTCGGACGAGCTCGCCGAGTACCTGTCCGACTACTCCTGACCCACGACCGTCCGCCGGGGGCGGGGCGACCCGCCCCCGGCGCGACCGAGGAGCCACGATGACCCTCACGATCGCGTCGGCCGCGAAGAGCTACGGCTCGTTCCGCGTGCTGCACGACATCGACCTCGAGGTCGCGCCCGGCGAGGTCCACGCCCTGCTCGGACCGAACGGCGCCGGCAAGTCGACGCTCATCAAGTGCATCGGCGGGGTGCAGCCCTTCGACGCCGGCGACATCCGCCTCGACGGCGAGCCCCTCGCCCCGGTCTCGCCGAGCGAGGCGTTCGAGCTCGGCATCGCCACGATCCACCAGCACCTCAGCCTCATCGGCTCGCTCTCCGTGAGCGACAACATCTTCCTCGGCAGCGAGCTGCGCCGCGGCGGACTCGTCGCCCGCGGCGAGCAGCGCCGACGCACGCAGGAGCTGCTCGACCGCTTCGGCATCACCACCCGCCCGGACGCCCTCGTCAGCACGCTGCCCGTCGGCGTCAAGCAGCTGATCGAGATCGCGAAGGCGTGGCACCGCACCGACGTGCGCGTGCTCATCCTCGACGAGCCGACCTCGGCCCTCGCCGAGGACGAGACGCTGCGCCTCTTCGTCGAGATCGAGCGGATGCGCGAGGCCGGCGCGCGCATCATCTACACGACGCACCGGCTCGGCGAGATCTACCGGATCGCCGACCGCGTCACGGTCGTCCGCGATGGCGGCATCGCGCTCACCGGCTCGACCGCCGACGTGCGGCCGGAGCAGATCGTCGCGGCGATCTCCGGCCGTGACGACCTGACGGCCGGTCCCCCGTCGCGCGCCGCGTCGGGCCGCGTCGAGCCGCTGCTCGACGTCCGCGGCCTCACCGGCCCGCGCTTCGGGCCCGTCGACCTCGCGGTCGGCGCCGGCGAGATCGTCGGGCTCTACGGCGTGCTCGGCTCCGGCCGCTCGTCGATCCTCGAGACGCTCGCGGGCGAGCACCGCCCCGAGGCCGGGAGCGCCGAGCTCGCCGGGCGCCCGCTGCCGCTGCGCCGCAGCCCCGCCGACGCGATCGCGGCCAAGCTGGCCTTCGTCCCATCCGACCGCGCGAAGCAGGCGCTCTGGGGCAGCCTCGCGGCCGCCGACAACATGCTCATGCCGAGCTACCGCGCGCTCGCGACCGCCGGGCTGCGCTCCGCGGCCGACGAGCGCGCCGCGTTCGACGCGACCGCCGAGCGGCTCGACCTCCAGCCCCCGGACCCGCGCCGCCCCGGCGGCGACTTCTCCGGCGGCAACCAGCAGAAGATCGTGCTGGGCCGCTGGCTGCAGGACGACGAGCTGCGCCTGCTCGTGCTCGACGAGCCCACGCAGGGCGTCGACGTGGGAGCCCGCCAGAAGATCTACGAGACCTGCCGTGAGCTCGCGGCGAGCGGGACGGGCGTGCTCTTCGCCTCCTCCGACGCCGACGAGGTCGTGCGCCTCGCCGACCGCGTGCTCGTCGTCGACCACGGCCGCGTCGTCGCGGAGTACGCCGGCGACGCCATCACCGAGGACGCGCTGCTGCGCTCCGCCCACGAGCTCGCCTGACCCACGAGAGGCCCGCACCATGACCACCGCCCCCGTCGCCGACCGCACCCTCGGCGCCGCCCGGATCTCCTGGATCCAGCCGGCGCTGCGATTCGCCCTCCTGTTCGGGCTCGTCGCGCTCGTCGTGTACTTCGCCGTCGCGTCGCCGCTCTTCCTCACGGCCGGCAACCTGCGCAACATCCTGCTCTCGAGCTCGGTGCTGCTGATTCTCGCCGTGCCGCAGGCCGTGCTCGTGATCATGGGCTACGTCGACCTCTCGGTCGGCTCGATCATCGGCCTCACCGGCGTCGCGATGGGCGTGCAGATCGTCGACGCGGGCTGGCATCCGCTTGCGGCGATGGCGCTCTCGCTCGTGCTCGGCACGCTCGCCGGGCTCGTCAACGGCGTGCTCGTCGCCTACACCCGGCTCAGCCCGATCATCGTGACGCTCGGCACGCTGCAGCTCTACCGCGGCATCACCGAGGGCGTCAGGCAGAACCCGCCGGCCGGGTTCGGGGATCTCGTCGGCACCCTCGGGCGCGGCGCGCTGTTCGGCATCCCGTTCGCCGTGTGGATCTCGCTCCTCGTGTTCGGTCTCGGGGCCCTCTTCCTCTACCGCTCGGCCGCGGGTCGGCACGTCTACGCGATCGGCGTCAACGCCGACGCGGCGTTTCTCTCGGGCGTGCGCGTGCGACGCATCCCCCTCGCGTTCTACGCCCTCATCGGGCTCGCGGCCGGCATCGGCGGCATCCTGCTCGCGTCGCGTCTCGACTCGGCACCGCCGACGACCCTCGGCGACGGCATGGAGCTCAATGTCCTGACGGCCGTGCTGCTCGGCGGCGTCGCGTTCACCGGCGGTCGTGGGACCATGCTCGGAGTCCTGCTCGGCGTGCTGTTCCTCGGCGTGCTGAGCAACGGCATGACCCTGACGAACGTGCCCTACTGGGCGCAGTCGATCACGACCGGCGCCGCGCT
This sequence comes from Homoserinibacter sp. YIM 151385, assembly GCF_027912415.1. Taxonomy (NCBI): domain Bacteria; kingdom Bacillati; phylum Actinomycetota; class Actinomycetes; order Micrococcales; family Microbacteriaceae; genus Homoserinibacter; species Homoserinibacter sp. YIM 151385. Next base: position 2,858,956 of record NZ_CP115175.1, on the reverse strand, counting down.
CGTGATCGCGGCCGGGCTCGACGAGCTCAGCCAGCGACGCGGAACCGTGCGCCGCCTCGCCGCCAGGAGGGCAGCATGACCGCTCGACGCACCACCACGACCGAGGGGCGGCGACGACGCATCGTCGAGCTGACCGCGGAGGCGGCCTTCCTGCGCCCGACCGACATCGCCGAGCAGCTCGGCGTCTCAGCCGAGACGATCCGTCGCGACCTCGTGGCACTCGAGGAGGGCGGGCAGCTGCGGCGTGTGCACGGCGGCGCGCTCGCCCTCGACGTCGCGGCGAGCGAGCCCAGCCGCACCGACCGGTCGTCGATCAACCAGGATCAGAAGCTGCAGATCGCGGCGATCGTCGCGGGCCTCGTCGCGCCGAGCGACATCGTGTTCATGGACGTGGGCACGACGATCGAGACGGCGGCGCAGCAGCTCGCCGCCGACTTCGTCGGCACGGTCGTGACCAACAGCCTCGCCGTCGGCGCCGCACTGAACGAACGCCGCGAGGTCGAGCTGCACCTGCTCGGCGGGCGCGTGCGCGTCGGCGAGATGACGACCTACGGCTCCGACGCGCTCGCGCAGCTGCGCACGTTCAACGCGTCGGTCGCGTTCATCGGCTCGGGCGGCATCGACCTCGAGGCCGGCATGACCGACTTCTCATCGGAGGACGTCGAGATCAAGCGCACGATGCTCTCGCGCGCGTCGCGCACCTACATCCTGGCGACGAGCGACAAGTTCGGGACACAGGCGATGCGCTCCGTCTGCTCGCTCGACGAGGTGGACGGCATCGTCACCGACGCCGCGCTCGACGCCGCCGTGCTCGCCGAATACGAGGAGGCGGGCGTGACCGTGCTCACCCCGGGACGGCGGCCGTGACGCGCGTCATGGCATTCGACTTCGGCACGACGTCGCTCAAGGCCGCGGTCGTCGAGACGGACGGCGGGATCATCGCCGAGGCGAACGCGCGCTACGCCTTCGCGCAGCCGCACCCGGGCTGGGCGGAACAGGACCCGGACGAGCTCTGGCGCGCCGCGTGTGCCGCCGGTCGCGAGGCCCGATCGCTCGCGGGGGCCGCTCCCCGCTCCATCGACGCCGTCGTGATCGTCGCGCCGTGGAAGAACATCATCCCGGTCGCCGCCGACGGCACGCGCCTGCACGACGCGATCATCTGGATGGACGGCCGCGCGCGCGCCGAGGCCGCCGAGCTCGAGCTGGCGCTGGGCTCGACGGCCGGCGGCACGGGCCAGGAATACTGGCCCCGCCTGATGTGGCTCCGCGAGAGGATGCCGGACGTCTGGGCAGGCGCCCGCTGGCTCATGGGGCTCACGACCTACCTGACGTGGCGCGCGACGGGCGCCGTCGTGACCGACCCGTCGGACGACTTCATCCGCATGCCGCCCGGCCGCGACACGTCGAGCCGCGACCGCATCCTCGCCGCCGCGGGCCTCGAGCCGGACCTCGGCCGCTTCGCCGAGCAGGTGCCGTCGGCGCGCGAGGTCGGGCGCCTGCACCCCGCCGCGGCCGGCGAGCTCGGCCTCGCGCCCGGCACCCGGGTGCTGTCGGCGTTCGGCGACATCCCCGCCGTCACGATCGGCGCGGGACCGCTCGAGCCCGGCGCGGCCCACATCTACTTCGGCACGTCGTCGTGGCTCGCGGTCGTCGCCGACGCGCGCGAGCCGATCGAGGCGCCGCTCGCGGTCGCGGTCGACGCCCAGCACGACGTCGCGGTGTTCCCCCTGCAGACCGGCTGCCTCGCGGTCGACTGGATCGTCGAGCAGCTCTACGGCGCCGAGCAGGCGCACCTCGACGACCGCATCCACGAGCTCGTGAACGCGCAGATCGCCGAGATCCCGCCGGGATCGGGGAACCTGCTCGCGACCCACTGGCTGAACGGCGAGCTGCCACCGCTCTCGAAGAGCGCGAGGGGCGTGTTCCTGGGCCTCACGACCTCGCACGACCGGCGCCACATGGTCCGGGCCGTCATGGAGAGCCTCTGCTACACGCACCGCGCGTCGATCGAGCGGCTCGAGGCGCAGACGGGACGCAGACTCGACGAGGTCCGCGTCGTCGGCGGCGGGGCGGTGAGCGAGGTCTGGATGCAGATGCTCGCCGACGTGCTGAGGCGCCGGGTCGTCGTGCCCGACCGCCCCCGCGCCACGGGCGTGCTCGGCGCCGCGATCTGCGCGCTCGCGGCCGAGGCGCACGCCGGCGACCTCGCCGCCGCCTCCCGCTCGGCCGCCGCCGAAGCGGCGCGCGGCTCGGCTCGGGTCCTCGAGCCCGACCCGGCCGCCGCGGACGCCTATGACCGCATGTTCGCGCTGTCGATGCGCATCCACCCGGCGCTCGCCGAGCTGTTCGTCGAGCTCGACCACGATCCCGCGGAGGCCGGCGCATGAGGGCGCTCGTGACCGAGCTGCGGCAGGAGAGCAACTCGCTGAGCCCCGTCCGCAGCGGGCTCGCGTTCTGGCGCGAGACCGGCTGGGTGCTCGACGCCGACCGGGTGCGCGCCGAGCTCGGCGGCGGCGCGAGCGCGCTCGCGGGCATGCTCGCGGTCCTCGACGAGGCCGGCGCCGAGGTGCTGACCGGCCCGTCGATGTACGCGCAGAGCGGCGGAACGGCCGAGGACGAGGTGCTCGACGCCTACCTCGACGGCCTGCTGCCGGCGCTGCGCGCCGCCGGCCCGCTCGACGTCGTGCTGTGCTCGTTCCACGGCGCACTGCAGACCGTCTCGCACGACGACGCCGAGGCGGAGGTCGTGCGCCGCATCCGCGAGGTCGTCGGCGAGGACTGCATCGTCGCGGCGTCGACCGATCTGCACGGCTACATCTCGCGCCCGCTCGTCGAGCGCCTCGACATCCTCTGCGGCTACCGCACCTACCCGCACACCGACTTCGTCGAGACGGGGCGCCGCGCCGCGACGCTCGCGGTCGATGCGGTGCTGACCGGCCGACGACCCGCGCTCGCGTGGGCGCGTGTGCCGATGATCGTGTCGGCGTCGGCCTACAGCACGCTCGACGGCGGCTTCGCCGAGCTGATCGCCGACGTCGAGCGGCGCTGCGCCTCCGGCGAGGTCCGCGACGCGACCGTGTACCAGATGCAGCCGTGGCTCGACGTCGCCGACCCGCATTCGACCGTCGTGGTGATCGCCGACGACCCCGGTGCCGCGCGCGCGGCAGCGGCCGAGCTCGCCGACGCCCTGTGGGCCGCACGCGACGGCTTCGCGTCGCGGCTCGCGACCATCGACGAGGTCGTCGACCTGGCGCTCGATCCTCGGACCCCGAAGCCCGTCGTGCTCGTCGACTCCGCCGACTCGGGCAACGCGGGCGCGCCGGGCGACAGCATGGCCGTCGCCGAGCGCATCCTCGTCCGCGAGCGCCGCCCGCGGTCGGCGACCGTCGTCGCCGACGCCGCGACCGCGCACCTGGCGCATCGGCTCGGCGTGGGCGCCGAGGCACGATTCGAGATCGGCGGCGCGGTCGATCCGCGCGCCGTGCGGATCGATGCCGTCGGCCGTGTGCGCTCGCTGCACGACGGGGAGTTCCTGCCGGAGGGCGTCGGCTCGGCGGGCTCCGTGATCCGCATCGGCCGCTCCGCGGTCATCCGGTTCGGCGAGCTCGACGTCCTCGTGTGCGAGCACATCGTCGGCAACGGCGACCCGCAGCTCTACCGCGCCTTCGGCATCGAGCCGACCCTCTACGACCTCGTCGTCGTGAAGGCCAACACGTCGTTCCGTGCGCGCTATCGCGCGATCGCGGGCGTCATCTGCGAGACCGACACCCCCGGCGCCGCGGCGCCCGACGTCGCCTCGCTCCCGTTCGCGCGAATGCCGCGCACCATCCACCCGTGGGCGTCGCCCGAGTTCTCGGCGACCGCCGAGGTACCGCGACCATGACGCCGACACCGGCTCCGAGGAGGACCATGACCACCCCGACCAGCTCCGCGCAGATCGTCGTCATCGGCGGCGGCGTCGTGGGCGCGGCCGTGCTGCACGAGCTCGCTCACCGCGGCGTCGACGCCATGCTCATCGAGGCCGAACCCGACGTCGCCTACGCCGCGAGCGGCACGAACTCCGGCATCCTGCACACGGGCTTCGATTCGACGCCCGGGGAGCTCGAGACGGCGATGATCCTGCGCTCGGCCGAGCTGCGTCCCGCCGTCATGCGCGCGCTCGGCGTGCCCGTCATGCACGCGGGCGCACGGCTCGTGCCCAAGCGCGACTCGGATCACGAGACCGTGCGGGCGCTCGCGGACAACGCGACGCGCAACGGCGTCGACGTCGAGATCCGCGCCTCGGACGGCGCGCTGCTCGTGCCGGGCGAGCACGTCACGGACCCCGTCGCGTACACGCGCGCGCTCGTCGCGTCGGCCGAGGCCGCCGGCGCCGTCGTGAGGACCGCCGCGCGCGTCGTCGGGATGGAGGATGCGGGATCGCGCCTGCACGTCAGGCTCGCCGACGGTGCGGTGATCGAGTGCGAGCTCGTCGTCAACGCCGCGGGGCTGCGCGCCGACGACATCGCCCGCATGATCGGGGACGCATCGTTCGAGATCTACGCCCGCAAGGGCGAGTTCTTCGTGTTCGAGCTGCCCGGCGGCACCCTGCTCGACCACATCCTCCTGCCCGTGCCGACACCGCGCACCAAGGGCGTGCTCGTCTTCCCGACGCTCGACGGCCGGGTCGTCGCCGGACCCACGGCGCACGATCAGGACGACAAGGACGACTGGAGCGTCCGGCCGGCCGCCGCCGCCGAGATCCTGCCGAAGGCCTTCGCGCAGCTCCCGGCGCTCGAGGGGCTCACGCCGGTCGCGAGCTACGCGGGCCTGCGCCCCGCCGGCCGCGACGCGAACTACATCATCGAGACCTCGACGGCCGATGCGCGGCTCATCAACGTCGCGGCGATCCGCTCCACCGGCCTGTCGGCCTCGCTCGGGATCGCGGAGCGAGTCGCCGAGCTCGCGGGCGCCCGCGTCGCGGTCGGCGAGCGCCGGGCGGCGACCCCGACCGACCTCGAGCCGGCGCGCAGTCCGTGGTGGCGGCGCACCGCCGAACGTCGTGCCCCCGGGGTCGAGGTCGCGTCGTGAGCGGCGGCGAGCGCATGAACATCTCGTCGGGCTCGCCCCGCGAGCCCGTGCTCGGATACTCGCGCGCCGTGCGCGTCGGCCGGTTCGTCATGGTCGCCGGCACGACCTCCGGCGGCGTCGGCGACACCGCCGAGGAGCAGACTCGCGAGATCATCGCGCGGATCGCGACCGCGCTCGAGCGTGCCGACGCGACGCTCGCCGATGTCGTGCGGACCCGCGTCTACCTGACCGATCTCGAGCGCGACTTCGACGCGGTCGGCGCCGTGCACGGCGAGGTCTTCGGCGGCATCCGGCCGGTCACCGCGACGGTCGGCGTGCAGGCGCTGGCCGGGGCGACGACGCTCGTCGAGATCGAGGTGGACGCCATCCTGGCCGACGGGGCGTGACCGCAGACCGGGCTCGGGCCCGGGACGGCGGGTCAGCGCCGGCGGAGGGCCGACTCGTAGAGGTCGCGCTTCGAGAGGCCGGTGGCGGCGGCGACGCGGGCGGCGGCGTCCTTGAGGCGCTCGCCCGAGGCGGCGAGGGCGAGGACCTCCTCGACGGCCGCACCTTCGTCGGCGGCACGCGCGGGCGCCCCCTCGACGACGAGCGCGATCTCGCCGCGCGCGCCCTCCGCGAATCGCGCCGCGAGCTCGGCGAGCGTGCCGCGGGCCACCTCCTCGTGGAGCTTCGTCAGCTCGCGGCAGACCGCGGCCCGGCGCTCCGGCCCGAAGGCCTCCGCGAGCGCCCGGAGCGAGTCGCCGATCCGGTGCGGCGACTCGAAGAAGACGAGCGTGCGGGTCTCCGCGGCGAGCGCCCCGAGCACCGCGGCGCGACCCCGGCGGGGCAGGAAGCCCTCGAAGCAGAAGCGGTCGGTGGGGAGGCCGCTCAGCGCGAGCGCCGTGACGACCGCGCTCGGGCCGGGCAGCGCGGTCACCGTCACCTCGGCCGCGACGGCCGCGCGCACGAGCTCGTAGCCGGGGTCGCTCACGGCCGGCATCCCCGCGTCCGTGAGCACCAGGAGGTCGGCCTCGCGCGCCAGCTCGACGAGCTCCGCCGAGCGCTCGCGCTCGTTGTGCTCGTGGAGGGCGATCAGCCGCGGCCGGTTCTCGATCCCGAGCCCGCGCATCAGCTTGACCGCGATGCGGGTGTCCTCCGCCGCGACCGCCTCCGCGCCCTCGAGGGCCTCGACGAGCCGGCGGCTCGCGTCGCCGAGGTTGCCGATGGGCGTCGCCGCGAGGATGATCACCCGGCCATCCTGCCAGCGGTCGACGGGGCCGCGGCGGCTAGCATGGCGCCGTGAGCGATCGCCCGGGCTTCGACGAGGTCGTGGGCGCCCCCGAGCGGCCCCGCGCCGGGGCCGAGGCTCCCGACCCGGCCGAACCGGCATCCACCCGGACCGCGCTCGGCTCGCGCCTCGACCGCGCCTGGGCGCGCTGGATGTCGGACCCGCGTCTCGCGCGCGCCTGGCGCTGGGGCGGGCCGGCGCTCGTGCTGCTCGTCGCCGCGCTCACGCGGCTCGTCGGGCTCGCGCACCCGCAGCAGCTCGTCTTCGACGAGACCTACTACGTGAAGGACGCCTGGACCCTCGCGCACCTCGGCTACGAGGCCGCCTGGCCGGACGACGCCGACGCGGGCTTCGCGGCCGGCGACCCGAGCGGCTTCACGACCGAGGGCAGCTTCATCGCCCACCCGCCCCTCGGCAAGTGGATCATCGCGCTCGGGATGCTCGCCACGGGCGGCGGCGACCCCTTCGGGTGGCGGATCGGCGTCGCGATCTGCGGCATCCTCCTCGTCGCGCTCACGATGCTCACGGCGCACCGCGTCTTCCGCTCGACCCTGCTGACGGTCGTCGCGGGCGGGCTCCTCGCGATCGAGGGCAGCGCGATCGTCATGAGCCGGGTCGCGCTGCTCGACACCGTGCTCGCGCTCTTCGCGCTGCTCGGCGCGTACCTCGTGCTCCGCGACCGGGCGTGGGCGCGCGAGCGCCTCGACCGCTGGATGCTCGCGCGCGCGGGGGCCGGACGTCACGTCGACTGGGGTCCCGCGCTCTGGTGGCGGCCCTGGCTCCTCGCCGCGGGCGCGGCCTTCGGCGCCGCGGCCTCCGTGAAGTGGAGCGGTCTCTACTTCCTCGCCGTGTTCGCCGTCGCGACGCTCGTGATGGACGCGGTCGACCGGCGCCGCGCCGGGGTCGCCTTCTGGGCGAGCGGCACGATCTTCAAGCAGGCGCCCGTGAGCTTCCTCCTCAGCGTCCCGATCGCCGCGGCCGTCCACCTCGCGAGCTGGACGGGCTGGTTCGCGACCCGCGGCGGCTACGGCCGCGACGGCGTCGCCGGGGAGGCGGGCCGGCCCTGGGAGGGACTCCTCGCCTGGGTGCCGGGCCCGCTGCAGAGCTGGTGGCGCTACCAGTCGAGCATCTACGGCTACCACATCCGCGAGTCGTCGCCCCACGGCTATGAGAGCCCCGCCATCCTCTGGCCGTTCCAGGCGCGGCCGACGAGCATGTACTACTCGGATCTCGGCGACGGCACGGCGCAGACCATCACGGGCATCGCGAACCCGCTCATCTGGTGGGCGGCGACGGCGGCGATGGTGTTCCTCGTGGTGCGCTTCGCGCTGCGCCGCGAGCTGCCCGTCGGCTTCGCGCTGCTCGGCCTCCTCGCCGGCTGGGCGCCGTGGCTCCTGTACCCGCACCGCACGATGTTCCAGTTCTACTCGATCGCCTACGAGCCCTTCCTGCTGATCGGGCTGACGGCGGCGATCGGGGTCCTCCTGGGCTCGGCGCGCGACCGGAGCGCACGGCGGGTGCCGGCGCTCTGGACGGTCGGCGTCTTCCTCGGCCTGTGCCTGCTCATGACGCTGTACTTCCTGCCGATGTGGACCGGGTGGACGATCCCGCTCGAGCTGCTGCGCAGCCACTACTGGCTCCGCAGCTGGATCTAGCGGCGCCGGCCGCACGTTGCGCCGCGTGACGGCGGGGCGGGAGCCCTGCGCCGCCGCCGATAGCCTGGGCACATGGCTGATCGAGAGTACGGATTCCGCACGCGCGCGATCCACGCCGGCAACATCCCCGACCAGGTGACGGGCGCCCGTGCCCTCCCCATCTACCAGTCGAGCGCCTTCGTCTTCGACGGCACCGAGGATGCGGCGGCCCGCTTCGCCCTCCAGAAGTACGGCAACATCTACAGCCGCGTCTCGAACCCGACCGTCGCGAGCTTCGAGGAGCGCATCGCCTCCCTCGAGGGCGGACTCGGGGCCGTCGCGACCGCCTCCGGCCTCGGCGCCGAGTTCATCACCTTCGCCGCCCTCGCGGGCGCCGGCGACCACATCGTCGCGAGCGCCTCCCTCTACGGCGGCACCGTGACCCAGCTGGATGTGACGCTGCGCCGCTTCGGCGTCGAGACGACCTTCGTCTCCTCCTCCGAGCCCGCCGACTACGCCGCCGCGATCACCGAGAAGACGAAGCTGCTCTTCGTCGAGACGGTCGCGAACCCCTCCGGCGAGGTCGCCGACCTCGAGGGCCTGGCCGATGTCGCGCACGCCGCCGGCATCCCCCTCATCGTCGACTCGACGATCGCGACCCCCTACCTCAACCGCCCCATCGAGTGGGGCGCGGATGTCGTCATCCACTCGGCGACGAAGTTCCTCGGCGGGCACGGCACGACCCTCGGCGGCGTCGTCGTCGAGTCGGGCCGATTCCACTGGGCGAGCGAGCGCTTCCCGCTCTTCGACGAGACGGTCCCCCACTACGGCGGCCTCAACTGGCACGGCAACTTCGGCGAGTACGCCTTCCTCACGCGGCTGCGCGCCGAGCAGCTCCGCGACATCGGGCCGGTGCTCGCGCCGCACTCGGCGTTCCTGCTCGCGCAGGGCGTCGAGACGCTGCCGTTCCGCATGCAGGCGCACGTCGACAACGCGAGGATCGTCGCCGAGTGGCTCGAGCAGGACGACCGGGTCGAGTACGTCAACTGGGCCGGCCTCCCCTCGCACGCGCACCACGACCGCGCCGCGAAGTACCTCCCCAAGGGCCCCGGCTCGGTCTTCTCCTTCGGGGTGAAGGGCGGGCGCGAGGTCGGCCAGCGCTTCATCGAGTCGGTCGACCTCGCCTCACACCTCGCGAACATCGGCGACGCGAAGACCCTCGTCATCCACCCGGGCTCGACGACGCACGCACAGCTCACCGAGCAGCAGCTGCGGGATGCCGGCATCGACCCCGGCCTCGTGCGCCTCTCGGTCGGCATCGAGGACCCGGACGACATCGTGTACGACCTCGACCAGGCGCTCGACGCCGCGCTCAAGGGATGATGGGGGCATGACCGCGACGACCGGCACCGCGCCCGACGGGGCGACGCAGACCACGCAGCTGCAGAACGGGCTCACCTGCGAGCTCCCGGCGAGCTCGCCGCTCGCGAAGCTGCTCCGCTCGCAGCGCACCTGGGTCGGGCCGAGCGCGAAGGAGCGCCTCCAGATCCTCCGGAAGGCGAAGACGGTGGCGATCGTCGGCGCCTCGCCGAATCCGGCGCGCTCCTCCTTCTTCGTGTCCACCTATCTGCAGCAGTCGAGCGACTACGAGCTGTACTTCGTGAACCCGAACGCCGACGAGATCCTGGGCCAGAGGGTGTACCGCTCGCTCGCCGAGCTGCCGGTCGTCCCGGATATCGTCGACGTCTTCCGCCGCGCCTCCGACATCCCCTCGGTCGTCGACGAGGTCGTCGCGATCGGCGCGACGACCATCTGGATCCAGCTCGGCATCTGGAACGAGGAGGCGGCCTACGACGCGGAGGCGAGGGGCCTCACCGTCGTCATGGACCGCTGCATCAAGGTCGAGCACGCGCGCTTCCACGGCGGTCTGCACCTGCTCGGCTTCGACACCGGCCAGATCACGAGCCGCAAGACCCTCCGCTGACCCTGGATGTGAGTTTCTCCGCTTCCGCACCGAGGATCCTCAGTGCGGATGCGGAGAAACCGACGTCTCCCGTGCGAATGCGGAGAAACCGACATCTCCCGAGCGGATGCGGAGAAACCGACGTCTCCCGAGGTCAGTCCTCGACGGGGGCGGCGTCGCGCGGGTAGGCGAGCAGCAGCGCGCCCGAGGCGATCCAGACGACGCCGACGGCGCCGATGAGGAGGCCGGCCGGCAGCCCCGCGCCGACGCCCGCGATCGCGGCGCCCACCGCCGCGGCCGTCGCCCGGAGCCCCGAGCCGACCGTGAACACCTGCGAGCGCAGCGCGAGCGGGCTCTGCTGCTTGCGGAGCCGCAGCATCGCCGCCGTCGACGCCGCCGTGAAGATGCCGGCGGCGCCCGACACGCCGATCGTCCACGGCATCCCGAGATCCCAGGCTGCGAGGGCGAGGAGGGCGCCCGTCGCCGCGAAGCCCGCCCCCATCACCCAGACCGGCGAGCGGCTCGTCCAGCGGCGCACGGCGCTGCCGAGCGCGCCGAGCAGCCCGCCGATCGCGAAGGCGGTCACGATCCAGGCGCCCTGATCCGGCGTCCCGGCGCGCTCGAGGGAGAGCGCGACGGCCGCGATCGGCGCCGCGCCGCCGCCGACCTGGCTGAGCGTGCCGGATGCCGTGACGAGCGCGATGGGACGGTGCGTCGCGAGATACCGCGCCCCCGCCGCGATCGACCGCCCGAGGTGCGGCACCTCCGCCTCGCGGGCGCGCAGCCGCACCCCGAGCAGCCCGAGGGCGCCGAGGGCCGACACCGCCGCCATGAGCAGCAGCGCGGCCCGCGCGGAGCCGAGCGAGATCGCGAGCGACACGATCGCCGGCCCCACGACCGAGGCGATGTTGTACGACAGGGCGTCGTCCGCGTAGGCGCGCCGCTCGTCGGGGATCTCCTCCGTCACGAAGCTCGAGAGCCCGCCCATGACGAAGGGCGCCGAGATGCCCGCGAGCAGGAGCGCGAGGGCGACGAGCGGCACGGGCACGATCCCGAGGAAGGCGCCGACGGCGTAGCCGGCCGCCATCGCGGCGGCGCTCGCGAGCATGATCGTGCGCGGGCTGCGGGCGCGGTCGAGCCACGCCCCCGCGAGCGGCGCGACGAGTACGGCGGGCGCGAGCGACATCCCCGCGAGGAGGCCGCCGAGCGCGACGTCGTCGAGCTGCTGCACCGCCAGGATGGGGATCGCGACGATCGACCCGGCGCTCGCCATCCGGAGCGGGGTCGCGAAGCCGAGGTATCCGATCGCGCTCACCCGTCGAGCCTAGGGCGAGCGGGTGACGCCGTGTGTCGGCGACCGGGCGAGCGTCGACCGAGCGGTCTACCCTGGGGCGCATGAGCGCCGAGATCCTCCTCCCCGCGACCGCGCCCCTCGTCTCGACGCAGTGGCTCGCGGACCACCTCGGGGCCCGAGGACTCCTCGTGCTCGACGCGACCGTGCAGGTCTCCCCCGACGCCGAGGGCCGGCCCTCGCTCGCGAGCGGCGCCGAGGCCCACGTCGTCGACGGCCACCTCCCGGGCGCCGTGTTCGCCGACCTCCTCGGCGGGCTGTCGGATGCCGCATCCCCGCTCCGCTTCACGCGCCCGGCTCCCGAGGCGCTCGCGCTGGCCCTCGGCGCGCTCGGCGTGCACGAGGAATCGGCGGTCGTCGTGTACGACGACGCGCACGGCCAGTGGGCGGCGCGGCTGTGGTGGCTGCTCCGCTCCGCCGGACACGAGCGGGCCGCCGTGCTCGACGGCGGGCTCGAGCGCTGGCGGCGCGAGCAGCGGCCGCTCGAGACCGGGCACGTCGAGCCCTCGCCCGCGGTGCTCGCCACCGCGCCGAGGCCCGAGCTGTGGGCGCGGCGCGAGGAGGTCGAGGCGGTCTCGGCCGGCGACGCGCCCGGCTCGCTCGTGTGCGCGGCGCCCGCCGCCGAATACCGCGGGGAGCGCGCCGCCGCGGCGCGCCCCGGGCACATCCCCGGCAGCGTCTCGATCCCGCTCGCCGCCCTCCGCGACCGCGAGTCCGGGCGCCTGCACGTCGGCGAGGCACGGGATGCCGTGCTCGCCCCCGCCCGCACCGGCGGTCGCATCATCGCGTACTGCACCTCGGGGGTCGCGGCCTGCGCGGCCGCCCTCGCACTGGTCGCCGCGGGCGAGGAGGCGGTCTCGGTCTACGACGGCTCGCTCGAGGAGTGGGCGGCGGTGCCGGGCGCACCCCTCGTCACGGTGTGAGCCGGCCGGGCATCGTGGACGGCGCACAGCGAGCGCCCGATCGCGCCCCCTAGGCTCGGACCATGTCGACGACAGCCGTGACGCTGGTGGGCGGACCGACCGTGCTCCTCGAGTGGGCCGGGCTCCGCATCGTGACCGATCCGACCTTCGATGCGCCGCAGGAGTACGCCGAGTCGGGTTCCACGACGCTCGTCAAGACGGCGGGTCCGGCGATCTCGCGCGGCGAGCTGGGACCGGTGGATCTCGTGCTCCTCTCGCACCACGGGCACAAGGACAACCTCGACTGGGAGGGCCTCGAGCTCCTCGCGACGGGTGTCTCGACGCTCTCGACGCGCGAGGCGGCGAGCGATCTCTGGGGCGGCAGCGTCGTCGGCCTCGACGACTGGGAGTCGCAGGCGCTCGGCTCGATCACGATCACGGTCGTGCCGGCGCTCCACGGCCCGAGCGGCTCGGAGCGCTTCGTCGGGCCGGTCGTCGGCTTCGTGCTCGAGGCGCCCGACGCCCCGACCGTCTACGTCTCGGGCGACAACGCCTCGCTCCCCCTCGTCGGCCAGATCGCGGAGCGCTTCGGCCCGATCGACGTCGCGGTGCTCTTCGGGGGCGGGGCGCGCGTGCCGCGCATCGACGGCACGCTGACGCTGACCGCCGAGGAGGCCGTGCGCGCCGCCGAGGTCCTGCGCGCGAGCCGGGCGGCGGTCGTCCACACGGACGGCTGGGCGCACTTCACGGAGTCGCGCGAGGACGTCGAGCGCGCCTTCGCCGGCAGCGCGGTCTACGTCGCGACACCGCTCGGCGAGCGCGTCGTCCTCGACGAGCGCTAGCCGCCCGCCGAGACCGTGGGCCGGCTGGCAACGGCCTCCGGCTCAGCTCACCTCGTCCGGGTGCGAGCCGACGCGCTTGCCCTGGTCGAGCGCGTCGAGCGCCGCGAGCTGCGCCTCGTCGAGCTCGAAGCCGAAGACGTCGAAGTTCTGGGCCATGCGCTCGCGGGAGTTCGACTTCGGGAACACGATGATGCCGCGCTCGAGGTGCCAGCGGATGACCACCTGGGCCGGCGAGACGCCGAGGGCCGCCGCCGCATCCGCGACCGCCGGCTGCGCGAAGAGCTCGTACTTGCCCTGGCCGAGCGGACCCCAGGCCTCGGTGCGGACGCCGAGCGGCTCCTGGAAGGCGCGGAGCTCGCGCTGCTGGAAGGCGGGATGCAGCTCGACCTGGTTGACGGCGGGCGTCGTCGAGCTCTCCTTCATGATGAGCTCGAGGTGCGGCACCTGGAAGTTCGAGACGCCGATGGATCGCGTGCGGCCGGCGGCCTTGAGCTCCTCCATCGCGAGCCAGGCGCCGAGGTAGGTCTCGCGCTGCGCGACGGGCCAGTGGATGAGGTACAGGTCGACGTGGTCGAGGCCCAGCTTCTCGAGGCTGCGGTCCATGGCCTCCGCGGCGGCGGGCTGGTCGTCGTTCCAGAGCTTCGTCGTGATGAAGAGCTGCTCGCGGGGGATGCCGGAGGCGGCGATCGCGCGGCCGACGCCCTCCTCGTTGCCGTAGATCGCGGCGGTGTCGATGTGCCGGTAGCCGAGCTCGAGCGCGTCGGCGACGATGCGCTCCGTCTCGCCCGGGTCGACCTTGAAGACGCCGACGCCGAGCTGCGGGATCTCGGTGCCGTCGTTGAGCTGGAGTGCGGGGACCGTCATGGCTCCAGCCTACGGTCCCCGCACGCCCGCCGCCGAGCTCAGCCGCGCGTCGACACCTGCACGTAGTCGACGACCATCGGATGACCCGGCTCGGTCTGGTCGTTCGGGAGCGCGCCCCCGAAGGCGCCCGGGAAGCCCCCGCCCATCGCGACGTTGAGGATCACGAAGTAGCCGTGCTTCGTCGCGCTGTCCCACGTCTGCTGATCGACCTGGTCGGCGCGGACGGTGAAGTAGTTGACGCCGTCGCGATACCAGCGGATCTCCTCGACGGCGGTCGAGCGGTCGTACTCGACGGCGTAGCTCGAGAAGCTCTGGCGGCATCCGTCGCAGCTCTGCTCGCCGCTCGTGAGGCCCGTGAACTCGTTGCACGGGCCGCCGGGCGCGACACCGCAGTGCATGGCGCCGAAGTGCGAGGGCCGCCCGTTGACAGACTCGAGGATGTCGATCTCGCCGATGCCGGGCCAGTTGGTGGCGCCGACGGGTCGAGCCGCGTCGCCCAGCATCCAGAAGGCGGGCCAGTAGCCCATGCCGTTCGCGTCGGTCACATCGGGCTGCTTGATGCTCGCCTCGACGCGGAGCACGCCGCCCGCGGGCGCCGCGAAATCGGTGCGCTGCGTCTCGATGCGGCCCGAGGTCCAGCTCCCGTCGGCCTGCTTGCGCGGGGTGATGGTGAGGTTGCCCTGGCCGTCGAGCGCCACGTTCTCGGTCGAGTCGGTATGGGAGGCGATCTCGCCCGTGCCCCAGTTCGGCTCGCCGCCCGGATAGCTGTGGCCGATCTGGTGGATCCAGTTGCCGCGGTCGATGCCGCTGCCGGCGGGGCCGTCGAAGTCGTCGAGGAACACGCGGGTGAAGCCGCCGGGCGGGGCGGGTGCCGAGGCCGGCACGGCCTCCTCGGCGCTCGCGGCGGCGGTGGCGCCGAACGGCACGAGCAGCGCGATGCCGGCGGCCGCGGCGATGGCGGCGGTGCGGCGCAGGGTGCGTCCTTGCATGGGGTGACCTCCTCGTCGTCGCCTCCGGGATGCCGGCGCTCGACCGCCATCCCGGAAACGTTTTCAACGCGAGCGTACAACAGGGCCCCCCGAACGGGGGTCAGGATTCGGAGGCGATGCTCAGGCGGGCGCGGGACCCGTCGACTCGCGGACCACGAGGCTCGTCGGCAGCAGACGCGCCTCGGGCACGCCCTCCTCGCCGTCGCCGCGGTCCATGAGCGCGCGCAGCTCGTCGAGGATCGCCGCGCCGATCGCCACGTCGTCCTGCGCGATGGTCGTGAGGGCGGGTCGGACGAGCGCCGCCGACTCGATGTCGTCGAAGCCGACGATCGAGATGTCCCGCGGCGCCTGGAGCCCCGCGTCCGCGATGGCGTGGAGCGCGCCGATCGCCATCTCGTCGCCCTGGACGACGACGCCCGTCGGGCGCTCCGGCAGCTCGAGCAGCCGGCGCATCGCGTCGTAGCCGCTCTGGAGGAAGAAGTCGCCGTACTGGACCGCGCCCTCGCCGAGCGCGAGGCCCAGGCCGGCCGCGCGATCCGCGAAGCCCTGGAGGCGCTCGTCGCTCGCGTGCATGCCCGCGGGGCCCGCGATCGTCGCGATGCGGCGGTGCCCGAGCTCGTGGAGGTGGTCGACCGCGGCCCCCGCGCCGCCGCGGTTGTCGCTCGTGACGTAGCGGGCGCTCGGGCCGAGCATCGGCACGTCGAAGGCGACGCTCGGAAGGCGCTCCGACAGCAGCGAGGCGACGCCAGGGTGCGCGGAGTCGACGCCCATGACGACGACGCCGCCGATCGTGTGCTCGCGCGCGGCGCGCACGAAGTCCTGCTCGTCGCCGCCCGTCGAGAGGATCGCGAGGTGGGCGCCCGCGGAGTCGAGGGCGACCTTGATGCCGACGAGCACGTCGAGCAGGAAGGGCTGACGGCGGCCGATGTGCACGTAGTCGGTGCCCCAGATGAGGCCGATCGTATCGGAGCGGCGGCGGACGAGGGCGCGGGCGCTGGCGTTGGGCCGGTAGCCGAGCTCGTCGGCGATCCGGACGACCTTCTCGCGGGTCGCGGCGCTGACCTCCGAGCGGTTGTTGAGCGCGCGGGACACGGTCGCCATCGAGACTCCGCTGCGTCGGGCGACCTCGCGGATATCCATGCCCGACATCTTCTCAGAACGGGGCGGGGAGGCCGGATTCTCCACAGGCGCGTCCGGAAGCGTATCCGGGCCGGACACCCGCGTGGCGCGAGACGCGGGCTACCGGAAGCGGCGCCCCTCGTCGCGGCGGAACAGCAGGAGCGACAGGATCCCGAGCCCGAGCGTCCAGGCGAGCGAGCCGAGCAGCGCCCACAGCGGCGCCTCGCCGCCCTGCACGGCCCAGATCACGACCTCCCGCGCGTGCCGCGTCGGCAGCGCGTGCGAGATCGCGTCGAGCCAGGCCGGGAACGCGGCCGGCGGCACGAAGAGCCCGCCGCCGAAGGCGAGCGCGAAGAACAGCACCTGGATGACGGCGATCGCCGCCTTCACGGGCATCGAGAACCCGATCGCCACCCCCATGAGCATGAAGGGCAGGGAGGCGAGCGCGAGCACGCCGAGGCCCAGCGCGATCCGCCAGAGCTCCGCCTCAGCGGGCGTCAGCAGCGCGCCGATCGCGATGAGCGGCACGAGCGACACGAGGCTCAGCCCGCCCGTCGCGACGAGGTGCCCGAGGATGCGAGCCGCCCCCGAGGCGGGGAGCGTGCGCAGGTACGGATCCCACGGCTTCTCCCGGGCCTCCGCGATCGTGAGGCCGAAGTTGAACAGGCTCCCGACGCAGAGCGAGAAGACGGCGAGCGAGATGACGGCCTGCGTCGCCGCGGCGGGCCCCATGCGCTCCGCGTTCGGCACCACGAAGAAGACGAGCGCGAGCGCCGGGAAGACCGCGGTGCCGATGACGGCGATCGGGATGCGGAGCGTCTCGAGCAGGTTCGCGCGGGCGTGGACGCCCGCGAGGGCGAGGGTCGTGGGCATGTCAGGCCGCCTCGTGGTCGGGGCGCGGCGCGGGCCGCGCGTCGGTCAGGTCGAGAAAGGCCTCCTCGAGGCTCGCGCCGCGCACCTCGATCCCGGAGAACGGGATGCCGGAGCGGACGAGGGCGCGCACCGCGGCATCCGCGTCGGGGGCCGTGAGCGACACGCGCCCCTCGCCGTCGGGCTCGACCCGGGCGACGCCCGGCAGCGCGGCGAGCGCCGCGACGGCCTCGGGCCGCTCGATCCGGAGCCGGATGCGGCTCGCGCCGACGCGGGCGAGGACGCCCCCGAGCGCATCGTCCGCGAGCACCCGGCCCTGCCCCGTCACGACGACCCGCTCCGCGAGCGCCTCGATCTCCTCGAGGTAGTGGCTCGTGAGGACGACGGTCGCGCCGGCCTCGTGCTGCCGACGGATCGCCGCCCACAGCGTGCGGCGCGCATCCACGTCGAGGCCCGTCGTCGGCTCGTCGAGGAGCACGAGCCGCGGGCGGCCCGCGAAGGCGAGGGCGACGCTGAGCCGGCGCTGCTGCCCGCCCGAGAGCGAGCCCGTCTGCCGGCGGAGGAGCTCCCGGAGCCCGAACTCCTCGGCGAGCTCGCCCGCCGGGGCGCGGTCCTCGAAATGGGCGGCGACCAGCTCGATGACCTCGCCGACCCGGAGCGTCGGCGGCAGCGCCGTCTCCTGCGGGGTCGAGCCGAGCCGCCGGCGGCTCGCGGCATCCCGGGGGTCGCCCCCGAAGAGCCGGACCTCGCCCGAGCTCGGGCGCCGCAGCCCCTGCACGAGGCCGAGGAGGGTCGACTTCCCGGCGCCGTTCGGGCCGAGGAGCCCGACGATGCGGCCGGGGCCGATCTCGAGGCTGACGTCGTCGACGGCGGTCAGCGCGCCGAAGCGGCGCGAGACCCGGTCGAGGCGGACGAGCGGCTGCTCGGTCATGCGGGGCTCCCCTCTCCGCCGAGCACGGCGCGCAGCTGCTCGGCGTAGGACTCGAAGGCGCGCCGGCCGCGGCGGCTCAGCGCGAGGTAGGTGACGGGGCTGCGGCCCCGGTGGGCCTTCTCGACCTCGACGTAGCCGGCGTCCTCGAGCTTGCGGAGGTGCGTCGAGAGGTTGCCGGCGGTCATGGCGAGCTGCTCCTGCAGCCGCGGGAACGCGATCCGGTCGCCCTCGCCGATCGCCGCGAGCGCCGCCGTGATCCGCAGCCGGGCGGCCGCGTGGATGACCGGATCGAGCTCGCTCACGCCAGCCGCCGCATCCTGATGCTCGCGACGACGCCGCCGGCGAGGAGGGCGCCGCCGGCGATGAGCGCCATCGCGAGGTAGTTGGCGGGGGCGCCGAAGAAGGGGCTCACGGAGCCCGCGATCGCGACGACGACGGCGATCACGAGCTGGTCGATGGAGCCCCAGAGCATGGCGCCGGCGAGATAGAGCGCCGCGAGCACGAGGGCGTAGGCGCTCGGGAAGTAGAGGGCCGCGAGCTCCGGCGGCATGCCGTTCCGGATGAGCGCCATGCCGATCGCGGCGGCGCCGACGCCGAGGATCGTCCAGGACCACCCGTAGACCATGCCGACGAAGCTCGACTGCCCGCGCATCCCCCGGTTCGAGCGGATGCCGACGACCATCGAGACGACGACGCCCGCGATGATGAGCGCGGCGAAGACGGGCACGGCGACGACGCCGGGGATGTGGACGGGCGCGCCCGACTCGCGCCAAGACGCCCAGAGGACGAGGTAGCCGACGAGCCACGCGCCGCCCCACACGTAGTAGTAGACGGGCACCTGCCGGATGGCGCTGCGGGTGGCGCTGCGCCGCTCGCCCTCGATGATGGCGAGCGCGGCGGCGGGGTCGAGGGGCTGCTCGTCGTGCTGCACGTCGCTCGGTCCGGTCATGCACCTACTTTGCAATGCAAAGCACTTTGCGTCAAGCCGCGGATGCGAGGGGCGGGCTCGGCCCGGCCCCCGGCGACGTACGATGGGAGGCTGTCATGAGCCCCGTCGACCTGCCGCCCATCACCTACCCGCCCGAGCTGCCCGTCAGCGCCCGGCGGGAGGACATCGCGCGCGCCATCGAGCGCGCGCAGGTCGTGATCGTCGCGGGCGCGACCGGCTCCGGCAAGACGACGCAGCTGCCGAAGATCCTCCTCGAGCTCGGCCGCGAGCGGATCGGCCACACCCAGCCCCGCCGCATCGCCGCGCGCTCGATCGCCGAGCGCGTCGCCGAGGAGCTCGGCGTCGAGCTCGGCGGCCTCGTCGGCTACCAGGTGCGCTTCACCGACACCTCGAGCGCCGACACACGCGTCAAGCTCATGACCGACGGCATCCTCCTCGCCGAGATCAACCGCGATCGCGAGCTGCGCCGCTACGACACGATCGTCATCGACGAGGCGCACGAGCGCAGCCTCACGATCGACTTCCTCCTCGGCTACCTCAAGCAGCTCCTCCCCCGCCGACCCGACCTCAAGCTCGTCATCACCTCCGCGACGATCGACCCCGAGAGCTTCGCGCGCCACTTCGCCGACGCCGAGGGGAACCCGGCCGAGATCGTCGAGGTCTCCGGGCGCACCTACCCCGTCGAGGTGCGCTACCGGCCGCTCGTCGCGGAGGGCGCCGAGGGGGATGCGGACGAGGACGCCCCCGACGCCGGCGATCGCGATCAGGGCCAGGGCATCGTCGAGGCGCTGCGCGAGCTCGAGCGCGAGGAGGCGGGCGACGTGCTCGTCTTCCTCTCCGGCGAGAACGAGATCCGGGATGCCGAGGACGCGATCCGCGGCTCCCTCGCCGGGCGCGCGGCCGCCGAGACCGAGATCCTGCCCCTCTACGGCCGCCTCAGCGCCGCCGACCAGCACCGCGTCTTCGGGCGCCGCGGGCACGGCATCCGCCGCCGCATCGTCCTCTCGACGAACGTCGCCGAGACGAGCCTCACGGTGCCGGGCATCAAGTACGTGATCGACGCGGGCACGGCGCGCATCAGCCGCTACTCGGCGCGCGCGAAGGTCCAGCGGCTGCCGATCGAGGCGATCAGCCAGGCGAGCGCGAACCAGCGCTCCGGGCGCGCGGGCCGCACGAGCGACGGCATCGCGATCCGCCTCTACTCGGAGGACGACTACGCGCGGCGCCCCGAGTACACCGACCCCGAGATCCTCCGCACCAACCTCGCCGCCGTCATCCTGCAGATGATCTCGCTCGGGCTCGGCGACATCCAGGAGTTCCCCTTCCTCCAGCCGCCCGACTCGCGCGGCGTCGCCGACGGCCTCGACCTCCTGCGCGAGCTCGGGGCCATCGCGCCCGATCGCACGACCGGCACCGACCGGATCACGCGCACGGGCCGCGACCTCGCCCGCCTCCCCGTCGATCCGCGCTTCGGGCGGATGCTCGTCGAGGCCGGCCGGCAGGGGGTCGTGCGCGAGGTCGCCGCGATCGTCGCGGGGCTGAGTCTCCAGGACGTGCGCGAGCGGCCCCTCGAGGAGCGCGCGAAGGCGGACGCGCTGCACGCCCGCTTCGCCGACCCGACGAGCGACTTCCTCGGCCTGCTCAAGCTGTGGCGCCACCTCGAGCGCGAGCGCCGCGAGCGCAGCGGCAGCGCCTTCCGGCGCATGGCGCGCGCCGAGTACCTCAACTACCTCCGCATCCGCGAGTGGCAGGACCTCGAGGCGCAGCTCCGCCGCGCCGCGAAGGACATCCGGCTCGAGGTCGGGCCGATCCGCGACGGGGTGGATGCGGATGCCGTGCACAAGGCGCTGCTCGCGGGGCTCCTCAGCCGGATCGGCCTCCGCGACGACCGCCAGAAGGACCAACGCCAGCGCGGCCGCGAATATCTGGGCTCGCGCGGTCAGCGCTTCATGATCTTCCCCGGCTCCTCGCTCGCGAAGAAGGGGCCGCCGGCCGTCATGGCGGCCGAGCTCGTCGAGACGAGCCGGCTCTTCGCGCGCACGGCGGGCGCGATCGACCCGCTGTGGGCCGAGCAGCTCGCGGGCGACCTCGTGAAGCGCCAGTACTCCGACCCGCACTGGGAGCAGAAGCAGGGGGCGGCGATCGCCCTCGAGCGGGCGACGCTCTACGGGGTGCCGATCGTGCAGCGGCGCAAGGTGCAGCTCGCCCGGGTCGACCGGCCGCAGGCGCGCGAGCTCCTCATCCGCCACGCCCTCGTCGGCGGCGAGTGGCCGGGCGACATCCGCCGCGACCCGCTCTACGACTTCGACCGCGCGAACCGGGCGCTCCGCCGCGAGCTCGGCGAGATGGAGGAGCGCACCCGCCGTCGCGACATCCTCGTCGACGACGAGGCCGTCGTCGACTTCTACGAGGCGCGGATCCCGGAGGAGGTCGCGAGCGTCCGGGAGTTCGAGGGATGGTGGCGCCGTGAGCGCCGGGACCGCCCGCGGCTGCTCGAGATGACCCGCGACGACCTCCTCGGCGGCGAGGGCTCGCTCGACGAGACCGCCTACCCGAGCGAGTGGCGGGATGCGGATCAGCGGCTCGCCCTCCGCTACCGCTTCGAGCCGGGTGCGAGCGACGACGGCGTCACCGTCGACGTGCCGCTCGCGCTCCTCCCCCGCATCGAGAGCGCGGGCTTCGACTGGCTCGTGCCCGGGATGCGTGAGGAGCTCGTGACGGCGCTGCTCAAGACCCTGCCGAAGGCGATCCGGCGCAACGTCGTGCCGGCGGGCGACTGGGCGCGCCGCCTCATCGCGCAGCTCCCCGAGCAGCCGGAGGGCCCGCTCACGACGGCCCTCGCGGGCCTCATCCGCCAGGCCGCGCACGTGCCCGTCGCCCCGGAGGACTTCGACCTCGACCGGCTCCCGCCGCACCTCCGCGTGAGCTACGCGGCGGTCGACGAGCGGGGTCGCCGCGTCGGCCGCTCGAAGGACCTCGAGGAGCTGCGCGGCTCGCTGGGCGAGCGCGCCCGCCAGAGCGTCGCGCGCGCCGCGACGACCCCCCAGAGCGATCTGGAGCGCTCCGGGCTCACCGCCTTCGACCTCGAGGAGCTGCCCGA
Organism: Homoserinibacter sp. YIM 151385; assembly: GCF_027912415.1. Classification (NCBI taxonomy): domain Bacteria; kingdom Bacillati; phylum Actinomycetota; class Actinomycetes; order Micrococcales; family Microbacteriaceae; genus Homoserinibacter; species Homoserinibacter sp. YIM 151385. The sequence goes on along the minus strand of NZ_CP115175.1, from coordinate 2,837,105 downwards.
GCACCTCGACGTCCGCCAGGGCGGCAACACCATCCGCGCCTACCCGGCGCTCGTCGACGAGGGCGCGAGCGTCGCGGTGAGGCTGCTCGGCACGCGCGCCGAGCAGGAGGCGGCACACGGCCGCGGCATCCTCCGCCTGCTCGCCCTCGCCACCCCCAGCCCCGCGCCCCACGTGCAGGAGCACCTGACCCACGCGGAGAAGCTCGCGCTCGCGACGAGCCCGTACCGCTCGACCGCGGCGCTCATGGAGGACGCGCTCCAGGCGGCGATCGGCGAGGTCGTGCGGGGGCGCGCCCCGCGCACGAGCCGGGAGTTCGAGGCGCTCCGGGCGGAGGTCGCCGACGGCCTCCTCGACCGCGTCTTCGCGGTCGTCGCGCAGACGGCCGCCGCGCTCCAGGCGGCGCGCGAGGCGGATCGGGCGATCGCGAAAGCCTCGACCCTCGCGCTCATGTCGCCGCTCGCCGAGGCCAGGGCGCAGCTCGACGCCCTCGTGCACCCCGGCTTCGTGGCCGCGGCCGGCGCCGAGCGCCTGCGCCGCATCCCCGTCTACCTCCGCGGGATCGTGTACCGCGTCGAGCGGATGGCCGAGAACCTGGGGCGCGACCGGCAGTGGATGACGGAGGTCGAGCAGGCCGTCGAGCTCTACCGGAAGGCGGGCGGCACCCTGCCGCTCCCGGCGGATGCGGCGCCGCGGCTGCGCGAGGTGCGCTGGATGCTCGAGGAGCTGCGGCTGAGCCTCTTCGCACAGCCGCTCGGCGCACAGGGCCCCGTCAGCGTCGCCCGGATCCGCAAGGCGCTCGAGGCCCCCGCGGCCCCGCGCGGCTAGGGTTGCCCGCATGGCGATGGGGAGCGGCGTGCCGCGCGCGACCGTGAAGGACGTGGCCGCGCTCGCGGGCGTCTCGCCGAAGACGGTCTCGAACGTCGTGGGCGGCACGGTGTTCGTGAAGCCGGAGACGCGCGAGCGCGTCGAGGCCGCGATGGCCGAGCTCGACTACGTGCCGAACCTCAGCGCACGCGGGCTCCGCAACGGGCGCACGGGCGTCGTCGCGCTCGCCCTCCCGGACCTCGGCACCGCCTACTCGGCCGACCTCACCCGGCACTTCGTGCAGCACGCCCACCGCCGCGGGTACGCGGTCCAGATCGAGGAGACCGGCGGCGAGCCCTCCCGCGAGTACTCGCTCATCTCGAAGGCCCGCTCCCATCTCATCGACGGCGTCGTCCTCAATCCGGTGCGGCTCGAGGACAGCGCCGTCGAGCACGCCGACCGCCTGCCGCCCGCGGTGCTGATCGGCGAGGTCGAGCAGGATCGCGCGGATCAGGTCCGCATCGACAGCACGGCGGCGGCGCGGCAGATGACCGAGCACCTCATCGAGCGCGGTGCCCGCCGGATCGCGGCACTCGGCGCCCCCGGGCCGGGGCTCGACACCTCGACGAGCCGGCAGCGGCTGCAGGGCTACCGCGAGGCGCTCGCGGCGGCGGGCCTGCCGGCCGACCGGGACCTCGAGATGCCCTGCGACGACTGGACGATCTCGGCCGGCGCCGACGGCACGGCGGCGCTGCTCGACGCGGGGACCGCGGTGGATGCAGTGTTCGGCTTCACCGACTCGCTCGCCCTGGGGGCGCTGAGCGCGCTCTCGGCGCGCGGCGTCCGCGTCCCCGCGGACGTGCTCGTCGCGGGCTTCGACGACGTCGAGGCGGCGCGCTTCGCGGTCCCGCCGCTGACGACGATCGGCTTCTCACGGGAGGCCTTCGCGGGCGCGGCTCTCGATCTGCTGCTCGAGCGGATCGAGGACCGCGGCGGCGAGCGCCGGGTCGTCGAGGTGCCGACGGAGCTCATCGCGCGAGCCAGCACCGCCTCCTGATGTGAGTTTCTCCGCGTTCGCCGCGCGGATCCGCGCGGCGAACGCGGAGAAACTCACATCAGGAGGGGTTGACGCTCTGTTACAACGATGTAATGTGGGGGCACCCCCAGTCACGAAGGAGTGACCATGCCCCATCAGCTCTCGAGACGCCAGGTCCTCGCAGGCGGACTCGGCGGACTCGCCGCCCTCGGCGCCGCCACCCTGGCCGGCTGCGCACCCCAGGTCGCGGGCGCGGCCGGCGCCGTGCCGCTCAAGTTCTGGCACCTCCTCTCCGGCGGCGACGGCGTCCGCATGTCCGGCATGCTCGACGAGGTCAACGCGGGCGGCGACGTCGCCGTCCGCCAGACCGTCCTCGCCTGGGGCACGCCGTACTACACGAAGCTCGCCATGGCCTCCGTCGGCGGCCGGGCGCCCGACATCGCGATCATGCACGCGAGCCGCATGCCCGGCTATGCGCCCGGCGGCCTCCTCGACCCCTGGGACCTCGACGAGCTCGCCGAGGCCGGCGTCGACGAGACGACGTTCAGCGCCCCCGTCTGGGAGAAGGGCTTCTCCGGAGACCGGCTGTTCTCGGTCGCGCTCGACGCGCATCCCTTCGTGCTCTTCTTCAACCAGGACATCGCCGATCGGGCGGGCGTGCTCGACTCCGACGGCCATCTGCCCCCCGTCGACAGCCCCGAGGGATTCATCGACCTCGCCCGGGAGGTCGGCGGCGTCAGCGAGGGCCGCCCGCTCTCCTTCGGCTACCTCGGCGACGGCGCCCAGATGTGGCGCCTCTTCTCGACCTTCTACCGCCAGCAGGGCGCCACCATGGAGCTCCCGGAGGGCGGGAGGCTCGAATGGGAGGAGGACGCCGCCGTCACCTCACTCGCCTACATGCAGGAGCTGCTCGACGACGAGATCGCGGCGAACCGGAACGACTACGCGAGCGCCAACGCCGAGTTCCAGACCGGCCAGAGCGGCATGATCTTCTCCGGCGTCTGGGAGCTGCCGGCGATGCTCGACATCGGCCTGCCCGTCGGCGGCAGCCCCATCCCGACGCTCTACGGGACGCCCGCCGCCTACGCCGACTCGCACGCCTTCGTGCTCCCGCACCAGAACTCGCCCGACCCCGAGCGACGCGCGGCGACCTACCGCTTCGTCGCCGAGCTGCTCGGCGCGAGCGGGGCCTGGGCGGAGGCCGGCCACATCCCCGCCTTCCTGCCCGTCACCGAGAGCCCCGGCTATGGGCAGCTGAAGCCCCAGGCCGACTACGCCGCCGCCGCCGACATCGTCCACTACGACCCCACCGCCTGGTTCACGGGTGCCGGGAGCAACTTCCAGGGCGACTTCGGCGAGGCCGTGCAGGGCGCGCTGCTCGGCGGAGGCGACCCGGCCTCGGCGGTCCGCGCCTTCCAGACGCGCGTCGACCAGCTGCTCTCCCGACCGAACCCGGTCGACCCCGAGGGAGGCTCGCGATGACCGCCACCGCCGCACGCCCCGCCACCGCCCGGCCGGAGCAGGTCCGCACCGCGCGCCGCCGCGGCCGCCGCCGCGAGCAGCTCGTCGGCTGGGGCTTCCTCGCCCCCTTCCTCGTCGCCTTCGCGCTCTTCCTCGTGTGGCCGATCCTCAACGGGCTCTACCTGAGCTTCACCGACCTCTCCCTCGCGGGCACGGGCGGCGGCATCATCGGCCTCGAGAACTACGCCGAGGCGCTCGGCGACCCGACCGTCTGGCAGTCCTTCGGCAACACGGTCTGGTTCACGCTGCTCAGCACCGTGCCGCTCGTCCTCGTCGCGCTCGTCATGGCGATCCTCGTCGACCAGGGGCTGCCCGGTCAGTGGCTGTGGCGGCTGTCCTTCTTCATGCCGTTCCTGCTCGCCTCGACCGTCATCTCCCAGATCTGGGTCTGGATCTTCAACCCGCAGTTCGGCGCCGCGAACGGCGTGCTCGCCTGGTTCGGGATGCCGCCCCAGGCGTGGCTGCAGGATGCCGACACGGCGATGGTCTCGGTCGTCATCGCGACCGTCTGGTGGACGGTCGGCTTCAACTTCCTGCTCTACCTCGCGGCGCTGCAGAACATCCCGGCGCAGCAGTACGAGGCGGCCTCGCTCGACGGCGCCGGCACCTGGCGCAAGCTCGTGTCGATCACGCTCCCCCAGCTCGCGCCCACCACCGTGCTGATCCTCATCCTGCAGGTGCTGGCGTCCCTCAAGCTGTTCGACCAGGTGTACCAGATGCTCGGCGGGGCCTCCTCGCCGACGACCCGCTCGATCGTCCAGTACATCTACGAGACCGGCTTCACCGGCTACCGCTTCGGCTACTCGGCGGCGATCAGCTACGTCTTCTTCGCCGTCATCATCATCATCGCGGTCGCGCAGCTCGCGATCACCCGCCGGCGAGGAGGCCGCGCATGACCACCGACGCGCTCCACCCGGAGCTCCGCATCCGCCGCCGCGAGCGCAAGCCCGGCGAGAAGCCCTTCGGCCCCGCGCGGGTCGCCGCCCTCGCGGTGCTCGCGATCCTCGCGGCCGCGTGGCTGCTGCCCTTCCTGTGGGCGGTCGACACCTCGCTCAAGACCGAGGTGGATGCCGCCTCCACCCCGTCGTGGATCCCCGCGAACGGCTTCACCCTCGACGCCTTCACCGCGATCCTCTCGCAGGGCAACGTGCCGGTCTGGGCCTGGAACAGCCTCTGGACCTCGCTCTGGGTGACCGTCATCACGGTCGCGATCTCGGCGCTCGCGGGCTACGCCTTCTCGCGGCTCGAGTTCCGCGGGCGGAAGGTGCTCTACGGCGCCGTCATCGCATCGATCATCGTGCCGCCGCAGGTGCTCATCATCCCGCTGTTCCACGAGATGCTCGCCTTCGACCTCGTCGACACGCATCTCGGACTGATCCTGCCGCAGGTCGTCGCGCCGCCCATGGTCTTCATCCTCAAGAAGTTCTTCGACAACGTGCCCGTCGAGCTCGAGGATGCGGCCCGCGTCGACGGCGCGAGCCGGCTCCGCGTGTTCTGGTCGGTCGCGCTGCCGCTCTCGCGCCCCATCCTCGCGAGCGTCGCGATCTTCGTGTTCATCTCGGCCTGGAACAACTTCCTCTGGCCCTTCCTCGTCATCAACGACACCTCGCTCATGACGCTGCCGGTCGGCCTCCAGACCGTCATCAGCGCCTACGGCGTGCAGTACGCGCAGGTGATGGCGCAGGCCGTGCTCGCCGCGCTGCCGCTCATCGTCGTGTTCCTCGTCTTCCAGCGCCAGATCGTCAAGGGCGTCGCCACGACCGGCTTCGGCGGCCAGTAGCGCGCCGTCGCCTCCGCATCCCGATCCCCGAACCCAAGGAGCCCCATGTCCCGCGCCCGCATCACGATCGACCGCGACTTCACGATCGGGGAGGTGCCCCGCCGCCTCTTCGGCTCCTTCGTCGAGCACATGGGCCGCTGCGTGTACACCGGGATCTTCGAGCCCGGCCACCCGGAGGCCGACGAGCACGGCACCCGCCGCGACGTGCTCGAGCTGGTCCGGGAGCTGGGTCCGACGGTGGTCCGCTACCCGGGCGGCAACTTCGTCTCCGGCTACAACTGGGAGGACGGGGTCGGCCCCGTCGAGGACCGCCCGCGCCGCATCGACGGCGCCTGGCACACGATCGAGACGAACGCCTTCGGCCTCCACGAGTTCGTGCGCTGGGCGCGCGAGGCGGACGTCGAGATCATGGAGGCCGTCAACCTCGGCACCCGCGGCGTGGATGCGGCGCGCGAGCTCGTCGAGTACGCGAACCACCCCGGCGGCACCCGCCTCTCGGATCTGCGGAGGCAGCACGGCTCGGCGGAGCCCTTCGACATCAAGCTGTGGTGCCTCGGCAACGAGCTCGACGGGCCCTGGCAGATCGGCCACAAGACCGCCGCCGAGTACGGCCGCCTCGCGCAGGAGGCGGCGAAGGCGATGCGCTACGTCGACCCCACGATCGAGCTCGTCGCCGTCGGCTCCTCGAACCGCCAGATGCCGACCTTCGGCAGCTGGGAGCACACCGTCCTCACGCACGCCTACGACGAGGTCGACTACATCTCGCTCCACGCGTACTACCAGGAGGATGACGGGGATGCGGCGTCCTTCCTCGCGGAGGCGGTCGACATGGACGCGTTCATCGAGGGCGTCGTCTCGACCGTGGACGCCGTCAAGGCGGCCGGCAAGCACACGAAGGACGTGCAGCTCTCCTTCGACGAGTGGAACGTCTGGTACCAGCGCGGTCTCGACACCGAGGACCAGCCGCACAACGTGCAGAAGACCTGGCGCGAGCACCCGCGCCTCATCGAGGACACCTACAACGTGACCGACGCGGTCGTCGTCGGCACCTTCCTCAACTCGCTGCTGCGCCACGGCGACCGGGTGCGGATCGCGAACCAGGCGCAGCTCGTCAACATCATCGCCCCCATCCGCTCGGAGGAGGGCGGGCCGGCGTGGCGCCAGTCGATCTTCTGGCCCTTCGCCCGGATGTCGGCGCTCGCGAAGGGGCGCATCCTGCGCACCGCGGTCGACTCGGACCGCTACCCGACGAGGAAATTCGGGGATGCCGACCTCGTCGACGTCTCGGCGACCTGGGACGAGGAGTCGGGCCGTGTCGCGCTGTTCCTCGCGAACCGCGGGCTCGAGGAGTCGGCCGAGGTGACGGTCGAGCTGCGCGGCCTCACGGCGGGCCGCGTGACGCGCGCCGAGGTCCTGACGGTGCCGGAGGGCGGCGACCGCCGCACCGCGAACACCGAGCAGGCGCAGGATGCGGTGGGCCTCGCGCCGCTCGAGGGCGTCGGCACGCAGGACGGCGTCCTCCACGCGACGCTGCCCCCGCTCGCCTGGGCGGTCATCGAGCTCGAGGTCTCGCGGGGCTGAGCCGCGCCGGCTCGGCGCCCCGGACACGACTCGGCGCCCCGGATGATTCCGGGGCGCCGAGTCGTCCAGCCGTGCTGCGCTGGGGCGTCAGCTGCCGCGGGTCGCGGACCCGGCCGACGCGTTCGACTCGTAGGAGGTGTTCGTCGACTCGAAGAAGTTGACGAGCTGGAGGGTGTCGTTGGCCGTCGCCATCCACTTCGCCGGGTTCGTGACGTTGTAGTGCGCCTCGAAGCCGAGCTCCTCGAGCCGGCGGTCGGCCAGGTACTTGACGTACTGGTTGATGTAGGAGGCGTTGAGGCCGAGGATGCCGTTCGGCAGCAGGTCCTGGTTGTACTGCTCCTCCATCTCGACCGCGTCGAGGATCATCTGCTTGATCTCGGTCGCGAACTCCTCCGTCTGGAGGTCGGGGTTCTCCTCGAGGACCGTGAGGATTAGGTTGATCCCGAACTTCAGGTGCAGCGACTCGTCGCGCACGATCCAGTCCATGAGCGAGCCGAAGTTGCGCAGCAGGTTCCGCTGGCGGAACGAGAGCGCGACCATGAAGCCCGAGTAGAACCAGATGCCCTCGAGGATGATGTTGTACGCGACGAGGTTGCGGATGAAGTCCTGCTTGCCCTTGGTCGTCGTGATGTCGAGCGTCTCCTCCGTCATGCGGCGGATGAAGTTGACCTCGAACTCCTCCTTGCGCGCCATCGAGGGCACGTCCACGTGGGAGTTGTAGGCCGCATCCCGATCGATGGGGAAGGTCTCGAGCACGTACTCGAAGGACATGCAGTGGTTCGCCTCCTCCCACATCTGCTTCGCGAGGTAGAGGTGCGCCTCGGGAGCGTTGATGTAGGGGTAGACGCCGAAGGCGAGCGCCTTGTTGACGAGCAGCTCGTTCGGGTTGAAGTAGGACATGAGGAACGTGATCGCGTGGCGCTCCTCGTCCGTCATCTTCTTGAAGTCGGCGATGTCCTCGCCGAGCTGGATCTCGTTCGGGAACCAGGTGTTCGCGACCGCCTGGTCGTAGAGGTCCATCGCCCACTTGTAGGTGACGGGCTTGAGGAGGAGTCCCTCCTTGATTCCGGTGCCGAGGATCGGCATGTCAGCTCATCTCGCTTTCGAGGTCGTTCGTGCGTCGGGGTCGGGGCCGGTGCGTGCGCCTACTGGCAGCTCTCGCACTGGAGGAGGTCCATCGGGTCGACCGGGATGTCGTAGCCGTCGATCACGTCGTCCATGACTACTTCCCCAGTCCGCCGAAGCCCTTGCGCGCCGGCGCCGCGGCGGCGGGCGCCGCCGACTCCGCCGCGACGGGCTCCGCCTTGGGGGCGCCGAAGCCGCGCTTCGCGCCCTGGCCGATGTCCTCCGACTTGTTGACCTTGACGGTCGACTGCTCGGCGGTGTGACGCGGCTTCATGTGCAGGTAGTACGTCGTCTTGACACCGCGCTCCCAGGCCCCGTAGTAGATGTCCATCATGTCGCCGAGGTCGCGCGTCTCGAGGTACATGTTGCGGCTGATCGCCTGGTCGATCCACTTCTGCGCGCGCGCCGCGACGTCGAGGAACGAGAAGGGCGAGAGCTGGAAGCTCGTCTTGTAGACGGCCTTGATGTGCTCCGGGATCGCCTCGACGCGCTGGATGTCGCCCTGGCTGCGCAGGACCTGCTCGCGGACCTCGTTCCAGATGCCGAGCTCCTGGAGGTCGCGGACCAGGTTGCGGTTGATCTCGAGGAACTTGCCGTTCGAGGTCGAGCGGCTGAAGATCTGCGAGAACTGCGGGTCGAGCCCGGGCGTGGTGCCGGCGACGAGGCCGATGGAGGCCGTGGGCGCGATGGCCATGAGCGTCGCGTTGCGCATGCCGCTCTTGACCTTCGCGCGGAGCGCGTCCCAGTCGAGGCGGGTGGTGCGCGAGACGTTGATCGGGGTGCCGCGGTCGGCCTCCGTCAGCGCGATCGAGTCGAAGGGCACGAGGCCCTCGGACCAGCGCGAGCCCTGGAAGTTCGTGTACGAGCCGCGCTCCTCGGCGAGCTTCACGCTCTCCTCGATCGCGGCGTACGACACGTGCTCCATGACCTCGTCGATCAGCTCGAGCGCCTCCTCCGACTCGTAGGAGATGCCGAGGCGCTCGGTGACGTCGGTGAAGCCCATGACGCCGAGGCCGATCGCGCGGTTCTGCTGGTTCGAGAAGTCGGCCTCGGCGACGCTCGAGACCGTGATGTCGATGAGGTTGTCGAGCTGGCGGACCGCGAGTCGGGCGCTCTCCTCGATGAGCGTCCAGTCGAAGCCCTTCGTGCCGTCCTCGTGGGTGACGAGGTGCGTCGGCAGGTTGATCGAGGCCAGGTTGCAGACGGAGACGTTGTCCTCGTCCTGCGGGAGGCAGATCTCGGTGCAGAGGTTCGAGAGGTGGATCGTGCCCGTGTTGTTGTTGAGGGCGCGGTTGTTGATCGTGTCCTTCCAGGTGAGCCACGGGTGGCTCGTGGTCTGGAGGGAGATGAGGATCGCCTTGAACTGCTCGCGCGCGCCGATCTTCTTGAACATCCGCAGCTCGCCGCGCTCCGCCATGGCGATGTACTCCGCGTAGCGCTCCGAGAAGGCCTTGCCGTAGAGCTCGCCGAGGTCGGCGACCTCGAGCGGGTCGAAGAGGTACCAGTCCTCGTCGTTCTGGACGCGCTTCATGAACTCGTCGGAGATCCAGACGGCCGTGTTCGCGGTGCGCGTGCGGCGGTAGGGGTCGCCCGAGTTGTTGCGCAGCTCGAGGAACTCGGGGAAGTCGAGGTGCCAGTTCTCCATGTAGAAGCAGAGGGCGCCGAACTTCTTGCCGCCGCGGCTGACCGCGCGCAGCACCGAGTCGATCGTGTGCATGAAGGGGATCGGGCCGGTCGACATGGTGTTGTTCGAGCGGATGGGCGAGCCCTGCGCGCGGAGCTTCGAGACCGAGAGGCCGATGCCGCCCGTGCCCTTCGTGAGCCACATGACGTCGCGGACGCTCTTCGCGATGTGCTCGATGTCGTCCTGCATCTCCATGACGAAGCAGTTCGAGAGCTGCGGGTAGGAGGTGCCGGCGTTGACGAGCGTCGAGCCTGCCGCGAGGTACTCGAGCTTCGACATCTTCTCGTAGAACGCGATCGCGTGGCTCGTGGCGTCGGCCTCGTTGAGCGAGAGGCCCATCGCGATGCGCATCCAGAAGTACTGCGGCACCTCGAGCGGCTCGCCGTTGCGGGCCTTGATGCCGTAGCGGTTGTTGAGCGTGACGGCGCCGATGTACTTGAGGAGGCCGTCGCGCTCGGGCTCGAGGGCCGCGGCGAGGCGCTCCAGGTCGAAGATGCCGGTCGTGAAGCGCGAGTCGAGGAGCGTCTCCTCGACGCCGCGGGCGACGTACGCGGCGAAGTGCTCGCGGTGGAGCGCCGTGAGCTCCTCGGGCGAGGCGTAGTCGCCGAGGACCGCCTTGTAGACGGTCTTGAGGAGGAGGCGCGCGGCGACGGTGTCGAAGGCGGGGTCGTCCTTGACGTTCTGGAGCGCGACCTGGATGACCGCCTCGTCGAGCTGCTGCGTCGTGATCCCGTCGAAGAGGGTGAGCTCGAGCTCGGAGGCGATCTGGGTCACCCACGTGATGCTCTCGTCGAGCCCGCGGCTGGCGTCCTCGATGGCGAGGTTGATCTTGTTCGCGTCGTAGGGCTCGCGCTCTCCGTTGCGCTTGACGACCGTGATGGACACTGTGGATCCGACTCCCTCTTGCGCCGTTCGGCGCATCCCCGGTGTGCTGATGGTGTGCCGCGGGTTGATGGTGCAGACGCGGCCGGCTGCGAAGCGATGTCGATCGTGCGGTGGTGCTGATCCCGGGCTCCGGGCACGCTGAACAGCGGGCGCGGGAACGCGGGGGGAGCTGCGGCTCAGGCCCAGATCCCCGGCCCTCGGCGTCGCAGTTCGACCACTATATATCGGGGGACCGACACTGCAAGCACCCAACATCTAGTGGGCGTGTCATCCACAACTGTGCATAACTACAGCCCTGTTATTCACAGCCTGTGGAGGGATGCCGGACTCCTCGGACCATGCTCGGGGGCGCCGCCGACATCCCGGCTGCCACGGCGCGGCGAGAACTAGGCTGGACGCATCGTGAACGTCTACACCGACCTGCTGCGCACCCCGGGCGTCGCCCGGATCATCGCCGCGCAGCTCACGGCCCGGTTCCCGAGCGGGATGCTCTCGCTCGGCTACCTGCTCCACATGGAGCACCTCTTCCACAGCTACGGCGCGGCCGGCCTCGTCCTCGCCGCCACGAGCGTCGGGCAGGCGGTCGCCGGCCCGCTCACGAGCCGCTGGATGGGCGTCTGGGGCATGCGCCCCGTCATCATCCTCACGACCGCCGTCTGCGCCGCCTCCATGACGGCGATCGCGTTCCTCGAGACCGAGCTCTGGGTCTACATGGTGCTCGGCCTCGTCTGCGGCCTCAGCTACCCGCCCGTGCAGCCGGCCGTGCGCACCATCTACCCGAAGATGGTGAACTCGCGCCAGCTCACCCCGCTCTTCTCGCTCGACGCATCGGCGCAGGAGCTCATCTGGATCGCCGGTCCCGTCGTCGTGACCTTCGTCTCGACGCAGGTCTCGACCGTCGCCGGCATCGGGCTCTCGATCGCGTTCCTCATCGTCGGCGGGCTCTGGTTCCTGACCTCCCCCGAGCTCGGCCGGGTCCGCATCCCCCGCAGCAAGCGGAAGCTCGGCGTCGTGCTCGGCCGGCCGCCCGTGCTCCTCGCGACCGTCGTCGGCTTCCTCGTCGTCGGCTCCTGCGCCGCGATCGAGGCCGGCGTCGTCGCCGAGTTCGGCGAGGGCGGCGCCGAGGCGGGCATCGTCCTCGCGATCTGGGCGGTCGCCTCCCTCCTCGGCGGCCTCGGCTTCGGGCACCTGCCGCTCGGCCCGTGGGCGCTCGCGCGCCGCACCCTCGTCATCTTCCTCGGCACCGCGCTCGCCGCCGTCGCCTGGGACTTCTGGACGGTCGCGATCGCGCTCGTGATCGCCGGGCTGTGCCTCGCACCCGCCCTCGCCGCGATGTTCGCGATGGTCTCGGCGAGCGTCCGCTTCAGCGACACGGCGGAGGCCTACGGCTGGGTCGGCACGGGGCAGCTCATCGGCGCGGCGGCCGGCTCCGCCGTGGCGGGCTTCCTCATCGACGCGCGCGGCCCCGACGGCGCCTTCTGGGCCTCGGCGGCGTTCGCGGCGGCGGCCCTCGCGGTGGCGGCGGCGTTCCATCGCGCCATCCCGGATCTCCGCGGCCGCGACGCGAGCCCCATCCCCGACACGGAGCCGGTGCCCGTCACCCCGAGCTGACGCGGCTCAGCCGGCGGCGCAGCCGTCCACGATCTGGCCGCGCAGACGACCCAGGTCGCGGCATGCGCGGCGGACCGCGTCCTCGCCGACCCCCGCGTCGCGCAGGCTCGCCTCCAGGTGCTCGAGGCAGCGGTCGAAGGCTGGCTCGTCGATCCCGAGCCCCGCGTGCGCCTCGCGCATGCTCCGACCGCGGTACGCGTCCGGCCCGCCGAGGGCCATCGCGACGAAGGCGCGCTGATGCGCGCGGAGCCGATCCATGTCGATCCCCTCGAACCACGGCGCGGTGATCGGATCCTCCGTCAGCCGGCGCGAGAACTGCGCGACGGCATCCCGGATCCCCGTCGCGCCGACGACGCGATGCGTCACGACGTGCTCCCCCCGAGCGGGCCTGATCCCCGCTCGAGCCCGATGATACCTCGCGGATGACCGGGATTCAGCCGCGCACGGCCGTCGGCGCGGCGAGCGCCTCGAGCTCGTCCAGGAGCGCCTCGAGCGCGCTGCGCTCGCCGTCGGCGGGCGAGAAGACGCCGTCCTCGACCCGGGCGCCCACGTTCGCGATCTCGACCGCCGCAAGCGCCCGCGTCATCCCCAGGTAGGAGACGACGGGCTCGAGCGCGGTGACGCCCCGGGTGCCCGCCGAGATGCCGCCGTAGCTGACGAAGCCGAGCGGCTTGCGCTGCCACTCGGCCCAGAGGTAGTCGATCGCGTTCTTGAGCGCCGGCGAGAAGCTGTGGTTGTACTCGGGCGTCACGAGGACGACCGCGTCGGCGCCCTGGACTCGCGCGCTCCACGCGCGGGTGTGCTCGTGCTCGTACCGCTGCTTCGCGGGATGCGCGGGCTCGTCCATGAGCGGCAGCGCGAGCTCCGCGAGATCGACGAGGTCGACCTCCACGCCCTCGCGCTCCTCCGCCCGCTCGGCGACCCACGCGGCGACGCTCGGGCCCACGCGGCCCGGACGCACGCTGCCGATGATGATCATGATCCGCGTCATGCGATCCTGCTCCCCGTCTCTCGACTGCCTATCGTGGAGGGGTGATGCATCAGGCGACCCTCCCCCTCTCCGACGGCCACGCTATCCCGCAGCTCGGACTCGGGGTCTACAAGGTGGCCGACGACCATGCCGCCGAGCTCGTCTCGGGCGCCATCGAGCTCGGCTACCGGCACATCGACACGGCGACGCTGTACCGCAACGAGCGCGGCGTCGGCGAGGGCGTGCGCGCCTCGGGCGTCCCACGCGAGGAGCTCTTCATCACCACGAAGGTCTGGAACGACCAGCAGGGCTACGACGAGACGCTGCGAGCCTTCGACGCGAGCCTCGGCCTCCTCGGCCTCGAGCACGTCGACCTCTACCTGATCCACTGGCCGGCCCCCGCGCAGGACCGCTACGTGGACACGTGGCGCGCCCTCGAGCGGCTCCGCGAGGAGGGCCGCGCCCGCTCGATCGGCGTCAGCAACTTCCACCCGCACCACCTCGAGCGCCTGGCGCGGGAGCGCGACACGACCCCCGTCGTCAACCAGGTCGAGCTGCACCCCTGGCTCCCCCAGCGCGAGACGCGCGCCTACGGCGACGCCCACGGCATCCTCACGGAGTCGTGGTCGCCGCTCGCGCGCGGCCGGGTCCTCGAGGATCCGGTGCTCGCCGGCATCGCCGCGAAGCACGGGCGCACCCCGGCCCAGATCGTCATCCGCTGGCACCTCGAGCAGGGTCTCGTCGTGATCCCGAAGTCGAACAGCCTCGAGCGCGTGCGCGAGAACGGCGAGGTCGGCGGATTCGCGCTCGACGCCGAGGATCACGCCGCGATCGCGGGCCTCGAGTCGGGCGAGCGCACCGGCATGGACCCCGACCACCACGGCTGATCCCGGTCCCGGCGCGAGATCAGGAGAGCGACCGGGGTGACAGCACCGCCGCCGCGGGCATCCGCTGATCTGGTGACTGACGAGCGGTGCGGCTCCTGATCCCGCGCCACGCCGAGCACGCAGGGATGCGGGAGGACGCGGCTCCCGGTGCGGGCTCGCGGCCTAGGCGCGAGCTCGGTCGCCGCCGAGCTCTCGCGACTCGATCGCGGCGCGCACGACGCGCGCGACGCGGCTGCGGACGAGATGATCGTTGCCCTCGACGCGGTGCGAGGTCACGTGGCGCATCTGCTCGACGATCCGCAGGCCCGTCGGCTGGAGGAAGGGGTCGAGGGTGCCCGCGACGAGATCGATGGGCGCTCGCACGGCCGCGATGTCGCTGATCGCCGTCTGCGACTCGATCGAGTTCTCGAGCGAGCGCACGAAGGCGTCCCAGTTGCGCTCGCTGACCTCCAGCACGTGGCGGATCGGCGACATCCGCGCGAGGAGGGCGGCGTTGCGGATGGTGAACGCCTTGTTGCCGCGGAGGTACTCGTAGGCCTTGAGGTAGAGGCCCATCGCAGCGCGCTCGACCGGGTCGCCGACCTCGCTCGGGGCGAGGTAGACGGGCGGCGCGATGAGCACGAGGTGGCGGATGCGGGAGGGTCGGCTCGCGGCGTAGCGCGCCGCGAAGAGGGCGCCCATCGAATGGCCGACGAGCGTGATCGGCCCGCGGATCCGGAGCCCGCGGATCGTGCGCTCGAGCGAGGCGACGTGCTCCTCGATCGTGTACCGGCCGTCGGGCGCGGCCGGGGACTCGCCGAAGCCGAGCAGGTCGATCGCGATGACCCGGTGCCGGCCGACGAGCAGCGGCACCAGCTTCTCGAAGGTCGTCGAGGAGGAGGCGATGCCGTGGACGAGGATCACGACCGGCCCCGAGCCCTCGTCGATCGCGACGTGGAGTCGCGGCGGCCGGCGCCGGAGCCGGAGCCGGTCGAGCCAGGTCATGTCGGCATCCTCCCACGAGCGCCCGGACACGCCGCGAGCCGCCTCCCGCGCGGGAGGCGGCTCGGCCGCCGGACGGGGTCGCGACTCAGTCGCGCAGCCCCTCCTTGTACTCGTTCTTCGCCTTGACGGCGTCGCGGTCGGCCTCGGCCTTCTTCACGTCGGCCTCCGCCTTGCGCTCCTCGGCGCCGTCGGAGATGCGCTCCTTGGTGTCCTCCACCGCGCGGCCGATCTTCTCGCCCGTCGCCTCGGCCGCATCCTTCGCGTTGTCCAGGAAGCCCATGATCGTCTCCGTCTCGCTCGTCTGTGAGGGTGGTCGTCGTCGACGCTACGCCCGCACCCAGCTCGCGCTCCCGACTCGCACCCGCCTCCCAGCGCGCCGTCGGGGAGCATCCAGACCGTTCCGTGATCGCCCGGTGACCGGATCGTGATCGGCGACGTCCGAATCGTGACGGACGTTGGGTACCGATGCCGCGACGCGCTCCCTAGCGTGAGAGCCATGAGGCGCATGAGGACCACCACGGCAGCCGGGGCGATCGCGATCGCGGTCGTCCTCGGGATCACAGGATGCTCGGCGAGCGGCGGGGCGCCCATGGGCGCATCCGGCGAGTCGGCAGGGGAAGCGGGGCGCGGCGGCGGCGCTCTCGTCGAGGAGTCGGCGGCCTCGCCCGGCGAGGACCTCGCCGTCGACCCGGACGCATCCGGACGCGCGGTCGTCACGACCGGCTCCGTCACCGTCTCGGCCGCGCACCCCATCGAGGCGGCGGCGGATGCGGTGCGCATCGTCGAGCGGGCCGGCGGGCGCGTCGACGACCGACGCGAGTACTCGCCCGAGGACGGGGACGGGGACGGCGGCGAGGGCAGCGCCTCGCTGACCCTCCGCATCCCGAGCGCCGAGCTCACGGCGGTGCTCGACGAGCTGCGCGGGCTGGGCACGGCGCAGGAGGTGAGCATCGGATCGGAGGACGTCACGACCGCGAGCGCCGACCTCGACGCCCGGATCTCGGCGCTCTCCGCCTCGATCGACCGGCTCACCTCCATGATCGGGAAGGCGGCGAAGACGAGCGACCTCATCGAGCTCGAGACCGCGATCGGCTCGCGGCAGGCGGAGCTCGAGTCGCTCCAGGCGCAGCGGCGCTCGCTCGACGACCAGGTCGCGATGTCGACGATCCACCTCGAGCTCGTCTCGGTGGCGGTCGCGACGGCGCAGGCTCCGCCCGAGGGGCCGGGCACCTTCGTCGAGGGGCTGCTCGCGAGCCTCGACGGGATGCGCGCGGTCGGGGCGGGCCTGCTCGTCGCGGCGGGCGTGCTGCTGCCGTGGCTCGTGGTGCTCGGCGGGCTCGCGCTCGGGGCGGTCGCGCTCATCCGCCGGATCGCGCGCCGGACGCCCGTCGCGCGGCCCGCGCCGGCGGGTGCCGGCGGCGAGGCGCCGCCCGTCAGCTGACGGCGGCGCGCCCCGCGGAGGCCGGCTCGGGGAGCGGCCGGGCTACGAGGCGCGGCGCCGGTACGGGTCCGGGATCGCGTCGAGGAGCTCGCGCGTGTACTCGTGCGAGGCATGCGAGGTGACCGCCTCCGTGCCGCCCTGCTCGACGATGCGCCCCTGCTCGAGCACGACGACGTCGTGCGCGAGGGCGCGGGCCGAGAGCAGGTCGTGGGTGATGTAGAGCATCGCGAGCCCGCGCTCCTCGACGAGCCGGCGCAGCAGGTCGAGGATCGCCGCGCGGATCGTCACGTCGAGGCTCGAGACCGGCTCGTCGGCGACGAGGATCTCGGGCTCGGGCGCGAGGGCCCGGGCGATCACGACGCGCTGACGCTGCCCGCCCGAGAGCTGGCTCGGGAGCTTGTCGAGGAAGTCCTCGGCGGGGCTGAGGCCCACCTGCTCGAGGAGATCCGCGGCGCGCTGCCGCACATCCCCTTTCGTCGCCCCCGCGTAGTTGCGCAGCGGGCGGCTCAGCGCGTAGAACACGGTGCGCGTCGGGTTGAGCGAGGAGTACGGGTCCTGGAAGACGAGCTGCACGTGCGAGCGCAGCTCGCGCAGCGCCGAGCCTTTGAGCTGGTCGACCCGGCGGGCGCCCGCCTCGCCGGCACCCGTGAAGCGGACCTCCCCGGAGTCGGGCCGCTCGATGCCGAGCAGCATGCGCCCGATCGTCGACTTGCCGGAGCCCGACTGCCCGACGAGCGCCGTCACGCGGCCCTTGCGGAGCGCGAGGCTGACGCCCCGGAGCGCCTCGACCTTGCGCTGCGTGCGACCGCGGCCGATCCGGTAGGTCTTCCGCACGTCGTCGATCTCGAGGACCGCGTCCGCCTCCGGGGCGAGCCGGTTCTCCTCGGGGATGTCGTGCGCGGCCTGGTAGGAGCCGAGCAGCTTCTTCGTGTACTCGTCGTGCGGGTCGTCGAGGATCTCCTCGGCGCCGCGGTCCTCGACGATGTCGCCGTGGTACATGACGAGCACGCGGTCCGCGATCTCGAGGACGGTGCCGATGTCGTGGCTGATGAAGAGCACCGCGAAGCCGAGCTCTGCCTGCAGCTCGCGCAGCCGGTCGAGGATGCGGCGCTGCACGAGCACGTCGAGGCCGGTCGTCGGCTCGTCGAGGAGCACGAAGCGCGGCTTCAGCGCGAGCGAGAGCGCGAGCGCGACGCGCTGCTTCATGCCGCCCGAGAGCTCGTGCGGGTAGCTGTCGAGCACCCGCTCCTCGAGGTCGACCATCTTCAGCAGCTCGGCCGAGCGCGCCCGCGAGGCGTCCTCCCCGTGCGCCTCGAAGGTGTCGGCGAACTGCGCGCCGACCGTGAGGACGGGGTTCAGCGAGTTCATGCTCGACTGGAACACCGTCGAGAGGTCCACCCAGCGCAGCTTCCGCAGCTCGTCGAGCCCGAGGCCGGTGAGATCCCGCCCGTCGAAGACGACCGAGCCGCCCGAGCGGGATGCCGGCACCTGGAGGAGCTGGAGGATCGCGTTGCCGAGGGTCGACTTGCCCGATCCCGACTCCCCCACGAGGCCGACGAACTCGCCGGGCTCGAGGGAGAAGCTGACGCCGCGCACGGCGTCCGTGGGGCGCTGGTCGCGCGGGGTGTACCGCACCGCGAGGTCGCGGATCTCGAGCAGGCTCATGCGGTGGCCTCCTTCGCGGCCTTCCGCCGCGTCGCGGGTCTCGGCGCCTTCTCCCGCAGGTGCGGGTTCGACAGGGCGTCGACGCCGAAGTTGATGAGCGTGAAGCTCGTGATGAGGAGCGCGAGCGCGAGGCCCGGCGCGACCACCCAGCCCCACTGCCCGATGAGGAGCGCGGAGCCCGTGGAGGCCTGGTTGAGCATGGCGCCCCAGCTGACCGTCTGCGGGTCGCCGAGGCCGAGGAAGGAGAGCCCCGCCTCGCCGCCGATCGCGCCGAGGGCCGCCCCCATGAAGCCCACCACGATGAGCGAGGACATGTTCGGCATGATCTCGCGCGTGATGATGCGCCAGGTGCCGTCGCCCGCGAGGCGCGCCGCCTCGACGAAGTCGCGGGTTCGCAGCGTCAGCACCTGCGAGCGCTTGATGCGGGCGCCGTAGGCCCAGCCCGTCACGCTGATGACGAAGATGATGAGCCACACGCCGCGCACCGGCGAGTAGGAGGCGAGCGTCACCATGAGCGGCAGCGTCGGCACGACGAGCCCGAGGTTGATGAGGAAGCTCAGGATGTCGTCCACCCAGCCCTGCCGGTAGCCGGCCACGAGGCCGATGATGAGCCCGATGATCGAGGAGATCACGCCGGCGACGACGCCGACGAGCATCGAGGTCTGCGCGCCGATCAGCAGCTGGCTGAAGACGTCCTCGCCGCGGTCGGTCGTGCCGAGCAGGAATCCGTCCTGTCCGGGCATGAGGTTGCCCGCGCCGACCGACTCCTTCGGGTCGAAGGGCGCGATGACGGGCGCGAGCACGGCGATGAGCGCGAAGGACGCCACCATGATCATGCCGACACGGCACTTCGCGTCGCGCCACAGGATGATGAACCAGGCGGGAAGCCGCCGGCCCCGCGCCCGGGCGATCTGCTCGTCGGCCGAGGTGCCGATCGAGACCGTCTCGGGGCCCTGCTCGGCGGGGCCGCCGCCGCGTCCCTCGCCGAGGTCTCCGCCACCGGAGCCCGAGCCCGTCGTCATGCCGCTCATGCGCTGACCTCCCGTCGGACGCGCGGATCGAGGATCCCGTAGGCCACGTCCGCGAGCAGGTTCGCGAGCAGGATGCCGGTCGTCGTCATGAGGAACAGCGCCTGCAGCAGCGGGTAGTCGCGGTTGCCGACCGCCTCCACGAGGAGGCGGCCGAGGCCCGGGTAGTTGAAGACCTGCTCGACGAGCACCGTGCCGCCGAAGAGGCCGCCGAGCGCGAGGGCGAAGCCCGTCACGCTCGGGAGGATCGCGATGCGGGCGCCGTAGCTGATCGCGATGCGGCGCTCGGAGAGGCCGCGCGCGACCGCCAGGCGGGAGAAGTCCTCGCCGAGCGACTGCACCATGTTGTTGCGCATCGCGAGGATCCAGCCGATCGGGCCCGTGATGAGGAGCGAGACGGCCGGCAGCACCGCGTGCTGGAAGGCGTCGACGAGGAACTCGCCGCCCAGGCCCGGCACGGTCGAGCTGTAGCCGCCGCCCTCCGGGAACCACTGCAGCTGGAACGCGAAGACGTAGATCAGCAGCAGCGCGATCCAGAAGTACGGCAGGGTGCCGAGGAAGGTGGAGCCGAGCGTGAGCACGCCGTCGACGCGGGTGCCGCGGCGGTAGGCCGCCCAGGTCCCGAGCAGCGTGCCGACGATGAAGGAGAAGATCGTCGTCACGCCGACGAGCACGAGCGTCCAGAGCATGGCGTCGCCGATGACATCCGTCACCGAGTACGGGAAGTAGGTGTACGAGACGCCGAACTCGCCGCGGAAGATCGAGGCGATGTACTGCCCGTACTGCACGACGATGTTCTCGCCGGAGATGCCGAGCATCGTGCGGATGGCCTCGAGCTGTGCGGGGTCCACGGTCGAGGGACCCTGGTCCCCGCCGAGGCGACGCAGGATCGCCTCGGCGGGGTCGCCCGGCTGCAGGCGCGGGATGAGGAAGTTGAGCGTCACCGCGGCCCACAGGGTGAGCACGAAGAACGCGAGCTTCCGGAGGAAGTAGGCCATGGTGAACGCCCCCCTCAGCCCTCGGAGCCCGTGGGCTGCAGGTGGGTCAGCACGAGGAGGCTGTCCGCGTACTTCGCGTACGGGTCGTCCTCGTTCGGCCAGCCGGTGGCCTGCTTGGTCGAGTACTGGAACCAGTTGGCGCCGTACCAGATCGGCACGTAGGGCACCTCGTCCATCATGATCTGCGACAGCTCGCCGACCGCGGCGCGCTGGTCCTCCTCGCCGACGGCCACGCGCAGCTCCTCGACGAGCTGGTCGGTGCGGTCGTCGCGCCAGCGGATCTCGTTGGTCGCGGCCTTCTCGCCCGTGGGGGCGGTCTGGTCGCTCGCGAGCGGCTCCTGGAAGTTGCGGAACATGTTGCAGGTCCCGCCGCGGACGCCGAAGGTCATCTCGTACTCGCCGAGGCTCCGGTCGCTCTCCACCGTCTCCGGGGTGGGCGTCTGGAGGTCGATCGTGATGCCGAGCGCCTCGAAGTCGTCCTGCATGACCTGCGCGGCCTGGATCCAGTCGTTGTAGCCGCCCGGCACCTTGAAGCTGAACTCCATGGGCTGCCCCGTCTTGTCGAGGCGCTTGCCGGAGCCGTCCGTCCCGTAGCCGGCGGCGTCGAGCGCCTCGGCCGCCGCATCCGCGTCGTAGGCGATGTAGGAGGCGTCGCCCTCGAGTCCCTCGGGCAGCCACTCCTCCATGCCGGGGAGCACGAGCCCCGTCTGGCTGGCGGGCTCGACGTAGCCGTACTGCGCCTCCTCGACGATGCGCTCGCGGTCGATCCCGAGCGCGATCGCCTTGCGGAATGCGACGTCGTCGAAGGGCGCCTGCTCGAGGTTCATGAAGAGCGAGATCGGCGAGCCGGAGGCGAACCAGTAGTGGTTGTTCTCCGGGTCCTTGTCGACGTAGACCTCCTCGATGTTCGGGACGAACATCGCGTTCGCGTCGTAGTCGCCGCGCGAGAGCTTGAGCTGCTCGACCTGGCCGGCATCCGACTTGTTGAACTGGATCTCCTGGACCTTGACGTCCTCCGCGCCCCAGAAGTCGGGGTTCCGCTCGATGACGAGCGCCTGCGGGGTGAAGGACTTCACCGTCATGGGGCCGGAGGAGACGGGCTCCTCGTTCGTGAAGGTCACGGGGTCCTCGACGTCCTTCCAGATGTGCTCGGGCACGATCCGGACGTTGTTGACGAGGGTGAAGGCGGAGGCGCCGGGACCGGTGAAGGTGAAGACGACGGTGCCGGGGTCCGGCGCCTCGACCGAGTCGAGGTAGCGCCACACGCCGTCGACGTCGAGCGCCTCGTTGTCGCGCAGCAGCTCGAAGGTGAACTTCACGTCCTCGCCGTCGAGCGCCTCCCCGTCGGTCCAGGTCGGGCCCTCGCGCATCTCGTAGGTGAGCTGGGTGCCGTCCTCGTTCCAGGAGAAGTCGGTCGCGAGCCAGGGCGTCGCCTCGCAGGTGTAGTCGTTCGTCTCCATGAGCGGCTCGTAGAGGTACTCCCAGGCCGCGAGCCGCGTGGGCACGAGGAAGGGGTTGTAGTTCACCTGCGGGTTGTCGCCGCCGCCGAAGCCGCCGTACTCGAGCTTCTGGATGAATCCCTCCTCGGTGAGGCCGCCGCCCCGGTCGGCGCCGCCGCCGCATCCGGCGAGGGCGATCGCGGTGGCCGCGGCGAGCGCCACGGCGCCCGCGGCGCGTCTCCTGCTGTTCCTGCTCATGTCGTGTCCTTCCTTCGCTGCAAGGGTCGAGATGTGGGATGGATGCCGGCACGCGGCCGGCGGGATCAGGGGTCGGGGATCGGGGGTGCGGGGCGCGCGTCGCCGGGCCCCGCGGCGGCCGGCTCCGGGCAGCCGCAGCTGCCGCGCCGGACGACCTCGGTCGGCAGCACCGTCTCGACCGGCACCTCGCGCCCCTCGACGATGTCGAGGAGGAGCCGGGCGGCCCGCGCGCCGATCTCGGCGAGCGGACGGCGGAGCGTCGTGAGCGAGGGCGTCACCATGGACGCGAGCTGGACGTCGTCGACGCCCGTGATGGCGAGGTCCTCGGGCACCCGGACGCCGCGACCCAGCACGCCGACGAGGAGACCGAGGGCGGTCTCGTCGTTCGCGCAGACGGCCCCGTCGGCGCGGGATGCGAGCACCTGGTCGGCGGCGAGCACGCCGTCCGACTGCTGGAAGCCGACACGCACGGGCTCCTCGGGCGCGCGCAGCCCGAGCTCCTCGTGGACGGCCCGGAAGGTGGCCCAGCGCTCGGTCATGTCGGGCGAGCCCTCGGGCGTCCCGACGAAGACGAGGCGCGTGCGGCCGTGGTCCTCGATGAGGTGGCGCACGAGCTCGCGGAGGGGGTCGTTGTCGGTGCGGACCGAGACGGGTCCGGTGCCCGGCTCCGCACCGACGACGACGAGGGGGGCCCGGCGGGCGAGCTCCGCGGTGCGCGCCGCGGGGATCGTGCCGCCGTGCACGATGAGGCCGTCCACCCGCCGGGACATCTCGGCGAGCTCGGCCGCCGCGCCGTCCTGGAGGTGGGTGCCGAGGATGTGGACGCTGAGGCGGCGCTCGACGGCGACCTCCTCGAGCCCGCGGATGAGCTCCGCGAAGTAGGGGCCGGAGAGCCCGGGGAACGCGATGCCGATGGCGTTGTGGCGGCCCTTCGCGAGCGCCTGCCCGAAGTGGCTCGGCCGGTAGTCGAACTCCTGGATCGCCTGAAGGACCTTCTCGCGCATCTGGGGCGAGACCGCCCCGACGCCGCGGTACACACGGGAGACGGTCGCGGTGGAGACGCCCGCGAGGGCGGCGATCTCGCGCACGTTGCGGCCGTCGCGCGCCGCGCGATCCCGCATCCCGTCGTCCATGACCGGCCCTTCCCCCGGCGTCGTCGCCGGCTTCGCGTTCCGTCACTGTAACCGGTTACAATCGCAATCGCCACCCTTTCGGGTGACAGCCTTCGAGTTCGACGACGAACGGAGACCAGGCCGATGGCGGATGCGAGAGAGGTCCGGGCACGCGCCGGACGGCTCGAGATCGACGGGGTCCCGCGCCTCGTCATGTCGGGCGAGATCCACTACTTCCGCCTCAATCCGGCGGTGTGGCGCGAGCGCATCCGTCAGGCCCGCGAGACCGGCCTCGACACGGTCGCGACCTACATCCCCTGGATCTGGCACGAGCTGCCCGACGGCCGTGTCGACCTCGACGGACGCACCCACCCGCAGCGCGACCTCCTCGGCTTCCTCGACCTCTGCGCCGAGGAGGGCATGGACGTCATCGCCCGCCCCGGCCCCTTCGTCATGGCCGAGCTCAAGAACGAGGGCATCCCGTACCGCGTGCGCGCCGAGCACCCCGAGACCCACCCGCTCGGCTGGGACGGCCGCCCCACCCCCACCCGGTCCCTCGACTACCTGGCACCCGCCT
Source organism: Homoserinibacter sp. YIM 151385 (assembly GCF_027912415.1). NCBI lineage: Bacteria > Bacillati > Actinomycetota > Actinomycetes > Micrococcales > Microbacteriaceae > Homoserinibacter > Homoserinibacter sp. YIM 151385. Next base: position 2,813,718 of record NZ_CP115175.1, on the reverse strand, counting down.
ACCTCGAGGCCGCGAAGGGGTGGATGGATGCCGTCCTGCCCCTGCTCGCCGAGCGCCTCGCGAGCCGCGGCGGCCCCGTCATCGCGGTGCAGCTCGACAACGAGGTCGGCATGCTCGACTGGGTCTCGAACTCCCCCGACCTCAGCGAGCTCGCGCTCGGCGAGCTCGCCGCCCGCGACCCCGAGGCGGCGCGGGTCGCGCGCGGCGGCGGTGCCGGCACGGCGTCCGAGCTCGCCGTGCACCGCGCCATCGGGCTCCACGCCAGGTCGCGCTTCGCCGAGTACCTGCAGCGGCTCGAAGGGTGGGCGCGGGATGCCGGCATCGACGGCCCCCTCCTCGTCAACGTGCACGGCACCGGCGAGCGCCGCGGGCGCACCTTCCCCGTCGGCGTCTCGCAGCTCGCCCCCGCCTACCGGGGCCGCGCGGACGTCGTCGCGGGCAGCGACTTCTACCTCGGCGACCTCACCGTGCAGAACGCGGCGGACCTCTACCTCTCGAACGCGATCCTCGCGAGCGTCAACGGCCCCGAGCAGCCCGCGACCTCCCTCGAGTTCGAGGCCGGCACCGGCGACTACGGCGAGGACCTCGACCACCTCAGCCCGCCGGAGGCCGGGGCCCTCAAGACCCTCCTCACGGTCGCGCAGGGGAACCGGGCCATCAACTACTACCTCTTCGCGGGGGGCCGGAACCCCGAGATCGAGCAGCCCGAGAACGACGGCACGGGTGCGGGGCGCACGGGCCGCATCGCCTTCACGGGCGAGCGCCACGGCTTCGCGGCCCCCATCGACCCCGAGGGCCGCTCGACGCCCGCCCGGGACGCGCTCGAGGCGGTCATCGGCGAGCTGCGCGAGCACGAGGCGGTCCTCGCGGGCGGCGTCGAGGAGCACGACGAGCTCGTCTACGGCTTCGTCGCCGACCACTACCTCACCGAGTACGCGCACCCGGATGCGGCGGCCCGCCGCGAGCAGGTCGCGGACCTCCAGGAGCATCGCTTCGGCGGGGCGCGCGAGGCCCTGCTGCGCGCGCTCGTGCTCGGCGGCTGGCGCTTCGGCGCGGTCGACCTCCAGGCGGCCGCCGTCGACGACGCCGCGGTCGCCTCCGACGAGTGGGCGCGCGGCGTCGAGGTCGACCTCGACCCGAGCGCCGTCGTCGTGCTGCCGACCGGGCGCACCCTCGGCGCCGCCGTGCAGACGCTGCTCGCCGACCACGTGCTCGCGGGCGGGCGCCTCGTGCTCGCCGGCCGCCTCCCCGCGCTCGACGACGACGGGACGCCGTGCACGATCCTCGCGGACGCCCTCGGCCTCGCGAGCGCCGGGATCCGGCGGGACGGGACGACGCCCGAGACCGAGTACTTCCCGCTCGTGCGCTTCGAGGGGCCGCTCGCGGGCCGGGCGGAGGTGCGGGTGAGCTCGGCGCAGCTGCTGCGCGCGGCGGGCGGGTCGGCGGACGGTCCGTCCGGCGGCTCGGCCGATGCGCCGACGGTGCTCGCGCGGGAGCTCGGCTCGGGCGAGGCGGTCGCGGTGCTGACCCGAGCCGGGCTCGGGCGGGCCCTCGTGATCGGCGGCGACCTCCCCGTGCACCTCGGCACCTGGCGGGAGCTCCTCGCGCTGCTCGACGTGCGCCCGGGCCTGCGGATCGAGGCGGAGCGGGCGGGCGTCGTCGCGACGACCGTGCGGGCCCCGGACGGCTCGCGCCTCCTCGTCGCGCTGAACGTCGCGCCGTACCCGCTCGCGCCGCGCCTCGAGCTCGACGGCCGCGACCTCGGCACGGTGACGCTGCCCGCCCGTGGCCACGCCCTCATCCCGATCCCCTGATCGCGGCGCGGCCCCGGGCGTCCGTCCCGCACTCGTGAGGGGTCCCAAATGACCGGTTCCGGCCGCTGGAAGCCGTCATATGGGACCCCTCACGGCGCGCGGCGGACTCGTGCGCGGCGGGTGCGCGGGGCGGACTCGCGCGGCGGCCGCGCGGGTGCGGGCGGGATGCGGGTGCGGGCGGGATGCGGGATGCGGCGTCAGCCCGCGGCGCGGATGAGCGCGAGGAGCGCGAGGCCGTAGGCCTCGGCGGGATCCTCGGCCGAATACGCGCCCGTCGCACCGCCGCGGTGCACCTCGACCGTGTAGCGGGCCCCCGCGCCGAGGGGCTCGCGCCGGAGCGCCGCGAAGGTGCCGCCGAGCGCATCCCGCAGCTGGTCCTCGCGCGGGAGCCAGAGCGCATCCTCGAGCGAGACCGAGTCGAGCGCCCACTCGGTCGTGCCGTTGAATCCGAGGACCGTGCCCGTCGGATGCCGCTGCGGCTCGATCGTCATGTCGCTCACCGTGAACACGTCGCCCTCGAAGTCGGGGCCGGCGATCTGGAAGGCGTCGCCGGAGGCGGGCGTCCACCGCAGGCCGGCCTCCCGCAGCGAGCGGGCGAGGACGGTCGAGATCATCCCCCGAGTATCGCGTGCGCCGCGTCCGAATAGGGTGGGAGGGTGGACCGGCGCACCTTCCTCCTCGGATCCGCGGCCGGGCTGGGCGCGCTGACGCTCGCCGGCTGCACCGAGGACTCGCGGCCGATGCCCACGCCCAGCGCCTCGGCATCCCGTCCCCCGACGCCGGCCGCCGCCATGGTGCGCAGCCGCTGGGGTGCGGACGACTTCGCGCGCGGCGCGACGAGCTTCATCGGCGTCGGCGCCTCCCCGGAGCAGCGCGCGACGCTCGCCGAGCCGGTCGAGGGCCGGGTGTTCTTCGCGGGCGAGGCGGCCAGCGCGATCCGGCCGGGAACGCTCCGCGGGGCGCAGAGCTCGGCCGAGCTCGCCGCCGACCGCGTCGTCGGGGCGGGCGAGCCGGGCGAGCGCGTCATCGTGATCGGCGCGGGGCTCGCGGGCGCGGTCGCCGCGCGCCGCCTCACCCGCGCCGGCTTCGAGGTGCAGGTCGTGGAGGCGCGCGACCGCACGGGAGGCCGCATCCAGACCGTCGAGGACGACACCTGGCCGCTCGCACCCGAGCTCGGCGCGCTGTGGCTGCGCTCGGCCGAGGCGAACCCGATCGCGGACTCGCTCGACGCGCTGGGGGTCGGCACCGCCGCCGTGCCCGGCGTCGAGGCCCCCGGCGCGGCCGACGCGCCGACGCCGAGCCCGGAGGCCGAGGGCGCGGCGACCCCCGCGGTCGTCGCCCCCGACGGCGAGCCGATCGACCCCTCGGGCGCGGCGCGCGCCGTCGAGCGGGCGCTCGCGGCGGCGGCCGAGGGCGTGCGGGACACGAGTCTCGCGGAGGCGCTCGAGGCCGCAGGCGCCGAGCCCGGCGGCGCAGTCGGCGCCTACCTCGTCGACGAGCTGAGCACGGTCGTCGGCGCCGATGCGGCGGAGCTCTCCGCCTGGTACGCCGCCGAGGAGCTGCAGGACGGCCCCGCCGTCCTCGTGACGGGCGGCCTGCACCGCCTCGTCGACGACCTCCTCGACGGCATCGACGTCGCCCTCCGCACGACCGTCACGCGCATCGGCTACGACGACCGCGGGGTCAGCGTGCGCTTCGCGACGGGCGAGTCGCTCGGCGCCGACCGCGTCGTCGTGACGGTGCCGCTCGGGGTGCTCAAGGGCGAGGGGCTCGACTTCGAGCCGGGCCTCCCCTTCGCGACGCGCGCCGCGATCGACGCGCTCGGCGTCGGGCACCTGGAGACCATCTGGCTCCGCTTCGACGAGCCGGTCTGGGATGCCGAGGCGGCGCTCTGGACGGTGGTCGGCGACGACGTCGCGGTCCCGCGCTGGATCAACCTGCTCCCCGTCACGGGCGAGCCGGTGCTCGTCGGCATCACGGGCGGGGCCGCCGCGGCCGCCTTCGCGGAGCTCGACGACACGGCCGCTGAAGCCGCAGCGCTCGCCAGCCTCGCCCCCTTCCTCGCCGTCTGACGCCTCCGCCGGTCCCCGCGCGGTCCTCAGCGCCCGACGCGGAGCACCGGGTCGAGCTCGAGCGGCGCGAGCTCGTCCTCGAGCTCGGCGCGGCGCGCCGGCGACAGCCCGCCGAGCGGACGCACCACCCGCGAGAGCCAGGTGAGGAGGAACCCGACCACGAGGAACACGGAGAGCGCGATACCGGAGAATCCCGCGAACTCGACCGGATCCGACACCTGGTACGGATCGAGGAAGAAGTACGGATACCAGCCGACCACGGCACCCCGCCACAGCGTGATGAGCCCCCACACGACCGGATATCCGAGCAGGCCGATCGCGAGGCGCCACCCCGTGCGGTGCCGGCCGGGCGCGAGCAGCCAGTCGAGGATCGCGTAGGCGGGGATCGCGAAGTGCAGCACGGCGTCCGACCACGGCACCCCGATCGGGTAGCCGAAGTTCGGCGACTGCGCGACGAGCACGATGAAGACGCTCCCGGCGACGACGAGGCAGCTCGTCACGAGCAGCCGCAGCGCGGAGAAGCGCGGCGGCTCGGGGATGCCGCGCCACGCCATCCAGGCGGCCGCGGCCAGCATGAGGAGCGCCGCGATGTTCGACTGGATGGTGAGGTAGGCGAAGTAGTTGCCGGTGTTGAAGGTCACGTTGCCGACGCCGTAGAGGTAGCGGCCGATGAGCGCCGCGATCCCGAGCCCGACGATCAGGACACGGCACACCGCCGTGGCACGTCGAATCGGCCGGGAGCTCCGCATCCGCTCAAGCCTAGGCGGGCGCGCCCCGGCGTCAGCCGCACCAGCTCGGCTCGGCGCCGGCGGTGCTCTCGAGGAGGGCGCCGGATGCGGCGTCGAGGACGATCGTCGTCGTCGCGGTCGAGCCGGGGAGGTTCGGGTAGCCGTCCGGCTGCCCCTCCGCCGAGATGGTCGTGACGGCGAGCAGGTGCCCGCCGGGATCGAGGCAGAGCGCGGCGATCCGGGTGCCCTCGGCGGCCGGCGCGTAGAGCTGCCGGGTGCCGGCGTCGTCCACCCGGATGATCGAGGTGGTCGGGCTGAGGCCGTCGTCGCCGACCTCGGCGACGAGCTCCAGGTAGGAGGTCTCGTCGAGCGCGAGGATCCGGCCGCGCTGCGTGCCGACCGGGAGCTCGGCGTCCGGCAGCTCGAGCGTGCGGGTCTCGCCGCTCGCGAGGTCGACCACCGAGCCGCGATCCGGGTCGGCGACGACGAGCGAGGTCGTCCCCGGCAGGAAGCCGCGGAGCTCGGAGTGCGCCCCGAGCGGGGTGGGGGGCGTCTGGCCGGAGGGGTCGACGAGCAGCATCGACTCGTCGTCGGCCTGCGCGACGATCGAGCTGGTCCCGGGCACGAAGGTCCAGTCGAGGACCGAGAGCGGCTCGCCGCCGAGGCCCTCGACGGGCGTCGCGACGCCCGCCGGGTCGGTCGTGTCGTAGGTGTAGAGGAGCCGGGCGACGATCGGCTCGACGCCGGGCGCGCTCGAGTAGGTCCAGCCGACCATCCCGCTCGACCCGGCCCCGCGGAGCATGGTCGCGCTCCCGGGATCGGGCAGCTCGATCGCGGTCCGGCCCTCGCCGTCGAGCGACTGGATGACGACGCGCCCCTGGTCCTGCGCGTCCAGCTCGACGGCGGCGACATCCCGGCCCGAGACGGCCGCCTCCTGCAGCCGCGGCGCCTCGAGCAGGGTCGTCGTCTCGCCGCCGACCTCCTGGCGCACGACCCGGTCGCCGTCGGGCCCGCGCTGGAGGAGCACGAGGGAGGCCGCAGGAGTCCGGATGCCGGCGTCGGCATCACCGCGCGCGCCGGTCGCGGTGCCGTGGAGTCCCCGCAGCTCGACCCGGTACTCGGTCGCGGGGGCGAGCGGGGCGCCGAGGCGGAGCGTGAGGAGCGCGCCCTCCTGCGAGAGCTCGAAGGGCGCCGCGGGGACCAGCTCGACCTGCGAGGCCTCGAGCGCCGTCACCGGCTGGTCGAGGCGGAGCTGGAGGCGCTGCCCGGTGCGCTCGATCGCCGCCTGCCCGTTGAGCTCGACGCCGGTGACGCGCGGCGGCCGCACCGAGTTCGCGGCCGAGAGCCCGAGCACGGCGACGAGGAGCGCACCGAGCGCGATCGCGACGGTGCGCCCGAAGCGGCCGCGGCGCGGCACCGGCGCCGGGGACTCAGAAGACATACGGCTGCTCGGGCTCCTCGATCGCCGCGAGCTCCTGCGGCTCGAGGACGACGGCGGTGTCGGAGTCGATGTCGGGGTTCTCGACGAAGACGCCCGAGACCTCGACCCAGTCGCCGGCCGCGTGATCCGACTGCCAGTCCTCGAGCTGGATCGCGAATCCCAGCGGCTGGGCGTCGACGGCGCAGCAGGTGACGAGCATGCGCACCACATACACGACGTCCTCCTCGCCGCGGTCGAGCAGGTAGCCGGAGACCGCCGCGCGCTGCCCGAGCACCGACTCGGCGCCGCCCTGGCGGATGAGCGCGGCCCAGTCCTTGACGCTGAAGCTCGTCGTGTCGCCGCCGGCGAGCTCGGGGGCGTCGGCCGCGTCGAGCACCTGGCCGGAGGTCGCGAGCTCGCGGTCGGTGCGCGCGGTCGCGCTGAGGGTCGCGGGCGGGATGACGAGCAGGGCGATGAGGGCGAGGACGAGGATGCCGAGACGCCCCGCGGTCGTGAGCCGGGTGCGAACGGGGCGCTCGGCATCCACGCCCTGGTCCTCGTGGTCGTGGTCGTGCTCGTGCTCGTGGACATCGCCGTGCTCCGCGTGCGCGGCATGGGCACCGGAGCCGCCGGCGCCTTCCCGGGGCACGAGGATCGCCGCGATCGCGAGCAGTCCGCCGAGCACCGCCATGACGACCGTGAAGACCGTGTAGCGCGGGTGGATGTAGAGCTCGAGCCGCCCCGTCGCCGCGAGGTGCACGATCGCCGCGACGCCGATGAGCGTCAGCGCGATCCCGATCCAGCGCCCGACGGCGCGATCAGCCCGCAAGGTTCACCCCGAGGCCGATGACGGCGGTCGCGAGCGCCGCGGCGGAGGCGACGACCGCGAGGGTCCGCGCCGTGAAGGTCGTGCGCATGAGCGCGAGCATCTTGATGTCGATCATGGGTCCGAACACGAGGAAGGCGATGATCGCCCCGGGCGAGAAGGCCGAGCCGAGCGAGAGGACGAAGAAGGCGTCCACGTTCGAGCAGATGGAGATGACGAAGGCGAGCGCCATGAGCGCGAGCACCGAGAGCACGGGGTGCTGCCCGAGCTGGACGAGCAGGTCGCGCTGCACCGCCACCTGGATGAGGCCGGCGATCGCGGATCCGACGAGAAGCGCCGGGAGCATCGCGGTCGTCTCGGCGGCGAACATGCGGGCCGCGCGCGGCAGGCTCGCCCGCTGCGAGCTTCCCGCGTCGTGGGCGCAGGCGGCCTGGAAGGAGGGCGTGAGCAGGCGGTCCGGCTCCGGGTGACGGCTCAGCAGCCAGCCGATCCCGTTCGCGACGAGGAAGCCGCCCACGACGCGCCAGACGAGGATGCCGTCCTGGAGTCCGAAGGCCTGGTACGTCGTGATGATCGTGACCGGGTTGAGGATGGGGGCCGCGAGCAGGAAGGTCATCGCGTCGGGCACGGTGAGCCCTCGCATCACGAAGCCGCGCGCCAGCGGGACGTTGCCGCACTCGCACACGGGCAGCAGCACGCCGAGCAGCGAGAGCACGGCGCGGCGCGGGAGGGCGCGCCGCGGCAGGATGCGCATGAGGACGCTCGAGGGCACCCAGAGCTGCACCGCGATCGAGAGCAGCAGCCCGAGGAAGACGAAGGGCAGCGACTCGACGACGACGCTGGTCGCGAGCGTGATGCCGTCCTGCACCGCGTCCTCGAGGGCGAGCTCGCCGGGCGCGACGAGGCGGATCGCGGCGAGCGTCGCGACGAGGCCCGCGACGAGCAGGATGCGGGTCGGCAGCGTGCGCCCGCGACGCGGGTCGCGCGGCGCGTGCCGACCGTGTGCTCCCCCGGTGCCGCGGCGGCCGCCCGGGCCGGGGCGCGGCGGATCGAGCAGAGCGGAGGGCACGGCTCAAGGGTAGGCGTCGTGTCATAGCGTTGCGGGGTGACGCTCCCAGGAACCGACACCGAGATCCGCTACGCCGCCGGCGACACCTCCGCGACCGCCCTCGTGCTGCACGTCGAGGAGGCCGGCGACGGCCTGGTCGCGGTGCTCCTCGACCGCACCGCGGCGCACCCCGTCGACGCCGGGTGGCCCGATCAGGGCCCTGACCGCGGTGCCCTGCTCGCGGGCGGTGCGCGCCTCGAGCTGCGCGACTGCGTCGTCGGCGCGACCGACGGCGCCGTCCTCCATCTCGGGGCCGACGTGCCGGTCCGCAAGGGCGCGGAGGGCTGGGCCTTCGTCGTCGCCCATCTCGTGGAGGCGGACGCCGCCGCGGCGGCCGGCCTCCGGGAGGGCGGGGAGGTGGAGGTCGAGGTCGATCGGCCGCACCGCCGCGCGCTGTCCCTCGGCCACTCCGCCTGCCACCTCGCCTCCCTCGCCCTCAACGCCGAGCTGGCGGGCGCCTGGCGCAAGGTGGGGCGCAGGGATGCGGCGGGCAGCCCCGACTTCGACGGCACGGCGATCGAGCGGTCGACGATCGAGCCGCACGGGAGCGTCGACGAGTACCGCGTCGGGAAGTCGGTGCGCAAGGCGGGCTTCGACCCGGCCGCGCTCGACGACCTCCCCTCGCTGACCGCGGCCGTCCAGGCGCGCCTCGACGCCTGGACCGCCTCGTCGGGCACCATCCGCATGGAGCTCGACGGGCCCGGTCTCGCCGACCGCCGCCGGTGGACGGCCGAGCTCCCGGAGGGCGAGGTCCGGATCCCCTGCGGCGGCACGCACGCGAGCGCCCTCGCCGAGCTCGCCGGCCTGCGCGTCGTGCTCGCGCCCCGCGAGCTCGAGGGCGCGGTCGGCGTCACGATGACCACCTGCGTGCCCGCGGCCTGAGCCCGCGCGCGACGGGAGCGGCGAGCTGCCGAACCTGAGCGCGAGTGCAGAGACCCCGCGCTTCGCTAGACAGGCTAGAGATGAGGGTGGATAACATCTCTGCATGAGCAGCGCGCAGATCGAGAGCGCCTCCGGCTACTGGTACGGCGACGACTCGAAGACCCAGCAGGGGGTCGACGTGCTGAACGCGCTCCGCCAGTACCGGGCCGCCGAGGTCGCGATGCGTCGCCGCACCCGCACCTCGATGGGCATGGGGGAGACCGACATCCTCGCGCTGCGCTACGTCGTGGCGGCCGAGAAGGCCGGGCGGATCGTCACCGCGAAGCAGCTCGCCTCCCGACTCGAGATCTCGACGCCGTCGACGACCGCGCTCATCGACCGCCTCGAGCGCAGCGGTCACGTGCGCCGCGAGCCGCACCCGACCGACCGTCGCGCCGTCACGATCGTGCCGACCGCGAGCACGCACGACGAGGTCCGGCACACGCTCGGGTCCATGCACGAGCGGATGGTCGAGGTCGCGGAGACCCTCGACCGCCGGAGCGCGCAGGCGGTCATCGAGTTCCTGACGCGGATGCGGGAGGCCGTCGACGAGGTCGACGAGGGCCACGCGTCCGACGCCGTCCCGGGCGCGTAGTCCGACCGCACCCTGCCCGCGCGGGCCGGTGCATTCTGACGTGCCGTCGGCAGCCCGCCGCCCGCCGGGCGCGACGTTCGCGCGCGGTCCGAACCGCCGCTCGTGGCGCGCGACGACCCGAGCAGCAAGCCTGACTTGTCATTTGGATCAGGAATAACTAGTCTGACTAACAATTCACGACAAGGAAGGACCGGCCATGACCGCCACCGTCGCCGCCCCCCGCGAGCACCTCGCCGCTCACGCCGAGCGCGTCACCTGGTCCTCCCCCGACGCCGGCCTCTGGGTCGCGCGCAGTGCCGAGACCTACCTCGGCATGATCGAGCTCCGCGGCCGCTTCTACGCGGTGAGCGGCGCCGACGCGCAGAAGCTCGGCACCTACCGGGGTCTCGCCCAGGCGAAGCGCACCATCGACCCCAGCCGGCCGACCGGCCCCCTCGCCGACCGCGACGACCGGGCCGACCTCGTCGGCACCCTCATCGCCGCCGGCACCGGCCTCATCGCGCTCGCCGCCGCCGTCGCCGGCGTCATCGAGCTCGCCGGCTGACGACGACCATCCCCCTGAATCGCCCACGACGCAAGGAGCCGAACGACATGACCGCCGTCCTCCCCACCACGACCGCCCCGATCCAGACCGCGCGCCCCGGCACCCTCGCCTCCGCGCAGCCCGTCCTCGCCGAGCTCGACCGCCGCATCCTCGACTTCGAGGTCGAGAACCCCGTCAACGGGCAGGCGAAGAACCGCCTCATCCTCTCGACCTTCAGCATGCCGGTCCGCCGCTACTTCCACCTCCTGCAGCGCGTCATCGAGACGCCGATGGCGATGGAGGAGTACCCGCAGGTCGTCGCCCGCTGCCTCCGGGACCCGCGGCTCCAGGCCGACGAGACCCTCTGGGGTCGCGCGCACGCCGGCTGAGCCGTCGACGCCGTCCCGTCTCGGGGCTAGCCCGCGGCCGACGCCGTATCGCCGCGCGACTCGATCGTGGCGCGCAGCAGGCGCTCGCGGACGCCCTCCGCGACCGCGGCCGGCACCAGGTCGCCGGGCACACCGCCGACGATGATCTCGTGCTCCTCGACGAGCACGGACTCGATGTGGCCCCGCCCGATGTGCGGGAAGACCTCGGACAGATGGTCGACGATCCCGGTGAAGGGCACGGCGCCATCGGGGTCAAGCATGATCCGAGCATCGGGCCCCGGGAGAGGCAAGTCAAAGTCGGGCAAGGGGGTTGACAAGCCGGTCCCGGTCGCTCTCGTGCGCGGCGAGTCCACGGGTCACTCAGCGCGGACCCACAGGATGCGGCAGGCGGGCCCCAAGACGCGTGCCGCTCAATGAGTCCATGAGCGATGACGACCGCCTCCCGACCGCCGGCGGATCGGACGCCGCCGCGCGACTCGGGCCCGAGCTCCCGCCTCGCCACGAGAGCCGCCGCCACGGGAGGGTCCTCCGCCAGGTGATCGGCGCCCTGGCCGCCCTCGCCGTCATCGGCTCGCTCGCCGCGATCGGGCCCGCCGCCCCCGCGGGCGCGACCGCGCTCGGCGTCGCCGCCCGCACGGCCGTCGCCGCCGCGGCACTCGCCACGAGAGCGAGCGCACGCACCGCGGAGCTCGAGCAGCGGATGGACGCCGACCGGCTCGCGCGCCTCCGCGACGCCGACCGCGGCCTCCCCCTCGGCGAGCTCGACGAGGAGGAACGCGCCCTCGCCCTCGGCCTGTTCCGCGAGGTCCTCAGCCAGGACGCCTGGACGCAGCTCGAGACGGCCATGGCGGCCGACGAGGAGCTCGACCTGGCCGCCGGCGGGGGCACCGCCTGGGCGACCTCGGCCTACACGATCACGATCCTCGACGCGGGGACCGCCGAGGACCCCGCGCGCTTCGTGCAGCTCCGCGGCCTCGAGCTCGGCGTCAGCGCGATCATCCGGGCGGACGGCGTCGCGGTCGAGGCGGAGCTCGTCGGCTGAGGCTAGGCAGCCGGCTCGGCAGCCGACGCGGGACGGGGCGGCAGGGTCGCGTCCCCTCGCGTGTCGCGGATCCGAGCGACGCGCTCCTCGGCGCCCCGGCCTCCTCGGCGAGCCGGCCTCCTAGGCGACCCGGCGGGCGGAGGCGAGCCCCTCGGGCGCATCGCGTCCGAGGCGCGACAGCCGCTCCCCGTGCCGCTCGAGGTACACGCCGAGCACCTTGCGGGTGACGCCGAGCTCGAGCGACCACCGCGTCGCATCCCCCGTCGCGCGCATCGAGTCGAGCAGGGCGGCGCGATCGACGAGCCGCTCGGCGGCGTAGCGGTCGGCCGCCGCCTCGGTTCGCGGCGTGCTGGCGCGGTGCCCGAGCACGGCGTGGCCGATCTCGTGCGCGAGGATGCAGCGCTCCTGGATGGCAAGCAGGCCCGGCCGCAGCAGCACCAGGCCCTCGTCGGGAAGCCAGAGGCCGTCGTGCCCCATGCGCGCCGTCTCGACCCGCAGCCCCAGGACCTCCGCGTGGCGGTACGGGTCGTAGGGTGCTCGGGTCACGGGTGCTCCTGCTCCGGATCTGCCTGGGTGCGGTCGTCGCCCGCGGCACGGGCTTCGATCTCATCCTGCCGGGCGGGGGCGACATCGTCGCGGGACGGGAGCGCCGAGAGCGGGGCTCGACGCCCGCCGGACTCGACACCGGCGAGGAACGCGGCCGGCTCGAAGCCGAGGACCGTGCCGAGGATCTCGATGTCGGTGAGGGTGAAGCTCTTCTCCTCGCGGAGCCGCTCGGCGAGGTAGTTCGCGGACAGGGGGCTCCGCCTGGCGATCGTCGCGATCGAGAGCCCCTGCTCGGTCTTGCGAGCGCGGAGGGCCGCCGCGACGGCGCGCGCGTAGGCGCTGGGCGACGGCTCGGCTCGACGGGGCACGTGCCACACCGTACCGAAACCGGCTGGACGCGTCTGCCCGCGCGTGCGGTTCTCCACAGGGCAACCGATATCGGTTGACGTGGTCGACGAGCGCGACGACGATGGTCCGCATGTCTGAGCGTCGGATGCCGCTGCACCTCGTCGTCGCGCGGAACCTCCTCGAGGAGCTGCGACTCCGCGAGACGCCCGCGATGCCGCCGCGACGTCGGCTCGCCGCGGAGCTCGACCTCGAGGAGGCCGAGGCGCAGCGCATCCTCGACGGCGATCGCGCGCTCGACCTCGACGAGCTCGACCGGATCGCGACGGCGCTCCTCGTCAGCCGCGCGCGGCTTCTCGGCCTGTCCGCGGGGCGTTGACCACCGTCCGCGATGCGCTGATCGGGTCGCGATCGAGACCGCCGCGATCCGACGAGGCGCAGGCTCGCGCGACGACCGTCGCGTGCGCTGGGGGAACACTGGCAGAACGATCTGTTCAGGAGCCGCAGGGCGAGCCGGCCCGCCTACCGTGGATTCGGCTGCCAGGATCCGGCAGCCGGCCGCATCCCCCCATGCGGCATCAGACGCCCCGGCGGGCTCTCCGTCGGGGCGTCGCCGCGCTCAGGCGCCGGCGGCCGCGAGGAGCATCCCCATGATCACGGCCCCGAACAGGATGACGAGGCCGCCCGCTCCGAGGACGATGAAGACGACGCCCGCGACGGGCACCTGGCGGCGAGGCGGGGCACCGGGCGCCGAGCCCGGAGCCCCCGGCGCCGCCGGGAGGCCGAGCGCCTGCCGGGCACCCGGGGCGTCGAGGTGCTCGTCGGCGAAGTAGGCGCTCCAGGCGGCGCCATCCCACCAGCGCTGACGGCCGGTCGCGGGGTCCAGGTACCAGCCTGCCGGCGTCGCGCTCATGTCGGCCGAGCCTAGCGCGGGCCTGGCGTGCAGGCGCCGGAGCGCTGAGGATGGAGGCATGAAGACCCTCCCCATCCCCGCCCTGGGCCGCTCCGCCTCCAGCGTCGTCCTCGGGCTCATGCGCATCGCCGAGCTCGACGACGAGCAGATCCGCACCCTCGTCCGCACCGCGATCGACCACGGCGTCGACGTGTTCGACCACGCCGACATCTACGGCGGCGAGCGCCACCGCTGCGAGGAGCGCTTCGGCGAGTCGGGCGCGATCCCGGCGGCCTCGCGAGGCGACGTGATCATCCAGAGCAAGGTCGGCATCCGGCCCGGCATGTTCGACTTCTCCTACGAGCACATCATCCGCACGGTCGACGAGTCGCTCGCGGCGCTGCGGACCGACTACCTCGATCTGCTCCTCCTCCACCGTCCCGACACCCTCGTCGAGCCCGAGGAGGTCGCGCGCGCCTTCTCCGAGCTGCAGGCCGCCGGCAAGGTGCGCGCCTTCGGCGTCTCGAACCACACGCCCGGGCAGATCGAGCTGCTGCGCCGGAGCCTGCCGATGCCGATCGCCGTGAACCAGGTGCAGCTCTCGATCACGCACGCGCCGATCATCGCGCAGGGGCTCGCCGCGAACATGGCGGGCCTCGACCAGTCGATCGACCGCGACGGCGGGATGCTCGACTACGCCCGCCTCCACGACATCACGCTGCAGGCGTGGTCGCCCTTCCAGAAGGGGTTCTTCGACGGCGTCTTCGTCGGCGACCGCGAGGCCTACCCGGAGCTCAACACGGCGCTCGACGAGATCGCGGCGGCGCACGGCATCACGCCCACCGGCGTCGCGGTCGCGTGGATCGCGCGCCACCCGGCCGGCATCCAGACCGTCCTCGGCACGACGAGGCCGGAGCGGGTGGCGGAGTCGGCGGCGGGCGGCGGCGTGCAGCTCAGCCGCGAGGAGTGGTACCGCCTCACGACCGCCGCCGGTCACCTCCTCCCCTGACTTCCCTCACCCCGTAGACATGTCTGTGGCGCCGGGGACGGCTGCATCACGCCGTCCCTCTCGCCGCAGACATGTCTATTGCGGGAAGGGGAGGGGGATGGGGCGGGATCGGCTGGTGAGAAGCTCCGGATCGGCTGTGCGCGGCCGGGGGACAGACGACAGGCGGCGAATAGTTCGACAGACTAGTAATTCGTCGTCCTCGGGCGACGCGCACCATCGACGAAAGGGCTCCACCATGACGATCCTCGACCGCACCCGCACCGAGATCGCCGCCTCCGAGACCCACCCCTCGCTCGGCTCCGCCGGCGCCGCCGAGGTCTCCCCCGTGACCGCGACGCTCTACCGCGTCACCTTCGGCGACGACATCGTGGGGTACATCGACTACGTCGAACCGCTCTGGATCGCCTACCGCGGGACGCGATCCGATCTCGCCGTCGAGAGCGGCCAGCACCGCTCCATGGTGCTCGCGCTGCGGGAGCTCACCGCCCGCGCTTGACGCGCACCCCTCCCCCGCGCTGGACTCTGTGGATGGAGTCCTCCCGCCCCGACATCATCCGCGACCTCGGCGTCGCCCCCGAGATCGATCCGGCCGCCGAGATCGAGCGCCGCGTCGCGTTCCTCGTCGACTATCTCGCCGCATCCCGTGCACGCGGCCTCGTGCTCGGCATCAGCGGCGGCCAGGACTCCTCGCTCGCGGGGCGCCTCTCGCAGCTCGCCGTCGAGCGCGTGCGCGCCGCCGGCGGCGAGGCGTCCTTCACCGCCATCCGACTGCCCTACGGCGCGCAGGCCGACGAGGACGACGCGCAGCTCGCGCTCCGCTTCATCCGGCCCGACCGCTCGCTCGCGATCGACATCCGACCCGGCGTCGACGCGCTCGCCGCGACCGTCGGCGAGGCGCAGGGCGCGCCCCTCTCCGACTACCAGCGGGGCAACGTGAAGGCGCGGATGCGGATGGTCTCGCAGTATGCGGTCGCCGGCACGGAGGGCGCCCTCGTCGTCGGCACCGACCATGCGGCGGAGGCCGTGACGGGCTTCTTCACGAAGCACGGCGACGGCGGCGCCGACGTGCTCCCGCTCGCCGGGCTCTCGAAGGGCCAGGGCGCCGCGCTCCTGCGCGAGCTCGATGCGCCGGCGCGGCTCTGGGAGAAGGCGCCGACCGCCGACCTCCTCGACGACCTCCCCGGCCAGACCGACGAGTCGGAGCTCGGCGTCGGCTACGCCCAGATCGACGCGTTCCTCGAGGGGCGCGAGGTGGATGCGGAGGCCGCGAGCGCGCTCGAGGCCCGCTATGCGGCGACCGAGCACAAGCGCCGACCGCCGGTCGGCGTCGACGACGACTGGTGGCGCTGAGCGCCGGGGATGACGCGCTGAGCCGCGATCCGGCTCTCCCGGCGTCACCCGGAACGCGTCAGCGCGGGAGCGCGGTCGAGGCGTCGGCGACCGAGTCGCCCGCCTCCCCTGCGCCGGACCCGCCCGCGCCCTCCTCCGAGCCGGGCGCCGGGACGGACTCCTCGTTGTCGCGGTAGAGCGCCGAGATGCGCCGGTACGACCTCGTGAGGAAGGCCAGCGCCGCGATGACGATCATGACGAGCCCCGCGACGAGGAACACGAGGGCGATGCCGCGAGCCTCCCCCTCGCCGAGCAGCCAGCCGAAGGCCTCCTTGCCGGCGGTCGAGTCCATGTAGGGGATGATCGCGAACTGCGCGATCGGCGCGATGAGGAACGCGGTGACCGGCGCCGCCGCCGACTCGAATGCCTGCGCGAAGCCGAACACGCGACCCTGCGTCCGGAAGGGCACGACGCGCTGGATGACGGTCTGCTCGGCCGCCTCGATGGCCGGCACGAGCGACATGTAGAGCCAGATCCCGAGGACGTAGATCCACCACCAGTCGCGGATCGTGAAGAGCGCGCCGAGCAGGCCCATGACCATGAGCAGGAACAGCATGGTGCGGATCGGGTTGCGGCCCAGACCGAACTTCGCGATGACGAGCCCGCCGATGATGAAGCCCGTCGAGGTCGCGCCGAGCACGATGCCCCAGATCTCGACCGGGAAGATCTCGAGGCCGTACGGGTCCATGAGCGCCATGTACACGCCGCCGATGAGGTTGTTGAAGGTCGAGAAGACGATGAGCGCGAAGAGGCCGGTCGCGGCCCGGACGGCCGTGATGCTGCCACGGAGGTCGACGAGCGGCTGCCGCTCGCCGCTGCGCTCGGGCTCGGCCTCGGGGATGCGGAGCACCAGCAGGTGGGCGAGCGCGACGGCCGTGAGGATGATCGCGATGAGCAGCGTCCACCCCATGCCGAGGAGGCCCATCGAGAGGCCGCTCAACACGCTCGTGACCATGAACGCGAGCCCCTGGACGGTGCCGACGAGGCCGTTCGCGTTCGCGTGCCGCTCCTGCGGGACGAGGAGCGTGACGGTCGTCGAGAGCGCGATGTTGCGCATGTTCTCGACGACGGCGCCCGCGAGGATCGCGAGTCCGAAGACCCAGATGAGCGGTGAGCCGAGGTCGAGCAGGGTGCGCTCCGGCACGAGCAGGTAGAGGACGCCCGCCGCGCCGAAGAGCACGAGGGTCACGATGCTCGCGAAGATCATCACCCGGTGCTTGCGATGGCGGTCGACGATCGTGCCGAACACCATCGCGAAGATCGCGATGAGCAGCATGTAGAGCCCGCCGATGACGCCGGTCGCGAGCACGGAGCGCGTCTCGAGGTAGATCCAGAAGGTCAGGGCGAACCAGAGGTAGCTCGTCGTGACGTTCGCGACGGCGGTGTTGACGAGCACGCCCATGAAGGTGCGCATCCCCCGCTCGGGCGTCTGCGAGGCGGAGATCGCGACGGGGGTCTCGGGCGCTGCGTCGCCCGACTCGCTGTGGCTCATGTGAACAACGTACACATGGCCGCCGACATCGGCCAGAGGCAGCGGGCTCAGACGGGCGAGGAGCGCAGGTACTCGACGAGGTCCGCGATCGACGCGACCAGCACCCCCTCCCGCGCTCCGATCTCGAGGAGCTCGGGGAGGCGCGCCATCTCGCCGTCGGCGCCGACGATCTCGGAGATCGCGGCCACCGGCTCGAGCCCGGCGAGGCGGAGCAGGTCGATCGCCGCCTCCGTGTGCCCGTCGCGCTCGAGCACGCCGCCCTCGACCGCGCGGAGCGGGAGGATGTGGCCGGGTCGGGTGAGCGCGCTCGGAGCCGAGGCGGGGTCGGCGAGGACACGCAGCGTGTGGGCGCGGTCGGCGGCGCTGATGCCGGTCGAGAGCCGGTCGGCCGCATCCACCGTCACGGTGTAGGCGGTGCCGCGCGGGTCCTCGTTGTCGGCGACCATGAGCGGGAGCGCGAGCCGGTCGGCGAGCTCGTTCGTCATGGGGGCGCAGATGAAGCCGGAGGAGTTGCGCACGAGCCAGGCGATCCAGGGCTGCGTCGCGTGCTGGGCGGCGAGGACGACGTCGCCCTCGTTCTCGCGATCCTCGTCGTCGACGACGATGACCGGTCGGCCGGCGGCGAGCTCGGCGACGACGTCGGGGATGGACGAGAGCGGCATGGTCCGAGTGTTCCACGGAGGCGACAGAGAGCGCGAATCCAAGCGGATGCGACTGCCTATTCAGCGACACCCGCGGTGCGCTACCGTTCGACCATGCTCAAGGGGATCGATCCGCTGCTGTCGGGAGCGCTGCTCAAGGCGCTGGATGAGATGGGCCATGCCGATCGACTGCTCCTCGTCGACCGCAACTACCCGGCGAACTCGGCCGGCGCGCCCGTCATCCGCCTCGGCGAGGTGACCGCGGTGCGCGCGATGACCGCGATCCTCTCCGTCCTCCCGCTCGACGACTTCGTCGAGCGCCCGCTCGCCCGGATGGAGACCGACGGCGATGCGGCGGTCACGACCGCCACACAGGACGAGGTCCTCCGCCTCGCCTCGGCCGAGCACGGCAGCCGGCTCGAGTACGAGGTCATCCCCCGCGAGACCTTCTACGCGGCGGCGCGCGAGTGCGTCCTCGTCGTGCACTGCCTGGAGTCCGAGCCCTACAGCTGCTTCATCCTGCAGAAGGGCGTCGTGTTCGACTGAGCTCAGCCGAGCAGCGCCCGCGCCGTGCGCGAGTCGGTGACGAGCACGTCGATCCAGCCGCCGAGCGCCGCCGCCCGGATGGCCGCGAGCTTGCGCTCGCCGCCCGCGACCGCGACGGTCCTCGGGATGCCGCGGAGCGGTCCGGCGGGGATGCCGAGCACGCGGCCGTCGAGCGCCGTCGCCACGGGCTCCCCCGCCGCATCGAAGAAGCGGAGGCAGATGTCGCCGATGGCGCCGGCCGCGACGAGCGCCTCGAGGTCCTCGCGGCTCACCGCGTTGCCGGAGCTCGCGAGCAGCGGCGAGGGCTCGACCGCGCCGATCCCCACGAGCGCGACGGTGATCCGCCGCCAGTGCGCGCCGAGGTCGGCGAGGTAGGGATCGGCGAGGATCGCATCCCGCGCGGCGGCGCTGCCGACGATGCCCGGCACAGGGAAGAAGCGGGGCGCGGCGCCCGTGACCCGGGCGAGCCGATCGGCGAGGCGCGTCGCCTGCACCTGCACCTCCGGGACGCCGATGCCCCCGATGAGCTGGACCACCTCGCGCGCCCGCCCGCCCGGGCGGGCGACCATCGCATCCACGGTGGCGAGCAGGGACGCCGACCAGGAGGAGATGCCGATTCGGTCGCTGGGGAGGAGCGTCGTGGAGAGGTAGGAGGCGGCCGCACCGCCGAGCGCGCGGAGCAGCCCCTCCTCGTCGCGCTCGTCGACCGAGGCGACGATCACGTCGGCGAGCCCGAGCCGCTCGCGGACCCGCTCCTCGAGGTCGGCGCTGACGCCCTCGGGCGAGACGACCACCGTGCGGACGATGCCCGCCTCGACCGCCTCGCGGAGGAGCCGGGAGACCTGCGACTGCGAGATCCTGGTGCGCTCCGCGATCTCGGGCTGCCGCAGCCCCTCCTCGTGGTACATCCTCGCGAGCCGCACGAGGAGCGCGAGGCGCGCCGCCGGCGGAACGGCCGGGCCGGCCGCCGACGGGCGCATCGCGGGCTCCCCGTCCGCGCCGCTCAGGCCCCGTAGAGGGCCTGCTGCGCGATGCGGTTCGCGGCGACGGCGTCGTGGCGCTCCTGCGCCGCCATGAGGCCCTCGACGTCGAGGCGCCCGAGGCCGCCCTGCACGCGCTTGAGGAAGTCGATCGCGAAATCCGCCGCCTCCACGCTGTCCTCGCGGAAGGGGAACTGGTCGAGCTGCCACACGCCCTTCCAGTCGTTCTTCTCGAGCGTCCAGAAGAACTCGAAGAGCTCGATGGGGTGCACGGAGCCCGCGATCATGTCGTCGTCCCAGCTGCGCAGGTTGTCGTTGACATCCATGCCGAAGAGCCGGCCGTAGTCGATCGCGAGCTGCGCCGAGTCGGCCGGCGACTCGCCCCCGAACAGCGCATGCCCGAAGTCGAGGAGGATGCCGACGTTCGGCAGGCCGATCCGCTCGATCCCGAGGAGGGTGCGCGACACCGAGTCGAAGCTCATGTGGACCCGGGGCTCGCGCGGCTTGTACTCGATGACGAACTTGAGGTCGGGGTTCTCGCTCGCGAGCCGGCCGACGCCGTCGAGCGACTGCTTCCAGAGCGCGCCGTGGTCGACCTGGAACGGGTAGTCCCAGCCGTCCTGCCCCGGCCACAGCTTCACGTAGTCGGCGCCGAAGTGGCGGACCACATCCGCCGCGTCGGTGATCAGCTCGTGCGCGAGCTCGCGGACACCCGGGTCGGGGTTCGTGAACGAGCCCTTCGCGAACTGGCGCGTGTAGATCTCCGGCGTGATGCCGATGACGGAGAGCCCGGCCTCGTCGAGGGCCGCGCCGACCTGCTCGTTCGAGAAGTCCCCGCCGAAGAACGGCCAGTTGAGGTCGACGACCGAGAGATCGCGGACGGTGCCCGCGAGTCGGATCGCGTCGAGGATGCTGCGCGGCTCGCCGTAGCCGTCCGTCGCGTAGCGGTCCACGTAGGTGGCGAAGTGCCAGATCCCGGCACCGAACTTCTGCTCGTCGGTCATGTCTTCCTCGTATCTCCCGTCGTGGTGGGGGCCGGGGCGCCGCGCTCAGGCGCCCCGGCCGGGTGCTCGGCTCGGGTCTAGCCCTCGAGCGCGAACAGGGTGTACTGCTCGGCGTTGTCGGCGTTGATGACGATGCAGTCGATCGACTGCTTCTCCTCGGCGCCGGTCTCGCCCGTGCGGATGAACTCGTCGGCCTGCTGCACGGCGAGCTCCGAGATCTGCACGGCGGGCTGGAGGCCGGTCGCGAGGAGCTTGCCGTCCTTGATCGCCTGCACGGCATCCGGGCTGCCGTCGAAGCCGGCGATGACGATCTGGTCGAGCAGGCCCGCCGCCTCGACGGCCGCGACGGCGCCGAGCGCCATCGTGTCGTTGCCGGCGATGATGCCCTGCACGTCCTGGCTGCGCTGGAGGAGGGTCTCGACCTTCGCGAAGGCCTCGTCCTGGCTCCAGTTCGCGGTCTCCTGCGCGACCGAGGTCAGCTCCGGGTACTGCGAGATGACGCT
The DNA here is from genome assembly GCF_027912415.1 of Homoserinibacter sp. YIM 151385. NCBI lineage: Bacteria > Bacillati > Actinomycetota > Actinomycetes > Micrococcales > Microbacteriaceae > Homoserinibacter > Homoserinibacter sp. YIM 151385. Next base: position 2,792,933 of record NZ_CP115175.1, on the reverse strand, counting down.
CGCGTAGGCCTCCGAGCGGACGCCCGCGTTGGTGTCCGTCTCCTTGCCGGTGAGCTCGATGTAGTTGCCGCCGTCGGGCAGCGCCGCCACGAACTCCTCGGCGACCGCCGCCGCGCCCTGCGCGTTGTTCGCGACGATCTGCGCCTTCGCGATGCCGGTCTCGTTGATCTCGCGGTCGATGAGGAAGACGGGCACGCCCGCGTCCTCCGCCTTCTGGATGGGGCCGACGGAGGCGTCGGCGCCGGCGTTGTCGAGCACGATGGCCTTGGCGCCCTGGCTGATGGCGGCGTCGATGAGCTCCGACTGCTTGTTCGGGTCGTCGTCGTGGGACGAGACGGAGGTCTCGTAGCCGAGCTCCTCCGCCTCCGCCTTCGCGGCGTCGGCCTCCGCCTTGAAGAACGGGTTCTCCTGGGCGGGCGTGATGATGGCGATGAGGCCGCCGGCCTCGCCGCCCTCGGCGGGCTCGTCGCCGTCGCCCGCCGCACAGCCCGCGAGGGCGAGCGCGGCGACCGAGGCGGTCGCGAGGGCCGTGAAGATGCTGCTTCGCTTCATTGCTGGGTACCTTCCTGGTTCCTTGGGGGGCCGGCCGACGGCTCTGCCGGGCGGCTGGTCCGGTCAGCGCTGGTGCACGGATGCGCTGTCGGAGTCTGGCGATGCCGCGGTCGGCGTCGCCCCGGTGGGGGGCGAGTCCTTCCCGGCGGCCGCGAGGGCGGCGTTCTTGGAGCGCGTGATGCGCTGCTGGGCCTGGTCGAGGACGACCGCGAGGATGATGACGGCGCCCTTGATGGCGACCTGCCAGAACGTCGAGACGCCGACGATGACGAGGCCGTCGCTGAGGAAGCCGATGACGAAGGCGCCGAGGAGCACGCCCCGGACGTTGCCGCGGCCGCCGGTGAGCGCCGCGCCGCCGATGACGACCGCCGCGATGGCGTTGAGCTCGAAGGTCTCGCCGGTCTGGGGTGCCGCGGCCGTCAGCTCGGAGCTGATGATGAGACCCGCGGTCGCGGCGCAGAATCCGCTGATCATGTAGACGCGGAGCTTGACCTTCTTGACCTGCACGCCCGCGAGCTCGGCGGCCCGCTCGTTGCCGCCGGTCGCGTAGACCCAGCGGCCGAAGGGCGTCTTGCGGAGCACGAAGACGGCGATGATCGCGAAGACGATCATGATCCAGATCGCGGAGGGCACGCCGAGGAGGCGGCCGCCGCCGATGAGGTTGAAGCCCGTGTTGCCGAGCTCCGGGTCGCCGCCGAGGCGCGGGTACGTCGACCCGTTCGAGATGAGCAGCGCCGCGCCTCTCGCCACGTAGAGCATGCCGAGCGTCGCGATGAACGGCGCGACGTTGAAGCGCGTGATGAGGAAGCCGTTCACGAAGCCGACGAGGGTGCCGACCGCGAGCGAGCAGAGGATCACGACCCAGACGGCGGGATAGAGCACGACATCCAGCGAGTCGATGCGCAGCCCCTGGAGGAGCACGCCCGCGACGACGCCGGAGAGCCCGACGGTCGAGCCGATCGACAGGTCGATGCCGCCCTTGAGGATCACGAACAGCATCCCGAGGGCGAGGATCGCGTTCATCGCGACGTGGCGCGTCATGGTGATGACGTTGTTCAGCGTGAGGAACGAGTCCGACAGCAGCGCGAACACGATGATGAGCACGATGAGCGCGATGAAGGCGCGCCCCTCGAGCAGGAGGGCGCCCCAGTCGAGGCGGCGGGCTCCGGCCCGGTCGGTCGTCGTCGCGGTCACTGTGCCGCTCCCTTCGTGTCGTGCGTGCCCTCGCCGCTGGCGACCATGAGCTCTTCGCGGGTGGTGGTCCTCGGGTCGAACTCGCGGACGATCCGCCCCTTCGACATGACGATGATGCGGTTGGCGGTCGTCAGCGCCTCGCCGACCTCGCTCGTCGCGTACAGGACGGCGAGCCCGCGGCGCGCCTCGCGCGCCATGAGGCCGAAGATCTCGGCTTTCGCGCCGACGTCGATGCCGCGCGAGGGCTCGTCGAGCAGGAGCACGTCGGGCCGGGTCATGAGCACCTTGCCGATGACGACCTTCTGCTGGTTCCCGCCGCTGAGCGAGGTGATGGATGCCGTGGGCCCGGAGGTCTTGACGCGCACGTCGCGCACGCCCTCCGCGATCGCCGTCTTCTCGCGACGGTCCGAGACGAACAGGCCGCGGACGAAGGCGCCGAGCGCCGACAGCGAGAGGTTCTGCCCGACCGACATGGTCTGGACGAGCCCGTCGCGCTGGCGGTCCTCGGGGACGAGCGTGAGGCCCAGCTGGATGCGCTCGGCGATCGTCTCGGCGTCGAGCTCGCGGCCCTTCACGGTGACGGTGCCGGAGAGCACGCGCCCCCGCCCGGCGAGCGCCTCGAGCAGCTCGGTGCGGCCGGCGCCCATGAGCCCGTAGAGGCAGACGATCTCGCCCTCGCGCACCTCGAGGTCGAGCGAGTCGACGCTGAGCCGGGAGGAGTTCGCGGGGTCGCCGACGCTGACCCCGCTGAGCGAGAGCGCGACCGGGCCGAACTCCTCGAGGAGGTCGGGGGCGAGGTCGCCGATGCTGCGGCCCACCATGTTCGCGATCACCCACTCGATGTCGATGTCGGCGGCCTCGGCCTGCGCGACGAGCTCGCCGTCGCGGAACACGACCGCGTGGTCGGCGATCTCGAGCGCCTCCTCGAGGTGGTGCGAGATGTAGACGATCGCGACGCCCGCGGCGGTGAGCTCGCGGATCACCTTGAAGAGCACCTCGACCTCGCTGCCGGAGAGGGCGGAGGTCGGCTCGTCCATGATGAGCACGCGGGCCTCGCCGGCGAGGGCGCGGGCGATCTCGACGACCTGCTGCTGGCCGAGCCGGAGGTCGGCGACGAGCGTGCGCGGGTCGATGGGCTCCTCGAGCCGCTCGAGGAGGCCGCGCGTGATGTCGCCCTGCGTGCGGTCGTCGACGACGATCCCGCCCCGGGCGAGCTCGCGCCCCATGAAGATGTTGTCCCGCACGGAGAGGTTCGGGCAGAGGCTCAGCTCCTGGTGGATGATCGCGATCCCGAGCGAGACGGCGTGCACCGTCCCGCGCAGCGCGACCTCCTCGCCGTCCAGCTCGAGCGCGCCGGAGGTCGGCGTCTCGACGCCGGAGAGGATCTTCATGAGCGTCGACTTGCCGGCGCCGTTCTCGCCGAACAGCACCGTCACGGCGCCGCGGCGGATCTCGAAGTCGACGCCCTTGAGCGCGCGCGTCCCGCCGTACTGCTTCGTGATCCCGACCGCGCGCATGACGACGCCGGTCCCGGTCGCGGCGGCCGTCATCCCAGCACCTCGATCTTCACGGGCACGACCGAGACGAGCGAGGGGTTCACCCGGAGGAAGGCGCCCGTCACGACGATCTGCTTCCCCTCGGCGGCCGCCGCGTCGAAGTCGTCGAGGACCTCGGCGCGAGCGCGGTTGTTGAGCTCGGTGCCGACGTTCTGGTACTCGAGCTGGTTGGTGAACTCGTTGAAGGAGATCTCGCCCGTGACATCCCGCAGCGCGGTGCCGTTGACGGCGGGGCCCACCTGCACCTGCACCGTGACGTCGTCCGGGACCCCCTCCACGGACACCGGCATGACGGGCGGCGTCGCCTCCCCCGCGGTGGCGGTGAAGGTGACCGGGAAGGCGAAGGCGCTCGAGGCGCCCGAGGTGTGCCCGAGCTCGGACTCCTCCGCCCCGTCGGCGAGCTGCTGGAGCAGATCGGCGAGATCGATCGCGTCCGCCTCCACGGCGCCCGCGATGCCCGGGTACTCCTCCTCGGCGAAGGTCGCCGCGTCGAAGCCGCCGGCGGCGCCCGCGTCGGCCTCCTCGGTGCTCACGACCTTCACGTTGAAGGCCGCGAGCACGAGCACCACGGCGATCACCGGGACGGCGATCATCCAGGGGCGGAGGCGGGTCGTCGTCTCTCGCGTGGTCGGGCTCATTCGCTCACCTGCTCCTTTGCAGTTCGGGTCCGTGTCAGCGCGCGGGCTGGTCGGCGGGGTCGGGGACGGGGAGGAGGTCGGGGACGATCACGGGGGCCGTGCGCGCGCGGGCGACGGCGTCGAGCCAGCGGGACCGGCGTGCCGCGACGGACGCACGGTCGAGCTGCGGCGCGACCTCCGCGCGGGAGCGCGGGAGCGCGGCGAGCTCCGCGTCGCTCCAGATCCCGACGGCGCGGCCGGCGAGGTGCGCGGCGCCGAGCGCCGAGAGCTCGGCCGCGGCCGAGGGTCGGACGACGCGGCCGCCGAGGTCGGCCTGGAGCTGCATGAGCCACGGGTTGGCGCTCGGTCCGCCGTCGGCGAGGACGAGCTCGATCCGGGTGCCGACCGCGGCGTCCGCGGCCTCGAGGACGTCCTCGACCTGGAGCACGATGGACTCCGCTGCGGCGCGCGCGATCTGGCCGGCGCCCGCACCGAGGTCGAAGCCGACGAGCACGGCGCGCGCGTCCTCGTCCCACCAGGGGGCGCCGAGGCCGGCGAAGGCGGGGACGAGGTCGAGCTCGCCCGGCTCGGCGGCGGCCGCGAGCTCCATGACCTGCGCGGGCGTGGAGCCGAGGAGGCGGGCCAGCCAGACGAGGGTCGCCCCGGTCGCGAGGATGTTCCCCTCGAAGGCGGTGCGCGCCTCCCCGTCGATCTGCCAGGCGAGCGTGCGGGCGAGGCCGCGGCCGGCATCCGCGCCCTCGGGCAGGAGGCCCATGACGGAGGAGCCGGTGCCGTAGGTCGTCTTCACGGCGCCGGGTGCGCGGACGCCGTGCCCGTAGAGGGCGGCGTGCGAGTCCCCGAGGACCGCGTGGATGCGGGTGCCGTCGGGGAGGCCCGCGATGCCGCGGACGGGCGCGCTCGGGGCGTCGCTCGCGACGACCGCCGGGAGCACCTCGCGCGGGATGCCGAAGAGCTCGAGGAGCTCATCCGACCAGTCGGCGGTGGCGAGGTCGAGCAGCTGCGTGCGGCTCGCGTTGCCCGCCTCGATGCGGTGCTCGCCCGTGAGGCGCCAGAGCAGCCAGGCGTCGACCGTGCCGACCGCGAGCCGGCCGGCGCGCGAGCGGGTGCGGTCGGGGTCGTGGCGGTCGAGGAGCCAGGCGAGCTTCAGCGCGGAGAACATGGGATCGATCGGGAGGCCGGTGATCTGGCGGACCCGCTCGCCGTGGCCCGCGTCGAGGAGCCCGCGCGCCGTGGCCGCGGTGCGCCGGTCCTGCCAGCCGAGCATCGCGCCGAGCGGGTCGCCGGTCTCGAGGTCCCACGCGAGCGCCGACTCGCGCTGCGAGCTCAGGCCCAGCCCGGCGACGCGCGCGGGGTCGATCTGCGCGAGCACGCGCTCGACCGCGTCGACGACGCTCTGCGCGATCTCGAGCGGGTCCTGCTCCACCCAGCCGGAGGCGGGGTGCTGCTGCGCGAGGGGCACCGACGCGTCCGCGACGATGCTGCCGTCGCGGGCCACCGCGACCGCCTTGGTCGCGCTGGTTCCCTGATCGACGGCGATCAGGAGCGGCGCATCCGCCGCGGGCCGGGTCATGAGACGAGCGCCTCCTCGGCTGCGGCGACGATGCCATCGGCGGTGAGCCCGAAGTGCTCGAGGAGGACGTCGGTGCTCCCGGTCGGCGCGAACTCGGTGAGTCCAAGGATACGGAGCGACACATGTCGGTCAAGCGTCAGCTGTCCGACGACCGAGGCGACCGCGGCGCCGAGCCCGCCGGCCGTGTTCGCCTCCTCCGCCGTGACGATCGCGCGCGTGCCGCGGGCGGCCTCCTCGATCGCGGCCGTGTCGAACGGGGCGATCCAGGCGGCGTTGAGCACGGCGGCCGAGATCCCCCGCGCCTCGAGCGCGTCGGCGGCGGCGAGCGCACGCGAGACCAGCGTGCCGGTCGCGACGATCGTGACGTCCTCGCCGTCGCGGAGACGGTCGATCCGGCCGCGCTCGAGCACCGCGCCCTCGGGCGTGACGTCGGGCACCTTGTGCCGGCCGACGCGGATGAACATCGGCCGGGGGTCTGCCGCCGCCTGGCGGACCGCGTCGCGCGTCTGCGCGCGATCGGCCGGCACGAGGATGTCGAGGCCGGGCAGCGCGCGGAGCCAGGAGAGGTCCTCGACCGAGTGGTGCGTGGGGCCGAGCTCGCCGTAGGCCATGCCGGGGCTCATGCCGCAGAGGATGACGTTGTGGCGGCTGTAGGCGACGTCCGCCTTCACCTGCTCGAGCGAGCGCCCCGTGAGGAACGGCGAGGCCGCGCAGACGAAGGGGATGAGGCCCGCGTTCGCGAGGCCGGCGCCGACGCCCACCATGTCCTGCTCGGCGATGCCGACGTTGATGAGCCGGTCCGGGAACTCGTCGCGGAAGGCGGTGAGGTTCGAGGAGCCGACCGAGTCGTTGCAGACGGCGACGATGCGCTCGTCGGTGCGCGCGAGCTCGATGAGCTGCTCGGCGAAGGCGATGCGGTTGTCGTGCACGGCGGGCGCCGCGCTGGTCTCGGCGCTCATGCCAGCTCCTCCAGTGCGGTCGCGACCTGCTCGGCCGACGGGACCTTGTGATGCCATTCGACGCGATCCTCGATGAAGGAGACGCCCTTGCCCTTGACGGTGTTCGCGACGATCGCGACGGGGCGGCCGGTCGTCGAGGGCCCGAAGGCCTCGAGGAGCTGGCCGTAGTCGTGCCCGTCGACGACGCGCACCTCCCAGCCGAAGCTGGCGAGCCGCTCGTCGAGCGGGTCGAGGCGGTTCGTGTCCTCGGTGCGGGCGCCCTGCTGGAGACGGTTGCGGTCGACGACGATCGTCAGGTTGTCGAGCTCGTAGTGGGCGGCCGCCATGAGCGCCTCCCAGTTGCTGCCCTCCTGCATCTCGCCGTCGCCGAGGACGACGACCGTGCGCGATCCGGTGCCGAGCAGGCGCGCGCCGAGCGCGGTGCCGACGCCGACGGGGAGGCCGTGCCCGAGCGGGCCGGTGTTCGTCTCGACGCCGGGCACCTTGACGCGGTTCGGGTGGCCGTTAAGCGCCGACATCGGCGACATGAAGGTCGAGAGCTCGTCCGGCGCGAAGTAGCCGCACCAGGCGAGCGTCGAGTAGAGCGCGGCGGCGCAGTGCCCCTTGCTGAGGATGAAGCGGTCGCGGTCGGCGCGGTCGGGGTCGGCCGGGTCGATGTCGAGGACGGCGTTGAAGAGGACCGTGAGGATGTCGGTCACGGAGAGGTCGCCGCCGATGTGGCCGGCCCGGGCGCCGTCGATCATGCGCACGATGCTCCGGCGGGTCCAGTTCGCGCGCTCCCGGATGAGCTCGTCGCGAGCGGCGGCATCGGCGGCGTCGGCGATCGCGGTGCGCGCGTGCTCCCAGTCCGCGATCTGGGTCGGGTCGGCGGTGAGCCTGTGCGTCATTGCTGCATACCTATTCATTGGGTGCGGGGCTACCCCAATCCTCACGATGCCGACTCGATATGTCAACAGTGAATATCTACCCCAAACGCTCGTGCGGGTCTAGACTGCGAGATCACGCCCGAGCACCGAGAAGGAGGGCACGTGGCCCTGGACCCCGCGCCCCGCCGCGCCGCGAACGCCGACCGGCTCAACCTCATGACGAAGGTCGCGCGGCTGTACCACGAGCAGGGTCTTCGACAGCCGGAGATCGCCCAGCGCCTCCACGTCTCGCAGTCGCGCGTCTCCCGGCTCCTCAAGGAGGCCGCCGACACCGGCATCGTGCGCACCGTCGTCATCCCGCCCGCGGGCGTCTACTCCGAGATCGAGGACGCGCTCCGGGACCGCTTCGGCCTCGCCGACGCCGTCATCACCGAGGCGCCCTCCGACAGCGAGTCCGCGCTCCTCTCCGCCCTCGGCGGCGCGGGCGCCCAGTACCTCGAGGCGACGCTCACCGGCTCCGACCGCATCGGCATCTCCTCCTGGTCCTCGACCCTGCTCGCGACCGTCGACTCCATGCAGCCCCGAGGCACCCGCAGCGCCGTCGAGGTCGTCCAGCTCATCGGCGGCGTCGGCTCGCCCAGCGTGCAGGTGCAGGCGACCCACCTCGCCGAGCGGCTCGCCCAGGTGACCGGCGCCGATGCGCGGTTCCTCCCCGCCCCCGGCATCGTCGCCTCCCCCGCCGTGCGCGACGCCCTCCTCGGCGACCGCTACATCGGGGACGTCGCCGAGCTCTGGGCGCACCTCACCGTCGCCCTCGTCGGCATCGGCAGCCTCGAGCCCTCGCCGCTGCTCGAGTCCTCCGGCAACGCCGTCTCGGCACCCGACCGCGATGCGCTCCGCGAGCACGGCGCCGTCGGGGACGTCTGCCTGCGCTTCTTCGGCCCCGACGGCGAGCTCGTCGACGCCGAGCTCCACGACCGCGTCGTCGGCATCGGCAGCGGGCAGCTGCGCGCCATCCCGCGCATCGTCGGCATCGCGGGCGGCGCCCGCAAGCTCGCCGCCATCCGCGCGGCCGCTGAGGGCGGCTGGATCCACGTGCTCGTGACCGACCTGGAGACGGCACGGGCGCTGCTGGCCTAGGCCGCGCGGGGCTGCCGTCCCACCCGCGCCGATAGCGGCCGCATGCGAGGGAAGAAGGTCCGGCCGGGCGACGGCCACGAGCTCCGGCGGTACCGCTGGTGGCAGCCGTTCACCCGGACGCTCTTCCACATCCGCCTGCCCGACGCCGATGGCCGGCCCCGGCTCTGGTCGGTCGACGTCCGGCTCATGGGCGACGGCGACGACGGCGAGGTGCGCGCCCGCCTCTACCTCGACGGCGCGAATCAGGCGGTCTCGAAGCTGCCGGCCGTCTTCCCCGTCCCGGGCGGGCGCATCGAGGTCGCCGCGAGCAGCTTCGGCTTGAAGCGCTGCCATTTCGTGCCGCTCGACGCGGACGGGCGGGAGGCGGGATCCGCCCGCCAGCTCGCCCCCGACCCCGCCTCCGCCGAGGGACGGCGGGCGCGGCTGGACCGCCGCCGACCGGGGCTCAGTCGGGCGATGGGCGCCGCATCGATCGTCGTGCTCGTCGTCGCCCTCGCGCTCGGGCTGCCGCAGCTCGTCGAGACCGTCACCTCGCTGCCGTTCCTCGCCGAGCACATCGACCCCATCCGCTCGCCGCTCGTGCTGCCGCCGTGGGCGAACGTCGCGCTCGTCGTCGGCGGCATCGTCGCGAGCACCGAGCGGGCGCTCCGGCTCCGCTACAACTGGCTGCTCGACGGCGGCGGCGAGGTGCCGCTCGGCGACGCCTAGTCGGCGAGCTCCGCACGACGAAGGGCCCGGCGCATCGCGCCGGGCCCTTCTGTTCTGGTGGAGCTGAGGGGAATCGAACCCCTGACCTTCTCATTGCGAACGAGACGCGCTACCAACTGCGCCACAGCCCCGAGAACCAGGCAACGCTATCACGCGCGGCGACCTCCGCCGAAATCGAGACGGGGCTCAGCGCGGCTCGAGCCGGAAGATCCGCAGCACCCGCCCGGCGGCCCGCTCGTAGCCACGGTAGCCGGGCCAGTTCCGCTCCAGCTCGGCCCACACGGCCTCCCGCTCCTCGTCCGGCACGAGCGCGGCGCGGACGGGGATGCGGCGGCCGCGGAACTCGATCTCCGCCTCGGGATGCGCGAGCAGGTTCCAGGTCCAGGCGGGGTGCCGTTCGCGCGCGAAGTTGCTGCCGGTCACGTAGATGGCGCCGCCCTCCGTCGGGCAGCACATGAGCTCGACGCGGCGCGGCTCGCCGCTCCGGGCACCCCGAGTGTGGAGCACGAGCGAGGGCACGATGAGGCCGCTCGACACGACCCGGCCGCCCGTCAGCGCCGACACGACGCGCTCGAGCCGGGGCATGATCCGCGGCCCGTGGCGCCGGAACCAGCGCGTGCGCGTGACGCGCGCGACGGCCGGCCGCATCACCCTCGGGAGCATGCCCGCATCACGGCTGCAGCCGCTCCACCCGCCAGCCGGCCGGCGCACCCTCGTCGCGGCTGAGGAGGATGCGGTCGTGGACCCGCGAGGGTCGCCCCTGCCAGAACTCGATCCGATGCGGCTCGACGAGCCAGGCGCCCCAGCCATCGGGCCTCGGGATCGCGTGCTGCCCGGCGAAGCGCGCCTCCGCCTCCGCGACCCGCCGGTCGAGGTCCTCGCGCGATCCGATCGGCTGCGACTGCTCGCTCGCCCAGGCGCCGAGCTGGGAACCCCGCGGTCGGCTCGCCCAGTAGGCGTCGCTGATCGCCTCGGGGGCCGGGGCCGCCGTGCCCTGGATCACGACCTGCCGTCGCAGCGGATACCAGGGGAAGAGGAGCCCGACGCGGGACTCGTGCGCGAGCGCGCGGCCCTTCCGAGAGCCGGCGTTCGTCACGAACTCGAGCCGTCCGCCCTCGATCGCCTTGAGCAGCACGGTCCGGCTGGAGGGCGCGCCGTCGGGGTCGACGGTCGAGAGGACCATGGCGTTCGGGTCCGGCATCCCCGTCGCCTCGGCCTCCGCCAGCCAGCCGCGGATGCGGTCGATCGGCTCGCCGGGGAACTCGGCCTCGTCGAGGGCGGGGCCGTCGTAGTCGTCGTGCCGCTCGAGCGAGCTCATCCGCTCAGCCGGCCGCCCGGCGGCGGCGGAGCATCGCATCGACGTCGGGGGCGGCCTGTGCGTCGAGGTCGTCGACGAGGCCCATCCGCGACCAGCGGCTCGGGGCCGCGGGGGTCGACCCGGTCGCAGCCGGGCGCGCGGGCGCCGTCGAGGCGCTCGCGGCGGCGGGTGCGGCGGGCACCGGAGCGGGCGTCTCCGCCCGGCGGCGCACTGGCTCGGTCGGCATCGGGAACGCGAGCACCTCGGGCGCGCGGTGCGCCGCGCGCAGCGCCGCCTGCGCCGCCTCGGAGGCGTCGCGCATGAGCTGCTCGGCGTCCGGCTGGGGGCGGAGCTCCTGGTGCTCGGGCTGCCCGAGGTAGCGGGGGCGCGGCACGGGCACGGGCGTCCACGACCGGTCCGCGGCCGGCCGCGGCTCGGCGCGCTCGACCGGCTCCGCGCGCCGCTCGACGCGGCGTCGCGGCGTGGCGGCCTCCGCGATCCTGGGCAGGCGGATGCGGCGCTTCGCGAGCTGACGGTGGGTGCCGAGCGCGAGGGAGACGGCGACGCCGGCGACCGCGAGCACCGCCCACGACGCGGCGACCGCGCCCGTCGTCGCCATGAGGACGATCTGGATGCCGGCCGCGGCGAGCGCGCCGAGCAGGACGAGCGTGGCGGCGAGGCGGGTGCGGCGCTGGCGGCGGCGGGCGAGCTCGACGCGCTCCACGAGCGGGTCGCGGTGGCGGGCGAGCTCCTCGAGGGCGGCGCGCTCGCGGGCGCGGCGCCGGAGCTCGGCCTCCTTCTCGCGGGCGCGGAGCACGCGCTCCTGCGCCGCCGCATCCCGGGCCCGGACCTCGAGGCGCACCTGCTCGGGGACCTCCGCGGACTCGGCCATGATGCGCAGCGTCTGCTGCAGCCGGGTCGCGTTGCGCTCCGTCGCGAGGTACTCGCTTCGGCGCACCCAGGTCGGCACGAGGTAGGCGAACCAGAGGACCGCGGCCACGAGGAGCATGATGCCCGTGCTGCCCCCGGTGAACTCCATGCGCACACGGTACGGGCGGGATGCGGGCGCGGCGGCGCGCCACCCCGGGCGCCGCCGATCTCGGAGCGGGATCGGCGGATGCGCGGCCGGGCCCCGCCTCAGGGGTAGCGGAGCGGCCGCATGGCCGCGACGCGGTCCTGGTCCGGGATGGTCGCGGCGCTCGCCGGCACGCGTCCGTCGCGCCAGCGCCGGAGCAGACCCTGCGGGAGCTCCTCGACCGTGAGGGCGAAGCAGAAGTGGTCGCGCCAGTCGCCGTCGATGTGGATGTACCGCCGGCGCAGACCCTCGTAGCGGAAGCCGAGCTTCTCGACCACCCGGAGGCTGGCCTTGTTCTCCGGGCGGATGCAGATCTCCATGCGGTGCAGCCCCAGCCCGAAGAAGCAGTGGTCGGTCGCGAGCGCGACCGCCGCGGGCGTCACGCCGCGGCCCGCGAAGCGCTCCGAGACCCAGTAGCCGATCGTCGCCGAGGAGAGCGAGCCGTAGACGATGCCGGAGACGTTGAGCTGCCCCGCGAACTCGCCGCCCACCTCGATCGCGAACGGCGCCCCGAGGCCGGCGCGCGCATTCGCGAGGAGGGCGCGGATGCCGGCGCGCGCGTCGAAGGCGGCGGGGCCGTGCGGGCTGGTCGCCTCCCACCGGCGCAGCCAGCGGCGGTTCTCGACGAGCTCGCGCTCGAGGGCGCGCGCGTCCCGGAGCCGGATCGGCCGGATCGCGACCTCGCCGTCACGAAGGGTCGGGATCCCCATCGCCGTCACCCAGTCCCGCCGCGAACTCGCGCAGCCACGGGCGGAGCTCGGGACCGAGGTCCTCGCGCTCGACCGCGAGCTGCACGACCGCCTTGATGTAGTCGGCCCGGTCGCCCGTGTCGTAGCGGCGGCCGCGGAAGACGACGCCGTGGACCCCGCCCGCCCAGTCGGGACCGTCCGCCATCTCCTGCAGCGCGTCGGTGAGCTGGATCTCGCCGCCCTTGCCGGGCTCGGTGCGCTCGAGGATGTCGAAGATCTCGGGGCGCAGGACGTAGCGCCCGATGATGGCGAGGTTCGAGGGCGCCGTGCCGGGCGCGGGCTTCTCGACGAGTCCCGTGATCCGCACCACGTCCTCCTCGTCGGTGGGCTCGACGGTCGCGATGCCGTACAGGTGCGCGACCGAGGGGTCGACCTCGAGGAGCGCCACGATCGTCGTGCTGCGCTGCTGCTGCACGTCGAGCATGCGCGTGAGGAGCACGTCGCGGTGGTCGATGAGGTCGTCGCCGAGCAGCACCGCGAAGGGCTCGTGGCCGACGTGCATCTTCGCGCGGAGGACCGCGTGGCCGAGGCCCTTCGGGTCCCCCTGGCGGAGGTAGTGGACGTCCGCGAGGCCGGTCGAGTAGTTGACCTTCTCGAGCTTGTCGGAGTCGCCCTTGCGCTCGAGCGTCGACTCCAGCTCGCCGACGCGGTCGAAGTGGTTCTCGAGCGCGTTCTTGTTGCGGCCCGTGATCATGAGCACGTCGGTGAGGCCGGCGGCGACCGCCTCCTCGACGACGTACTGGATCGCGGGCTTGTCGACGACGGGGAGCATCTCCTTCGGCATCGCCTTGGTCGCGGGCAGGAAGCGGGTCCCGAGGCCTGCGGCCGGGACGACGGCTTTCGTGACGGGGGCCATTCGTCAAACATAGCGGGCGGCGCACCTAGAATCGCAGTGTGTCGGACGACATCGAGGACCGGAAGCGCGCCCTCCGCGCCGAGCTCCGCCGACGACGGCGGAATCGCACCGCGAGCGAGCGGGAGTCCGCCGAGGCGGGCATCACCGCCCGCCTGCTCGAGCTCAGCGAGCGCATCGGCGCCGCCTCCATCGCCGCCTACCTCTCCACGCCCGACGAGCCGGGCACGCGCGCCTGGCTGCGCGAGCTCGACGCCCGCGGCACCCGCGTCCTCCTCCCCATCTCCCGCGTCGACGGCCTCCTCGACTGGGCGCCCTACGACGGCGAGGCGGAGGAGTCCGACATCCTCGGGATGCCGACCCCGACGAGCGAGATCCTGGGACCCATCGCGATCAACGAGGTCGACCTCATCGTCGTGCCCGCGGCCGCCGTCGACCGGAGCGGGCTGCGCATGGGCTGGGGTCGGGGCTACTTCGACAAGACCCTCGGATCGATGGAGAACTGCCCGCCCGTCTATGCTGTGATCTTCGACGACGAGCTCATCGACGAGGTCCCGCGCGAGCGCCACGACATGCCCGTCGACGGGGTCGTGACGCCGAGCGGCATCGTCGAGCTCCGCGCCTGACGACCCGCCCGAGGACCCATGCCCACCTACTCCTACCGCTGCACCGAGTGCGGGAACGCCTTCGACATCCAGCAGTCCTTCACGGACGACTCGCTCACCGAGTGCCCGAGCTGCCGCGGGCGGCTGCGGAAGCTGTTCAGTGCGGTGGGCGTGACCTTCAACGGCTCGGGCTTCTACCGGACGGACAGCCGCGCGGGCTCGACCTCGGGCTCCTCCTCGTCCTCCTCCGGCGGCTCCGGCTCGTCCTCGAGCGCGCCCGCCCCGACCTCCTCCTCCGGCGGCTCGACCTCGTCCGGCGGCAGCACCTCGACCAGCTAGGGAGCCCCCGCTCATGCTCAAGGGATTCAAGGACTTCATCCTCCGCGGCAACGTCATCGACCTCGCGGTGGCGGTCGTCATCGGCGCGGCCTTCACCGCGATCGTCACGGCGCTCGTCGAGGGCATCTTCAACCCGGTGATCGCGCTGCTCTTCAACGCCGACTCGATCGCGGGCGCCGGCATCACGATCCGCGAGGCGAGCGAGGGCTCGGAGGCGATCGTGCTCTCCTGGGGCCGCGTGCTCTCGGCGCTGATCCAGTTCCTGCTCATCGCCGCGGTCGTCTACTTCGCGCTGATCGTGCCGATGAACTACCTCAAGTCCAAGGCCTTCAAGAAGCGCGAGAACGACGAGGCCCCCGCGCCGGCCGTGCCGAGCGAGACCGACCTGCTCGTCGAGATCCGCGACCTCCTCGCGGCGCAGAACGCGGGCCAGCGCGGCGTCGAGTCGCACCCCGCCTTCAACAGCGGCGCGCAGCAGCAGCAGCAGCAGCAGCCCGAGAAGTAGGCCGCGCCCGCGGCTCAGTAGTGCGGCGGCTTCTCGGCGCGCATCCGCGCGTCGTTCTCGCGGCGATCGTGCCGCGGGGCCTCCGGCTCGGGATGCGGGTCGGAGCCCTCCGGGGGCGCGGTCGTCACGCGGCGACGCCGGCGTGCGGGCCGCGGCTCCGCCGAGGCGCCCTCGTCGTCCTCGGGATCAGGCACCCTGGATCGGGATCTCCTGCGTGCGCGGACCCGCCGCGAGCCCGGCCAGACGCGCGACGCGGTCGGCGACCGCCTCGGGGTCGCCGAAGAGCTCGAAGGCGTGCACGCGCGCATAGTGCCAGCCGAGTCGGCGCAGCACCTCGGGGCGCAGGCGCAGCGACTCCCGCAGGCTCCGGCCCATGAGCACCGCGTCCGTGTCGACGACGATGCAGGTGCCGCCGTTCGCGACGACGAGACCGAGCTTGCCGCGATGGCCGAGGGCGACCCGCAGCCCGCGCGCCTCGAGGCGGCGGGCGAGGTCCACGAGCATGGGGTCGCCGTCGTCCGGCAGCGCCGGCTCGGCGTGGCGGGCGGCGACCTCGTCGAGGATCTCCGCGAGCGCGATGGCGCCGTGCCGCATGCGGCCGTCCTCGACGTCCGCGGGACGGAAGCAGGTGACGATGTGGAGCGAGCGCCGTGCGCGGGTCATCGCGACCGCGAGCAGCCGCTCGCCGCCGGGCTTGCCGAGGGCGCCGAAGTCGGAGAGCACCCGGCCGTGCGGCGTGCGGCCGTAGCCGAGCGAGAACACGACGCGGTCGCGGCTCTGCGCGGCGGCGCGCTCGATGGTCGTCACCGCGAAGGGCTCGGGCCGGTCGGCGGCGACGAAGTCGGAGAGCGCCGTGTCGTCGACCGTCGCGCGGAGCACCGCCTCGAGCACGCGCACGGCGTGCTTCTCGCTCGCGGTCACCACCATGAGGGACTCGCGCGGGCGGGTCGTCGCGTGCTGGCGCACCAGCTGCACGACCCGGTCGACCTCGGCATCCACGCTCTCGACGGATCCCGTGACGGGGTCCGGCAGGCCCGTCCCGTCGTCGACGTAGTCGAGCACGAGGCTCCCGTGGCCGAGGAAGGAGCCGGCCCACGGCAGCGAGTCGATGCGGCCCGCGTAGAAGCGGCGGTTGACGAGCTCGGCGAGGTCCTCGCCGCCGGCACGGTAGCTGCGGGTGAGCGAGAGCACCGGGAGGAGGCCGGAGAGCTGCGCGAGCGCCGAGCGCGCGTGGAGCTCGTCGAGGTCGATGGCGGGCAGCTCGTCGGCCGCGTCGGGGTCGCCGATCGCGGTGAGGAAGGGGGCGGGGGTCTGCGTGACGGGGTCGCCGAAGGCCACGACCTGGGCGGCCCGGCGGATGCCGCCGACGGCCTCCGCGATCGTCATCGCCCCGGCATCCACGAGGAGGACGGCGTCGAAGCCGAGCTCGGTGCTGACCTCCGCCATCTCGTAGGGCGAGGCGAGCCACACCGGCGCGATGGGCCGCGCGAGGTGCGGCGCGGTGCGGGCGAGGGCCTGCGAGGTCGCGCCGGGGCGGGTGAGGGCGCGCTTGAGGGCGGTCGCCTCCTCCGGCCAGTCGACGAGGCCGATCTTCCAGCTCTCCGCGAGCTGCCAGGCGAGGAGCTGGGCGCTGCCGGAGGCGTGCGCCTCGTCGACGAGGCGGAAGTCGGCCTCGAGCCGCTCGAGCACGCCCGTGTTGGCGCCGAGCAGCGCGCGGTCGCTCTCGAGCAGCGAGTCGAGGGCGCTCCGCCACCACGCGAGCTCGAGCTCGGCGGCGACCTGGTGCTCGGGCACGTGCCGCGCCGAGAGGTCGGTCATGAGCGGGTCGAGCTCGAGATGCTTCAGCGTCGCCATGAGCGCGCTGCGCTCCTGCAGGTTGTCGAGCACCTCGCTGTCGGCGGCGAGCAGCTGGAGGCGGCTGCCGAGCTCGGTGAGCGGGAGCGCCTCGAGACGCTGCTCGCCCGTGAGGCCGAGCGGGCCGTCGATCACGGCGAGGTCCTGCGCGACCTGCTGCCAGGCGACCTGCACATCGGCGATCCCGACCGGCACCTCGGGCGCGACGCCCGCGGCGACGTAGCGCTGCCAGAGCAGGCGCTGCTGCTGGATGCGGGTGAGCGCCTCGTGGAGGTCGCCGACGTGCATGCCCGGCCGGACGTACTCGCGCGCGAGCTTCCTGAGCCGACGGCGGTTCGGCGCCGTCATGGCGGGCGAGTCGCGGCGGGATGCGGTGGCGGCGATGAGCTCGGTGAGCGGACGGTCGAAGACGGCCGGCACGAAGCGGTCGAGGGTGTCGCGCAGCTCGGTGAGGAGCCGCAGGTAGACGCCGAGCTCGGCGACCGTCTCGAAGGGGCGCATCCGGGTCGAGCCGATGAGCTCGGTCGCGCGGACGAGCAGGCGCGGGAGTCCCTCGGCCTGCAGGCGCTTCGCGAGCGCGTGGGCGCGACCCGCCTCCTCGCCGCTCGCGAACTGCGCGCCGTACCAGGGCGAGTCGCCGGGGCCGTAGCGGAACTCGCCGAGCCGGGCGGCATCCACGATGGTCGTCGCGGCGAGCGTGCGGTCCTCGGCGAGCGCCTCGACGGTGCGGCGCGAGAGGCGTGCCCCGGTCGAGGGCGGATCGGGCAGCAGCGCGAGACGGGAGAGCTCGGTCACGCAGTCGAACACGGAGATGCCGAGCGCGCCGTCGGGGCGGGTCAGCGCACCGCGGTAGTCGAGGAGGACGCTGCGGAGGCGGACGAGCGCCTCGTCGATGTCGCCGACCTGCGGCGACTGGGCCTTCTCGTTGCGGCCGATGCCGCGCACCAGGTCGCGGCGGAGGCTGCGCGGCGAGACGGCGACGCCGGGCAGCCCGATCTCGCTGAAGCGCTCGGCGATCGCTCGGAGGCTCGCGCGGCGCGGGCTCGTGACGAGCACGCGCTTGTTCTGCTGGACGAGCGCGCCGATCGCGTTGACGATCGTCTGGGTGCCGCCCGTGCCGGGCATGGTCTTCACGACGAGCGAGTTGCCGGCCGCGATCTGGGCGACCACGTGCTCCTGCTCGGCGTCCGCGTCCAGCAGGAGCGTGTCGGTCGACGGCTCGCGGCGGTCGGGGTCGCCCGACTCGACCGGGTTGACGGCCTGCTCGAGCGTCCATTTCGCGGTCTTGTTGCCGCCGAGCGCATCGAGGACGGGGTGCTCGAGGGTCGCGGCGTCGGCGGTCATCGCCGTCGCGACCTCCGCGAAGGTGGAGACGACGAGGCGCGGCTGCACCGCGAAGTCCTGCAGGTGCCCGGTGAGCGCGCGGAGCTGGTCGATGACGGCGTTCGGCTTGAAGGTGCCGTCGGCGTCGGTGAGGGCGACGAAGGCCTCGGCGTCGAGCGAGATCCCGAACTGGGTCTCGAGCGCGTGCGCGAAGGCGGGGTTGAGTCGGGGGCCGCCGCGCAGCTTCACCTCGAAGTCGCGGCCGGCGCGCCGGATCGCGAGGGGGCGCAGCAGGATGGGGCCGCAGTAGTCGACGGCGTCGTGGCGCCAGGTCGCGATCCCGATGCCGAGCTCGACGGCGTCGATGCCGCGCGTGGTGGCGAGCTCGAGTCCCTTCTCGGCGATCTGGTCGGCGGCGCGGCGCGCGGTGCGCAGCGCCATGTCGTCCCGGATGAGGTTGGAGAGCAGCGTCGTCGCGCCCGTGATGAAGCGCGCGAGACCCCCGGGGTGCGTCGTCGAGAGCTCGATGCGCGTCGAGGGCGCGTCGAGGAAGTGGATGAGCGGCGAGCGGCCGCCGATGCCGGCGAGCTCCTCGCGCCATGCGCGCCACGCGGGCGCGGCGATGTTGCCGGAGGCCCAGTCCTCGCCCCCGACATCGAGGGCGTGGGGGGCCGTCAGCTGGCGTTCGGCGCGGGGCGCCGACTCCTCGTCGTCCACGAGGTCCTCATCCCGTCGATCAGCAGACCACACACCGCCACAGTAGGGCGGGGGCGCCCGGAACCCCGGGAGGTCGCGGGGGTTTCGCGCGCACGGGCCGAATCGTCTCAACCCGTGGTCGAAGGTTGCGCGGTGCGCCGACGGCACCGGCGCTCGCTCGGATCCGCCGGATACGGTGCCAGGGTGAGCTCCTCCGCCCCCTCGCCCCGCCGCATCGAGACGCCGCACGGCACCTACCTCGGGATCGAGCGCGACGGCGTCGTCCGGCTCCGCGGCATCCGCTACGCGGAGGCGGCGCGCTTCGCCGAGCCCCGGCCGGTTCCGGCACCCGGCCGCGGCGTCGAGATCGATGCGACCCGACCCGGGCACGCGCCGCCGCAGCGCTCCTCGCCGTCGCTCGAGTCGATCCTCCGGGACATGCTCGGCGGGCTCGAGCAGGGCGAGGACTGCCAGACCCTCTCGGTGTCGCTCCCGGCCGACCTCCGCGCCGGCGAGCGGCTGCCCGTCATGGTCTGGATCCACGGCGGCTCGTACGTCACAGGCGCCGCGGATGCGGCGATCCACGACGCCTCGGCGCTCGTGCGGGAGCAGCGGGTCGTCGTCGTGGCGCTCGGCTACCGGCTCGGGGTGCTCGGGTTCCTCGGCGCGGACGCCGCACCCGGCCGGCCGGCGGTCTCCCCGAACCTCGGGCTGCTCGACCTCATCGAGGGCCTGCGCTGGGTGCGCGACCGGATCGCGGAGCTCGGCGGCGATCCCGAGCGGGTGACCGCCTTCGGGCAGTCGGCCGGCGGGCACGCGATCGCCCACCTCATGATCTCCGACGGCGCCGACGGGCTGTTCCGGCGCGCCGTCATCCAGAGCGCGCCGCTCGCGCTGAGCCGGCACCGCGAGCGGCTCGTGCGCGCCATGCGGCGGGCGGCACGCCCGCTCGGGGCGGACGACGGGATCGAGTCGCTCCTCGATGCCCAGACCCGCGCCGAGCACGCCGGGCTGCCGTTCGGGCTCAAGGGCGGGATGCCCTTCGGCCCGAGCTACGGGCACGCGCCGCTCCCGCGCGAGGAGGAGGCGGATGCGGCCTGGCGCCGGCGGGCGCCCGAGGTCGAGGTGCTGATCGGCTCGACGACGGAGGAGGCGGGCTTCTTCACCGCCGTGCTCCCGGCGACGCGGCGGCTCCGCCGCGGAGGCGCCGGATGGCGGCTGCTCCGCGCCGGGCTCATCGCGCCGCTGACGCACCGCCTCTACCGCGACCCCGCGCGCCGCTTCGCCCGGCGCCACCGCGAGGCGGGCGGTCGCGCCACCGTCTACGAGCTCGGCTGGACCACCGTGCGCAGCCCGCTCGGCCCCGTGCACGCGGCCGACATCCCGCTGCTCCTGGGCGGGCCGGAGGCCTGGGCGAGCACCGCCTTCGCGGGCCCGCGCGACTGGGAGGCGGTCGACCGCCGTGGCCGCGCGCTCCGCGCCATGTGGGCCGCCTTCGCACGGACGGGCGAGGTGCCCGAACCGGGCACGGAGGATCCGGGGATCGAGCTCGAGCGCGGGCCGGGCGCCGAGGCGCGCCTCAGCTCGCCTCGCTGACCAGGCGGTACTCCCGCAGCCGCAGCTCCTCCGCGGCGGCCTCCACCTGCGGCGTCGCGAGCAGCTCGCGCAGCCGGTCCCCCTCGAGCCTCACCTCGACGCCGTGCACCTCGAGGACCGCGTACCAATGGGCGCCGCTGCTCGATCCGGCCATCGAGCGCCCCTCGGCGGTCGCGTCCTTCGCCGCCGTCGCCCCGCCGTCGCCCTCCACGAGGAAGCCGCCGAGCACCGCGCGGTCGTCGACGGCCCGGGCGATCGCGGCCTGGAGCGCCTCGCGCAGCTCGCCCTCCCGCCCCTCGACGGGGCTCAGCCTGAGCACCGCGACGCGGCCGGAGGTGCCGACCCCCTCGCTCGCCGTGACCCGGCCCACCGCGCGCTCGTTCCCCCGGAACGCGCCCGCGATCCGGCGCGTCCACTCCGTCGGGGTGTCGAGGGCGCGCAGGTAGGGCTCGCTCGTGAGGGTCGCCATCTCGGCCGTCTCGTAGAAGGAGAAGAACTCGACGGGTCGGGATGCCGGCTCCGGCGCCGTCTCGACGAAGCGGCGCCCGCGCTCGAAGCCCGGCACCGCGAGGCGCTCCGGGAAGTGCTCGAAGCTGTACCAGTCCTCGAAGTCGGGGAGGTCCTCGGCGTCGACGCTGATGACGTTGACGAGCATCCCGGCGCCGAGCCGGACGGGCGCGCTCACGACGCCGCTCCCGCGTCGGCCTGCGACATGACGTCGACCTGCGACATGACGACGATCGCGCGACCCGGGATGCGGCCCGCGGCGAGCTCGCGGTAGGCCTCGTCCGCGTCCTCGATGCCGTAGCGCCGGGTCACGGCCCGCCGGACGTCGAAGCCGCCCTCCGCCGCGAGCCGGGCGACGCGCGGCAGGTCGCGACGCGTCCGCGCCCCGAAGGAGCCGAGCAGCGCCTGTCCGCGACGCACGAGCGGCGTGATGGGGATGGATGCCGCGGCCGCCCCGGCGGCGATCCCGACGACGACCGCGCGGCCGCCCTCGCGGAGCGCGCCGACCGCCGTCTCGATGGTCTGCGGGCGGCCGAGCGCCTCGAAGGCGACGTGCACGCCGCGGCCGCCGGTCGCCTCCCGGACCGCCTCGACCGCATCCACGCTCATCGAGTTCACGACGACGTCGGCGCCGAGCCCGCGTGCCGCCTCGAGCTTCGCGTCGTCGATGTCGACGGCGATGATCGGCGAGGCGCCGAGGTGCCTCGCGATCTGGAGGATGCTCGTGCCGACGCCGCCGGTCGCGACGACCGCGACCGACTCGCCCGCCTGCAGCCCCGAGCGCTCGATCGCGCCGAGCGCCGTGAAGGCGGCGCAGCCGAGGACGGCGGCCTCCTCGAGCGGCAGCTCGTCGGGCACGGCGGCGAGCGCCGAGAGCGGCACGACCGCGTACTCCGCGAGTCCCGCCATCGAGTACATCGAGAGGCGCGAGCCGTCGGCGCGCGCGAGCCGCGAGCTGCCGTCGAGGAGGTTCCCCTTCAGCCGGTTCTCGGCGAAGAACACCTCGCACACGTCGTCGCGGCCCGCGAGGCACGACTCGCATGCCGTGCACGGCATGATGAACGCGCCCACGACGCGGTCGCCCACCCGGCGCTCCCCCGCATCCGCCGTGCCCTCGCCGATCGCGACGACCGTGCCGCTGATCTCGTGCCCGAGCACGCCGGGGCCGGGGAACGCGACCTCGCCCTTGAGGACGTGGAGGTCGGTGTGGCAGACGCCGCACGCGGCGACGCGCACGAGCGCCTCCCCCGCCTTCGGCACGGGGACGGGGATGCGCTCGATGTCGAGGCGCGCCTCGTCGCCCGGCCAGACGGCGGCGAGCATCGTCGCGCCCTCGGCGGGCGCCTCGGTGTCCGGCATGGCTCAGAACGCCCCGTCGCGCTGCTGGAACTTCGTCGGCTTGCCGATCGTCGGGCCCGAGGCCGCGACCCAGCCGGCGACCCGCTCGATCATCTCCTCGAGCGTCGTCGTCGGGAAGCCGAACTCGCGCTGCAGCTCGCCGCCGTCGAGCACGTAGGCGGTGCCCGACTCCTCGCCCTCGAAGACGGGGTCGCGCCCGAGCACCTCGCCGAAGCGCTCCGCGAGGCGGCGCACCGAGGCGATCTCCGGTCCCGTGATGTTGAGCTTGCGGGCCGGCGACTCGGCCAGCCTGAGCGAGCGGATCGCGTACTCGGCGACATCCCGCTGCCAGATGACGCTCGTGTGCCCCATCGCGAGGGGGATCGGCGTGCCGTCCATGACGGCCTGCGCGATCTCCTGGAGCACGCCGTAGCGCGTCTCGATCGAGTAGGCGAGACGGAACAGCAGCACGGGCGTGCCGTTGACCTTGCTGAAGTGCTCGAACACCCGCTCGCGGCCGAGGCACGACTGGCCGTACTCGCCGATCGGCCCCGAGGGGTCGGACTCGCGCGAGCCGCCACGGGAGGCGTCGGCGAGCGGGTAGGTGACGAGCGTCGAGAAGGCGACGATCCGGGAGTCGCGGTAGCGCTGCGCCACGCGGCCCGGGAGGTAGGCGTTCATCATCCAGGTGAAGGGCTCGTTGCCCGTCGTCCCGAACTTGTGGCCCGCCATGTAGATGACGTTCGCCGCGTCCGGCAGGGCGGCGAGCTCGAGGTCGTCCGTGAGGTCCGCCGCGACCGTCTCGACGCCGTAGCGCTCGAGGGAGGCGCGCGCGGCCGGGTCGCTGAAGCGGGCGACGCCGATGACCTTCTTGTCGAGGCCTGCCGCGTCGACGGCGCGCTTGGCCTGGATGGCGACGCTCGGCCCCACCTTCCCGCCGACCCCGAGCACGACGATGTCGCCCTCGATCGTGCGGAGGTCGTCGACGAGCGCCTCCGTCGGCGTCGTGAGGTCGTCCTCGATCTGCTGGATCACATCCATGTGCTGCTCCTCGGTCTCAGCGGGAGGCGGTCGCCGCGGCGACGACCGTGTTGCGGAGGGTCCCGATGCCCTCGATGGAGGCCTCGACGACATCGCCGGGCCGGAGGAAGATCGCGGGCTCGCGGGTGAAGCCCACGCCGCCCGGGGTGCCGGTCGCGATGATGTCGCCCGGCTGCAGCGGCCACACCGAGGAGAGGTGCGCGACGAGCTCGCGCACGCCGAAGATGAGCTGCTCGGTGCTCGAGTCCTGCATCGTCTCGCCGTTCAGCTCGAGGTGCACGCGGTGCGGGCGGTCGACGTCGAACTCCTCGGCGGTGACGAGCACCGGGCCGACCGGGCCGAAGCCGGGGAAGGACTTCGCGGTCATCCACTGGCTCGTGCGGCGCTGCCAGTCGCGGGCGCTCACGTCGTTGACGATCGTGAAGCCGGCCACGGCGTCCATCGCCTCCGCCTCGCTCACGCGGCTCGCGTGCCGGCCGATCACGATGGCGAGCTCGACCTCGTAGTCGACCTCGTCGCTCTCGACCGGCAGCGGGATCTCGTCGTCCGGGCCGACGACGGCCGCCGGATGCTTCGCGAACACGATCGGCGCGACCGGCACCTCCGCGCCCGTCTCCTCCGCGTGATCGTGGTAGTTCAGCCCGATGCAGACGAAGGTGCGCGGGTTCGGCACGGCCGCGAGGAGCTCGCGGCTCGAGGCCGCGATCCAGTCGCCCGGCGCGCTCGCCGCGACACGGCGCTCCAGCTCCGGCCGCCAGTACGCCCAGTCGTCGAGGAGGTCGCGGACCGAGATCGGCAGCGCATCCCCCCGGTCGCGCGGGGCGACCAGGACGGGGAGCAGCTGATCGCCGCCCTCCCCCTCGCGCAGCACGGCGGCCGCCGCGAATCCGGAGTGGTCGATGGAGACGAGCTTCATGCCGCCGATTCCTTCCTGTGGTCCTGGACGCCGAGGAGCCGGCGGATCTCCCGGCTGACCTCGTCGACCTCGTGCGACTCGTCGTCGAGCAGGCGCGGGCGCGGACGCTCGAGCCGGAACTCCTCGATGATGCGGCCCGGGCGGGACGACATGACGATGACGCGGTCGGAGAGCAGGGTCGCCTCCGAGATCGAGTGGGTGATGAAGAGCACGGTCGGCCGGCGATCCATCCAGAGGTCCTGGAGGTCGTAGCACATCTGCTCCCGCGTGAGCGCGTCGAGGGCGCCGAAGGGCTCGTCCATCATGATGAGCGGCGGCTCGTGGAGCAGCGCGCGGCAGATGCCGACCCGCTGCTGCATGCCGCCGGAGAGCTCGTGCGGGCGGTGGTCCTCGAAGGCCTCGAGCCCCACCTGCTTCAGCAGCGCTCGAGCCTTCGCCTGCGCCTGCTCCCTCGGCATCCGCCGCATCTCCGCCTGGAGCATGATGTTCGACATCACGGTGCGCCAGTCCATGAGGAGCGGGTTCTGGAACACGATCCCGAGCTCGCTCTGCGGGCCCTGGACGCGGCGCCCGGCGATGTCGATCTCGCCGCGGGTGGGGGCGATGAGCCCCGCCGCCGCCTTGAGGAGCGTCGACTTGCCGCAGCCCGAGGGGCCGACGACGGAGACGAACTCGCCCGCCTGGATGTCGAGGTCGATCGGGCCGAGCGCGTGGACCGGCCCCGATCCCGTCTGGTACTCGATCTCGAGGCCGCGCACCGAGATGGGGGCGCCCCGCGTGGTCTGAGCGGTCATGGTGTGGTCCCTCACTCCGCCGTCGCGTAGTCGTTGGTGTAGTAGGCGTCGACCGACTCCGCCGGCGTCAGCCCCGAGTACTCGGCGAGGATCTCCTCCGTCGCCTGCCAGTCCTCCTCGGTCGTCTCGCAGACCGGCAGGCCCTCGCTCGCCTCCGTGTGGAGGAGCGGCACGGTCGCCTCGATCTGGGTGAGCGCGAGGTCGCGGTCGAAGCCGGGGACGCCCTCCACGAAGTCGTCGGCGGCGGCCTCCTGGTTCTCGGCCACGTACTCGGCGGACTCCTGGGTCGCCTGGATGAAGCGGGTGAGGAGGTCCTCGTTCTGCGCGGCCCAGGCGGTGTTCACGACGATGCCCATGCTCAGGGTGTCGACGCCGAGCTCCGAGAAGGAGAGGTAGTCCATCTCCTCGCCGGAGGAGATCTCGAGGGCCGGCAGCTGCAGCGTGTAGTAGCCGAGGAAGGCCGTCGAGGCGCCCGTGAGGACCGAGTTCTGCTTCGCGGCCGGGTCGGAGAGGCCGACGAGGTCGAGGTCCTTCTCGGTCATGCCGTTCGCGGAGAGGACCGCGGGGAAGATCTGCGAGAGCGAGTCGCCGGGCGTGACCGCGACGGTCTCGCCGCGGAGGTCGTCGATCGAGGAGATGCCGGCATCCGCGGGGAAGATCGCCGCCATCGGGTTCTTCTGCGCGAGCACGCAGGCCATCTGCACCGGCAGGCCCTTCGCGACGCCGCCCATCATGGTGCCCGCGTCGACGAGGCCGACCGGGTCGCTGCCGGAGGCGACGAGCTGGAGGGTGGAGGCGGAGCCGGTGCCCTCGAGCGGGTCGAGCTCGATGCCGTGCTCGGCGTAGATGCCCTGCACCATGCCGGCGAAGAACCACGGGTGGTCGGCGGCCTCGTAGGTCCAGTTGAGGCGGATGGGCAGCCGGTCGAGGCCGTCCTCGGTCGTGCCGCCCGGGCCCTGGCCCTGGGGCGCGCCGGCGCAGGACGAGAGGACGAGGGCGGTGCCGGCCGCGAGGGCGGCGGCGGCGATGCGGCGGGTGCCGGACATGGAGCTCTCCTTCGAGTTCATGCGGTGCGGGTGGATGCGGGTGCGGTGGGTGCGCTCGGATGCGGCGGTCTGCGGATCAGATCGCCGGCCCCGAGGTGACGGCCGTCTCCGAGCGCTGCGAGACGTGCCACGGGATGACGAGCCGCTCGATGAGCGAGACGAGGTAGTAGAGCGCGAGCCCGAGGATCGTGAGGATCACGATGCTCGCGAAGAGCAGCGGGGTGTCGAGGTTGGCGTTCGCGCGCAGCAGCAGGTAGCCGAGCCCCTCCGTCGCGCCGACGAACTCGCCGACGACGGCGCCGACGACCGCGAGCGTGATCGCGACCTTGACGCCCGCGAAGAGGTGCGGGAGCGCGCTCGGCAGGCGCACCTTGCTGAAGACCGCCCAGCGTCCGCCGCCCATGGTGCGCACGAGGCTCGCCATGTCGGGGTTCGAGGAGCGGAGGCCGGTGATCGTGTCGAGCAGGATCGGGAAGAAGCAGATGAGGAAGGTCACGAGGACCTTGGGCCCCGGTCCGAAGCCGAACCAGACCACGAAGAGCGGCGCGAGCGCGATCTTCGGGACCGTCTGGAGGAGCACGAGGAAGGGGTAGACGATCCGCTCAAACCAGCGGAAGGAGACGATGAGCATCGCGATGGGGACGCTCACGGCGACCGCGATGAGGAAGCCGGCCACGACCTCCCCCGTCGTGACGAGCGTCGCGCCCCACAGCTCGACGCGATTCGACACGAGGGAGTCGACGGTCTGCACGGGGCTCGGCAGCAGGTAGGCGGGGATCGCGAAGACGGTCACGACGAGCTGCCAGACCGCGATCACGACGAGGCCGACGAGCGCCGGCACGAGCCAGCCGAGATCCAGCGGCCGGCGCCGACGCGGCGCCGCCGGGTCGGCGGTCGCGATCGACGCGGTCGCGGACCTGTCGGGTGCGGGTGCGGTTCGCGCGGGCATGTGCTGGCCTCCTGGATGACGTCGTCGTCTTCTTGCCGAACAGGCTCACATGTGCGAACTTCCCGGATCCAGGGAAGAACTCCGGCGTTCGACGTACGATCTTGTGGTGTCTTCACAATCCCAGCTGATCTACGCGCCGGATGTGGACCTCCTCACGGCCCGGACCGTCGACATCATCTGGGGCAGCTACCCCGGCTACTCCTCCGACGTCTTCGACAAGAAGGAGCTCATCCCCTCCGTCCGGCAGAACCTCCTGCTCGCCGTCCGGGTGCTCCGTCGCGGCGCCGCCCCGAGTCCCGAGGAGCTGCGGGAGGGGCGCGGGCTCGGCGCCCGCCGCGCCAGCCAGAGCGTGCCGCTCGAGTCGGTCATCCAGGCCTACCGCTCCGCCGAGCGGACCATCATCCTCGACCTGTTCTCCGACTCGCAGTCCTGGCCGGTGCGGCTCACCAGCCACTACGCCGACCTCGTGATCTCGACCTTCGACCTCCTCACACAGGAGATGATCGACTCCTACCGCGACACCTCGACCTCGATCGAGGCGGCGCGACGGCGCGTCGAGAACGAGCTCGTCCGCGCCGTCGTCGAGGGGGCGCCGCACCCCGCCGAGCTCGACACCTGGACGAGGACGCTCGGCATCGACCCGCGCCTGCCGCGCATCGCCTTCGCGATCGCGACGGACTCGGTCGCCGACTTCGCCGAGGTGCACCGGCTGCGCCGTCGGCTCGCGGCCGCCCTGCAGCCGCACGTCGCGGGGCCCGTCGTCTTCGGGGATGTCGGCGAGCTCACGGTCGGTCTCGCCTCCCCCCGGCGTGCGGCCGACTTCCCCGCCGCGCTCGAGCGGGCGGTGCGGCAGCAGGAGCTCGAGGGGCGGCTCGTGATCGGCGTCGGCGGGGCGGCGTCCGATCTCCGCGCCGCCGCCGAGTCCTGCCGGCAGGCGATCGAGACGGCGGGCGTCGCGGGCGGGCGACCGGGCGGGGCGAGCGTCACGCACTATGCCGACGTGCTCGTCGACGTGCTCCTCTCGAGCCGTCCGCAGGTCGCCGACGAGCTCGCCGCGAGCCGCCTCGGGGAGCTCGACCGGCATCCCCACCTGGTCGAGACGCTCGAGGCGCTCATCGCCCACGACCTCTCGCAGTCGGCGGCCGCGCGCGCGCTCTTCGTGCACGTCAACACGGTGGCGCACCGGCTACGCCGCATCCACGAGCTCACCGGCTACGACCCGCTCCGGCTCGACGACCTCGTCTCGATGGCGATCGCGCTGCGCTGGCGGGGGCGCGGGAAGGCGAGCACGGCCGGGGCGGCCGGAACCGGACACGACGGAGGCGGGGCGGCCTGAGCCGCCCCGCCTCCGGGGTTCGTGCCGGGCGGGCCGGAACCCTGGGCCGCTAGGCCTCCTGTGCGCCGATCGCGAAGCGCACCGCGCCCTGGTCGTCGACCTGGGCGTCGAGCACCTTGTCCTCGAGGATCGGGGCGGCGTTCTCGCCGAGGAAGATCTTGGCGCCGTCGCTCTCGACGACCGCATCGGTCGGCTGGGGCTCCGGCGCGATCGCGACCGCGAAGTCGGTGCCGGCCTGGCTGTCGGCCTCGATGCGGAGGCCGCCGTCCTCGACCTCGGGGTTCTGCGCCACGAGGGTCTTGACGACGGTGCTGGCGGCGGGAGTCATGGTGAGCGTCATTGGGGGTTCTCCTTCGCTCGTTCGGAAATCCGGACGGCGTCCACGCTTCCCCGATCCGCCGCGCGCTTCAAGCGCATCCACCGGACACGGAGCCTTCTCACACGCCCCTTTCCTCCAATAGACATGTCTCTCGACGCCAGGACGGCTGGATGCGGCCGTCCGCGGCGCCGCAGACATGTCTCTGGCGAACCGGGACTCAGAGGAGCTGGTGGAGGCGGCGGGCGAGCAGCTCGCGGAGCACGATGCTCGTGGAGGTGCGGCGGATGCCGGGGCACTCCATGATGCGCTGCGTCACCCGGTAGACGTCGTCGGGGTCGGCCGCGACGATCTCGATCGAGAGATCGCTCGCCCCCGCGACACCCAGGCACTCGACGACCTCGGGGATCTCGGCGAGCGCCGGGATGAGCCCGTCGAAGCGCGACTGGTCGACCTCGGCGGTGACGATCGCCCGCATCGGGCGCCCCACGGCGGCGGGGCGCATGCGGGAGGTCCCGCGGTCGAGCAGCCGCCCGTCGAAGATGCGGGCGAGCCGCGCCTGCACCGTGCCGCGGGCGAGCCGGAGCTCCTCCGCGAGCGACTGCACGGTCGCGCGCGGGCGCGCGTCGAGCGCGCGGAGGAGGCGGCGGTCGGTCTCGTCGAGGATCTCGGTCATCGGCGTCGGTCTCCCGGAATCGTCTCCATGCCGCGGATCGCCCGATCTGGCGCGCGATCCCGGCCCTGCATTGATCATTCTGCACAGCCTCCTGATGGATGCTTGAGCATCGTGCCGATCGGCGAGACGATCGGACCATGACGTCGGCGTCTCACGAGACCATCACGCTCGGCGGGTACCTCGCCGAGCGCCTCCGCCAGCTCGGCTGCGACCGCGCCTTCGGCCTGCCCGGCGACTACAACCTCGCGCTCCTCGACGAGCTCCTCGCCGCCGGCCTCACCTGGACCGGCACCGCGAACGAGCTCGGCGCCGCCTACGCCGCCGACGGCTACGCGCGGATGCGGCGCAGCCTCGGCGCGCTCGTCACGACCTACGGGGTCGGCGAGCTCTCCGCGCTCAACGGGATCGCGGGCGCCTTCGCCGAGGACGTCCCCGTCGTGCACGTGGTCGGGATGCCGGCCACGACCGCGCAGGGCGAGCGGACGTTGCTGCACCACACCCTCGTCGACGGCGACATGAGCCACTTCGTGCGGATGCAGGGCGAGATCAGCGCAGCCGTCACGGTGCTGCGCACGCCCGACGCGGGGGCCGTCGACCGCCTCCTCGTCGACGCCGTCGCGAGCTCGAAGCCCGTCTACCTCGGCATCCCCTCGGATCTCGCGACCGCGCCCGTCGACCGGGCGCGCCTCGAGCAGCCCCTGCCGCTGCGCACGAGCGACCCGAGCGCCCTCGAGGCGCTGCGCGATGCCCTCGCGCACCGGCTCGCCGACGAGCCGCGGGTCGTGCTCCTCACGGGCGTGCGCACCCACCGCCGGCACGGCGAGGCGCTCGTCGCCGAGCTCGCCCGCATCGA
The DNA here is from genome assembly GCF_027912415.1 of Homoserinibacter sp. YIM 151385. Taxonomy (NCBI): domain Bacteria; kingdom Bacillati; phylum Actinomycetota; class Actinomycetes; order Micrococcales; family Microbacteriaceae; genus Homoserinibacter; species Homoserinibacter sp. YIM 151385. Next base: position 2,763,086 of record NZ_CP115175.1, on the reverse strand, counting down.
CGGCGTCCGGGTCGCCGCCCAGCTCTCCTCGAAGTCCCTCCTCGACGAGTCGGACCCCGCGAACCTGGGCACCTACGCGGGCGCCCTCACCGCCGACGAGCGCACGCGCGCGCAGGTCGACGGCGCCGACGCGCTCATCCTCGTCGGCACGATCATGAGCGACATCCTCACCGGCTTCTTCAGCCACGGGTTCCGCGAGGCGGAGACGATCGAGCTGCAGCCGGGCCTCGCCCGGATCGGCGGCACGCGCATCTACGGCGTCGAGCTGCGCGACGCGCTCGGGCTCCTCCACGAGGTCCTCCTCGCCCGCCGGGTCGACCCGGCATCCCACGCGGCGCGTCCCGGCGACGCCGTCATCGCGCCGCCGCGCGAGCTCGAGGCGCCCGACCCCGACGCGCCGCTCTCGCACGCGGCCGTCTGGCCGACGCTCGAGCGCTGGCTCCGACCCGACACCCTCCTCGTCGCGGAGGCGGGCACCGCCTTCTACGGCGCCGTCGACCTCAGGATGCCGGACCGCTGCGACGTGCTCGGCCAGCCCGTCTGGTCGTCGATCGGCTACACCCTGCCCGCGACGCTCGGCGCGATGCTCGCCGTGCCCGGCCGCGAGACGGTGCTCGTCATCGGCGACGGCGCCGCGCAGCTCACGGTGCAGGAGCTCGGGACGATCTTCGCGAACGGCCTCACGCCGACGATCCTCGTCATCAACAACGACGGCTACACGATCGAGCGCCTCATCCGCTCGCCCGAGGCCGCCTATCAGGACATCACGGCCTGGAACTGGACCGCGCTGCCGGCCGCGCTCGGCTTCCCCGGGGTCGGCGTCTCGCGGGCGACGACCGCGGCCGAGCTCGAGGGGGCGCTGGATGCGGCGAGCGCGGAGCCGGATCGGGCCCACCTGATCGAGGTGGTGGTGCCGCGCGACGACGCCCCGGCCCTCCTCCGCGCGGTCGCGGGGAGCATCCGATGAGCGGCGCGAGCGGCGCCATCGCCCACGAGCGCGTCGAGATCGCCCGCGGCCCGCGCTCGGGCCTCACGATGATCGTGGCGCTGCACTCGAGTCGCCTCGGCCCGGCCCTCGGCGGCTGCCGCCTCTGGCACTACCCGAGCTGGCGCGAGGCGCTCGACGACGCCCTCCGGCTCTCGGAGGGGATGACGGCGAAGAACGCGCTCGCCGACATCGGCTCCGGCGGCGGGAAGGCGGTGATCCGCCTGGAGCCGGGCGACACGCTCGACGGCGAGCGCCGCCGCGACGCCTTCCTCGACCTCGCCGAGCTCGTGGCCCGCTTCGACGGCCGCTACATCACCGCCGAGGACGTCGGGACGAGCTCACGGGACATGGCCGTCATCCACGAGGTCACCCCGCACGTCGTCGGCCTCCCCACGGAGACGGGCGGCGTGGGCGACCCCGGCGCCTTCACGGCGCGGGGCGTCGAGCACGCGATCCTCGCGACGCTCCGGCGGCTCGGCCCGGGCGGCGTCGCGGGCACGCGCTTCGCGATCGCGGGGCTCGGCCAGGTGGGCGGCGCGCTCGCGCGCACGCTGGCCGCGGCCGGCGCCGAACTGGTCGTGACGGATGTGAACGAGGCGAGGCGGGAGCTCGCGGTCGAGCTCGGCGCGATCTGGGTCGAGCCGGATGCGGTGCACCGCGAGCGGGTCGACGTGCTGGTGCCGGCGGGCGTCGGCGGGATGCTCACCCCCGAGGTCGTCGAGGCGCTCGACTGCCGCGCGATCGTGGGCCCGGCGAACAACCAGCTCGCCGAGCCGGGGGCGGATGCGCGGCTCGCCGAGCGCGGCATCCTCTACGCCCCCGACTTCGTCGTCAACGCGGGCGGCGTCATCCACCTCGCGGCGCGCAACGCGGGCGAGGCGGAGCGCTCGGTGCTCGCGCGGATCGACCGGATCGGCGAGACGCTCGAGCGCATCTTCGAGGTCGCCGAGCGCGACGCGACGACCCCGCTGCAGGCCGCGGAGACGATCGTGGCGGAGCTGCTGGCGGCGGGGCCGCGGAGCTGAGGGCCCGGCGGCTCAGCTCTCGGCGGCGCCCGAGATGTTGACCATCCAGCCGACCCCGTAGCGGTCGACGAGCATCCCGAAGCTGTCGCCCCAGGGCGCCCGCGCGAGCGGCTCCTGGATCTCGGCGCCGTCCGAGAGGCGCTCCCACCAGCCGGTGAGCGCCGCCTCGTCGTCGCCGCTCAGCGAGATCGAGAAGGCCTTCTCGCCCGTCGGGGCCTCCAGGTGCGACGGCACGTCGGAGACCATGAGCGTGAAGCCGCTCGGGGTGTCGAGCTGCGCGTGCATGACGAGCTCGGCGTCGGAGGACTCGCCCATCCCGGACTCGCCGTAGGTGGAGACGGCGAGCTCGCCGCCGAAGACGCCCTGGTAGAAGGCGGCGGCCTCGCGGGCCTCGCCGTGGAAGTTGAGGTACGGGTTGAGCAGGACGGACATGGTCACTCCTTCGTGGGGCCGGTGCGCCCCACTCTCCTCCCCTCGCCCCCGGCGCACCACCCCGCCGTCCTGCCGTCGTGCAGGGACGATGCTGCGGAATCCGTCGTCCGTCCCGGCTCCGGCCACGAGAACCGTGACGATTCCCCCACATGAGGGGATACCCGAGCGTGCCCGCGCGATCTAGGCTCACGCAGAGAACCCTCGGTCCGCCCACCGGGGAGGGAGTATCGGGCTCCTGGATCGGGAAGGGGTCGACACGATGCGCACGCTCGCGCCCCGCGACGCCGAGTCGACCGAGACCGGGGACGTCCGCGTCGCCGAGGTCCGATGGAGCCGCATCGGCGGCACCTGGCTCGCCCTCATCGCCGGCGTCCTCGCGATCGCGATCGTCATGGTCGTCGCCGATTTCGGCCACGCCCCCGCCGCCTCCGCCGACACCCCGCCGCCACTCGTCGCGACCCCCATCGACGACGGCCGCGAGCAGGTCTTCGACCGGCTCGTGGATGCGGCGCGGCAGCAGCCGGACGTCGCGCGGTACCCCGCGGTCGACATGGTCGTCGAGTACGAGCAGTGGTCGACCCTCATCGACGCCGACGAGGAGGCCGCCGTGCTGCCGCTCTCGGTCACGCGGACGCGGCGCCTGGACGGCACCTCGAGCCTGCGGACCGTCGCCGCCGACAACCGCTGGGGCGGCGTGCTGCCGGTGGATGCGCGCCGGCCGGGCGAGGTCGTCGACGACCTCGCCTCGACCGCCGAGGAGTCCGACGCCGCCTACGGGCCGGCGCCCGAGACCGACGCGACCGCGCTGTCCGACCGCCTGCTCGAGCGCGCGGTGGACGGCACGACCGGCGACCTCTTCCAGGGGCTCGAGCGGCTCCGCTCGCGGTGGACGCTCGGCGGCTCCGACACCGCGGCGGCCCTCGAGGCGATCCGCGATCGCGACGACGCCGTCGTCGTCGGGACGGTCCGGGATCGCCTCGACCGGACCGGCGTCGCCATCCGCACCGATTCGCGGGGTGGCGGGCACTTCCGCGACATCCTGGTCTTCGACGCCGCGACCGGCGCCCTCCTCTCCTCCGAATCCCAGTACCTCGGTGGACTGGAGGAGGTCGGCGTCCGCCCGGACACCGTCATCGGCTACACCGCCTGGAGAACCTCGTGAATCGTCCCCGTCTCATGATCGCCGCCGTGCTCGCATCCCTCGCGCTCATCGCCGCCCCCCTGTCCGCGCACGCCGCACCGGCCCCGTCGTCCGAGAAGCCGCTCGTGTCCTCGAACAGCGCGAAGTCGGACCCCCGCACGCCCCAGCAGAAGATCGACGCCGTGCTCGCGGAGATCCCCGACGCCGTCCAGACCTCCGACACCTCCGTGTCGTGGGAGGGCGGCACCGTCGTCCTCGACATCGCCGCGACATCGTCGAACGCGCGCCTCTCCACGTCGAGCGTGACGACCTCGTGCCCCGCCAACCGCTACTGCGCGTGGTCGGAGGAGCAGCGCCAGGGCGACCGCCTCACGTTCTCCAACTGCGCCGCCGGCACCGTGGCCAAGCTCACGGCGATCTCGGTCGGCATGTCGCTGCAGAACACCCGGTACCAGGGCCGCGTCGACGCCCGCCGTTCCGGAACGCTCGTCGACCGGGTCGCGGCCGGCGGCTACGTCTCCAACACGGGCAGCAACCCGCCGAACACGCTCACCTGCTACCCGGTCTGATCCAGCACCGCGTCGAGCGCCGAGGGCAGTGCGTCCAGCACGGTGATGTGACCGTCGCGGGCTCGCAGCTCGAGCCGCGCGGACGGCAGGAGCTCGAGCAGGCGCTGCGCGTGCGAGGGCGGGATGACGCGGTCGCGTCCGCCCTGCACGAGCAGCACGGGCACGGCGACCGCCGCGAGCGCGACGCCCCAGTCGCGCGCGAAGGCCGTGTCGTCGTCGATGATGCCCTCCGGGCCGTCGGCGGCGGAACGGCCGACGTCGTCGCCGAGCGGGCTCCAGCGTCCCTCGAGGGCCTCATAGTCCTCGGCGGTGAAGGAGCCCGGCTCGAACGCCGCGGTCTCCTCGAAGCGCGCGCGGCCCGCGCGACCGCCCTCGAGCGCCGCGCGGAGCCCTCCCGCGTCCGCCATGCCGGCATCCCAGGCCCAGGCTCCGCCCTCGAGCGGCGCCGGGCTCGCGAGCGTCACGACCGCCGCCACCCGCTCCGGGTCGGAGGCTGCGGCCGCGAGGGCGTGCGGCCCGCCGCCCGAGGCGCCGATGTGCACGGCGCGGTCGAGGCCCAGCGCCTCGGCGACCACCCGGTGATCCTCGCCGACCGAGGCGACCGTGCGGCCGGGATGCGGTGTCGAGCCGCCGTAGGACGGGCGCCCCGCGGAGATCAGCCGGAGGCCGCGCTCCCCCGCCCAGCGCGCGACCGGCGCGAGCGGGGCGCCCGTCTGCGGCGAGCCGTGGTGCCAGACCATGACGAGGCCGTCGGCTCGCACACGCGCACGGGGCGCCGCGAGCTCGTGCACGCGGATGAGCCGGCCATCCGGCATCGGCACGTCCCGGACCACAGCGGATGCGGCATCCTCGCTCATGATCTCGAGGCTAGCCCCGGCATGCGTCACAGGAACATCAGGGCCGGCACCGAGGCGGCGCGGGCGTCATGGTCGTGACGCCGGGGGACGGCGTCACGAACCGGAGGAGCCCGACATGACCCGCAGTGCACACCGAAAGCCGACCGCCGTCGACCCCCGCTGGCTCGACGCCCGGGGGAACGAGATCGAGGAGGAGGACCGCGGGCTCGTCTACGACGTGCGCACCCTCGTCGACCGGCGCCGGGCGCTCGGCCTCTTCGGCGCCGTCTCGGCGACCGCGCTGCTCGCGGCGTGCGGGGTCGCGCCGAGCACGACGGACGGCGGATCCGGCAGCGGATCGGCCAGCGGATCCGGCAGCGGATCCGCCAGCGGATCTACCGGCGACGAGGTGCCCGACGAGACCGCCGGCCCCTACCCCGCCGACGGCTCGAACGGGGTCGACGTCCTCGACGACTCCGGCATCGTCCGGCGCGACATCCGCTCCAGCTTCGGCAGCTCGACGACGACCGCCGAGGGCGTGCCGCTGCAGATCGAGCTCACCGTCCGCGACGCCGCCAGCGGGGATGCCCTGGCCGGCGCCGCCGTGTACCTGTGGCACTGCGATCGCGACGGGAACTACTCGCTCTACAGTCCTGGCATCGAGGACGAGAACTACCTCCGCGGCGTCCAGAGCCTCGACGAGAACGGGACGGCGACCTTCACCTCGATCTTCCCCGCCTGCTACTCGGGACGCTGGCCGCACATCCACTTCGAGGTCTACGCGGATGCCGACTCGGCCGTGTCCGACGGCCCCATCGTGAAGACCTCGCAGATCGCCCTCCCGAAGGAGGCCTGCGCGGCCGTGTATGCGACGAGCGGCTACGAGCAGAGCGTGCGGAACCTCGCCCAGGTCTCGCTCGCGAGCGACAACGTCTTCGGCGACGACGGCGGCATCCACCAGCTCGCGAGCATGTCGGGCTCGGTCGCGGCGGGGTACCGCGCGGCGCTCACGATCGGGGTGTGAGCCGCCCGAGCAGCGCCGCGACGGTCGCGGCCGACCGCGCCGCCGCCTCCTCCGCCTGCATCGAGAAGGTCGCGTCGTCCGCCAGATCCGACACCGCGCGCACGCCCGCGACCGGGATGCCGTGCCGGTGCCCGACCTGCGCGAGCGAGGCGGACTCCATGTCGACGACGGCCGTGCCCGGGAAGTCGGCGAGGACCCGCACCGAGCGCTCGGCGCCGATGAAGGAGTCGGTCGAGACCGCGGAGCCCGCGCGCGTCGGGAAGCCGGTCTCGGCCGCGAGCTCGACCGCGAGCGCGACCGCCTCGGCGTGGCCGTCGTAGCTCGCCGGCATCCGCGGCACCTGCCCGAGCTCGTAGCCGAAGGCGCGCGCGTCCGCGTCGCCGAGCACGAAGCGGTCGACGAGCACCACATCCCCGACGGCCGCGCCCGCGCTGATCCCGCCCGCGGTCCCGGCGCTCACGATGAGCTCGACGGGCGCGTCGAGGCGGGAGGCGATCGCGGCGGTCGCCGTGACGGCGGCGTTGACGAGCCCGATGCCGCCCTCGACGACGAGCACGGGTCGCCCCGCGATCGAGCCCGTCCAGGCGGGTGCGCCCGCGATGGGCGACAGCTCGACCGGGTCGGCGACGTGCTCGAGGAGCGCCCGCGCCTCCGCCGCCATCGCGCCGTAGAGGAGGACCGTCACGCGTCGTCGCCCGCGGGCGCCATCACGACGCCCCACTCGGCGCGGCCGTCGAGGAACGGGCGGACCGCCGACTTCGCGCCCTGGAGGCTGTGGTGCTCGGCCCAGCCGCACTGCACCTCGTTCGCCGCCGGGACCTCGCGCGCGTCGAGGATGTCGCGCAGCGTCCGCTCGACGAGCTCGAAGACCTCCGCCTCCTCCGGCTCGCCGTCGAGCGCGAGGTAGAAGCCGGTGCGGCAGCCCATGGGCGAGAAGTCGATGACGCGATCCGAGTGCGCGCGCGAGAGCTCCGCGAAGAGGTGCTCGACCGAGTGCGTCGCGGCGGAGTCGAGGTGCCCGGCGTTCGGCTGCGTGAAGCGGAGGTCGTACTTCGAGACGACCCCGCCGCTCTTCAGCGCCTTGCGGTCGGCGAGGCGGATGTAGGGCGCCGCGACGGCGCGGTGGTCCAGGTTGAAGGACTCGACGCGGTGGCGGGCGGGCGTGGAATCGGTCATGGATGCGGCTCCTTCGTGGGCGGTGCGGGCGCGGCGGCGCGGTCCCCACCATTCTCCCCCGCCGGCGCCCGGGCCGCCGCCGCATGACGCGCGGCGACGCGACGCGTCGCCGGTCCGCTCGCTCAGGCCTCCACGCGGCCGAGGACCTCGCCCGCGGCGAGCTGGGCGCCCGGCTCGACGCCGTGCCGGAGCGTGCCGGCGCGGGGCGCGTCGACGCGGGCCTCCATCTTCATGGCCTCCATGACGACGACGCTCTGGCCGGCCTCCACCGTCTCGCCGTCCTCGACGAGCCAGTGCACGACCGAGCCCGCGATCGTGGCGACGACGTCGCCCTCCCCGGCGCCTGCCGCGCCGCCGGCCGACCCGCCCGCCGGGCCCGGCGCCGCGCCCGCGCCGCCGGCGACCGCGCCGAGCGCGAGCCCCGCCGGCAGCCCGAGCCGCACCCGGCGGCCGTCGAGCTCGATCCAGGTGCGCGTCACGCCGGCCGCCTCGGCCGGGGTCGGCGCCGGCTGGAACTCGTGCTCCTCGGCGAACTCGGTCTCGATCCAGCGCGTGTGCACGCCGAGCGCGTCCTCGGCGGCGAAGGCGGGATGCTCGACGACCGCGCGATGGAAGGGCAGCACCGTCGGGATGCCGTCGACCTCGAACTCGGCGAGCGCCCGGCGGCTGCGCGCGAGCGCGGTCCGGCGGTCCGGGCCCCAGACGATGAGCTTCGCAAACAGCGAGTCGAAGGCGCCCGGCACCTCCGAGCCGGACTCGACCCCCGCATCCACCCGCACGCCCGGCCCGGCGGGGGCCCGGAACCGCGTGATCGTGCCGGGGCCGGGGAGGAACCCTCGGCCGGGGTCCTCGGCGTTGATGCGGAACTCGAGGGCGTGCCCGCGCACGCGCCGCTCGGCGAGCGCCGGGTCGAGCGCCTCGCCCGCCGCGACGCGCAGCTGCCAGGCGACGAGGTCGAGGTCGCTCGTCTCCTCCGTCACCGGGTGCTCGACCTGGAGGCGCGTGTTCACCTCGAGGAAGGAGAGGTCGCCCTCCGCGCCGAGCAGGAACTCGACCGTGCCGGCGCCCGCATAGCCGGCGGCGCGGCAGATGCCCGCGGCGGACTCGAGCAGGCGCGACTCCTGCTCCGGCGTCAGGAACGGCGCCGGCGCCTCCTCGACGAGCTTCTGGTTGCGCCGCTGCAGCGAGCAGTCGCGCGTGCCCAGCGCGAGCACGGTGCCGTGCTGGTCGGCGAGCACCTGCACCTCCACGTGCCGGGGCCGGTCGAGGAAGCGCTCGACGAAGCACTCGCCGCGCCCGAAGGCCTGCACCGCCTCGCGCACGGCGGCCTCGTACTGCTCGACGAGCTCGTCCTCGCGCCAGGCGACGCGCATCCCCCGCCCGCCGCCGCCGTGGGCGGCCTTGATCGCGACGGGGAGGCCGTGCTCGGCCGCGAAGGCGACGACCGCCTCCGCCGACTCGACGGGGCCGGGGGTGCCGGCGACGAGCGGCGCGCCGACCGACTCGGCGATGCGGCGGGCGGAGACCTTGTCGCCGAGGCGCTCGATCGCCTCGGGCGAGGGGCCGATCCAGACGAGCCCCGCCTCCTGCACGGCCCGCGCGAACTCGGCGCTCTCGGAGCGGAAGCCGTAGCCGGGGTGCACCGCATCGGCGCCGGACTCGACGGCGGCGCGCACGAGCTTCTCGATGTCGAGGTAGGTCTCGGCGCCCGTCGAGCCCTCGAGCGCGACCGCCTCGTCCGCGACGCGGACGTGGAGCGCATCCGCGTCCTGGTCGGCGTAGACGGCGATCGAGGTGCGGCCGGTGTCGGCGCAGGCGCGGGCGATGCGGACCGCGATCTCCCCGCGGTTGGCGATGAGGATGCGCTTCACGGCAGCTCCTGTCGGTCGGTGCGCCCGGCGGGTGCGGGCGCGGTCGCGCCCTCGCCGAGCTCGAAGCGGAGGCGGAGGCCGGGGGCGGCCTGCGCGAGCAGGGCGAGCGCGCGGTGGCGCACCACCCCGATGATCGGGTACCCGCCCGTGATGGGGTGGTCGGCGAGGAACACCATCGGCTGGCCGCTCGGCGGCACCTGGATGGAGCCGCTCACGGCGCCCTCGCTCGGCAGCTCGCCGTCGCGGAGGCGGTCGAGCGGCTCGGCGCCCTCGAGGCGGAGGCCGACGCGGTCGGCGTGCGCGGTGATGGTCCACGGCTGCTCGAGCAGGCGGCGGATCGCCGCCTGGTCGAACCAGTCGTCACGGGGGCCGAGGTCGATCGGCACGGTCAGCTCCTCGCTCGCGTGCTCGGGCCAGGGCTCGGGCGCGCCGACGGCGGGCGAGGGGATGCCGGGGGCGCGCACGGCGAGCACGTCGCCGTCGGCGATCGGCTCCGGCCCGAGGCCCGCGAGGGTGTCGGTCGCGAGGCTGCCGAGGACGGGCGGCGCGTCGAATCCTCCGCGCACCGCGAGCACGGCGCGCATGCCCGCGAGGGGGGCGCCGAGCTCGATCCGGTCGCCGTCGTCGAGCGCGACGGCACGCTGGTCCTCGATGCGGAGCACGGCGTCCCCCCGATGCACCGTCACCGGCACGCGGGCGCCCGTCACGGCGACGACGAGGGCGCCGCGGGCGCGCGCCCGGAGGCCGCCGTAGGGGATCTCGAGCACCGCCTGCTCCGGGTCGCCGCCGACGAGGCGGTTCGCGAGCCGCATGGCAGGCGCGTCGAGGATGCCGCTCTCGGCGACCCCGAGCGGGCCGAGCCCGGGGCGGCCGGCGTCCTGCAGGAGCGTGCGGAGGCCGGCGCGCTCGATGACGAGCGCGAGCGCCGCCTCGCCCTCGCTCGTCGAGGAGCGCCCGTGACGCGGACGCGTCTCGACCACCGGGGCGGCCGACTCCACGAACCGCACCCGGTCCCCCGGCCGCATCGCCGCGGGCGGGTCGCGGTCCACATCCCACATGGGCATCGGCGTCGTGCCGATGAGCTGCCAGCCGCCCGGGCTCTCGCGCGGGTAGACGCCGCTGAAGCGCCCCGCGAGGGCGACCGAGCCGGCCGGGATGCGGGTGCGCGGCGTGGGCCGGCGCGGCACGTCGAGCAGCGGGTCGCCCCCCACGAGGTACGCGAAGCCGGGTGCGAAGCCCGCGAAGGCGACCGTGTACGCGGAGCCGGTGTGGCGCCGCACGAGCTCCTCGACGGAGACGCCGAGGTGCGCCGCCATCTCGGCGAGGTCCTCGCCGTCGTAGACGACCGGGATCTCGACGAGGGAGCCGGTGCCGCGCTCGACCGGCTCGGCGCTCACCGCATCCAGCCGCTCGAGGAGCTGCGCGCGGCCGATGCGGGCGGGGTCGAAGCGGACGAGCAGCGTGCGCGCGGCGGGCATGAGCTCGCCGACGCCCGGGATCGCGGACTCGCCCGCCTGCAGCGCCTCGAGCCGCGCGTGCAGCCCGAGCGCGTGCTCGAGGTCGGGCAGCTCGACGAGCACGGCGCGGTCGCCGGCCGTCAGGTTCCGGCGTTCCGGCGCGGCCTCGGGTGCGGTGTCCGGTGCGCTCGCCGTCACGCGGCCGCCCGCGCGAACGGCGACACGGCCACCCCCGCGGCATCCAGCCGCGCCTTCACCTCGCGCGCCATCGCCTCCGCGCCCGGGCTGTCGCCGTGCACGCAGATCGAGTCGGCCTCGAGGCGGATGACGCTGCCGTCGATCGCGGTGAGCTCGCCCGTCTCGACGAGGCGCAGCATCCGCTCCGCCACCTCCCCCGCGTCGTGGAGCACGCTGCCGGGCTCGCGCCGCGAGACCAGCCGCCCCTCGGGCGTGTAGGCGCGGTCGGCGAAGGCCTCGCGCGCGGTCGGGAGGCCGGCCCGCTCCGCGAGGCGGAGCACGGTGCTGTCGGGGAGGCCGAGCAGCACGAGCGAGGGATCGACCTCCTTCACGGCCCGCACGACATCCGCCGCCTGGCGCTCGTCGTGGGCGATCCGGTTGTAGAGGGCGCCGTGCGGCTTGACGTAGCCCACCCGCCCGCCGACGCTCGCGGCGAGCGCCTGGAGTGCGCCGATCTGGTAGATCACCTCGGGCACCAGGTCCTCGCTCGCGACGTCCATGTCCCGCCGGCCGAAGCCCGCGAGGTCGCGGTAGGCGACGTGCGCGCCGATCGCGACGCCGTTCGCAGCCGCCGTCGAGGCGGTCGCGAGGATCGCGCGCGGGTCGCCCGCGTGGAAGCCGCAGGCGATGTTCGCGCTCGAGACGAGGCCGAGCATGGCCTCGTCGTCGCCGAGGCTCCAGCGCCCGAAGCCCTCGCCGATGTCGCTGTTGAGGTCGATCGTCGTCATGTCCGCTCCATCCTGTCGCACGGCCGCCGTCAGGCGACCCGGTAGTCCTCGTCGCGCGCGTCCGTCACGAGCATGTAGCCGGGCGCGTGCGTGATCGCGAAGGCGGGGCGCGAGGCCATGACGGCCGCCTGCGGCGTCACCCCGCACGCCCAGAACACGGGCACGTCGCCCGGCTCGAGCACGGGGGCGTCGCCGTGCTCGGGCGCGTGGAGGTCGCGGATCCCGATCGCGGCCGGGTCGCCCACGTGCACGGGCGCCCCGTGCACGGCCGGGTACCGCCCGCTCACCTCGATCGCCGCCTCCACCTGGTCCTCGGGGATGCCGCGCATCGAGACGACGAGCCGCCCCGAGAACCGGCCGGCCGGCTCGCAGTCGATGCCCGTGACGTACATCGGCACATTGCGCCCGGCGGCCATGTGGCGGATGGGGATGCCGGCGTCGAGCAGCGGGAACTCGAAGGTGAAGCTGCAGCCGATGAGGAACGCGACCAGGTCGTCGTGCTCGGCCCAGGCCTCCACCGCATCCGCTCGCTCCTCCACCAGCTCGCCGTGCCGCCAGACGCGGTAGCGCGGGATGTCGGTGCGGAGGTCGCCACCGGCCGTGAGGCGGCTCGTGACCGCACCCGGCGAGGTCTCGTCGAGGATCGGGCAGGGCTTCGGGTTGAGCTCCGCGAAGCGCCGGAAGTCGGCCGCGTCCTCCGCGGGCAGGGCGATGAGGTTCGCCTGCGCGTGGCCGGAGGCGACGCCCGTCGTCGGGGCGAGGAGCCCCGAGCGGTAGGCGGCGCGCGCCTCGGCCGGCGTCGAGGCCGCGGTGGGGAGGGATGCGGCGGCGGTCACGATCCGGACACCAGCGCGAAGATCGGGCCGATCGAGACGGCCGCCATGTAGAAGCTCAGCAGCGTCGCGAGCGTGCCCGCGATGAGGAGCCACATCGGGTACGTGTAGCCGCCCAGGAGATCCTTCCGGAACCAGCCGATGATCATGAAGATCGAGAGGCCGATCGGGAGGATCAGGCCGTTGAAGCCGCCGACGAAGACGAGGATGTTCGCCGGCGCGGCGCCCCAGAGCAGGAACAGGCAGAGCGAGACGACGATGAAGCCGATCGTGATGAGGTTGCGCGCCCGGAGGCTGAGGTCCTGCTTGAACGCGACGAAGAAGGAGCTCGAGGTGTAGGCGGCGCCGATGACGCTCGAGATCGCGGCCGCCCAGAACACCACGCCGAAGACCTTGAAGCCGATCTCGCCGGCCGCCGCCTGGAAGGCCTGCGCGCCGGGGTTGGCCGCGACATCCAGCACGACGCCGCTCGCGACGACGCCGAGCACCGCGAGGAAGAGCACGTAGCGCATGATCCCGGTGACGAGGATGCCGTTCACCGCCGCGCGGTTGACCTCCCTGATGTTCTCGACGGTCGCGGTGCCGGAGTCGAGGAGCTTGTGGGCGCCCGAGTAGGTGATGTACCCGCCGACGGTGCCGCCGACGATCGTCGTGATGGCGGCGAAGTTGAGCTCGTCGGGGACGATCGTCTGGCGCAGCGCGTCGCCGACGGGCGGTCCGGAGACGATCGCGACGTAGAGCGTCAGCGCGATCATGACGAGGCCGAGGACGATGAGCAGCCGGTCGACGATGAGGCCGGCCTTCCGCGAGAGGAAGATCGCGATCGCGATGGCCGCGCTGATGGCGCCGCCGATCTTCGGGTCGAGGCCGAACAGCACCTGCAGGCCGAGGCCGGCGCCCGCGATGTTGCCGATGTTGAAGGCGAGCCCGCCGATGATGATGAGGACCGCGAGCACGTAGCCGGCGCCCGGGATCGCGAGGTTCGCGAGCGTCGGCGCGTACTTGCCGGTCACCGTGATCATGCGCCAGACGTTGAGCTGGATCGCGAAGTCGATGAGGACCGAGAGCAGGATGCCGAAGGCGAAGGCGGCGCCGAGCTGCTGCGTGAAGGTCGCGGTCTGGGTGATGAAGCCGGGGCCGATGGCGCTCGTGGCCATCATGAAGATCGCGCCGATGAGGGAGGTGCGGCGCTTGCGCGCGTAGTCCTTCGTCTGCTCGGCGAGGCTCGCGCCGTTCGTGGTGCCGTCTGGTGCGTCGGATCGGGGGGTGTCTCGCTCGGCCACGGTCGGCTCCTTCTGCATCGTCGCGCCCGCGGCCACTCTGCCGGCGGGTTGCCGGACAGCCTACGGGTCGTTCAACGATTCACGCTAGATCGTTCATGTATCCGGCATGTTTCGTCCACTCGACGATCCCGGGTCGTCTGTCGATCCGGGCCCCGCCGACCTAGGATGAGGCCATGCCCGCCGCCTCGAGCGCGGACCTGGTCGAGCGCACCGCCGCGACCCTCCGCAGCCAGCTCATCGAGGGGCGGCTCCTGCCCGGGCAGCAGCTCATCGAGCCGGCGCTCACCGCCGAGCTCGCCGTCTCGCGCAACACCCTCCGCGAGTCCTTCCGCATCCTCATGCACGAGGGGCTGCTCGTCCGGCACCCCAATCGCGGCGTCTTCGTCCTCGAGCCGGGCGTCGCCGACATCCTCGACATCTACCGGGTGCGCCGCGTCATCGAGGGGCAGGCCGTCCGGCTGGCGGTGCCCCGGCATCCCGCCATCCGCAGCGCCGCCGAGGCGGTGGATGCCGCCGAGCGCGCGCGGGACGAGGACGACTGGCAGCTCGTCGGCACCATGAACATGGCCTTCCACGCGGCCCTCGTCGAGCTCGCCGACAGCGAGCGGCTCACCGAGACCTTCGCGCGGCTCCAGGCCGAGCTGCGGCTCGCCTTCACGACGCTCGCGAGCCCCGAGTTCCTCCACGCGCCCTTCATCGACGAGAACCGGGTCGTCGTCCGGCACCTCCAGGCGGGCGACATGGCGGCGGCCGCCGATGCGCTCGACGCCTACTTCACCCGCAGCGAGCGGACGGTGCTCGCCGCGATCGGCCGCCGAGCCTGACCCGCCGCCCCGGCTCAGGCGGGGGCGGGAATTCGGCAGCGGGAACGCGGCAGCTCAGGGATGCGGCAGCGGCGGCTCGAGCGGCAGCGCCGAGACCGGCGCGAGGCGGGTCAGCGTCGCGAAGCCGCGCGCGAGGAGGTCGGCGTCGCTGTCCGCGACGGAGCGGCCGGTCGCCGAGGCGAGGGCGAGGCGCACCGAGTCCTCGTCGTCGTCCTCGGTCGTCGTCGTGTGGACGATGCCGGCCGGGTCGAGCGGCGCCTCCACGAGCTCGGCCGGCTCGGCGCGGTTCGGCACGTTGAGGTTGAGCACCGCGCCGGCCGGCTGGGCCGCCGCGAGCTCGAGGAGGCCGGCCGCCGTCCGCGCCGCGGCATTCCAGTGATATCCGGTGGGCACGAGGCCGACGTCGAGCGAGACGGCGAGACCGCGGATGCCGTTCGCGCCCGCGGTGAGCGCCGCCCCGACCGTGCCGGAGTGGAGCACGACCCGGCCCGCGTTCGCCCCGTGGTTCGGGCCGGAGACGACGAGCTCGGGCCGCGCGCCGAAGCGGCCGTGGATCGCGAGCAGCACGCACATCGCCGGCGCGGCGCCGACCGCCCGCGCCTCGAGTCCGTCGATGCCGAGATCGTGTGGGCGCACCTCGACCTGCGGCGAGTCGTTGTCGATGAGGATCGAGGCGCTCGCGCCCGAGAGCTGCCGGGCGGGCGCCGCGACGACGAGATCGTGGCCCAGCTCGAGGATCGCGACCGCGAGCTCGCGGAATCCCGGCGCCTCGATGCCGTCGTCGTTGGTGAGGAGGATGCGCATCGTGGTGTCTCCCTTAGTTCCGCTCGATCTGCTCGACCGCGACCAGCTCCTCGAGGGCGCGGATCGCCTCCGCATCCGCGGACCCGAGGCCGTGACGCGTGACGTTCGCCGCCCCCGCCGCGGCACCCCGCCGGAGCGCGGCCTCGAAGGTGCCGCCCGTGATGAGCGTCGCCGTCACCGCCGCCGTCAGCGAGTCGCCCGAGCCTCGGGTGTCGACCACCTGCAGCTCGGGGCCGCGGACGCGCCAGGCGGCCTCCGCATCCACGGCGATCGCGCCGAGCTGATGGGTGATGATGACCCGCTCGGCGCCCGCGCGCTGGAGCTCGAGCGCCGCCGCGAGCAGCGAGTCGTCGTCGTCCCCGTCGGCCCGGCCGTCCTGCTCGAGCTCCTCGTCGCTCACCTTGAGCACGCCGACGCCGCCCTCGAGCACGTGGTCGAGGCGGGCGCCCGCGAGATCCGCGATGACGAGCCGGCCCGCGTGCCCGAGGTCGGCCGCGAGCCGCGCGTAGATGTCGTCGGGGACGACGCCGTCGCCGGCCGGACCGCTGAGGATGACCGCGTCCGCGTCGAGCCCGGCGCGCAGCGTCAGGCCGTAGAGGTCGTCGAGCTCGTGCCGCCCGAGCGCGTCGCCCGCCGTGTCCATGACCTCGACCCGCTCGCCGCCGCGACGATCGTGGACGTAGGCGGCGGCGCGGCCGTCGCGCTCGATCGCCATGAGGTCGATGCCCTCGACGTCGCGCAGCAGGTGCCCGAGCAGCGCGCCCGATTCGCCGAGCAGCGCCGCGCAGAGCGTCGCCTCGACGCCGAGCGACTCGAGCAGCCGGGCCTGCCAGAGCCCCTGCCCGCCGGCGTGGACGTGGAGGTCGGGTCCGCCGCCGTGATCCTCGATCGTGACGGTGAGCACGGGCGAGGGCGCGAAGATCGCGACGCGGGGCGACATGCCTCCGACGGTATGCGCCCGCGGGCGCCGCTGCCGAAGGGTTCCAGCGGACGTCCAGGGCTTCCCCGGCGGAGGCCCACCCGCCCGCCCGGGACGGCGGCCTCGGCCCGTGGCACGATGGAGGCGAGGAGGCGGCATGCCGCAGACGCGCGACCCGGCACGGCCTCATCCGGTGCGCGCCGCTGATCGCGACGACACCGCTCCTCGCCGCGTTGCGAGCCGCACCCGACGAGTTCTCGAGCTCCTCCGCATCGGCCGCCGACACGGCGTGCTCCCCTGGAGCCGCCTCGACTTCTCGACCGATCCGGCGCGCGCCGGGCTCCGACTCCGGCAGGCGGCGGGGATGCGGCGGGCGCTCGAGGAGGCGGGCGGCGGCTTCGTGAAGGCCGGCCAGATGCTCTCGACCCGGACCGACATCCTGCCCGAGGAGTGGGCGCTCGAGCTCTCGCACCTGCAGCGCGACGTGACCCCGGCGCCGTGGGGTGAGGTCGAGGCGATGCTCGTGCGGGAGCTCGGCGGCCCGCTCGACTCGGTGTTCCGCGAGTTCGACCGCGAGCCCATGGCGGCGGCCTCCATCGCCCAGGTGCACCGCGCTGTGCTGCGCTCGGGGCGGGAGGTCGCGGTGAAGATCCAGCGGCCCGGGATCGCGCCGCGCATAAAGCGCGACATCTCGATCGTGCTCCGGACCGTGCGAGCCGTCGAGCGGACCTCGCCGCGGGCGCGCGAGCTGCGGATCGCCGAGGCCGCCGAGCAGTACATGGCGGACCTAGGGCGCCAGCTCGACTTCCGGCTCGAGGCCTCCAACCTCCAGGCGCTGCGGACGATGCACGAGCGCGGGCCGCGCACCGGCGAGCTGCGGCTGCCCGAGCTGCTCGGCGAGCTCTCCGGCGACCGCGTCGTCGTGATGGAGCTGCTGGAGGGGCGGACGCTCAGCGAGGTGGTGGCCGCGCGACGCGCGGGCGCCGTCGACGGTGGCGGCGAGGGCGACGGCGCGGCCGACGATGTCGACCTCGACGACCTCCTCCGCCGGGTGCTGCGCGCCTTCGTCCGCCAGGTCGTCATCGACGGCGTCTACCACTCCGACCTGCACCCCGGGAACATCCTCGTGCTCCCCGACGGCCGCCCCGCGCTCGTCGACTTCGGCTCGGTCGGCCGCCTCGACCTCCAGCTGCGCGAGGCTGCGCAGGACCTGCTCATCGCCTACCTGCAGTCTGACTCGCAGCGGCTCGCCGACGGCGTGCTCGAGCTCTCGCCGCTCCGCGAGGGGTCGGATGAGGCGGCGTTCCGCCGCGAGCTCGCGAGCTTCGTCAGCTACCGGCTCGGCCCCGGGTCGCACGTGGACGTCGTGACCGTCGACGAGCTCGTCGCGATCTTCCTCAGGTACGGGATGGCGGTGCCGGCCGACATCGTCGCCGCCGTCCGCGGCGCCGCGATCCTCGAGGGCACGCTCCGGACGGTGCTGCCCGCCTTCGACCTCATCGCGGAGGCCCGCGGCATCGCCCGCGAGCAGATCGGCGACCAGCTGCGGCCCTCGGCGATCCGCGAGCTCCTCACGAGCGAGGTGCTGGGCGCCCTGCCGAGCGTCCGGCGGCTCCCCCGCCGCATCGACCGCATCGGCGCCGCACTCGAGCAGGGACGGCTGTCGGTGAACGTGCGCCTGCTCGCCGATGCGCGCGACCGGCGTTTCATCGCCCGGCTCGTGCGGCGCACCGCGCTCGGCATCGGCGCGGGGAGCGCGGCGGCCATGTCGATCGTGCTGCTCACCGTGCCGCCGCCCGCCGAGGGCGGGGTGCTCAGCACGACGGCGGCCGGGGTCATCTCGGGGGTCTCGGCGCTCGGGCTCGCGGTCGCGGCGGCGGTGCGGGGGCGCTGAGCGCGCGCCCCCGCTCCGCCGGCCGGCGAGTTTCGCCCATCCGCCGCCCCGTGCGCTGCGCGATGTCGGAGATCTCGGCACCTTGCCGCCGTACTCGTGCAAGAACGGCCAGATCTCCGACGCGGCATCGCGCGCTCGCGGAGTCGGCAACCCGGCTGCGCCTCTCGAGATTGCCGTCCTGCGTGACGGCGGCGCCACGCTCTTCCGCTCAGTGCTGAAGGCTGTCTCGATCGAGGTCACTCAGCGGGTCCGCTTGCCAACCCGCCACCCAGCCATGCTCTGAGTTCGATGATCTCGTCATCGTCGAACTCCATCCGAGCCCCGCGGCACAGCGACTCGGCCTGACTCACCCACCGGGCCGCGAGCTCCCGGACACCGATCTCTGCGGTCATCGCACCGCCCCCGTATCGAACGCCGTGCGTGACGAAACTGATCGCACTCCGGGCGATCGGCTCGCCGGCTTCGTTGCAGGCGTCCCGCACGCGCTTCGTCGTCGGGCTCATCTCGAATGGGTGCCGGCCGAGGTCCGCTGCCAAGAGCGTGATGACGAGCGCGAACTGCGCCTTCGTGAGTCGCGGGATGTTCGTCACCCGCCGCACCCGATCGTGAAGCGGGACGGAGTCAAGTTCTGCGTCGGCGCTGACCTCGCGCTGGTGATCCGACGCTGGCAGTGCTGCCGCGGCGTCCAGGGCGGGCTTCGCCGTCGTGAGGCCGCGCAGCTCCTCGGCGTCGACCACACGATCGGCCATCGCCGTGTACGCGCGTGCGACGGCGCCGGCGACGATCACGGTCGTCTGACGGTCGGCGGCCCGGATGCGCTGCACGAGCGAGGTGAAGTCGGCGTCGGCGGAGGCGATGAAGAACTCATCCATCCGGACCTCGCCCGCGAGCACGTCGACGGCGTCGAGCACGAGGTTGATATCGGTGCTGCTCTTCCCCTGCTGCGTGAGCGACGGGCAGTCGACGACGCGGAAGCCGGCGCGGGTCCAATAGGCGCGGTATCGCGAGAAGGTCGAGGGATTGAGGTAGCAGTTGCGGATCAGGAAGCGGCGCGAGCCGCCGCGGCCGTCCCCGTCGGCGATCGCCGCGATCCAGGTCGCCGGGTCGGTCGCGAATGCCTCGGCAGCGGCCGGATCGACCGATTGGAGCCCGAGGTAGACGTTGTCGAAGTCGACGAAGAGGGCGGCGCGGGACGCCGTGGGCGCGGTCATGGGGTCATCGAGCTCTCGATGATCGCCGGGATGGCGACGTTCGTGAACCACCACAGGCCGCCCATGACGACCCCGATCTCGACGAGGCCGATGATCAGTTTCTCGAGGCGGGTCTGCTTGGGCCTTCTGGTCCGTCCTCTGCTGGATCGGGTCGTCGCTCGCGTGGCGCGCGGCAGGCGCGGAGCGCGCTCGGGACGAGCCTGCGGGAAGGCGGCCGCCGCGGGAGCGGGCGCCCGGGTCGATGCCGTCGGCGGCGCCACGGTCCCCAGCTCGCGTTGCAGCCGCTCGAACCGCTGCATCACGCGCGACGTGTCGGCCGCGTGCGGGTCGATGTGCCAGGTGGTCGGCTGTTCGGCCGCGAGCCGGATGAGGCCCAGTGACGCCTGATCGACGACCCGTGGCTGCGAGCGCAGCCAGCCGACGAGGCCCGAGGTCGGGACGATGTGGACGTCGCCCGGCAGGATGGTGTTGCCGGTGAGCTTTCGAGCGTCGTGGATCGCGACCACCGAGTTCACGCGGACCGGCACCCCGGCCTCCGCCGCGAGCCGCCGGGTCACATCGACCGCATCCCGCCGAGCGGACTCGAGGTGTCGGCGATTCTCGCCGTTCACGAGGATCGCGCGATCGCCGACCCAGACGTCCGCTCCCCGGTGATGCTTCGTGTTGATGACGAAGACGCCGCCGGGGCCGATGACCAGGTGGTCGATGTCCTTTGTGCCGGCGCCGATGGGCACCGCGTGCCGGACGAACCATTCCGGGCCCAGCTGCGCCAGCATCCCGCCGACCGCGATCTCGCCGAGGGCGCCCTGGTACCAGGACCACGCGTCGGGGTGGAGGCGGAGCCGGCCCGCGACGCGGAGGGTCGGGTCGGCACGCTCGGCCTCGGCCTGCACCTCGAGGCATTTCTGCGCCACCGAGTAGCCGGGGCTCCGCGAGAGCAGCGCGGCGATCCCGGCGAAGGTCGCGCGTGCCTCGCCGGCGCCGCCCGCGCCCTGTGCCAGGGGTCGGTCGAGGTCGTCGGCGATGCTCACCCTCCGACGCTAGAGCGGAGTCGTGCTCGCGTTCTCGCCCCAGTGCTGGGGGCTCAGTCGAACTCCACCGCCGTGTCGCGCGGCGACACGCCGCCGGCGAGCGTCACGAGCTGCGCATGTGCGTACTCGCAGACGAGCGCGTGCCGGTAGACCATGCGCGGCACGTCGACGTTGGAGTCCATCCAGAGGCTGAGGCCGCCGATCTTCCAGTGACGGAAGGTGTCGTCGCGGGTGATGAGGGTGAGGATCTCGAGGAAGGAGTCGTCGAAGCGGATCGAGTGGACGGCGCGGCGGTACTCCTCGACGGTGAGCGCCATCGAGAAGGGGATGTTCATGAAGCAGAGCGCCGTCTGGATGTCGAGGCGCAGCAGCCGCCGCCGGCCGCGCTCGGCGTCGAGCGGCGGGATGTCGAGCTGCTGCCAGTCGAGGGGGCCGGCGGGCGGCTGGAGCGGGGTGCCGTCGAGGGCGATGAGCACGTCGTAGACGTTGACGTCGTGCTCGACGACCGCGTGATCCCCGAGCCCGCTCAGCGCGGTCGGGCGCAGCGTGACCGGCTCGATGGGGGCGTTCGTGTTGCGGATGATGAAGTTCACCAGGTTCGTCTCGACGACGAAGTGCCGGATCAGCAGCTCGACCGCGTCGGGCGAGACGAAGCGCCGGAGGAACCAGACGCACAGGACGTCCATCATCGTCAGCGGCATCCACCGGAACGGCAGCACCCGCTTCACGACCGAGATGATGCCGACGAGGATGCGCGACACGACCCGCGCGATCGGGTACAGCCAGCGGCGCGAGAGACGGCGCTGATCGTCGATGATCTGCCGCACGACCGCGCGATCGAGCGGCACCGACGGGTCGGCGTACACCGCCTCCCACATGCTCGGGTCGGAGCGGACGAACTCCGACATCCTCAGACGTCCAGCTCTTCCAGCTGCAGCGCGTAGAGGCGGGCGACGACCTGCGCGCAGCGGACGATCTCGTCCGCGCTGTCGGCGTCGATGATGCCGGAGGTCAGGATCGCCTCCATGTCGCCGGTGTGCTGGCCGTCCGCCTCCTGGTGGTAGCGCATGAAGTGCACCTGGTTGTCGGCGAGGCCGAGCACCTCCTGGAAGCGCCCCGCCCACTCGGCGGCCCGGCGCGCGCCGAGGCCCTCGATGATGAACATGGCACCGAGGAGGCCGGCCGGGTTCGGGCGGTCGGCGTAGTGGAAGAGGTAGCCCGAGAGCCCCTCCGAGCCGACGTTCTTGCGCCCGGCGCGCAGCTCGGCGAGGTCGCCGCCGACGGCGACGTAGTCGCGCTCGAGCATGAGGTGGTCGCGGTGCTCCTCCTCCGCGTGGCGGATCGCGGCGGAGCGCAGCTCGAAGTGCTCGACATCGAAGTTGGAGGCGGCGCGCGCGATCCAGGGCGAGCCGTCGATGACCTGCTGGCGGAGGTTGAAGAGCAGCCGCTGGTAGTCGTGGATGGTGACGGTGCCGTCGGCGAGGCGCTGCAGGATCGGGACGCGCTCAAGCCGGGCCTCGAGCTCCGTCCAGACTTCCGCCAGGCGGTCGAAGAGCTCGGTGCTGTCGGCGGCCGCGTCGTCGGCGCCCGTCGTGCTCGTGGTCTCGGTGGCGGTCATGCGGCGGCTCCTTGCGTTGCGGGTGCGGCGGGTGCTCCGGGTGGGGCGACGACGGTGAGGTGGGCGAAGGCGAACGAGAAGCGGCCGGATTCCGGCACGGCGAGCAGAATGGTCTCCCCCACCTGAAAGCGCCCGGTGCGCCAGGCCTCCTCGAGGGCGATGAAGATGCTCGCCGAGCCGGTGTTGCCGCGCGTCTCGAGGTTCGAGAACCAGCGATCGGTGTCGAGCGTGGGGATGCGGCGGCGCAGCGCCTCGAAGGCGACGTCGCGGAAGACGTTGGTGCTGTAGTGGCAGACGACGTGGTCGAGGTGCTTGACGTCGACGAGCCCGGTGTCGACGAGCTCCTCGAACTGCCGGATGCCGCACTGCGCGAGCTCGTCGAGCATGCCGACGTCCTGCCGCAGCAGGAACATGCCGGCGGCGTCGGCCTCCGCGATGCCGAGATCCTGCCAGGTGCCGCCGACCTCGGCGGCCGGCCCCGTCATCCCGGCGCGCATGCAGACCTCGTGCTCGTGCGCGAGCGACACGTGCCGCACCCAGTCGACGCGGAGCGAGGGCCGGTCGGGATGCGGCTGGAACTCGACGACAACGGCGCCCGCCCCGTCGGAGAGCATCCAGCGCAGGAAGTGCGCGTCCATGCCGGCGCGGATGCCCTCGTAGCGCCGCTGCCGGAGGCTGCGGCTCGGAAGCTCCGAGCCGACGACCGCCGCCCGCGGGTGGTCGCCGAGCCGGATCTTGCTGACCGCCGCGTCGAGCGCCTGAAGACTCGAGGCGCACACGCCGGATGCCGTGAGCAGCTGCATGGGACCGCCCCCGAGCCGCCCGTGGACCATGGAGGCGAAGCCCGGCACGAGCACGTCGCCCATGGTCGTCGCGCAGGCGAGCATGCGCAGATCCTTCGCCGCGATCCCCCGGTCGTCGAGCGCGTTCGTCAGGGCCTTGACCGCGAGCTCCTCGTTGAGCTCGGTCGGCTCGCCCCGCTCGTCGAGCGCGTAGTGCCGCTGCCGGATGCCGTTCTGCTCGAGGATGCGACGCCGGATCCGCTCCGTCACCGCATCCTCGCCGCCCAGCCGCGCCGCGATCCCGTCGTTGTCGAACGGCTCGCCCGGCAGGTAGCTGCCGAAGCCGGTGAGGTACGCGGAGGCGGTGCCGGTCATGGGGTCGAGGCTAGGCGAGATCGGGTGAGGGCGCGAGGATTGTTCACAGGGTCGCGATGACTACGGTGGTACGGACGAGGCCCGTGGCATCCGCTCGCGCAGGTACTCGCGCAGCCCAGGATCGCAGGCGTAGACGAAGGTGCCTCGGATGCCTCGCGTCAGCAGCACCGCGTAGATGTTGGTGATGTAGCGGAGCAGGTCGTCGTCGCTGTAGGTCCGTCCGAGGACCGGGTTGTTCTCCTTGCCCTTCTTGTCGAAGTAGGAGTCGCGATCGATGAACAGCCGTCCCGCGACCCGGTCGTATCGCAGATCGCGGCCGATGATGACCCCCGCGTAGTTGAGGTCATAGCCCTGGACCGTGTGGATCGAGCCGACCTCGTCGAGTGAGCCCTTCGAGGCGATCCAGTCCGTCTGCGTGCTGTTCCAGCGCAGGCTGACCCCGTCGACCTCGATGTCGAAGGCGCTCTTGTCGAGCTTCGTGAGCCATGGCCACGCATAGCCGGCGACGAGGCGAGCGAGCCCGAATCGCGCGTCTCGTTCGCGGATCGCATCCTGCATCTCGCCGAGGTCGTCGAAGAGCGCGAACTCGTAGTCGCTCAAGTCGGGAGCCTCCCGCCGCTCGGCGGAGACGGGGTCGCCGAGCAGAGCACGCACGAAGCCGATGTATCCGGGACCGGCGTTGACCCGCAGCTGCGATACGAGGGGGTAGTGACGGTGCTCACTTCGCGCCCGATCCACGATGGCCTGGATCTGCTCGAGCGGGAGATCAGCGGGTCGCACGCTCTGCGCGGCATCGAGCATGAGGATCTGGTGTCGGCTCTTCGCCACGATCCAGTCGAGCTGGGTCTTCGACGTGTCATCCTCGCCGAAGAGCGCGAC
Organism: Homoserinibacter sp. YIM 151385; assembly: GCF_027912415.1. Lineage (NCBI taxonomy): Bacteria > Bacillati > Actinomycetota > Actinomycetes > Micrococcales > Microbacteriaceae > Homoserinibacter > Homoserinibacter sp. YIM 151385. Next base: position 2,739,149 of record NZ_CP115175.1, on the reverse strand, counting down.
GTTGATGTCCCGGAACTTCCGATTCTGGACGCCGGACGCCTGATTGGCGCGCTGGTTCAGCCGGTGCGCCTCGTCGACGATCAGGAGGTCGAACTCTTCCGGCGATTCCCCGACCTGGAACGGCGTGAGCACCATCGTCGCCGACAGCCCCGGGGTCCGGCGGAAGACCTTCTTGATCGAGTCGCGAAGGGACTGCTGGGGCACGACGATTCCGACTCGGGCGCCCGCGAGCAGGTCTCGGTTCTCGCTGACGAAGAACTCCGAGAACAGGGAGTCCGCGTCGGGCTCATCGCCCTCTCGCATCGCGGCGATGTCTGCGAGCATCTTGAGCAGGTAGATGGCGATCACCGTCTTGCCGGTGCCCGGCTCGCCCTGCACGACCATCGTGGTCGAGCCGCCATCCCGGAGGTCGTCGATCACCCCCTCGACGATGTCCTCGACCGCGATCGCCTGGTCCTGTGTCAGCGCCTTGAACGGCGACAGCTTGAAGAGATCGCTGTTCTCGATCTCCGGAACGGAGCGGGTGAAGATCCCGTCGTGCCTCAACTCCTCGAACACGTCGAGGAACGTCTGACGGTAGGTCTCCCGATCGTAGTAGTCGGAGTCGGTGATCCCGTCGTTCCGGTTGAGGACCCGGAACGCACCGTCTCCCGACAGCATCCGGATCAGGAAGGACTCGAGGTCCAGGCAGACGGACTTGTTGAAGCGGTCATCCAGGATCACGCGCATCGTGGTGAGGGTCTGCTTCGACGGGGAATCGAGATGCTGACGCATGCGGCCGGCGGCATTGAGCGACTCTCCGACGTAGATGTCCGTCAGCTCCCCGGCCCGAGCCGGGCGCTCGCCGTCGAGCACGTAGACCACCGGCCAGTTGACTCGGCGACGATCCCCGGCCGCCCACACCTTGACTGCGTCGGCTTCAAACGGAAGCCGCTGCACCTCAAAGCCGGTCATACTTCGCGCTGCTTCCGCGCGCCTTCTCGACGGGGTACTTCGCCCGCGTGGCCTCGAGCTTCTCGAGCACGATGCGATCCGGATCGACGCCGAGCCGGTCGGCGAGGAGGAGACAGTACGTCAGCACGTCGGCGAGCTCGTCTCGGACCGCGCTGTCGTCCGGCGCGGCACCCCACTGGAAGCACTCGAGCAACTCTGCAGCCTCGATCGAGATGCTCTTGGCGAGGTTCTCCGGAGTGTGGAACTGGGCCCAGTCACGCTCGGCGACGAACTCCGCGAGCGCGTCCCGGACCGACTCGTCTGCCATGTCGTCAAGCTATCAGCCGACCGGGCGGCGGTGCCCCTGGAGGGACTCGAACCCCCAACCCTTTCCTTAGGACGGAACTGCTCTTCCATTGAGCTACAGAGGCTGACTGCCTGAGTCTATCGAGGCACGGCCATCGAGGAGGCGTCGACACAAGGGCCGCCGGAGACGCCGCGAGGGGTCCCGATCGACCGAGATCCATCACCTGGACCGGTCATTCGGGACCCCTCGCGAAGCGAAAGAGCGAGCAGCCAGCGCCTAGCCCGGTGGCGCGTACAGGTACAGCGGCACCTCGCTCGGCGAGACCACGCGCTGGTGGTACGCGTGCGACTGCTGCCAGTTGTACTCCTCGAGCATGACCTGGCCGTCGCCGGTGATGCCGGAGACGTAGGCGACGTGGTTGTAGTTGAACCAGGCGACGGCGCCGACGCGGGGCTCCTTGCCGGTGGGCCAGCCCTTCGACTGCCAGGCGGAGGCCCAGGCGCTCGCGTTGCCGCCGCCGGGGGTGAGCGTCGACCAGTCCCACTTCCAGGGAGCCTTGGTCACGCCGGCGTCGCGGTTGAGGCGCCAGGCGACGAAGTCGACGCACTCGCGGTAGTAGTAGCGCAGCGGCGAGAGCCCGCCGCCCTGGCCGCTCGTGAGCTCGCCCGGCCAGGGGTAGTCGTCGCCCATCGCGCGGGCGCCGGAGGCCGCGTAGGCGGCGAGGTTCTGGTCGCGGGCGGCCGTCGAGTAGACCTGGCGCATGTCGGCGGCCGACTTGGTCTTGTAGCCGTCGCGGGTGATCTTCGCGGTCGCGACCTCGGCATCCACCTCGAGGCCCTGCACGGCGGCCGTGCCGACGCGCTGGGCGGTCTCGGCGTCGGCGTCGCGCTCCGCGTAGGCGGGGAGGGCGAGCGAGGCGAAGAGGCCCCCGACGAGCAGCATGACGCCGCCCGCGGTGAGGCGCTGGCGGATGCCGCCGCGCGAGCGGACACGAGCGGACGGCGCGGCGGCTCCGGCGACGGCGCTGCGGCGCTCGCGCTTGGCACGGCTCTGACGCTTCGCGCGACCTCGGCCGCCAGCGGCGAGCTCCTCCTCGATCTCGTGCGCGGTCACACCGGCCACATGGAGGGCGGCGCTCGGCGCGACGGGGACGGCGGGAGCCAGCGGCGCGGCGGAGGCGGCGGTCGGCTCGGCGGCGCTCGGCGCCGACGCGGCGGAGGCGCGCATGGACCGGCGCGACGGGAGCGCCGGCTCGGTGGTCGCGGGCGCGGCGTCAGGGGTCGACGATGCGGCGCGGTGCTCGTGTCCGGCGTTCTGGGCGGTGCTGTCGGCAGCTCCGCGACCGGAGAGAAGCCCCTGAAAATCAGGCGTCTCTGGTTGCGTCAAGATGAAAGCCTCCGGGTTGGCGACCTTTCGAGGGTACGCGAGGACTCCCGGATTGTCACGCTCGGGTAACGGACCCGGCCGGGCACTACGCCGCCGGCGCCAGATACGTGTCCCACTCCGGCGTCGGCCGCTCCACCCCGCGCACCAGCCACATCGTCCCGCGCGGCGGACGCGGCGGCACCCGCAGCGTCCACCCCATCTCCTGCGGCGTGCGGTCGCCCTTCACGTTGTTGCAGCGCAGGCAGCAGGCGACGAGGTTCTCCCAGGTGTCCTGTCCGCCCCGCGAGCGCGGCTGGATGTGGTCGATCGTCGACGCCGCCGAGCCGCAGTACCCGCAGCGCTGCGCATCCCGCCGCAGCACCCCGCGACGTGAGACGGGCACGGCGCGCCCCCTCGGCAATCGCACGTAGCGGGTCAGCAGGATCACGCTCGGGCGATCCCACGCGGCGTGGGCGGCGAGCACGGGATGCTCGTCGTCCCGCTCCAGGATCGTCGCCTTGCCGGTCATGACGAGCACGAGGGCTCGCTTGAAGCTGATGACCGCGAGCGGCTCGTAGCCGGCGTTCAGTACCAGGGTGCGCATGTCGTCCTCTCGGGCCGGCCTGCTGGCTTGCAGGCGCTCGAACTGCTGTCCCGGAGTCGGAGCTGGGCGAGCGGGGGCCGGAAGACGAGAAAAGGCGCCGTCGTGAACGACAGCGCCTTACAACGTCACCCGAGCGAGACAGTGCACGCTGGGCCGACCGCAGTGCCGTATGCGGAACACGGCACGGGCATCCACGGTTTGGATGCGGTGCGTCCCCGGCATTCGGCTCTCCCTCTCGTCCTGATTCGGCTTCGAGGAGGCCAGGATACGGCGGATGCCGGAAAAGCGCCCGCAGTGGCGCGCCGCGTCATGCGGCGTTCACCTGGGCGAGGGCGCGCTACGCGGAGACGTAGATGTGCTGCGCGACCTCGGCCGGCAGCTCGAGGCCCTCGCCGTCGACGCGGACCACGACGTACGAGCCCTCCGAGCCGAGCTCGACGGTCGCGCCGGGCACGACGCCCGCGGCCTGCAGCTGCTGCAGCAGCTCCGGCTCGAACTGCACGGGCTCGCCCAGGCGGCGCACGGTGCCGGAGACGACCCCGGCCTCCCCCCTGACGCGGTCGACGATGCTGACGACGCCGTCCATGAAGCGGCCGGCCGGCGCATCCCCCAGCTCGTCCAGCGCGGGGATGGGGTTGCCGTAGGGCGACTCCGTGGGGTGGTCGAGGATCTCGAGGAGGCGGCGCTCGACCTGCTCGCTCATGACGTGCTCCCAGCGGCACGCCTCGTCGTGGACGTACGCCCAGTCGAGGCCGATGACGTCGGCGAGGAGGCGCTCCGCGAGGCGGTGCTTGCGCATGACGTGGAGGGCGCGCGAGCGGCCCTCGGGGGTGAGCTCGAGGTGGCGGTCGCCCTCGACGGTGACGAGGCCGTCGCGCTCCATGCGGCCGATCGTCTGCGAGACGGTGGGGCCGGAGTGGCCGAGGCGCTCCGAGATGCGGGCGCGGAGCGGCACGATGTGCTCTTCCTCGAGGTCGAGGATCGTGCGGAGATACATCTCCGTCGTGTCGACGAGATCGGACATCGTGTTCCTCCCAGGGGCGCCAGAGCGGCCTGCTCAGCCTAGTCTGCGCACAGGCTCCGCCGCCGAGCGGGTCGCGCCGCCGCGCGCCCCTAGACTGCTCGCATGCCGATCGAGATCCCCGGTGACCTCCTGCCCGCCGACGGCCGCTTCGGCTGCGGACCGTCCAAGGTCCGCCCCGAGCAGCTCGACCATCTCGTCGCGAACGCGGCGATCCTCGGCACCTCGCACCGCCAGGCGCCCGTGAAGGACCTCGTCGGCCGCGTGCGCGCCGGCGTCGCCGAGCTCTTCCGGGCTCCGGACGGCTACGAGGTGCTCCTCGGCAACGGCGGCTCGACCGCCTTCTGGGATGCCGCGGCCTTCTCGCTCATCGAGCGCCGCAGCGCGCACCTCTCCTTCGGCGAGTTCGGCTCCAAGTTCGTGAAGTCGGCCTCCGCGCCCTTCCTCGAGACCCCCTGGGTCGCGGAGGCGCCGGGCGGGCAGCGCAGCGTCTTCGAGTCGGACATCGACGCCGACGTCTTCGCCTACCCGCACAACGAGACCTCGACGGGCGTCATGGCGCCGGTGGTCCGCGGCGCGGGCGCCGTCGAGGGCGCGCTCACGGTCGTGGATGCGACGAGCGCGGCCGGCGGGATCGCCGTCGACCTCGCGGAGACGGACGTCTACTACTTCGCCCCCCAGAAGAACCTCGCGAGCGACGGCGGGCTCTGGTTCGCGGTCGTCTCGCCCACGGCGATCGAGCGGATCGAGCGGATCGCCGCATCCGGCCGCTGGATCCCGGAGTTCCTGAGCCTGAAGAACGCGGTCGACAACTCGCGCCTCAACCAGACGCTCAACACCCCGGCGCTCGCCTCCCTCCTCCTCATGGAGGGCCAGCTCGACTGGCTGAACGAGCACGGCGGCCTCGCCTTCGCCGACGCCCGCACGCGCGAGTCCTCCGGCCTCCTCTACGACTGGGCCGAGCGCACCGCCTCCACGAGCCCCTTCGTGGCGGATCCGGCCGACCGCTCGCAGGTCGTCGCGACGATCGACTTCGACGACACGGTGGATGCGGCGGCGCTCGCGAAGGAGCTCCGCGCGAACGGCGTGGTCGACACCGAGCCGTACCGCAAGCTCGGCCGCAACCAGCTCCGCGTCGCGACCTTCGCGGCGATCGAGCCCGACGACGTGCGCCGCCTGATCGCCTCGATCGAGCACGTCCTCGAGGCGAGCGCCTAGGCTTCCCGCATGCGCCTGTGGGTCAAGGAGTCCGAGCGCCGGCCGAGCCCGGCGCCCGTGAAGACGGACGACCGCAAGGTGCTGCTCGTCGGCATCGCGCTGTGGATCGCGGCGCTCGCGGTCATGCTCGTGCTGCTCACCCCGATCCTGGAGGCCGGGCAGATCTGGATGCTGTGGACCTGCGTCGCGGGCCTCGCACTCGGCGTGGTCGGCCTGCTCTCGCTGCTGCTCCGGACCTCGAAGGACTGAAGGCCCGAGCCCTCAGCGGGCGGACTCGTCGTCCGCCTCCGCCGCGGCGTCGTCCGCGTCCTCGTCGGCGTGCTCGATGTCGATGCCGTCGTAGACGTCGTCGCCGTGATCGTGGAGCTCGCCGTCTTCGTCGTCCGAGTCGTCGTCATCCGAGTCCGTATCGTCCGCGTCGTCGTCCTCGTCCGGGGCCTCGTCGTCCGATTCGCCGTCGTCGTCCGCATCCTCATCGCCCTCCGCCGCCGCGGCCTGCGCCGCACGGTACTCCTCGAGGCGCTCCGACCACGGCACCCAGTCGGGCGCGAGCAGCGCGCCGTCGCCGGGGACGAGCTCGGCCTCGAGCACGGTGGGCGCCTCGCCCGAGAGCTCCGCGACGCTGACCGTCCAGCGCCAGCCCGGGTAGCCGAGCATGGTCGACGCGAAGCGCAGGGTGAGCACGCGCTCGTCCTCGCGCTCCTCGCCGAGGAAGTCGCCGATGGTCGACGCGGGCGTGATCTCGAGCAGCGCCGCGCGGGCGACGTCCTCCCGCGATCCGGCGTCGGACACGGGCTCAGGCATCGAGGTCGTCGGCGACGCGCCGCAGCACGGCCGCGATCTTCGCGCCGTGCGCGCGGTCGGGGTAGCGTCCGCGGCGGAGGCCGGAGCCGATCCCGTCGAGGAGCTTCACGAGGTCCTCGATGACGACGGCCATGTCGTCGGCGCTGCGGCGGTTGATCTTCGAGAGCGGGGTCGGGGCGTCGAGCACGCGCACGGAGAGCGCCTGCGCGCCGCGCTTGCCGTCGGCGATGCCGAACTCGAGGCGGCTGCCGCTGCGCACGGTGGCGCCGGCGGGGAGCGCCGAGGCGTGGAGGAAGACCTCCGAGCCGTCGTCGGAGGCGATGAAGCCGAAGCCCTTCTCCTCGTCGTAGAACTTGACCTTGCCGGTCGGCATGGGCGGAACCTCTCCTCGTCGGGCCTGTCGGCCGCGACATCCTCGCCCCCCGAAGGGGCCGTATCCTTGACGGGTGGCAGATGACACCCCGGTGAGCGCCAATCGTATCGAACGAGTGCTGGCGTACATGATCGTGTCGGTCGTGGCGATCTCGCTGGCCTGCTTCGTCGCGACCATGGTCGGCACCTTCACGGATGCGGAGTTCGGCGAGGGCATCTGGCCCGCCGTCTTCATCCTCCCCGGCATCGGCCTGCCGATCGCCTTCGTCCTCATCATCGTCCTGCTCGTCGTCAGCATCGTGCGGCGCCGCCGGGAAGCCGGGGATGCCGAGCGGTAGCAGCTCGGCGCTCGCGCTCGCGGCCCGGCTGCGCGCGCTCGACGACGACGCCCTCCGCGCGCTCATCGAGTCGCGGCGGCTGCGCTCGGCCGGCATCCGCGACTGGTTCGACCTCGCGGAGGCGCTGCTCGAGCGCGCGGGCGTGCAGTCGGCGCTCGAGCGCCTCGATCGCCGCACGCTCGCGGTGCTCGGGGCCGCGGCCGAGCACTCCTCGGGCCGCGGCGGCGCGGCGACCGCCCGCGAGCTCGCCGAGCGCGTCGGCAGCGACGACCTCGCCGCGGTGCGCGCGGCGGCGCGGGTCGCGGTGGATGCCGCCCTCCTCGGCGAGGAGTCGGGCCGCTTCGCCCCGTGGGATGCGGTGATCGAGCAGCTCGCCGCCTGGCCCTCCTTCGGCCTCCCCGCCCTCGACGAGCTGCTCTGGCGCCCGCCGCCGGCGATGCTCGACGCGGTCGCGGAGCCCGACGAGCGCGCCGAGCGCGGTGCCGGCGAGCGGGCCTTCCACACGGCGAGCGCCGCGACGGATCTCGTGCTCGAGCTGCGCCGTGAGCCCGGCCGCCGCCTCGCGAAGGGCGGGCTCGCCCTCCCGGATGCCCGCCGCATCGCCGCGGCCGCCGCGATCGAGGCGGACGACGTGCCGGTCCTGCTCGAGCTCGCGGCGCGTGCGGGTATCGCGAGCGGCGCCCCCGAGGCCTGGGTCGCGGGCGCCGAGGCGGACGCCTGGCTCGACGGGGACGCCGTGGCCCGCTGGGCGAGGCTGGCCGAGGCCTGGCTCGAGCGCCTCCCCGACGACGTGCGCGAGCTCCTCTCCGCGCGCCGCCACAGCCGCTGGGGCGACACGCTCCGCGAGTGGATCGACTGGTCCTACCCGGCGGGCGGCGCGTGGATGCAGGAGCGCGTCGAGACGGCGACGCGCGAGGCCGAGCTGCTGGGCCTCGTCGCCGAGGGGCTGCCCTCCGGGGTGGCGCGCGTGCTGCTCGAGGAGGGCGCGGCGGCGGCCGGCGAGGCGATCCGCCCGCGCTTCCCCGCCGAGGTCGACCGGGTCTACCTCCAGCACGACCTCACCGTGATCTCCCCCGGCCCCCTCCAGGCGCGGCTGGATGCGCGGCTCCGCCAGATCGCGGACGCCGAGGGGCGGGGCCTCGCCTCGAGCTACCGCGTCACCGCCGCGAGCCTCTCGCGCGCGCTCGCCGAGGGCTGGACGGCAGAGGGCATCCGCGCCTTCATGGAGGAGCTCTCGCTCACGGGCGTCCCGCAGCCGCTCGACTACCTGCTGCGCGACACCGCCGGGCGCTTCGGCAGCCTCCGGGTCAGCGCGCTCCCCCTCGACTCGGCCGAGCGGGAGGGCGGGATGCGGACGGCCGTCCGCGCCGAGGAGCCGGCGCTCATCGACCAGCTCGCGGTCGACCAGGCGCTCGGGCCGATCGGGCTGCGCCGGACGGGACCGCACCGGCTGCTGAGCCGCGTCGATCCCGCCGTCGTGTTCTGGAGCCTCGTGGATGCGCGCTACCCGGCGATCGCGGAGGACGAGGAGGGCCGCATCGTGCAGCTGCGCCGCGACCGCCGCCGCGCGGAGGAGCCGGCGCCGGCGCCCTCGGCCGCGGAGGTCCTCGTCGCGCGGCTGCGCGAGTCGACGGGCGCCGAGTCGGGCGATCAGACGAGCGGCGAGGCCTGGATCGCGCGGCAGCTGGAGCTCGCGGCGAAGAGCCGCACGATCGTCGCGGTGACGGTGCGGATGCCGGACGGCGGCGAGGTGGAGCTGCGGCTCGAGCCGTCGAGCGTCGCGGGCGGGCGCCTGCGCGGCCGGGATGCGCGCGCGGACCTCGAGCGGACCCTGCCGCTCTCCTCGATCACCGCGGTCGCCACGCTCGACTGACGGCCTCCCGTCCAGCGGTCTCGCCTCCAGCGCCCCCACCGTGCCCGAACAGCCGCGAGTGCGCGCGAACTTCTGACCGCGCTCGCGGCTGTTCGGGCACCTTCGGCGTCGGGACGAGACCGGCGAGACGCGCCCCCAGCGCCCGCACACCCGCCCCGCCTAGGCTTGTGCGGTTCCCCACCCGGAAGGACACCCGTGAACGGACCGCTGATCGTCCAGAGCGACCGCACCGTGCTGCTCGAGGTCGCGCACCCGCAGGCGGAGGAGGCGCGACACGAGCTCGCCGTCTTCGCCGAGCTCGAGCGGGCGCCCGAGCACGTGCACACCTACCGGATCACGCGCCTGGGGCTCTGGAACGCCCGCGCGGCCGGCCACACGGCCGAGCAGATGCTCCGCACGCTCGACGACTACGCGAAGTTCCCGGTCCCGCAGACGGTCTCGGTCGACATCGAGGAGACGGTGGCCCGCTACGGTCGCCTCGTCATCAGCCGCGAGGCGGGCGAGGGCGACGAGCCCGGCGAGCTGCTCATCAGCTCGACCGACCCGGCGGTGCTCGCCGAGATCACCCGCAGCTCGAAGCTGGGGCCGCTCCTCGGCATCCGCCGCTCCTCGACCGAGTGGACGCTGCAGCCGTGGGCGCGCGGCCAGGTCAAGCAGGAGCTCCTGAAGCTCGGCTGGCCCGCGGAGGACACGGCCGGCTACACGCCCGGCACCGCCCACCCGATCGACCTCGAGGAGGAGGGCTGGTCGCTGCGGCCGTACCAGCAGGCCGCGGTCGAGAACTTCTTCGCGCACGGCTCGGGCGTCGTCGTGCTCCCCTGCGGCGCGGGCAAGACGATCGTCGGCGCGGGCGCCATGGCCGAGGCCTCGACGAACACCCTCATCCTCGTGACGAACGCGGTGAGCGCGCGCCAGTGGCGGGCCGAGCTCCTCAAGCGCACGACGCTCACCGAGGATGAGATCGGCGAGTACTCGGGTCAGGTGAAGGAGATCAGGCCGGTCACGATCGCGACCTACCAGATCCTCACCTCGCGCCGGAAGGGCGAGTACACGCACCTCGCGCTGCTCGACGCCCTCGACTGGGGCCTCATCGTCTACGACGAGGTCCATCTGCTGCCGGCGCCCGTCTTCAAGCTGACGGCCGACCTCCAGGCCCGCCGCCGGCTCGGCCTCACGGCGACGCTCGTGCGCGAGGACGGCCGCGAGTCGGACGTCTTCTCCCTGATCGGCCCGAAGCGCTTCGATGCGCCGTGGAAGGAGATCGAGGCGCAGGGCTACATCTCGCCCGCCGCCTGCTACGAGGTGCGGATCGACCTGCCCGCGAGCGAGCGGCTCGAGTACGCGGCGAGCGCCGACGACGAGCGCTACCGCCTCGCCGCGACCGCGCCCGCGAAGCTCGGCGTCGTGCGGGATCTCGTCTCCAGGCACGAGGGCGAGCGCATCCTCGTGATCGGCCAGTACCTCGACCAGATCGAGGAGCTGGCCGAGGCCCTGGATGCGCCCCAGCTGACCGGCGCGACGCCGGTCGACGAGCGCGAGCGGCTGTACCAGTCGTTCCGCGAGGGCGAGACGAAGGTGCTCGTCGTCTCCAAGGTGGCGAACTTCTCGGTCGACCTGCCGGAGGCGACGGTCGCCATCCAGGTCTCGGGCTCCTTCGGCTCCCGGCAGGAGGAGGCGCAGCGTCTCGGGCGCCTGCTCCGCCCGAAGGAGTCGGGGCTCCCGGCGAGCTTCTACACGCTCGTGGCGCGCGACACCGTCGACCAGGACTTCGCGCAGAACCGTCAGCGCTTCCTCGCCGAGCAGGGCTACGCCTACACGATCCTCGACGCGCACGACCTCGCCGCCTGAGCGGCATCCTCGACGCGCGGGCCCGACGGGGCTAGCGTGACCCGCATGTCCCCGGTGTACGCGACGATGTCCCTCTCGCTCGACGGCTACGGCGCGGGGCCCGGGCAGACCGAGGAGTCGCCCATGGGCGACATCCCGGGCATGGCCCTCCACCGCTGGATGTTCGAGACACCCGAGGAGAACACCGAGGAGCAGGCGCGCATCCTCGCGGGCGGCGCCTACATCATGGGCTGGAACATGTTCGGGCCGGTGCGCGGCGCGTGGTCGGGCGACTGGCAGGGCTGGTGGGGCCCCGAGCCGCCGTACCACGCGCCCGTGTTCGTCCTCACGCATCACGAGCGCGAGCCGCTCGCGCTCGGCGACACGACCTTCCACTTCGTCACGGACGGCATCCACGCGGCGCTCGAGCGGGCGCGGGATGCGGCGGGCGAGCGCCCGGTGCACATCGCCGGCGGCCCCGCGACGACGAACCAGTATCTGCGCGCGGGGCTCGTCGACGAGCTGCACCTGCAGATCGCGCCGTACCTGCTCGGCTCGGGCGAGCGGCTCTTCGAGGGCGTCGAGCCGCAGCAGCTCGAGCTGATCGACATCCGCCCGGTCTCGCTGACGACGCACGTCCGCTACCGGGTCGTGCGCTGAGGGCTGTCCGACCGCCGCCCCACCGCCGTCCCACGGCATCCGCACGGCTCCCAGGAAAGCTCCAGCGAACCTGCAGATACTGGGTCCATGACCGACGGACCCAAGATCCTCATCGTCGACGACGAGCCCAACATCCGCGACCTGCTCACCACGAGCCTCCGCTTCGCCGGCTTCGCCGTCCGCGCGGTCTCGAACGGCGCCCAGGCCATCTCGGCGGTCCTCGAGGAGGAGCCGGACCTCATCATCCTCGACGTCATGCTCCCCGACATGAACGGCTTCGGCGTCACGAAGCGCCTCCGCGCCTCCGGCTACACCGCGCCCATCCTCTTCCTCACCGCGAAGGACGACACCGAGGACAAGATCACGGGCCTCACCGTCGGCGGCGACGACTACGTCACGAAGCCCTTCTCGCTCGACGAGATCGTCGCGCGCATCAAGGCGATCCTCCGCCGCACCATGCACGACGAGGAGGACGCGGTCATCCGGGTCGGCGAGCTCACCATGGATCAGGACACGCACGAGGTCACCGTCGGCGACATCGCCGTCGAGCTCTCCCCCACCGAGTTCAAGCTGCTGCGCTACCTCATGCTCAACCCGAACCGCGTGCTCTCGAAGGCCCAGATCCTCGACCACGTCTGGGAGTACGACTTCAACGGCGACGCCGGCATCGTCGAGTCCTACATCTCGTATCTGCGACGCAAGCTCGACACCCACTCGGCCGAGCCCATGATCCAGACCAAGCGCGGTTTCGGCTACATGCTCAAGGCGGCCAAGGCGTAGCTCTTGGCCACCATGCACTCGTCGTTCGACCGCTGGTGGAACGGCATCTCCCTCCGCACCAAGATCACCGGGGTCACGGTCCTCCTCCTGACCTTCGGGCTCACGGTGGCGGGCGTCGGCACGATGAACGTGCTGCGGGCCTATCTGCTGAGCCAGAAGGACGAGGAGATCAAGAGCACCTATCAGGAGCTCGCGGAGCGCTACGGCGACGGCCAGCAGCTCGATCTCGGCGGCACGAACACCTTCGGCGACGAGGAGCGATCCTCGAGCCTCAACCCGTACTACCTCGCCGCGATCGGCAGCGACGGGGTCCGCGAGAACGACAACCTCCCGCGCGGGCAGGAGAGCCTCGCGCCCGACATCCGCCGACTCGACGTGGAGGGCGTCCTCGGCCGCCCGGGCGGCTTCACGCTGCTCTCGGAGGACCGCTCGATCGAGTGGCGGCTCATGGCCTACCCGCTCAAGATCACCGACTCGACGACGGGATCGGCCGAGGTCGGCGTCCTGCTGGTCGGGGCGTCGCTGCGGGGCACCGAGAACACGATCGGCAACTTCGCGATCATCTTCTTCGGCTTCGCGCTCGCGGTCGTGGTGCTCGGCGCGGCCATGACGCAGCTGCTCGTGACGAGCACCTTCTCGCCCCTGCGCGATGTCGAGCGCACGGCGGCGCGCTTCGCGGCGGGCGACTACAGCCAGCGCCTCGGCGGCGCGACGCCCAACACCGAGGTCGGACGGCTCAACCGCTCGCTCAACACCATGCTCGCGCGCATCGACCGCGCCTTCGCGGATCGCGCGCGCTCGATCGACCAGATGCGCCGCTTCATCGGCGACGCGAGCCACGAGCTCCGCACCCCCCTCGTGTCGCTCCGCGGCTACGCCGAGCTGTACCGGATGGGCGCCATCCAGAAGCCCGAGGACGTCGCGCAGGCGATGGACCGCATCGAGCGCGAGGCGATCCGCATGGGCGGGCTCGTCGAGGACCTGCTCGAGCTCGCCCGGCTCGACGAGGCGAAGGAGCCGGATCTCGCGCCCGTCGACCTCCTCCCGATCGCACAGGACGCGGCACTGGATGCGAGCGCCTCGAACAAGGACCGCGTCATCACGGTGGTGGTCCCCCGCGACGAGCTGCGGCTCGAGTCGGAGGTCATCACGATCTCGGACGGCGAGCCCAACCCGATCGATCTGCCGCTGCCGGAGAACGCGACCGCGGCGACCGGCGCGACCGCGGCCACGGGAGCCGCAGGGGCGACCGGCGCCGCGCGCGCCTTCGCCGGGGCGACCTGGGCCCGTCTGCGCGGCCGTCGCCGTCCGCGCGCCTCCTCGGCCTCGGGCGGCGAGATGCTGCCGAGCTCGCCGCGGACGCGCCTGCCCGACGCCGGGCCGGTCGTCCTCGCCGACGAGAACAAGATCCGCCAGGTCGTGACGAACCTCATCACGAACGCCACCCGGTACACGGCACCCGGGACGCCCATCGAGCTGGAGGTCGACGTCGACACCGAGGCGGGCTTCGGCGCGATCTCGATCGTCGACCACGGCGAGGGGATCCCGCCCCAGCTGCGCGAGAAGATCTTCCAGCGCTTCTGGCGGGCCGACACCTCGCGCACCCGCGACACGGGCGGCTCGGGTCTCGGGCTCGCGATCGTGGCGGGCATCGTGCAGAACCACCACGGTCACGTCGAGGTGCTCGAGACGCCGGGCGGCGGTGCCACCTTCCGGGTCAGCCTGCCTCTCGTCCCCAGCGCCGATCCGCCGGATCCCTCCACGGATGCGGACGACTCGGCCCCCGAGGAGGCCCCGCGTCCCTAGCGTGTCCGGCATGACCAGATACCAGGTGGACAGTGAGGCGGTCGTCCAGGCGACCGCGACGGCCCAGGCCACGATCGGCCGCATCCAGCAGGAGGTGGGCGGCCTGCACGGCCAGCTCAGCGATCTCCAGTCGTCATGGACGGGGGATGCCTCCGCGGCGTTCCAGGCGATCCTCGCCGACTGGACGGCGACGCAGCGGCGCGTGGAGGAGTCGCTCTCGGGGATCGCGACCGCGCTCGGCAGCGCCGGGCGTCAGTACGCGGAGGTCGAGCAGCACAACGCTCGGCTCTTCCTCGCCTGACCGCGGCGCGGCGCGGGCGCCTGGAGAGGGGCGCCCGCGCCGTCCGTCGCCCCTACTCGGCCGGGATCGGGTCCTTCGGCATCCAGTACAGCCCGTCGAGCTGCTCCTGCACGAGCCCGAACTCGATCTCCGTGAACATCTCGTTGCCGGCCAGGATCCAGTTCGGCCCGACGAGGAACGGCCGCCCCCCGGCACCCGACTTCGCCTCCTCGAGCACGCTGTTGCGCTCGGCCGCGCTCTCGTAGAGCGAGAGGCCCCAGATGTCGCCGCTGCACCAGCCGCTCGCGCTCGCGGCCGGGATCTCGTCGACCTGCTCGAACACGCCGCAGTCGACCCCGGTCGCCGCCGCGACATCCTTCTTGAAGGCGTCGATCGAGGTGTAGCGCGTGCCGGAGACCTTCTCGCCGGGCTCGCTCGTGGCGCTCACGGTCGGCTCGGGCGCCGGCGACGCCGAATCGGAGGGCGTCGCGGTCGGCGCCGGCATGGGCTCGGGCGCCTCCGGCGTGCAGCCGGCGAGCGCGAGGCCCGCGGCGCCGAGCAGCGCCGCGAGCGCGAGCGCCGGGCGCGGCATCCCCGTGCCGCGCGCGGCGCGCATGGTGGCGTTCCTCATGATGGCGTCCCCCTCCTGTGCCGGTTCTCGAGCCTTGCAAAGCCGCCCCGGCAAGCGCAAGGGGCCCCATCCGCATTCGGATGGGGCCCCAGGCTTCAGCAGACCGAGACGGCCGCCGACGGGTGGATCAGAAGTCCATGCCGCCGGTGGGGTCGCCGGCCGGGGCCGGGTTCTTCTCGGGCTTGTCGGCGACGACGGCCTCGGTGGTGAGGAAGAGGCCGGCGATCGAGGCCGCGTTGAGCAGCGCCGAGCGGGTCACCTTCACCGGGTCGTTGATGCCCGCGGCGAGCATGTCGACGTACTCCCCGGTCGCGGCGTTGAGGCCCTGGCCGACGGGGAGGTTGCGGACCTTGTCGACGACGACACCCGGCTCGAGACCGGCGTTGAGCGCGATCTGCTTGAGCGGCGCGTCGATCGCGACCTTGACGATGTTCGCGCCCGTCGCCTCGTCGCCCGAGAGCTCGATGGAGTCGAAGGCCTTGGCACCGGCCTGGATGAGGGCCACGCCGCCACCGGCGACGATGCCCTCCTCGACGGCCGCCTTCGCGTTGCGGACGGCGTCCTCGATGCGGTGCTTGCGCTCCTTGAGCTCGACCTCGGTCGCGGCGCCCGCCTTGATGACGGCGACGCCGCCCGCGAGCTTCGCGAGGCGCTCCTGGAGCTTCTCGCGGTCGTAGTCCGAGTCGGTGTTGTCGATCTCGGCGCGGATCTGCTTGACGCGGCCGGCGATCGCGTCCGCCGAGCCGGCGCCCTCGACGATCGTGGTCTCGTCCTTCGTGACGATGACCTTGCGCGCCTTGCCGAGCAGGTCGAGGGTCGCGTTCTCGAGCTTGAGGCCGACCTCCTCGGAGATGACCTGGCCGCCGGTGAGGATCGCGATGTCCGCGAGCTGCGCCTTGCGGCGGTCGCCGAAGCCGGGGGCCTTGACGGCGACCGACTTGAAGATGCCGCGGATCTTGTTCACGACGAGCGTCGCGAGCGCCTCGCCGTCGACGTCCTCCGCGATGATGAGGAGCTGCTTGCCGTCCTGGATGACCTTGTCGACGACGGGGAGCAGGTCCTTGATCGCCGAGATCTTCGAGTTGACGATGAGGATGTACGGGTCCTCGAAGACCGCCTCCTGGCGCTCCGGGTCCGTGACGAAGTACTGCGACAGGTAGCCCTTGTCGAAGCGCATGCCCTCGGTGAGCTCGAGCGTCGTGCCGAAGGTGTTCGACTCCTCGACGGTGACGACGCCCTCCTTGCCGACCTTGTCGATCGCCTCGGCGATGAGCTCGCCGATCTCCGGGTCCGCCGCCGAGATGGAGGCGGTCGCCGCGATCTCGTCCTTGGTCTCGATCTCCTTGGCCTGCCCGACGAGCTCGGTCTCGACGGCCTTGACGGCCTTCTCGATGCCGCGCTTGAGGCTGACGGGGTCGGCGCCGGCGGCGACGTTGCGGAGGCCCTCGCGCACGAGCGCCTGAGCGAGCACGACGGAGGTGGTGGTGCCGTCGCCCGCGACGTCGTCGGTCTTCTTGGCGACCTCCTTGACGAGCTCGGCGCCGATCTTCTCGTACGGGTCGTCGAGCTCGATCTCCTTGGCGATGGAGACGCCGTCGTTCGTGATGGTGGGGGCGCCCCACTTCTTCTCGAGCACGACGTTGCGGCCGCGCGGGCCGAGGGTCACCTTGACGGCGTCGGCGAGCGTGTTGAGGCCGCGCTCGAGGCCGCGACGGGCCTCCTCGTTGAAAGCAATGATCTTGGCCATTGGTTGTTCTCGTCCCTCCCGGACGTCCAGAGCATCGATTGGCACTCCGCATCCGGGAGTGCCAGGAGCCATTCTGGCACTCGCCCAGAGCGAGTGCAAGCCGCCCGGGGGCGGCCCGCCGGACGCACGACGACGCCGCCCGATCACTCGGACGGCGTCGTGATCGACGTGCCGCGACCAGCCCGCGAAGGCCGCCGCGGACCGGCTCAGGCCGGGCGGACGGCCTCCGCCTGCGGGCCCTTCGAGCCCGTGCCGACCTCGAAGACGACCGCCTGGCCCTCCTCGAGGACCTTGTAGCCCGTCATGTCGATCGCGGAGTAGTGGACGAAGACATCCTGCCCGTCGCCGTCGACGGTGATGAATCCGTAGCCCTTCTCCGCGTTGAACCACTTCACGGTCCCGTTCGCCATGTGCAACTCCCTGTGCTGTGCTCGCCGGACCGAGGGTGAGGCCCGCCGCGGGCCCTGGGTGCGGGCCCGTCATTGCGCTGATCGTAGCCCGACCACGTGCCGCGAAACGTCACAGATCGGGCAAGATCCGGCGGGATGCCGAGAAATCAACACGAATGAAACATGCCCGAAACACGGGCCGGGCTCGACGCCCGCTCGCGGGGTGCCCGCTCAGCCGGCCGGCGCGTAGTCGGCGCCCACGACGATCGTCACGGGGGCACCCGGGAAGGCGTCGGAGAGCTGCGTGCGGCCGACGCCGAGCTGCTCGACGAGCCCCTTCGCCACGCCCTCGTAGTCCGCGGAGCGGTAGTAGACGATCGTCTCCGCCTGGTCGGTGCTCGAGGAGTTCGCGGTCGAGCCGATCGGCCACTTCTCGGCGCGGAGGGCGTCGGCGGCCTCGTCCTGGAGGCCGCCGGTGGCCGTCCCGTTGAGCACGAGGATCGAGAGGTCGAGCTCGTCGGGCACCTCGGCCGGGTCCGTGATCGCCGGGACCTCCGGCGCCTGGGAGACGCTGGGCTCGGGCGCCGCCGGCTCGCCCTGGCCGAAGCCGGGGAGCTCGAGCGCGAAGTTCTCGTCGAAGCGCGAGAGGCCGTAGAGGCCGCCCACCACGAGGACGCCCGTCGCGAGCGCGGCCCAGGCGAAGCCGATCCATCCGCGGCCGGGGGGCTTGGGCGCCCGATGGGCGCCGACGCGCGCGTGCTCGGGGCTCGGCTCGTCGAACTGGTCTCGCGGGAAGCTCGGCATGCTCAGTGGGTGTCGTCCTGGTCGGTGGATCGGCCGCCGCCGAAGCGGCGCACCGCCCGCGCCTGCGTCCGCGCCTCGCGGATCCGCTGGAGGCGCCGCACGAGCATCGGGTCATGGGCGAGCGCTGCCGGGGTGTCGATCAGCGCGTACAGGAGCTGATAGTACCTGGGCGCGGTGAGGCCCAGCTCCGCGCGGACGGCGGCCTCCTTCGCGCCGCGGCGCTCGACCCAGCGGCGCTCGAAGTCGAGGAGGGCGATGGCGCGCTCGTCGAGCCCCTCGGCCTGGGCGGCCGCGGGCGCGGTCTCGGGCGCAGCGCTCACGTGAGTCCTCCGGTCTGCCGCGATCCTAGGCCCGTCGACGCGGGCCGGGCGGGCGCGCGGCGGCGCGTCGCGCGGGACGCCCGACCCCGGCTCAGCTCAGCCAGGAGATCCGGTCGCCGTGCGGGCTCGCGCAGGCCAGCGGGATGCCGTCGAGCGCGAGCAGGTAGCCGCTCGGCTCCGGGCAGTCGAGCGCCGCGGCGCGCGTCGCGACCTCCGGCAGCACCCCGCGGCCCTCGAGCGTCACGAGCCGCGCTCCGCGCTCGCGCGCGATCCGCACCACCGCCTCCCGATCCGCCGGCGGGAGGTAGACGAGCGTCCCGAGCGAGACCACGACCGGCACGGCGCCCGCGGGCGCCTCGTCGAGGAGCGCCGGCAGCGCGGCGAGGGCGTCTCCCTCCCGGAGGGCGACCGCGACCTCGCCGCTCGTGCGCGCATCCCGCGCCGTCCCGATGGCGGCGCGGAGCCGGCCGAGCCGATCGGCGCGGTCGGGCGGCAGCAGCGCCTCGAGCCAGCGCCGGTCATCCTGGTCGGCGACGTCGAGCGGGTGAAGGTCGACGCCGGCGCGATGCACGATGCGGGGCGAAGCGAGCGGCGCCCGCCCGACCCCCGTCGTCGTGCAGTCGAGGCGCGGCTCGCCCGGCCCGAGCGGGGCCGCGCCGTCGAAGCGGATGCCGTAGCGGTCGGGCAGCAGGCACAGCCCCGCCGAGGCGCCGATCTCGAGGAGCGCGAGATCCCCCGGGATGCGGTCGAGCGCGGCGAGGAGCGGTGCGCAGCGCATGACCTCGTTCGTCTGGGTCGTGCGCCCCGGCGCCGCCGCCTCGAGCCGCGGCCACGCCTCGAGCAGCCAGTCGCGGAACGCCGGGTAGTCGGCGCCGCCGGGCGCCCCCAGCCAGCCCGCGAGCGAGAAGAGGAGGGAGGGCTGCCGCTGCGGCAGCGGGAGCCGCTCGATCCGCTCGAGCACCTCGGCATCCCCCGCGACGCCCGCCGCCCAGGCGACGTGCACGGCGCTGTGCCCGAGGAGATCGCGGGTGGCGGCGCGCTCGTACCAGGCGGCGGTGCGGGGATCCGGCATGCCGTCATCCTCTCCCGCCCGGCGTCGCACGACGTCACGCGCCGCCGCCCGCTCGGAACAATGCGGGCGGCGCGGTGTTGAATAGATCGGGACTTCCGTCCGAGATCCGAGGAGGACGACATGGGCTACGACGTCGAGAAGAGCGACGAGCAGTGGCGTGAGGAGCTCACGCCCGAGCAGTACAAGGTGCTCCGCGAGGCCGGCACCGAGCGCGCCTGGACGGGCGAGCTCCTCGACGAGGCGCGCGCCGGGCTCTACACCTGTGCGGCGTGCGACGCGGAGCTCTTCAAGAGCGGCACGAAGTTCGACTCCGGCTGCGGCTGGCCGAGCTTCTACGACTCCGTCGACCCGGAGGCGGTCCAGCTCATCGAGGACCGCTCCCTCGGCATGGTGCGCACCGAGGTCCGCTGCGCGCGGTGCGGCTCCCACCTCGGCCACGTCTTCGACGACGGCTTCGGCACGCCCACCGGCCTCCGCTACTGCATGAACTCGCTCTCCCTCGGCTTCCAGGCCGAATGAGCCGCGAGCCCCGCCCCGCGGCGGCGGCCATGCTGCGGCGCCGCTCGCAGTCCTCGGTGACCGAGGAGGCCCCCGGCCGCAAGGAGCTCCTCCGCCTCATCGAGGCGGCGGGCTCCGTCGCCGACCACTCGGCGCTGCACCCATGGCGCATCATCGAGCTGCGCGGCAAGGCGCGCCGCCGGCTCGGCGAGGCGCTCGCGGAGGCCGAGGGCGGCGCCGGGAATGCCGTGGAGAAGCAGGTGCGCAAGGCCCGCCGCGCGCCCCTCGTCCTCGCGATCGTCTTCTCCCCCAAGCCGAGCCGCAAGGTGCCCGACTGGGAGCAGGAGGCCGTCGCCTCCGGCGTCGCGCACGCGCTGAGCCTCGTCCTCGACGAGGCCGGCTGGGGCGTGTTCTGGCGCACCGGCCTCCAGACCCGCAGCCGTCCCGTGCACCGCGCGCACCGGCTCGAGCCGCAGGAGGAGCTCCTCGGCTGGCTCTACGTCGGCGGCCGGGGCGAGCGCCAGGCGAGAGCGCGCAAGCCGATCCGCGCGGCGCGCTTCCTCAGCCGCCTGACGGGCTGACGCCGCGCCCCAGCCGTCGGCTCGGGATCGCGGCGATCGCGACCGCGACGAGGGTGAGCGCCGTGCCGAGGATCGTCGAGCCCGCGACCTCGTGCCCCGGCGAGGGCGCCAGAAGGTCGAGGCCGACCGAGGCGACGAGCTGCCCCGCGACGGTCGCGAGCCCCATGAGGAGCACCCCGGTGATCCGCACGATGATCGTCGCGCCGCCGATGAAGACGATGCCGATCGGACCGCCGAGGTAGAGCCAGAACTCGGCCGGCGGCGTCAGCTCGGGCCGCACGACGAGCGCGTGCCCGAGCGCGAGGACGGCGAGCACGCCCGAGCCGACGAGGAAGTTGATGAAGGTCGCCGTCAGCGCGCTCGACGCGACCACCCGGACCTGCCCGTTGACCGCCTGCTGGTACCCGATCCCGAGGCCGGCGACGAAGGGCATGACGAGCGCCCAGAGCGGCGCGTCGCCGTCGATGCGGGCCGAGACCGCCCAGCCGACGGCGGCGAGCGCGAGCACGCTGCCGGCGAGGCGCGTGACGGTGATCGGCTTCGGGTGCATCGTGCCGAGACCCCGCGCATCGATGACCGCCGCGCTGATCGTCTGGCCGACGACCGTCGCGACCGTGAACAGCGCGACGCCGAGCAGCGCCGCCGTCAGCCCCTGCGAGAGCACGAGGAAGGCGCCGGCTGCGCCGCCGAGCACCAGCCACCAGGGGATGCGGCGCTCGGCGAGCGCGGACCGCACCTCGCGGAAGCCCCGCCTCCCCGCCGGCCGCAGCAGCATCCCGATCGTCAGCAGCAGGAAGCCGCCGCCGAAGGAGATGAGCGCCGCGAGGAAGCCGTCGCCGAGCCGGAGTCCGAGCTCGCCGTTGAGCCGGGACTGCAGCGCCACGAGGGTGCCCGCCGCGAACGCCGCGGCCGTGGCGAGGGCGACGACGGGGCGCGGGTGGACGGCGTTCATGAGCGCAGACCACGCTAGTCGCCCGCGGGGAGTGCCGCCGACCGCCAGTAGACTCGGCCCGCGCCTCCTTAGCTCAGCTGGTAGAGCAACGCTCTTGTAAAGCGTAGGTCGCCGGTTCGAACCCGGCAGGAGGCTCTTCCCCCTCGCGCGAGAGACATGTCTCGCGCGCCCCGGACGGCGGCATTCGGCTGTCCCTCGGGCACTCCGGGTGTCCGCGGGCCGGCGGCGCGCCGCGCGGCTCAGCCGCCGGAGGACGGCGACGGGGACGGCGAGGGGAGCTGGCTCTCGATGAAGGTGTCGCCCGCGGTCCGCACGATGAACTGCGTGAACTCGGCCGGATCCTCGTCGGCGACGTAGGGGTACGGCGTCCCGTTCACGAGCACGACCGGCGTCTCCGTGATCCCCTCGACCGCGGAGCCGGGGATGGGGCCGTCCTGCGCGCGCTTCGTCGCGGCCTGCACCCAGCCGCGGAACCGCATCGACTCGATGCAGGTGCTCACGAGGCTCGTCGAGGCGCCCGCCTGCTGGGCGCGGCTGATGAGCTCCTCGTCGCCGAAGCCCGGCTGCCCCTCGACCGGCTGCTCGGCGAGCATGATCCGGTTGAAGGCGAAGAAGCTGTCGGGCGAGAACTCCGCGACGCACGCCGCGGCGTTCGCGGCGCGCGAGGAGTACTGCGTGCCCGCCGAGCGGCCCGAGAGCAGCGCGAGCGGGTGGATCTCGACGGTCGCGGCGCCCGAGGACACGAGCGACTCGATCTGGTCGCCGTTGACGGACTCGAAGGTGCCGGAGCCCGCGCTGAGGTAGTCGACGTAGAGGCGGATGTGCGCGACCTCGGGCGCGGCCGTCTCGATCGGCTGGGGCGCCTCGCCGGGCCCGATGCCGGGGGTCTTCACCGCCGCGAGCTCCGGCCCGATGAGGATGCCGTCGCTCTGCATGTTCTGCGGCCCGCGAGCGGCGGGCTGCGCCCAGGTGAGGAGCACGAAGGCGATGCCGCCCAGGACGACGAGGATGCCGCCGATGACGCCGCCGCGGAGCAGCCAGCGGTTGCGACGGTCCTTCTTCTGCTGCAGCGCCCGCAGCTCGCTCGCCCGCGCCCGGGCGGCGTGGCGGGTCGTCGTCGACTCGACGGGCCCGGGCCCGGTCGCATCCGCAGGCTCCAGCGCCCCCTCGGACGGCTCCGGGCGCGCGTCGCTCGCGTCGGTCATGATGGGCCAGCCTACCGGCTCGACTCCGCCTCCCTGGACGCGCGTCCGGGGGACAGTGGCATAATGACCGCAAGGCGGTCGACGACGCTCGCCCCGGGCGCTCACCGCGTCCATCCATTCACAACGGATCGTCCGGCACGTACCTGCCGGTGAAGGAGAAGCACGATCATGGCATCTGTCACGTTCGACCAGGCGACGCGCCTGTACCCGGGCTCCACCAAGCCCGCGGTCGACAAGATCTCGATCGAGGTCGCCGACGGCGAGTTCCTCGTCCTCGTCGGCCCCTCGGGCTGCGGGAAGTCGACCACCCTCCGCATGCTGGCCGGCCTCGAGGAGGTCAACGACGGCCGCATCCTCATCGGCGATCGCGACGTCACCGACGTCCCGCCGAAGGACCGCGACATCGCGATGGTGTTCCAGAACTACGCGCTCTACCCGCACATGACCGTCGCCGAGAACATGGGCTTCGCGCTCAAGATCGCGGGCGTCGGCAAGGAGGAGCGTGCGCAGCGCGTCCTCGAGGCGGCGAAGCTCCTCGACCTCGAGCCCTACCTCGGTCGCAAGCCGAAGGCGCTCTCCGGCGGCCAGCGCCAGCGCGTCGCCATGGGCCGCGCGATCGTGCGCCAGCCGCAGGTCTTCCTCATGGACGAGCCGCTGTCGAACCTCGACGCGAAGCTCCGCGTCCAGACGCGCACGCAGATCGCCTCGCTCCAGCGCCGCCTCGGCGTCACGACCGTCTACGTCACGCACGACCAGACCGAGGCGCTCACCATGGGCGACCGCATCGCGGTCCTCAAGGACGGCCTCCTCCAGCAGGTCGGCACCCCGCGCGACCTCTACGAGCAGCCGAAGAACGTCTTCGTCGCCGGCTTCATCGGCAGCCCCGCCATGAACCTCTTCCAGGCGGACATCGTCGAGGGCGGCATCCAGTTCGGCACCGCGGTCGCGAAGGTCGAGCGGGATGCGCTCGCGAGCGCGACCGGCACGCAGGTCACGGTGGGCGTGCGCCCCGAGGACCTCACGGTCTCGACCTCGGGCGAGGGCCTCCAGGTGACGGTCGACCTCGTGGAGGAGCTCGGCGCCGACGGCTACCTCTACGGCCACACGGAGCTCGACGGCAAGCGCGTCGACGTCGTGACCCGCGTCGACGGCCGCTCGCACCCGAACGCGGGCGACAAGGTCGTCCTCGCCCCGGTGCCGCAGCACATCCACGCCTTCGACGTGGAGACCGGCGAGCGCCTCAACTCGGGCGCCATCGCGGCCAGCACCACGGTCGACGGCGCGACGACCGCCGCCCCGACCGCCTGAGCCGCGCCGCGACTCAGCACCCCGACGCTGCCGCGGTCCCCTCGGGGGCCGCGGCAGCGCCGTTCTCCCCGACCCCAGGAGCACGATGACCTCCCTCGCCATCACGGCCGCCGTCCCGGACGCCGCCCTCCTCGACCTCCCCTGGGATCTGCCGCTGGAGCTCTGGCCGGACGAGGCGATCGTCGCCCTCCCGAAGGGCATCTCCCGCCACCTCGTGCGCTTCGCGCACCTCGCCGGCTACGTCATCGCCGTGAAGGAGACCTCGGCGGAGCTCGCGCGCCGTGAATACGAGATGCTCCGCACCCTCCAGCGCATGGACATCCCCTGCGTCGACCCCGTCGCGGTCATCACGAACCGGCGCTCCGCCGAGGGCGAGGAGCTCTCGCCCGTGCTCGTCACGCGGCACCTCCGCTTCTCGCTGCCCTACCGGGCCCTCTACTCGCAGACCCTGCGTCCCGACACCGCGACCCGCCTCGTCGACGCCCTCGCCGTGCTGCTCGCCCGCCTCCACCTCATCGGCTTCTTCTGGGGCGACGTCTCGCTCTCGAACACCCTCTTCCGCCGCGACGCCGGCGCCTTCGCCGCCTACCTCGTGGACGCCGAGACCGGCAAGCTCTACGACGGCGGGCTCTCGAACGGGCAGCGCGAGAACGACCTCGAGATCGCGCGCGTCAACATCGCGGGCGAGCTGCTCGACCTCCAGGCGGGCGGCCGCCTCGACGAGGACCTCGACCCGGTGGATGTCGCCGACGGCATCGTCGCCGCCTACCGCGGCCTCTGGGCGGAGCTCACCGGCTCGCAGGTGTTCCCGCAGTCGGAGCGCTGGCGCATCAACGAGCGCGTCGAGCGCCTCAACGAGCTCGGCTACGACATCGAGGAGCTCTCCATCCGCACCGTCGCGGACGGCTCCGAGGTCCGCATCCAGCCCAAGGTCGTGGATGCCGGCCACCATTCGCGTCGGCTCCTCCGGCTCTCGGGCCTCGACGCGGGCGAGAACCAGGCGCGCCGCCTCCTCAACGACCTCGACGCCTACCGCGCGACCGGCGGTCGCGAGGAGATGGACGAGGAGATGGTCGCCCACGAGTGGCTCATGCGGGTCTTCGAGCCGGTCGTGCAGGCGATCCCGCGCGAGCTCCGCGGCAAGCTCGAGTCGGCGGAGGTCTTCCACCAGCTGCTCGAGCACCGCTGGTTCCTGTCGCAGCAGTCCGGCCGCAGCATCCCCCTCGCGGAGGCGCTCACCGACTACATCGACAACGTGCTCCGCCACCGCCGCGACGAGATGACGGTCGTCGCGCCGCAGACGGAGGCCATCCAGATCCCCGGGGGCGCGGTCGACGGGATCGACGACGGCGAGGACGACGCCGACTGGATGTCGAAGGTCTGACGCCGCCGGGACGCGTGCGCTACTCCCCGCGCAGCTTCGCGATCTCGTAGAGGGCGACGCTCGCCGCGATCCCCGCGTTGAGCGACTCGGTCGAGGCGGAGATCGGGATGCTCACGATCGCGTCGCAGGTCTCCGTGACGAGACGCGAGAGGCCCTTGCCCTCGCTGCCGACGACGAGCACGACGGGACGATCCGCGAACTCGAGCCCCGGCAGCTGCACGTCGCCGCCGCCGTCGAGGCCGAGCACGAACACGCCGCGGTCCTTCAGCGCCTTGAGGCTCTGCGTCAGGTTCGAGGCCATCGCGACGGGGATGCGGCTCGCCGCACCCGCCGAGGTGCGCCACGCGGAGGCGGTCAGCCCGACCGAGCGGCGCTGCGGCACGATGACGCCGTGGCCGCCGAAGGCCGCCGTCGAGCGGATGATCGCGCCGAGGTTGCGCGGGTCGGTGACGCCGTCGAGGGCGACGAGCAGCGGGGTCTGCCCGCGCTCCTCGACCTGGTCGAGCAGATCCTCGGGGTGCGCGTACTGGTAGGCGGGCACCTGGATCGCGAGCCCCTGGTGCACGCCGTCGGGCCCGGCCATGCGGTCGAGCTCGGTGCGCATCACCTCGAGGATGGGGATGCCGCGCTTCTGCGCGAGCGACAGCGCCTCCTTGACGCGGTCGTCCATCTCGATGCGGGTCGCGAGGTAGAGCGTCTTCGCCGGGATGCGGGCGCGCAGCGCCTCGAGGACGGCGTTGCGGCCGGTGACGAGCTCGCCGTCCTCCGCCTTCCGCGCGCGGCCGCGGCCGCTTCCGGCGCCCCCGCCGGCCCCCTGCTGGCGCCCCTTGCCGTGCCGGGCCTGGACGGCCTCCAGCCGGTCCTTCGCGGCCTTCCGCTTGCCGGCGACGTGCCAGCTGCGGTCCTCCGCCTTCGGCGTCGGCCCCTTTCCTTCGAGGGCGCGTCGGCCGTTGCCGCCGGTGCCCGCCGAGGGGCCCTTCTTCGTCTTGCGTGCGCCGGGGCGCCCGGGCTTGGTCATGCCAGCCTCCACTTCGCGCCCGCGGGCGTGTCGTCGATCACGATGCCGGCGGCCGAGAGCTCCTCGCGGATGCGGTCGGCGGCGGCGTAGTCCTTGGCGGCGCGCGCGGCGTCGCGGTCCTCGAGGAGGCGGCGCACGAGCGCGTCGAGCGCGGTCGCCTGCGCGGCGTCACCGGCGGCGCTCCCCCACTCGGGCGCAGCCGGGTCGAGGCCGAGCACGCGCAGCATCGCGCGGACCTCGGCGGCCGCCCGGGTCGCGGCGGCCGCATCCCCGGCGTCCAGCGCGCTGTTGCCGGCGCGCACCGTCTCGTGGAGCACGGCGAGGGCCTGCGGCGTCGAGAGGTCGTCGTCCATCGCGAGCGCGAAGGCCTCCGGCACCGGCGGCGCACCCGCCTCCGAGCCCTCGCCGAGCTGGGATGCGGTGCGGTCGAGGAAGGCCTCGATCCGCTCGAAGGCGGCCGTCGCCTCGGCGAGCGAGCCCGTCTGATAGTCGATCGTCGAGCGGTAGTGCGCGCTCGCGAGGTAGTAGCGGAGCACGATCGGCCGCGCGGCGCCGAGGAGCTCGGCTGCGAAGACCGAGTTGCCGAGCGACTTCGACATCTTCTGGCCCTCGACGTTGACGAGGCCGTTGTGGAGCCAGTGCGTCGCGAAGGGGTCGCCCGCGGCGCTCGACTGCGCGAGCTCGTTCTCGTGGTGCGGGAAGCGCAGGTCGAGCCCGCCGCCGTGGATGTCGAAGGCCTCGCCGAGGTAGCGCCGCGACATCGCGGAGCACTCGATGTGCCAGCCCGGTCGCCCCGCGCCCCACGGCGAGGGCCAGGAGGCGGAGGCCGGCTCTCCCGGCTTCGTCCCCTTCCAGAGGGCGAAGTCGCGCGGGTCGCGCTTGCCGCGCGTCGCGGCGTCGGGCGAGTCCGCCATGTCCTCGAGGCGCTGGCGCGTGAGGGCGCCGTACTCGGACCAGGTGCGGACATCGAAGTAGACGTCGCCCGAGCCGTCCTCGGCCGGGTACGCGTGCCCGCGGCCGATGAGCTGCTCGACGAGCTCCAGCATCTGGCCGATGCTCGCCGTCGCCCGCGGCTCGTAGCTGGGCGGCAGGATGCCGAGCGCGGCATATGCGGCCGTGAACTCGAGCTCCATGCGGTAGGCGAGCGCCCACCACTCCTCGCCGTCGCGGGCGTTGTCGAGCACCTTGTCGTCGATGTCGGTCACGTTCCGGACGAGCGTCACCTCGAGGCCGCGCGCCGACATCCACCGGCGCCACAGGTCGTAGACGAGGGCGCTGCGGAGGTGGCCGATGTGCGGCGCGGACTGGACCGTCGGCCCGCAGACGTAGAGCCCGACACGGCCGTCGACGAGGGGCACCAGGTCGCGGAGGGCCTGGGCGCGCGTGTCGTAGAGCCGGATCGTCACCGTGGAAGTCTAACGAGCCGCTTCGCGCGGCTACGCTCGCACCATGCCCGAGCTCGCCTTCCGCGTCGACGACCTCGAGGGCGAGGCGACCCGGGCGCTCGTCGCCCTCCACCTCGCCGGCATGGCCGACTCGACGCCGCCCGAGAGCATCTTCGCGCTCGATGTCGAGGAGCTGCGCGGCGCGGACGTGACGTTCTGGTCGGCCTGGTCGGGCGAGGAGCTCGTCGGCATCGGCGCGCTCAAGCGGCTCGACGAGGAGGCCGGCGAGCTCAAGTCGATGCGCGTCGCGGACGCCTTCCGCGGCACGGGCGCCGGCCGCGCCATCCTGCGGCACATCGTCGAGGTCGCGCGGGAGCGCGGGATGCGGACGCTCTGGCTCGAGACGGGCAGCCCCGAGGACTTCCTCCCCGCGCGCCGCCTCTACGCGAGCGAGGGCTTCGCGGAGTGCGGCCCCTTCGGCGAGTACGCGGAGAACCCGTTCTCGGTGTTCATGACGCGCGCGCTCTGAGCGACCCGCGCCGCGGCGCGCCTGCCCTCAGGCGGAGGCCGTGATGAGCGCCGTCGCGATCGCCATGAGGCCCTCGCCGCGCCCGCTGAGGCCGAGCCCGTCGGCCGTCGTCGCGGAGACGCTGACGGGCGCCCCGAGGAGCTGCGTCAGCCGCGTCTCGATCTCGACCCTGCGGCCCGTGAGCCGCGGGCGGTTCGCGACGACCTGCACCGCGACGTTGCCGACCGCGTAGCCCGCGCCGTCGACGAGGGCGAGCGTCTCGCGCAGGAAGACCTCGCTGCGCGCGTCGGCGTACTCCGTCGCGCTCGAGCCGAAGCGCGTCCCGAGGTCGCCGAGCCCGGCCGCCGAGAGCAGCGCGTCGCAGATCGCGTGGATGAGCGCATCCCCGTCGCTGTGGCCCGCCAGCCCGGGCTCGTCGGGCCAGTACAGGCCGCCGAGCCACATCGGCGAGCCCTCGTCGTAGGCGTGCACGTCGATGCCGACGCCCGTGCGGATGCCGGTCGAGACACCGAGCACGTTCTCCGCCCGGCGCAGATCCCACGGGGTCGTGATCTTGAAGGCGCGCGCCTCGCCCTCGACGGTGATGACGCGGCCGCCCGCGGCCGAGAAGAGCGCCGCGTCGTCGGTGTGCTCGGCCGCCGCGGCTGCGTAGGCGGCATCCAGCTCGGCGCGCGGGAAGCCCTGCGGCGTCTGCACGTGCACGAGCTCGCTGCGGTCGACCGTCTCGAGCACCGTCTCGCCGTCGACGCGCTTGATGGTGTCGCTCACGGGGAGCGCGGGGATGACGCCCGTGCCGCTCGAGCGGACGGCGCGGACGACGCGGTCGATGAGCGCCGGGGGCGTGAGCGCCCGCGCGGCGTCGTGGACGAGCACCGTGTCGACCTCGGCGCCGAGTGCCGCGAGGCCCGCCGCGACGGAGGTCTGCCGGCTCGCGCCGCCCGCGACGACCGAGAGCGCATCACTGGCCGGCCCCGCGACGCGCTGTGCGATCCGGGTCGCCGTCGCGAGATGCGAGGCGGGCGCCACCACGACGATCTGCGCGGGCTCGATCGAGTCGAGCACGCCGTGCAGGCAGCGTTCGAGGATCGTCTGCCCGCGCACCTCGACGAAGGCCTTGGGCTCCTCGCGCCCGAGGCGCGTGCCGCTGCCCGCGGCCACGACGATGATCGCGAGTCGGGGGGCGGTCACGATCGGGATGCCGGGAGCGGGCGCTCGGCCGGAGTCAGGAGGCGAGGACCTCGTCGAGCACGGTGGAGGCCTTCTCCTCGTCCGTCTTCTCGGCGAGGGCGAGCTCCGACACGAGGATCTGGCGCGCCTTCGCGAGCATGCGCTTCTCGCCCGCCGAGAGGCCGCGGTCCTGGTCGCGGCGCCACAGGTCGCGGACGACCTCGGAGACCTTGATGACATCGCCCGAGGCGAGCTTCTCGAGGTTGGCCTTGTACCGGCGGCTCCAGTTGGTGGGCTCCTCGGTGAAGGGGGCGCGCAGCACCTCGAACACGCGGTCCAGGCCGTCCTGGCCGATGACGTCGCGGACGCCGACGAGGTCGACGTTCTCGGCAGGGACCTCGATCGTGAGGTCTCCCTGCGTGACGTTGAGCTTCAGGTAGAGCTTCTCCTCGCCCTTGATGATTCGCTTCTTGACCTCGGTGATCGTTGCAGCACCGTGGTGGGGGTAAACGACCGTCTCGCCGACCTCGAAGATCATGGAGTTGTATCCTTCCGCAGACCTGCGATTCTATCACAGCGATCTTTGAGTTAGGCGGGCCTAAGTCGGCCGGCCGCCCGCGGCGCACTATGCTGGAGAGCGCTGTCGACCGACGTTTCTGGAGGGTCCCCCGTGAGAGCACGCGCCGCGGCATCCATCGCACTCGCCGCGCTTCTCGCGACCGGCATGGCCGGATGCAACTTCGTCACCACGCAGGCGACGACCTTCCGATACGACCCCAGCGACGGGCGCTCGGCGGACGTCGGCGACCTGCAGCTGCGCAACATCCTCGCGGTCACCGAGGACGGCGCCGACGCGAACCTCGTCCTCATCGGCGTCAACCGCTCGAGCGATCCCATCGACCTCATCGCGCAGGTCGGCGAGGGCGCGGACCGCACCGCCGTCTCCGTCACGCTCGAGCCCGGGTCCAACCGGATCGGCTACGGCGAGCTCGGGCAGCTGCTCTTCAGCGACATCGATGCGCCCGCCGGCTCGCTGCTCGACGTCTACTTCCAGTACGGCGACGAGGCAGGCCGCCAGGTCCCGGTCCCCGTCGTCGACGGCGAGCTGCCCGAGTACGAGGACCTGCTCCCCATGCCGATCCCGACGCCGAGCGGCACCCCGAGCGACGAGCCCGAGGCCTAGGCCCGCGACTCGTCCCGAGACGCGAGCGACTGCGTCGCGCGCTCCTCGACGAGCGGCGGCCTACCCGAGGAACCCGCGCAGCAGCAGCGCCGAGCCCGCGAGGTGCTCGCGCATCGCGGCCGCCGCGCGGTCGGGCCGGCCCGCGAGGATCGCGACGACGATCGCCTCGTGCTGCGCGTCCGAATGGTCGATCGCGCGCGGGAGCAGCGGGAAGGCATCCAGCAGCTCCGCGTTCCGCGCCCGGCTGTCGGCGATGAGCGGCACGAGCGAGGGGATGCCGGCGAGCTCCGCGATCGAGAGATGCAGCCGGCTGTCGAGGCGGCGGTACTCCTGGGGCGCCGCATCCCGGGTCTCCTCGTAGCGGGTCCAGAGCGCCTCGCGCTCGTCGGCGCCGAGCGCGCGCCCCGCGGCCGCGCGCGCGGCGCCCGTCTCGAGGGTCTCGCGCAGCCCCAGCACGTCCTCGAGCTCGCCGCGCGCGAGGCGCGGCGCAGCCGCCGCATCCGGCACGGGCAGCTCGTCGACCACGAAGGTGCCGCCGTAGCGGCCGCGGCGCGAGACGAGGTAGCCCGCG
Organism: Homoserinibacter sp. YIM 151385; assembly: GCF_027912415.1. Lineage (NCBI taxonomy): Bacteria > Bacillati > Actinomycetota > Actinomycetes > Micrococcales > Microbacteriaceae > Homoserinibacter > Homoserinibacter sp. YIM 151385. Next base: position 2,708,217 of record NZ_CP115175.1, on the reverse strand, counting down.
TCGGCGAGCTCCCGGATCGCCTCGCGCACCGTGTCCCGGCTCACGGTGAAGCGCGCCGCGAGCTCCCGCTCGGGCGGCAGCGCGCCGCCCGGCGCGACGGCCCCGAGGCGGATCGTCTGCATGAGCCGGGCGACCGTGTCCTCGAGCGCGTTCCCCGCGCGCAGCGGGCGGAACACGACATCGCCGACCGGGTCGGAGGCGACCCGGCCGGGCGTCGACGGCTCCCCCGGCATCCCGACCCCTACAGCGGCGTCACATAGGCGGAGCTGATGCCGCCGTCGACGAGGAAGGTGGAGGCGGTGATGAAGGAGGCGTCGTCGCTCGCGAGGAACGCCACCGCGGCGGCGAGCTCCTCGGGCTCCGCGAAGCGCCCGACGGGCACGTGGATGAGGCGGCGGGCGGCGCGCTCGGGGTCCTTCGCGAAGAGCTCCTTGAGGAGCGGCGTGTTCACCGGGCCCGGGCAGAGCGCGTTGACGCGGACGCCCTGGCGCGCGAACTGCACGCCGAGCTCGCGGGTCATCGCGAGCACGCCGCCCTTGGAGGCCGTGTACGAGATCTGCGAGGTCGCGGAGCCGAGGACCGCCACGAAGGAGGCCGTGTTGATGATGGAGCCCCGGCCCGCTCTCGTCATGTGCCGGAGTGCGGCGCGCGAGCAGAGGTAGACGGAGGTGAGGTTGACCTGCTGCACGCGATCCCAGGCCTCGATCTCGGTCGTCTCGATCGAGTCGTCGTCGGGCGGCGAGATGCCGGCGTTGTTGAAGGCGATGTCGACGGAGCCGAAGAGCTCCGCCGCACGGTCGAAGAGGTGGTCGACCTCCTCCTTGCTCGTGACGTCGACCTTCACGAAGACGCCGCCGACGGACTCCGCGGCCGCCTCGCCCGAGGCCGGGTCGATGTCGCCGATCACGACCTTCGCGCCCTCCGCGGCGAAGCGCGTCGCGGTGGCGAGGCCGATCCCGCTCGCGCCGCCCGTGATGACGGCGGTGCGGCCGGCGAGTCGCTGGGTGAGGTCCATCTGGCTCCTTTATCCGTTGCTGAGGAAGACGTTCTTGGTCTCGGTGAACGCCACGGCCGCATCCGGTCCGAGCTCTCGGCCGATGCCGGACTGCTTCATCCCGCCGAAGGGCGTGGAGTAGCGCACCGAGGAATGCGAGTTGACGCTGAGGTTCCCGGCCTCGACGGCGCGCGAGACGCGGATCGCGCGGCCGAGATCCCGCGTCCAGATGGAGCCCGCGAGGCCGTAGACGGTGTCGTTGGCGAGGGCGATCGCGTCGGCCTCGTCGTCGAAGGGGAGGACGCTGACGACCGGTCCGAAGATCTCCTCCGTGACGACGCGGTCGGCGCGGGATCCGGGCAGCAGCACGGTCGGCGGCACCCAGAAGCCGGGGCCCTCGGGCGCGGTGCCCTGGAAGGCGACGGGCGTGCCGAGCTCGAGGTAGCCGCGCACCTTGTCGCGGTGGGCGACCGAGACGAGCGGGCCCATCTCGGTCGACTCCTCCCCGGGGCGCCCGACGCTGACGGCCTTGACGGCCGGCTCGAGCAGCTCGAGGAATCGGTCGAGGGCGCGACGCTCCACGAGGATGCGGCTGCGCGCGCAGCAGTCCTGGCCCGCGTTGTCGAAGACGGCGCCGGGGGCGCTCGCGGCGGCGGCCTCGAGGTCGGCATCGGCGAAGACGACGTTGGCGCTCTTGCCGCCGAGCTCGAGGGTGACCTGCTTGACGTGCCGCGCGCAGCCCGCCATGACCTTCCGGCCGGTCTCGGTCGAGCCGGTGAACACGATCTTGCGGACGTCCGGATGCGCGACGAGGCGCTCGCCGACGACGGCGCCCGGCCCGGGCAGCACCTGGAGCAGCCCCTCCGGGAGCCCGGAGGCGAGGGCGAGCTCGGCGAGCCGGAGCGCCGTGAGCGGCGTCCACTCGGCGGGCTTGAGGATGACGGCGTTGCCGGCGGCGAGCGCCGGCCCGAAGCCCCACGCGGCGATCGTCATCGGGAAGTTCCACGGCACGATGATCCCGACGACGCCGATCGGCTCGTGGAAGGTCACATCCAGTCCGCCCGCGACCGGGATCTGGCGGCCGTTGAGGCGCTCGGGGAACCCGGCGCTGTACTCGAGCACGTCGCGGACGTGGCCCGCCTCCCAGCGCGCCGAGCCGATCGGGTGGCCGGAGTTGCGGACCTCGAGCCGCGCGAGCTCCTCGACGGCGCCGTCGACGGCGTCCGCGAAGCGGCGGAGCGCCTGCGCCCGGTCGGCGGGGGCGAGCGCCGCCCAGCCGCGCTGGGCGCGGACCGCGCGGGCGACCGCCGCATCCACCTCCTCGACGGGGGTGTCGGGGACCTCGCGGATGACGGACTCGTCGCTCGGGTCGATGAGCACGGCGGCGCTCATGCCGACACCGCCTCGGGGACCGGCCAGCCGGCCTCCGCCCATTCGCGCGCCGCGTCGACGAGCCCGCTGAAGAGCCGGATGTCCTCGGGCGCCTCCTCGGGGTGCCACTGCACGGCGACGCCGTAGCGGGCCCCGTCGAGCTCGATCGCCTGGATCGTGCCGTCGTCGGAGCGGGCGGTCACGAGCAGCCCATCGCCCACCTGGTCGACCGCCTGGTGGTGGTAGCTCTGCACGCCGAGCACCGGGGTCGCCGCGAGGGTGTCGCCGATGACGGTGTCCTGGTCGATCGTGACCGAGTTCGTCGTGAAGACGCCGCCGCCCGCGTTGTAGCGCATCGAGCCGACGAGGTCGGGCAGGTGCTGGTGGAGCGTCCCGCCGCGGTGCACGTTGAGCACCTGGAGGCCGCGGCAGATGCCGAGGAAGGGGGTGCCGCGCTCGATGGCGGCGGCGAGGAGCGCATCCTCCCAGTCGTCGCGGTCGCGCCGTGGCGCATCCGTCTCGGGATGCGGCGCCTGGCCGTAGCGGGCCGGGTCCACATCCTTGCCGCCCGTCACGATGAGCCCGTCGAGGCGGTCGACGACCGCGGCGGCCGTGTGCTCGCCGAGCGGCTGCGGGGGCAGGAGCACGGGGATCGCGCCCGCCTTCACGACCGCATCGAAGTACACCTTCGGCAGGAAGGCGGCGGGGACATCCCACACGCCCGTCTTCGCCTGCTCGAGGTAGGTCGTCAGGCCGATGACGAGCGGACGGCCGGTCTCAGAACCGCTCGAAGCCACGTACGCGCTCCCAATCCGTGACCGCGGCGTCGAAGGCGGTGAGCTCGACGCGCGCGTTGTTGACGTAGTGCTCGACGACCTCGGCGCCGAAGACCTCGCGGGCGATCTCGCTGCGCTCGAAGAGCTCGGCCGCCTCCCGCAGGGTCGTCGGGACGCGCGGCGCGTCGGAGCCGTAGGCGCTGCCCGCGAGCGGCGCCGGCAGCTCGAGCTCGTGCTCGATGCCGTACAGCCCGCCCGCGATGATGGCGGCGGTCGCGAGGTAGGGGTTCACGTCTCCCCCCGGCACCCGGTTCTCGACCCGGAGGCTCTGCCCCCGGCCGACGACGCGGAGCGCGCAGGTGCGGTTGTCGTTGCCCCAGGCGACCGCGGTGGGCGCGAAGCTGCCCTCCGCGAAGCGCTTGTAGGAGTTGATGTTCGGGGCGAAGAGGAGGCTGAACTCGCGCATCGTGTGGACGAGCCCCGCGATCCAGTGCTCCATGAGCCTCGAGAAGCCGTGCTCGCCCTCGCCCGCCATGACGGCCTCCCCGTCGGCGCCGCGCACCGAGAGGTGGATGTGGCAGCTGTTGCCCTCGCGCTCGTTGAACTTGGCCATGAAGGTGAGCGCCTTGCCGTGCTGGTCCGCGATCTCCTTCGCGCCGTTCTTGTAGATGACATGGTTGTCGCAGGTCGCGAGCGCCTCGGCGTAGCGGAAGGCGATCTCCTGCTGGCCCAGGTTGCACTCGCCCTTGACGCCCTCGCAGTACATGCCGGCGCCCTCCATGCCGAGGCGGATCTCGCGCAGCAGCGGCTCCATGCGGGTGGAGGCCATGAGAGCGTAGTCGATGTTGTAGTCGGAGGCGGGGGTGAGCCCCTCGTACTTCTTCGCCCAGGCGCCGCGGTAGCTCTCGTCGAACACGATGAACTCGAGCTCGGTGCCGACGAAGGGGGTGAGGCCGCGCTCGGCGAGGCGGCCGATCTGGCGCTTCAGGATCTCGCGCGGCGAGGGCGCGACGGGCCGCTCGTCCATCGTGAGGAGGTCGGCCATGACGAGCGCGGAGCCCGGCAGCCAGGGCACGAGCCGGAGCGTGTCGAAGTCGGGCTTGAGGATCATGTCGCCGTAGCCGGTCTCCCAGCTCGAGATCGCGTAGCCGTCGACGGTGTTCATCTCGACGTCGACCGCGAGCAGGTAGTTGCAGGCCTCCGCGCCGTGCGCCGCCACCTCCTCCGCGAACAGGCGGCCCGCGACGCGCTTGCCGACGAGGCGGCCCTGCATGTCGGCGAAGGCGAGGATGACGGTGTCGATCTCGCGCCGCGAGATGAGCTGCTCGAGCTCCTCCAGCGCGAGGTTCCCGGAGCGGACGCTCATGTCTGATCTCCCGTCTTGACGCATCCAATGCGCGCGATGCCGACCATTGAACCACAGCGCCGTCGGGCCGAGAGGCCGATGATTTCACATGTTCGTCACATCCAAAGGTAGACACCGGGTACCAATAGGGCCATGCTCGGTGGGCAAGCGCATCCCCCCTGTGCGCCTGCCCGCCTGGCGGGTCAGCGACCCCGAACGGAAGGCGGAACATGGCCGAGAACAGGAAGGTCCGCGGCGTCACGTACACGTCGGCGGGCGAGGACTACTTCGCGAAGCGGAAGCTCCGGCGATCGGCCGGCGTCTGGGGCCTCTGGGGCCTCGCCGTCGCGGCCGTCATCTCGGGCGACTTCTCCGGGTGGAACTTCGGCATCGACTTCGCCGGCTTCGGCGGGATGCTCATCGCCTTCGTCGTCCTCGTCGTCATGTACTACGGCCTCACCTTCTCGATCGGCGAGATGGCGGCCGCGATGCCGCACACGGGCGGGGCGTACTCCTTCGCACGCAGCGCGATGGGCCCGTGGGGCGGCCTCGCGACGGGCCTCGCGGAGACCATCGAGTACGTCGCCACGACGGCCGTCGTCGTGTACTTCTCGGCGAGCTACGCCGACGGCATCACGAGCGAGCTCCTCGGCGTGAGCCTGCCCGGCCCGGTCTGGTGGGCGATCCTCTACGCGATCTTCATCGCGCTGAACGCCGCCGGCGCGAACGTCTCGTTCCGCTTCGCGATCGTCGTCTCGATCATCTCGATCGGCATCCTCGTCGCCTTCGGCGTCATGGCGCTCGTCTCGGGCGCCTTCGACTGGTCCTCGCTCTGGAACATCGCGCCCGACCCGGCCGCGCTCGGCTCCTCCGAGTTCCTGCCGCACGGGGTGCTCGCGATCCTCTTCGCCCTCCCCTTCGCCATGTGGTTCTTCCTCGGCATCGAGGAGCTGCCGCTCGCGGCGGAGGAGTCGCACGAGCCCGCCCGCGACATCCCGCGCGCCGGACTCTGGGCGCGCGGCACGCTCATCGTCACCGGCCTCATCGTGCTGTTCCTCAACACGGGGGTGCTCGGGGCGGAGGCGACCGGCACCTCGCTCGAGCCGCTCCTCCAGGGCTTCGCCGTGATCGTCGGCGATCAGGCCGCCGCCGTGCTGTCGCTGCTCGCGCTCGTCGGCCTCTTCGCCTCCCTGATGGGCATCATGTTCGCCTACGGGCGGAACATGTACTCGCTCTCGCGGGCCGGCTACTACCCGAAGGCCTTCTCGCTCACGGGCAAGCGCGAGACGCCGTGGGTGGCGCTCGTGGTGGGCGCCGTCATCGGGTATCTCGCCCTCGTCGTCGTCCAGCTCGCGGGCGGGGATGCGAGCCCGGCCGGCGCGATCGTGCTCAACATCGCGGTCTGGGGCGCGGTCGTCGCGTACTTCATGCAGATGGTGTCGTTCATCGTGCTGCGGAAGAAGTTCCCGAAGGCGGCGCGGCCCTATGTCAGCCCCTGGGGGCTGTTCGGCGCGTGGTCGGCGGCGATCATCGCGGCCTTCGTGTTCTTCGGCTTCCTGCTCAACCCGACGTTCCTGCCGGCGATCGTCGCGATCATCGTCATCTACGTGCTCATCTTCATCGGCTTCGCCGTCTACGGCCGCCACCGCCTCGTGCTCTCGCCCGAGGAGGAATACGCGCTCTCGGGCGGGCTCCACGGCGACCCGCAGAAGGAGGGCTACGACACAATGGAGGCCGAGGTGCTCGGCGGCGAGCCGCTCGCCGAGGACCCGGACCACCCGTCGAGGTGACTTTCTCCGCATTCGCCGCGCGGATCCGCGCGGCGAATGCGGAGAAACTCACATGGCGGAGGGCGCGGGCTACGGGCGCAGGACGCGGCCCGCGACGGCCGCCGTGCGCGCGCCGTCCGCGATGGCGGGCTCGCCGTTCACGAGGACCCACGACATCCCCTCCGCGGGCTGTCGCGGGTCCTCGTAGCTCGCGCGGTCGGCGACGCGCGCCGGGTCGAAGGCGACGACATCCGCGGCCGCGCCCTCCCGCAGCACGCCGCGGTCGGCGAGGCCCAGGCGCCGCGCGGGCGTGCCGGCGAGGTGCCGCACGGCCTCCTCGAGCCCGAGCACGCCGAGCTCGCGCGTGTAGTGCGCGAGCACCCGCGCGAAGGCGCCCCAGCCGCGCGGGTGCGGCCGGGCGCCGACGAGGATGCCGTCGCTCCCGACCGAGTGGGCGGGATGCCGCATGATCGCGCGCACGTTGTCCTCGTCGCCGACGTGCATGAGGATCCCGGTCGCGAGCCGGTCGTCGCGCATGAGGTCGAGGGCGACGCCCGTCGCGTCGTCGGGGCGCCCCGCGCGCACGGCGAGCTCGGCCACGGTCGCGCCGACCGCATCCCCGAGCGCCGGATCGCCGACGCCCGAGATCTGCATGGCCGTCCAGTCGACCGTCTCGCCGTGGGCGCCGTCGGATCCGGTCACGTCGAGCGCCTCGCGGATCCGCGCCCGCTCGGCGCCGTCATCGAGCCGGGCGAGCGCGGCATCCGGGCCGCCCTCGTGCGCCCAGCTCGGGAGCAGCGCCGCGAGCGTCGTCGCGCCCGCGAGATAGGGGTAGGTGTCGAGCGTCACGTCGACGCCCTCGGCGAGCGCCCCGTCGACGAGCTCGAGGAGCGCATCGGCACGGCCCCGGTTCGCCGCGAAGTTCATGGTCGCGTGCGTGAGGTGGAGGGCGCAGCCGGCACGACGGGCGATCCGCACCGCCTCCGCATAGGCCTCGAGCGCACCCCGGCCGTAGCCGCGGGTGTGCGGCGCCCAGTAGCCGCCCCGCCGCCCGACCACCTCGCAGAGCGCCGTGAGCTCGGCCTCGTCGGCGTACATGCCGGGCGTGTAGGTGAGCCCGCTCGACATGCCGACCGCGCCCGCCGCGAGCGACTCGTCGAGCATGCCGCGCATGGCATCCACCTCGGCGGCGGTCGCGGCACGAGCGGACGACCCGATCGCGAGGAGACGCAGGTTGCCCTGCGGCACGAGCACGGCGGCGTTCGTCGGGATGCCGTGGTCGAGCTCCGCGAGGTAGCCGGCCATGCCCCGCCAGCGGAAGGCCTCGGCGGGCAGGTCGCCGTTCCACGACGAGATCTGGCGCCGCACCAGCGCGAGCGCCGCGTCGTCGACGGGGGCGTAGCCGATGCCGTCCTGCCCGAGCACCTGGGTGGTGACGCCCTGCGCGAGCTTCGCGAGGTGCTCGCGGTCGCGCAGCAGCTCGAGGTCGGAATGCGCGTGCATGTCGATGAAGCCGGGTGCGATGACGAGGCCGCGCGCGTCGATCTCGCGGTCCCCGTCCCGCGCGGGCAGCTCGCCGAGCGCGGCGATCCGGCCGCCCTCGACCGCGAGATCGCCGCGTCGGCGGGGCGCGCCGGTGCCGTCGACGAGCTCGCCGCCCCGGACGACGAGGCGGGCCATCAGAACCAGGTCTCCAGCATCCCGACGAGCCGCGGCGAGGCCGCGCGGGCGTCGTCGAGCTCGGGCAGGACCCGCCAGCGGTCGATCGCGGTGCAGGGATGCGAGATGCCGAGCTCGACGACGTCGCCGGGACGCAGCGCGGCGTCCGCGGGCAGCTCGAGGTAGGCGTGCTGGTCGTTGAGGCCGGTCACGCGCCACCCGTCGATGCGGCGGCCGTCGCGGTGCAGCGGGATGGGGAGGTCGAGGTCGTAGGAGAGGTCGCGTCGCCCGGCGTCGAGGATCGCGAGGCCGGGCTCGGGGCGGGAGAGGACCCGCGCGTATGCCCGCAGGGCCGGGACGAGATGGGGCGCGCCGCCGTCCGCGGATCCCGCGAAGGGCGAGATGCCCGCGTAGAACCCGTCGTCGTGGACCTGGAAGGCGCCCGAGCGGAGCACCGCCCGAGCCCCGCCCGCGCCCGTCGCGCGCGCGGCGAGCGGCGCGAGCGCCTCCGCGACGAGATCCGGCCAGGCACTGCCGCCGGCCGTGATGACCGGCCGCGACGCCTCGAGCAGCTCCTCCGCGCGCAGCCGCTCCAGCAGCTCGACCAGCCGCGCGAGGTAGCCGCGCACGCTCGCGGCCGCCTCCTCGGTGCGCGCGCCGCCGAAGCTGCCCTCGTAGCCGGCGACGCCGACGAGCCGCACGCCCGCAGCGGCGCGGGCCAGGCGCGCGATCGCCACGGCATCCTCGAGCTCACGGACCCCCGCGCGGCCGCCGGGGCCGCCGAGCTCCACGAGGACGTCGATCGGGCTGGCGCCCGCGACCCGGTCGAGCAGCGCGACCCCCTCGGGCGAGTCCACCCAGCAGGCGAAGCGGAAGTCCGGGTCGCGGTCGAGCTCGCCGGCGATCCACGCGGCCCCCGAGGGGTCGAGCAGCTCGTTCGCGAGGATCACGCGCCGGACCCCGGCCGAGCGCGCCGCCTGGACCTGCCAGGGGGTCGCGAGCGTGATCGCCGTGGCGCCCGCGTCGAGGAGCCGCCGCCAGAGCACGGGCGACATGGTCGTCTTGCCGTGCGGGGCGAGCTCGAGGCCGCGCGCGGCCGCCCAGTCGGCGACGAGGCGGGTGTTCGCGTCGCCCGCCGCACGGTCGAACGCGAGGAGCGGCGTGGGGAGGTCGGCGAGGCCGAGGCCCGCGTCCCCCGCCTCCGCGACCCGCATCCCCCACAGTGCGGGCGGCGCGCCCTTCGTCCGAGCGTCGATGACCGTCTCGCCGTGCGGCTCGCGCATAGCCCCTCCAGGTGTCGCCTCGATGGACTCCACGTTAATGCGCCCCGTTCTGGGACGTTCCCGATCCGAGCGACGGCCGTAGCTTTGCTCCCATGAGGCGTATCGGGATCGCAGTGCTCGCCGTCGGCATGCTCGCGCTGGCGGGGTGCTCGGCATCCGCGCCGGAGGCCGGCAGCTCGTCCTCCCCCTCGCCGGAGGTCGTGCCGCTCGCCGACCAGGAGATCGGCACCGAGGACCTCAGCGCGGACGGCCACATCCTCAAGGAGAAGGGCGACCTCGCCCGGCTCGTCGACGACTCGGGCACGGGCATCGCCTCGTACACGGTGTCGTCGATCAAGATCGACCCCAAGTGCACCTCCAGCTCCGCGGCGAAGCCCGTCAACGGCCACTTCCTGCTCCTCGACCTCGAGATCGAGACCGCGGCCGACGCGCCCGCGCTCGACTTCGGCGCCGCATCCTGGTCGTCGACGAGCACCTCCGGCGGCCTCCTCGAGGACATCGTCGGGAACGCCGACACCTGCATGGGCCCCGCCTCGAAGCTCCCGAGCGAGATCGGCCCCGGCGAGAAGCGCGGCGGCACCGTCGTGCTCGACGTCGCCGCGGTCGCGGGCGTCGTGACCCTCGACCTCGGCGGCCCCTCGCCGTGGGACTGGCGCTACTGACCCGAGGCGGCTGACCCCCCGGACTGGGGCGCGTCGATCCACCCGGCCTCCACCGGATCGTCGTCGAGCGTTCACGCGCGGCTCGTAGCGTCCGCGACATGAGATCCGCCCGAGCCCTGCTGCCCGCCGCCGCCGTCCTCCTCGCGCTCGCGGGGTGCTCGGCGCCCGCCGCCGAGGCCGACCCCGCGGAGCCGGCGGATGCCGAGGCGCCCGCCGAGACGAGCGCGCCGAGCGCCTCCGCGGCCGGCCCCGCGAGCCACTGGCCGAGCGGCGCCGTCGCGAAGCGCACGGGCGACATCGCCTCCCTCTCGCTCGACGGCACGACGGTCGCGACCTTCTCGGTCGAGGAGATCTCGGTCGACCCCTCGTGCACCCGCGCCGACCAGGCGCCCTCGGTGAACGGCCACTTCATCCAGCTCGACCTCCGCGTGAAGACGACGGCGGCGCTCGAGGGGACCCTCGACATCACCGCGCCGGCGTGGTCGTATGTCGGCGACGACGGAACCGTGATCGGGGATGTCGTGGGCGCCTCCGCCACCTGCCTCGGCCTCTCGAAGGCGATGCCGACGACGGTCGCCGCGGGCGAGACCCGCAACGGCGCGATCGTCCTCGACGTGCCGGACGCCGCGGGCGCGCTCATCCTCGACCTCGGCGGCGAGCAGAGCTGGGGCTACCGCTTCTGAGGGGCGCGGAGGCCGCGCGCGACGGCGGCCGCTAGCGTGGGGGCGTGACGAAGCAGCGCATCGAGACCACCGGCGCCCCGGCGCCCGCCCACACCTTCTCGCAGGGCATCCGCAAGGGGCCGATCCTGCAGGTCTCCGGGCAGGGTCCCGTGGACCCCGCGACGAGCGAGTACCTCTTCCCCGGCGACGTCGCCGCCCAGACGACGCGCACGCTCGAGAACGTGCGGGCGATCGTGGAGGCCGGCGGCGCGAGCTTCGAGGATGTCGTCATGCTCCGCGTCTACCTCACGACCCGCGACGACTTCGCCGCCATGAACGAGGCCTACGGCGCCTTCGTGACCGAGCACGTGCCGAGCGGCGTGCTCCCCTCTCGGACGACCGTGTTCACCGGCCTCCCCCGCGCGGAGATGCTCGTGGAGATCGATGGCCTCGCCGTCGTCGACTGATCGACGGCGTCGCCGGGCTCGCCGCCGCGCCCGGTTCGCGCTCGGCGCGGGCGCGCTCGTCGTCGTGGTCGCCGGGGCCCTCGCCTGGGCGGCGAGCCCCTTCGTCGCGGAGCCCCGGGCGCTCGCCTCGGCGCGGGCGCTCGCCGGGCTCGAGGTGGTCGAGACCGCGGAGGCCGTGGTGCTCGCGCCGGCTGATCCAGGCCCCACCGGGCTCGTCGTCATCGCGGGCGCCCGCGTCGAGCCGGCCGCCTACGCGTGGAAGCTGTCGGCCGCGGCCGAGGCCGGCATCCCGGTCGTGATCGCGCGCCCGACGCTCGGCTTCGCGATCGCCGACACCCGCTCGCTCGCGGAGCTCACGGCCCCCGGCGCGGCGGCCGGCGTGACGGGCGTCGAGCGCTGGATCGTCGGCGGGCACTCCCTCGGCGGGGTGCGGGCCTGCGCGCTCGCGGCGGACCCGGCGTCGGAAGCCGTTGGGCTGCTGCTCCTCGGCGCCTACTGCGCCGACGACCTCGCCGACTCCGAGCTCCCCGTGCTCACGCTCGCCGCCGAGCGCGACGGCCTCTCGACGCCCGCGAAGATCGCGGACGCCGCGCACCTCCTCCCCGCGAGCGCGCGGCTCGTGGAGCTGCCGGGCGCGGTGCACGCCCAGTTCGGCGACTACGGGTCGCAGCCGGGCGACGGCGTGCCGACGGCGGGCGATGACGAGGTGCGCGAGGAGATCGGGGATGCGGTGATCGCCTTCGCCGGCGCGCTCGGCTGAGGGGCGTGAGCCGGCCGCTCAGTCCGAGCGGGCGCGCGACCTGCGGGTCGTCCGCCGTGCGGCTGCGTCGATCGCCTGCCTCGCCATCATGAGGTAGTCGTCGCGCGACTCCGTGAGGACGAGCGATTCCTCGCCGTAGGCGGCGAAGGCGATCTCGACGAGCCGCTCGGGCTCGAGGATCCCCGCGTGCCGCGCGAGCATGCCGAGGTCGGCGAGGTCCTGCTCTCGCGACGCCGCCAGCTTCATCGCGATGAGGTCCTCGATGTCGGCGATCGTCAGCGTCACCCCGGCCGACGCGGGCTCCGCCCGATGCCGTGGGGGGAGGAACGGGGCACCGCTCGCGTTCAGCCAGTCCGGCGGGAGGCGCATCTCCTCGGCGATCCGGGCGACGAGGCGCAGGACTTCCGTCGCCGGCCTCACGACGGCGTCGATGTCGGTCGTGAACCTGGTCTCGGCGTCGTCCGGGAATCGGAGGGCGATCGCCGAGCCGCCGAAGACGTAGATGTCCGCATCGATGCCCGCGGCGTCCAGACGGCTCACCAGGAGGTCGAGGAGCCGCCGCACCTCGGCGGGGTCCATCTCGTGCTCGAGTCGGCGCATCAGGCCTGCGTGAGGCTTCGCTCGTCGATGAAGATGCCGAGCCGCCGGAGGTGATCCGGGGTCGACCGCTCCGCCCGCTCGCGGAGCGCCGGGAACTCGGAGATGAACCACGGCTCGTCGAGCCGGCTCGTCCTCGTCCATGCCGGGCGCAGCCCGCGGGGCAGTGCGTGCGCGTAGCTCGCGCGGAAGAGGGTGTCCCATCGGCGATCGGGCAGGGGTGTCGGGGCGAGGTCGATCTCCGTCGGGTCGATGAGGTCGAGGTGCTCGGCGAGTTCTGCGACCGCGTGGGTGAGCAGCCGGAGCGGGAACGCGGGCTCCCGGCGCTCGAGGAGCGCATCGGCCAGCGAGTCCGCGACGCGGTACGGGGCGTATCTCGACATGCGGCCCCCGGTCCCGGCGGTCATCCGGAGCTCGGCGCCCATGGCCGCCAGGGCAGCACGGAGCGTCGCGAGCTTGATCGTCCCCTCGGACTCCGAGCGCTCGAGCTGGGAGACCGCGCTCGGGGTGACCTGCAGGCGCGCGGCGAGCTCGCCGACGCCGATTCCGGCTGCGTGCCGAGTGGACTTGATCATCGATGACATCGCCGGCCTCCTCTCTTCAAAATGTAGCTACAGCTACATTTGCCGATGCTAGCGGATGCCGCTGACGTGGCGGTGAGAGACGAGCGCCGGGCGCACAGACAGGCCTCGTCGAGACGAGGGCTCCGGGTCGACCGTTCCGGGTCGACCGCGCCGGGAACGAACAAAGCCCCGTTCCTGGCGAGAGGAGACGGGGCTTCGAGTACACCCCCCGGGACTTGAACCCGGAACCCACTGATTAAGAGTCAGTTGCTCTGCCAATTGAGCTAGAGGTGCGCGGCCGGATGAACCGGACCGAGGGACCACGATAGCACCTCCCGCGAGGTCCCCGCGACACGGTCCGGGACGCCTAGGCTCGACCGGGTGAGCACCGCATCGAGCCCCGCCCGCCTGCAGCCCGGCGACGCCGCCCCCGAGTTCGAGCTGCTCGACGCGGAGGGCCGGAAGGTCTCGCTCGCCTCGCTGCGCGGAAGCCGCGTCGTGCTCTACTTCTACCCCGAGGCGGCCACTCCCGCCTGCACGACGCAGGCCTGCGACTTCCGCGACAGCCTCGCCTCCCTCCGGGCCGAGGGCCTCGAGGTGGTGGGCGTCTCGCGCGATGAGCCCGCGAAGCTCGCGCGCTTCGCCGCCGAGGAGCGCATCCCCTTCACGCTGCTCAGCGACCCCGAGCGAGCCGTCCACGAGGCCTACGGCACCTGGGGCGAGAAGCAGCTCTACGGCAAGACGGTGACGGGCGTCATCCGCTCCACCTTCGTCATCGACGCCGAGGGCCGCATCGAGCACACCTTCTACAACACGCGCGCCACGGGGCACGTGTCGATGCTCCGCAAGCGGCTCGGCATCGCGGTCTGAGGGCCGCGAGTCAGCTCTCGCGACGGGAGGTCGCCCGCACGACGGGCGGCGAGAGCAGCAGGCCGAAGCCCGCGAGCGCGACGAGCAGCAGCGGCCACCCCCAGGCGGGCTGCGCGAAGAGGCCCTGGAGCGCGCCCAGGCCAACCGAGAACTGCAGCACCTGCCAGACGATCGCGGCGCCGCGGATCCACGCCCGGCCGCGCAGGGCGTGGACGATGATGACCACCAGCCAGACGGCGGCGAGCGCCGTCAGCACGGTGAGCGCGAGGGCGCTCGGGAGGGATGCCGGCCGGTCGACGAGGAGCTCGACGACGAGCACGATCGCGAGGCCCGCGACGAGCAGCGCCTCCGCGCAGAGGATCCCGATGAGGGCCCAGAACGGCGCTCCGCGCCCGACATCATTCACAGCTTTGCGCACTCCCGAATCTCTTGCCCCGCCGTAACAAGTATGAAACAGTTGGTGACGGTTGATGTGACGCCTACAGGGTCGTAGGCCATCCCGGATCCATCGGATTCCGGACAAGACCTCCCTTTCTTACTCGATTTCCTTTCGGGCGCGCGCGCAACCCGAACCTGCGGCGTGCTCTGGGATCGGGCGTCACCTGCAACAAAGGAGCACCCATGGACTGGCGCGACAACGCGGCCTGCCTCACCGCCGACCCCGAGCTGTTCTTCCCGATCGGCAACACCGGCCCCGCCGTCGACCAGATCGAGAAGGCCAAGTCGGTCTGCGCCTCCTGCTCCGTCACCGAGCTCTGCCTCCAGTACGCCCTCGAGACCAACCAGGACTCGGGCGTGTGGGGCGGCCTCAGCGAGGACGAGCGCCGCGCCCTCAAGCGCCGCGCCGCCCGCGCGCGCCGCGCCAGCTAGTCGGCCGCGCGCGCCGCGCCAGCTAGCCGGCCGAGCCGCGTCGGCCGAGCCGACGCGGGCACCGCCGCACACGAGCGCCCGCCCGCTCAGCTCCGCGTGAGCCAGAGCAGCGGCACCTCGATCGTGACCTCGGTGCCCTCCCCCTCGAGGGTGTGCCAGTCGATCGTGCCGCTCAGCTCGCCCTGGATGAGGGTGCGCACGATCTGCGTGCCGAGCCCCGCGCCGACCTTCCCCTCGGGGAGGCCCACGCCGTCGTCGACCACCTTGATGACGAGGCGCTCATCGCCGCGCTCCGCGCTGATCTCGACCGCGCCATCCCGACCGGCGAGCCCGTGCTCGACGGCGTTCGTGACGAGCTCCGTGAGCGCCAGCGCGAGCGGCGTCGCATACTCGCTCGGCAGCGAGCCGAAAGCGCCCGACTTGCGCGGCCGCACCGTCGTGTTGTGGCTCGACGCGACCTCCGCGATGAGCAGCAGCACCCGGTCGAAGACCTCGTCGAAGTCGACGCTCTGACTGAGCCCCTCCGAGAGGGTGTCGTGGACGAGCGCGATCGCGGAGACGCGGCGCATCGCCTGCGTGAGCGACTCCCGCGCGTCGTCGCTGTGCGTGCGGCGGGCCTGGATGCGGAGCAGCGACGCGACCGTCTGCAGGTTGTTCTTGACGCGGTGGTGGATCTCGCGGATCGTCGCGTCCTTGGTGATGAGCTCCTGCTCCTGGTGGCGCACCTCGGTGACATCCCGGGAGAGCACGATCGCGCCGACCCGCTCGCCCCGGTGACGGAGCGGGATGGTGCGCAGCGACACCGTGACGCCGCGCGCCTCGATGTCGGTCCGCCACGGGGCGCGGCCGGTGACGACGAGCGGCAGCGACTCGTCGACGATGAGTCGACCGCTGAGCAGCTCGGTCGTGACCTCGGCGAGCGACTCGCCCTCGAGCTCGCCGTCGAATCCCATGCGGTTGAAGGCCGAGAGGCCGTTCGGGCTCGCGAAGGTCACCGTGCCGTCGACGTCGAGGCGGATGAGGCCGTCGGAGGCGCGCGGCTGGCCGCGGCGCGGACCGGAGGGGGCGCCGAGATCGGGGAAGTCGCCGTTCGCGATCATCTCGAACAGATCGTTCGCGCACTGGTTGAAGGTGAGCTCCTGGCGGCTCGGCGTGCGGGCCTCGCTGAGGTTGCTGTGCCGGGTGATCACGGCGACGGGGATGCTGGTGGTCTCGGCGCCGCTCGGCGAGAGCCGGCGCAGCACGGGCACGGCGCGCACGCGCGTGGGGGTCTCCTCGTACCAGTCCGGCGCGGCGGTGTCGACGATGCGGGCCGTCTCGTAGGCCTCCGTCACCTGCTGCTTCCACTCGGGCTTGACGCGCTGCCCGACGAAGTCGCGGTAGAAGAGCGTCGCCGCCGACGAGGGCCTCGAGTGGGCGACGGCGATGAAGCTGCCGTCGTCGGTCGGCACCCAGAGGACGATGTCCGCGAAGGCGAGATCGGCGAGGAGCTGCCCGTCGCCCACGAGGAGGTGGAGCCACTCGACGTCCGCCTCGGTCGCGCGTTCCTGGGCGAGCACCAGATCGGAGAGGGTCGACACCCACTCAGGCTAGCCTGCGCAGCGAGCGGTCTCCGCCGAGCAGCCGCTCGGTCGCGTAGCGGCGGAGCGCGAGGCGCGCGGGCGAGCGCGGCGCGGCATCCACGAGGGTCGCCCCCTGGAGGACGGCGCCGTCGAGGGCCGGCCGATCCTCCGGGACGAGCACCGGATCCTCGATGCCGCCGAGCCGCGCGAACGTCTGCCGCAGCTGCCCGGCCGGGTTCAGGCCGATCGCGCTCGGCCGAACCCGGTTCACCAGGACGTCGACGGGCGGGATGCCGTCCAGCTCGTGGAGCTCGGCGTGCGCCCGCAGGAGACGGCCGACGCCGATCGGGTCGCCGGCCCCGACGAGGACGATGCGGTCCGCGGCGAGCAGCGCCGCGACGGCGGCGTCGTTGCGGCCGGGCGGCGCGAGCTCGCCGCCGAGCCCCTCGTCGCGATCCAGCGGCGCGCCCGTGTCGACGACCGAGACCTCCGCCCAGTCGCGCACCGCATCCAGCACGGCCTCGACGCGGCGAGCGCCGAGCTCGGGCCAGCGGCTCGCGCGGAGGAGCCCGGTGAGCACCCGCAGGCGCCCGTGCCTCGACGGCCGGACCGCGGCGACGCGCTCGAGCTCCTCCACGTCCAGCTCGCCCGATGCCGCGAGCCGGCACGCCGCCGCGAAGCCGGGGGCCTCGTCGCGGAGCCCCAGCGCCGGACCGACGGAGGCGGCGTGGGTGTCGGCGTCGACGACCGCGGCGGCGAGCCCCGCGGCGGCGGCCTCCGCGGCGAGCGCGATCGCGACCGTCGTGCGGCCCGGGGCGCCGTGCGGCCCCCAGACGGCGACGACGGCACCGCGTCGGGCCGGCGGCGCACCGTCTCCTGCCGCAGGCTCCGGGGCGGGATCCTCGCGCTCGGCGATCGCGATCGGCACGGCCCGCGTCTCGATCGCCGACGCCGCCGCCGGGCGCGTCCCGACGGCGGGCGGCACGGGGCCGCCGTCGACGGCCGCCCACTCGGCCGCGGGCACGAGCGCGTCGAGGAGGCCGAGGCGGCGCACCCGGCGCATCGAGGCGTCCCCCGCCCCGACGACGACGAGCCGCACCCCCGCCGAGTCGCACGCGGCGACGAGGCGCGCGCCCAGGTACTGCTCCTCGGCGCCGACCATCGCGATGCGCGCGCCGGAGGCCGCGATGCGCGAGGCGAGCTCCTCGGCCCCGGAGGCGCGCAGCACGACCCGGTGCCCGTGCCGCTCCGCCTCCTCCGCGAGCCGCACCTCGTCGGCGAGCGGGAGCGCGAGCGCCACCTCAGCCACGGGACGACTCCAGCGGCACGCCGAGCGGCACGGGCGAGACCGGCCGCTCCTCGGCGACGGCGTCGAGCACGGCCGGCAGATCCTCCCGATCGAGCAGCACCTCGACCGCGGCCGCCCCCTCGTCGCCGACGAGGCCGCGGCGCTCCACGAGGCGCACCACGACGGCCTCCCCCGCGATCACCGCGGTCTCGCCCTCGCCGGCGGACGCCGCCGCCGCCCAGAGCTCCACCTCGACGCCCGGACGGACGCCCGACCCGAGCTCGCCGGGCGAGGGCACCACGACCGGCACGCGCCCGGAGCCGTCGGCCGCGGCGAGCGCGGCGCTCGGGATCAGCTCCCCCTGGCCGATCGGCCGGACGGCGACCGCGCCCTCGGGGATGCGGGCGCCGGCCGCCAGATACCGCGCCTCCGCCCCGTCCAGGGCGACGCGGCGGATGGTGAGCGCGTCGCGATCCAGCGTCTCGCCCGGGCCGATGGCATCGCGCGCGGCGAAGACCTCGACGGTGCGGTCGGCCGCCGCCAGCACGCCCACGACGCCGGCGATCGAGGCGAGCACCAGGCCGGCGCCGATGAGGAGCCGGGGGTCGACAAGTCGGCGCGGACGTGGACGGGGCTCGGGCATCGGGGGCTCCTCGGGATCGGGTGACGCCTATCGTGGCGAACCGGCGCGCAGGCCGACGGGACTTATCCACAGGAGGCTCCGGCGGGATCGGTCGCGAGCAGAATGGTGGACATGAACGGCATCGGACGCCAGGACCGCGCGCTCGCGCGCTTCCTGACGCTCCTCGATGTCGCCGAGATCCTCCGCATCTCCGTCGTCGAGGCCTCCGCGCTCGTGCGCGCGGGCGAGATCCCCGCCATCCAGGTCGGCACGCGGGCCCACTGGCGCGTCGAGCGCGACCACCTCGAGGCCTACATCGAGGCGCGCTACGAGGAGGCGCGTCTCGCGGGTCGCTGGAACGAGCTCGCCGAGCGGGCCGACGACATCGTCGACATCTTCGCCGGTCGGCGCCGCGGCTGATCGGCTCGGCGCCTCAGTAGCGCACGCAGACCAGCGTCGCGAGCGCGACCAGCCGGGTCCGGCGCACCGCGGCATCCCGACGCGGCTCGTCGAGCTCGTGCTCGGCGAGGTCGAGATGGTCGCGGGCGACCCGGTCGATCGTGCCGCGGAGCCGCGAGCGGTCGGTGAGGAGCTCGACGGGGGCACGGCGGCGGGTGAGGTCGCGCAGCGCGACCGCGATCCCGAGACGGCGCTCGAGCCCGCTCGCGGCGGGCGCGGCGGCGGGCTCGAGCGCGGACGCCTCGGCGACGAGCCCCACGACCGCCGGCACGGGGACGAGCGCGGATTCGAGGGCGCCGTGCGCAGCGCGGCCCGCGATCCAGTCGCGACCGACCGACTCGAGACGGAGCCGGAGGGCGCCGCCGTCGCGCAGCTGCAGCTCGACCTCGGCCCCGAGGAGGCCGGTCAGCCGTTCCGCCAGCTCGAGCCGCGCGAACCGGAGCCGCTCCTCCTCGGCCGCGAGCGCGGCCTCCTCGCGGGCGAGCCCGTGGGCGAACTCGCCCTCGAGGTCGTCGAAGACCGGCTCCCAGCGCATCCCGGCACGGTATCGGAGCGCGGGGCCGGGCGACGCCGGTTCTCCCCAGCCTGGAGGACGACTCGACAATCCCGGGGCACTCGTGTTGAATGCTTCGGCTTGCCGAAAAGGCGTGCACGAAAGTGCTCGGGAGAGCACCCGAACGGACGGAACACCGAGTTGCCGCTTCAACTCGTCGTAGAGGACTACTTCTCAGCCCAGCCGACCGCCACGGAGGCGCTGCCGGATCCGGCGCCCCTCCTCGAGAACCTCGCGAGATGCGTCATCGAGATCCTCGCCGGCGCCCGCGAGCTCGAGCAGATCTCGCGCTGGGTCTCCGACGAGGTCTACCGGCACCTGCTCAAGCGCGTCGTGATCTCCTCCCGCGCGCGGCAGGCCCGCGGTCAGCGCGCCAGCCGCCCCGCCTTCGCGGTCGGGAGCATGCAGGCGTGCGTGCCGCGCTCCGGCATCGTCGAGGCGGCGATCGTCGTGCACGGCCGGGCTCGCACGCGGGTCGTCGCGATCCGCCTCGAGGGCCTCGACGGCCGCTGGCGCGCGACCGCGCTGCACGTGCTGTAATCGCGCGCAGGCTCGAGGGTCTCGCGACGCATCCGACTCAGCCGGACGCGCCTCGATCGGCGGGATGAGCGGACGACCGGCTCAGGCGGCCGAGCCCGGCGGCCAGCGCCGCAGACCGACGTCTCAGCCGATCCTGGGGACGGCGCGCGACGCTCGAGGCGCGTCCGACTCCGCCGGCGCGCCTCGGGGGGCCGGCCGCGAGAGGGGACGGCTACTTGCGCTTGTCGGCCGCGCGGCGCTGGGCGCGGTTCTGCGGCGGCGCCGCCGCGTCCGTGCGCTGGCCGAAGGCGCCGCGGGCCGCGGGCTGCCCGCCCTGCGCCACCTGCGGGCTCGACTCCTCGAAGGCGGGGCTCTGGGCGGCGTCGCGCTCCGCCGCGGCCTGCTGGGCCTTCGCGGTCGCCGCGCGCTCGATCTGGCCGCGCTGGTTGCGGACCTCGACCTCGCCCGAGCCGTCGGCGCTCGGCGCCGAGTAGCTCAAGCCCTGCTGCTGCGGCACGCTGTCGCCCTGCAGTCCCTTGGCGGCGACGCGGGCCGAGCCCTCGCCGCCCGTGACCTCGACCTCGAGGTTGAAGAGGAATCCGACCGTCTCCTCGCGGATCGAGCCCATCATCTGCTGGAAGAGGGAGAAGCCCTCGCGCTGGTACTCGACGAGCGGATCGCGCTGCGCCATCGCCCGCAGTCCGATGCCGTCCTTGAGGTAGTCCATCTCGTAGAGGTGGTCGCGCCAGCGCCGGTCGATGACGCTGAGGACGACACGGCGCTCGAGCTCGCGCATCGCGGGCTCGCCGAGCGACTCCTCGCGCTTCGTGTACGCGATGCGGGCGTCGGAGAGGATCTCCTCCTTGAGCTGCTTGAGCGTGAGCCGACCGCGCGAGCCGACCTCGTTCACGAGCTCGTCGATCGTCAGCGAGATCGGGTAGAGGGTGCGAAGCTCCGTCCAGAGGGCGTCGAGGTCCCAGTCCTCGCTCTGCCCCTCGGCCGTGTGCTGCTCGATGACCTCGGTGATGACATCCGACAGGAAGCGCTGCGTGCGCTCGTGGAGGTCGTCGCCCTCGAGGATGTGGCGGCGGTCGGAGTAGATCGCCTCGCGCTGGCGGTTGAGGACGTCGTCGTACTTGAGGACGTTCTTGCGGATCTCGGCGTTGCGCGCCTCGACCTGGCCCTGCGCGGAGCGGATCGCCCGGCTCACGACCTTCGCCTCGATCGCCATGTCGTCGGGCACGTTGCCGCGACCCATCAGCGACTCGGCGGCACCCGTGTTGAACAGGCGCATCAGGTCGTCGCGGAGCGACAGGTAGAAGCGGCTCTCGCCGGGGTCGCCCTGACGCCCGGAGCGGCCGCGCAGCTGATTGTCGATGCGGCGCGACTCGTGGCGCTCTGTGCCGAGCACGTACAGGCCGCCGGCCTCGACGACCTTCTCGGCCTCCGCGCCGACCTCGGTCTTGACCCGCTCGAAGACCTCGGGCCACGCGGACTCGTACTCCTCCGGCGTGTCGACCGGGCTGAGTCCCTTCGCGTTCATCTCGGCGACCGCGAGGAACTCGGCGTTGCCGCCGAGCATGATGTCGGTGCCGCGACCGGCCATGTTCGTCGCGACGGTGACGGCGCCGAGGCGACCCGCCTGCGCGACTATCGCCGCCTCCCGCGAGTGGTTCTTCGCGTTGAGGACCTCGTGCTTGACGCCCTTCTTCGCGAGGAGGCGCGAGAGGTACTCGCTCTTCTCGACGCTCGTCGTGCCGACGAGGACGGGCTGGCCGTCGGCGTGCCGGCCGGCGATGTCCTCGACGACCTGCGCGAACTTCGCCTCCTCGTTCTTGTAGACGAGGTCGGGCTGGTCCTTGCGCTGCATGGGCCGGTTGGTCGGGATGGGGACGACGCCGAGCTTGTAGGTCGACATGAACTCGGCGGCCTCGGTCTCGGCGGTTCCGGTCATGCCGGCGAGCTTCGAGTAGAGGCGGAAGTAGTTCTGCAGGGTGATCGTGGCGAGGGTCTGGTTCTCGGCCTTGACCTGCACCTTCTCCTTCGCCTCGATGGCCTGGTGGATGCCCTCGTTGTAGCGGCGCCCCACGAGGATGCGGCCGGTGTGCTCGTCGACGATGAGGACCTCGCCGTTCATCACGACGTAGTCCTTGTCGCGCTTGAACAGGGCCTTCGCCTTGATGGAGTTGTTGAGGAAGGAGATGAGCGGGGTGTTCGCCGACTCGTAGAGGTTGTCGATGCCGAGGTAGTCCTCGACCTTCTCGATGCCGGGCTCGAGCACGCCGACGGTGCGCTTCTTCTCGTCGACCTCGTAGTCCTGCCCCTCCACGAGCCGCTTGGCGACGTTCGCGAACTCGCCGAACCAGCGGTTCGCCTCGCCCGAGGCGGGGCCGGAGATGATGAGCGGCGTGCGGGCCTCGTCGATGAGGATCGAGTCGACCTCGTCGACGATCGCGTAGGCGTGCCCGCGCTGCACCATGTCGCTCGCCTGCCACGCCATGTTATCGCGGAGGTAGTCGAAGCCGAACTCGTTGTTGGTGCCGTAGGTGATGTCGGCGGCGTACTCCTCGCGGCGCTGGGCCGGCGTCTGGCCGGAGAGGATGCAGCCGGTCGTCATGCCGAGGGCGCGGAAGACGCGGCCCATGAGCTCGGACTGGTAGCTCGCGAGGTAGTCGTTGACGGTGATGATGTGGACGCCGCGGGCGGGGATCGCGTTGAGGTAGGCGGCCGTCGTCGCGACGAGGGTCTTGCCCTCGCCCGTCTTCATCTCGGCGATGTTGCCGAGGTGCAGGGCCGCGCCGCCCATGAGCTGCACGTCGTAGGGGCGCATGCCGAGCGTGCGCTTCGCCGCCTCGCGGATGGCGGCGAAGGCCTCGGGGAGCAGGTCGTCGAGGGACTCGCCGCTGCCGTAGCGCTCGCGCAGCTGCTCGGTCTCGTCGCGCAGCTCGTCGTCGGTGAGCTCGGCGAAGCTGTCCTCGAGCTGGTTGACGGCCTCCGCGTAGTTCTTGAGGCGGCGGAGGATGCGCCCCTCGCCGACTCGCAGGACCTTCTCGAGCACGTTCGCCACGACTGGACTCCAAGCTGTTCTGGACGGTTCCCGGGCACGGCGGCGTGCGCCGTGACCAGAGCGTTACCCTACCGTGCCCCGGGCCGGAATGACTGGGAGCCGGCACCCCCGTTGTGGGCGGGGATGCCGGCTCCCGGAGCGGGCGCGCGGCTAGCGGCGCGCGGCGAGCTCGTCGGCGGTCTCCTCGAGGCCGATCACGCCGTAGTCCCATCCCTTGCGCCGGTAGACGACGCTCGGCCGGTCCGTCTCGGCGTCGATGAACAGGAAGAAGTCGTGCCCGACCAGCTCCATGTGATCGACCGCGTCCGTCTGCGTCATCCGCGTCGACGGGAACACCTTGTGGCGGATGACGACGGGGCTCCAGTCCTCCTCCGACTCGCCGGTCACCGGCACCGAGCCGGTCGCGACCTGGTCGATGAGGTCGGCGCTCGCCGGCGTGATGTCGGTGACGCTGAAGCCGTCGGCGCTCGCCTCGCGGAGCGAGGTCGGCCGATGCTGCCCGCGGTGGACCTTGCGGCGATCCTTCGCCTGGCGGATCCGCTCGATCAGCTTGTCGATCGCGAGGTCGAAGGCGGCGTACTTGTCGCCGGCTCCCGCCTCCGCGCGGACGATGGGCCCCGGCCCGATCAGCGTGAGCTCCACGCGGTCGTCGCCCGCGTTCCCGTGCGTCTCGTGATGGCGGCAGACCTTGATCTCGAGGGCGATCGACTTCGGCGCCAGGTGTTCGACCTTCTCGGCCTTCTCCGTCGCGTAGTCCTCGAATCGATCCGGGATGCCGACCCCCCGGCCGGTGATCGTGATGTCCACAGCTGACCTCCTGACTCCGGCGTGCCGCCCGGGTCCAGGCGGTTTCCCTCCACGCCGTTTCGCTCACCGTACGCGTCGTGCACCGGGTTGTCACGAGGAATCTCCTCCACGTTCACGCAGAGCTCCCGCACCCGCCGGGGTGGCTGCGAGCACCGCCGCGCCGAGCACCTCGCCGCCCGCCGCACGGACCGCGCGGGCCGCCTCCTCGAGGCTCGCGCCAGTCGTCGCGACGTCGTCCACGAGGAGGATGCGGAGGCCGTGGAGGGGGCGGCGGGCACGCAGCGCCCCGGCGCGCGAGGCGAGGCGGCCGGCGCGATCGAGCCGCTTCTGCTCGGGCCCGTCGCGCGCGCCGCGGGCGTGGCGCAGGAGCGGCGTCGCGCGGATTCGCGCCGCCGCGAGGAGCTGCCGGACGGGCTCGACCCCGCGCCGACGGCGTCCGCGACGCGAGGACGGGACGGGGCAGACGAGGACCGGCGGGGCGACGCCCGCGAGAGCCGCCGCGATCGCGCGGTCGAGCGCCGGGGCGAGCGCGGACGCGAGCTCCGCCCGCCCCTCCTCCTTGACGGCGACGAGGATGCGGCGGGCCGGACCCGCGTAGACGAGCCCCGCCGAGACCGGCAGCCCGCCGGCGAGCGGCGGGACCCGCGGCGGCGGCGCGGCGAGCGCGGCCCGGCAGGCCGCGCAGACGGCGCGGTCCGGGTGACCGCAGCCGGCGCAGGCCACCGGCAGCACGACGGCGAGCGCATCGAGCAGCGCCTCGCGCAGCGCCTCCCGTCGCACCCCGCCGGTCACGGTGCCGCGCGGAGCGGCCGGGTCGGGAGCGCGGCGGGCGGGCATGCGGGGAGACTGCCGCATCCCACCGCTCCGGCGCGCCCGACCACCCGCCGATGTGGACGATCCGCCGGATGCCGCCCTGTCGAGGAGGGGCGCGCTACTGCTGGACGCCGAGCACCCGCACGCCGCGCTCCACGGCCCGCCAGCCGCCCGCGCCCGAGGGCTGGAGCACGCGGTCCCCCTCGAGGAGGCGGATGCCGGTCGAGCCGCCCTCGCCCGCGGCGATCGCGCCCGCCGCGGTCTCCTCGCCGAAGCCGCTCGTGAAGCCGCCCAGCTGGGTGATCCGCACGTGGGCGCCGCCCGCATCCTGCGTCAGCGAGGCGACGGAGTCGCCCGACACCCAGGCCGCGTCGACGATCGCCGCGGACTCGGTCGCGACCGTGACCGCCTCGCCGATCTCGACGGGGACGAGGTCCGCGTCGCGGATGATCGCGGCGGCAAGGAGCACCGAGCTGTCGGCGCCGCGGACGGCGGCGAGCAGGCGGCTGCCGTCGCGCGAGACCCGCAGGGCGGTGAGCACGCCGCGATCGGGCAGGCCGGAGTCGAGCTCGACGACGGCGCCCGAGCCGTCGACGAGGCGCAGCGTGCGGTCGCCGGTGCGCGAGGCCGACCAGAGCCAGCCGTGCGGGTCGATCGACGGCGCGACGAGGTCGGGGCGCTCGTCGACGGGAGCCGCCTCGCCGTCGCGGACGAGCGAGACGCCCGCCTCGGTGCGGATCGCCGCCGAGGCGCGATCCCGGGAGAGCACGACCGCATCCGGCTCGAGCTCCTCGACCACGGCGCTCACCCCCGCGATCCGCCGGAGCCCGTCGTCGCCGGCGAAGCCGAAGCCGTCCTCCCCCAGCACGAGCGGATCGGCCTCCGCGCGCGGCTCCGCCTCGAGCGGCTCGCCCGCCGCGACGTCGATCGGGAGGTCGCGGACGACGAGCTCGACGCCGCTCACGGTGCCGAGCGCACCGAGCGTCTCGCGGAGCTGCGAGAGCATCCGCGAGCGCCCCGCCTGCCCCGCCTCGAGGGCCTCCGGCGAGAGCTCGACGCGCGCGACCCCGTCCTCGATCTGCACGGGCGAGGCGAGGCGGGTGCCCTCCGGGAAGCTCGTCGTGACGGCGCCCTCGAGCCACGCGCTCGGACCCTGGATGAGGGATCTGGCCATCCGGGTGCCGGAGGTCGCGAGACGCGGGTACCAGCGCACATCCGGCACGAGGAAGGCGGCGCTCGGGTCGACGAAGTAGAGCGGGTAGGGCTCGAAGAGGGTGCGGAAGGTGCCGGCCGAGACGACCGTGCCGTCGGGGGCGCCCGAGATCCGCCACTCGCCGTCGACCTCCTCGAACTCGAACTCGAGATCCTGCACGCCGCCGCCGCGGGACGAGCGGTAGACGCCCGCCGCGTCGACCACGGCATCCACCTGGACGCCGAGCTCGAGCCGCTCGGCGCCGAGTCGGACGACCGGCTCGCGGCGGGAGCTCACGAGCACGCTCTCGGTCGGGTTCCAGTCGGTCGCGAACTCGGGGGCGAGGAACTGCTTCGCCACCTGGTACCCGTCCTGCGGGCCGAGGCCCGCCGTCACGAAGCCCTGGAGGATCTCCTCCTGCGTCGCACCCGCCTGCGGCCCGCGCGGGAGGAAGGTGACCTGCTCCTCGGCCTGATCCTCCTCGATCGGGACCGAGAGGACCTCGCCCGAGGTCGGGATCATGACGCAGCCCGCGAGGAGCGCGGCCGCCGAGAGCGCCGCGAGGGCCCCCGCGAGCCGGGCCCGCATCCGCCGTCGTCCGATCACGGCTCCACCTCCTGCACGAAGTCGCTCCCGTCGTCCGGCGGCAGCGTGAGGGGCGAGCCGTGGACCTCGGCGCCGCGGTGGCGCGGGAGGGTCAGGAGGAAGCAGCTGCCCTCCCCCGGAGCCGACCACACCTCGAGCCGGCCGCCGTGCACGGTCGCGTCCTCGAGCGAGATCGCGAGGCCGAGGCCCGTGCCGCCCGTGCGGCGCTGCCGCGAGGGGTCGGCGCGCCAGAAGCGGTCGAAGACCCGCCGCGTCTCCTCCTCCGTCATGCCGACCCCGTAGTCCCGCACCGCGATCGCGACGGCCTGCTCGTCGCTGTCGACGTGCACCGCGATCGGCCGGCCCTCGCCGTGGTCGATCGCGTTGCCGAGGAGGTTGCGGAGGACGCGGCGGATGCGGCGCGCGTCGACCTCGGCCTCGAAGTAGCCGCCCGGGGCGACCAGCCGGAGGTCGGAGCCGCGCTCGTCGGCGAGCGGGCGCACCTGCTCGATCGCATCCTCCGCGAGGCGCACGAGGCTCGTCGGCTCGGACTCCAGCTCGACGGCGCCCGCGTCGTAGCGGCTCATCTCGAGGAGGTCGGCGAGCAGGAGCTCGAAGCGCTCCGTCTGGGTGTGCAGCAGCTCGGCGGTGCGCGCGGTCGTCGGCGGGAAGGTCTCGCGCTGGTCGTAGAGCACGTCGCCCGCGAGCCGGATCGTCGTGAGCGGCGTGCGGAGCTCGTGCGAGACGTCGCTCACGAAGCGCTGCTGCACGTGCGAGAGGTCGGCGAGCTGGCGGATCTGCTGCTGGAGGCTGTCGGCCATCCGGTTGAAGGAGCGCGCGAGCACCGCGAGGACGTCCTCGCCGCGCTCCGGCAGGCGCTCCTCGAGCATGCCCGCCGCGAGCTTCTCGCTCGTCTCGGCCGCGATCCGCACGGGTCCGACGACGAGGCGGACCACGACGTAGGCGACGAGCGCGATGAGCGCCACGAGCGCGAGTCCGCCGAGGAGGATCGTCTGCTGCACGAAGCCGAGGGTCGCCTGCACGTCGGCGAGCGAGAAGAGGAGGTAGAGCTGGTAGCGGCCCGCCCCCTGGACCTCGAGCATGGAGCCCGCGATGAGGCCGGGGGAGGTCGAGTCGCCGGAGCGGATCTCGACGGGCTGGGCGTAGACCGCGCCGCCGTCGCTCGCGAGCACGGCGGCCTGGAGCTCGGCGCCCACGAGGACCTCACGGTCGAACTCGCCGACGCGGACGTCCTGGAAGGGCGAGGCGCCGTCCTGATCCGGTGCGCGGAGGATCGCGAAAGCCTCGCTCGGGCTCGAGGTGGAGCGCTGGATGACGTCGCGCACGTTCGCGGAGACGAGGTCGAAGTCCTGCTGGTCGGCCGACTCCGCGGCGTTCGTGAACTCGGCCTGCGCGTTGACGGTGGCGCGGCTCGCGGAGGCGACGACCTGCTCCCGGCGCGAGTCGAACAGGTTGGAGCGCACGCTCGTGGAGATGAAGCCGCCGATGACGGTCACCGCGATCGTCGAGAGGACGACCGTCAGCGCGACCGTGCGCAGCTGCAGCGAGGACAGCCAGAGGTGGCGGAGCCGGTCGAGCCACGCCCGCAGGTCGAGGCGGGGCACGGGAGCCCGCTAGGCGCCGCCGGCGCGGTAGCCGACGCCGCGCACGGTCGTCACGATGCGCGGGTTGTCGGGGTCGTGCTCGACCTTCGCGCGGAGCCGCTGCACGTGGACGTTCACGAGGCGGGTGTCGGCCTTGTAGTGGTAGCCCCAGACCTGCTCGAGGAGCATCTCGCGCGTGAAGACCTGCTGCGGCTTCGCGGCGAGTGCGAGGAGGAGCTGGAACTCGAGCGGGGTGAGCGCGATCCGCTGCTCGCCGCGGCGGACCTCGTGACCCGCGACGTCGATCCGCAGGTCGCCGACCGCGAGGACCTCGCTCGTCTCGGGGAGGCTGGGGCGCAGCCGCGCGCGGACGCGGGCGACGAGCTCCTTCGGGTTGAAGGGCTTCACGACGTAGTCGTCGGCGCCGGACTCGAGGCCGCGCACGACATCCGCCGTGTCGCCCTTGGCGGTGAGCATGATGATGGGCACGCCGCTCTCGGCGCGGATCTCGGCGCAGATCTCGATGCCGTCCTTGCCCGGGAGCATGACGTCGAGGAGCACGAGACCCGGGCGGGTGGTGCGGAACGCCTCCGTCGCCGCGCCGCCGTCGGCGCAGAAGTGGGGCTCGTAGCCCTCCGCGCGCAGGACGATGCCGATCATCTCCGCGAGCGCGGTGTCGTCGTCGACCACCAGGATGCGGGCGTTCATGTCGTGGCGGTCTCCTGCGTCTTCGCCCCCTCGAGCGGGGTGCCGGGTGCAGGACAAGCATAGGCGAGTGTGGTTCGATACTTGAGAGTTCCACCGCCCAGCACGGAGAGGATGCCGGTGAGCGACGACCGCCAGTGGCACGCACCCGGATCGCCGACCCCGCCGTCCGCCGCGCCCGCGCCGCCCCCGCCCGCGCCGGGGACGGCGCTGCCGCCCCAGCCCGGCTCCGGCCCCCGGCCCGGCACGCCCGGCGCCGCCGTCCCCGCCTGGACGCCGCCGCCCAAGCCCGGCCTCGTGCCGCTGCGGCCCATGACGCTCGGCACCGTGCTCTCGGGCTCTTTCGCGGTGCTCCGTCGCAACCCCGGCCCGACCCTCGGCTTCTCGCTCCTCCTCACAGCTGCCATGACGGTGGTCGTCGGCGCCCTCATCGGGCTCGTCACCTTCTGGGTGATCGATCGCGCGATCTCCGCGGGATCGAGCGAGGACGCCGACCAGATCGCCCTCGGCGGCGTCGCGCTCATCGCGGTCGCCGGCCTCGTCTCGATGCCGATCTCGCTCATCGTGACGGCCCTCGTGCAGGGCGTCGTCTCGCTCGAGGTCGCGAGCGGCACCCTCGGCGAGCGGCTCCGGCTCGCCGGGCTCTGGCGCCGCATCCGCGGCCGGGTCGGCGCGCTCATCGGCTGGACCCTGCTCATCTCGGGCGCCGCGATCGTCGCGCTCGTCCTCATCGGCGTCATCGTCGCGCTGCCCGCCATCTTCGGCGGCGGCATCGGGGCGGTCGTGACCGCATTCCTCGTCGCGGGCGTCATCGCCCTGCTGCTGGTCTCGGGCGTCTGGCTGGGGACCCGGCTCTCGATGGTGCCGAGCTCGATCGTCGTCGAGCGGCTGCCGCTCCGGCGGGCCGTCGCCCGCTCCTGGACGCTCACGCAGGGCTACTTCTGGCGCACCTTCGGCATCATCCTCCTCGTCGCGGCGATCTACTCGGTCGCCTCGCAGGTCATCTCGGCCCCCGTGAGCCTGCTCGGCGGCATGGCCGGCGGCCTCCTCGGCTCGACCGAGGATCCGACGACGCTCATCGTCCTGTTCATCGTCATCTACGCCGTCACGATCATCCTCTCCGTGCTCGTCAGCGCGGTCGGCATCGTCGTGCAGTCCGCGACCGCGGCGCTGCTCTACCTCGACCTCCGCATGCGCAAGGAGGGCCTCGACCTCGAGCTGATCCGCGTCGTCGAGGAGCGCCAGGCCGGGCGTCCGGTCGCGGATCCCTACGCGGCCCGCGAGGACGGCCCGCTCCCGGCGGACCCGGCCGCGCAGCCCGTCCAGCCGTCCGGGTCGCCGTGGGCGTGATCCCCCGCGAGGTGCCGCTCGATCCCGACGCCGAGGAGGCGCGCCGCCTCGTGCTCGAGGAGCTCTCGAAGCAGGAGTACCGCGAGGCGCGGCCCACCTGGTTCGACCAGCTGATCTCGGGGATCGCCGACTGGCTCGGCGACCTCATCCAGGTGCCCGGCGGCGACGGGAGCGGCCTCGTCGCGGGCCTCGTCCTGCTCGCCGTCGTGGTGGTCATCGGCGTGATCGCCTTCCTCGTCTTCGGGGTGCCCCGCCTCAACCGCCGCAGCCGCGCCGCGGGCGCGCTGTTCGGCGAGGACGACGAGCGGACGGCGGCCCAGCTGCGGCGGGCGGCGGCGGATGCGGCCGCGGCGGGCGACTGGCCGCTCGCCGTCATGGAGCAGTTCCGGGCTCTCGCCCGCGGGCTCGCGGAGCGCACCGTCGTGAGCGCGGCGCCGGGCCTCACGGCGCACGGCTTCGCGCGGGCGGCGGGGGCCGAGCTGCCCGAGCACGCGGCCGGGCTCGAGCGCGCGGCGGGCGACTTCGACGGCGTCCGCTATCTCGACCGGGGCGCCGACCGCGACGACTTCGAGCGCCTCAGGGCGCTCGACGAGGCCGTCGGGCGCGCGCGGCCCCGCCACGCCCAGCGGGTGGAGGCGGGGGCATGACCGCGACGACGGCGCGGCCCGCGGAGGAGGCCGGCGCCGCCGGATCGATCTCCACCCCGACGCTGCGCGGCGTCCTGCGGCGGTCCCGCATCTGGATCGTCGTCGCGATCGCCCTCGTCGTCGTCGCCGTGATCGGCTTCCTCGGGCAGCGCACCAGCTCCTCCGGCCGGCTCCTCGACCCCGAGGACCCCTCCCCGACGGGCTCCCGCGCGCTCGTGCAGGTGCTCGGCCAGGAGGGCGTCGACGTCCGCCTCGCGTCCACGATCGAGGAAGCCGAGTCGGGTGCCGCGGATCCCCGCTCGACGACCCTGCTGTTCTCGGATCCCGATGTGCTCGCCGACACGGCGCGCATCGACCGGATGCTGCGGCTCGCCGACCGCGTCGTCCTGGTCGACCCGGACGCCGTCCAGCTCGCCGAGTCCGTGCCCGTCGTCGCGCACGCGGGCCGCACCGAGGGCGTCGCCACGGCATCCTGCTCGCTGCCCGCCGCCGGGCGCGCCGACTCGATCGAGGCCGACGGCGCCGTCTACGAGGTCATCGACGAGGGCGCGGATGCCGAGTCCTGCTTCCCCGGCGAGGAGGGCGGCTTCCACGTCGTCGCGGTCGACCGCGGCGACGCGGTCGTCACCGTCGTCGGCTCGACCGGGGTCTTCCAGAACGACGGCATCGAGCGCGAGGGCAACGCCGCCCTCGCCCTCGGCCTGCTCGGCGCGACCGAGCGCCTCGTCGTCTACCAGCCGGACTTCGCCGACCTCGACGAGGCCCTCGCGCCGACCACCGGCGAGCTCCTGCCGGACTGGGTGCTCGGCCTCCAGCTCCTCGGCCTCCTCGTCGCGCTCGCCGCCGCGATCTGGAAGGGCCGCCGCCTCGGCCCGCTCGTCGTCGAGCGGATGCCGGTGCAGGTGCGCGCGAGCGAGACGATGGAGGGCCGCGCCCGCCTCTACGCGCGCTCCGGCGCACGCACGCACGCCCTCGACGCGATCCGCGTCGGCACCGTCACCCGCATGGCGCGCGCGCTCGGCCTCCCCCGCACGGCGCAGGTGCACGAGGTCGCCGCCGCGGCCGCCGCCGCGACCGGGCGGCCGCTCGCCGAGCTCGCCGGCATCCTCGTCGAGCACGAGCCGCGGGACGACGCCGAGCTCGTCCGCCTCTCCGACGCCCTCCTCGACCTCGAGCGGCAGACCGCCGTCGCGACCCGCCCCACGACACCCGGGAGAATGCATCCATGACCTCAGACGAGAGCCTCCGCGAGTCCTTCGCCGCCGTCCGCACCGAGGTCGGGAAGGCCGTCGTCGGGCAGGAGGGCGCCATCTCGGGGATGCTGATCGCGCTCCTCGCGAACGGCCACGTCCTCCTCGAGGGCGTCCCCGGCGTCGCGAAGACGCTGCTCGTGCGCAGCCTCAGCCAGGCGCTGAGCCTCGAGACGCGCCGCGTGCAGTTCACGCCGGACCTGATGCCGGGCGACATCACGGGCTCGCTCGTCTACGACGCGAAGTCGGGCGAGTTCGAGTTCCGCGAGGGCCCCGTGTTCACGAACATCCTCCTCGCCGACGAGATCAACCGGACGCCCCCGAAGACGCAGTCGGCGCTGCTCGAGGCGATGGAGGAGCGCCAGGTCTCCGCCGACGGCGTGACGCGACCGCTCCCGGCGCCCTTCATGGTCGCGGCGACCCAGAACCCCGTCGAGTACGAGGGCACCTACACGCTGCCCGAGGCGCAGCTCGACCGCTTCCTCCTCAAGCTCGTGCTCGACCTCCCGCCCCGCGAGGTCGAGGTCGAGGTGCTGCAGCGCCACGCGCGCGGATTCGACCCCCGCGATCTCCGCTCGGCCGGCGTCGCGCCCGTGCTCGACGCCGCGCAGCTGCACGCCGCGCGCGCCGCCGTCGCGACCGTCGGCATCAGCCCCGACGTCATCGGCTACGCCGTCGACCTCGCGCGCGCCACCCGCCAGAGCCCGAGCGTCAAGCTCGGCGTGAGCCCCCGCGGCACGACCGCCCTCCTCGCCGCCTCGCGCGCCTGGGCGTGGCTCACCGGATCCACGGGCGTCACCCCCGACCACATCCAGACGATGGCCCTGCCGGTCCTCCGCCACCGCCTCCAGCTGCGGCCCGAGGCGGAGCTCGAGGGGGTCGGCGCGGACGCGATCCTGCGCTCGATCCTGCAGCAGGTCCAGGTCCCGATCTGAGCCGCCCGTGACCGTCACCGGCTGGTTCGTCGGCCTCCTCGCCCTCGGCGCGATCCCGATCCTCGTGATCGGGCAGCCGAGCGCGCTCGGCTGGTGGCTGCTCGCGATGCTCGTCGTGCTCGTCGTCGACCTGCTCCTCGCCGGCTCGCCCCGCGCGCTCCGCTTCGAGCGTCAGACGCCCGCGCGCATGCGGCTGGGCGAGCAGGCGACGGCGACCCTGCTCGTCACGAACACGGGGCGCCGCACCGTGCGCGGCGTCCTCCGCGACGCCTGGCAGCCCTCCGCGGGCGCGGCCGCCAACCGGCACGGCGTCTCGGTGCCGCCCGGCGAGCGGCGCGCCGTGCAGACGGCGCTCGCCCCGTTCCGGCGCGGCGAGCGCCGCGCCGAGCACGTGACGGTCCGTGCCGCGGGGCCGCTGCGGATGGCCGCACGCCAGGCGACGCACGTCGTCCCGGGCGCGGTCCGCGTCCTCCCGCCCTTCCACTCGCGCCGGCACCTGCCCTCGCGCCTCGCGCGGCTGCGCGAGCTCGACGGGCGCACGAGCGTCATGATCCGCGGTCAGGGCACGGAGTTCGACAGTCTGCGCGAGTACGTGCGCGGCGACGACGTGCGCTCGATCGACTGGCGCGCGACCGCCCGACGGCGCGACCCGCTGCAGCCGGATGCCGCCAAGCTCGTCGTGCGGACCTGGCGCCCCGAGCGCGACCGCCGCGTCGTCATCGTCGTCGACTCCGGCCGCACCTCCGCCGCCCGCATCGCCGACGAGCCGCGCCTCGACACCGGCTTCGAGGCCTCCCTCCTCCTCGCCGCCCTCGCGAGCCGCGCGGGCGACCGGATCGACCTCGTCATCTGGGATCGCGTGGTGCGCGGGCGCGTGCAGGGCGCGACCGGCGCCGAGCTGCTCTCGCGCATGGTCGACCAGATGGCGGTCGTCGAGCCGAGCCTCATCGAGCCGGACTGGAGCGCCGTGCCGGGGCTCGTGCGGCAGGTCAGCGCGCAGCGCTCGCTCGTCGTCGTGCTCACCGCGATCGACTCGCCGGGCGCCAGTCGCGGGCTGCTCGCGATGCTGCCGCAGCTGACCCGCCGGCACACGGTCGTCGTCGCGGCGGTCGCCGACCCGGACGTGCAGGAGACGGCCGCGCAGCGCGGACGGCGGAGCGAGGTGTACCGGGCCGCCGCCGCGGAGCGCGCGCTGCTCGACGCGGAGCGGGTGGCGCAGGCGATCCGGCAGCTCGGCGCCGACGTCGTGCGGGCGGCGCCGCAGGACCTGCCGCCCGCGCTCGCCGACCACTACCTCGCGCTCAAGGCGGCGGGGCGGCTGTAGCCGTCCCGCGGATGAGAGGTTTCTCAGCGGCGGCGGGCACGGCGCCCGCACGGGACTGGGATGATCGGGGGATGCTCCGGCGGATGATGCGGCTCGCGCGCTCCGCCCGCGTGCGCATCCTCGCCGCGATCCTCGCGGTCGCCGCCCTCGGCCTCGCGGTCGCCGGCACCGCCACCTGGCTCGGCCAGCGCGAGCGCGTCCTCGCCGACATCGACGTCCGCCTCGCGGCCGCCGCCGAGGGCCTCCAGTCCATCGCCGACGGCCGCCAGGACGAGGAGCCGCCCGCGAGTGTCGAGGCCTTCCTCGAGCGCGCCATGCAGCGCGTCCTCCCGGCCCGCAACGAGAGCACGATCGGCCTCGTCGACGGCGAGCCGAGCCTCGTGCCCTCCTCGGGGATCCGGTTCCGGCTCGACGAGGACCCCGACTTCATCGCGCGGGTCGTCGCCGAGACGGAGGGCAGCGGCCAGGTGGTCCGCGGGACGGCCGCGACCGCGATGGGCACGCTGCGCTACGCCGCGATCCCCGTCGAGATCGGCTCGGACGAGGCGCGCGGCCTGTACGTCACCGCCTACGACCTGGACGCGGAGCTCGGCGAAATCACGCAGTCCTTCCAGCTCTACAGCATCTACGCGACGGGCGCGCTCGTCATCATCGCGCTGGTCGGCTGGTTCGTCGCGGGGCGGCTGCTCCGGCCGACCCGGCGCCTCCAGGCGACCGCCGCCCGCATCAGCGACACCGACCTCACCGAGCGCATCGAGGTCGACGGCAGCGACGACCTCTCGGAGCTGGCGCGCACCGTCAACGCCATGCTCGACCGGCTGGAGGCCTCCTTCCGGGCCCAGCGCCGCCTCCTCGACGACGTCGGGCACGAGCTCCGCACCCCGCTCACGATCGTGCGCGGGCACCTCGAGCTGCTCGAGCGGCAGCCGGGCCGCGACCTGGATGCGACCCGACGGCTCGCGCTCGACGAGGTCGACCGGATGAGCGAGCTCGTGCAGGACATCGCCCTCATCGCCCGCTCGAGCGACCCCGACTTCCTGCGCCGCGAGCCGGTCGACCTCGACGCCTTCGCCGCCGAGGTCGCCGAGAAGGCCGCCGCGCTCTCGGACCGCCACCGCTGGACCTCGGGCTCCTCCGTCCCGGGCGCCGCGCTCCTCGACCGGCGCCGGATCACGCAGGCCTGGCTGCAGCTCGCCGAGAACGCCGCCAAGTACTCCCCCGACGGCACCCGCATCCACCTGGAGGCGGTGCCCGTCGGCGGGGCGCTGCGGCTCTCCGTCGCCGACGAGGGGCCGGGGATCCCGGAGGCCGCGCTCGAGCGGGTCTTCGAGCGCTTCGCCCGCGTCGACGAGGGCCGCGGCGCGGAGGGCTCGGGGCTGGGGCTCTCGATCGTGCAGGCCATCGCCGTCGCCCACGGCGGGCACGCGAGCGCCGAGCGCCGACCGGGCGGCGGCACGCGCGTGCTCATCACGGTGCCGCGCGTGAGCCCGGAGGAGGCCGCCACCGGGCGGCGGAAGGAGGATCGGGATGCCGCACATCCTGCTCGCTGAGGACGAGCCGCGGATCACGAGCTTCGTGGCGAGCGGGCTCGAGGCCGCCGGCTGCACGGTCGAGATCGCCGCGACCGGGCCCGCCGCACTCGAGGCGGCCGGCTCGGGCCGCGCCGACCTCATGGTGCTCGACATCGGCCTCCCCGCCCTCGACGGGTTCGAGGTGCTGCGCCGGCTCCGTGCCCGGGGCAGCGCGCTCCCGGTCATCATCCTCACGGCGCGCGACTCCGCGGAGGACACCGTGGCCGGCTTCGAGGAGGGCGCCAACGACTACATGCCGAAGCCCTTCCGCTTCGACGAGCTGCTCGTGCGCATCCGCGCGCGCCTCGGCGACTCGCGCATCGCCTCCTCGCCGGCCTCCCTCGTGGTCGACGACCTCGAGCTCGACTACCGCGCCCGCCGCCTCGTCGTGGCGGGACGCCTCGTCGACCTCTCGGCGCGGGAGTTCGCGCTCGCCGAGCAGTTCCTCCGCAACCCCGACCAGGTGCTGAGCCGCGAGCAGCTGCTGAGCCGCGTCTGGGCGCTCGACTTCGACCCCGCCTCCAACGTCGTCGAGGTGTACGTGCGCTACCTGCGCCGGAAGATCGGGAGCGAGCGGATCGCGACGGTGCGCGGGATGGGATACCGCCTGGTCACGCCGGCGCCGGGCTGAGCCGCCGCCGACATGGCGACGGCGTCGCTCCGGACCCCCGGGTCTCGGAGCCGACGCCGTCGCGTGGGCCGGGGCCGGCCGCTATCCGCCGTACCCTCCGCCGGATCCTCCGCGGTCCCCACCGCCGCCGCGGTGGTCGCCACCGCGGCCGGAGTCGCCGCCCCGGTCTCCCCGACGGTCGCCGCGGTCCCAGCCGCCGCGCCCGCCGTGGTCCTCGTCGCCGCGATCGCGGCGGTCGCCCGTGTGGCCGTCGCGGCACTTCCCGACGCGCTTGCCGTCGCGCTCGCCGTCGCCGTCGCGGTCGCCGCGTCGCTCGCCCGACCCGACGTGCCGAGGCTTCTCCGGCACGACCTCGGTGACGTCGTCGGCCGCGCCGTCGCCGGAGCCCGCCGCCGGGTCCCCGGACTCGCCCGCCACGGGCTCATCGGCGCTCGGCGCGGACTCCTCGACCACGGGCGACGCCGTCGCGGGAGCCTCGGCGGCGGAGCCCGCCGCCGCCGTGCTGACGCCCGCGACCGCGAGCGTCTCCGCGGGCCGCTCCTCGACGGCGAGGGCGTTCGCGACGGAGACGAGGCCGCCCGCGAGCACGAGCGCGGTGAGCGTCGCGCCGCCTGCGAGGGCGAGGGTCTTCGTGCGCTGCATGATGCGGCCTCCCGTGCGCGGGGCCGTCCGGCATCCCGTCGCGTGCCAAGTCTGTCGCGCCCACATGAGACGGCGCGCGTCCGAGGATGAGAAAGGTCTCATCCCGACGGCCTCGCCTCGCGGGGCGCCGGCTCAGTCGGCGGCGATCCGGCGCGCGCCGGACTCGAACTCCTCGAGGTCGCCCGTCTGCCCGGCCCGGTGCGCGCGGCGCCCGAGGACCCACTGGTAGAGCAGCACGACGGCGAGCGCGAGGGTGCCGATCCCGATGCGGACCGGATGCGGCCAGTCCTGGCGGGTCACGGCGCCCTCGATGATCCCCGAGATCCCGAGCATGATGATGAGCCCGATGACGAGCGTGAAGAAGGCGCGGCCGTCCTCCGCGAGCGCCTGCGCGCGGGTGCGGGCGCCCGGGGACACCCACGACCAGAAGATCATGAGGCCGGTCGCGCCCGCCACGAAGATCGAGTACAGCTCGAGCTGGCCGTGCGGGAGGATGCCGGCGAAGAAGTCCGGCAGGCGGTCGTAGGAGGCCATGACGCCGCCCGCGCCGCCGACGCCGACCGCGTTCTGCCAGAGCACGACGGGCACCCAGATGCCCGTGATCCCGAAGGCGACGCACTGGGCCGCGATCCACGCGTTGTTCGTCCAGACCTGGGCGCCGAAGACGAGCTCGGAGCTCTCCTCGTAGTAGCCGAGGAAGTCCTCCTCCGCGTACTGACGCAGCTGCTCGTCCGAGCCGAAGGTCGCGAGCACCCGCGGATCGCTCGCGACCCACATCCCGTAGAGGGTCGCGACGACGACGAAGGCGAGCGTGACCGCGAGGCTCGTCCAGCGGATGCGGTAGAGCGCGGCCGGGAGCTGGAGGGCGAGGAACTCGGTCACCCGCTGGAAGACGTTCGTGCCGGTGCCCGTGAAGCGCAGGCGCGCCCGCGAGAGCGCGAGCGAGAGGCGGTCGCCGCGCACCGACTCCCCGACGGTCGTCTTCATGGCCGCGAGCTGCGCCGCACCCGACTGGTAGCCCTCGATGAGCTCGTCGGCCTCGCGGCCGTCGAGGTCGCGCCGCTCCGAGAGCCGGGCGAGACGGGACCACTCCGCGTCGTGGGCGGCGGCGTAGGCGTCGAGGTCCATCTGCTTAGATGATACGCATGCCCGGCCCTCTCGCCGCCGATTCCGAGCTCTACGCCGACTGGGACGACGAGCTGCTCACGGGCGAGGCCGTCGCCCTCGATCTCCGCCCCGCCGGCTTCGTGCTGCGCGCCGCCGGCACCATCATCGACTTCCTCGTCTACGCGGGCGGCGGGATCGGGCTCATCGCCTCCATGACGGCCCTCCTCGTGCAGATCGAGGCCGACGAGGCGATCGCCGGCATCGCCGGCATCGTCGTGCTCGTGCTCGCGCTCGTCGTCGCGCCGACGGTCGTCGAGACGGCCTCGCGCGGCAAGTCCCTCGGCCGACTCGCCCTCGGCACGCGCATCGTGCGCGACGACGGCGGCGCGATCGGCTTCCGGCACGCGCTCATCCGGGCGCTGAGCGGCATCCTCGAGCTGTTCTTCACGATGGGCGGGCTCGCGGCGATCGTCGGCCTCCTCGGCCGCCGCACGAAGCGGCTCGGCGACCTCATGGCCGGCACCTACAGCCAGTACGAGCGCGTCGCGGGCGTGCCGCCGCAGGTGTTCGGGATGCCGACCCCGCTCGAGACGTGGGCGCAGACGGCGGACGTGGCCCGGCTCCCCGCCCGGCTGAGCCGGCGCATCGCGCAGTTCCTCGCGCAGGCCCCGCGCATGGCGCCGGGCACGCGCGCGGCACTCGCCCGGGAGCTCGCGGCGGAGGCGGCGGTCTTCGTCTCGCCGATCCCGGCCGTCGAGCCCGAGCTGCTGCTCGCCGGGATCGCGGTGCTCCGCCGCGAGCGCGAGGCGGCGGCCCTCGAGCTCGAGCGCCGGGGCCTCGAGCGCCTGGAGCCCGCGCTGCGCGGCCTGCCGCACGGCTTCCCCGACCGCGGCTGAGCCGCGGCGGCGGACGTCGGCATCGGCACCGGGCCGGGGCCCCGATACCGGTCGGCCCGACTACGCCTGGCGGATGAGCGCGAGCACCCGGTCGCGGATGATCGACATCGCGTGCGCGTCCTCGCCCTCCGCGTTGAGGCGGAGGAAGGGCTCCGTGTTCGAGGGGCGGACGTTGAACCACCACCAGGCGCCGTCGCCCGCGAGGCGGCCGCGCACCGTGAGGCCGTCGAGCTCGTCGAGCTCCCCCTCGCCCTGGAAGTCCTCGACGATGCGCGCATACGCGGCCGGGACGTCCTCGACGACGGAGTTGATCTCGCCGCTCAGCTGGTACGGGGTGACCGCCTTCGACAGCACCGAGAGCGGCTCGGCCTGATGGCCGAACTCGGCGAGCGCGTGGAGCGCCGCGAGCATGCCGTTGTCGGCGCCCCAGAAGTCGCGGAAGTAGTAGTGCGCGGAGTGCTCCCCGCCGAAGATGGCACCCGTCTCGCGCATGCGGTCCTTGATGAGCGAGTGCCCGACGCGCGTGCGCACCGGCGTCGCGCCCTCCGACTCGATCGTCTCGGGGACGGCCCGCGAGGTGAGGAGGTTGTGGATGACGTTGATCTGGCCCGTCTCGCCGGCGGCGCGCACGCGGCGGATCTCGCGGCGCGCGACGATCGCGGCGATCGCGCTCGGGTCGACGGCATCCCCCAGCTCGTCGACGACGAAGCAGCGGTCGGCGTCGCCGTCGAAGGCGAGGCCGAGATCGGCGCCGTGCTCGACGACCGCCCGCTGGAGGTCGACGAGGTTCGCGGGCTCGAGGGGGTTCGCCTCGTGGTTCGGGAAGGTGCCGTCGAGCTCGAAGTAGAGCGGGATCACCTCGATGGGGAGCGCGGGGAGGCCGGCCGCGGTCTCGAGGACGGCCGGCACCGTCATCCCGCCCATGCCGTTGCCCGCGTCCACGACGATGCGGATGGGGCGGATGCCGGAGAGGTCGACGAGCTCCCGGAGGTAGCCGGCGTACTCGGCGAGCACGTCGCGCTCGATGACGGCGCCGGGCTCGGCGACCGGCGGGATGCCGCCGTCGAGATAGGCGAGGGCGCGGTCGCGGATCGCGGCGAGGCCCGTGTCGAGCGAGATGCCCTGCGCGCCCGCGCGCGAGAACTTGATGCCGTTGTAGGTGGCGGGGTTGTGGCTCGCCGTGAACATCGCGGCGGGCGCGTCGTAGCGTCCGGAGGCGAAGTAGGTCTCGTCGGTCGAGCAGAGGCCGATCGAGACGACCGTCGCGCCGCGCGCCGAGGCGCCCCGGGCGAAGGCGGCCGCGAACTCGGGCGAGGAGTCGCGCATGTCGTGCCCGACGACGACCTCGGAGCCCGACGCCCCGACCTCGTCGACGAAGCCGGCCGCGAGGGCCTCCACGGCCTCCGCCGTCAGCTGCGAGCCGACCAGCCCGCGCACGTCGTAGGCCTTGACGATCTGGTGAAGCGATTCGGCGGCGCTCATGTGATGCCTCTCAGTTTCCCGGGTCTCCCGCGATCACGTGCCGGATGACGCTCCACCCCTTCGGCGGGGCGAGGCGCTCGGCGTGCTTGGCGCAGAGGTCGTAGCTGTGGGGTTCGTGACGGACGCTGAGCGGCCCGAGGACCGCCATCGAGTCGGCGTAGACGTAGGTCAGCGTCGCCACGGCCTGCTCGGAGCAGGCCACCTTGCTGCACGGTCTCGCGCTCATCTCGACGGCAAGCCTAGCCCGAGCGGCCCTAGACTCGGCGCATGCCCCGACCCCCGCGCCGACGCCCCGAGGTGCGCGACCGCTCGGGGCGCCGAGAGCGGCACGGGCGCGGGATGCGCTCGGCCGTCACGGGGCCCCAGCTCCCCTCCCTGCGGAGCCGCCCCGGCTTCTTCGACTCCTGCGTGGCCGCCGCCGCCGACTACGTGCGCGAGATCTGGCCCGCCGAGCTGCAGGGCGTGAGCTTCGAGGTCGCGGGGCTCCCCGGCGGCGATCCGGCGGCGCACGGGGTCGACCGCTGGCGGGTGAGCCGCCGTGAGCGCCGCGTCGTGCTCTACCGCGTGCCGATCGAGCGCATGGCGCACCTGCACCGCGACGACGAGTGGCACCGCCGCTCCTACATCGAGAGCTGCGTGTTCCGCGCCGTCGCCGAGCTCCTCGGCCGCGACCCGTGGGACATCGCGCCGGAGCGGTACCGCCACTTCTGAGCCGCGGCTCAGGGCCGGATGACGATCGGCCCCGAGACCGGGTTGGCGGGGCTCACGGCGTAGGCCGCGATCCGGCCGTCCCCGACGAGCGCGACCGAGGCGCGGATGCCGTCCGCATCCGCGAGGAGGACGCCGCCGCCCGGGGCCAGGGAGCGCATGGCCGAGCCGCCGGCCGGGACCTCGACCTGCTGCTCCTCGCCCGTCTCGCGATCGGTCAGCGTGACCGTGCGGGGCTCGGCGTCGCGGCTGTCGAGGACGAGCACGGGCGCCGGGCCGTCGGCCGCCGTCACGAGGACGGGGCCCTCGAGGGGCGCCGCGGCGGGGAACCACGCGAAGTCGCTCACGGGTGCCGCGAGGGCGTCCCCCGAGGCGACCGCGGTCGCGGTCGCGGAGCGGGCCCCCGCGACGATGGGCTGGTCCGAGCTGAGCGCGACCGTGTAGCGGCCGGAGCCGAGCTCCTCGAGCGGCACGTCGAGCGTCGTGCCCGCCCGGACCTCGATCTGGGACGCGCTGCCGCCCGCGCCGCCGCCCTCGCCGTCGCCGACGACGCCGTCCGAGCCCTCGACGGGGAGCACCGAGAGCTGCACGGTCGCATCCTCGTCGCCGGGGACGCCGATCCGCACGACCGTCTCGAGGTCGTCGTAGCCGTCGCGCCCGAGGGCGCGCTGCGTCGACTCGACGGCGGCGACCGCGATGCCGGGGATGACCTGCTCGGTCGCGGGGGCGGTGGACTCGCCCGTGACCTCGAGGCCGCCGGGGTCGACGGCGCGGAGCGTCGACTGCTGGAGGACCGGGACGACCTGCCCGCCGCTCGCCTGCACGTGCAGGACCGGCGAGGCCACGTCGCGCGCGAAGCCCGCGAGCGGGAGGACGCGGCGGTCGCCTGGGGCGACGACGATCCCGCGCAGCCCCGCCGCGCTCACCTCGCCGGCCTCGCCCCAGATGCGCAGGTCGACGGTCGCCTCGACCTCGGTGGGGTTGTCGAGCACGAGGAGGCTCGTGCGGCCGACCGTCGTGGCGCCCGCCGCGATCCAGGCGGAGCTCGTGGGCTCGCCGCAGGCCGAGGCCGCGAGGCCGTCGATGTCGGAGGACTCGACCTCCTGCGACTGGGCGCCCGAGAGGAGCGCGTCCGCGCCGGCGTCGAGGCTGAGGAGCTGGGGCGAGCTCGGGCCGCCCCCGCCGAGCGCCCGGCGCTCGAGCTGGCCGCCCTCGGCCGCGTCGTCGGCCGCGGGCCGTCCGATGGGGCTCGCCGTGCCCGCATCCTGCCCGCTCTCGTCGCCGAGCCGGAGCGCGGACCCCGTGCAGACCCGCTGCTGGGGAGCCGCGACGGGCACGATCTCCTCGCCGACCGGCTCGGCGCGGAGCTCAGGCAGCGGGAGGAGGCCGGCCGCGAGCACCACGAGGGCGAGGGCGCCGGCGCCGGCGGCGCCGCCGACCAGGCGGAGCCCGAGGCGCGCGGCCCGGCCGGCCGCCGCACGGGCGGCGCGGGCCGACTCCTCGCGATCGCGGACGGCGGACTCGACGTCGGTCGCAGCGGGCGAGGAGGCCTCGACCGCGGGCTCGGGGGCGTCCGGGCTCTCCGGGGCGTCCGGGCGCTCCGGGGCATCCGGGCTCCCCGGGGCGTCGGGGGTCTCCGGGATCTCCGGATCGCGCTCACTCATGCTCGTCCTCGTCGAAGGTGTCGGCCCGCTCGTCGCCGGGCAGCGGGTCGGGCGACACGACGCGGCGGCGGCGCCCGGTCGGCACCGCGAGCAGCGCAGCGGCCACGAGCACGACCCCCTGCACGAGCAGGATCACCGCCCCCGTCGTGCCGAGCCCGGGGATGTCGCGCGGCTCGGCCGGCTCCGGATACCGCCAGAGCCGACCCGACGGCGTGTTGCCGATGGGCTGGAGGGCGGAGGTCGCGTCGAGCGCCTGCGAGGTGCGGGTGCGGACGGCGCGCGCCTCCCCGCTCGCGCCCTCGTCCGCGGCCGGCAGGAGCACGTACTCGAGGCCGAGCTCGCGCATCGCCGGCACCGGGTCGTAGCCCGAGCGCGAGGCGAGGTTGCCCGCGAGCTCGGCGAGGCCCTCCGCATCCTCGCTCAGCTCGACGCGGGTCGAGGCGAGCGTCGAGGTGTCGTCGAGGGTCGTGCCCTCCCCGCGCTCGAGGCGCGCCGCGAGCGAACCGTCCGACTGCGGCGTGAGCACGAGGGTCGCGAGCCAGGGCGCCTGGGCCGCCTCCGCGCTCACGAGGGCCGGGAGCGTGACGCCGTCGCCGCCGCGGAGCGGCTGCCGGTCGAGGAGGCCCGCGCCGACGACGGGCGCGACGAGCCCCGCGCTCGCGACGATCGCGAGCACGCCGAGCGCGACGCGGCCGCGGCGGAGCCGGTCGAGGGCGAGCACCGCCGCCGCGACGAGGCCCAGCTGGAGCAGCGAGAGCCCGGGGGCGGGCCAGATCGCGACCGCCTGCGCGCCGTCCGCCGCGAGGAGGAGCCGGGAGGCCGCCACCGCGGTCGCGAGGCCGAGCGCGCCGAGGCCGACCGCGACCGCCGCGCGGACGCCCGCCGCGAAGCCGCCCGCGATCGCGAGCAGCGCGAGCGGGGCCGTGAGGGCCGCCGCCACGAGGAGGGCCGTGCCGGGCTCCGCGCCGAGCCCCGCGAGCAGCGCGGGCCAGCCGAGCAGGGCACCGTCCGGCGAGCCGAGCGCGAGGAGCCAGCCCTCGGCGTCCGGGAAGGCGACCGTCGCGCCGGGGTCCGCGAGGAGCCCCAGCGGGTTGCCGCGCGCGAGCTGCTGCACGACGAGCGGCGCGAAGAGCACGGCCGCGGGGATCGGGATGCCGACGATGCGCAGCGCGGCGCGGGGCCGGGCGAAGAGCCAGACGAGCCACGCGACGAGCAGGGCGGGCGCGAGCGACGGCGCGCTGGCGGTGACGCCCGCGAAGAG
Organism: Homoserinibacter sp. YIM 151385; assembly: GCF_027912415.1. Taxonomy (NCBI): domain Bacteria; kingdom Bacillati; phylum Actinomycetota; class Actinomycetes; order Micrococcales; family Microbacteriaceae; genus Homoserinibacter; species Homoserinibacter sp. YIM 151385. The sequence goes on along the minus strand of NZ_CP115175.1, from coordinate 2,664,325 downwards.
GAGGGCGGCGGTCGCGGCCGCGCTCCAGGAGCGGGCGCCCTCGAGCGCCGCGAGCACGAGCCACGGGAGCAGCACGTGCGCGATCACGGCCGGGATGCGGCCCTCGCCGAGCGAGACGAGGAGCGCGGGCGAGAGCGCCCAGAGCAGCGCCGCGACCGCGGGCGGCCAGGCGCGCTCGCTGAGGCGGGTCGCGAGCCACCAGGCGCCGAGCGCCGCGAGCGGCATGGCCGCGAGGAAGAGCAGCACGAGCGAGAGGGAGGGCGCCCAGAACGTGAGCGAGCCGAGGACGGCGAGCACGAGCGCGAAGGGGTCGGCGGCGCCGATGAAGCCCGTCCCGACATCCCGCCACCCGAGCCCGAGACGCGACCAGAGCGCGCCGATGTCGGAGGTGAGCGGGAGGGCCGCGCCGCCGAAGAGCGCCTCCGTCCCGAGCAGCCGGTGCAGGAGGGCGATCCCGATGAGCCCCGCGGCGACGACGACCCAGATGCCGCCGCCCGTGAGGAACTCCGCGCGGACGATCACCTCGTCCTCGCCGCGGCGCGCCGCCTCCCGGTCGCGCCGGGTGGCGGCACGCTCGCGCACCTCCTCGCGCGGCACGCGGAGGCTCGCGAGCGCGCCCCAGCCGACCGAGCGCTGCGCGCGGAGGCGGCGGCGCGCGGGTCCCACCCCGTTCGGCACGAAGGCCGCCGCGAAGGCGGCGCGGAACTCGCCGCCGACGGCCGTCGGACGCTTCGCGAGGAGGTGGAGGACGCTCCGGCCGATCGCGAGCGGCACGAGCGAGAGCCAGATCCACAGGAGCGCCCCGCCGCCCGCATACACGAAGCGGCGGTGGAGCTGCGCGGCGCGCGCGACCCGGCGGCGGACGGCCGTCGAGGCGGGGCGGCGGCGGCCGAAGTCGACGGGCGCCGCGGCGACCGCGACGCGCGAGCTCGCGACGCGGACCACGCGGTGGCCCGCGAGCCGCGCCCGGATCGAGAGGTCGAGGCCGGCATCCGTCGAGGGCAGTCCCTGATCGAGCCCGCCGAGCGCCTCGATCACGTGGCGTCGCACGAGCATGCCCTGGGTCTCGACCGCCATGACGTCGCCGTCGACGTCGTGCTGCGACTGGTCGAGCTCGTCCTCGGCGAGCGGGACCGTCTCGCCCGAGCCCGAGATGCTGATGCCGTAGGAGCGGATGAGCGCCCGGTCCCGCCAGTCGACGAGCTTCGGCCCCGCGATCGCGACGGAGGGCGCGACCTCGACGGCGGCGAGGAGCCGCTCGAGCGCGTCCGGCTCGGGCGCGGTGTCGTGCGCGAGCAGCCACAGCCATTCGGAGGGGCCCTCGCTCGCCGGCAGCGCGCGCATCCCGAGCTCGAGCGCCTCGCCGTACGGCGTCGCACCGGCCTTCACGACGTGCTCGACGCCCGCCGCGCGGTGGATGCGGCCCGTGTCGCCCGCCGAGCCCGCGTCCACGAGGATGAGGCGGTCGACGGGTCGGGTCTGCGCGGCGAGCTGCGCGAGGGAACGCTCGAGCTGCGCGTCGCCGTTTCGCGCGATGAGGATCGCGGTGACTCGGGGCTGCATCGTGTCGAGGCTAGGCGCGCCTCGCCGGAGGCCGGGTGAGGACACGCGACAGCTGCGGGATCGCGGCCCGTTCGGGGGCCATCGCGCGCGGTGGGCGGTGAATCAGGCCGTGCGGCTGCGGCGGAGCTTGCGGCGCTCGCGCTCGGAGAGCCCGCCCCAGATGCCGAAGCGCTCGTCGTTCTCGAGCGCGTACTCGAGGCACTGGCTGCGGACCTCGCACGAGGCGCAGATGCGCTTCGCGTCGCGGGTGGAGCCGCCCTTCTCGGGGAAGAAGGCCTCGGGGTCGGTCTGCGCGCAGAGGGAGTCCGACTGCCAGGCGAGCTCGTTCTCGTCGTCCTCGGCGAGCTGCGGGCGGATGCCGGGCATGCCGAGCTTGACGGGATCGACGAACCAGTCGTCGGGGACTGACGGGCGGTACTCGGTGCTCATCGGCCGCTCCTTCGGTCTTGCTGTCCCCCGCGCGACCGGCCGTCGCGCTGGGGTCAATTACACCGGTGTAATTCGCTCACGTCAAGTCGCGCTTAATAAACCCTCGATCGGCTCAGGAGGGTTGCGACGCGCCGCGACGCGCATCCCAGGCCGAGCGCACCATGTCCTCGAGGGAGTGGCGCATCGCCCAGCCGAGGTCGCGGGCCGCGAGCTCGCCCGAGGCGACGATGCGGGCGGGATCGCCGGGCCGGCGCGGCGCGATGGACGGCTCGAAGCCGATGCCGGTCACGCGCGCCACGGCGGCCATGATCTCCCGCACCGAGACGCCGTCGCCGCTGCCCAGGTTGTACGCGGGCTCGATCGCCTCCCCCGCATCCAGCCGCCGCGCGGCCGCGACGTGCGCGAGCGCGAGGTCGGCGACGTGGAGGTAGTCGCGGACGTTGGTGCCGTCGGGCGTCGGATAGTCGTCGCCGTTGATCTGCGGCGTGCGCCCCGCGACGAGCGCCTCGAAGACCAGGGGGAACAGGTTGTGCGGGCTCAGGTCGAGCACCTCCGGCGTCGCCGAGCCGACGACGTTGAAGTAGCGCAGGCTCGTGTGGCGGAGCCCCGCCGCGACCCCCTGATCGCGGAGCAGCCACTCGCCGACGAGCTTCGACTCGCCGTAGGGCGAGGCCGGGGCCTTCGGCGTGTCCTCCGTGACGAGGTCGACGTCCGGCGTGCCGTAGACGGCCGCGCTCGAGGAGAACACGATGCGGTCGACGCCGCGGTCGGCCATCGCCGCGAGGAGGACGGCGGTGCCCGTGACGTTCTGCTCGTAGGTGTGGAGCGGCCGCTCGACCGAGACGCCCGCGTACTTGAAGCCCGCGACGTGGATGACGCCCGTCACGTCGTGCTCGTCGATCGCCCGCTCGAGCAGCGCGCCGTCCAGGATGGAGCCGCGGACGAACGGGGTCCCGCGCGGGACGAAGTCCTCGCGGCCGGTGGAGAGGTCGTCGACGACGACGGCGCCGAGGCCCTCGTCGCGGAGGGCGCGGACGACGTGCGCCCCGATGTAGCCGGCGCCGCCGGTGACAAGCCAGGTCATGGCTCCACGCTAGCGGGGCCTGCGGGGGTCAGCGCCAGAACTGGGCGCCGGGCAGCCGGTCGCGGCGGAGGCGGGCGGGGCCCTGGCCGTCGATGACGATGCTCATGGCAGAGAATCTACGGATTGCGATTTCCCGCCACGAGTGGCAGGATCGCCAGCGATCGACACGATCCTGCCAAGGAGGTTTCCATGCTGAAGAAGGTCGTCGCGCTCGTGCTCCCCGGCACCGCCCCCTTCGAGTTCGGCGTCGTCTGCGAGGTCTTCGGCGTCGACCGCAGCGAGTCGGGCGGCCCGCGCTTCGACTTCCATCTCGCGACCGCCGACCCCGGCCCCGTCGAGACGAGCCTCGGCTTCACCATGGACATCGACCAGGACCTCTCCGTCTGCGCCGACGCCGACCTCGTCGCGGTGCCCGCGCACCGCATCGGCGGCGTCGACGAGCGCTACCTCCAGGTCCTCCGCGACGCCGAGGCACGCGGCGCCTGGATCCTCAGCGTCTGCAGCGGGGCCTTCGTGCTCGGCGAGGCCGGCATCCTCGACGGACGCCGCGCCACCACGCACTGGATGTACACCGACCGCCTCGCCGACGAGTACCCGCGGGCGGCGGTCGACTGCGACGTCCTCTTCGTCGAGGACCGCAAGGTGATCACCTCCGCCGGCACCGCCTCCGGCATCGACGCCGCGCTCCACCTCGTGCGCGTCGAGCACGGCGCCGCCGCCGCGAACGTCGTCGCCCGGCGCATGGTCGTGCCGCCGCAGCGCGACGGCGGGCAGGCGCAGTACATCGCCTCCCCCGTGCCCGAGCGCCGCGCCGACTCGCTCGCCGAGGTCGTCGACTGGATGCTCGAGCACCTCGACCGCGACCTCAGCGTCGACGAGCTGGCGCGGAAGGCGCTCATGTCCTCCCGCACCTTCGCCCGCCGCTTCCGCGCCGAGCTCGGCACGACGCCCGCCGCCTGGCTCAACCGTCAGCGGATCGTGCGCGCGCAGGGGCTGCTCGAGGGCGGGGACGAGGGGCTCGAGGTGGTCGCGCAGCGCAGCGGCTTCGGCAGCGCCGCCGTCATGCGGCACCACTTCCTCAAGGTGCTGCAGACGACCCCGACCGCCTACCGTCGGACCTTCGGGGATCGCGCGGCGAGCTGAGCCCGCCCGCTCCGAGGCGGGCGGAGCCGTACCGCGTCTCGGAGATCTGCCGGGATCGGCACCGGAACGGCGTCGTCGGCCTGGATTCTCCGACTCCGCGGCCGCCGCGAGCGGAGTCCGCGCTCAGCCGAGGGCGGCGCGCGTCGAGGCGAGGAACACGAGGCCCTCGCCCGCGAGGCGGAGCGTGTCCTGCTCGGCGATGAAGACGGCATCCCCGCGCTCGAGCACGGCATCCCCGCCCTCGAGCTCCACACGCCCCTCGACGGCGAGCGCGATCGCCGGGCCCGCGAGCGGCAGCTCGACCCCGCTCTCGAGCGCCTCCGAGTCGACGACCGTCAGCTCGAAGTCGGGCACGTCGGGGCGGAACACCCGCACCCCCGGGTGCGGGAGCGCGGGGGCGAGGTACGGCACCGGCAGAGGGCGGAAGTCGAGCACCTCGAGCAGCTCCGGCACGTCGACGTGCTTCGGGGTGAGCCCCCCGCGCAGCACGTTGTCGGACGCGGCCATGAGCTCGATGCCGAGCCCGTCGAGGTAGGCGTGGATGTTGCCGGCCGGCAGGTACAGCACCTCGCCGCGACGCAGCGACACCGTGTTGACGAGCAGCGAGATCGCGATGCCCGGATCCCCCGGGTAGTGCTCGGCGAGGAGGCGGACCGTCTCCCAGCTGGGGCCCTCCGCATCCGCGGCCGCCTCGACGACCGCCGCGACGAGCTCGTCGACGCCCTCGCCGCGGGTGATGAGCCACTCGAAGACGCCGCGCAGCGAGCTGTCGTCGACGAGGCGCTCGAGGAGCGGCGCGATCCGCGGATCCTGCTCGACCGCGGCGAGCACAGCGCGCGTCCGCTCGACGGAGCGGAAGCCGCAGAGCGCGCGGAAGGGCTCCGAGAGCGCGTAGATGAGCTCCGGCTTGTGGAAGGCGTCCTTGTAGTTGCGGTGCGGCGCGTCGACGGGGACGCCGGCCGCCTCCTCGCGCGCGAAGCCGGCCTCCGCCTGCGCCGGCGTCGGGTGCGCCTGCAGCGAGAGCGGCGAGCCTGCCGCGAGCACCTTGAGCAGGAACGGCAGCCGCCCCTCGACCACGTCGAGGAGGGTGCGCTCGGGCCGCTCGACGACGCGTGCGGGCGAGCCGGGGTGCGCGCCGAGCCAGAGCTCAGCCTGCGGGGCGCCCGTCACCGGGGTGCCGAGCAGCTCCGGGATCGCGGTGGTGGATCCCCAGGCGTAGTCGCGGGGCGTGTTCTGGATGCCGAGGAGCATGCGCCCAACGCTAGCCGCTCAGCCCTCCAGGAGGGACGCGGCGAGCTGCTCGAGCACCCCCGTGAAGGCCTCGCGGTCCTCGCCGACGGCGTCGCCCGTCACGAGCACGGTCGAGCCGTCGACCGCGATCCGGCCCCAGCAGGAGCCCGCACCGCAGGCGAGGGCGGCGGCCTCCGCGCCGGTCACCTCGACGGCGCTCTCGTCGCCGACGGCGGCGCTCGCACCGGGGTCGGCGATGACCTCCTCCGCCCACCAGGCGCCGCCCGCCAGGAGCGCGAGCCTGAGGAAGCCGGGATCGCCGGGCACCTGCCAGCCGCACTCCGCCCAGTCGACCCGCTGGCGCGAGACGGGGAAGAACTCGCCCTCGGCGCCGCTGCCCACCTGCTGCGCCTCGCCGTCGAGGATCGCGGACATCCGCTCGGCCGCGGCCGGGGACTCGCAGAGGAGCGCGCCGTCGACGGCGGTCTCGGCCGGGGTCCAGTCGGCGGGGGCGCCGGCGCCGGCGAGCGCCGCGGCGACCTCGCCCATCGCGTCGTCGAACAGCGAGGCCGCGCCGTCGGCGTCGGCGAGCGAGAGCCGGATGTCCGCCCAGGTCGTCCCGACGAGCACGCTGCCGGCGCAGAGGGCCCGCCCGCCGTCCTCGGAACAGGCGGCGAAGGAGCTGTCGCCGTGCTCGTCGCGGGCATCGGCGCGCAGCTCGGGGTGGGCGGCCGCCTGCTCGTACTCGGCCGCCGCATCCGGCATCGCCCCGACCTGGATCCGATCGTGCAGCTCGGTCGCGAGCGCCATCGAGCTCCACTCGCAGAGCAGGCCCCCCGACTGCTGGATGCGGGCGGCGACGGCGCTCCAGGCGAGGACGGAGGAGTCGCGGGCCGCCTCCGCCTGCGACGAGACGGCCGCGATCGTGCCGGCGCCGAGCAGCGCCGCGCAGTCCAGGCCGCCGAGCGATCGGGGCCGGTCGGCGACGGGATCGGCGCTGGGCGCCGGCTCGGCGCTCGCGCTCGGCGCGGGCTCCGGCACCGGCTGAGGCGCGCAGCCTGCGAGCAGCGCGAGGGCGGCGGCGAGGGCGGCCGCGGCGAGGGCACGGGAGCGGAGGCGCATGCCCGAAGCCTAGAGATGCGCCGGTCTCGACCCGGTCACCGCCGCATCACGATCCGGTCACCGCCGATTGCAGATCTCCGACAAGCCGCGGCGCGACGCCGCCGCACACGCTGTGCCCGATCCCCAAGCCGCTCGCCCCCGCGGCCCGGCCTGCGTAGGCTCCCCGCATCCACGACACGACGACGGAGTCCCGCATGCCCCTCACCCCCCTCGCCAGCGACTTCTACGGCTTCGAGGCGAAGCTGCGCCCCCACGAGCAGGACGCCCTCGCGGCGCTCCGCGACTGGCTGGATGCCGAGGTCCGCCCGGTGGTCGACGAGGCCTGGGAGCGCGCCGAGTTCCCGCACCAGCTGCTCCCCGCCTTCCACCGCCACCCCGTCTTCGGCATGCAGTGGGAGGAGACCGCCGCCTTCGAGAACTCGGCCCTCTACCGCGGCTGGGTCGCGCTCGAGCTCGCGCGGGTCGATGCGAGCATCGCGACCTACGTCGGCGTGCAGAACGGCCTCGCGATGGGCGCGATCGGCGTCGCCGGCTCCCCCGAGCAGCGCGCCGAGTGGCTGCCGCCGATGGCGCGCGGCGAGGTGCTGGGCGCCTTCGGCCTCACCGAGCCGCTCTCCGGCTCCGACAGCGCGCAGGGTCTGCGCACCGTCGCCCGGCGCGACGGCGACGACTGGATCCTCGACGGCGAGAAGCGCTGGATCGGCAACGCGACCTTCGCGGACGTCGTCGTCATCTGGGCGAAGTCGGCGGAGGACGGCCAGGTGAAGGGCTTCCTCGTCCGCACCGACGCCCCCGGCTGGTCGGCGACGAAGATCGAGCGCAAGCAGTCGCTGCGCATCGTGCAGAACGCCGACATCCGGATGGAGGGCGTGCGCGTTCCCGAGTCGATGCGGCTGCAGCGCGCGAACAGCTTCCGCGACACGGCCGCCGTGCTGCGGCTGACACGCGCCGAGGTCGCCTGGGCGGCCGTCGGCAACTCGATCGGCGCCTACGAGGCGGCGCTGCGCTACGCGGGCGAGCGCGTCCAGTTCGGCAAGCCGATCGCCTCCCACCAGCTCGTGCAGGACCTTCTCGCGCGCATGCTCGGCAACATCACCGCCTCGATCGCGATGTGCACGCGCGTCTCCGAGATGCTCGACGAGGGCGTCCAGGCCGACGAGCACGCGGCGCTCGCGAAGGCCTACGCGACGAGCCGGATGCGGGAGACGGTCGCGTGGGCCCGCGAGGCGATGGGCGGCAACGGCATCGTCCTCGACTACGGGGCGGCCCGGGCCTTCGCGGACGCGGAGGCGCTGTACTCCTACGAGGGCACCCGCGAGATGAACACGCTCATCGTGGGTCGGGCGGTCACCGGCACGGCCGCGTTCGTCTAGGCCGCCGCCCGCCTCCGCCGCCACCGCCGCCCCAGAGACATGTCTCTTGCCGCGCAGAGGCCGATGCTGCGGGGTCTGCGGGGCAGGAGACATGTCTCTGGACGCAGGGGCGTTCACCTCGTGGTCACCGGGAGCGCGTAGCGTCACGCGGATGACGGCGGCGCGGGCGGGCTTCCGGCCCGACATCCAGGGGCTCCGGGCGCTCGCGGTGCTGCTCGTGCTCGTCTTCCACGCGGGCGCGCCCTGGCTGCCCGGGGGCTACCTCGGCGTCGACGTCTTCTTCGTCATCTCAGGCTTCCTCATCGGCGGCCAGCTGCTCGACGCGCTCCGCGAGCGCGGCCGCGTCGACCTCCTCTCCTTCTACGGTCGACGCGCCCGCCGGATCCTGCCGGCCGCGCTCGTCGTGATCCTCGCGACCGTCGCGGGCGCCGGGCTGCTCGCGCCGCCGCTGCGGCTCCCCGCGATCCTCGAGGACGCGCTGTGGTCGACGCTCTCGGCGGCGAACCTCCGCTTCGCGATCGAGCAGACCGACTACCTGGGCGAGACCGCGCCCTCGCCGCTCCAGCACCTGTGGTCGCTCGGGGTCGAGGAGCAGTTCTACCTGCTCTGGCCGCTCCTGCTCGTCGGGTTCGCGGCGCTCGCGGTGCGCCTCGCGGGCGGTCGGGCGGGCCGCCGGGCGGTGCTGATCGGCGCCGGGATCGGCCTCCTCACGGTGCTCTCCTTCGCGGCGATGCTCCTCGTCGGCGCCGGCAGCCCGGTCGCGTTCTTCTCGCTCCCGACCCGCGCCTGGGAGCTCGCGCTCGGCACCCTCGCGGCGGCGCTCGCCGCGCACGCGCCGCGGATCCCGGCGCACGCCCGCGCCGCGCTCGGCTGGGGCTCGCTCGCGCTCGTCGCCGCCTCCGCCCTCCTGCTCGGCGGCCCCGCCGTCCCCGAGGGGCTCGGCGCGCATCCCGGCCCGCTCACGCTCGTGCCGGTGCTCGCGACCGCCGTGCTGCTCTGGTCCGGCTCGGCGCCGGCGGCGGGGGATGCGCGCCTCGTCCTCGCGCGGCGACCGGCCGGCTGGGTGGGCGAGCGCTCCTACGCCCTCTACCTCGTGCACTGGCCGCTGCTCGTGCTCGCGCAGGAGCGCGCGGGACTCGCGCAGCCGCTCCCCGGCTGGGCGCCCTGGCTGCTCGCGCTCGCCGCCGTGCCGCTGGCCTGGCTGCTGCACCGGCTCGTCGAGGTGCCGACCTCGGCGCGCTCGCGCATCGGCCGCTGGCGCCCGCGCCGGACGCTCGCCGCCGCGGCGGCCGCGATCGCCGTGCTCGCGGGCGGGGTCGGGATCTCGGCCCCCGCGATCGCCGCGATGCCGCTCGATGCGGGCCGGCCGCTCGCCGCGAGCCCCCCGCAGTCGCCGCCGCTCGCGACGGCGTTCGTGCCGAGCACCCTCACCCCGCGACTCGCCGACGCCGAGGCCGACACCGGGTCCCTCTACCGCCGCGGCTGCCAGCAGAGCCGCGCCGGCTCGGAGCTCCTCGTCTGCTCGACCGGCCCCGAGGACGCCGCGCGGACGGTCGTCGTCTTCGGCGACTCGCACGCCGGCCGCTGGTTCCCGGGCGTCGAGGCCGCGCTCGCCGGGCAGGACGTGCGGCTCGTGTCGCTCACGAAGTCGGGATGCCGCTCGATCGAGAGCGAGAAGCTCTGGTCGGGCGCGACGAACCGCTCCTGCGCCGCCTGGCGCGGCGCGGCGGTCGAGGAGATCGCGCGGCTCGCGCCGGATCTCGTCGTGCTCGCGAACCACGTCGGCCGCGACGACCGCTCCCCGGAGCGCGTCGAGGAGATCTGGACCGGCGCCCTCGCCTCCACGCTCGAGCGGCTGCCGGCGGCATCCCGCGTCCTCACGATCGCCGAGACCCCCTCGTTCCCGACGAGCCCGCTCCCCTGCCTCTCGGCCTCCCTCGACGACGCGCTCGCCTGCGCCGCCCCGCGGTCGGACGCCGTGAACGAGCCGGTCGTGCGGGCGGAGCGCGCGGCGAGCGCGGCGGCCGGGCAGGGCTTCGTCGACCTGAGCGACTGGATGTGCACCCCCGAGCTGTGCCCGGCGATCATCGGCTCGACCCTCGCGTACACGGACGAGCACCACCTCTCGGCGAGCTTCACGGCGTCCCTCGCCCCGGCGCTCGCGCCCGCGCTCGAGCGCGAGCTCGCCCGCTGACCCGCCCGCCGGGCGCGCAGGGCGCCAGCACTAGTCTTGAGCGCATGACGAGGGCCGCACGACTCCGCGCGCCCTACATCGCCGTCGCGCTGTTCACGGCCCTCGCGGGCGACGTGTGGCGGTACACGCTCGGCTGGGCCGGCTGGGGCGTCCTCGTGGGCCTCCTCGTCGCCGCCGGGATCTGGATGGCCGTCGCGCTGCGCGCGGACCTGCGCCGCATCCCCATCCCCCTCGCGCTGTTCGCGGGGCTCGCGGCCGCCTCGACCGCGTGGTCGGCGTACCCGGGCGCCACGGCGCTCGGCGTGCTGCTGCTGGTCGCGCCCGTCGCGATCGGATCACTCATCGCCACCACCACGTCGCGCGCCGAGCTGCTCGACCTGCTCGCGATCGTGCTCCGCATCCTCATGCTCGGCAGTCTCGCCTTCGAGGCGGTCGTCGCGATCGTCGTCCGGCAGCCCGTGTTCCCGCTCTGGACCGACTACCCGGAGGGGGTGCCGAAGGCCTTCATGTGGTCGCGGGCGCTGCTGCTCGAGGGCGGCCGCATCCAGGGCCTGGTCGGCAACAGCAACCTGCTCGGCATGCTCGCGCTCCTCGCGCTCATCGTGCTCGGGATCCGGCTCGCAGTCCGGCGCGCCGGTCGCGGGTGGGATGCGGCGGGACTCGTCGCCGCGGCCGCCTGCCTCCTGCTCACCCGCTCCTCGACGGTGATCGTCGCGGCGCTCGCCGTCGCGGTCGTGCTCGCGCTCGTGCTGCTCGCCCGCCGGCTCGGCGGACGCGGCCGGATCGCGCTCGGCGTCGCGACCGGCCTCGGCCTCGTCGCGGCGGCCGGCACCGGCGTCGCCCTGCGCGAGACGATCGCGGGACTGCTCGGCCGCAGCCCCGACCTCACCGGCCGACTCGACATCTGGGCGGCCGTCGTCGACCTGGCGCTGCAGCGGCCGGTGCTCGGCTGGGGCTGGGTCGGCTACTGGCCGCCGTGGGTCGCGCCCTTCGACGAGCTCGCGATCATCGACGGCGTCCGCTACCTGCAGGCCCACGACGCGTGGCTCGACCTCTGGTTCCAGCTCGGCATCGGGGGCGTGCTCGCCTTCGGGGCGGTGCTCGTCACGGCGATCGCGCGGGCCGTGCGGCTCGCGGTCGGACCGCGCGGGGAGGCCGCGGCGGCCCCGGCAGCGGGCGCGGCCCCGGCCCGTCCCGGCGCGCTCGAGCTCCTGCCGCTGCTCGTGCTCGCGGCGCTCGCCGTCCAGAGCATCGCCGAGAGCCGCATCCTCGTCGAGGGCGGCCTGCTGCTGCTCGTGATCCTCGGCGTCCAGCTGCTGCCGGCGCGGCCGGCCGGCCCGGATGCCGCCCCCGCGAGCCCCGCCGGATCCGCCGGATCCGCCGCCGGGGAGGCCTGCACGTGAGCCGCGGCTCGAGCGGCATCGGCCGCCTCGCGGTCGAGCTCGCGGCCGCGCCCCGGCTGCGCCAGGCGCTCACGGTCGTGATCCTCGGCGTCGCGCTCGCACCCGACGCCGTGCGCACGACGCTCGGGCTGCCCGGCTGGATCGCGGTCATCGGCTCGCTGCTCGTGATCGCCGTGCTCTCGATCATCGGGCAGGGCGAGGAGATCCAGTGGTCGGGCGTGCTGCCGATCTCGCTCCTCGCGCTCCTCGGCTGGATCTCGCTCAGCGTCGTGTGGAGCGAGTACACCTGGGCGAGCATCGGCGGGGTCGCGGCGGCGCTCGCCATGGCGCTGCTCGCGCTCTACATCGCGCTCTCCCGAGACCTCATCCAGATCGTCCGCGCCGCCGGCGACGCCCTGCGCGCGATCCTCGTCGTCTCGATCGTGCTCGAGGCGATGAGCGGCCTCATCTTCGACGTGCCCTTCACCTTCATCGGCATCGCCGGCAACCTCGCCCAGGGCGGCCCCATCACGGGCATCTCGGGCACGCGCAACGAGCTGTGCTTCCTCGCGGGCCTCGGGGTGCTGACCTTCTGGATCGAGTGGCGCACCCGATCGGTGCGGCGGGGCGTGAGCGTCGGATCGCTCTCGCTCGCCCTCGGCACGATCCTGCTCGCGCGCTCACCCGTCACGGTCCTGGTGCTGCTCGGGATCGGGGTGCTCGGGCTCGCGCTCGTCGCGCTGCGCCGCACGACCCCCGAGCGCCGCACGATCGCGCAGCCGGTGCTCCTCGCGGCGGCGCTCATCGCGGGCGCCGTCGTGTGGCTGCTCCGCAGCCGGGTGATCGACCTCTTCAACGCGAGCTCCGACCTCGAGACGCGCCTCGAGCGCTGGGCCCAGCTGCGGGCGCTCATCGACGTGCACGCGGTCGAGGGCTGGGGCTGGGTCGGGGTCTGGCCGGTCGAGCTGTTCCCCTTCTCCACGATCCGCTCGCACGACGGCGGCCAGGCGGGCGCGGCGCTCAACGCGCTCTACGACGCGTGGTTCCAGATCGGCCTGGTCGGCACGGCGCTGCTCGTCATCGCGCTCGGGCTGGGCTTCGTCCGCGCCTGGCTGGTGGCGAGCGAGTTCCGCAGCACGGTGCACGTCTGGCCGGCGCTGACGCTCGCGCTCCTCGCCGCGACGAGCCTCGCCGAGAGCTTCGTGCTCAGCGACGGCGGCCTCCTGCTCGCCGTGCTGGCCTGCGTCACGGCCGCGCGCAAGCGCTCCTGGCGGCAGCGGCTCGGCTGAGCCGCCGGGTGGTGCCGCGCTACTCGCCCGAGGGCTTGGCGGCGCGGTTGCGCGAGGCGGCGGGCTTCGCGGCCGTCGGCTTCGCGGCGGACTTCGCCGTCGTCGGCTTCGCGGCGGACTTCGCCGCCGGCGCCGCGGACGTGCGTGCCGCGGCGGTGCGCGCCGCCGCGGTCCGCGTCGACGCGGCCGCCTTCGAGGCCGTCGTGCGCGCGGCCGTCGTCGTCGCGGACGAGGAGGCGGCTGACGGCGCCTTCGCGGCCTTCGCCTTCGCGGGCGCGGCCTTCGCGGGCGCGGCCTTCGCGGGCGCGGCCTTCGACACCGCAGCGGGCGCCGCGGGAGCGGCCGCCGCGACCTCGGGCTCGGAGATGAACTCGTTCGGCCGGAAGCCGTACTGCATCTCCTTGATGCGCTCGAGCTGCTCCTCCATGAGGATGCGGTTCGTGCGCTGCAGGTCGGCGAGCACGCCGAGCGCGACCGAGAGGATGGAGGCGATCAGGAGGCCGGTGCCGAGCAGCAGCGACTGGACGTTGCCGCTCGTGAGCTCCGGCCAGAAGGCGGCGAGGAGGAGGTAGCGCACGAAGGGGATGAGCGCGCCGACGAAGAGCACCGCCGCGACCACCGCGAAGAACGCGAAGGGCTTGAACATGATGTAGCTGCGCAGGATCGCCTGCGCCGACTTGTACATGTGCTCCGGCATGCTGCTGAACAGGCGCGACTCGCGCGTCTTCGCGTTCGTCTCGACCGCGACGCTCGCGATCTTCATCCGCTTGTTGCCGGCCTGGATGATCGTCTCCATGCAGTAGCTGAACTGCGTGAGGACGTTGAGGCGGAGCAGCGCCTCCTTCGAGTACGCGCGGAAGCCGCTCGCGGCATCCGGCAGCTTCGTGTCGGCCGCGATGTTCACGACCTGGCTGCCGAAGCGCTGGAGGAGCTTCTTGAGCGGCGAGAAGTGCGCGATCTTCTGGGTCTGGCGGTCGCCGATCGCGATGTCCGCCTCGCCGCGGAGGAGCGGCGCGATGAGGTCGGGGATGCGGTCCTGCGGGTACTGGTTGTCGCCGTCGGTGTTCACGACGATGTCGGCGCCGTGCGCGAGCGCGTAGTGGACGCCGTCGCGGAAGGAGCGCGCGAGCCCCTGGTTGCGCGTGTGGTGCACGAAGTGGGTGACGCCGTAGGACTTCGCCACCTCGACCGTGCGGTCGCTGGAGCCGTCGTCGACGATGAGGATCTCGAGCTCGTCGACGCCCTCGATCTCCTTCGGGATGCTCTCGAGGACCGCGGGGAGCGTGGTCTCCTCGTTGAGGCAGGGGATCTGGATGAAGACCTTCATGTTCTCTCCTGTCGCAGGTGTGGGTCTGGCGAGTGCTGGCGGCGCGCGGCCGGCTAGCTCTCGAAGCTCTCGATGAGGGCGTGGATGCCGGGTTCGACGTCGCCGTCGAAGACGACGTTGCCGCGCTTGAGGACGACGACGCGGTCGCAGACGTCGCGGATCTGCTCGGCGCCGTGCGAGACGAGGACGATGGTGCGCCCCTCCGCCTGGAACTGGCGGATCTTCTCCATGCACTTGCGCTGGAAGGGCTCGTCGCCGACGGCGAGCACCTCGTCGACGAGCAGGATGTCGGGGTCGACGTGCACGGCGATCGCGAAGGCGAGCCGCACGTACATGCCCGAGGAGTAGAACTTCACCTGGGTGTCGATGAAGTCGCGGATCTCGCTGAAGTCGACGATCGAGTCGAAGTAGCCGTCGATCGTCTCCTTCGAGAGGCCGAGGATCGAGCCGTTGAGGTAGATGTTCTCGCGGCCGGTGAGATCGGGATGGAAGCCGGCGCCGAGCTCGAGGAGGGCGGCGAGCTGCCCGCGGCGCTCGACGGTGCCGGCGGAGGGCTGGATGATGCCGCCGATCGTCTTGAGCAGCGTCGACTTGCCGGAGCCGTTGTGGCCGACCAGCCCGACCGTCTCCCCCGCGCGGATGTCGACGGTCACGTCGTTGAGCGCCGTGAAGTCCTCCTTGTGCCGGGAGGAGCGCGTGAAGTTCACGAGCCGCTCCTTGAGCGACTTGTCCTTGCGGATCACGAAGCGCTTCGTGACGCCCTGGATGCGCACGACGACGGGCGCCTCGCCCTGCTCGGCGGCGGCCCCGGGTGCGGCGGCGGTCTCGCTCATCAGATCTCCTGCGCGAAGTTCCCCTGCAGGCGCAGGAAGACGCGGTGCGAGAACCAGAGGAACAGCAGCGAGACGATGCCCATGATCGCGAGCCGGAGGTCGAGGTCGGCGGGCATGAAGGTCGCGGGGTCGATGCCCATGTCCTCGGAGAGCTGCGTCTGCACGCTCGGACCGGGCAGCCAGGCCGCCTTCTGGAAGGCGAGGATCGACACCGTGATCGGGTTCGCGAGGTAGAGCTGCTCGATCCAGTTGCCCTTGAGCGCCTCGTGGACCATCTGGTACGAGTACACGATCGGCGAGGCCCAGAAGAGCATGAGCACGGAGACCTCGACGAGGTACTGCACGTCGCGCAGGTAGACGTTGAGCGCCGAGAGCAGGAGCGAGAACGCGGTCGCGAGCACGAGGATCACGAGCGTGCCGGGCAGCAGGTAGAGCAGGTCCCAGGTGAAGACGAACTGCCCGAACACGACCATCGCGCCGATGAGGACGATCATCTGGATGCCGAAGTTGACGAGCGCGGAGCCGACGGCGGCGAGCGGGAAGAGCTCGCGCGGGACGTAGACCTTCTTGATCAGGCCGGCGTTGGTGAGGATCGACATGGTGCCGGCGGTGAGCACCTCGCTCCACAGCCCCCACAGGGTGAGGCCCGCGAACACGAAGATCGCGAACATCGGGATCTGCCGCTGCGCGCCGAGGAAGTACCCGATCGCGAAGTAGTAGATGAGGAGCATCACGATGGGCCGGATGAGGGTCCACAGGAAGCCGAGGGCGGAGTCCTTGTAGCGCGCCTTGAGCTCGCGGCGCACGAGGAGGCCGAGCAGCTCGCGGTGGCCGAGGAGGTCGCGGACGGCGTGCCGCGTGCCCTTGAGGAAGCTCTGGTACGAGCCGCCGATGCGCTCCAGTGGCAGCGCCGCGAGTCGTGCGGCGCGTTCACGCGCGATGTCGACCAATCGGGCACTCCAGAGATGAGGGGGCGATCGACGCGGCGCAGGCGGATCGCGGGGCGCGGACAGTCTACGGCATGAGGGTCGACCAGAGGCGGAGCGCGTAGTCGTCCCACGTGCGAGGCGGGCGGGCGGCCGCCTCGGTGCGCAGGCGCGCGAGGAGGGCGTCGTCGGCGAGGAGGCCCCGGATGCCGGCCGCGAGGTCGCGGTCGTCGCGCGGGTCGACGAGCACGCAGCCGCCCTCCGCCGCGATCTCGGCGGTGCTGCCGTAGCGCGTCGTGACGACGGGCGTGCCGGCCGCGAGCGACTCCGCGACGGGGAGCCCGAAGCCCTCGTCGAGCGAGGGGAAGACCGTGAGGCGTGCGAGGCGGTAGGCCCAGCGCAGCTCCGCGTCGGGCACGCCGCGGTGCGCCGCGACGGGTCGTCCGGCCTCGCGCAGCTCGAGCAGCCGGGCGCGGAAGGCCTCCGAGCGCCAGGCGTTGCCTCCGACGAAGGCGAGCGAGAAGCGCCGCCCCTCGCGCCAGAGCAGCTCTGCCGCGTGCAGCACGGCCTGGTGGTTCTTGCGCGGCTCGTGGCTGCCGACGCAGAGCACGAGCGGGAGGGCGCCCTCCTCGTCGTGCACGACGAACCGCAGCTCGGCCGGGAAGCGCGCCGAGGGATCGAGCTCGCCGAGCTCCTCCGCGATCGGCACCTCGACGACCTCCGGACCGGGGATGCCGGCGGCCGGCAGCATCGCGCGCCAGCCGCGGTACTCCGCCGCCGCCGCGCCCGAGATGGCGGCGACGACGTCCATGTGCGCCGCGGCCGCGAGGTACTTCGCGAAGACGCCCGGCATCCGCGAGCCGGTCGTCTCGGCGGCCGTGAGCGGGATCGCGTCGGCGCCGACGAGCATCGTCCGGGCACCCGAGCAGCGGGCGAGCGCCTGGATCCGGGCGCTCCGCTCGCCCTCGCCGACCACCTCGGTGAGGACGTAGGCGCCGCCCCAGGGCACGACGGGCGCACGGCCGAGGGCGCCGCGGCGGCGGCCCTCCCGCCAGGCGCCGTGATCGACGCGGACGAGGGCCGAGCGGGCGCTGTTCCAGCCGACGAGCTGCACGCCCCGCTCGAGCCAGCGGTCGCCGATCGCGCGCGCGAGGCGCTGCACGCCCGTCGCGAGCGTCGAGCTCGCGGTGTCGTGCACGTCGACGAGCACGGCGTCCGCGAGGACCTGGACGGGCGGATCCAGCCAGCGCGCGGGATGGCGGCGGCCCGCCAGCACGGTGGCGGCAGCGGCACGGAGGCCGTCGTGGCGGGCCTGGCGGCGGAAGGCGTCGACCTCCTCCGAGCGCGGGAGGCGGCGGTCGAGCACCGCGAGGAGCAGCCAGGACTGCGCGGCGTCGGGCTGCGGGAGGGCGGCCGCGAGCTGCTCGAGTCGCGCCGCGTCGGTGCCGGCGGGCTCCTCCCCGGGCAGCAGCGCGCGCACGAGCGCGGCGGTGCCCGTGCCGAGGGAGCGGGCGCTCATCGGGCGGCCCCCGCGAGCTCGGACCAGACCTCGGCGGCGTAGGCCGCCCAGCTGCCGGCCGGGCGCGCGCCCGTCTCCGCGAGCAGCCGGGCGTGCACCTCCTCGTCGACGAGGACGGCGCGCAGCGCGGCGGCGATCGCGTCGTCGTCGCGCGGGTCGACCACGAGGCAGCCGCCGGCCGCGGCGATCTCGGCCGTGCTGCCGTAGGCGCTGGTCACGACGGGCGTGCCGGTCGCGAGCGCCTCCGCGACGGGGAGGCCGTAGCCCTCCTGCAGCGAGGGGAAGGCGACGACTCGCGCGTCGCGATAGGAGGCCTGCACGAGCTCGTCGGGCGCGCCGACGAGCAGCTCGACGTGCCGTCCGGGCGCGCGCAGCGGCGCGAGGAGCGCGCGGAGGCGGTGCAGGTACCACGCCGTGCCGCCCCCGATGAAGCGCAGCTCGAAGTCGAGCCCCTCGCCCCAGAGGATGCGGGCGGCGCTGAGCACGCCCTCCTGGTTCTTGCGCGGCTCGACGCTGCCGACCATGAGCACGAGCGGGCGCTCGCGCGGCGGCCCCGGCGCGGCGGCCCCGGGATCGAGCGGCACGGGCGGCACGGCGGGCAGCGGCTGCGCCACGACGTCTGGCGCCGACAGCCCCTGCGCCGCGAGCGCCGCGCCGAAGCCGCGGAACTCCTCGGCCGTCGTCTCGCTGATGCAGGAGACCGCATCCGCGTGCTTCACGATCGCGAGGTAGTGCGCGAAGCGGTCGGACTCCTCGTCGCTCACCGTCTCGGCGCTCACGATGGGGATCGCGTCGTAGCCGATCAGGCCGACGCGCGCGGGCGAGTGCTCGGCGATCGCGGCGAGACGCGGGATGCGGTCGCGGCCCGGCACCTCGGGGATGAGCACGGCGCCGCCGACGGGGATGAGCAGGGGCGCGTCCGAGGTGTCGGCGCGCACGGAGTCCATGCCGGAGCGCCAGGCCGTCGCGAGCTCGCGCTGCGCGGGCGTGAGGCGGCGGTAGCCGCTGCCGTCGGGCGCCCAGGCGGCGAGCTCGACCGCCTCGGCCGGCCAGTGCTTGACGGTGTTGCGGACGACGCGCTGGATGCCGGTGTTGTGCGCGTTCGTCGCGCAGAAGTCGACGTCGACGAGTGCGAGCTCGACGGCCTCCGCCGTGACGAGGCCGCCGCGCACGGACGCCGCGGCGGGCGCCACGGCCGTGAGCACGGCGCCGAGCCGCTCGCCGGGCGCCGCGAGCTCGAGCGCGCGGCGGAGCCCCTCGAGCTCCTCCGAGGTGGGGTAGGCGGCCGCCGCCGCGCTCGCGAGCACCCACAGGCGCGCGCCCGTCGGCTCGGCGGCGACGGCATCCGCGAGCCTCGCGAGCAGCGACCCGGGCCCGCCCTCGGGCACCGGCTCGCCGGCCGGGAGGAGGTGCGGCGCGACCGCGAGGAGCCGGGCGCGCAGCGCCTCGGCGGGCGTGCCGACGACTCCGTCCCCGGCGACCGCCGCGGCCGGAGCCGCGCTCACCGGCGCACCAGCCGGCGCAGACGGGAGCGGACGATCGCCCAGAACTTGTTCGGCCCCTCGCGGCGGAGGACGCCGGCGGCGGTCTGCGCGAGCCGCACCGGCCGCGTGAGCCGCCAGGAGAGGGAGCGCTCGATCGAGGCGGGCACGACCTCGCCGTGTCGCACGAGATGCAGCCAGCGCTCGACCTGCTGGTCCTGTGCCCTGCGCAGCTCGGCGCGGAGCGCCGAGATCTCGGCGTCGCGCTCGTCGTGCGTGGGCTCGTCGGCGGCAGTCACCCCGATATCCTACGAGAGCGCATCCGACCGGGTCCGCTCGCACCGCAGGAGGGCCGCCGTGCTCGAGACCGCCGCCCTCGTGGCGATCAGCGCCCTCGCCGCGCTCGCCCTCGGCCTCGCCCCGGCCGCTGCGCTGCGCCGCCGCGACGAGGGGCCGGTCGCCCTGCTCGCGGACGCGCTGCCGTGGGGTCTGCTCGCGGCGGCCCTCGGGGCGACCATGTGGATCTGGCTGGGCGCGCACGGTGCGGGGCTCGCGATCGCCGGCTGGCTCGCCGCCGCCGTGATCGGCGTCCTCCGCCTCCGGCGGCACGGCCTCCGCGGCGCCCCGCTCCCCCGCGCCCGGATCCTGCTCGCCGCCTGGGCGCTGCTCGCCGCCGTCGCCGTGCTCATGCGCCTGCGCGAGGTCGAGTTCCTGCCGTGGATCGGCGACATGGGCGCCTACGTCAACTGGGCGAACGAGCTCGCGCGCACGGGCGAGTTCTCGGCGAGCTGGCCGCCGCTGCTCCCCGTGCTCCTCGGCCTGTCCTCCGCCGCCTTCGGCATCGCGCACACGACCGCGGTCGTCGCCGTCTGCGGGATCGCGACGCTCACGACGACCGCCCGGCTCGTGCAGCGGCTCGGCGGCGGGGCGGGGATGGCGCTCGCGGCGACCGCGGTCGCGGCCGTGCACCCGCACCTCGTCTGGTACGCCGTGTTCCCGAGCAGCGAGGCGCTCAACGCGCCGCTGTTCCTGCTCTGGGCGCAGCTCGCGCACCAGACCCTGCGCTCGGGCGGGCGCGCGGCGGCGGGCGCGGCCGCCGCGCAGGCGGTCGTCGTGCTCGGCCTCTCCCTGCTGCGCGGCTCCGGCATCCTGCTCGTCGTCCCGGTGATCGCGGTGCTCGTGCTCGCGCTCGTCGTGCGCGCCTGGCGGCCCCTCGTGCCGGGCGCCCTCCTCACCCTCGCCGCGACGATCGCGGGGGCGGGCGCCGGCTACTGGTACGGCATCGGCGAGATCCCGCGCTACTTCGTCGACACCCAGATCACGGGGCTCGCGCCGGGGCCGGTCGTCGACCTGCTCGAGCGGCTGACGCTGCTCGAGCCCGGCCTCGCCTCGGCCGCCGTCATCCTGGTGCCGACGGCCGCGCTCGCGCTGCTCGCGCTCCGACGCGGAGCGCCGCGGGGCGCGGCGGGATCCACGCAGCCGGCAGCCGGGCCCGCCGCCGGTCGCGGCGCGACCGTCTCGGGCGCCCTCCTCGCGGGCGCGCTCGTGCTCGGCGTCGCGGCGTGCCTCGTCGTCGGCACCGAGACGGCGCAGATCCTCCTCCGCACGGGCCTCTGGCTCGTCGCGGGCATGGCGGCGGGGCTCGTCGCGGTGCTGCGGCTGCGCGACGGGGCGACGGCGCTCGCGGTCGCGCTGCTCGGCGGCTCCACGCTCGTCTTCATCGCGCTCCACACGGTGCGCCTGCTGCTCGCCCGCGAGCACAGCTTCTACCTCTACTGGGATCGCTACATCGTGAGCGAGGCGCTGCCCGCCATGATCGTCGTCTCGGCGCTCGGCCTCGCGCTCGTGCCCTGGCGGCGCCTGCCGCGGCTCGCGGCGACCGCCGCGGCCGCCGCGGTCGCGATCGCGACGGCGCTCACCGCGACCGGACTCGTCGTGCAGCTGCAGCGCACCGAGATGGACGGCGCGGTGGCCTTCACGCAGGAGCTGGACGCGCTCGTCGCCGACCGCGACGAGCCCGTGCTCTGGTCGAGCTCGGACGGCCGCGAGGTCGCCGACTTCGGCTTCCCCAACACCTGGATGGCGTTCGCCGTGCCGCTGCGGCGCACCTTCGCGCTCGACGTCGTGAACAGCGGCCAGCACCGCGACAACTTCGCGCCCGACGAGGTGCTCGACGCGCGGACGATCGCCGACTACCTCGCCTGCCGGCCCGGCGCCGGCGTCGCGACGGTGCTCGAGCTCCGCGGCTCGGGCGTGCCGCTGCCCGAGCGGCTGGCGGAGGACGGCATCCCGGCCGAGTCGCTCGGCGGCGCCGAGGGCGCGATCGCGCTACTGCACCAGCCGGTCGGGGCGGGCTGGGACGAGGTGCCCTTCGCGGTCGACGCCTGGCGCGTCGAGGCGGCCGGGCTTCCCGTGGGCGAGTGCCCCCGCCACGCCGAGCCGCTCGACGGCGCCGCCCGCGACTGAGGCGCCGGGCGGCTCAGCCCCGCTCGATCAGCGCAGCCAGAGCCCGTCGACCTCGAGCTCGCCGCCGACCGTGTTGAGATAGAGCTCGACGCGCAGCGAGGTCTGGCCGGCGACGGTCGGCGTGTAGCTCGTCTCGACGAGCTGCCAGTCGCCATCCGCCGTGAAGCCCTGCGAGCCGTGCTCGCTCGAGGCGCCGAGGCCCCAGATCCGGAGCGACCCGTTCACATCCCCGCCCGTCGAGCGCACGAGGATCGAGGCGTCGTAGGTCTCGCCGACCGACAGCTTCCGATCGACCGGCGCGCGCAGCGAGGCGACCGAGTCCGAGCGGCGCTTCGCGAGCAGCGAGACCTCGTCGTCCGGGATATCGGGGTGCGTCGCGCCGCCGACGCGGTAGCGGAGGGCGAGGTCGCCGGAGCCGGTCGTCCAGCCGCCGAGCGCGCTGCGCTCGAAGCCGGTGTCGGCCGCGAGGTTCGAAGAGAGCCGCACATCGTCCATGTGCAGGTACGCGCCGGTCGTGTTGAGCCGCACCTCGAAGCGCAGGCCGCGCAGATCCGAGCGGGTCGCCGTGAACGTGACCTGCTGACGGCTCCATTCGCCATCGACCTCGAAATCGGTGCGCGCCGAGTCCACCCCGGCGCCGCCCGTGCCGCGGAGCACGAGCGCCCCCGCGAAGGGCGCCGAGCCGCTGGTCCGCAGCATGATGCTCGCGGTGTAGGAGCGACCCGCCTCGACCGGGTAGGCGACGTCCTGCTGGACCGTGCCGCCCGCCTTCGTCGTCTTGGCGAGGAGGAAGGAGCTGCCCTGCGAGGCCGGCCACTCGGCGAGCTTGGTGCGGACACCCGTCGTGACCGCCGAGCTCGTCGTCGACCAGCCGCTCTGCGAGCCCTCGAATCCGGCGGACTTCAGGCCGATCGCGGCGCGCGAGGGCTCGCCCTCCCCCTCCGCGAGCAGCGCCGAGTCGACCGCGAGGCTCACGCCCGTCGTCATCTCGTAGAGGTCGAAGACGAAGGCGGTGTGCGTGCGCGTCACCGGCAGCGAGACCTGCAGCTGCGTCCACTCGGGGCCGACGGTCGCCTCGGCCCGCGCCGACTCCGACCTTCCGCCCGTCGCCGTGAGCTTGAGCACGGTGCGGAACGGCGTGCTCGAGCTGCGCGACTTCACCCAGACGGAGGCCGTGTAGACCTCGCCGGCGCGCGAGGTGCGCTTGACCGTCTGGCGCAGCGAGGAGCCCTTCTTGGCGGTGCTCGTCGAGAGGTACCAGGCGCCGCTCTCGGCGCTCGCGGAGCTCTTCTTGCGCGCGAGGCCCACCGTCTTGACGCCGGATCCCCAGCCCGAGCTGGAGGCCTCGAAGCCCGCGTTCTTCAGCAGGTTGGCGGGGTTGCCGAACCAGCTCGTGAAGAACCGCCAGAAGTTGCGGTTGCCGTAGGAGGAGCAGCTGTTGCCGGTGCCGGAGCCCGCCGCGAGCGCGGCCGCGTTGGGCTGGTACGGCGTGTAGTTGTAGAGCCCCGCCGTCGCCTGGTTGCGGATGTAGACGGTCGAGCTGCCGCAGCTCGCGTTGGGGTGGAACCGGACGGCGTTGTTGCGGCCCGCCTGGTGGTTGAAGTTCTGCGGCGCCTCCGCGTAGCGCTGGTACTGCCAGGCGGAGCTGTAGACCTGGTTGAAGAAGCCGTAGTACTTCGCGTCGCACGAGGCGGTGTCCGGGCAGCCGTAGCCCATCGCCTTGCGGTAGATGAGGCTCGAGCGCGGGCCGCCGGTGATGAAGCCCTGCTCCTTCTGGAGGAGCACGAGCAGCACCTGCGGGTTGATGTCGCAGGCCTTCGCCACCCGGTACAGGATGCTCGCGGCGCTCTCCTTCTTGCCCGTGATGGCGGAGCAGTTGGAGTTCGCGGCGCGGCTGCGCGAGGTCTCGACGTAGTCGCTGAGGCACGTCAGGCTCGAGGTGCTGCGGCAGCTCGGATCCTTCGCCTTGAAGAAGGCCTTGATCGCCGAGGCGGACATCGTCGAGTCGTCGAAGAACACGTCGTCGCTGATGATGAAGCCCGGGTCGAAGCCCGAGTTGTCGACCGCCTGCGCGGACGGTGCGGCGGGCGTCGGCACGACGGCGAGCAGCAGTCCGCCGAGCAGCGCGGCGAGCACGGCGCCGACGAGCGGCACCCGTCCGATGCTCCGGCGTCGGCCCTCGCGTCTCAGGTCGATCCCCATGGCTGCGTCCCCCTTCATCAGCACCGTGCGCGCGCGGCTGAGCGCCTCCCGTCGGCGCACGGATGTCCCCAGTGTACGAAAAAGGTGTCAGTTCGCCGGGGATTCGCCGAGATCCGCGTCGACCATGGCGGCGACGGTCTCGTCGAAGCTGCGCGTCGGCGCCCAGCCGAGCACCTCGCGGGCCCGGCTCGCGTCGCCCACGAGCGCCGCGGCGTCGGCGGGTCGGGCGAAGGCGGGATCGAGGTGCACGAGGGGATGCCACGCCGGGATGCCGGCGGCGCGGAAGGCCGCGTCGACGAAGTCGCGCACGGTGTGCGCCTCGCCCGTCGCGACGACGAAGTCGCCCGGCGTGTCCGTCTCCGCGGCGCGCCGGAGCGCATCCGCGTAGTCGGGCGCCCAGCCCCAGTCGCGCACCGCGTCGAGGTTGCCGAGCGAGAGCGACTCCTGCTCGCCGCGCGCGATGCGGGCGGCGCCCGCCGTGATCTTGCGCGTCACGAAGGCCTCCGGACGACGCGGCGACTCGTGGTTGTAGAGGATGCACGCGGAGGCCGCGAGGCCGCGACCCCGGTACACCCCGACGAGGTGGTGCGCGAAGGCCTTCGCGGCGCCGTAGGGGTTGACCGGCCGCACGGGCGTCGACTCGCGCTGCGGCACCTCGGCCGCGTCGCCGAAGATCTCCGCGCTCGAGGCCTGCACGACCGCGACGCGGCGGCCGAGGCGGTCCTGGAGGGCGAGACCCGCATCCAGGATCGCGGCGACGCCGAGCCCCGTGATGCGCGCCGTCTCCTCCGGGTGCGCCCAGGAGTAGGCGACCGAGCTGATGCCGCCGAGGTTGAAGACCGCATCCGGCTCGGTCTCGTCGACGATCGCCCGCATGCGCGCCCCGTCGCCGAGGTCGCCCGAGTGCAGGAGGGCCTGCGGCGAGCGCGCGGCGAGCGAGGGCGCCGCCTCGTCGGCGTCGCGGACGACGCCGTGCACCGTCCAGCCCGCGCCGATCAGCTGCTCGGCGAGGTAGCCCCCGGTCTGCCCGGTGATGCCGGTGAGGAGCGCGACGGGCACGACGCGCGGGCTACTTCGTCTGCTCGCGCACGCGTGCGACGTCCGCGTCGACCATCATGCGCACGAGCTCGGGGAAGCTGACCTTCGGCTCCCAGCCGAGCTGCTCGCGAGCCTTCGTGGAGTCGCCGATGAGGAGGTCGACCTCCGCGGGGCGGAAGAACTGCGGGTCCTGGTAGACGTGCCGCTCCCAGTCCTCGATGCCGACGTGCGAGAAGGCGATGTCGAGGTACTCGCGCACCGAGTGCGTCTCGTTCGTCGACACGACGTAGTCGTCGCCCTCGGGCTGCTGCAGCATCCGCCACATGGCGTCGACGTAGTCGCCCGCGAAGCCCCAGTCGCGCTTCGCGTCGAGGTTGCCGAGCGAGATCTGATCCTGCAGGCCCGCCGCGATGCGGGCGACCGCGAGGCTGATCTTGCGGGTCACGAACTCCGGCCCGCGCATGGGCGACTCGTGGTTGAACAGGATGCCGCTCGAGGCGTGCATGCCGTAGGACTCGCGGTAGTTGATCGTCATGTAGTGCCCGAAGACCTTCGCGACGCCGTAGGGCGATCGGGGCCAGAGGAGGGTCTCCTCCGACTGGGGCACCTGCTGGACCTTGCCGAACATCTCGGAGCTCGACGCCTGGTAGAACTTCACCTTCGCGACGTCGTCGCCCGCGTGGAGGCGGACGGCCTCGAGCGCGTTGAGCACGCCCTTGCCCGTGACATCGCTCGTGAGCGAGGCGTTCTCCCACGAGTACGCGACGAAGCTGATGGCGCCGAGGTTGTAGAACTCGTCGGGCTGCGCGGCGCCGAGGGCGCGGATGAGGCTCGAGGTGTCGAGCAGGTCGCCCGTGAGGATCCTCACCTCGGGCAGCTCCCGCTTGAGGAACTCGATCTTGGGGTTGTTCTGGCCGCGCACGAGGCCGTACACCTCGTAGCCCTTCTCGAGCAGCAGCTTGCTGAGGTAGTAGCCGTCCTGGCCGGTGACACCGGTGATGAGCGCGCGAGTCATGATCTCCCTGACGTGGGTGGCGTGGTCCGCAGACGATTCTAGGGGGCCGCCGCGGTGCGGCCGCCCGCGAGGCCCAGGACCGCGCCCGCGTCGCCCGCGAGCGCGAGCCATGCGGCGGAGGAGCCGGGGGCGGTGATGCTGCCCGCGACACCCGCGGCGTCGGCGGGGAGGGCGAAGCCGTGGAGCTCGGGCCCGGGGCGGCCGACGGCGGAGAGCATCCGGCGCCAGCCCTCGTACTCGCGGGTGTCGCCGTCGCCGAGGACGACGAGCCGCTCGAGCGAGCGCTGCGCGGCGAGGTGCCAGGAGAAGCGCGCCTCGCCCTTCTGCGGGGGGTGCTCCTCCGCCCGCAGCAGCGGGCCGAGGCCGTAGCCGACCGAGCCGCTGCGGTTCGCGCTCGACTCGCCGAGTGCGATGATCCGCTCGGCGGAGCGGGGCAGCTGCACGGCTCCCACGAGCAGGTAGGCGGCGCGGTGCGGCACGAGCGCCGTCTCGGTCGCGCCGAGCAGGCGGCCGGCCGGCGCGGCGAGCCCGATGGCGCGCCGCTCCTCGTCCTCGAGCTCGCGGAGCCGCCGCCGCGAGCCGCCCCAGGCGACCGGCAGGATGCCGGCCTCGCGGCTCCAGGCGCGCGCGAGCTGGCGGGCGGCGCCGAGGCCGGGGGCGACGGAGTCGCCGGGGAGGAGGCCGGTGACGTCCATGAGGACGACGTCGCTGACGACGCGGACGGGGACGGGCGCACCGCGCTCGCCGCGGCGCCGCGGCGCGTCCTCGAGCAGCTGGTCGAGCGCGCCCCAGCCGCCGTCGAGCTCGCGCGAGCGGCGCAGGCGGCGCACCTGGCTCGGGGTCGGCAGCTCGGCGTGCAGCACCGCGAGCGCGAGCCAGAGCTCGGACTCGTCGAGCGCCTCGAGCGCCGAGAGCAGCGCGCCGAGGGCGGGTCGGCTCACGGGGCGGCCGACCGCCTCGAGCAGGAGCCGGCTGCGGGCGCCGAGCGCGCGGCGACGGCGGGGCGTCAGCGCCGCGAGCCGGGCGCGGGCGGGGAGCTCACGCGACATCCGGCACCAGCGCCCTCCAGAGCTCGTCGGCGTACTGCTCCCAGGTGCGCACCTCGATGCGGGAGGCCTCCGCGGAGAGGCGGCCGAGCTCCTCGTCGTCGAGGAGGAGGCGGCGCATGGCGTCGTGCAGCTCGTCATCCGAGCGCGGGTCGACGAGCAGGCAGCCGCCGCGCTCGGCGATCTCGCGGGTCGAGCCGTAGTCGGTGGTGATGACGGGGGTGCCGAAGGCGAGCGACTCGGCGACGGGCAGGCCGTAGCCCTCGTGGAGCGAGGGGAAGACCGTGAAGCGGGCGTCGCGGAGGGCCTCCCACAGGATGCGGTCCGAGACGGCGCGCTCGACGCGCACCCGCCGCCCGCGCTTCTTCGCGCGATCCACGAGCTCGTCGAAGTCGGTGCCCCAGCCGTGGCCGCCGAAGAACCAGAGCTCGAAGTCGGCCCCCTCGCGCCAGAGCCGCTCGGCCGCGTGGAGCACGGCGCCGTGGTTCTTGCGCGGCTCGTGGCTGCCGACGCAGAGCACGACGGCGGCCTCGGTGCGGGCCGCCTCCTCCGTCGGGGCGGCCGCCGGCAGCGCGGCCGGCAGCTCGCAGGTCACCAGCTCGGGGCCGTCCTCCGCACCGAGCGCGTCGACGTAGCCCGCGAACTCCTCGGTCGCGGAGCGGCTGATGCCCGCGATGGCGCTCGCACCGCGGACGACGCCGAGGTAGTCGAGGAAGTCGCGGCCCGTCTCGCGCGGCAGCAGCTCGGGGCTCGTGAGCGGGATGACGTCGTAGCCGATCATCGCGACGCGGGTGCCGGAGTAGCGGGCGAGCGCCTCGAGGCGCGAGGACTGCCGCGAGTCGGCGACCTCGGGCAGCACGAGGGTCGTGCGCCACGGCACGACGAGCTTGAGCCCCTCGTCGGCGCGCTCGTCGAGGTGGCTCGAGCCCCCTCCCCCGCCCGCCCACTCGAGGACGCGCTCGGTCTCCGCCTCGCGCAGCTCGCGGTAGATGCCCGAGCGCACCGTCCAGGCGACGAGCTCGACGCCGTGATCGCGCGACCAGAGCGGCAGCGTCTCGCGCTCGACGCGCTGGATGCCGGTGTGCCGATCCGAGCGGGCGCAGCTGTTCACGTCGACGAGCACGCGATCGGCGACGACCGAGAGCTCGCTGAAGGCCGTGCCGCCCCAGGTCGCGGGGAGCGCGCTCGCGGCGATGAACCAGTCGAAGAACTCGTCGCGCGACATGCGATCGCGCATGCGGATCGCGGCCTCCATGTCGCCGACGCCGGGGAAGCCGCCCGACATCGCGGCGAAGAGCAGCCAGAGGTGGGCGTCGTCGCGCTCCTCGCTCACCGCCGCGGCGAGCGGGCCGAGAGCCGCGATCGAGCGGTCGCGCGCGTCGCCGAGCCCGGGATCGACGTCGACGCCGATCGCGCCGGCCGCCGTCGCGAGTCGCTGCGCCTGGGCCGTGAGCAGCCGCTCGCGCTCGGCGAGGCGATCCGCGGTCGGCTCGCCGACGACGGACTCCATCGTCGCGCTCACGAGCGCAGCTGCCGCGTCCGCACCACCCGCAGGGGCGCCGTCACCCGCCAGGAGACGGTCGCGCGCATCGCCATGACCTCGTTCGACAGGTTCTGCGCCTCGAGGACGGCGTCCGCCCAGCGGCTCAGCTCGGTGCGGTGGTATTCGTGGATCCGCGTCTCGAGCTCCGCCACGCGTGCGGCGAGCTCCTCTGACGAGGGCTCCTGATCCTTCTCGGTCACGCCCGACATCCTAGGCCCGTCGTCACCGACCGCCCTGAGCGTCCTCCCGGCCCGTCGCCTCGAGCCGCTCGAGCAGCGGCCCCGGCAGCACCCAGAGGCCCGTGTCGAAGACGCCCTCGTCGAGGTCGATGCGCACGGCGCCGAGCCGCTCGCCCTCCGGCCACGTCTCGCGCGCGAGCACGAGCTCCGCGGGCGGCGGCGCCTCGGAGGAGTCGAAGACCTCGACGGCGCGCGGCGCGAGCAGCACCTGGAAGGCGTTCCGGCTCGCGCTGTCGCGCTCCTCGCGGAGGCCCTCCGTGTCGAAGGCGAGCGCCTGCCCCTCGAGCCGCGGGTCGTCGAGGATGCGCTGCGCGAGCGAGTAGGAGCCGTTCCAGCCCGAGAAGAAGGGGCGCACGATCCGCAGCTCCGCGATCGCGGTGGAGGCGAGCATGACCGCCATGAGCATCGCGAGCAGCACGGCCGGCCGGCGGCGGAGCAGGAGCACGACGACGAGCGCCGCGAGCACGGCCGCGCTCATGTAGAGCCAGGGCGCGGCCGGCAGCCAGGTCGTGCCGCGCCAGGGGAACTGCAGGGTCCCCATGATGTTGATCGGGAACCAGTGCTGGTTGCCGGTGCTCGGCAGCTGCGGCCAGACGAGCGCGAACCAGGCGAGCGCCGTGGCGGCCGTCGCGACGATCGCCGCCGCGATCCGCCGCCGGCTCGCGCCGCGGAGCACCAGCACGAGCCCGAGGAGCGCGAGCGGCACGACGACGGGGTCGAGGTAGCGGCCGTAGCTGTAGATGTCGATCCGCCCGACATCGCGGCGGATCGCATCGGCGATGTAGGTGACCGAGACGACCGCCGTCCCGAGCAGCGCGAGCGCGCCCCAGACCGCGATCCCCGGGCGCCGGACCGCGAGCTCCCGGCGCAGGCGGGCGAGGAGCGGGATCGCGCCGAGCACCGTGAGGCCGATCCAGGCGAACACGAGGTACCAGAGCTGGCCGAGGCCCGAGAGCAGCACGGCGTGGGGGTCGGCGCCGAGCAGGCGCGCGATGCCCGAGTCCTCGCGCGAGCTCGCCGAGACGTAGAGCTGGGCGACGACGGCGCGATACAGCGCGAACCCCGCGGCCGCGAGGCCGATCGAGCTCGCGAGCCCCGCCAGCGCGGCGCGAGGATGCCGGCGCAGCTCCCACAGCATCCAGAGCGCGGTCGCGATGAGCAGCGGCACCGCGCGGCCGTGCACGACGAAGGCGGCGGCGGCGAGCGCCCCGAGCAGCGCCGCACGGCCCGCGCTCGGCCGCGCCCGGTAGCGCAGCCCCGCGAGCAGCAGGAGCGCGACGAGGAGCGTGAGCAGGTTCTCGGGCGTCGCGAAGTCGGAGGCGATCGTGCGGGCGGGGGCGAGCGCGATCGCCGCGGCGGCCGGCACGGCCCACGGCCGCCGGAGGCCGAGCCGTCTGGCGATCGCGGCGAGCGGCAGCACCGTGAGCACCCCGCAGGCGGTCGAGACGGCGATCGCGCCGAGGTAGACCTCGCGGCCGGAGTCGACGATCCACCACAGCGGCGCGATGAGGAGCGCGAAGCCGATCGAGTACGGGCGGCCGCTCAGGCTCGGCGCCTCGCCGACGCCCGCGAGCACCTGCGAGGCGCCGAGGTAGCCGGCCTCGTCCTGCCAGTAGAGGGGGACGACCGCGCCCCAGGCGGTGAAGACGTTCGCGGCGACGACGAGCAGGACGGCGCCGAGCTCGAGGAGCGGCAGCCGCCTCGCGCGGATCACTCGAGCTCGCCCGCGGCCTCGAGCTCGTCCTGGAGGTCGCCCGGCATCACCCAGAGGGTGTTGTCGAACATCCCCGTGTCGCGCGCGACCACGCGCGCCCCGAGCTCCTCGCCGAGCGGCCAGTCGCCGCGGCTGATCACGAGCTCCGACTCGGGCGCCTCGTCGTCGCTGTCGAAGACGGGGAGTGCTCGGGGCGAGAGGAAGAACTGGTACGCGTTGCGGCTCACGGTGTCGACCCCGCCGAGCGTGTCGGAGAGGTTCCGCCGGTCGAAGCTGAGGCTCGCGTCGGGATGCGCCTCGAGCGTTCGCTCGACGTCGTGCCGGAGCGTGAAGGAGGTGTACCAGGGGTCGAAGCTCGGCCGGATCGTGCGGACCTCGGCCGCGATCCCGCTCGCGAGCATGACGAGCAGCATCCCGCTCGCGACGACCGCCGCACGGCGGCGCGCCGGCAGCAGGAGCCAGGAGAGGGCGATGAGCAGCACGGCGGCGAGCCCCGCGAGGCTCGCGACGATCCACGGCGGCTCCGACGCCCCATGGATGTTGGGCCAGCTCCACTGGATCAGGCCCGGCACGCTGTTGGGGCCCCACCAGCCCTCGCGCGGCACCTGCGGCCGCACCACGAGGAGGAACAGGGCCGTGATGCCGAGCGCGGCGGCGCCGAAGGCGAGCGCGGTCGCCCGCCGCGCCGAGCGGACGGCCGCGGCGATGCCCACCATGGCGAGCACCGCGAGCGCGACGTCGAGGTAGCGGCCGTAGGCGTAGAGGTCGAAGCGCGGGTCGTCGCGCGCGATCGGCGTCGCGACCCAGATCACGCTGAAGGCGAGCACCCCCGCGAAGGCGGCGAGCCCCCACGTCGCCGGCCCGATCCGCGGCCCGCGCCGACCGCGCCACTCCCCGATCGCGAGCGCGACGACCACGACGAGGCCGAGCAGACCCACGGCGTACCATGCCGCGAAGACGTACCAGCTCTGGCCGACGAACGCCGTGAGGGCCCCGAGCGGGTCGAGCTGCAGCAGACGGGTCAGCCCGCGCTCCTCGCGGTTGCTCGCGGCGCTGTACATCTGCGGCACGAGCGCGTTGTAGGCGAGGAAGCCCGGGACGGCGACGGCGGCGGCCGCCGCGACGCCCGCGAGCGACACCCGCCAGCGCCGCCGCGCCACGACGACGATCCAGAGCACCGTCACGAGGACGACGGGAGCGGTCCTCGCGTGCGTCACGACGAGGTAGGCGCCGGTGGCCGCGAGGAGCGCCGCCCGGATGGCGCTCGGCGACTCGGCGAAGCGGACGGCCAGGATCGCGGCCGTCGCCACGAGCAGGGTGATGAAGTTCTCCGCGAGGCCGAAGTTCGACATGACGAGGTGACCCGGCGCGACCGAGACCGCGGCCGCCGCGACGATCGCCCAGGGCATGGCCATCCCGAGGCGGCGGCCGAGTGCGGCGAGCGGCCAGATGACGAGCACGCCGCACGCCACGGAGCCGGCGACGGCGGCACGGTAGACGTGCTCGGGGTCCTGGAGGATCCACCAGAACGGGACGAGCAGCACCGACCAGCCGAGGTAGTACGAGCTCGCCGAGAAGTCGCGCGGGGCGCCGATGCCCGAGAGCAGCTGCGCGTTGGCGACGTAGCCGACCTCGTCCGTGTAGAACACGGGGATCGTCGATCCCCACGCCACCCAGATGTTGGCGGCCGTCGCGACGACGACGGCGACCGCCGCCGCCGCCCAGGCGGCACGGGTCGCGGGCGCGCCGCCCGTGATGCGCGTCGCGCGCACCGGCTCAGCCGAGACGGCCACGGGCATCCAGCTCGTCCTGGAGGGCGCCGGGCATGACCCAGAGCGCGTTGTCGAAGAGGCCCGTGTCGTCCGCGAGCTTGCGGGCGCCGGCGGCCTCGCCGTTCGCCCACTCCTTGCGGGCGATCACGAGCTCGACGTCGGGGATGCCCTCGTCGCTGTCGAAGACCTCCGAGGCGCGCGGCGAGGTCCAGTACTGGTAGGCGTTGCGACTGACCGCGTCGCGCACCATGCCCGGCTCGTTCATGCCGTCCGTGTCGAACGCGACGGTGTGGTCCACGAGCTCGTGCAGCTCCTCGCGCAGCCCGAAGGAGGCGCGGAAGCCGGCGAAGTAGGGGTCGAGCGTGCGGACGCCCGCGACGACCGAGCTCGCGGCGAAGAAGATCGCGGCGACCGCGACGACGATCTGGGGCCGCTTGCGCAGCAGCACGGTCGCCACGATGGCGGCCATCGCGAACCCGCCCGCCCACGGCCAGGGCGGCACGAGCCGGCTCGAGGTGTTCGGCCAGGGATACTGCAGCAGGCCGGGCACGCTCGTGGCGCCCCAGAACAGGATGCCGTCGAGCGGCGCCTGCGGCGCGATGAAGAGGAAGAAGACCGCCGAGATGACGACCGAGGCGGCGATCGCCGTGATGCCGGCACGCCAGGAGATCCCCTTCACGAGCAGGATGAGGCCGAAGAGCGCGAGCAGCACGCCGTAGGACTCGAGGTAGCGGCCGTAGCTGTAGATGTCGAGGCGGTCGCGCCCCGCCGCGACGACGCGCGAGACCCAGGTCGCGCTCACGACGAAGACGCCGATGAGGGCGACCGCGCTCACGATGGAGACCCCGACCTCGCGTGCCCGGAGCTCGCGGATCACCCCGCGGCCGAGCAGGATGCCGCCGAGCACGCAGAGCCCGCCCCAGGCCGCGAACTCGTACCAGACCTGGCCCGTGCCGCTCGTCACGACGGCGGCGGGCGGCGAGAAGAAGATGCGGTCGATGCCGGTGGCCTCGCGGTCCGCGCTCGGCGGGTAGAGGAAGGAGATCGTCCAGCGGTAGAGCAGGAAGCCGCCCGCGCTCATCGCCGCGAGCACGACGCCGCCCGCGAGCGCCGCCCGCCAGTGGCGCCGCAGCTCCCAGAGGAGCCAGAGGCCCACGGCGATCGCGATCGGCACGGCGCGGCCGTGCGTCACGAAGACGGCGGCGGCCGCCGCACCGAGCAGGACGCCGTCGCGCAGACTGCGGCTCGCGCCGAAGCGCATGGCCGCGAGCACCGTGAAGGCGATGAGCAGCGTGAGCAGGTTCTCGGCGAGGGCGAAGCTCGACATCGAGGTGCGCGCCGGCGCGAGCGAGACGACCGCGGCGAGCGCGACGCTCCAGCGCCAGCCGAGCCCCATGCGGCGCGCGATGAGCGCGGAGGGCAGCATGACCGCGATGCCGAGCACCGCCGAGATCCCGACCGCGATGCGGTACAGCAGCTCGAGATCGTTGGTGATCCACCAGAGCGGCACGAGCAGCAGCGCCCACCCCACGTAGTAGCCGCGCCCGGCGAGGTCGCGCGGCTCGCCGACCCCCGAGAGGATCTGCGCGTTCGCGAGGTAGCCGAGCTCGTCGGTCCACAGCACGGGGATGGACGCCGTCGACGCCATCCAGAGGTGGATCGCGGTCGCGGCGATCGCGAGGACCGCGGCGGCGGCGGTTCCGAGCCGCAGCGCGGTCCTGGAGGGTGTCGGCGTCTTTGAGTTCTCGGGCGCTGGCACCCGATAATGGTAGCCGTTCGGAAATCCAGGGAACTCGAGGCGCCGCGTTGACGAAAGCAGTCCGAGTCCTGCTCGACGCCACGGCGATCCCTCGCGATCTGGGCGGGGTGGGGCGGTACGTGCATCAGCTCGCGGGCGAGCTCGACGCGCGAGACGATGTCGAGCTCGTGATCGTGGGCCAGTCGCACGACCGCGAGCGGCTCCGGGCGGCGGCGCCCGCCTCCCGGATCCTCGCGCTCCGAGCCCGCTGGTCGGCCCGACCGCTGCGCCTGCTCTGGGAGCAGCTCGGCCTCCCCGGCCTCGCGCGCCGCGTCGGCGCCGAGGTCATCCACTCGCCGCACTACACGCTGCCGCTGCGCTCCCCCGTGCCCGTCGTCGTCACCCTGCACGACGCGACCTTCTTCTCCCACCCCGAGCTGCACTCGCCGCTCAAGCGGCGCTTCTTCCGGTCCTGGATTCGGCTCGCGGTGCGCCGCGCGGCCGTCGCGGTCGCACCGAGCGCCGCGACCGCCGAGGAGGTCGCCCGCCACGTCGGGCGCCGCCCCGCGCACGAGGTCGTCGCCTTCCACGGCGTCGACCTCGAGCGGTTCCGCCGGCCGAGCGCCGCCGAGACGGCCGCGCTGCGCGAGTCGCTCGGGCTCCCCGAGCGGTGGATCGCCTTCCTCGGCACGGTCGAGCCGCGCAAGAACGTCGCGGCCCTCGTGCGGGCGGTCGCCGCGCTGCCGGCGGCGCTGCGCCCCGCGCTCGTCATCGCGGGCGCGCCCGGCTGGGACGAGGAGACGGGGGCGCTCGTCGCCGCCCTGCCGGCCGACGTCGACGTCCGACTCCTCGGCTACCTGCCGATCGAGCAGCTGCCCCCGCTGCTCGGCGGCGCCACGGTGTTCGCCTACCCGAGCCTCGGCGAGGGCTTCGGCCTCCCCGTGCTCGAGGCCATGGCCTGCGGCGCCCCCGTGCTCACGACGCGCGAGCTCGCCCTCCCGGAGGTCGGCGGCGACGCGGTCGAGTACACGGGCACGGGGTCCGCGCAGATCGAGGGGGCACTGCGCCGTCTGCTCGAGGACCCCGCGCTGCGCGAGCGCCTCGCCGCCGCCGGGCCGCCGCGGGCCGCGGAGTTCACCTGGGCCGCGAGCGCGGAGGCGCACGCACGCGCCTTCCGGCTCGCGGCGGAGGGGGCGCGATGAGCGGGCGCGGCGAGGTGCTCGTCGTCACCGTCAGCTACTCCTCGGGCGACGTGCTCCCTGGCCTGCTGGCCGGCATCCCCGAGGCCGGGGCGGGCCCCGTGCGCGTCGTCGTCTCGGACAACGGCTCGACCGACGGCTCGATCGAGCGCACGCGCGCCGACTTCCCCGAGGTCGTGGTGCAGGAGAACGGCGCGAACCTCGGCTACGGCGGCGCCGTCAACGCGGCGGTCGCGGCGCACGCGGGCGACGCCGCCTGGATCATGGTCGTCAATCCCGACAGCCGCTTCGGCCCCGGCAGCCTCGACCGGCTGGTCGACGCCGCCGAGGCGGGCGAGCGGGTCGGCTCGGCCGGCCCGCTCATCGTCGACGAGGCCGGCACGCCCTACCCCTCGGCGCGCGAGCTGCCCTCCTTCCGCACCGGCATCGGCCATGCCCTCTTCGCCAACCTCTGGCGGGGCAACCCCTGGACGGCCCGCTACCGGCAGGACGACGTCGTCGCCCGCGGCGAGCAGGTGCCGACCGGCTGGCTCTCGGGCGCCTGCCTCCTCATCCGGCGCGAGGCCTACGACGCCGTCGGCGGGTTCGACGACAGCTACTTCATGTACTTCGAGGATGTGGATCTCGGTCGCAAGCTCGGCGAG
The DNA here is from genome assembly GCF_027912415.1 of Homoserinibacter sp. YIM 151385. NCBI lineage: Bacteria > Bacillati > Actinomycetota > Actinomycetes > Micrococcales > Microbacteriaceae > Homoserinibacter > Homoserinibacter sp. YIM 151385. The sequence continues at coordinate 2,628,814 of NZ_CP115175.1, read as the reverse complement.
GCCGGCTGGGTGAACCTCTACGTGCCCTCGGCGCGGGTCGTCCACATCGGCGCGACGACGGCGCGCAAGAGCCCCGGCCGCACGCTGCGCGCGCACCACGAGAGCGCCTACCGCTACATCGCGCGCAAGCATCCCGAATGGTGGCTCGCGCCCGTGCGGCTCGCGATCAGGGCCGGCCTGCGCCTGCGGCTCGCCTGGGAGCTGCGCGGCCGCCGCCGCCACGACCGCGGCCCGCTCTAGGCGAGCCGCCGGTCGCGACGGGCGGACGAGGAGCTCAGAGGCGGGACCTCACGAGCTCCGCGATCAGGTCGGCCTGCGCGAGCGAGCGGGCCTTGACCTCGGGCAGGTGCGCCGCGAGCTTCGCCGCATCCGCCTCCCGCTCGGCCGCGAGCTCCTCGAAGCGCTCGAGGAGGTAGGCCGGCTCGAGCTTGTCGTGGCCGAAGGCGCGGTCCTCGAGCTCGAACATCTCCAGGACCTCCTTGTACTTGTGGCTCCAGCCGATCACGAGGGTCGGCACCGACATGGCGAGCGAGGAGACCATGGCGTGGAAGCGGCTCGCGACGAAGAGGTCGCAGCGGCCGATGAGATAGCGCAGCACCTGCGAGTCGAGCTCGCGGTCGAGGAAGAGCACCTGGCTCTTGTCGGCGGCGCGGCGGAAGATCTCGCGGCAGAGCGGGAGGTCGTTGTTGTGCGTCTTGTCGGTGCCGGTGCGCACGCTGTGCGGCACGAGGAGCACCTTGCGGCCGGCCGCCGTCATGGCGTCGATGAAGGCGACCATCTGGCCGGTGTAGTCGCCGCCGCGCTCGTCGACCTTCTTCTGCAGGACGACGCTCGGCGACAGGCCGACGACGTCCTCCTCGCCCTCGAAGAAGCCCAGCTCGAAGTGCTTCGCCGCGGCCGCCTCCTCGGTGCCGTCGAGCTCGAGCGAGAAGGCGTAGTCGGCGCCGGCGTAGAGGTTCTTGAGCCCCAGCTTCTCCGCGAAGCCGTGCGTGATGCTGCCGCGCGTCACGAGCGTCGAGGCCTTCGGGAGGAAGGCCTTCGCCGCCCGGCGGTTGACGGGGTTCGTGAACGGCCCGACCGCCTGGGCGCACTTGAAGACGGGCGTGCCGACGTTGATCGCGGGCAGGATCGAGGCGACGTTGTAGAGCAGGAACTTCTCGCGGCCGTCCGTGAAGGTGATGCCGCCCTGGTCGAGCAGCGCCTGGCTCGAGGCGAGCGCCCTGATCGCCTTCGAGCTGCGGCGCAGCAGGGGGCGAAGCGGCGGCAGGATGCGGTAGAGCAGCGCGAGCGAGTTGATCGTGATGCCGAGCTGCTTCGGGTTCGCCGCGACGATCTCCAGGTTGGGGTACCTGTTCTGCTTGCGGTCCTCGCCCGGGTACATGCTCAGCAGCGTGAAGCGGACGCCGGGGAGGCGCTCGCCGAGCGTCTGGATGGAGCTCTCGAGCATCGCCGAGGCTCCCTTGTTGCCCGACAGGGCGGAGCCGATCACGGTGATGTGCGGGGTCTTGGTCATGCGGGTGCCTTCTCCTCGAGCGGATCTCTGGGCATGGTGTGGCGGAGCGCGACGTAGACGAGCGCGACGACGGCGTCCGCGATGGTGGACAGCAGGCGGGCGAGCAGCGAGGCGACGATCGCCTGGGCGAGCGGCATGTACTGCGCCGCGAAGAGCACGATGACGGCCTCGCGGACCCCGAGCCCGCTCGGCACGAGGATCGCGAGGATCCCAGCCGCGCCGGCGAGCATGTAGGCGGCCGCGAGCGGGATCCAGGCGCCCGGCTCGACGTCCGTGATCGAGGCGACGACGAGGACGAAGCCGAGGCCGTTGAGCAGGCGGGGTCCGACGAAGAGCAGCTGGTACCGGAGGGTCTGCGGGGTCGTGAGGAAGTACTCCGGCGGCAGCTCCTGCTTGAAGGCTCGGCGCGCGACGGGCGCGAGGAGGCGGCGGAACACCCAGCGGTTCGAGATGAGCAGCAGCGGCACGATCGCGACGAGCGGCAGGATGAGCGTGCCGATGTTCGCCCCGATGATCTCGGCGCCGAGGCTCACCATGAGGATCACGACGCTCGGCACGATCGCCGCGAGCACCATGAAGACGTTCTCGTAGATGAAGGTGATGCCGACGAGCGTGCGGCCGAGCCCCTTGCGCTGCCCCCAGAGCACCTTGTTGACGAGCGAGCCGACCTGGCCGGGGATGTACTTCAGCAGCCAGGAGGCGCAGTGCACCGCGATCGATTCGCCGACGTGCGCGCGGGGGCCGGGCGAGAGCCGGTTCACGATCGAGCCCCAGAGCAGGCCCGAGAGCGGCACCGCGACCGCGAAGGCGAGCACGGCGAGCACCATGAGCCAGGAGAAGCGGAGGCGCGCCTCCTGCACCTGCGCCCAGTTCTCGGCGAGCGCGCGGCCGAAGAGGATCCCGACCACCACGATGACGATCGCGGTCACGGAGTACCGCAGGACCTTGCGGGCGCGGGGCGAGAGTCGCTTCAAGTCGTCGGTGCTCCAGGTGGCGGGAGGACCGGAATGCCGGCCCTGGGGATTCTATGCCATCGCCTCGTCGACGAGCGGCGCGAGGAGCGGCGCGAGGGTCCGCGCGTACGCCTCGGTGAGGTGGTGCGAGTCGAGGTAGGCGACGAGCCCGCCCGCGACGACGTAGCAGCGCGCGGCGTCGCAGAAGCCGTCCGCGGGGTCGAAGGCGAGCACGCGGTCGGCCTGGAGCCCGGCGACGGACTCAAGCGCCGGGTCGGCTGCGAGCGCCGCCGCGCGCGCGAGCGAGCAGTCGTCGGCGGGGTCGCCCTCCGCGATGCAGCGCTGCACGCGGCCGGTCGCCGTGACGGGGGCGTCGCCGAGCACGACGACGCCCTTGCCGGCGGCCGCGAGGCCGCCCCAGGTGTCCGCGAGCGCGTCGACGAGCGCCCGCCGGTCGGCGGCATCGGCCGTCTTGCCCCAGCGGCGCGTGTAGCTCGCGACCGCGACGGCGCCGATCTCCTCGTCGGCGGCGACGAGCCCGAGCACCTCGTCGCGCCAGTCGCGGCAGGCGGGCGAGTTCTCCTTGTAGGTCACGTCGTCGGGCGCCGTCCAGCCCGCGTCGATGGCGGGGCAGGAGCGCTTCGTGTAGCTGCGGATCTGCCAGTTCCGCTCCGCGAGCAGGCCCGTGAGCGCGGGCAGGTACATCTCGGCGTGCGAGTCGCCGACGACCGCGAGCACGGCATCCGGCTCGGTGCTGCCGATCGTGCAGCGCGTCTCCTGATCGCCGAGCTCCTCGCACTCGTGCACCACGGGCGCGGCGCCCGCCACGTCGCCCCCGTCGAGGGGCGGCAGGACCAGGCCGTCGGGATCGGCGCCGATCGCGGGGTCGACCGCGAGCCGGTACTCGCAGTCCTCGGGCGCGGGCAGCGCGGCGGCGCCGAGACAGGAGCGCGGCGGCGCCTCGTGGTCGGCGCTCGGCGTCGGGGTCGCGGCCGCCTCGAGCTCCTCCTCGAGTTGCGCCTGCGCCGCGGCGGCGCGGCGATCGACGTCCGAGACGACCGCGACGCAGCCCGCGAGGAGCGCGAGCGAGGTGACGGCCGCGAGCCCGAAGCTCATGCGGCGCAGCGACCAGACGCGACCGCGGATGACCGGCCGCTCGACCGCCACGCGCGTGAGCCAGGCGAGCAGCACGGAGGCGAGCAGGAGGCCGAGCTTCTCGAGCAGGCCGGGCTCGCGGCCGAGCAGCGCGGGCGCGAAGACGATCAGCGGCCAGTGCCAGAGGTAGAGCGAGTACGAGACGTCGCCGAGGAACGCGACGGGGCGCAGGCGCATGAGCCGTGTCGGCGCGAGCCGCGAGTCGGGCGCCCCGGCCGCGATGACGAGCACGGCGCCGCCGACCGGCAGCAGCGCGACCCAGCCCGGGAAGGGCGTCTCGCCCGTGAAGAGCAGGAAGGCGGCGAGGATCGCGGCGAGCCCGATCCAGGAGAGCACGCCGCGCAGCCGTGGCCCGGCGCGGCCGAGCACGCGTCCGCCCGCGAGCGCGAGCAGCCCGCCGAGCGCGAACTCCCAGGCGTGGGTCGGCGTCGCGAAGTAGGCGAAGCTCGGGGAGGCCTCCGTCATGAGGACCGAGGCGACGAGCCCGCCCACCGCGACGAGGCCGATCGCGATGGCCCAGGCGGCGCGGCGGCGGCGCAGGGCCGCGCCGGCGAGCAGGGTCGCGAGCACGAGCAGCACCGGCCAGACCAGGTAGAACTGCTCCTCGACCGAGAGCGACCAGTAGTGCTGCACGGGCGAGGCGTCCTGCTCGACCGCGAAGTAGTCCACCGCGTTCGCCGCGAGCACCCAGTTCACGACGTAGACCGCGCTCGCGCCGATCTCGATCGCGAAATCCCGGCGCTGGCCCTCCGGGCTCAGCGCGAGCACGCCGACGAGGCTCACGGCGAGCACGAGCATGGCGGCGGGGAGGAGTCGCCGGATGCGGCGCGCGTAGAAGCGGCTCAGGGAGATCCGGCCGCTCGCCTCGAGCTCGCGCAGCAGGTGCGCCGTGATGAGGAAGCCGGAGATGGCGAAGAACACGTCGACGCCCGCGTAGCCGCCCGGGAGGCGCGCGGGCCAGAGGTGGAAGACGACGACGCCGAGCACGGCCGCCGCCCGGAGCGCCTGGATCTCGGGCCGCAGCTCGCGACCCGAGACGGGCGCCGTCGCGCTCGCGCCGCTCACGAGGGCCCCGCGAACCAGGCCGCGAGCGCGCCGCGGCGCCCGGCGGGCTCGGGCTCGGGCCGCACCGGGTCGGCGGGCCGCTCGATCGCCCGGGCGCGCCGGATCGCCCGCAGCGGCGCCGCGAGGTCGAAGAAGAGGAGGACGAGCACCATGTTCTCGGCGAAGGACACGTTCATGAGCACGAAGATCGACAGGTGGAAGACGAGGAAGCCGACCACGAGCGCGAGCTTGAGCCAGCCCGGCCGCAGGAAGAGCACGAGCACGGCGCCCACCTCGAGCAGCGTGCCGCCGAGGAAGAGCAGGTCGAGGGGCACCGCCCAGACCGGGTCGAGGAACAGCGTGCCGAGGTCGAAGCCGTAGGGATTCGGGCGGAGGTTGCGGTTCTCGATCCAGTTCTGGAGCGTGCCCCCGAGGAACACGCCCGGGGCGCCGATGGCGAGGCGCGCGATGCCGATGAAGAGGTACTGGATGACGACGACGAGCGAGACCGCGAGGAGCCCCGCCCGGTGGGCGCCGGCTCGTCGGGCCGGCGCGGGCCCCCGCCGGAGGGCGAGCGCATCCCAGGCCGGCGTGAGCGCGAGCACGCCCGTGACGTAGACGAGGGTGAGCTCGCGGTGATCCCAGTGCCCGCCGAAGCCCTTCTTCACCTCGAGGTAGAGCAGCCCGACGGCGACGAGCGCGAGGGCCGCGCCGCGGGCGCCGCGGAGGCCGAGCAGCGCCCAGGCCGCGAGCGCGATCGCGCCGCCCTTGAGCGACCAGAGCCCGGCCGGCGTGAGCAGCGCCGCCCAGACGCCGTCCGGCGCGAGCCGGAACACCCCGTAGGGCTGGAACAGCTCGATCGGCAGGTGCAGCAGCGAGAAGACGGGATCCTGCGCGAGGAACACGATCCAGATCGCGAGCACGAGGATGCGGCCGGCCGCGAGCGACTCGGCGGTCGCGGACTCGTGGAGTCGGATGGCGCCGAGGGCGGCGCGGAGGCGGGCGATCACGGTGCCGCCGCCTCGTCCTCGCGCGGCTCGGCCGCACCCGCGACGACGGCCCAGGACCGCACGAGCTCGACCTCGGGCGCGGCCGGCGTGCCGGTGACGCGCGAGAAGCCGATCTCCGCCGCGGACTCGCCGCGATCCTCGAGCGCCGCGGCGACGCCCGCCGCCCAGAGGTCGAGCTCGGCGGCGGCGCGCTCGCGCTCCCCCGCGTCCTCGCCCCTCGCCTCGTCGAGCAGCACCCGCATGCGCGTCGACATGGGCGGCAGGCCGATGGTCTCGAACTCGTCGGCGAAGTTCAGCGGCAGCTCCTCGCCTCCGGCGTCGCGCGCCGACCAGAGGTAGCTGTCCTCCACCGACTCCGGCAGCTGCGCCTGGTACATCGCGAAGCGCGTGAGCGGCACGAAGGAGGGCTGGCCGGGGTAGTCGTACTGCCAGCGGTCCACGGCCTGCACGGCGCCCCAGGCGAACACGAACACCCAGAGCACCGCGACGGCGCCCGCCCCCAGGGGGTACAGACGCCGCCGCAGATCGGTCGCGACGAGGAGGTGCGCAAGCACGGCGAGCAGCAGGCCGAGCTCGAGCACCGCGCGGACGATGAGCTCCGGGGTGACGGCGGACCCGTCCATCCCCCGCCTACTCCTTGGGCATGAACCAGGCGGTGACCATCGTGGTCGGCCGCGTCTTGGCGACGACCTTCCGCGAGCCGTTCGCCTGGGTCACGTTGCCCTCGAGCGTGTCGATGGTGCCGTTCGAGTTCACCTTGGTGACGATGCCGGCGTGGGTCGCGACGTTCCCGCCGCCGAAGGCGAGGAACACGACCGCTCCCGTCTTCGGCTTGCCCTTCGACAGCCCGCGCTGGCGCGCGAGCGCCTTGAACTGGTCGAAGTTCTTCGCGTTCGGGACCGCCTGCGACTCGCCTCCGGCGAAGCCGGCCCAGGTCTGGAACATGGCGCACCACGCGACGCGGTAGCCGCTCCAGCTCGTGTACTTGTTGATGCGGAATCCGGGCTCGACGTAGCCGAGCTGGGTGCGCTCGACGGCGATCATCTTCGTGCTCGCGACGTTGCCGGTCCAGAGGGTCGCGTTGGCGGTGGTCGTCGCCTTGCCCTTCGGGTTGCGGTACATCACGCCGCCGTCGAACTCCTGCATGCAGCCGGTGTCGAGCAGGCCGCACTGCGGGTCCTGCGTGGGCACCCCGAGCGTGCTGAGCGCCGAGCCCGCCTTGCGGTACGGCTCCGCGAACTTGGCCGAGATGTACCAGGTGCGCTCCTTGCCGCTGCCGGTGTTGCGCTCGAGGAGGTAGCCGCTCGAGTAGCGCTGCCAGCGGATCTTGACGCCCTTCTTGGAGGTCCCGGTCATGAGCTTCGAGGTCGCGGCGCCGAGCTGCGCGGCGAGGAGCTCCTGCTTCTGCTCGAGCGTCTGGGGCGCCTCCGTCAGCTCGACGGAGACGGGCTCCGAGGCGGCCGAGGCCCACTTCGAGCTCGCGCCGAGGTACGCGCGGATGTCGGCGCGCTTCACCCGCTGGACGTTCGTGACGAAGACGCCCTTCGAGTTCGTCTTCGCGGTGATCGCGGTGCTCCACTTCGTCGTGAGGCGGGTCTGGATCGTCACCGTGACGCCCGAGAGGGCCTTCCCGCTCAGCTTCACGGTGCCGGACAGCCGCGGCGCCTCGCCCTTGCGGATCTCGGTCTGCTGCGTCGTGATCGTGAGCTGGGGCGTCGGCGCCGCCTGCGCCGGGGCCGCGACCATGAGCGAGAGCCCGATCGCGAGCGCGCCGACTCCGCCGAGCAGCGCGTGCCGATGGCGGCGGCCGGCTCCCGTCGACGGCCTCGCGTCGGAGACGCTCGTCTCCACATCGGCCGCTGTCGACCCCGTCATCCTTCGATCGCGCATAGGACTCCCCCGTTCTGTCACCCGAACGAGGCAACTCTCTCAAACTTGCCAGCCGATTCCAACGGGCTTGACAACTTCGGCGCGTCGGATGAGGGCTTTCTCAGGCGAGGCGGTTGTAGCTGCGGAAGGTGCCGAGCTCCTTCTTCTGCGAGAACGGCACGAGGCCCTCGGGGTGCGCGTACCCGACCGCGATGAGCATGACGACGCGATCGGAGACGCCGAGCCCCAGGGTCTTCTGCATCTTCGCCTCGAGCGGCTCGAAGTCGGGCCAGTTGATGACGCTCGAGCTGAGGCCGAGCGTCTCGAGCGCGAACATGAACGACATCGCCGCGAGCGAGGAGTCGACGTAGATCGCGTGGCGGTCGCGCGGGCTGAAGTAGCTCTCGAGCTTGCCGACCACGACGACGATCGAGGGGATGTTGTGCGCATAGCCGGCCGAGCCGAAGGGCAGGCCCGCGACCGTCTTCACCATCTCCGGATCGTCGAAGACGCGGAACTCGTAGGGCAGTCGGTTGCAGGCGGTCGGCGCCTGGCGGCCGATGAGGAGCGCCTGATCCATGAGCTCGCGCGGGACGGGCTTCTGCTCGAACCAGCGCACCGAGCGGCGCTGCATCGCGAGCTCCTCGAACTGCGCGTACGAGATGTCGGAGAGCTGCTTCTTGACGTAGGGGATCTTGCCGGTCGACTCGGCGCCGTAGCCGAGCGCCTCGAAGCGGGCGCGGGCGGCATCCACCGCGGGGGCGGTCCCGGTGTTCACCCGGAAGTACTCGACGAGCACGTCGTGCGCCCAGTCCATCTCGCTCTGATCCATCGTGCCGGGCGCCACCTGGCACTGCTCGACCGCCTGTGCGTAGAACTCGATCGTCTCCGTGATGTAGTCGCGCGCGAACACGTCGCGGCGCGGGAGCATGATGATGCCCTTCTCGAGCCGGTGGATGTTGCGGCGCAGCTCGACGTGCGTGAGGCGGTGCTTCTTCTTGTTGCGGTAGTAGTCGCGGCGACCGCGGAGGACGCCGGCCTGCTCGCGGTTGAAGGTGACGAAGGAGAAGAAGTAGTAGATGTGCGCGAGGATGCGGCTCGAGCCGAAGCTCTCCAGGAACACCCGGTTGAACACCTCGTAGGCGTTCCGGATCCAGGTGATCGCGAGCAGGTTCTTGGCGATGCGCTTCAGTCGGCCGAGCAAGCTGGTCTCCGTCTACGAAGGTGTGGGTGGCGGGAGTCGTGGTCGACCGGAATCGGCGGCGCCGCTCGTCGGTCGGACCACGACAGCATACCCGGGCGGCCTCAGCGCTCGCCCGGCCCCGATCGGGGTGCGGATTCGAGCAGCCGGGCGGGCGCCGTGGCGCGGTGGAGCGCCGCGGCGACGACCGCGAGCGCGACGACCGCGAGCACCGCGAGGACGGGGAGCGTCTCGAGCGGCACGCCGTTCTTCTCGACCCGGTCGGCGACGCGGCGCAGGATGCTCAGCGGCGTCGCGTCCTCGACGAAGCGGCTGAGGAACCAGACCGAGTCCACGAAGGCGGCGCCGGCGAGCACCGCGATCACCGCCGTCGCGACCCAGCCTCGGGCGCGCTCGTATCCCAGCGACCCGACCGCGAGGACCATGCCGATGATGAGGAGCCCGGGGAGGAAGTACCGGATGTTGATGAGGCCCCAGCCCGTCGCGTGCTGCAGCTGCATCGCGTAGAGGCCGGCGAGCTGCACCGCGGCGAGCACGACGACGAGGATCACCGGCAGGCGTCCCGGCGCGGCAGCGCGGCGGGCGCGACGGGCGAGGATCACGAGGCCGGCGATGCAGATCGCCGAGAGGAGCAGCGAGAGCGGGAAGTTGATCGGGAGCAGGCCGTTCCAGTCTCGGAGGCCGAGAAGGCGCCCGGGGACGACGAGGTAGAAGTCCGGATCCGAGAGGTTGTCGAGGAGCGACTTCTTCTCCCGCCCGGCGACCGCCGTCTGGACACGCGAGCGGAACCAGGATCCCGAGCGCTCGAGGTTGAACAGGAAGTACCAGCCGATCGCCGCCACGCCCGCGACGAGCACCGCGGCGCCGTAGCCCACGCCGACGCCGATGCGGCGCCGCAGCCGCCACTCCGGACGGTGGACGACGAACGCGGCGATGACGGCGATGACGCCGAGCGCCGCGGTCACAACGATCGTCGAGCGGGTCGCGACGCCGAGCACCGCCGCGATGCCGAGCACGATCAGGAGCGTGCGTCGCGGACCCTCGAGCAGCGCGACGATCGCGCAGGCGAGCACGACAGAGGCCCAGAGGGTCGCGAAGGCGTCGTTGTAGCTGTCCCCCGCGACCTTCATGAACGCGGTCACGAGCACCGTCGTCGCCGGGAGCGCGATCGCGAGGGGCGCCCGCAGGCGGCCGCCGACGCGCCAGCCGAGCCAGGCCGCGACCCCGAGGATCGCGAGGCCGACGAGCGCGTTGAAGATCCGGGTGACGAGGACGGCGGACTCCCACGCGCCCGAGTCGAGGAGCGGGCCGACCAGGCCCGCCATGAGCAGGTAGTAGAGCGGAGGATGCGAGGCGGTCGCATGGCGGGTCGTCCCGCCGGGATCCGGCTCCTTCATGCCCGGCAGCTCGTGGCCGTACGGCGCCGGGAGATGCCCGTTCCACACCTGCCAGATGTAGTCCATGTGGTCGTAGCTGTCCGCGGCGCCTCGCCAGGGGAGCACGACGATGTTGAAGGCGACCGTCGCGAGATACAGCGCGACGACGCCGAGGAGACCCCAGCGCACCTCGCGCGGGAGCGCGCGCAGCGACGCGATCGGCGAGGGCATGGGCACTCCGAGAGCTCGACGGCGCCGTCTCTCGGCGCCGTCCCATGCTAGCCCGCGTCGAGGAGCGCTCGGATCCGCTCGTCGAGCTCCGGCGCGAGCGTGGCGGCGAAGGTCGACGTCATGTGGTTGTTGTCCTTGTGGGTGATGACGCCGCCGACGACGAAATGACACGTCTCGGCGTCGCAGAAGCGGTCGTAGAGCTCGATCGAGCCGATCCCGCGGTCGTCCGCCCGCGACGCGGCGATCATGATGCCGTCCTCCGCGACGATCTCGTCGCGCGGCATGGCGCAGGGATCCTCGTCGACGCCGCTCTCGACGATACAGTCGGGGATGTCGCGGCCCCGGGGCCGGGGGACGTCCGACACCGCCAGGACCGGGATCCCCGCGGAGCGCCACTGGGTCCAGAGCGCGCCGAAGGCGTCCGCGACCGCCTCGCCGCTCGGCCCGTCCGGCCGCACCGCGTAGCCCTGCACGGCTCCCGAGGTCACCACGAGGTCGATGTCGGGGCGATCGGCGACGAACTCGCCGATCTCCGACTTCCAGCGCGTGCAATCCGGGCGCTGCTCCTTCGGCACGTTGCTCGCGTAGTCGGGCGCGGTCGGCCGGCAGGAGCCCTTCATGTACTCGAGGACCTGCCAGTCGTGCGCCTTGGCGAGCTCCATGACCGGGCGGAGCAGGTGGTTGACGTGGGAGTCGCCGACGAGCGCGATCGTCGCGCTCGGCTGCGCCGATCCCCCGCGGCACTCCTCGATGTCCGGGGTCGCCATCTCGCAGTCCAGCCGGAAGAACGGATCCCGCTCGGCCTTCCATTCCAGCCAGGCCGTCTGGGAGTCGTCGACGGCCGCCGAGGGGCCGAGCTGCGGGTCCACGAGGTGGGAGTCGGGGCAGTCGGCGCCCTCCAGGGCGGCGGCGGCGCCGAAGCAGGGCGCGTCGCCGGCCCGCATCGCCGCGACGCGGTCCTCCGAGTAGGCGAGCGCGTTGGCGGTCGCCGCGCTCGCCATGGCCACCGGGACCGCCGCGATCCCGAGCACGAGCGCGCTCGCCGCCGCCCCCGCGACGAGCGAGCGGAGCCGACCGCGGGCGAGCAGCGGGAGTCCGCGGAGCGGATCCTCGACGATGCGCTTCGTCGCGCCCGCCAGCACGAGCACCGCGGCGAGGATGAGGAGCTTGTCGAGGGTGCCGAGGTCGCGACCGAGCGCGAACGGCAGCAGCACGATGGGCGGCCAGTGCCAGAGGTAGAGGGAGTAGGAGACGTCGCCGACCCACTGCACGGGCCGGAGGCGGAGCAGCGGGGCCGGGGAGAGCCGGGTCCCCGGCATCCCGGCGGCGATCACGAGCACCGCGGCGCCGATGGGAAGCACGGCGATCCAGCCCGGGAACGCGGTCGCCCCGTCGAAGACGAGCGCCGAGACGAGGATCGCGAGCAGCCCGGCCCAGGAGGCCGCGGCGGCGAGCCCGGGCATCCTCGCGGCGACGGCGGTCACCCGGGCGCCGGCGAGCGCGAGCAGCCCGCCGAGTGCGAACTCCCAGACGTGGGTCGGCGTCGCGAAGTACGCGAACTGCTGGTCGGCCGCCGTCATGACGATCGACACGGCGAAGGAGGCGGCCCCGAGGACGGCGAGCAGCGCGACGAGCACCGGGCGGAGCCGGCGGCCGGCACGGCGCGCGAGGATCGCCGCGAGGACGAGCAGCAGCGGCCAGATGAAGTAGAACTGCTCCTCCACGGACAGCGACCAGTAGTGCTGCACGGGTGAGACGAGGTTGCTCTCGGCGAAGTAGTCGACGGCGTTCGCGGCCAGGACCCAGTTCAGCGCGTAGACGGCCGCGGCGCCGATCTCGGTCGCGAACTGCGCGGCCCTGGTCGACGGCGCGAGCAGCAGCACCGCGGCGAGCGTGACGAGGAGCACGAGCAGCGCCGCGGGGAGCAGACGCCGCATGCGGCGTCCCCAGAATCGGATGACGTCGATCCTGCCCTCGCGCTCGAGCCCGTGCACGAGGTGGTCGGTGATGAGGTAGCCGGAGATGACGAAGAAGACGTCGACGCCGATGTAGCCGCCCGAGAGGCGCTCCGGCCAGAGATGGAAGCCCACCACCAGGAGCACGGCGAGCGCGCGAAGTGCCTGGATCTCCGGGCGGAAGCCGCGGGTCACGAGTCGAGCAGCCCGCGCAGGTAGTCGCCGTAGCCGCTCTTCGCGAGTGCATCGGCGTGCGCGAGCAGCCGCGCGTCGTCGATCCAGCCGCGCCGCCAGGCGATCTCCTCGATGCAGCCGATCTTGTGGCCCTGCCGCGCCTCGATGACCCGGACGTACTCGGTCGCGGCGACCATCGACTCCACCGTGCCCGTGTCGAGCCACGCGGTGCCGCGATCGAGCGGCTGCACGTGGAGGCGTCCCTGCGCGAGGTAGGTGGCGTTGACCTCGCTGATCTCGTACTCGCCGCGGGCGCTCGGACGGATGCCGCGCGCGATCTCGACGACGTCCGCGTCGTAGAAGTAGAGGCCCGGCACGACGTAGCGGCTGCGGGGGTGCTCGGGCTTCTCCTCGATGCTGAGCACCCGGCCCTCCGCGTCGAACTCGACGACGCCGTAGGCGCTCGGGTTCGAGACCGGGTAGGCGAAGATACGCGCGCCGTCGAGCGGCGCCTCGGCCGCGCCCTCGAGATCGAGGCCGTGGAAGACGTTGTCGCCCAGCACGAGCGCGACGTCGTCGCCGCCGATGAAGTCGGCGCCGATGAGGAAGGCCTGCGCGAGGCCCTCCGGCTCGGGCTGCACCGCGTAGGCCAGGCGGATGCCGAGCCCCGAGCCGTCGCCCAGCAGGCGCTCGAAGGCGGCGCGATCCCCGGGCGTCGTGATCACGAGGATCTCGCGGATGCCGGCCGACATGAGCGTCGCGAGCGGGTAGTAGATCATCGGCTTGTCATACACGGGCACGAGCTGCTTCGAGATGCCCTGCGTGATGGGGTGCAGGCGCGTGCCGGTGCCCCCGGCCAGGATGATCCCCTTCACACCCACACCCTATCGGCGGCGGGGAGCGCCGATGTGGTCGCCGGCCCGAGCGCGAGCGCCTTCAGCGCTCGCTGTCGAGGAGCGCCATGAGCGGCGCCGCGTAGCGGGTGCCGGCGATCGCGGAGGCCGGGACGAGGCGTTCGATCTCGGCGACCTCCTCCGCGCTGAGGACCAGGTGCGCGGCCTCGAGGGCCTGGGCGATGCGCTCCGGCCGCCGCGCGCCGACGAGGGGGACGATTCGCTCGCTCTTCGCCAGCTCCCACGCGATCGCGAGCTGCGCCACGCTGACTCCCCGTCGCTCGGCGACGACACGGAGCCCGTCGACGAGTGCGAGGTTCGCCGGCAGGTTCTCCGCGTCGAAACGCGGCAGGTGGCCCTTGAAGCGGGGGTCGACGGCGTCGCGCTGGAAGTCGCCGGTGAGCAGGCCGTGGCCGAGGACGGCGTACGCCGTGATCCCGATCCCCAGCTCGAGACAGGTGCCGAGGATGTCGCGCTCGATGCCGCGGCTGAAGACGGAGTACTCCAGCTGCACGTCGGCGACCGGATGCACGGCGTGGGCGCGGCGGATGGTCTCGGAGCCGACCTCGGAGAGGCCGAGGTGGCGAACGTAGCCGGCGTCGATGAGCTCCGAGATCGCGCCGACGGTGTCCTCGATCGGGACATCGGCGGCGAGGCGGGAGGGACGGTAGATGTCGACGTGGTCCGTGCCGAGTCGGCGCAGCGAGTACGTCAGGAAGTTCTTGACGTGCTCGGGGCGCCCCTCGATCCCGACGAAGCGGCCGGCCGGATCCTTGAGGCCGTTGAACTTCACGCTCAGGATCGTCCGCTCTCGGTCGCCGGGTCGCAGCGCCTCGCGGATCAGCTCCTCGTTGTCGCCCATGCCGTAGAAGTCGCCGGTGTCGATGAGGCTCATGCCGGCGTCGAGCGCGGCGCGGATCGTGGCGACGGAGGTCTCGCGGCTGAGCGGCTCGTTCGACATCATCTCGGCGCCGAGGCCGACGGCGCCGGTCGTGAGACCGGTCGAGCCCAATGCGCGGGTGGGGAAGGAGGTGCTGGTCATGGTGGGTTCCTCTGGTGGTGAGTCGATCAGATATCCGGGATGCACCGGGGCGGGCGGCGGAGCGCGAACCACGCGCCGGCCCGCACGCGCGCCGAGGGCGTGAGGACGGTGAACGGAGCGGGCTTCGACCCGCGGCTCGTCGCCGTCTCGACGAGGAAGTCCCGCAGCTCCCACACGTCGACCGGGTCGGAGGCGGGGTCGACGGCGAGCACGGACTCCACTCGCGCCTCGGACCAGCCCAGCTGCCGGGCGAGCCGCACGCGGTCCAGCCCGAGGGCGGAGAGGCCCTGTCGCAGTTCGCGGCTGGTGCGCTCACGCTCTTCGGCGTTCAGGGACATGCACCACCTCACTTTCTGTTGCGGATTCAACACTACGCGCAAGCTATTGAATGTGCAACAGTTGCGTGGTGACATTCCGCGAGAGGAGAGCATGACCGGGGACGAGGACTCGACGATGGACGTCGTGCAGCTCTGGCTGGCCTGGAAGCACGCCAACGAGCACCTCCGGGCCTCGATCATCCGCGATGTGAACGCGGCGTCCGACGTCGGCGAGCCGGAACGCACCGTCCTGATCCACCTGCACGCGGCGGGCGGCACGCTGAGGCAGAACGCCCTCGCCGCCGCCACCGGCTGGGACCGCGGGCGCCTCTCGCACCTCCTCACCCGCATGGAGGACCAGCGGCTCGTCGCGCGCACCCGCCTGAAGAACGGCGTCGAGATCTCGATCAGCTCGGCGGGAGAGCGCGCGTGGGCGGATGCGGAGGCATCGCTCCGGGACGCGCTCGGCCGTCACGTCCTGCACGTGCTCGACCCCGAGCAGGTCGAGGGGCTCCGCGACATCCTCCGACGCCTCACCGGCCCTCGGCCCTCGGACGGGCACCGCCGCTAGGATCGGCGGATGCGCGTCCTCGTGACCGGCGGTGCCGGATTCATCGGCTCGAACCTGGTTCGGCGCGCCCTCGCCGACGAGCTGCCCGGGCTCGAGGGCTCGGAGGTGACGGTGCTCGACGCCCTCACCTACTCGGGCAACCCGGCCAACCTCGCGAGCGTCGAGGACTCGCCGCGCTACCGCTTCGTGCACGGCGACATCCGCGACCGAGAGCTGCTCGCCGGCCTCCTCCCCGGGCACGACGCGATCCTGCACCTCGCCGCCGAGTCCCACGTCGACCGCTCCGTGCGGGATGCGGCGCCCTTCGTCGACACGAACGTCGGCGGCACCCAGCGGCTCCTCGACGCCGCCGTCGAGGCCGGCATCCCCCGGTTCGTGCACGTCTCGACCGACGAGGTGTACGGCTCGATCGACGAGGGCTCGTGGACGGAAGAGCAGCTGCTCGAGCCGAACTCCCCGTACTCGGCCTCGAAGGCGGGCAGCGACCTCCTCGCCCGCTCCTACCACCGCACGCACGGGCTCGACGTGTCGATCACCCGCTGCTCGAACAACTACGGGCCGTACCACTTCCCCGAGAAGCTCATCCCGCTGTTCGTGACGAACCTGCTCGACGGCCGGCCGGTGCCGCTCTACGGCGACGGCGGCAACGTGCGCGACTGGCTGCACGTCGACGACCACGTGCGCGGCATCGCGCTCGTGCTCCAGGGCGGGCGCGCGGGCGAGATCTACAACATCGGCGGCGGCACCGAGCTCTCGAACCGCGAGATCACCGAGCTGCTGCTCGAGGCGACCGGCCGCGACTGGTCCTCCGTGGAGCCCGTCGAGGACCGCAAGGGCCACGACCGCCGGTACAGCGTCGACATCGCGAAGATCCGGCGCGAACTCGGCTACGCGCCGCGCGTCGGGTTCCGCGAGGGGCTGGCCGCGGTCGTCGACTGGTATCGCGAGCGCCGCGACTGGTGGGAGCCGCTGAAGCAGCGCGCCGGGCTCGACTGATGCGCTGGCTCGTCACGGGCGGCACGGGCCTCCTCGGCCGCGCGCTCGCCGCAGCCCTCGCCGGGGCCGGCCACGAGGTCCGCGCCCCCGGCTCCCGCGAGCTCGACATCCGGTCACGCGGCGCGGTGCGGGATGCCGTGGCCGGCTTCCGCCCGGACATCGTCGTCAACTCGGCCGCCTGGACGGCGGTCGACGACGCCGAGGCCGCCGAGCCTGCGGCGCACGCCGTCAACGCCCTCGGCGCGGAGCACGTCGCGATGGCCGCGGCGTCGGCGGGAGCGCGCTTCGTGCAGGTCTCCACCGACTACGTCTTCGACGGCCGCGCCGCCTCGCCCTACCCCGAGGACGCCCCGCTCGCGCCGCTCGGCGCCTACGGGCGCACGAAGGCCGCGGGCGAGCGGCTCGCCCGCGCCGCCCACCCTGGGGCGCTCGTCGTCCGCACCGCCTGGCTGTACGGCGGCGACGCCGGGTTCCCCGCCCTCGTCCGCCGACTCGCGGCCCGCCACCCCGAGCTGAGCATGGTCGCCGACCAGGTCGGCCAGCCGAGCTGGGCGCCGGAGGTCGCGGACGGCATCCTGCGCCTCGTGGAGGCCGGTGCGCCCGCCGGCGTCCACCACGCGACCGCCTCGGGCGCGGCGAGCCGCGTCGAGCTCGCGCGCGCCGTCCTCGAGCTCGACGGGGAGGACCCCGACCGCGTCCGTCCCGTCGGCAGCGAGGCCTTCCCGACGCCCGCCCCGCGCCCCGCGTACTCCGTGCTCGGCCACGGCTCGTGGGCCGCGGCCGGCATCCCGCCGCTCCGCGACTGGCGCGAGGCGCTCGCGGAGGCCATGGTGGAATCCCCCGAGCAGGAAGCAGGCCGCGCATGACGACGCTGCGCGTCATCATCGACCAGATGATCTCCCCCGTGCCCGGCGGCGTCGGCCGCTACGCGGAGGAGCTCACCCGAGCCCTCATCGACACCGCGCCCGGCGACGCCGTCGTCGAGGGTTTCGTCTCCGCCTCCCCCGAGCCCGACTACGAGCGGATCGCGCGCCGACTCCCCGGGCTCGGCGCCCTCCACAAGAGCGCGCTCGCCCGGCGCGAGCTCTCGGCCGCGTGGCAGCTCGGCTTCACCGCCCTGCCCGGCCGCGGCTTCATCCACGCCATGAGCCCGCTCGCGCCGCTCGCCCGGCACGACCGCGTCGAGAACCCGGACACGCAGGTCGCCGTCACGATCCACGACGTCGTCCCGTGGACGCACCCCGAGACGCTCACGCCCCGCGGCGTCTCCTGGCACAAGTCGATGATCAGGCGCGCGCACCGCTACGCCGACGCCGTCGTCGTGCCGACCCACGCCGTCGCCGCGGAGCTCGACGAGCTGCTCGGCTTCGGCGACCGCATCCGCGTCATCGGCGGGGCCGTCGGTACCGCGCTCGTGCTGCCCGAGGACCCGGAGGCGCGCGCCGCCGAGCTCGACCTGCCGGAGCGCTACCTGCTCGCCGTCGGCACGCTCGAGCCGCGCAAGGGCCTCGAGCCGCTCATCCGCGCGCTCGGGACGGGGGCCGCGGGCGAGCTGCCGCTGCTCGTCGTCGGCCCCGCCGGCTGGGGGGACGTGGATGTCGCCTCTGTCGCGGAGGACGCCGGCCTGCCCGAGGGCCGGGTGCGCGCGCTCGGCCGCCTCGACGACGAGGACCTCGCGCTCGTCATGAGCCGCGCCGAGGTCTTCGTGTTCCCCTCCCTCGCGGAGGGCTTCGGCCTGCCCGTGCTCGAGGCGATGCACTTCGGGGTGCCCGTCATCCACTCCGACGCCCCCGCCGTCGCGGAGGTCGCCGCGGATGCCGGCCTCGCGGTCGCGCTGGAGCCGGGCGAGGGCTACCCGGGGCGCCTCGCGGCGGCGATCCGCGGCGTGCTCGAGGACGACGCGCTGCGGGCGCGCCTCGGGGTGCAGGGGCGCGACCGCGCGCGGGCCTTCAGCTGGCGCGACTCGGCCGAGCGCGTCTGGCAGCTGCACGCCGAGCTGTAGGCGCGACCCCGCTCATCGAGGAGCGCGCAGCCGGGGGTCCGAACCGCATCTCGGAGAATCCGCCCGGATCGCATCCCGCGGGCGCAGATCGGGCCGGACCTCCGAGAATCGGCACACCCGCGCCCGTCGAGGAGCGCACCCGGAGCGCACGAGGAGCGCGCTCAGTGGAAGAAGTGCCGCTCCCCCGTCACGTACATCGTGACGCCGGCCGCCTGGGCGGCCTGGATGGTCTCCTCGTCGCGGACCGAGCCGCCGGGCTGCACGATCGCGCGCACGCCCGCATCCAGCAGGATCTGCGGCCCGTCGCTGAACGGGAAGAACGCATCCGAGGCCGCGACGCTGCCCGCGGCGCGCTCGCCCGCCCGCTCGACCGCGAGGCGGCACGAGTCGACGCGGTTGACCTGGCCCATGCCGACGCCGACCGCCGCCCGGCCGTTCGCCAGGAGGATCGCGTTCGACTTCACGGCGCGGCAGGCGCGCCACGCGAACTCGAGGTCGGCGAGGGTCGCCTCGTCGGCGGGCTCGCCGGCGACGAGCGTCCAGCTCGAGACCGGCGCGAAGTGCGCGTCGACGTCCTGGGCGAGCAGGCCGCCCGAGATCTGCTTCACCTCGCGCGCCGGCCGCACGAAGTCGGCGGGCAGACGGAGGAGACGGATGTTCTTCTTCGACTGCAGGACGGCGAGCGCCTCCGGCTCGAAGTCGGGCGCGACCACGACCTCCGTGAAGATGTCCTTGATCGACTCCGCCGCGGCCAGCGTGATGGGCCGGTTCGCGGCGATGACGCCGCCGAAGGCGGAGACCGGGTCGCACTCGTGCGCCTTGCGATGCGCCCGCGCGATGTCGGAGGCGGTCGCGATGCCGCACGGGTTCGCGTGCTTGATGATCGCGACCGTCGGCTCCTCGTGGTCGTAGGCGGCCCGCAGCGCCGCATCCGCATCCACGTAGTTGTTGAAGGACATCTCCTTGCCGTGGAGCTGCTCCGCCTGGGCGATCCCCGCGGTCGTGTCGGTCGTGTACAGCGCGGCGGCCTGGTGCGCGTTCTCGCCATAGCGCAGCGACGACGCGAGCTCGCCGCGGAGCGTGAGGGTCGGGGCGAAGTCGCTCGTGTCGGGCGTGCCGCCGTCGACCCAGCCCTCGCTCGCGAACCAGCCCGCGACGGCCGTGTCGTAGGCGGCGGTGTGGCTGAAGGCGGCGGTCGCGAGGCGGCGGCGCTGCGCGAGCGTCGTGCCGCCGAGCTGCAGCGCCTTCACGATCTGCGGGTAGCTGTCGGGGCTCACGGCGATCGCGACGTTCGCGTGGTTCTTCGCGCTCGCGCGCACCATGGCGGGGCCGCCGATGTCGATCTGCTCGACCACGGCATCCCCCTGGGCGCCCGAGGCGACCGTCTCGACGAAGGGGTAGAGGTTCACGACGACGAGGTCGAAGGCGCGGATGCCGAGCTCCTCGAGCTGCGCCTCGTGGTGGGCGAGGCGGAGGTCGGCGAGGAGGCCGGCGTGCACGGCGGGGTGGAGCGTCTTGACGCGGCCGTCGAGCGACTCGGGGAACCCGGTGACGCTCGAGACCTCGGTGACCGGATGCCCGGCCTCCGCGATCGTCTTCGCGGTCGAGCCGGTCGAGACGATCTCGACGCCCGCCTGGGCGAGCGCCGCCGCGAGCTCGAGGAGCCCGGTCTTGTCGCTCACCGAGATGAGGGCGCGCCGGATGGGGACGACGTCGCGGGGGCGGTACAGGGCGGGGTCGTGCTGGGGGCCGCTCACGCGAGCTCCTTCAGGTCGATGGTTCCGTCGGCGATGTCGAGGACGGACTGCACGAGCAGCCGCCGCTCGACGAGCTTGATGCGGTCGTGGAGGGTCGACTCGGTGTCGCCCGGGAGGACGGCCACGCGCTCCTGCGCGATGATCGGCCCCGAGTCGACGCCCGAGTCCACGACGATGACGCTCGCGCCCGTCTGCGTCACGCCGGCCGCGATCGCGTCGCGGACGCCGTGCGCCCCCGGGAACTCCGGGAGGTAGGCGGGATGCGTGTTGATGAGCCCCGGCGAGAGCGCCTCGACCGCGGCGGGCGGGAGCAGGCGCATGAAGCCGGAGAGGACGACGAGGTCCGGCTCCCACACGCCGAGCTGCTCGACGAGCTCCGCACCCCAGGACTCGCGGTCGGGGTAGGCGGTGAAGGGCACCGTGAAGGCGGGGATGCCGAACTCCTCGGCGTGGGCGAGGCCCTCCGCGTCGCGGTCGGCGCCGATGGCGACGACGCGGGCCGGGAAGGCGGCGTCCTCGGAGGCCTCGAGGAGGGCCCGGAGGTTGGAGCCGCCCCCGGAGATGAGGACGACCAGCCGGAGCACCGCCCCAGCCTAGCGGCTCGCGTCGGGGCCGCCGAGCGGCGCAGCCGGCTCGCCCCGGCGCTCGGCGTCGTGGCTCGGCATCTCGGCCGCATCGCCGTCGTCGGCGCCGATGAAGCGCCGCCCGACCCCCGCCGCCGCGACCCCCGCGCCGAGGCCCAGGGCGAACTCCCCCGCCGCGATCGCGCCGACGAGCAGCGGGTCCGGCCCCACCTCGACCAGCCGGCCCGGGCCGGCCGAGCCTCCCGACCACCAGGCGAGGAGCCCCATGATGGCGCCGCCGACGAGCGCGCCGCCCACTGCCGTCCCGACCAGCCAGCCGGCCGCGCCCGGCCGCGAGTCGATGCGGCGGACGAGCCCGCTCCGCAGCCAGGCGCCCGCGAGGAAGGCGGCCGCGACCGGCACGAGGACGGCCGCGAAGCCGTAGTCGAGCTCGCCTGCGGGCAGGGCGCCGAGGATCGGCACCGCGGGGACGGGCCCGACGGCCGTGCCGAGCGGCGAGATCGTGGAGCCCGTGCCGAGCGCGAAGCCCGGCCCGACGGCCCACGACGCCGCCCAGATGACGAGGTTGGGCACGACCGCGAGCTGCCCGAGCGTCAGCGCGATCCCGCCCGCGACCTCGCTGTGGAGCGACTCGTACAGCCGGATGATCTCCGCGTAGGAGGCGAAGACGAGCACCGCGACGCCCACCGCCGACACGAGCACGACGATCGCGGCGGAGGCGGCGCCCGCACGCAGCGCGCCCGCGACGGCGACGCGCAGGCGCGGCGGCCAGTCGGCGATCCAGTCGCGGAGCGAGCTGCCGGGGGCATCGGGGCCGACCTCGGGGCCCGCCCGGAGGACCGCGATGAGGATGCCGGCGCCGAAGATCGCAGCCGGCAGCAGGCCCGCCTGCACGAGCGAGGGCCTGGCCGCCTCGTGGACCGCCGTCCACGCGAGCGCGAGCCCGAGCACGCCGACGGCCGCCGTCGCGACGGCGCCCCCGAGGAGCCGGTGGCCCGTCTCGGCGACGCGGCCGCCGGCGCGGACGCCGAGCAGGAGCGTCAGGACGGCGAAGCCGAGCGCCGCCAGCGTCACGACGACCGGCTCGGTCGCCGCCCCGCCCAGCCCCCCGGCGAGCGCCGGGTCGAGGCGCAGCGTCACATCGACCCCGTGCCCGATGAGCCACGTGTCGACGGCGGCGCGCCAGAACACCGCCCAGTCGGGGCCGAAGCCGTACTCCGCCGCCCACAGCACGGTGAGCGGCACGAGAGGGATGGCGACGCCGATGCCGACCGCGAGCAGCGCCTCGAGGGCGGCGTAGAGCACGGTGAGTCGGCGGGTCACGGTTGCGACCCTAACCGCGCGGACGACGCACACCGGCCCGGCACGCCCTCGCCCGGCGCCCGCCCAGGCAGAATGCCCTCATGGCCGAGTCGGTGACCCAGCGGGTGCTCGGGGCGCGCTTCGCGCAGCTCGACCCCCGCCTCCTCGCCTACTTCTCGGCGCCGCCGGAGGGCTGCGTCGGGCACGGCACGGGCGTGTACGAGGAGGCCGGCTCGCGGGTGCGCTGGCTGCGGCCGCTGTGGTCGTGGCTCGCGTGGCGGGGCGTGCTGTTCCCGGAGCTCGGCCGCGACATCCCCTTCACGACGACGAACACGCCGGACGGCGACGGGCTGCGCGCCCGTCGCACCTTCGAGTTCCCGGGACGCTCGCGGGTCATGCTCGACCGCATGTCGGTCGTCGACGGCGAGCTCCACGACCGGCTGGGCCGCCGCGGCGGCCTCGAGGTGCGGCTCGCGCTCCACGTCGTCGACGGCGGCATGCGGATGCGCTCGGAGCGGCTCTGGCTGCGGCTCGGCCCGCTGCGCCTGCCCCTCCCGCCGCTCGCCGTCGTCGAGCTCGACGAGCGCATCGGTCCGGCGGGTCGACAGCGCGTCGACCTGCGGATGCGCGCGCCGCTCCTCGGCGAGGTGTTCCGCTACACCGGCTCCTTCGACTACCGGATCGCGCCCCGGCAGCACGCGATCCCCTAGGGTCTGACCCTGGGAGGATGCAGGCGCACCCCCAGTCCTGGAGGTCCCGTGGTCCAGCGTCCGGTCGAGGAGTCGCGGCTCGCCGCCGCGCTGGAGCGCGCCCGCGGCGCCGAGCCGCAGGTCATCGTGATCGAGGGCGAGCTCGGCAGCGGCAAGACCTGGCTGCTGGACCGACTCGCCGGGCGCGCCGTCGAGACGCGCATCGTCGAGCTCTCGGCCCGGGAGGTCGGCGGCGACCCCAACGCGGGCGTCGACGCGCTGCTCGCGGCGCTCGGCGCGAGGCGGCGCCGCGCGGGGGCGGACACCGCGGCCACGGCGGCCGGCCTCCTCGCCGCCTGCGCCGCCGCCGCCGAGGAGCACCCACTCCTGATCGCGATCGACGACGCGCAGGAGCTCGACGCGGCGAGCGCCGACACGATCTGGCGGGCGCTCCGCCGGCTGCGTCACGGGCGCGTGCTCGTCGTCGTCGCGAGCCGGCCGCAGGGGCGGATGCACGCCCTCCTCACGCGCGGCACATCCGGCGAGCGAGCCCGCGTCCTCCGGCTCGACGGGCTCGGCAGGGCGGCCGTCGCGCGGCTCGCGCTCGAGCGCGGCGTCGAGGGGCTGCGACCCGCGGATGCGGCCCGCCTGACGGAGCTCACCGACGGCAACCCGCTGCACCTCGTGACGGCCATCGACGGGCTCGGCCCGCGGCTGCGCGTGCGCGTGCCGGACTCGCTGCCCGTCCCGAGCGCCTTCGCCGAGGAGCTCGAGGTCCGCCTCGCCGGCTGCGGCGACACGGGGCGCGCCCTCCTCGCGATCGCCGCGGTCGCGGGGGATGCGGTGCCGCTGTCGACCGTCCTCGCCATCTCCGAGCTGACCGGCCTCGAGGTGTCCCTCGACGACGCCATGCGCACGGGCCTCCTCGACCTCGCCGACGACATCGGGCAGCGGGAGGTGCGGATCGCCTCCGCCCGCATTCGCGAGGGCATCCGGCACGCGCTCCCCGACGCCCGCCGTCGGGCACTCCACGCGGCGGTGGCCGAGCAGTTCGAGGGTGAGCGGCGCGCGACCCACCTCCTCGCCGCGACGGAGCTGACGGACGAGGCCGTCGCCGACGAGCTCGCGGACGCGGCGGCGGAGGCCGCGCGGGCGGGGCGGCTCGCGCTCGCCGCGCGACACGCCGCCCGGGCGGCCGGCGTGCGACGGGACGCGGCCGCCCGCGCGCTGCTGCTCCTCCAGGCGGCCGAGCTCGCGACGCTCGCCGACGAGCAGACGCTCGCCCGGTCGCTCGCCCCCGCCCTCGAGGGGCTGCCGGCCTCGCCGCGACGGGAGCTCGCACTCGCCGGGCTCGACTTCGTGGCCGGCGACTTCGACCTGGCCCGCCGCCGCGTCCGCGCCCTCGGCGAGGAGGCGGGACGCGGCTCCGCCTTCCGCGCGGTCGTGGAGGGCGGGCTCGCCTGGGCCGCGGGCGATCCGGACGCCGTGCTGGCCGCCGCACGCGAGCCGGACGCCGCGCCGGCCACGGCATCCCCCCTCGAGGCGGCCGCCGAGTCCGCGCACGAGCAGCGGCGCCGACTGCTGCTCGCGGGCGCGCAGTGGATCGGGGGCCTCGGCGACCCGCGTCCCGCGATCGGCGAGCTCCTCCATCCCGGCGACGACCGCCCCGTCGCCATGGGGAACGCGGAGGCGCGCATCATGCTCGGCCAGGTGGCGCTCTACGGCGGGCAGCACCGGGAGTCCTCCGCCGTGTTCGCGCAGGCGGTCGCGGAGGCACGCGCGAGCGGCTCGACGCCGGTGCTCCAGCTCGCGCTCGCCATGACCGCGTTCTCGGGGTACGCGACGGGCGACTGGCCGGGCGCCGAACGGGATGCGGAGGAGATCCTGGGGCTCTCCCTCACGAGCGGCGAGTCGCTCAGCGACGGGATGGCGCACACCGTCCTCGCGATGCTCGACGCCCAGCGGGGCGAGCTGCAGTCGGCCGCGCGCCGCATCCGCGCCGCCCGCGAGCACGAGCGGCGCCGCCCGGTGCCGCAGACGACGGGGATCATCACGGTGGCGACGGCGCTCCTCGAGCGCGGGCGCGGCGACCCCGAGGGGGTGCTGCTCGCCTTCGAGGGGCTCGAGGGCTCCGCGGTCGGCGCGACGGTCGATGCGGCCGGCGCGGGCGGCTGGCGGGTGCTCCGCGCGGAGGCGCTCGTGCGGCTCGGACGGGAGGCGGAGGCGCGGGCGCAGCTCGCCCGGGTCCCGGAGGGCGCCTCGGCGCTGTTCGGCCACCCGCAGTGGGTGCTGGGCCTCGCGGCGGAGCTGCGCGGGGATGCCGCGGGCGCGGTGACGGCATACCGCGAGGCGGCCGCGGCGAGCGACCTCGCCGAGACCCCCTGGGCGCGGGCGGTCGCCCTCGAGTCGCTCGGCGGCGCACTCGGACGGGCGGGTGCCGGCGACGAGGCGGCGACGACGCTCCGCCTGGCCCGCGCGGCCGCCGTGCGCCTCGGTCTCGCGGGGACCACGCCGAGCACGCCGCGCGAGGGCTCGGCGAGGCCGGCGCCGGCCGCATCCTGGTCGGCGCTGACCCCCCGTGAGCGGGAGGTCGCGGAGCTCGCCGCGGCGGGCCGGCTCAACCGGGAGATCGCCGACGAGCTCCACGTCGCGGTCAAGACGGTCGAGTACCACCTCGCCAGGGCCCTCGCGAAGCTGGGCCTGCGCTCGCGCCGCCAGCTGCGCTGAGCACCGGGCTCAGGAGACCCCGGCGCGCCGGCCGCGGCGGAGCAGGCTCGCGCCGAGGGCGAGCAGGAGGAGCGCGGCGAGCCCGAGGGGTGCCGCGTCGCCGCCCGTGGCGGCGAGCACCGCCGCCACGGAGCCGTCCGACGACTCGGCCGCGGACCCGGCCGCGGTGACCCGGAGCGGGATGCGGGCCTCGCTGACTCCGGCGCCCGGCACCTCCACCCGGAGGACGACGGTGTGGCGTCCCGGCTCGGTCGTCGCGGGGACGCGGGCCTCGATCCGGAGACGGCCGTCGGCACCGACCCTCGCCTCCCCGAGCTCCACCGGTGTCGAGTGCAGCTCGGCCGTGGCCCGGGTGCCCTCCGGGAGCCCGGTGTCGGCGACGACGATCGTGCCGCCGGCCGCGACCGACGCGAGCTCGCTCCCGCCGGCGCCGAGGAGGACCGGCGAGAGGATGAAGGGCGTCGCGACGACGGAGGCGGCCTCGCCCCGGCCCGCGGCCGTGACCGCCGACACCCGGACGGTGACCGGCGTGCCGTTGGCGAGGCCCTCGATCCTCGCGCTCGTGCCCGTCACCGTCTGCACCTCGGATCGCGGCAGACCCGGGGCCGTCCAGGCGATCTCGTAGCCCGTGACCGGCGAGCCGCCGTCCTGGGCGGGTGCCTCCCAGCTCAGGGCGAGGGCGCCGTCGAGCGGCCGGGCCGCGAGCGCGGCGGGCGCGCCGGCGGCCGCCGCGACCCGCGCCTCGACCGCCTCGGAGGCCGCGCCGGCGCCCGCCTCGTTCACGGCCCGCAGCCGGAGGAGGTAGTCCGTGCCGGCACGCAGGCCCTGCACCGTCGCGGTCCGCGCCGCGGACCCGTAGGCGGCATGGGCGCGCCAGCTCGCCTCGTCCGCCGCGCGCACCTCGAGCGTCCAGCCGGTCACCGGGCTGCCGCCGTCGAGGGCCGGCGCCCGCCAGCGCAGCTCGATCGTGCCGTCGCCCTGGCCCGCGAGCTCGAGCCGGGGCGCTCCGGGGGCGCTCAGGGGCTTCGTCGACCAGATGCCCGAGGGCCGCCCGTCGCCGGCCCCGTTGCGCGCGAGCACACGGATCTCGTACCGCACGCCGTTCTCGAGACCCGTCACCCGGGCGCTCCGCGCCGAGGCCGGGCTCGGTGCGGAGGCCGTCCACCGCGACTCGCCCATCGCGCGGTGCTCGACGACGTAGCCCGTGATCGCCGCGCCGCCGTCCGAGGCGGGCGCCGACCACTCGAGCTCCATCGCGCCGTCCTGCGGCACGAGGTCCCGCACCTCGGGCGCGCCGGGGACGGTGCGCGGGGTGCCGGAGACGGCGAGCGACGACCCGTGCCGTGCGCGGTTGCGGGCGCGCACGAGCACCTCGATCGGCTCCCCGTTCACGCCGTCGACGACGAGCGGCGAGGTGACCTGCCGCCAGTCGCCGCCGCGGATGCTGGCCTCGTAGCCGAGGATCGGCGAGCCGCCGTCCGAGGCGGGCGCGCCCCAGCTGACCGCGATGGCCCCGTCGGACCCCTCGACGACCGGCTCCCGCGGTGCCGATGGCGCGGCCGGCGGGTCCACGACCAGGGACTCAGGGGGCCCGAAGCCGCCGCCCTGCGCATTCATCGCGACGATCTCGACGCGGTAGCGCTTCGCGTTGTCGAGCGAGTCGATCAGGGCCTGGCGGCCACCGGTCCAGTACGTGGCGATCGGATCGCCGCCCACCTCGGCGACGACGATCCGGTAGGTGATCATCCCGCCGTTCCCCGCATCCTGCGGGGCGTCCCAGCTCAGGCCGACGGCGCCATCGAGCCCCGTGCCCCGAAGCCCCCTGACCGCACTCGGCACGCCGCGCACGGCGAGCGTCACGTCCGCGTCCGCGACGATGCCGTCGTTCGTGGCGCGGACCCTGACGGTGCGGGTCACCGACTCCGTCGGCGTGCCGCTGATCGTGTGCCCCGAGATGCGGAGACCGGCGGGGAGCGGGTCGCTGCCCGGGGCGAGTGCGAGCACGGCGGTCGACGGCGTGACGCCCAGGTCGATGCCGGAGACCGCCACGTCGCGTCGGGCCTCGAAGCTGCCGCCGGCGACGGTCGGCGGCGTCGCGTCGACGAAGGTCCGGAAACGGAAGTCGTACCACCCCTCGAATGACCGCCACGCTCCCTCGTGGTGGACCACGGCCGCGCCGCGCGGGTACTGCTCGCGCGTCATCACCGTCGCGGAGAGCCCGCCCGAGGGGACGACGAGCGCGTAGCGGGTCCCCGCCGTGACCGGCGGCGCGGGATCGAAGGTCCAGCTCGTGAGGCCGTCCGCCGAGCCCGCGGACACCGCCGTCGCGAGGAGCGCATCCGGATTCCCGTCGCGGACCGTCATGAGCTGGAGCGCCCCGGTCGCATCGTCAACGACGGAGAACTGCGCCTCGACGAGCCGCCCGCTGAGCCCGGCGGTGAAGGTCTGCGCGTACATCACGCTGTTCGTCGCCGTCGCCTCCCTGGGGCCCAGGTTCTCCTGGTCGAGCGTCGAGGCCGCGTGCGCGGCGCCGGCCGGCACGAGGAGCAATCCGGTCGTCAGCGTGAGGACCGCCGCGAGCGCGACGAGCGCACGCCGGGAGAGGGAGAGGGGCATGGGCGTCGCTTTCGGGTCGCGCGGGACGGAGGCGCGGCGCCACGAGGCCCCACGCCGTCCCGACGCTAGACGCCGGAACGCGCGGACGGCCCCGGGGTTTCCCCGGGGCCGTCCGCCTGCACCTCCCCCACTTCGGGGGGGGGGGCGGATGCCGCCCCGTCGGGGGAGGCGGCATCCGCTCCCGGTGCGTCCGGCTGGATCAGGAGCCGAGCGCACCCCGGGTGCGGCGAGTCAGCACCGCGCCCAGTCCGAGCAGGAGGAGCGCGGCGAGCCCGATGGGCGCCGCATCTCCCCCGGTGAGGGCGAGACCCGCCGCGGCGGTCGCGTTTTCCGGCGCCGCCGTGATGCGCACCGGGACGCGCGCCGTCTGCACGCCGACGCCGGGCACGTCGAGCTCGACGACGACCGTGTGGCGGCCGAGCTCGGCGCCGGCCGGGATCGCCGTGTCGATGGCGAGCGCGCCGTCGGCGCCGACGGTCGCCGAGCCGAGCGCGACGGGCGTCGAGTGGAGCTCTGCGCTCACCTCGGTGCCCGCGGGCAGCTGCGAGTCGGCGATCGTGAACTCGTCGCCCGGGTGGAGCTCGGCGAGCTCCTCGCCCTCCGCATCCCGCAGCTCGATCGAGACCCCGAACGGCGTCGCCGTCACGGTCGCGTCATCGCCCGTGCCCGCCGCGGTGATCGCGTGCACCCGGAAGATGACGGGCGTCCCATTGCGCAGGCCCTCCACCGTCGCGGTGGTGCCGACGACGATCATCTCGTTCGAGCGCTGCACGCCCTCCCACGACCAGACGATCTCGTAGCGGGTCGCATCCGAGCCGCCGAGCTCGGCCGGAGCCCGCCAGCTCAGCTCGACCGCGCCGTCCTGCGGCACCGCCGTGAGCTCGGTCGGAGCGTCCGAGGCGACCGCGAAGCGGGCGTCGACCGGCGCCGAGCCCTCCCCGGCGCCGGCCTCGTTGACCGCGCGCACCCGGAACGCGTAGTCGGTGCCGGGCACGAGGCCCTCGACCGTCGCCGTCGTGGTGCCGAGCGGGGGCTCGCTGTAGCCCGTCCAGCCCGCGTCGCCCTCAGCCCGGTACTCGAGCAACCAGCCCTCGATCGCGCGACCGCCGTCGAACTCCGGTGCTGACCACGCGAAGTCGAGCGTGCCGTCTCCCTGCGCGGTGAGCTTCAGGCTCGGCGCGTCCGGGGCGCGGAACGGGATCTCGGTCTCGGCGTCCGAGGCCTCGCTCTCGCCCGCCTCGTTGAGCGCGATCACCCGGAACTCGTACGTCACGCCATTCTGGAGGCCGGTCACGGGCGCCTCGCGCTCGCTCGCCGGCGACCGCCCGGAGCCCGACCACGTGAGGGTGTCGACCTCGCGGTGCTGCACGAGGTAGCCCGTGATGGCCGAGCCGCCGTTCCAGTCGGGAGCCGACCAGGCGACATCCACGGCGCCGTCACGCGGCGAGACCGCGCTGATCGCGGGGGCGTCGGGGACGGTCCGCGGGGTGCCGGCCGTCGAGACGGCCTCGCTCTGGCGCGAGCGGTTGTGTGCACGCACCGACGCCTGGATCTCCTCGCCGTTCGCACCCGAGAGCACGAGCGGGGAGGTCTGCGGAGTCCAGCTGGCGCCGCCGTCGAGGGTGACCTCGTAGCGGACGATCGGCGAGCCGCCGTCGCTCGCGGGGGCGTCCCAGCGCAGGGTGATCCGCTCGTCGTCCTCCTCGACCGCGAGCTTCCGGGGCGCAGAGGGTGCAGCGGGCGGCGCGACGACCGCGGTGACGGAAGGGCTCCAGCCCTCGACGTCAGCGTTGTGCGCGTCGACCTCGAAGCGGTAGTCCTTCGCGTTGTCGAGGTCGACGAACATGATGGCGCGGCCCCTCGTGGTGATCGTCGCGACCGCGGCGCCACTCTCGGCCTCCGTCACGCGCACCCGGTAGGTGAGCGCACCGCCGTTGCCCGCATCCGCCGGCGCGTTCCAGGTGAGGAGGACGGCGCCGTCGTGCCCCTCGCCCGCGACGCCCGTGATCGCAGACGGGATGCCCTTGACCGTGAGCGTCACCTGCGCGTCGCGGGTGATGCCGTCGTTCGTTGCGCGGACCGTCACGGTGCGCGTCACCGACTCCCGCGGGGTGCCGACGATCGAGTGCCCCGAGAAGCCGAGACCCGCTGGAAGGGCGGCGCTGCCCGGTGCGAGCGAGAGGGTTGCCGTGGACGGGGTGACCGCGAGATCGACGCCCGAGGCGACGGCGCCGCGGCGGAGTTCGAAGGAGCCGCCCGTGATCGTCGGGGGCGTGCCCAGGTAGGTGCGGAACGAGGTGTCGTACTCAGGGTAGGAGTTCCAGCGCGAGCTCGATTCCTGGTAGACCAGATTGCCGTCCGGGTACGAGTCCCCCGTCACCGAGAGCGCCCCGTTCGCGACGAAGACGATCGCGTACTGCGCGCCTGCGGTGACCTGAGCCGGCGAGGCGAAGGTGGCGCTGGCCCAGCCGTCGGCCGCGGGAGCGCCGATCGTCCCGCTCGACAGCACGGTGCCGGTCGGCGAGCCGTTCGAGACGCTCTGCAGCGAGACGGCGGACACGCCAGGGGCCATGATGTCGACGCGGGTGAGCGAGCTCGACCACGTCGGCTGGAATGTCTGCGCCCAGGTGATCTGTGCCGTGATCGAGGTCGCCGCCGTCGGCCCGGAGTTCGAGGCGTCGAGGACGCCGTCGGCGGCGGATGCAGCGGCAGCCGGCAGGAGGGTGAGCCCTCCGACGAGCAGTCCGACCGCGGCGATCGCGGCGAGAGCGCGCTGGGGCAGGGCAAGAGGCATCGAACTTCGCTTTCGGGTCGCGAGTGTGGACGCGCGGAGCCTCGACGCCCCGCGCGTCTCCGACGCTAGACCCCGGGAGACGGCGACGACCCCGGGGAAGACCCGGGGTCGTCGTGTTCCCTCGCCCCCAGTTCGGGGGCGCGGATGCCGCTAGCGCTGCTCGAGGATCTCGCGCATGAGCTGCGCGGTCTCGCTCGGCGTCTTGCCGACCTTCACGCCGGCGGCCTCGAGGGCCTCCTTCTTCGCCTGCGCGGTGCCCGCGGAGCCGGAGACGATCGCGCCCGCGTGGCCCATCGTCTTGCCCTCGGGGGCGGTGAAGCCGGCGACATAGCCGACGACCGGCTTCGTCACGTTCGCCTTGATGAACTCGGCCGCGCGCTCCTCGGCGTCGCCGCCGATCTCGCCGATCATGACGATCGCCTCGGTCTCGGGGTCCGCCTCGAAGGCGGCGAGCGCGTCGATGTGGGTCGTGCCGACGATGGGGTCGCCGCCGATGCCGATCGCGGTCGAGAAGCCGAAGTCGCGGAGCTCGAACATCATCTGGTAGGTCAGCGTGCCCGACTTCGAGACGAGGCCGATCGGGCCCGTGCCCGTGATCGTGGCGGGCGTGATGCCGACGAGCGACTCCCCGGGCGTGATGATGCCGGGGCAGTTCGGGCCGATGATGCGCGTCGTGCCCTTCGCCTTCGCGTGAGCCCAGGCCTCCGCCGTGTCCTGCACGGGGATGCCCTCCGTGATGACGACGAGGAGCGGGATGCCGGCATCCACGGCCTCGATCATCGCGTCCTTCGCGAAGGCCGGGGGCACGAAGGCGATCGAGACGTCGGCGCCGGTCTCGGCCATCGCCTCCGCGACGGTGCCGTACACGGGCAGCTCGACCGAGGAGCCGTCCTGCGCGGTGTGGCTGACGGTCGTGCCGGCCTTGCGGGCGTTCACGCCGCCGACGACCTGGGTCCCGGCCTTGAGCATGAGCGCCGTGTGCTTGGTGCCCTCGCCGCCGGTGATGCCCTGGACGATGACCTTGGAGTCCTTGTTGAGGAAGATCGACATGTTCTGTTCAGTCCTTGATCGGTGATCCGGCGGGGCTCAGGCGGCCGCGTTCGCGAGCTCGGCGGCCTTCGCGGCGCCGTCGTCCATGGTGGTCGCGAGCGAGATGAGCGGGTGGTTCGCGTCGGCGAGGATCTGACGGCCCTCCTCGACCTTGTTGCCGTCGAGGCGCACCACGAGCGGCTTCGTCGCGGCGTCGCCGAGGATCTCGAGCGCCTTCACGATGCCGTTCGCGACGGCGTCGCAGGCGGTGATGCCGCCGAAGACGTTGACGAAGACGCTCTTGACCTGCGCGTCGCCGAGGATGACGTCGAGGCCGTTCGCCATGACCTCCGCCGAGGCGCCGCCGCCGATGTCGAGGAAGTTCGCCGGCTTCACGCCGCCGTGCGCCTCGCCCGCGTAGCTGACGACGTCGAGCGTCGACATGACGAGGCCCGCGCCGTTGCCGATGATGCCGACCTGGCCGTCGAGCTTCACGTAGTTGAGGTCGTTCGCCTTCGCCTTCGCCTCGAGCGGGTCGGCGGCGTCCTTGTCCTCGAGCGCCTCGTGCTCCGCGTGGCGGAAGCCGGCGTTCTCGTCGAGCGTGATCTTGCCGTCGAGGGCGACGATGTCGCCGGCACCCGTGAGCACGAGCGGGTTGACCTCGACGAGCGTCGCGTCCTCGCCCGTGTAGACCTCGTAGAGCTTCACGAGCACGGGCGCGACCTTCTCGACGAGCTCGGCCGGGAAGCGGGCCGCGGTCGCGATCTCGGTCGCCTTCTCGAGGGTGATGCCCTCGCCCGGCACGACCTCGATGCGCGCGAGTGCCTCGGGGCGCTCCTCCGCGAGCTGCTCGATCTCCATGCCGCCCTCGAAGGAGGCGAGGGAGAGGTAGGAGCGCTCGGCCCGGTCGAGTAGCACGGAGAAGTAGTACTCCTCCGCGATGTCGGCGCCCGCGGCGACCATGACGCGCTTGACCACGTGGCCCTTGATGTCGAGGCCGAGGATGTCGCGCGCGGCGGCCTCCGCATCCTCGGGGGTCTTCGCGACCTTGACGCCGCCGGCCTTGCCGCGGCCGCCGGTCTTCACCTGCGCCTTGACGACGGTCACGCCGCCGAGCTGCTCGGAGGCCGCGCGCACCGCCTCCGGGGTGTCGGCGACGATGCCCGGGAGCACCGGCACACCGTACTTCTCGAACAGATCACGGGCCTGGTACTCGTAGAGATCCACGCTGAATTCATCCCAATCGCGTCGGATGGTCGGGGGTGGGCAGCCGCAGTCTCGACGCCGAGATATGTCGATGTCGAGAGAAATCGGCCATCGGCCACTCTACCGGCTCGCGCGGGGGCCGATCAGCCGGGCGGCCGGATCGCGGAGGAAACTTCCCGGGTTCTTCTCCCGGCCGGGTGCGACCATGGGGCATGCCCGGCTCTCCCGCCTTCGAGCGCTACACCCGTGACGGGGCGCTCGTGCTCGGCGGTCCCGCGGCGATCCTGCTGCAGGTCGCCGACCCCGTGGTCGCGGCCGGCGTCGCCGCGCACAGCGCTTTCGCGCGCGAGCCGATGCGCCGCCTCCGACACACGCTCGGCTACGTCTACGCCGTCGCGCTCGGCGGCGCCGAGCTGCGCGCGCTCGCGGCGTCAATGGTCGACCGCGCGCACGAAGGCGTGCCAGGCGGCAGGGACCCCGGGCGCCAGCTCTGGGTTGCCGCGACGCTCGCGCAGACCGGGATCGAGGTGCACGAGCTGCTGCACGGCCGGATGGAGCCGGCGCTTCGGGCTGAGATCCTCGAGCGGGCCGCCGCAATCGGGACCCTGCTCCAGGTGCCCCCGGGCGAGTGGCCGGACGGACCCGAGGCCTTCGACGCCTACTGGGCCGACGCGCGCTCGCGGCTGGCGGTCGGCGAGGACGCGCAGCGCATCGCGGACGACATCCTGCATCCCATCGCGGTGCCCTGGTGGGGGCGCCTCGCCATGCCCTGGGTACGCGTGCTCACGACGGGGCTGCTGCCGCCCTCGCTGCGCTCGGCCTACGGGCTGCGGTACGACGCGGCGCGCTTCTCGCGCGTCGTGCGGATCGTGCGCGCACTGCACCGGCTGGCGCCTCGCGCCCTCCGCGAGCTGCCCTCGCGCCAGGCGCTCGCGCGGCTCAGCGAAGCGAGTAGGTCGTCGTCGTGATCGTGTAGCTCGTCGCCATCGCGTCGGCCTTGCCCCGCAGCAGCACGGCCCAGTTGAGGCGCGTCGACCGGGGCGACAGCGTCACGGTCGGGGACGAGAGGGTCCCGCTGGTCGTCCGCATGGATCCGGTGCCGCTGTCGCCGCAGCCGCTGAGCGAGCGCGAGGCTCGACAGGCCGCGATCGCGGTGCCACCCTCGATCTCCATCGAGCTGCTCACCCTGAATTTCGCCGGTACGACGCTCGAGCGGACGGCGGCGGGAAGGGCGAGGCCGTGAACGGCGCGAGTCGCCCAGGATCCCGATCCGCCTCGACCGCCCGAGTAATTGATGCCGCCGCTGTTCCTCGGGAACAGAACCTCGAAGCACCGAGCCGTGAAATCGTCCTCGATATCGGTGCAGCGTCGGAGCGATGCGAGCGCGGACACCCTCTGCGTCGTCGTCTTCTTCACGAGGCGCTTCGTGCTCACCTTGACGGAGGTCGAATCCTGCAGCACGTCGCCGTCCGCGTTCGTGATGCTCGCCGTCGCGATGAACGTGCCGGCCTTCGTGACCCCGCCGACCCGGCCGCCCCACCTGAACTCGGCCCGCGCGCTCGAGCGGATCGGCCAGCTCGCGACCGTCCTGGAGCCGAGGCGCACGCGGAGGGTGCCCTCCACCGCCTCGTCGACGAGCTCGCCCGTGTCCGCGAAGCCCGCGAAGGTGAGGACGACCGTGTCGTCGTAGCCGTCGCGGATCGGATAGATCATGTTGTCGCTGCGCTCGAGCGCGACGCCGGCGAGCTGGCTGGCCGGCGCCGCAGCGGCGGGCGCGACGGCGACAGGAGCTGAGAGGAGCGCGGCGGCGGCGAGGAGCGCGATGGCGGCGCGGGGCGCGAGACGGGGCAACGGAACTCCGGAAATCGAGGATCGCGCGGATCCGCGCCCGATGATGCTACGTCCGCCCGCGCCAGGCAGGTACCACCCGAACGGGGGTTAGGCGATCGTGCGGTGCTCGACGAGCACGCCCGCGCGGCGGGCCGCCGCCGCGACCGCCTCGACCGCCGAGACGTAGGCCTTGTCGGTGCGGACCGCGCCGATCGCGCCGCCCTTGACGGCGCCCGTCGCGAGGTCGCGATCGATGCGGAACGAGGCGCGGCCCTGCTCGTCGACGCGCTCGCCCACGAGGAAGCCGACGTGGAAGTTCTTGCCGGCGAGGCCGCCGAGCAGCAGCGTCAGCGGCATGCTGCCGCGGGTCGCCTTCGACCAGCCGGGGGTGGACGGCGAGAGCGTGTAGCCCTCCGCCTCGAGGGCGCCGATCACGACGGCGCGGGCCGCGGCGACATCGACGCTGAAGGTGATCTCGGTGTTCGAGGGCATGAGGGTCTCCGGCTCCATCGGGGAAGGGATGCCCGAAGCCTAGCGGAGTCGAGCCCCGCTCAGCCCTCGACTCACAGCTTCTCGATCGGGGCGATCTTGATGAGCAGGCGCTTGCGCCCCGACTGCTCGAACTGCACCTCCGCGACCCGCTTCGGGCCGACGCCCGTGACATCCGTCACCCGGCCCTCGCCGAAGTCGGCGTGCCGGATGCGGTCGCCCGGCTCGAGGGCGAGGTCGCCGTTGTCGCGCACCGCGTTCGTGACCGCGCTCGTCCACTCGCGCTTCTCCCGCGGCGGGCGGGATGCGGCGGCCGGGAGCGAGTCGCGGAGGCTGAAGCGGCCGCCCGCCGCGCCGCCCTCGCCGGGCCCGCGTCGCGCGTTGAGCGCCCGCGGCTGGGTCCCGCCGCGCGAGGTCGCCATGCCGGGCGACTGCCGCCACTCCACGAGCTCCATCGGGATCTCCTGCAGGTAGCGGCTCGGCATCGCGACGCTCGTCTCGCCGAACTGGGCGCGCGTCATCGCGAGCGAGAGGAAGAGGCGCTTGCGGGCCCGCGTCACGCCCACGTAGAACAGCCGTCGCTCCTCCTGCACGCCGCCGGGCTCGCCCGCCGACATCTGGTGGGGCAGGAGCCCCTCCTCGACACCCGTCAGGAAGACGGTGTCGTACTCGAGGCCCTTCGCCGTGTGGAGGGTCATGATCGAGACGGAGCCGTCGCTGTCGTCGATCTCGTCCGCCGCCGCGAGCAGCGCCACGTTCGTGAGGAAGTCGATGAGCGTGCCCTCGGGGTTCTGCTTGCGGAACTCCTTCGTCTGCGCGAGGAGCTCCTCGAGGTTCTCCGCCCGCGCCTCGTCCTGCGCGTCCCGGCTGGCCCGGAGCGACTCGATGAAGGCGGTGCGGCGCAGCAGCAGCTCGAGGATCTCCGACGGCGGCGCCGGGGATGCCGTGTTCGAGCCGGCCGCGAGCGCCGCCGCCTCGTCGAGCACGGTCGACAGCTCGCGGATCGCGCCCGTGACCTTGGGACCGAGGCCGACCTCCCCCACCTCGCGGAGGGCCTCGCGGAGCGGCACGCCGAGCCGATCGGCATGCGCCTGCAGCGCGGCCTCCGTCGCCGGGCCGATGCCGCGGCGCGGGGTGTTCATGATGCGGCGGAGCGCCAGGTCGTCGTCCGGGTTCGCGACCTGGATGAGGTACGCCATGGCGTCCTTGATCTCGGCGCGGTCGTAGAACTTCGTGCCGCCGGGGATCCGGTACGGGATCGCCGAGCGGATGAAGATCTCCTCCAGCGGGCGGGTCTGCGCGTTCGTGCGCACGAACACCGCCATGTCGTCGTAGCCCTCGCCCTTCTGGCGGAGCGCCTCGACCTCGTCCGCCACGAACTGCGCCTCGTCGTGGCCCGAGTAGCCGGTGTAGCCGGTGATCTGCTCGCCGCGGCCGCTCGTCGTGAACAGGTTCTTCGCCTTGCGGTCGAAGTTGTTCGAGATGACGGCGTTCGCGGCATCGAGGATCACCTGCGTCGAGCGGTAGTTCTGCTCGAGGAGGATGACCTTCGTGTCCGGGAAGTCGCGCTCGAACTCCACGATGTTGCGGATGTCGGCGCCGCGGAAGGCGTAGATCGACTGATCCGAGTCGCCGACGACCGTGAGGCTCGCGCCCGCGATCGAGCCGTCGGGCTCGCGGCGCGTGCGGGTGTCGGCGGGGACGTGCTGCGGCTCGACCGGCTGCACGAGCTCGCGGACGAGCGCGTACTGCGCGTGGTTCGTGTCCTGGTACTCGTCGACGAGCACGTGCCGGAAGCGCCGCCTGTACAGCGCCGCGACCTCCGGGAAGTTGCGGAACAGGTGCACGGTCTCGCCGATGAGATCGTCGAAGTCGAGTGCGTTCGCGCGGCGCAGCCCCTGCGTGTAGCGACGGAAGATCTCGACGAAGCCCGCCTCCTTGGGGTCGTCGTAGTTCGCGTTCCGGGCGAAGTCCTCGACATCCCCCAGCTCGTTCTTGATCTTCGAGATGCGGCCCGCGACCCCCGCGACCGTGAACCCGAGCGTGTCCGCATCCAGCTCCTTCACGATCCGCTTGATGAGGGCGCGGCTGTCGGCGGAGTCGTAGATCGTGAAGCCCGACTTCATGCCGAACACCTCGGCCTGACGGCGCAGGATGCGGACGCACGCCGAGTGGAAGGTCGAGATCCACATCCCCTCGGCGGCCTGCCCCACGAGCTGATGCACGCGCTCGCGCATCTCGGCGGCGGCCTTGTTCGTGAAGGTGATCGCGAGGATCTGGCTCGGCCACGCCTCGCGGTTGTCGAGCAGCCCCGCGATGCGGCGGGTGAGGACGCTCGTCTTGCCGGAGCCGGCCCCCGCGACGATGAGGAGGGCCTTGCCGCGCGAGACCACCGCCTCCCGCTGCTGGGGGTTGAGCCCCTCGAGCAGGCGCTCGTCGACGCCGGGGGACGCGCCGCCGGCGCCGGGTTCTGGGTCGGGGTCGAACCCCTCGAGGACCATGCTCATCGCGTACCCGAGTCTAGGCGGGCCCGCCGACGCCGCCCGCCCGGCGCGGAGCTACGGACATCCGACCTCGGCACCGATTCCGCGCCCGCGCAAGGCGCTGGCGTCCGCAGCGGTGCACTCGCCCCTCCTTCACACCCCGTACCCATCCACCGATTCGCCGCTGCGCCCCGTGGCCGGCTGCACCGCGCGACAGTGGCCGGATGCTCGAGCGCCTTCAGCCGGATCGCCTCCACTCCGCCGCGGAGCTCATGCGCGGCGGGCTCACCAGAAGAGCGCTCGAATCCTTCGTCGACGGCGGCCGGCTGATCCGCGTCCGCCGCGGTGTCTTCGCCGCACCCGGACTCCCGCCGGATCTGCTCGCGAGCGCGCGCGTGGGAGGACCCGCGACCTGCGCGACCGCACTGCGGGCGCTCGGCGCATGGACCTGGCCAGATGACCGACTCCACGTCGCGCTGCCGCGGGGAGCTCACCGCACCGGCCCGGCGTCCCCCTCGACGCGGATCCACTGGCGGCGCCGCGACGCCGACCGCATGTGCCTGGTCGTCGAACCCGCACGCGCGATCCTCGACCTCATCGCGTGCCACGGGCCCGTCGCCGGAGCGGCAGCAGCGGACTCGCTGCTGCGCAGTCGGCCCGGCTTCGCGATCGATCTGGAAGAGCTCCGGCTCCTCGCGCCCGCATCGGCGAAGACGGTGCTCGCGCGCGTGGACGGCGTCTGCGAATCCGGCATCGAGACGGTCTTGTGGCATCGCCTGACCGAGATGCGTCTGCCGGTGCAACGCCAGGTCGTCATCGACGGCGTAGGGCGGGTCGACTTCCTCGTCGGCGACCGACTCGTCATCGAGGTCGACGGACGTTCGCACCACCTCGGTGCCGAATTCGAGTCCGATCGAGACCGCGACGCGGAGCTCGGCCGTCGCGGGCGCCGGGTGCTCCGATTCAGCTATCTGCAGATCATGACGCGCCTCGATCAGGTCGAGGCGGCGGTCCGGGCCGCGGTTCGTCGCCGCGATCACCGCTGAGGCATGTACGTCCGCGCGGACATCCGGGGCGTCTCGGACGGCGGAAACCAATCCGGCCGCGCACGTCCGTCACTCCGCACGCTCGGCGAGGGCGGCGCGCGCCGCGACGCCGAGATCCGGGTGGTCGAGGAAGACGCCGTCGAGACCCGTGCGCATGACGAGCTGGAACTCGCCCATCCAGTCGCCGTGCTCGCGCGGCGAGCGCCCGCGGCGGAAGGACGGCAGCAGGAAGCGGTTCTCGGGGCGGAGCGTCCAGAGGTACGCCTCGAGGCCGGCCCGGTGGATGCGGTCGACGAGATCGCCGGTGCGGACGCCGTCCGGGCCCTCGGAGACGAGGAGCGGCTTCGCGACCGAGACGCCGTCGAGCGTCGCCGCGAGCCGCGCGAGACCCGCATCCGTGAGGTGGGCCGCATAGGGGAGGGCCGCGCGCCCGTGCCGGGCGCGGAGGTCGGCGGGCGAGCCCGAGTCCTCGACGAGGTAGACGCGGCGCCCGGGGAGGCCGCGCTCGCGGAGCCGCTCGAGCACCGTCTGCTCGAAGGACTCGACGATGAGCCGTGCGGGGTCGGCGGCGGCCCAGGCGCCGAGGATCGGCGCGGCGAGCTCGTCGAGCGGGAGGCCGATGGAGTCGAAGTAGTCGGCGTGCTTGATCTCGGCGACGACCC
This sequence comes from Homoserinibacter sp. YIM 151385, assembly GCF_027912415.1. Taxonomy (NCBI): domain Bacteria; kingdom Bacillati; phylum Actinomycetota; class Actinomycetes; order Micrococcales; family Microbacteriaceae; genus Homoserinibacter; species Homoserinibacter sp. YIM 151385. The sequence goes on along the minus strand of NZ_CP115175.1, from coordinate 2,589,298 downwards.
CGATCGGGCGATCCTGCCGCGCGCTCCACTCGTCGACGAGCGCGAGCAGCTCCTCGAGCCGCAGGATCGGGCTGCGCCCGTCGAAGGCGGTGGATGCCGGGCGCAGCCTCGGCAGCCGCTCGACCGCTCGCAGCGTCTGCAGCTGAGCCCAGCTGAGGTCCTCCGTGAACCAGCCCTCCTGCCGCCGGCCCTCGATCTCCTTCGCCGTGCGGAGGTGCGCGAGCTCGGGATGCGAGGCGACGTCCGTCGTGCCCGAGATCTCGTTCTCGTGGCGGATCACGAGCACCCCGTCGCGCGTCGCGACGAGGTCGGGCTCGACGAGATCGGCCCCGAGCGCGAAGGCCAGCTCGTAGGCCTCCCGGGTGTGCTCCGGCCGCCAGCCGCTCGCGCCCCGGTGGCCGATGATCTGTGGACGCGCAGCTCGGGTCACGGAGCCAACGCTAGTCTGAGCGCATCATGGCGGGGTGCTCGGGGTGCGGCGGCGAGCTCGAGCCGGGCTGGAAGTTCTGCATCCGCTGCGGCGCCCGCATCCAGGTGCTCGAGCCGACGCGCGAGTCGGTGCCCGAGCCGGCGCCCGAGCCCGGGCCTGCCGTCGAGGCCCGCGAGTCGCCGATGCGCACCGCCCTCCTCATCGGCGGCGGGCTCGTCGTCGTCGCGGGCGCGATCTGGCTCATGGCGGCCATGGTCCTCCGCGCGATCGGCTGAGCGCGTGCGGCCGCCGATCCTGCCGCCGCCCCGCTGGGGGACCGTCCGAGAGCGCGCGCTCCTCGGCCTCGGCCTCCTCGTGGCGGGCGCGGCCTCCATCGCCGGCGCCGTCGAGTGGATGCTGTGGATGCTGTACCTGGGCTCCGCGCTCCACGCGGCCGGCTGGGCGATCCTGCCGGGCGCGGGCTGGCGGCGCGTCCTCGCCGCCGCGGTCTCGACGCCGGCGATCTGGCTGCTCATCTCCGGCAATCCGCGCTTCCTGGTGGTGCTCGTCGTGCCCGTCGCCTGCTGGCTGCTCGTCCGCCACCGGCACCCGCTCGCCTGGCTCGCGCTCCCCATCCCCCTCGCGGCGGCGCTCGCGGTCGGCGAGACGATCCCGGGCTCGGGCGGGCGGTACCCGGTCGCCCTCGCGCTCGTCGCGGCCTCCGCGGTCGCCGGGGCGTGGATCGCGGCGCTGATCGACGCGCGCGTCCGCTCCCGGCGAAGTCCCCGGCCCGGACCCAGCCTCGCTCCGTAGAATCGCAGCATCGCCGTATCGCACGGCGGTCATCCGACGACGACGAGGAATCACGACCACCATGGCCAGCAGCAATCCCGCCTTCGCCAATCCCGCCTTCTCGCAGAACGGTGTGCCGCCGGTGCCGCGCGCGGCCGACGTCTCCGCCGAGCAGCTCTCCGCGCAGTACGGCCGCCCCTCCGCGCAGCCGGACGAGATGGGCCGCATGACCTACGAGGACACGATCGTCAAGACGGTCCTCAGCTTCGGCGTCCTGCTCATCGGCGCCGTGATCGGCTGGATGTTCCCGGTCCTCGCCCTCCCCGGCGCGATCATCGGCTTCGTCCTCGCGCTCGTCAACATCTTCAAGAAGCAGCCCTCGCCGGCGCTCGTGCTCGCCTACGCGGGATTCGAGGGCCTCTTCGTGGGCGGCATTTCCGGCATCTTCGCGAAGATGTGGGACGGCATCGTCCCGATGGCCGTCTTCGGCACCCTGGGCGTCGTGGGCGTGACCCTGGCGCTGTTCGCGAGCGGCAAGGTCCGCGCCTCGAAGCGGGCCACCAAGATCTTCCTGGTCGCGATGGTCGGCTACGCGGCCTTCTCGCTCGTCAACATGGGCCTCATGCTCTTCGGCGTGACGGACTCGATGTTCGGCCTGCGCGACGTGACCTTCCTCGGCATCCCGCTCGGCGTCATCCTGGGCGTCGTGGTCGTGATCCTCGCGGCGTACTCGCTCGTGCTCGACTTCGACTCGATCCAGCAGGGCGTCCGCAACGGCGCGCCCCGCGTCTTCGCCTGGCGCGGCGCCTTCGGCATCATGGTGACGGTCGTCTGGCTCTACCTCGAGATCCTGCGCCTGCTCACGTACTTCCTCCCGCGCAACTAGCGCGGCGCCGGGCTGCACGGCCCGCACACGGCCGAGGGCCGGCATCCCGCGGGATGCCGGCCCTCTGCTCGTGCGGGGCGCGGGAGCGTCACTCCCACTCGATGGTCCCGGGCGGCTTCGACGTGACGTCGAGCACGACCCGGTTCACCTCGCGGACCTCGTTCGTGATGCGGTTCGAGATGCGGGCGAGCACCTCGTAGGGCAGGCGCGTCCAGTCGGCCGTCATCGCATCCTCCGAGGAGACGGGGCGGAGGACGATGGGGTGGCCGTAGGTGCGGCCGTCGCCCTGCACGCCCACCGAGCGCACGTCCGCGAGGAGCACGACGGGGCACTGCCAGATCTCGCCGTCGAGGCCGGCGAGGCTCAGCTCGGCGCGCGCGATGGCGTCGGCCTGACGCAGGATCTCGAGGCGATCACGGGTGACCTCGCCCACGATGCGGATGCCGAGGCCGGGCCCCGGAAACGGCTGCCGGCCGACGATGACCTCGGGGAGGCCGAGCTCGCGGCCGATCGCGCGGACCTCGTCCTTGAAGAGGGTCCGCAGCGGCTCGACGAGCTCGAACTGGAGGTCCTCGGGGAGCCCGCCGACGTTGTGGTGGCTCTTGATGTTCGCGGTGCCGGAGCCGCCGCCCGACTCGACGACGTCGGGGTAGAGGGTGCCCTGCACGAGGAACTTCACGGCCTCGCCGCCCTCGGCCCTCGCCTCGAGCACGAGCGCCTCGGCGGCGCGCTCGAAGGTGCGGATGAACTCGCGCCCGATGATCTTGCGCTTCTCCTCGGGGTCGCTGACCCCGGCGAGCGCGTCCAGGAACTGGTCGACGGCATCCACCGTCACGAGCCGCACGCCGGTGGAGGCGACGAAGTCGTTCTCGACCTGCTCGCGCTCGCCCTGGCGGAGGAGGCCGTGGTCGACGAAGATGCAGGTCAGCTGGTCGCCGACCGCCTCGTGGACGATCGCCGCGGCGACCGCCGAGTCGACGCCGCCGGAGAGCCCGCAGATGACGCGGCCCGCGCCGACCTGCTCGCGGATGCGCGCGACCTGCTCGGCGATCACGTTGCCGCTGTTCCAGTCGGCGGGGATCCCGGCGGCGCGGTGGAGGAAGTTCTCGAGCACCTGCTGCCCGTGCTCGGAGTGCTTCACCTCGGGGTGCCACTGCACGCCGTAGAGCTTCCGCTCGTCGCTCGCGAAGGCGGCGACCGGGGTCCCCTCGCTCGAGGCGAGGACCTCGAAGCCCTCGGGCGCGCGGACCACCGAGTCGCCGTGGCTCATCCACGTCGTCTGCGCCGCGGGCTGGCCGCCGAGCAGCGAGGAGTCGCCCTCGGCGAGGGTCACGGCGGTCGAGCCGTACTCGCGGTTGCCGGTCTTCGCGACCTCGCCGCCGAGCTGCTGCGCCATCACCTGGAAGCCGTAGCAGATGCCGAAGACGGGGAGCCCGAGCTGGAGGATGCCGGGGTCGAGGTCCGGGGAGCCCGGCTCGTACACGGAGGACGGGCCGCCAGAGAGGACGATGCCGAGCGGGTCCTTCGCGCGCACCTCCTCCGCCGTGATCGTGTGCGGCACGATCTCGGAGTAGACGCTCGCCTCGCGCACGCGGCGCGCGATCAGCTGGGCGTACTGCGCGCCGAAGTCGACGACGAGGACGGGTCGGGCATCGGTCGCGGTCATGCGCTCGCTTCCACTTCGGGGGCGTACGGGGCGTCCGCGGCCTCCACGGCCGCGATGCGGTCCTCGACCTGCCGCGGGACGCGGCGCTCGAGGAAGAAGGAGAGCAGCGGGATGATCCCGCCGAGGGCGATGAAGAGGAAGCGCCCGAAGGAGAAGCGGACGAGGCGCCAGAGCACGAAGTCGCAGCCGAGGTAGAGGACGTAGAGCCAGCCGTGCACCGTGAGGATCACGAGCGAGAGGTTGACGCCCGTGATCGCCTCCTTCGGCGTGAGCGCGAGGAGCCCGAAGGGGCCGCCGAGCTCGATGTCGACGTTGAAGCCGTAGCGCAGCACCATCATGACGACGAGCAGCAGGAGGAAGCTGCCGGTGATGATCGACGAGACCTTGTAGACGCGCAGCGCGGTCCGGATGCGGGGGATGTCGGTGGGCCGGGGGCCGAAGGGCATGCGTCTAGTCTACGGTCGTCCGGCGCGCCCTCCCGGCCCCGGCCCGTCGCTCAGATGACGCCCTGCGCGAGCATCGCGTCGGCGACGCGCACGAAGCCGGCCGCGTTCGCACCGAGCACGTAGTCGCCGGGGCGGCCGTAGCGCTCTGAGGCCTCCAGGGTCGCCTGGTGGATGCCGAGCATGATGGCCCGCAGCCGGTCCTCGCTCTCCTCGAACGACCAGCGCTGCCGCGCGGCGTTCTGGCTCATCTCGAGCGCGGAGGTCGCGACGCCGCCGGCGTTCGCCGCCTTGCCGGGGCCGAAGAGCACGCCCGCCTCGTGGAACACCCGGACGGCGCCCGGTGCGCACGGCATGTTGGCGCCCTCGGCGACCGCCTCGACGCCGCCGGCGACGAGCGCGCGGGCGTCCGCCTCCGCGAGCTCGTTCTGGGTGGCGCTGGGGAAGGCGAGCTGGCCGGGGACCTCCCAGACGCGCCCGCCCGGCACGAAGCGCGAGCCGGGGCGGCGCTCGGCGTACTCGGAGATGCGCCTCCGCTCGACCTCCTTGACCTGCCGGAGCAGCTCGACGTCGATCCCGCGCTCGTCGACGACGTAGCCGGACGAGTCGGATGCCGTGATGGCACGCCCGCCGAGCTGGTGCAGCTTCTCGATGACGTAGGTGGCCACGTTCCCGGAGCCCGAGACGATGCCGGTGCGGCCCTCGACGGCGCGGCCGTCGACGGCGAGCATGTCCTGCGCGAAGTAGACGGCGCCGTAGCCGGTCGCCTGGGTGCGCACGTTCGCCCCGCCCCACTCGACGCCCTTGCCGGTGAACATGCCGGACTCGTGGCGGTTCGTGATGCGCCGGTACTGGCCGAAGAGGAAGCCGATCTCACGGGCGCCGACGCCGATGTCGCCGGCCGGCACGTCCGTGTGCTCGCCGAGGTGGCGGTAGAGCTCGGTCATGAAGCTCTGGCAGAAGCGCTCCACCTCGCGGGCCGAGAGCGCGTGCGGGTCGACGTCGCTGCCGCCCTTCGCGCCCCCGATGCCCTGCGCGGTGAGCGCGTTCTTGAAGATCTGCTCGAAGCCGAGGAACTTCACGATGGAGAGGTCGACGCTCGGGTGGAAGCGGAGCCCGCCCTTGTAGGGGCCGAGGGCGGAGTTGAACTGGACGCGGTACCCGCGGTTCACGCGCACGCGCCCCGCGTCGTCGACCCACGGCACCCGGAACATGACCTGGCGCTCCGGCTCGACGAGCCGCTCGACGATGCCCGCCTCGAGGTACTCGGGATGCTCGCGGACGACGGGTCCGATGGAGTCGAGGACCTCGTGGAGCGCCTGCTGGAACTCCGGCTCGTGCGGGTTGCGTCGGACGGAGGCCTCGAAGATCGGGTGGAGGGCGGGGTCGAGGGCAGGGGTGGTGATGGTCATGCGGTGCTTTCGGATCGGGAGCACCACCAGTGTGTCAGCGCCCTGCGGCTCTCGTCCACGCACGCGGACGGTGCGGCGAGCGCTCAGACCGTCGCGGTCGGCGACGACGCCGCCTCGACCTCCTTCTCCCACTCGTCCTTCACGAGCCGGTACCAGAGGTAGAACCCGAAGCCGGCGAAGATGATCCACTCCGCGGCATAGAACACGTTGAGCCAGTTGAGCACGACCTGCTGCTCGGGCGGCGGCGCGTCGATGAGCTCGAGGCCCTCGGGCGCCTGATCGAGCACGAGGTAGCCGCCGTACACGGGCCCGGGCTCCGGCCACAGGTTCACGAGCTCGGCGACCGAGAGCGCCGTGCGCTCGCCGCTGCGGAGCTCGCTCGTGTCGGGCGACTCGGTGCCGAGATAGCGGCCCGAGAGGGTCGTGGGTCCCGTCGGCAGCGCGGCGGCGGCGCGCTGCGCCTCGGCCTCGGTCGCCGCCCAGCCGGCCGCGACCGCGAGCGACTCCCCCGCATCCGTGACCGCGTGCGCGACGAGCCAGTACCCGGTGCCGCCCTCGTGGATGCGGCCGCTCAGCACCGTCTCCTCGCCCGGCGCGATGGCGGCGCGGACCTCGACGAGCTGCCCCTCCTGCTGACCCGTGGTCTGGGATCCGGTGGTCGCGATGTCCTCGAGCGGCACCGTCTCCTCCGTCGCGCGCTGCTCGACGTTCGCCGACTCGACGCTCCGCGAGACCTGCCACTGGGCGAGCGCCGCGAACGCGGCCGCGACCGCGAGGACGAGCGCGAGCGCGCCGATCCAGCGGGGCCGCCGCGCGATCCCCAGGAACTCGCGCCGGGTCATGCGGCGCGCCGGCGGCTGGGCGTGCTCGGCCGCGCCGGGCTGCGCGGGCGAGCCGGCCTCCCGCTCAGTACTCCGGGTCGCGCTCACGACGCCCCTCCCCTGTCGTCTCCGCGCCCGGCTCGACGTCGATCACGTCGCCCTCGAGCGAGTCGGTCAGCTCCTCGTCGTCGATGCCGCCCGGCACCGCGACCGGCATGTCGTCGCCGCGCATCGCCGCCTCCGCGAGCGCGAAGTCGAGGTCGCGGCCCGCATCCGGGCGTCCCGGCTCGGTCGCGAGCGCGCGGCGCCGCCGGCGTCGGACGAGCTCGCGCCCGACGCGGTCGGAGTTGTTCGCGATGAGCGGGCCGGCGATCGCCATGATGAGCACGTAGAGCCCCGCGAAGGGCGTGAGCCGCGGATCGAGGCCGGCCGCGGCGGCGAGGGTCGCGAGGATGAGCGCGAACTCGCCGCGGTTCGTGAGCATGGCGCCCACGTTGATGCCCTCGGCGGGCGTCAGCTTCGCGAGCACCGCGATGAGCTGCCCGCCCGCGAGGTTCACGACGATCGTGAGGACGACCGCGACGAGCACCGGGCCGATCACCTCGCCGAAGCCGGAGACGTCGAGCACGAGGCCGAAGTTGAGGAAGAAGAAGGCGCCGAAGAGGTCGCGCAGCGGCAGCGCGAGCTGCTCGATCCGCGCCCGGAACCGGCTCGCGCCGAGGACGAGCCCGATGAGGAAGGCGCCGATCGCATCCGAGACGCCGATGAGCTCGCCGATGCCGCCGAACGCGACCGCGAGGCCGAAGAAGAGCACCGTGAAGAGCTCGTCGTCCTTCGTCTGCACGATGCGCGACACCAGCCGCCCGCCCCAGCGCGCCGCCGCGAACATAATCGCGAGGAAGAGGAAGGAGACCGTGAGCTGGACGACGATCGGCCACGGGTCGGTCTCGCCGCTGAGCACGACCGAGACGATCGCGAGGTAGAGGGCGATGAAGACGTCCTCGACGACCGCGATGCCGAGGATCGTCGGCGTCTCGCGGTTCGCGAGCCGGCCCAGCTCGATGAGGAGCTTCGTGATGATCGCGCTCGAGGAGACGGCCGTCATCCCCGCGATGATGAGCGCCTCCCGCGCACCCCAGCCGACCCACATCCCGAAGGCGAAGCCGACCGTCATGTTGATGAGGATGCGCGAGCCGCCCGAGATGAGCAGGGCGCGGGCGTTGCCGAAGAACTCGTCCTGGTCGAACTCCAGTCCCAGGCTGAAGAGCAGGAAGATCAGGCCGAAGGTCGCGACGAGCTCGACGTTGTCGCTCGGCAGCTCGAGCGGGAAGAAGTCGCTCTCGGTCGAGAACAGCAGCCCCACGAGCATGTAGACGGGGATCGCGGGGAGGCCGATCCGCTTGCCCAGGCGCCCCAGCCCCCAGGCGAGCACGAAGAGCAGGCCGAGGACGAGGAGGTCCTGGCCGACGTGCTCCATGCTCTACGCCCCGCCGGGTGCGTCCGCAGGCGCCTTCGCCTTCATCTCCCCGGTCCGGTAGAAGTGGAAGGCCTTCGCGACCTTCTCGGGGCTCCCGGCGACGACGAGCGTGTCGCCGGGGAAGACCTTGAAGTCGTCGGCCGGCGCCGGGTTCGCGGACTCGCCGCGCACGACCGCCACGACCGTGAGCCCCACGAGCCCGCGGCTGATCATCGAGCCGAGCGGCTGACCCGCGATGTGGTCGTCGTAGTCGACCGAGAACCAGTCGATGGAGAGGCCCGGGAGGCTGTCGAGCGCGCTGAGGGACTCGGTGATCCGGGTGCCGCCCAGCAGCTCCGCGAGCGTGTGCGCCTCGTCGTCGTCGAGGCGGAGCGAGACCTTGCTCGCCTCCGCGTCGCCATCGGCGTCCGAGAAGGCGATGAGGTCGCTCTGGCCGGAGCGGTGCGTGATGACGCCCACCTTGCCGCCGTCCTGCGTCACGAAGGTGTGCAGGACGCCGACGCCGGGCAGCTTCACGCGGCGGACATCGACCATGGCAGGCTCCTCAGACTCGGGACGCGCTCGAGTCTAATCGCGTGCGCCGACGCCGGCCGGGCGGTTCGCCGTCGGCGTGCGGCGGCTCCCCCGATCGGCTCAGCGCGACGGCGTCAGCGCACCGGCTCCGAGCTCGGCTCGTCGGCCGCGCTCGGGAGGCTGGCGACATCCGCGATGTCGGGCGCCTCGAGGCGCACCCGGTCGGCGGCCTCGTCGTCCGGCTCCTCCTGGCTCGCGCGCTCGGCGGCGACCCGGCGCAGGTAGTTGTTGATCTCCTGCTCGATGCGGGCCTCGTCCCAGCCGAGCTCGGCGCCCATGAGCCGAGCCGCGACAGGCGCCGCGGCGACCCCGCGATCCCAGGACTCGATCGAGATACGGGTGCGGCGGGCCAGGACGTCCTCGAGGTGCAGGGCCCCCTCGTGGGTCGCCGCGTACACGACCTCCGCGCCGATGTAGTCGTCGGCGCCGGGCAGCGGCTCGAGGAGCTCCGGCCGCTCCCGGATGAGATCCAGCAGCTCGTCGGTGAGGACGCCGTAGCGGTTCAGCAGGTGCTCGACGCGCGCCTTGTGCACCTTGAAGGCGCGGGCGATCTTGCCGCGCTTGTTCCACGCCGCCTGGTAGCCCTCGGCTCCGAGGAGGCCGATGTTCTCGGTCACCGAGTCCGACCATCGGCCGTCGAGCGCCGCGACCGCCTCATCCACGGCGTCCTTCGCCATGACGCGGTATGTCGTCCACTTGCCGCCCGCGACGACCACGAGGCCCGGGACCGCGTGGGCGACGACGTGCTCGCGGCTGAGCTTCGAGGTCTGCTCGCTCTCGCCCGCGAGGAGGGGACGGAGCCCCGCATAGACGCCCTCGACATCCTCCCGGGTCAGCTTCACGGCGAGGACCTTGTTGACGTGGTCGAGCACGTAGTCGATGTCGGCCGCCGTCGCCGCCGGGTGCGCCTTGTCGAGGTGCCAGTCGGTGTCGGTCGTGCCGATGATCCAATGGCGGCCCCACGGGATGACGAACAGCACGCTCTTCTCCGTGCGGAGGATCATGCCGATCTTCGACTGGAAGCGATCGCGGGGGACCACGAGGTGGATGCCCTTCGAGGCCCGCACCTTGAACTGGCCGCGCTCGCCCACCATGGCCTGGGTGTCATCCGTCCAGACGCCGGTTGCGTTGACGACCTGCTTCGCCATGACGTCGAAGCGCTCGCCGGTCGCGAGGTCGTGCGCCTTCACGCCGACGACCCGCTGCCCGACCTTGATGAAGCCCTCCACCCGGACCCGGCTCGCGACATGCGCGCCGTAGAAGCTCGCCGTGCGCGCGAGCGTCGAGACGTAGCGCGCGTCGTCGACCTGCGCGTCGTAGTAGGTGAGGCCGCCCGTGAAGGCGTCCTTGTCGAGGCTCGGCATCGCGCGGAGCATCTGCGCCTTCGAGAGGTGCCGGTGGTGCGGGACGCCGGGCGGGCGGCCGCCGCTCCACGAGAAGAGGTCGTAGAGGAGCATGCCGGCGCCGATGTAGAAGCGCTCGAACACCGGCTTCGTCAGCGGGTAGAGGAAGCGAACCGGCTTCACGAGGTGCGGCGCGATGCGCTGCAGCAGCAGGCCGCGCTCGATGAGCGCCTCGCGCACCAGCCGGAAATCGAGCTGCTCGAGGTAGCGGATGCCGCCGTGCACGAGCTTCGAGGATCGGCTGGAGGTGCCGGAGGCCCAGTCGCGCGCCTCGAGCATGCCGACCCGGAGGCCGCGCGTCACGGCATCCAGCGCCGCGCCCGAGCCGACGATCCCGCCGCCGACGACGAGGATGTCGAGCTCCTTCGCCTTCATCGACTCGATCGCTGCGGCCCGCTCCTCCGGGCCCAGCTTCGAGGAACGCGTCACCGATCGTCTGCTCGCCATGAAGGCCTCCTCCGCCGGGGGTCTCCAGCCTACGCCGGACCCGCGTGATCCCGCCTGGACAGCGGCTGGGATGCGGCTCCGCGCCGCCGGTGCGCGCGGCCCGCGTCAGCTGTGCTGGTACGGGGCGATGACGACCTCGACCCGCTGGAACTCCTTGAGGTCGGAGTAGCCGGTCGTCGCCATCGAGCGCCGGAGGGCCCCGATGATGTTCGTGCGGCCGTCCGCGGTCTCGGCGGGGCCGAGCAGCAGCGTCTCGAGCGGCGCGACCGTGCCGACCTCGACGCGGTGGCCGCGCGGCAGCTCCGGGTGGTGCGCCTCGGCGCCCCAGTGCCAGCCGCCACCGGGCGCCTCCTCGGCGCGCGCGAGGACCGAGCCGAGCATGACGGCATCCGCCCCCATCGAGACGGCCTTCACGATGTCGCCGCTCGAGCCGAGCCCGCCGTCGGCGATGACGTGCACGTAGCGCCCGCCCGACTCGTCGAGGTAGTCGCGGCGCGCGCCCGCGACGTCGGCGACCGCGGTCGCCATGGGCGCGTGGATGCCGAGGCTCGCGCGCGTCGTGCTCGCGGCCCCGCCGCCGAAGCCGACGAGGACGCCCGCCGCACCCGTGCGCATGAGGTGGAGGGCGGCCGTGTAGGTCGCGGCGCCGCCGACGATCACCGGCACGTCGAGCTCGTAGATGAACTCCTTGAGGTTGAGCGGCTCGGTCGACTTCGAGACGTGCTCCGCGCTCACCGTGGTGCCGCGGATCACGAACAGGTCGACGCCGGCGTCCACGACCGTCTTCGAGTGCTCGGCGGTCCGCTGCGGGCTGAGCGCACCCGCGACCGGGACCCCGGCCTCCCGGATCTGGGCGAGGCGGTCCTTGATGAGGCCCGGCTTGATCGGCTCGGCGTAGAGCTGCTGCATGCGGCGGGTCGCCGTCTCGGGGTCGAGGCCGCGCAGCTCGCGGAGCACCGGCTCCGGATCCTCGTAGCGCGTCCACACGCCCTCGAGGTCGAGGACGCCGAGACCGCCGAGGCGCCCGATCGCGATCGCGATCTCTGGGCTCACGACCGAGTCCATGGGGGCCGCGAGCACCGGCATGTCGAAGGTGAAGGCGTCGATCGTCCAGCTGACGCTCACATCCCGCGGGTCGCGGGTGCGCCGGCTCGGCACGATCGCGATGTCGTCGAAGGCGAAGGCGCGGCGGGCGCGCTTGGCGCGGCCGATCTCGATGTCGCTCACCACCCCACCCTACCGGCGTGCCCTTCCGCGATAGACATGTCTCTCGCCGCGCGGACGGCCGTACGCGGCGGTCTGCGGAACACTTCAGATGTCTGCGCTCGCAGGCGCGGCACCCCGGCCGCCGCGAGGATCGCTGCCAGCTCCTGCGGCGCATCGAGGTGCCGCCACAGGATCCGCTCGACGCGCCGGACCTGTCGACGCAGCCGGTCCTCGCGCTTCTTCTCGCGCCAGAGGACCGCCGCGGGGTCGCCGCCCGACATCGCGGGATCGGCGTACTTCACGTGGCCGTCGAACTCTGCGACGACCGAGACGGACGGCCAGTGGAAGTCGACCCACATGTCGCCCTCGCGATCCGAGAACCTCGCCTGGAGCACGGGCGGCGCGAAGCCGAGCTCGTGGATGACGACGCGCGCTCGCGACTCGCCGACCGATTCGGATGCGGCATCGGCGAGCTCGAGGGCGCGCCGGATGCGCGCGAAGCCGGGCGAGCCGCCCGCGCGAGCCAGCTCCTCAGCGAGTGCCGCCGCTCCGACACCGGGGCCGAGCGTGCGAAGCGCCCAGTCGAGAACCGCCACGCCGCGCCACGAGCTCGAGGCTCTCGCGAGGTCGATCGCCGTCCGCGCGATCGAGGTCACGGGGATGCCGTCGACGAGCTGCGAGCGGACCGAGCCGCCTGCGATCGCGGTCCGGCGCACTCCGGATGCCGACGACCCTCCGCCGCGGTACGGCACCGCCATGGTGACGTCGTCCGGCCATCGAGCCGCTCCCGGCATCCCCCACACGGCTGCGGCCGACGGCCCGGCGATCGCGAAGGGCAGGGCGGCCCGGCGGGCGACGGCCCTCGCCGCGAGCACGTGACGCTCCTCGCCCGGGAGCGGGTCCCAGACCTCCCGCGGGCAGTAGGCGCCGCGCCGCACACGGATGAGTCGACCGGCGCGGCACTCGCGGATGAGATCGAGCGGATCGTCGCCGCGGGCACGGGTGTCGTCGGCGTAGAGGAGCGGGTCGGTTCGCGATTCGATCGCCGTCATGCCGCGAGCGTCGCGCATGCCGGGGCGCTGTCGCTGCGCGCCGGCGCTGATCGTGGAGCGAACGCCGCGGGAGCACCTGTGGAGGACGGCCACGGGGCATGCCCCTGACGGCCGCGGAGGACACTCGCACTTCGCCGCGGACACCCGTACATACGTGTCCGGGGCGCAATAGACATGTCTATTGCGCCCGGATGAGCGCTAGCGGGTGTAGTTGGGGGCCTCGACGGTCATCTGGATGTCGTGGGGGTGCGACTCCTTGAGGCCGGCCGGCGTGATGCGGACGAAGCGGCCGCGCGACTTGAGCTCGGGGATGGTGCGCGCGCCCACGTAGAACATCGACTGCCGGAGGCCCCCGACGAGCTGGTAGACGGTCGCGGCGAGCGCCCCGCGGTAGGCGACGCGGCCCTCGATGCCCTCCGGGATGAGCTGCGCGTCCGAGGGGACGTCGGCCTGGAAGTAGCGGTCCCGCGAGTACGAGGTCTTCTTGCCGCGCGTCTGGAGCGCGCCGAGCGAGCCCATGCCGCGGTAGTTCTTGAACTGCTTGCCGCCCACGTAGATCAGCTCGCCCGGGCTCTCGTCGGTGCCCGCGAGCAGCGAGCCGAGCATGACCGTGTCGGCGCCCGCGACGAGCGCCTTCGCGATGTCGCCCGAGTACTGGAGGCCGCCGTCGGCGATCACGGGGATGCCGAGCTCGCGCGCGGCGAGCGAGGCCTCGTAGACGGCGGTCACCTGGGGCACGCCAACGCCGGCGACGACGCGCGTCGTGCAGATCGAGCCCGGTCCGACGCCGACCTTGATCGCGTCGGCACCCGCATCCACGAGGGCCTGCGCCCCCGAGCGGGTCGCGACGTTGCCGCCGATGACGTCGACGCCCGCGAAGGCCGGGTCGCCCTTGAGGCGGCGGATGATCTCGAGCACACCGGACGAGTCGCCGTTCGCGGTGTCGACGACGATCGCGTCGACCCCGGCGTCGAGCAGGGCGCCGGCGCGGTCCCAGGCGTCGCCGAAGAAGCCGATCGCGGCGCCGACGCGGAGGCGGCCCGCGTCGTCCTTCGTCGCGTTCGGGTACTTCTCCGTCTTCTCGAAGTCCTTGACGGTGATGAGCCCGCGCAGCCGGCCGGACTCGTCGACGAGGGGCAGCTTCTCGATCTTGTGCTGCGCGAAGATCGCGATCGCCTCGTCGGGATCGATGCCGACCGGCGCCGTCACGAGCGGGGCCGTCGTCATGACGTCGCGGACCAGCGTCGAGTCCTTCTCGAAGGGCGAGACGAAGCGCATGTCGCGGTTCGTGATGATGCCGACGAGCCGGCCGTCGCCCTCGACGACGGGGAGGCCGGAGACCCGGAACTGCCCGCACAGGGCGTCCACCTCGGCGACCGTCGCATCCGGCGTCGTCGTCACGGGGTTCGAGATCATGCCCGACTCGGAGCGCTTCACCTTGTCGACGTGGGTCGCCTGCTCGTCGATGGAGAGGTTGCGGTGGAGGATGCCGATGCCGCCCTGCCGCGCCATCGCGATCGCCATGCGCGACTCGGTCACGGTGTCCATGGCGCTCGAGGCGAGCGGCGACGCGACCGTGATCCGCTTCGTCAGCCGCGAGGAGGTGTCCGCCTCGCTGGGGATGACGTCGGTGTGCCCCGGCAGGAGCATGACGTCGTCGTACGTGAGTCCGACGAAGCCGAACGGATCGGGCTGGTCCATGAAACCCCTTGCCTTGCGCTGCTGAGATCACCGGATGCGCCGTCGGATTCCGGTATCACATCTTAACCATCCGAGCGGGTCAGGATTCCCGCGCGGGAAGGTAAGGTCGGGACCGGTCGGTCGCGATTGTGGACAACTCCGGTGTCGGAAACACGGTCGTCACAAACCGCAAGTAATGTCAGCGCGACGGTGCGCGGCGGCACACGCAGGATCGCGTGCGCGGGCGTGCCGTCTTGGAGGTTCAGTGACACTCACCCGCAGGCCACGGCCGTCGACGATCCGACGCACCCTGGTCACCATCGGCACAGCCCTCGCGGCCGCCGCCCTCGCCCTCACCATGGCGGGTCCGGCATCCGCGACGGAGAGCCCCGAGCCCAGCCCGACGCCGACCGGCGACTTCACGACGGAGTTCCAGGTCGGCGGCACGATCCGCAGCGGCGACGAGCCGCTCGAGGGCGTCGAGGTGCTCGTGGCCGGCGACGGATTCGAGGAGACGGGCGTGACCGGCGCCGACGGCAAGTGGTCCGTCGCGCTCCCCGGCCGCGGCGAGTACACGGCGACGCTCGTCGTCGAGTCGCTGCCCGACGGCGTCGCGCCGCGCGACCCCGACAACATCGAGCGGCAGGTCTCGATCGGCACGACGAACACGGTCAACGTGCTCTTCCCGACCGGCGAGGGGTCGACCGCGCAGCGCAATCCCCTCGACCAGCTCTGGGCGAAGCTGATCTACGGCCTCAACTTCGGCCTCCTCCTCGCGCTCGCCGCGATCGGCATCTCGCTGATCTTCGGCACGACCGGCGTCAACAACTTCGCCCACGGCGAGATGCTGACGCTCGGCGCGATCGTCTTCTGGGCCTTCGTGACGGCCGGCATCCCGGTCGTCGTCGCGGCGCTCATCACGCTCGCGATCTCGGCCGCCTTCGGCTGGATCCAGGATGCCTGGCTGTTCAAGCCGCTCAGGCGCCGCGGCGTGGGGCTCGTGCAGGTCCTCATCGTGACGATCGGCCTCTCGATCGTGCTCCGCTACGGGTACCTCTACTTCTACGGCGGCGGCACGGAGAACATCCCGACGGGCTTCAACGAGACCGCATCGCTCGGCCCGGTGACCCTGCAGGTGTCCTCCTTCGTGAGCATGGGCATCAGCATCGCGGTGCTGATCCTCGTCGGGCTGTTCCTCACGCGCACCCGCATCGGCAAGGCGACGCGCGCCGTCAGCGACAACGCCGCGCTCGCGGCGAGCTCCGGCATCAACGTCGACCGGGTGATCCGGATCGTGTGGGTGCTCGCGGCGACCCTGACCGGCCTCTCGGGCATCCTCTACGGCATCTTCCGCGGGGTCACCTGGGACATGGGCTTCGCGATCCTGCTGCTGCTGTTCGCCTCGGTCACCCTCGGCGGGCTCGGCAGCGCATTCGGCGCCCTCGTCGGCGCCCTCATCATCGGCATCTTCACGGAGCTCGCGACCTTCGTGGTCGACCCCGACCTCCGCTATGCCGTGGCCCTCATCGTCCTGATCCTCGTGCTCCTGTTCCGCCCCCAGGGCGTGCTCGGGCGCAAGGAGCGGATCGGCTAGGAGACGGAACATGGACTTCGGATCGATCCTCCTCAGCGCGGGAACCGCGCTCATCTCGCCCACCACGGCGGCGTACGCGCTCGCCGCGATCGGGCTCGGCGTGCACTTCGGGTACGCGGGGCTCCTCAACTTCGGCCAGGCCGGCTTCATGGCGGTCGGCGCCTACACCTTCGCGATCACGACGCTCACGCTCGGGTTCCCGTTCTGGCTCGCGATCCTCGCGACCATCGTGGCGGCCTCGGTCTTCGCGCTGATCCTCGGCATCCCGACGCTGCGGCTCCGGGCCGACTACCTCGCGATCGTGACGATCGCGGCCGCCGAGATCGTGCGCTTCATCGTCACGACCTCGACCGGCGGCCTCGACGACACGACGGGCGGCGCCTCGGGCCTCAACGGCTACAACGCCGAGTTCGCAGGCATGAACCCGCTGCCCGCCGGCACCTCGCTGCTGGGCCTCTCGGGCACGCCGCTCTGGGGCGCGATCTTCGGCTGGGCGCTCGTCATCATCGCCACGGTCCTCGTCTGGGCCCTCATGCGCAGCCCCTGGGGGCGCGTCGTGAAGGGCATCCGCGAGGACGAGGATGCGGTGCGCAGCCTCGGCAAGAACGTCTACTCGTACAAGATGCAGGCGCTCGTGCTCGGCGGCGTCATGGGTGCGATGGCCGGCGTGATCTTCATCCTGCCGCGCGCCGTCCAGCCCGGGAACTACGGCACGGCCCTGACCTTCTTCATCTGGACCGCGCTGCTCCTCGGCGGCGCCGCCACCGTCTTCGGGCCGATCGTCGGCGCGATGATCTTCTGGGGCGTCCTCACCCTGTCCGACGGCCTCCTCCGCGGCCTCGTCGCGGCGGACGTGCTCACGTTCATCTCGTCGACCCAGGTGGGGCAGATCCGCTTCATCATCGTCGGCATCGCGCTGATGCTCCTGGTCGTGTTCAGGCCGCAGGGCATCTTCGGCAACAAGAAGGAGCTGTCGTTCAATGTCTGATGCGACCAGCACGACGACCGCCGCGACGCACCCGCTCGTCAAGGGCGAGGTCCGGCCCGGCTGCGAGAAGGTCGACCCGATCGTCGTCGCCCACCACGTGACCCGCCAGTTCGGCGGCCTCACCGCGGTGGACGTGGATCACGTGGAGATCCCGCGCGGCGCCATCACGGCCCTCATCGGCCCGAACGGCGCCGGCAAGACGACCTTCTTCAACCTGCTGACCGGCTTCGACAAGCCGAACACCGGCTCGTGGAGCTTCGAGGGCCGCGACCTCGCCCGCGTCCCCGCCTTCAAGGTGGCGCGCTCGGGCATGGTCCGCACCTTCCAGCTGACGAAGTCCCTCGGCCGGCTCTCGGTGCTCCAGAACATGCTCCTCGGCGCCACGAAGCAGGGGGGCGAGAACCTCTTCAAGGCGCTCATCCCGGCGCTCTGGCGCGACAAGGAGGCGGAGATCACCGCGAAGGCGGACGAGCTGCTCGCCCGCTTCAAGCTCGACGCGAAGCGCGAGGACTACGCGGCCTCCCTCTCGGGCGGCCAGCGCAAGCTCCTCGAGATGGCGCGGGCGCTCATGAGCGATCCGGTGCTCGTGATGCTCGACGAGCCGATGGCGGGCGTCAACCCGGCGCTGACGCAGTCGCTCCTCGGGCACATCAAGGACCTCAAGGCGGAGGGCATGAGCGTGCTCTTCGTCGAGCACGACATGCACATGGTCCGCCACATCTCGGACTGGGTGATCGTCATGGCCGAGGGCCGGGTCGTCGCCGAGGGCCCGCCCGAGACCGTCATGGAGGACCAGGCGGTCATCGACGCGTACCTCGGCGCGCACCACGACACCGACCTCGGCGACATGACGAGCGCCGACCGCGCGGAGATCGCGAGCGAGGCCGAGCACGAGGCCGAGGCGGAGACCGCCGAGGCCGAGGAGGGGAAGAGCTGATGGCCGAATCCGTGACCACCGCGAGCACCGCGACGGACTCCCGCACCGACACCCCGGTGATGCGGACCGACGACCTCGTCGCCGGCTACCTCCCGGGCGTCAACATCCTCAACGGCTGCACGGTCGACGCCTACGACGGCGAGCTGATCGGCATCATCGGCCCGAACGGCGCCGGCAAGTCGACGCTCCTCAAGGCGATCTTCGGCCTCGTGAAGATCCGCGGCGGCAAGGTCCTGCTCAAGGGCGAGGACATCACCTCGCTCAAGGCGGACAAGCTCGTCACCAAGGGCGTCGGCATGGTGCCGCAGAACAACAACGTCTTCCCGAGCCTCTCCATCCAGGAGAACCTCGAGATGGGCATGTTCCAGCGCCCGAAGCTCTTCCAGGAGCGCTTCGAGTTCGTCTCGACCCTGTTCCCGGAGCTCGTGAAGCGCCGCAGCCAGCGCGCCGGCTCCCTCTCGGGCGGCGAGCGCCAGATGGTCGCCATGAGCCGCGCGCTCATGATGGACCCCTCGGTGCTGCTCCTCGACGAGCCGTCCGCAGGCCTCTCGCCGGTCCGCCAGGACGAGACCTTCCTGCGCGTCGCGGAGATCAACCGGGCGGGTGTGACGGTCATCATGGTCGAGCAGAACGCCCGCCGCTGCCTGCAGATCTGCCACCGGGCCTACGTGCTCGATCAGGGCAAGGACGCGTACACGGGCACGGGCCGCGAGCTGCTCAACGACCCGCGCGTGACCGAGCTCTACCTGGGCACGCTCGCGAAGGACGTCGACGCGGAGCGCGCCGCCAAGAAGTAGCGCGGACGCGATCGCGGAAGGGCGGGTGCCTCGGCACCCGCCCTTCCGCATGTCCGCACGCCGCACCGCCCCCTCCCGCGCTCCGCTTCCCCTTCCCGTCCCCGCGTGCCGAGACGTGAGTTGTCACATATCGCCCTTCAGGTGGCCTCTGGAGGGCGGAATCCGACAACTCGAGGCTCTCGAGGCTCTCGGGACGGGCGGGGGATGTGCGGGTGGAGTGGGGTGCACAGGGCCCGGGGACGCCGAAGGGCCCCGGCGCGCTGCGCCGGGGCCCTCGGGGTGTGCGAGGTCGATCAGCCCGCGAGGCTGCCGAACTCCGCGTTGAGGAGCGTGTACGTGTTGTCGGCACCGTACTGGTAGATGCCGATGTACGCCTCGGTCGGGTCGCCGTTCTCATCGAAGGTGATGGGTCCGGAGACGCCCTCGTAGTCGATGTCGGTCCCGGCCTCGATCAGCTCGAGGCAGTCGGCGAAGGTCGAGCACTTCTCGCCCTCCTTGGAGACCGACTCGAGGTTCTGCTTGATCGCCTCGGGGTCGTCGTTGCCGGCCTGGGCCGCCGCGAGGGCCGCGACGATGACCGCGTCATAGGACTCGGGAGCGTACGAGAAGTCGGACAGTCCGGAGTCGATCTCCTTCAGGCGCGCCTGGAAGTCGTCCTTCGCCGGGTTGCCGGGCAGCGTGCCCTTGGCGCCCTCGAGCGTGCCCTCCGGGAAGGAGTAGTCGTTCGAGAGGTTGCCGTCGACGAAGTAGACCTTCGAGCTGTCGAAGCCCTGCGTGTTGACGAGCTCGGGGACGATCGACGCCGTCTCCTCGAAGGCGATGACCGCGACCGCGTCGGCGCCCGCGCCGAGGATCTCGTCGACCTGCGTGGTGAACACGGTGTCGCCCGCGTTGTAGGAGACCTCGGAGGTGACGGTGCCGCCGGCCGACTCGATGGCCGCCTTCGCGTTGTCCTTGAGTCCCTCGCCGTAGGGGTCGTTGATGTAGATGATGCCGACGTTCTCGTTGCCGTCGCCGACCATGAGGTTGCCGAGCACGCGGCCCTGGAGCACGTCCGAGGGGGCGGTGCGCCAGTAGATGCCGTTGTCGTCGTAGTCCGTGAACTCCGGTGCCGTGTTGGCGGGGGAGATCTGGATGATGTTCGCGTCGACGAGCTGGTCGATGAAGGTCTTCGAGACGCCGGAGCTCGCGGCGCCGATGACGACGTCCACCTTCTCCTGGACGAGCTCGGAGGCCGAGGTCGTCGCGATGTCGGTGGTCGCGTCGCCCGAGTCGCGCTCGGTGAGCTTCGTCTCGAAGGGGAACGCGTCGCCGGCCTCCTCGATCTCCTGGACCGCGAGCTTGACGCCCGCGATCTCGGGCGGGCCGAGGAAGGCGAGGTTGCCGGTCTCCGGGAGGATCGTGCCGACCGAGAAGACGCCATCGCCCTCGGGGATCTCGGCGGACGGCTCCTCGGCCTCCGGGGTGCTGGCACACGAGGCCAGCAGCAGGGCGCCGGCGCCGAGTGCGAGGAACTTGGCCCCGGTCGAGAACCCGCGGGTCCCCTTCGAGAATGCGCTCATCATGCTCCTTGATGATCTGTGAGATGAGACAGGACACTGCGGGGCGATGCACCCCGACGTGTCCTGTCACGGTACGGAACCCCGTGCTCCGGCACAATACGGACGTGTTACGGGGGTGTAACGCGGCCCAATCGTTATATTCCGTGACCTTCATAGGGCGGCGGCGGGCCGGACGGCGCCCGCTCAGCCGGCGACCGCATCCCCGATCGGGCGCCAGGTGCCGTCCTCCCGATAGCGCACGAGCGTGAGGCGCGGGTCGAGCAGGATGCCGTCCGCCCCGGCCGCGAGCGAGCCGGCGAGCCCGTCGTAGTCGGGGTCGCTCCCGGCCGCGAGCACCCCGAGGCACTCGGCCGGGTCGCCGCAGCGGATGCCGCCCGCCGCGACCCCGGGCAGCGCCCCCGCGATCGACTCGCCGCCGTCGTCGCCGGCGACCGCCGCGGCGAGCCCGATGAGCACGGCCGCGTCGTAGGCCTCGGCGGCGTAGCGCGCGGAGGCGAGGTCGGCATCGACCTGACGGAGCCGGCGCTCGACGGCGCGCGGCAGGCGCACCCCGTCGAGGACCGCGCGGACGCCGGCCGCCTCGCCGTCCTCGAGCCGCCGCGAGAGGTCGCCCGCGTTCGTCGCGGTCAGCCAGAGGCGCTCGCCCGCGAGCCGCCGCGCGTGGAGCGCGCGCACGAGCGCCGCCGTGACCTCGCCGTCGCCGTCCTGCGTCGCCACCACGACCGCATCCGGCCGGAGGTCCGCGGCGCGACGCGCGACCGCCGCCGCACCCCGGCCGCGCTGCGGCGCGTCGAGCACCTCGACCCGCACCCCCGCCGCCTCGAGCGGCTGCCGCAGGGGCGCGAGGAGCGAGCGGCTCTCGGCGTCCTCCCCCGCGACCACCGCGACCGACTCCACGTCGCCCTCCGCGAGGAGCTGCGCGGCGAGCGCGGGCCCCTGCTGCGCGAGCGTCGCGACCGTGCGGTGCAGGATCCACCCCGTCGCCTCGTCGGGGGCGACCGGCAGCGTCGCCGAGGGGCTCACGAGCGGGATGCCGCGGGCGGCGGCGAGCGGGAGGGCGCGCTGCGCGACGCGCGAGGTCGCCGGCCCGACGATCGCGTCGACGCCCGCCTCGGCGAGCGCGTCGATCGCCTCCGCGAGGTCGTCCTCGCCGCCGTCGCCGGTGCTCCGCACGACGACCCGGGGCGCCTGGCCGCCGGCGCGGCCGAGGTCGCGGGCCGCGAGGCGGACGCCCGCCGCGATCGGCGCGGCGAGGAACTCGCGCGTGCCCGCGCGGGGCACGAGCACGCCGAGGCGGAGCTCGCCGTCGCCGGACGGCGCGGGGCCCGTCGAGGGCGCGGGCGACGGGGATGCGCGCGAGGGGGAGCCCGCCGGTGCCGGGGCGCCCGTGCACCCCGCGAGGAGGGCGAGGACCGCGAGCGAGGCGACCGCCGCGCCGGGGCGCCACCGCATCCCGTGCCGGCCGCCGCTCATGTCGGCACCCTATCGGCGGCCGCGCCTCAGACGCGCTCGAGCGAGGCCCGGCGCGGTCCGCGGCCGGCGACGATCATGTCGATCGTGAGGATCGCGAGCGCGATCCAGACGAGCCCGAAGCCGATCCAGCGCTCGAGCGGCATCGGCTCGTGCATGATGACCACGCCGACGAGCAGCTGCAGCACGGGCGCGAAGTACTGGGTGAGCCCGAGCACGGTGAGCGAGAGGCGCCGCGCGCCGGCCGCGAAGAAGAGGAGCGGCACGGCGGTGACGGCACCCGCGGCGAGCAGGAGGAGGGTGTGCCCCGCGCCCTCGCTCGCGATCGTGAGGCCGACCACGCCGTTCACGACGAACAGCTGCACGACCGCCACCGGCACGAGCCACATGGTCTCGAGCGTGAGGCCGCTCACCGCATCCACCCGGCCCCCGACGCGCTTCTTGATGAAGCCGTACACGCCGAAGGAGCCGGCCAGGGCGAGCGAGATCCACGGGAACTGCCCGTAGCCGATCGCGATGACGAGCACGGCGGCGAAGGAGACGCCCACCGCGACCCACTGCCAGCGCCGCAGCCGCTCGCGGAGCACGATGACGCCGAGCAGGACCGTCACGATCGGGTTGATGAAGTAGCCGAGCGAGGCCTCGACGATGTGGCCCGTCGTCGAGGCGAGGACATAGACCTGCCAGTTGACGTAGATGAGCGCGCCGGCGCCCGCGAGCGTGAGCATGACGCGCCGGTCGCGGGCGAGCGCCATGAGCGGACGCCACGCGCGCGTCGCCGTGATGAGCAGCGCGCAGAAGACGAGCGAGAAGAGGATGCGCCAGCCGACGATCTCGAAGGCGCTCGCCACCGAGAGGAGGACGAAGTAGACCGGCAGGAATCCCCAGAGGACGTAGGCGCCGATCGCGAACAGGAGGCCGGCGCCGGATCCGGCTCCCGCCTCCGCGGGCTGAGCGGGGGCTCCGGGAGCGGGCGGCGGGGTCACCGACTCAGGCTAGTGGCCGCCCCCGACCGGCACCGGACGGCGGAGACGCGGAACGGCCCCGTGGCAGGACCACGGGGCCGTTCGGCAGGACTTCGAGGATGCGGGCTAGCGCTCCACGACCGCGAGCACGTCGCGGGCCGAGAGGACGAGGAGGTCCTCGCCGCCGACCTTGACCTCGGTGCCGCCGTACTTCGAGTAGATGACCTTGTCGCCCACGGCCACGTCCACCGGGACGCGGTTGCCGTTGTCGTCGACGCGGCCGGGGCCGACGGCCACGACCTCGCCCTCCTGGGGCTTCTCCTTGGCGGTGTCGGGGATGACCAGGCCCGACGCGGTGACCTGCTCCGCCTCGACCTGGCGGATGACGATGCGATCCTCGAGCGGCTTGATGGAAACCGACACGGCTGACCTCTGCTTTCGCTTGCTCAAACTCTGGGGCTGGCACCCGCTGCTTGCGAGTGCCAGACAACTCTAGCGGGCAACTGGCAGTCTCTCAACGCGAGTGCCAGGACGGGATGCCGGATCCGGGCCGCGCGACCCGGTGGGAGGATGGGGCGATGGATACCGCCGAGCTGCGCGCGCTCCTCTCGCCCGAGGGGCTCCGCCTCCTCGACGAGGTCGGCGGCATCGGCGCGCAGGCCGACGTCGTGCGCGCCGTCTCCAGGCTGCGCAAGGCCGGCCACCCGCCGGAGCTCGTCGCCGCCGTCCTCACGCAGGCGCGCCTCCGCGAGAAGGCGCGCGCGAAGTTCGGCGACTTCGCCGGGCGGATGCTGTTCACCCCCGCCGGGCTCGAGCAGGCGACGCGGCTGCGGGTCGCCTCCCTCCACGCGGGGCGCTACCAGCGGGCGGGGATCGGGCACGTCCACGACCTCGGCTGCGGGATCGGCGGCGACGCGCTCGCGCTGGCCGCCCTCGGCATCCGCGTGACCGCCGTCGAGCGCGACGAGGCGACCGCCGCGGTCGCCGCCTACAATCTCGCCCCGTTCCCCGGCGCCGAGGTCGTGGGCGCCGACGCGGAGGACATCGGCCTCGAGGATGCGGAGGGGCTCTGGCTGGACCCGGCGCGCCGCGAGGGCGCCCGCCGCCTCGCCGATCCCGCGGACTGGTCCCCCTCGCTCGACGTCGCCTTCGATCTCGCGACCCGCATCCCGACCGGCATCAAGCTCGGACCCGGCCTCGACCGCGACCTCATCCCCGAGGGCCTCGAGGCGCAGTGGGTCTCGATCGACCGCGAGGTCGTCGAGCTCGCGCTCTGGTCGGGTCCGCTCGCGCGACCCGGGGTGGGCCGCGCCGCGCTCGTGCTCCGCGAGGGCGCCGCCCACGAGATGACGGCGCCCGCCGACCGCGAGGACGCCCCGGTCGGCCCGCTCGGCGCGTGGCTGTACGAGCCCGACGGCGCGGTGATCCGCGCCCGGCTCATCGGCGACCTCGCCCGCGCGGTCGAGGGGCGGATGCTCGACCCGCAGATCGCCTGGATCACGGCCGACGAGCCGATCGACACCCCCTTCGCGCAGCGCTTCCGCGTGCTCGAGGAGCTGCCGCTCGATCCCCGCGTCCTCAAGCGCGAGCTCGCGGCGCGCGGCATCGGCACGATCGAGATCAAGACGCGCGGCGTCGACCTCGACCCCGCCGAGCTGCGCCGGCGGCTCGCGCCGAAGGGCGCGGGCCGCGCGACGCTCGTGCTCACGCGGCGCGGGGCGGCGCGGATCGCGATCCTCGCCGAGCGGGCCTAGGCGTCCTCCCGTTCTGCAGGAGTTCCGGACGCCGGGGCCGTCGATCGGCGCGTGAAGGCCGGATCTCCCGCAGAACGGAGCGCTCGCGGCGGCGGTGGCTACGGGCCGTAGGTGCCCGAGCCGGCGGCGGCGCCCGCGCCGATCAGGACGAGGATCGGCAGCAGGATGCCCACCACGAACACGAAGAGCCAGAGGGCGATGCCCGCGTAGCCGGTGATGAGCCCGGTGATCGCGAAGCCGCGGCCGGCCGGCTCGCGCTTGAGACCCATGTGGCCGAGGATGACGCCCGCGATCGAGCCGATGAACGGCAGGATGATGAGGCCCGCGATGCCCGCGGCCATGGCGATGATGCTGAGCGTCTTCGGCGGCGCCGGTGCGTAGCTCTGCTGGTAGGCGGGCGCCGCGTAGCCGGGCTGCGCGGGCTGGCCGTAGACGGCCTGCTGCGCGGGCTGGCCGTAGCCGGGCTGCTGACCGTAGCCGGGCTGCTGACCGTATGCGGGCTGCGCCGGCTGGCCGTAGCCGGGCTGTGCCGGCTGACCGTAGGGGTCGACCTCGGGGCGGCTCGCGTCCGGGGCGGGAGGCGTGACCGGCGCCGCGGGGGCGGCCGGGGCCTCGGGAGCGGACGGGGCGCCCGCGGCGCGCGTCGTCGTCTCCTCGTCGATGGCGGACGTCGCGGCGTCGTCGGACCGCTCGCCGTCCTTGGGGGCGTCGGGAATCGGGGGGATGCTCACCTGAGGAGGCTACCGCGTCCAGGCCCTTGCCCGACAGGGGGCGGACACGCGGGAGGGGGCCGCCGGCGCGATGCCGACGGCCCCCTCCGCACGCGTGCTCAGCGGATCAGTAGCCGCTGGGGTAGGTCGCCGCGGCGCCGGCGAGCGCGATGCTCGCGATGATCGCGATGATGCCGCCGACGATGCCGATGTAGCCGAGGATGAGGCCCGCGAGCGCGAGGCCGCGGCCGCCCTCGCCCGTGCGCTTGATCTGGCCGAGCGCGATGTGACCGCAGATCACGGCGCCGAGCGAGACGACGAACGCGAGCACGAGCGACACGATCGCGAGGACGTTCGTCTTCTGCGCGACGGGGGCGCCGGCGGCGTAGGGGGTCGGCTCGGGCTGGGCCGCACCGTACGGGGTGGGGTCGGTCATGGAGGGGCTCCTTGAGAGATGAGGGATGCGCGTGATGCGCGTGAACAGTGTGTCAGCGCCGCAGAAGGGGTGTCAACGTGGAGGACTCCCCATGACCCCGCGGCACCGGTGCCGATCGGATGCCCGTCCCGCTCAGGAGCGGATGGCGGTGACCGGCAGCGTGGAGTCCGCGCCGAAGTCGAGCGTCGACGGGGCGTGGCCGCCCATCACGAGCCGGGCGCCGAGCGCCGCGATCATCGCGCCGTTGTCGGTGCAGAGGCTGAGCGGCGGGATCCGCAGCTCGATGCCGGCCGCATCCGCCCGCTCCCGGGCGAGCTCGCGCAGGCGCGCGTTCGCGACGACGCCGCCGCCGAGGAGCAGCCGCGGCACCCCGAGCTCGCGGCAGGCGTCGATCGCCTTCGCGGTGAGCACATCGGCGACCGCCTCGCGGAAGCCGGCCGCGACATCCGCCGTCGGCACCTCCTCGCCGCGGTCGCGGGCGCCCTCCACCCAGCGCGCGACCGCCGTCTTGAGGCCCGAGAAGGAGAAGTCCCAGCGGTGGCGCTCGCGGTCCTTGGGGGCCGTCAGCCCGCGCGGGAAGCGGATCGCGGCCGGGTCGCCGCCGATCGCCGCGCGATCGATCTGCGGACCGCCCGGGTACGGCAGGCCGAGCAGCCGCGCGACCTTGTCGAAGGCCTCCCCCGCGGCGTCGTCGATCGTCTCCCCCAGCAGCTCGACGTCCCGCTCGAGATCGCGGACCAGGAGCAGCGAGGTGTGCCCGCCGCTCACGAGCAGCGCGACCGTCGGCGTCTCGAGCGGGCCCGACGCCCCGTCGCCGGTCGCGAGGAGGTCGGCGCCGACATGGCCGACGAGGTGGTTGACGGCGTAGAGCGGCTTCTCGAGGCCGATCGCGAGCGCCTTCGCCGCGCCGACCCCGACCATGAGCGCGCCCGCGAGGCCGGGGCCGTTCGTCACCGCGATCGCGTCGAGCTCGGCGAGCGACACCCGGGCCTCCGCGAGCGCCTGCTCGATCGCGGGCGCCATCGCCTCGAGGTGGGCGCGCGCCGCGACCTCGGGGACGACGCCGCCGTAGCGGGCCTGCTCCTCCATCGAGGAGGCGATCACGTTCGCGAGCAGGCGGTCGCCGCGCACGATCCCGACGCCCGTCTCGTCGCAGCTCGTCTCGATCCCGAGGACGAGCGGCGCGGATGCGGCGGCGCTCACGAGGGCCGCCCCGTCGCCGGGAGGGTGCGCGGCGCCGGCACCTCGAGCCGCATAATGAGCGCGTCGACGACGCCCCGGTAGTAGCGGGGGCGGACGGCGATCTGCTCGAAGCCGAGCCGCTCGTAGAGGGCCTGCGCGCCCGGGTTGTCGGCACGGACCTCGAGGAACACCTCGAGCGCACGCCGCTCGCGCGCCTCGCCGATGAGCGCGAGCATGAGCGCACGGCCGAGCCCGCCGCGCCGGGCCTCGGGCACGACCGCGATCGTCTGCACGTCGGCCTGGCCCGAGCCGCGGGGGGCGAGGAGGCCCGCGTAGCCGATCACGGCATCCCCCTCGACCGCGACGAGGTACCAGCCGTGCTCGCCGGCGAGCTCGCGCTCCATCGAGTCGCGCGACCAGGCGTCGTCGGGGAAGGTCGCCTCCTCGATCGCCATGATCGCGTCGAGGTCGTCCGTGCCCGCCCGACGGAGGTGCGGCGTCATGCCGTGACCCGCTTCGGCTGGAGCTGCGGGGTCGCGTCCGGCGGGCGGAGGTAGAGCGGCTCGCCCTGGGCGAGCGCGAGGCCGGGCGCCTCGCCCCGCTCGAGGCGGAGCGCGAGCCGCCCGAGCGCACCCGCGTCGACGAGCGCGGCGTCGATGCGCTCGAGCTCGGCGTACCCGGGCACGACCGTCTCGAGCGCGTCCGGCGTCGCGAGCTCGGGGCCGTGCGTGCGCCGGCCGCCCTCGTAGCGCGACCAGGCCACCTCGCGGCGGCGGGCATCCGTCACGACGAGCGCCGGGCCGGATGCGTCGAGCGCGACCGCGTCGTGGCTCACCACGGGGAGGACGCGGGCGCCGACCGCGAGGGCGAGGACCCGTCCCGCGGCGATGCCGACGCGGAGGCCCGTGAAGGGGCCGGGGCCCATGCCGACCGCGACGGCGTCGAGGTCGCGGGCGCGGATCCCGGCCTCGGCGAGGGCCGCCTCGATCGCGCGGCCGATGAGCTCGGCGTGGCCGCGGGTGCCGGGGTCGCCGGCCCTGGCGAGGACGACGCCCTCCCGATCGACGACGGCGACGCTCGTCCCCGTGGAGGAGTCGATCGCGAGCAGCACCCCCCGAGCCTACGCCGCCTCCCGCGAGGTGGGTTTCTCCGCGTCCGCCGCGCGGATCCGCGCGGCGGACGCGGAGAAACCCACCTCAGGCGGTCAGCGCGGCGACGAGCCCCGCCCAGCGGGCGCCGTGGCCCTCGACGACGACGCGGCGCGGCTCGTCCTCCGCCTCCGGGTCGCCGCCCGTCGGCCGCTCGATCGCGACCGCGATCCACGCCTCGGCGACGCCGTCGACCTTGCCGGCACCCCACTCGACGACCGTGATGCTGCCGTCCCAGTCGATGTCGAGGTCGTCGAGCTCGCGCGCGCTCGCGAGGCGGTACGCGTCGATGTGCACGAGCGGCGCCCCGCCGGACTCGCGCGGGTGCGTGCGCGCGAGCACGAAGGTCGGGCTCGTGACCGCGCCGCGGACGCCCAGCGCCGCCCCGAGCCCGCGGGTCAGCGTCGTCTTCCCGGCCCCGAGCTCGCCGTCGAGCAGCACGAGGTCGCCCGCGCGCAGCAGCCCCGCGAGTCGCGCGCCGAGCCGCTCCATGGCGGCCGCATCCGGCACCGTGAGCTCCAGCCGCCCCGCGGGCTCGGGGCTCACGCCTCCGCCTCGGCCGCGCCCTCGGGGCCACCGACGTGCACGCGCTCGACGCGCCCGCCGACGCGCGTCACGAGCTCGTAGTCGATCGTGCCGACCGCATCCGCCCACGCCTCGACGGACGGGGCGCCCGCCGCGGGGTCGCCCCACAGCACGGCGCGGTCGCCGACCTCGACGGGGGCGTCGCCGATGTCGACGACGAGCTGGTCCATCGCGACCCGGCCCGCGATCGTGAAGCGCTCGCCGCGGATCACGACGATGCCGCGATCGGAGGCGGCGCGCGGGATGCCGTCGCCGTAGCCGAGCGGGAGGAGCGCGAGCCCGGTCTCGCGCGGCGCCCGCCAGGTGAGGCCGTAGGAGACGCCGTGGCCGGCGGGCACGCGCCGCACCGCGACGACCTCGGCGCTGAGCTCCATGACGGGCTCCAGGCCGAGAGGTGCGACGTCGACGCGCGGGTCCGGCGAGAGGCCGTAGCTCGCGATGCCGAGGCGGACGAGGTCGAGCCTCGTCTCGGGGAGGGCGAGCGCCCCCGCGGAGGCGGCGAGATGCCGCAGCTCGGGCTCGACGCCCTCGCCGCGGGCGAGCTCGACGAGGCGCTCGAAGGCGGCGAGCTGCCCGAGGTCCTCCTCGCGGTCGGTGTTGGAGAGGTGGCTGAAGAGCCCCACGACGCGGACCCGCCCGGCGTGCTCGAGCTCGGCGGCGCGCCGGAACACGGCCTCCACGTCCCGCGGCGGGATGCCGTTGCGGCCGAGCCCGGTGTCGAGCTTGAGGTGCACGCGCACCGGCCCGTCGGCCCCGCCGGCGTCCCCCGCGTCGGCGGCGCGCTCCAGCTGCAGCAGCGAGCTCAGCCCCAGGTCGATGCCGGCGGCCGCCCCCGCGCGGAAGTCGGCCCCCGTCCCGTGCAGCCAGGCGAGCAGCGGCGCGCGCACCCCGCCGCGGCGCAGCGCGAGCGCCTCCTCGAGGTCGGCGGTGCCGAGCCAGTCGGCGCCGGCCGCCTCGGCGGCGAGCGCCGCGGGGAGCGCGCCGTGCCCGTAGGCCTGCGCCTTCACGACGACCATGACCTTCGCGGGCGCGACCGCCTCCCGCAGCCGCACGACGTTGCGGCCGAGCGCGTCGAGGTCGATGCGCGCCTCGCGGGTGCGGCGCCCGTCCGCGGCCCGGGTCACGAGCCCGCCCCGGGGCCGCGCTCGGGCGCCGTCTCCGGCGCCGTCTCGGCGACGACCATCGCGATCGCGACGCCGGCATCGTGCGACATCGTGAGGTGGATGCGGGCGGCGCCCCGGCGCTCGGCGATCGCCTTCGCGGCCCCCGAGAGCCGGAAGGACGGGTCGCCGTCGGCGTCGGCCGTGACCACCATGTCGTGCCAGCGGATGCCGGTGGTGTCGCCGAGCGCCTTCATGAGCGCCTCCTTCGCGGCGAAGCGGCCCGCGAGCGAGCGGAGGGGCCGATCGCGTTCGCTCTCGGCGAACAGGCGCTCGCGGAGGGCCGGGGTGCGGCCGACCGCGCGCTCGAAGCGCGCCAGGTCGACGACATCCACCCCGATCCCGACGA
Source organism: Homoserinibacter sp. YIM 151385 (assembly GCF_027912415.1). NCBI lineage: Bacteria > Bacillati > Actinomycetota > Actinomycetes > Micrococcales > Microbacteriaceae > Homoserinibacter > Homoserinibacter sp. YIM 151385. The sequence continues at coordinate 2,559,394 of NZ_CP115175.1, read as the reverse complement.
TCACGGCACTACTCGACCGTGACGGACTTCGCGAGATTGCGCGGCTGGTCGACGTCGAGGCCCTTCGCCGCGGCGAGCTCCATCCCGAAGATGTGCAGGGGCACGACCGCGAGCAGCGGCTCGACGAGCGGCGCCGCGAGCGGGATGCGGATGACCTCGTCCGCGAAGGGGACGACCGCGACATCCCCGAGCTCCGCGATCGCGATGACACGGGCGCCGCGGGCGCGGATCTCCTGGATGTTCGAGACCACCTTCGGGTGCAGCGAGGAGGGCTCGCGCGGGCTCGGCACGACCACGAAGACGACCTGGCCGGGCTCGATGAGCGCGATCGGCCCGTGCTTGAGCTCGCCCGCCGCGAAGCCCTCCGCGTGGATGTAGGCGAGCTCCTTGAGCTTGAGCGCGCCCTCGAGCGCGATCGGGTAGCCGACGTGCCGGCCGAGGAAGAGCACCGACTGGGTGTCGCCCATCCAGCCCGCGAGCTCCGCGATGCGCGCCGAGCTCGACTCGACGACCGCGGCCAGCTTCTCCGGCAGCGCCTGCAGCTCCTCCAGCCGCTCGGCCGCCTGCTCCTCGGTCGAGACGCCGCGCACCTCCGCGAGATGGAGCGCGAGCAGGTAGAGCGCCGTCGCCTGCGCGACGAACGCCTTCGTCGACGCGACCGCGACCTCGGGTCCCGCGTGGGTGTAGAGGACGGCGTCGGACTCGCGCGGGATCGTCGCGCCCTGCGCGTTGCAGATCGAGAGCGTGCGCGCGCCCGCCTCGCGGGCGTACTTGACCGCCATGAGCGTGTCCATGGTCTCGCCCGACTGGCTGACGCTCACGACGAGGGTGCGGGAGGTGAGCACCGGGTCGCGGTAGCGGAACTCGTGCGAGAGCTCCACGTCCACGGGCACCCGCGCCCAGGCCTCGATCGCGTACTTGCCGAGCATGCCCGCATAGGAGGCCGTGCCGCAGGCGATCACGATGATGCGGTCGATGTCGGCGAGCGCGCCCGCGAGCGGCTCGAGCTCCGGCAGGACGACCGCGCCGTCGACGATGCGGCCGCGCAGCGTGTTCGCGACGGCGTCCGGCTCCTCCGAGATCTCCTTCTTCATGAACGACGGCCAGCCGCCCTTCTCGGCCGCCGAGGCATCCCAGGCGACCTCGAACTCCTTCGCCTCGACGGGCGCGCCGGCGAAGTCGGTGACCTCGACGGAGTCGGGGCGGATCGCGACGAGCTGGTCCTGGCCGATCTCCATGGCGCGGCGGGTGTGCTCGACGAAGGCCGCGACATCCGAGCCGAGGAAGTTCTCGCCGTCGCCGAGCCCGATCACGAGCGGGGAGTTGCGGCGCGCGCCGACCACGACGCCCGGCTCGTCGCGGTGCATGACGAGCAGGGTGAAGGCGCCGTCGAGGCGGTTCACGACCGAGCGCAGGGCCGCCTGGAGGTCGCCCGTCTCCCGGTAGGCGCGGCCGACGAGCAGCGCCGCGACCTCGGTGTCGGTCTCGGACTCGAAGGCCTCGCCCGCATCCAGGAGCTCCTGCTTGAGCTCCGCGAAGTTCTCGATGATGCCGTTGTGGATGAGCGCGAGCCGGCCCCCGTCGCCGAGGTGCGGGTGCGCGTTGCCGTCGGTGGGGCCGCCGTGGGTCGCCCAGCGGGTGTGGCCGATGCCGGTGCGGCCGTCGGCGATCGGCGCCTCCTGCAGGTCGTCCGTCAGGACGCTCAGCTTGCCCGCGCGCTTGCGCGTGGCGAGCTCGCCGGACTCGTCGAGGATCGCGACCCCGGCCGAGTCGTAGCCCCGGTACTCGAGGCGCTTGAGGCCGCCGAGGAGGACGTCGATGCTGCTGCCCGGGCCCACGTAGCCCACGATTCCGCACATTCCGCCGATTCTAGCGGCGGCGCCTGCGAGGACTACGCTTGAGCACCGATGAGCGACAGCGGCGGGACGCCCTCCCCCTTCCTCGACCTGCCCCGCCGGGACTGGGCCGAGCTCGCCCCCAACACGCCGAATCCCCTCACCGAGTTCGAGATCGCGCAGCTCCGCGGCCTCGGCGACAGCCTCGACCTCAGCGAGGTGGGCGAGGTGTACGTGCCGCTCAGCCGGCTCATCAACCTCTACGCCGCGAACGCGAAGGCGCTCCACGCGGCGACCCGCGGCTTCCTGGGCCAGGGCGGCGGCGCCCCGACGCCCTTCGTGATCGGGATCGCGGGCTCCGTCGCGGTCGGCAAGTCCACCATCGCGCGACTGCTCCGCGAGCTCCTCGCCCGCTGGGACGACACGCCCCGCGTCGAGCTCATCACGACCGACGGCTTCCTCCACCCGAACGCCGAGCTCGAGCGGCGCGGCATCCTCACCCGCAAGGGCTTCCCCGAGAGCTACGACCGGCGGGCGCTGCTCCGCTTCGTCAGCCGCGTCAAGGGCGGCGCGGCCGAGGTGCGCGCGCCCTTCTACTCGCACCTGCGCTACGACATCGTGCCGGACGCCGAGATCGTCGTGAACCGGCCCGACATCCTCATCGTCGAGGGCCTCAACGTGCTCCAGCCGCCGGCGCCCGGCCGCCGTCTCGCCGTGAGCGACCTCTTCGACTTCACGATCTACGTCGACGCCCGCACCGCTGACATCGAGCGCTGGTACGTCGACCGCTTCCTGCGCCTCCAGCGCGGCGCCTTCGCCGACCCGGGCTCGTACTTCCACCGCTACGCCTCGCTCTCGGAGGAGCAGGCGGTCAGCCGCGCGCGCGAGATCTGGCGCACCATCAACGAGCCGAACCTCGTCCAGAACGTGCTGCCGACGCGGCCGCGCGCGGACCTCGTGCTCCGGAAGGGCGCGGACCACCAGGTCGCCGCGGTGCAGCTCCGCAAGATCTAGCGGCACTCGGCCGCGACGTGTCGACGTGTCGACGTGTCGATCCGCGGCACCCGAGGTGCGGGTTTCTCCGCATTCGCGGCGCGGATCCGCGCGGCGGATGCGGAGAAACGCCCTTCGGGACGGGCGGGCGGGGCGGGGCGGGCGGACGGGCGGCGCGGCTCAGACCGCGAGGTTGGCGCGCACCGCGTCCGCGATGTCGGCCGCGAGCCGGTCGGCCGTCGCCTGCGAGGTCGCCTCGACCATGACCCGCACGAGCGGCTCCGTGCCCGAGGGACGCAGCAGCACACGGCCGCCGTCGCCGAGCTCGGCCTCCGCCGCCTCGACCGCCCGGCGCACGCCCGCATCCTCGCCGAGCAGAGCGCGGTCGACGCCGGAGACGTTCACGAGCACCTGCGGCAGCACCGTCATGACGCCCGCGAGCTCCGCGAGCGAGCGACCCGTGCGCACCATCTCGGCGACGATCTGGAGACCCGTCAGGATGCCGTCGCCCGTCGTCGCGTGACGGCGGAACACGATGTGGCCCGACTGCTCGCCGCCGAGCGCGAGGTCGTGCTCGGCGAGCGCCTCGAGCACGTAGCGGTCGCCGACCGCCGTCTCGAGCACGCGGATGCCCCGCTCCTGCATCGCGATGCGGAGCCCGAGGTTCGACATGACGGTCGCCACGAGCGTGTCGCCGGTGAGCTCGCCGCGCGACTGCATCGCGACCGCGAGGACCGCCATGAGCTGGTCGCCGTCGACGACCCGGCCCTCGGCATCCACCGCGAGGCAGCGGTCCGCGTCGCCGTCGTGCGCGATGCCGAGATCGGCGCCGACCTCGAGGACCTTCGCCTGCAGCTGCTCGAGATGGGTCGAGCCGATGCCGTCGTTGATGTTGACGCCGTCCGGGTCCGCGCCGATGACCGTCACGGTCGCGCCGGCATCGGTGAAGACCTGCGGCGAGACGCCGGCGGCGGCGCCGTGCGCGCAGTCGAGGACGACGTGGATGCCGTCCAGCGACACGTCCAGCGTCGAGAGCAGGTGGAGGAGGTAGCGGTCCTCGGCGTCGGAGAAGCGGCGGATGCGGCCGACGCCCGCGCCCGTGGGGAGGAGATGCGGGAGGCCGAGGGCCGCCTCGATCCGGTCCTCGACCTCGTCGGGGAGCTTCACGCCGCCGAGGGCGAAGAACTTGATGCCGTTGTCGGGCATCGGGTTGTGGGAGGCCGAGACCATGACCCCGAAATCGGCGCCCGTGTCGCCCACGAGGTAGGCGGCCGCCGGCGTCGGCACGACGCCCGCATCGAGCACGTCGATGCCGGAGCTCGCGAGGCCGGCGGCGACCGCGGCCGAGATGAACTCGCCGCTGACGCGGGGGTCGCGCGCGAGGACGGCACGCGGACGACGACCGCGGGCGCGGTTCTCGTCGGCGTGCCGACCCTGCGTGAGCACGACCGCCGCCGCCTGGGCGAGGCCCAGGGCGAGGTCCGCGGTGATGATCTCGCCGTTGGCGAGCCCGCGGACCCCGTCCGTGCCGAAGAGGCGAGGCATCCCGGTGCCCGTCGCGACTAGCGCTTCGAGAACTGCGAGGCCTTGCGCGCCTTCTTGAGACCGGCCTTCTTGCGCTCGATGACGCGCGCGTCGCGCGTGAGGAAGCCGGCCTTCTTGAGGGCGGGGCGGTTGTTCTCGCGGTCGATCTCGTTGAGCGCGCGCGCGATCGCGAGGCGCAGGGCGCCCGCCTGGCCCGAGGGGCCGCCGCCCGTGATGCGGGCCGTCACGTCGTAGCTGCCGAGGAGCTCGAGGACCTTGAACGGGTCGTTGATGAGCTGCTGGTGGAGCTTGTTCGGGAAGTAGTCCTCGAGCGCACGGCCGTTGACCGCGTAGCCGCCGTTGCCGGGGACGAGGCGCACGCGCGCGATCGCCTCCTTGCGACGGCCGACGGCCGCGCCGGACACGTTGAGGACGGGGCGCGGCGTGGAGGCCGCTGCGGTCTCACCCGCGGGGGTCTCGGTCGAGTAGTTCCCGAGAACCTCGCCGGAGATGGAGTCTTCGATCTTCGCCATCAGTCGATTCCTTCGATCGGGGCGGGCGCTACTGCGCGACCTGGGTCAGGGTGTAGGACGTGGGCTGCTGGGCCGCGTGGGGGTGCTCGGCACCCGCGTAGACCTTCAGCTTCTTGATCTGGGCACGGCCCAGCGAGTTCTTCGGGAGCATGCCGCGGATGGCCTTCTCGACCGCGCGCGCCGGGTGCTTCTCGAGGAGCTCCGTGTACGAGGTCGCGGTGAGGCCGCCCGGGTAGCCCGAGTGGCGGTAGGCCATCTTCTTCTCGAGCTTGGCGCCGGTGAGGGCGACCTTCTCGGCGTTGACGATGATCACGAAGTCGCCCATGTCCATGTGGGGGGCGAAGGTGGGCTTGTGCTTGCCCCGCAGGAGGGCCGCAGCGTGGCTGGCGAGTCGGCCGAGCACGACATCCGTCGCGTCGATGACGACCCAGTTCCGCTGGACATCCGCCGGCTTGGGGCTGAAGGTGCGCGTCACAGGAGCAACCGCTTTCTTGGTCGAGTTGGTCGTGAATCCCGCTCCGATGTGCGTTCGACGCCGATGGCGTGGAACCCGACGGTGGAGGGCTTCGACATCATCTGCGCGGTGCAGACAACCTGCCCAGAGTAGTCGCTGATCGAGCGGCCCGTCAAACCGGGCGCAGGGGGTCCTCGCGCCGGGCGCGGGTCTGCGCCGCGCGGTCCGCGAGCTCCGCGTCATCCGGGTAGCCGACCTCGGTGAGCACCAGCCCCTTCGCGGGCACGACCTTGAAGGCGGAGCTGCGCTCGCGCGCATCCCTGAGCACGACGAGCTCGGCCGGATCCAGCCGCCCCTCCCCCACCGCGACCGAGGCGCCCACGAGCGCCCGCACCATGCTGTGGCAGAAGGCGTCGGCCTGGAGGTGCGCGACCAGGACGCCCTCCGCATCGCGCCGCCACGCGAAGTCCTGCAGGGTGCGGATCGTCGTCGCGCCCTCGCGCGGCTTGCAGTAGGAGGCGAAGTCGTGGAGGCCCGTGAGCGAGGCGGCCGCGATCCGCATCGCCTCGAGGTCGAGCTCGGCGGGGATGCGGAGGGTCGCGTTCCGGCGCAGCGGGTCCTGCACCGCGAGCCGGTCGGCGATGCGGTACTCGTAGCGGCGCCAGATCGCCGAGAAGCGCGCGTCGAAGCCGGGCGGCGCGATCCGCGCCGAGCGCACGAGCACATCCGCATCGAGCCCCTGGATGCCGTTGAGGCGCCGCGCGATCGCCGCGACCCCGAGCGGCCCGCGCGGGTCCTCGCCGCCGCGGTGCGGCCGCTCGAGCGAGGCGAGCTGCGCGGCCGTGAGATCGAGGTGGGCGACCTGCCCGCTCGCGTGGACGCCCGCATCCGTCCGCCCCGCGACCGTGAGCAGCGGGGTCGGCGCGTGCCGGCGGAAGATCGTCGCGAGCCCCGTCTCGAGCTCGCCCTGCACGGTCCGCAGCCCCGGCTGCCGGCTCCAGCCGGAGAAGGCGGTGCCGTCGTAGGCGACGTCGAGGCGGATGCGGGTCAGCGGCCCGAGCGGCGACGCCGCCTCCGACTCGCCCGAGGCCTCCCGGCCGGCCCCCTGCGCATCCACGACGCCGAGTCTAGGGCGACGGCGGCGCCGCGTATCCTCGTTCACGCCCATGACCCCGAGCGACGACCACCCGAGCCCCGGCCCGCCGCCGCGCTTCCGCATCCGCGGACTCGACGGCCTCCGCGCGCTCGCGGTCGCGCTCGTCGTCGTCGCCCACCTCTTCGACGGCGCGATGCCGGGCGGCTTCCTCGGCGTCGACGTGTTCTTCGTCATCAGCGGCGCGCTCATCACGACCCTGCTGCTGCGCGAGCGGGCCGAGCACGGCCGCATCCGGCTGGGGGCCTTCTGGCGCCGCCGCGCCCGTCGCCTCCTGCCGGCGCTCGCCCTCGTCGTGCTCGGCGCCTGCGCCGCCGCCTGGGCCCTCGGCGGCGACGTGCTCGTCGGGCTGTGGAGGCAGGTCGCGGGGGCGGCGAGCTTCAGCCTCAACTGGCTGCTCGTCGCCGAGGGCGGCGACTACTTCGACGACACGGCGCCCGAGCTGCTCCGCAACCTCTGGTCGCTCGCGGTCGAGGAGCAGTTCTACCTGCTCTGGCCGCTCGCGGTGCTGCTCATCGTGCGCCTGTCGCGCGCGGTCCGGATCGCGCTCGTCGCCGCGCTGCTCGCCGCCTCCTCGACCGCCGCCTGGCTCCTCGCCGACACGGGGGCGCGCGTGTACTACGGCACCGACACGCACGCCGGCGGCCTCCTCGCGGGGGCGCTCGTCGCCCTCCTCGCCGAGCGGATGCCGGAGACGCAGCTGGGTCTCTCCCGCTGGCAGCGGCGCACCGCGCCCTGGCTCGGGCTGCTCGCGGTCGCGGGCGTCGTCGCGCTCGCGGTCGTGCTCCCGGACGACGAGGCGGCCGCGGCGCGGGGCGGCATCCTCGCGGCGGTCGTGCTCTCCGCGCTCGCGGTGTGGGCGCTCATGCTGCCCGGCTCCATGCTCGGCACGCTGCTCGAGCGGCGGCCGCTGCGCTGGGTGGGCGAGCGGAGCTACGGCCTCTACCTCTGGCACTGGCCCGCCGTCGTGCTGCTCGCGCAGGCGGTGCCCGACTGGGGTCCCGGCGGCGACTGGCCGTGGCTGCGCGGCGTCGCGGCGCTCGCCATCACGGTGCTCGCGGCGGCGCTGTCGTACCGGCTCGCCGAGATGCCGGTGCGCCGACTCGGCTTCCGCGGGGCGCTCCGCGCGATGGGCGGCCGGATGCGGGGGTCGCGTCGCGCGCTCGCCGCCGGCATCGCGGTCATCGCCCTGCTCGCGGGCGCGGGCACCGCGAGCGGGCTCGCCCTCGCCGCCGACCCCGGCGTCGGCGAGACGCAGGCGCAGATCGAGGCCGGCGAGTCGGCGATCCGCGACGGCGACGCGAGCCCGGCGCCCGGGCCCGAGGCGCCCGACGCCGACCGGGTGGAGCCGTACCGCGGCGAGCAGATCGTGGCGATCGGCGACTCCGTCACGGTCGCGGCGGCCGACGAGCTGCAGCGGCGCCTCCCCGGCATCCTCGTCGAGGCCGCCGTGTCGCGGCAGATGCGCGAGGCCCCGGACCTCGTGCGGGCGCTGCGGGACGCGGGCCGGCTGCGCGAGGTCCTCGTCCTCGCGCTCGGCACGAACGGCTCCATCGGCGCCGACACCCTGGAGCGCGTCCGCGAGCTCATCGGCCCCGAGCGGGTGCTCGTCGTCGTGAACGTGCAGGCACCCCGCGGCTGGACGGAGGGCGTCAACCGCACGCTCGAGTCCTTCGCGGCGCGCTACCGCAACGTCGAGCTCGCGAACTGGCACTCGAGCGCGCAGCGCATCCTCGGCGAGCTCAACAGCGACCGCATCCACTTCGGCCCGGCGGGGGCGCGGGCGTGGACGAAGACCGTCCGGCAGGCGCTGCTCCGGCTCGCCGCCCTCCCGCCGCTGCGCGACGAGCGGGACGACGCGGGCACGCCGATCCCGCGCTGAGTCCCGTGTGCGACGCACGACACTCGTCGCGCACGCGTCTCGACATGTCGCGATCGCCCCCGTTAGGGTGACACCTGGATCGAGGCGACGACGCCGACATGCTCCCTGCGGTCGGCCGGATCGCGCCGCGATCGTGACGAGGAGGTCACATGTCCGGCACATCCCCGGCTCCCGGCGCGGACGGCGCCGAGCGCGGCCCCGTCGACTTCGAGGCGGTCGCCGCCTCCGAGCGGTTCCAGCGCCTCCGCCGGACCCACCGCCGCTTCGTGTTCCCGCTCGCGGTGCTGTTCCTCGTCTGGTACTTCGTCTACGTGCTGCTCGCGGCCTACGCGCACGACCTCATGTCGACGCCGGTGATCGGCGACGTCAACCTCGGCCTCCTGCTCGGGCTCGGCCAGTTCGTCACCACCTTCGCCATCACGATGGGCTACGTCGCCTTCGCGAACCGCAAGCTCGACCCGCTCGCGACCGAGATCCGCACCGAGCTCGAGGAGGTCTCGAGGTGACCGCCGTGCTGCCCCTCGCCACCGCGCCCGCGCAGGCCGAGAACAACCCCGTCCTCAACATCTCGATCTTCCTCGCCTTCGTGATCGTGACGCTCGTCATCGTCTTCCGGGCGAGCCGCAACAACCGCTCCGCCGCCGACTACTACGCCGCCGGGCGCTCCTTCACCGGCCCGCAGAACGGCGTCGCGATCTCGGGCGACTATCTCTCGGCCGCATCCTTCCTCGGCATCTGCGGCGCGATCGCCGTCAACGGATATGACGGCTTCCTCTACTCGATCGGCTTCCTCGTCGCCTGGCTCGTCGCGCTCCTGCTCGTCGCCGAGCTCATGCGCAACACCGGCAAGTTCACGATGGCCGACGTGCTCTCGTTCCGCCTCAAGCAGGGCCCGGTGCGCACCGCGGCGGCCGTCACGACGCTCGTCGTCTGCTTCTTCTACCTGCTCGCGCAGATGGCGGGCGCCGGCGGCCTCGTCGCGCTGCTCCTCGGCATCACCGACAAGACCCTCGTCGGCGTCGTGATCGCGGTCGTGGGCGTGCTCATGATCCTCTACGTCCTCATCGGCGGGATGAAGGGCACGACCTGGGTGCAGATCGTCAAGGCGGTGCTGCTCGTCGGCGGCGCCGGCATCATGTCGATCTGGGTGCTCGCGGTCAACGGCTTCGACTTCTCGGCGCTGCTCGAGAAGGCGGTCACGGTCTACGGCGGCAGCGAGCAGGCGGCGGCGGTCGGGGCGACCGGCACCTCGATCCTGGAGCCCGGCCTGCAGTACGGTGCGAACCCGCTCGACTTCGTCTCGCTCGCCCTCGCCCTCGTGCTCGGCACCGCCGGCCTCCCCCACGTGCTGATGCGCTTCTACACGGTGCCGACGGCGAAGGAGGCCCGGCGCAGCGTCGTCTGGGCGATCTGGATCATCGGCGTCTTCTACCTCTTCACGCTCGTGCTCGGCTACGGCGCCGCGGCGCTCGTCGGCCCCGATGCGATCCTCGCGGCGCCCGGCGGCGTGAACTCGGCGGCGCCCCTGCTCGCGCTGCAGCTCGGCGGCCCGGTGCTGCTCGGCATCATCTCGGCGGTCGCGTTCGCGACGATCCTCGCGGTCGTCGCCGGCCTCACGATCACCGCGGCGACGAGCTTCGCCCACGACATCTACGCGAACGTGCTCAAGAAGGGCGATGGATCCGGCTCCGGCTCCGTCGACGAGGTCAAGATCGCGCGCCGGACGGTCGTCGTGATCGGCATCGTCGCGATCCTCGGCGGCATCCTCGCGCAGGGCCAGAACGTGGCGTTCCTCGTCGCGCTCGCCTTCGCGGTCGCCGCGAGCGCGAACCTGCCGACGATCCTCTTCTCGCTGTTCTGGAAGCGCTTCACGACGCGCGGCGCGGTGTGGAGCATGGTCGCGGGGCTCAGCTCGGCGATCGTGCTCATCATCTTCTCGCCCGCCGTCTCCGGCGGGGCGACGCCGATGATCCAGGGCGTCGACTTCCACTGGTTCCCGCTCTCGAACCCGGGCATCGTGTCGATCCCGATCGGATTCCTCGCGGGCATCGTCGGGACGCTCGCCTCGAAGCCGACCGAGTCGGCGAAGCTGCGGGCCGAGATGGAGGTCCGGTCGATGACCGGGCACGGCGCCGAGAAGGCCGCCGAGCACTGAGACAGGGTGCCCGCATCCGCCTGGGATGCGGGCACTCCTCCACCCCGACGGTCGAGCGGCGCGCCTAGAACTCGATCGTGAGCGACGCGCTCCGCTGCGCCTCGGTGAAGCCCAGGGCCGCGTAGAGGCCGGTCGCGCCCGTCGGCGACTCGCTGTCGACGTCGAGCACCGCCCGCTCGAGTCCCGCGTCCCGGCTCGCGCGCAGCACCTCGGCGAGCAGCGCGGGCGCCACGCCGCGCCGCCGGTGCTCGCGGACCGTGCCGACGAGCCCGATGTACGCACCCGAGAACCCCTGCGCCGGGGTGTCCTCGGGGTTGTGCTCGACGAGCACGAAGCCCGCGACGCTCCCGTCGGGCGCGAGCGCCACCCTGGACAGGTCCGGCCGCTGCACCTCGCGGCGCATCGCGGAGGCCCACACCTCGGGGGCGCTCGGCTGACTCGACCAGTGGTCCCGGAAGGCGTCGTTGCGCGCGAGCCGCGTGGCCTCGTGCAGCTCTGAGGAGAGCGGCACGATCTGGTACCCCGCGAGCTCCCGCGCCGCGATCGGCTCGGCCAGGTCCCGGTGGAGATCCTGGAACCAGCGGGCGATGCGGAAGCCGCCGTGCTCGAGGAGCCTGACCTGCGGCCCCTCGACGTCGTAGGCCCAGGTCTGGAACCAGCCGGGCACCCGGTCGTCGAGCGCGCGCAGCTGCTCCGCGCCCCGGGCGAGCTGCCAGTCGAGGATGCGGCGGCCGATCCCCCGGCCGCGGTCGTCCGGGCGGACGCCGCCGAGGAGGATCGACTTCTGGATCGTCTCCTGGCCCGGATACCGGAGCGCCAGCCCGTAGCCGAGGACGCGCCCGGTGCCGTCGTGGGCGACGAGGCTGTCGCGGTCGAGATCGGCGAAGTCGGCGCGCAGGTCCTCCTCGACCTCCTCGCGCGGGATCGTGAAGTGCGGGTGCTCGGCCCGGCCGACGTCGGCGATCGCGTCGTGCAGCGCATCGACGTCGTCCAGCGCCGCCGGGCGCCAGTGCACGCCGTCGGGACCGGCGGGGATGCCGGGCACCCCGAGCGCGGGGACCCGGTCGGAGAGGGGCGGGAGCGTCATCCCTCCACCGTAGCCCCGGCCGGAGATGCCGCGAGGGCCCCGACCGGACGGTCGGGGCCCTCGTGCGGTGCTGCGGGAGCTACTTCGTGTCGCCCTCGGCGGCGTCCTCGGCGGGCGCCTCCTCGGCCGGCGTCTCCTCGGCGTCGGTCGCGGTCTCCTCGACCTCGGTCTCCTCGGCCGGGGTCTCCTCGACCGGGGTCTCCTCGACGGCGGGCGTCACCTCGGCGCGCGCGGCCGACTTCTTCGACGACGCGGGCTTCTTCGAGACGGGCTCGAGCACGAGCTCGATGACCGCCATGGGCGCGTTGTCGCCCTTGCGGTAGCCGGTCTTGATGATGCGGGTGTAGCCGCCCTCGCGCTCGGCGACCTGCGGCGCGATCTCCGTGAAGAGCTCGTGCACGACGCCCTTGTCGCCGATGATGCCGAGCACGCGACGGCGCGCGTGGAGGTCGCCGCGCTTCGCGAAGGTGACGAGGCGCTCGGCGAAGGGGCGAAGGCGCTTGGCCTTCGTCTCCGTCGTCTGGATGCGCTTGTGCGTGAAGAGCGCCGCGGCGAGGTTCGCGAGCATGAGGCGCTCGTGCGCCGGGCCGCCTCCGAGGCGGGGACCCTTGGTGGGCTTAGGCATTGTTCTGTATCTCCAGTGTCACGGTCCTGAGCAGCGGCTCAGGCGTTGGTCTCGTCGTCGTAGCCGCCGTAGAAGTGCGCCCCGTCGAAGCCGGGGACGCTGTCCTTCAGCGAGAGGCCGAGCTCGACGAGCTTGTCCTTGACCTCGTCGACGGACTTCTGACCGAAGTTGCGGATGTTCATGAGCTGCGTCTCCGAGAGGGCGACGAGCTCGCTGACGGTGTTGATGCCCTCGCGCTTGAGGCAGTTGTAGCTGCGCACCGAGAGGTCGAGGTCCTCGATGGGCATCGACAGCTCGCTCGAGAGCACGGCGTCGACCGGCGCGGGGCCGATCTCGATGCCCTCGGCCTGCGTGTTGAGCTCGCGGGCGAGGCCGAAGAGCTCGACGAGGGTGCGGCCGGCGGACGCGATCGCGTCGCGCGGGCTGATCGCCGGCTTCGTCTCGACGTCGACCACGAGGCGGTCGAAGTCGGTGCGCTCGCCGGCGCGGGTCGCCTCGACGCGGTACGTCACCTTGAGCACCGGCGAGTAGATCGAGTCGATCGGGATCTGGCCGGCCTCGGAGAACTCGGAGCGGTTCTGCGTCGCCGACACGTAGCCGCGGCCGCGCTCGATGGTGAGCTCCAGCTCGAACTTCGCCTTGTCGTTGAGCGTCGCGATGACGAGCTCGGGGTTGTGGATCTCGACACCCGCGGGCGCCGAGATGTCGGCGGCCGTGACCTGTCCGGCGCCGGTCTTGCGGAGGTACGCGGTGATCGGCTCGTCGTGCTCGCTCGAGACCACGAGGTTCTTGATGTTGAGGACGATCTCGACGACGTCCTCCTTGACACCGGGGACGGTGTCGAACTCGTGCTGGATCCCGTCGATCCGGATGCTGGTGACGGCGGCTCCCGGGATGGAGGAGAGCAGCGTGCGGCGCATCGAGTTGCCGAGGGTGTACCCGAAGCCCGGCTCGAGGGGCTCGATGACGAACCGCGACCGGAACTCGGAGATGCTCTCCTCGGACAGGGTGGGGCGCTGTGCAATGAGCACTATGGATTCCTTTCGGCTGAGCGTCCGCCATATGACGCTCGCAGGGTGACGACGGGTGGCTGGGCCGTCGGTCGTATTGAGTTGTGGAGGTGCACGTGCATCGACCGGGGAGCGGATGCGGATCCGGCTCCCCGGTCGATCAGGTCAGACGCGGCGGCGCTTGGGCGGGCGGCATCCGTTGTGCGCCTGGGGCGTCACGTCGTTGATGCTGCCGACCTCGAGGCCCGCGGCCTGGAGCGAGCGGATCGCGGTCTCGCGACCCGAGCCCGGGCCCTTGACGAAGACGTCGACCTTCTTCATGCCGTGCTCCTGCGCCTGGCGCGCGGCCGACTCGGCGGCGAGCTGGGCGGCGAACGGCGTCGACTTGCGCGAGCCCTTGAAGCCCACGCCGCCGGAGGAGGCCCAGCTGATGACGGCACCCGAGGGGTCCGTGATCGAGACGATCGTGTTGTTGAACGTCGACTTGATGTGGGCCTGGCCCACGGCGATGTTCTTCTTGTCCTTGCGACGCGGCTTGCGGGCGGCGGTCTTGGGAGTGGCCATTACTTCTTGCCTGCCTTCTTCTTGCCGGCGACGGTGCGCTTCGGGCCCTTGCGGGTGCGCGCGTTGGTCTTCGTGCGCTGGCCGCGGACGGGGAGGCCGCGGCGGTGGCGGATGCCCTCGTACGAGCCGATCTCGACCTTGCGGCGGATGTCGGCCTGGACCTCGCGTCGGAGGTCGCCCTCCACCTTGAAGGTGCCCTCGATGTAGTCGCGAAGGGCGACGAGCTGCTCGTCGCTCAGATCCTTCACGCGGATGTCACCGGAGATCCCGGTGTCCTTGAGCGTGGTCAGAGCGCGAGTGCGCCCGACCCCGTAGATGTAGGTGAGTGCGACCTCCACGCGCTTGTCGCGCGGGATGTCGACGCCGGCGAGACGTGCCATGTGGCTTGCTCCTGGGTGTCGTGGAGGTGTGGAGCGCATCCGGTTCCGGGGCCTCCAACCCCGGGTTCCCCGCATCCTGTCGGAGCGGTTCTGGTGCGCTGTCTGTTCGTGTTGAGTTGTGGGTCGTGCTGCTGCGGGTCTAGCCCTGGCGCTGCTTGTGGCGCGGGTTCGACTTGCAGATGACCATGACGCGGCCGTTGCGGCGGATCACCTTGCAGTGATCGCAGATCGGCTTGACGCTGGGGTTGACCTTCATGTGCTGTGCTTCGCTTTCGCTGTCGTCGTGCGCGCCGCGCTCCGGAGAGCTCGGCGGCCGTTACTTGCCCGGCCGTCTACTTGTAGCGGTAGACGATCCGCCCGCGGGTGAGGTCGTAGGGGCTGAGCTCCACGATCACGCGGTCCTCGGGGAGGATGCGGATGTAGTGCTGGCGCATCTTTCCGGAGATGTGAGCCAGGACCTTGTGTCCGTTGCTGAGCTCCACGCGGAACATCGCGTTGGGCAGAGCCTCGAGCACCGAGCCCTCGATCTCGATCACGCCGTCTTTCTTCGCCATACCCTCGTTCTCACTGCAGCGGGCGCTGCCGGTCATGCGGATGGATTTCGGTGGGCGCGCATGCACGATGGCAGGCGGCACGCACCAAGGGTCTACAGTACGCCATCCCCGGCGTTTCCGCCAATCGGGATGAGGTCTCCGTGCTAGGCGGTCCGGGCGCCCAGCCCGCGGTCCTCGAGGGCCGCGAAGATCCGCTCCGTGATCTCGTCGATCGCGCCGAGGCCGTCGACCTCGAGGAGGACGCCGCGCTCGCGGTACGCCGCGATGAGCGGCTCCGTCTCGCGCAGGTAGACCTCCTGGCGGTGCCGGATGGCCTCCTCCGAGTCGTCGACGCGCCCCTGCTCGAGCGCGCGCTTGCGCAGCCGGCGGACGATCTCCTCCTGGTCGGCGACGAGGCGGATGACCGCATCCAGCGCGTGGCCGTGGCTCGTCAGGAGCTCGTCGAGGTAGCGGACCTGCTCGGTCGTGCGCGGATAGCCGTCGAGCAGGAAGCCGGTCGTGGCGTCGGCCTCCTCGAGGCGGTCCGTCACGAGCGCGTTCGTGAGCGAGTCGGGGACGTAGTCGCCCGCATCCACGATCGCCTTCACCTGGAGGCCGAGCTCGGTCTCGTTCTTGATGTTGGCGCGGAAGATGTCGCCCGTCGAGATGGTCGGGATGCCGAAGCGCTCCGCGATCCGCTCGGCCTGCGTTCCCTTGCCGGCCCCCGGGGGGCCTACGATCAGCAGCCGCGCGGTCATCGGAGGAGCCCTTCGTAGTGGCGCTGCTGCAGCTGCGAGTCGATCTGCTTGACCGTCTCGAGGCCCACGCCGACGATGATGAGGATCGAGGCGCCGCCGAACGGGAAGTTCTGGTTGGCGCCGACCGTCGAGAGCGCGATGAGCGGGATGAGCGCGATGAGGCCCAGGTACAGCGAGCCGGGCAGCGTCACGCGCGTGAGCACGTAGTCGAGGTACTCGGCCGTCGGACGGCCCGCGCGGATGCCCGGGATGAAGCCGCCGTACTTCTTCATGTTGTCCGCGACCTCCTCCGGGTTGAACGTGATCGCGACGTAGAAGTACGTGAACCCGACGATGAGGAGGAAGTAGACCGCCATGTAGAGCGGGTTGTCGCCGGTCGACAGGTTGTCGTTGATCCAGCTGACCCAGGGCGCGGGGGCCTCGCCCGCCGGCGGCTGGTTGAACTGGCTGACGAGCGCCGGGAGGTAGAGCAGCGAGGAGGCGAAGATGACCGGCACGACGCCCGCCATGTTGACCTTGATCGGGATGTAGGTGCTGTTGCCGCCGTAGGTGCGGCGCCCGACCATGCGCTTCGCGTACTGCACCGGGACCCGCCGCTGGGACTGCTCGACGAAGACGACCGCCATCATGATCACGACGCCGACGATGAGCACCATGATGAGCGTCTCGATGTTGCGGCTCTGCGCGATCGTGACGAGCGCGCCCGGGAAGGTCGCGGCGATCGAGGTGAAGATGAGGAGCGACATGCCGTTGCCGATGCCGCGCTCCGTGATGAGCTCGCCCATCCACATGATGAGGCCGGTCCCCGCCGTCATGGTGATGACCATGAGGAGCGTGCCGTACCAGACGTCGCCGCCGGGGACGATGAGCTGCTGGCACTCCGCGACCCCCGACTGCCCGAAGAGCGAGCCGGAGCGGGCGACCGTGATGAGCGTCGTCGACTGGAGGACGCCGAGCGCGATCGTGAGGTAGCGGGTGTACTGCGTGAGCTTGCCCTGGCCCGACTGGCCCTCCTTGTAGAGGGTGTCGAAGTGCGGGATGACCACGCGGAGCAGCTGCACGATGATCGACGCCGTGATGTACGGCATGATGCCGAGCGCGAAGACCGAGAGCTGGAGGAGCGCGCCGCCTGAGAACAGGTTGACGAGCTCGTAGAGTCCGGAGGCGCCGGAGTTGGCGCGGAGGCAGGCCTGCACGTTGCCGAAGTCGACGAACGGCGCCGGGATGAAGGAACCGAGTCGGAACAGCGCGACGATGCCGAGCGTGAACGCGATCTTCCTGCGCAGGTCAGGCGTGCGGAAGATCCGCGCGACGGCGCTGAACACAAGGCCTCCCAAGTGGGTTGTCGGGATGTCGGTGCGAAGACACCGACGGCGGTGGCCCCGAGCGGGGCCACCGCCGAGCGATGACTACTTGATGGAGCCGCCCGCGGCGACGATCTTCTGCTCCGCGGAGCTCGAGACCTTGTCGACCGCAACGTTCAGCTTAACCGAGATCTCGCCGGTGCCGAGCACCTTGACCTTCTCGTTCTTGCGGACCGCGCCCTTGGCGACGAGGTCGCCGATGGTCACGTCGCCGCCCGAGGGGTAGAGCTCGGCGAGCTTCTCGAGGTTGACGACCTGGTACTCGACCCGGAACGGGTTCTTGAAGCCGCGCAGCTTGGGCGCGCGCATGATCGAGTTCAGGTTGCCGCCCTCGAGCCCGACGCGCACCTGGTAGCGGGCCTTCGTGCCCTTGGTGCCGCGACCGGCCGTCTTGCCCTTCGAGCCCTCACCGCGTCCGACGCGCGTCTTCGCCTTCTTGGCGCCGACGGCGGGACGGAGGTGGTGGGCCTTGAGGACCTGCGGGCGAGCCTCGGCGACGTCCTTCGACGGCGCCTTCTTCGCGGCCGGCTTCGTCGCGGCGGGCTTCTCGGCCGCCGTGTCGTCCGACTTCGCGGCCGCGGCCGTCGACGTGCTCGCCTTGGCCTTGGCGGCGGGCTTCGCCTCGGCCTTCGCGGCGGGCTTCTTGGCGGCCGCCTTGGGAGCGGCCTCCTTCTTCTCCGCAGCGGCCTTCGTCTCGGTCGCCTTCGCGGCCGGCTTCTTGGCCGGGGCCTTCTTCTCGGCCGTCTCCGCCTTGGGGGCGGCGGCCTTCTTCACGGGCGCCTTCTTCTCGGCGTCCTTCTTCTCTTCAGCCATCAGTCAATCTCCTCGACCTTCACGAGGTGGGCGACCGTGCGGACGTAGCCGCGGTTCGCCTGCGTGTCCTCGCGGACGACGACATCGCCGATCCGCTTGAGACCGAGGCTCCGCAGCGTGTCGCGCTGGTTCTGCTTCTCGCTGATAACGGACTTGATCTGGGTCACCTTGAGCCGAGCGGCCATCAGGCACCTACCTTCGCTGCAGCGGCGGTCCGGGCCTCGGCCTCGGCGCGCACGAGACGCTCGGGGGCGACGTCCTCGAACTCGAGGCCGCGACGCGCGGCGACCGCACGGGGCTCCTCGAGCTGCTTGAGGGCCTCCACCGTCGCGTGGACGATGTTGATCGTGTTCGACGAGCCGAGCGACTTGCTCAGGACGTCGTGGATCCCGGCGCACTCGAGCACGGCGCGGACGGGACCGCCCGCGATGACGCCGGTACCGGCGGCGGCGGGGCGCAGGAGCACCACGCCGGCCGCGGCCTCACCCTGGACGGGGTGCGGGATCGTCTGCTGGATGCGGGGGACGCGGAAGAAGTTCTTCTTCGCCTCCTCGACGCCCTTCGAGATCGCGAGCGGGACCTCGCGGGCCTTGCCGTAGCCGACGCCCACCATGCCGTTGCCGTCGCCGACGACGACGAGCGCGGTGAAGCTGAAGCGACGACCGCCCTTGACGACCTTCGACACGCGGTTGATCGTGACGACGCGCTCGAGGAACTGGCTGTCCTCGCGGCCTCCGCGGCCGCCGCGGTCGTTGCCGCCGCGCCCGCCGCGGTCGTTGCCGCCGCGGCCGCCGCGGTCGTTGCCACGGCGTCCGCCGCGGTCGTCGACCTGGGGCGCGGTGCCGGCAGCGGTCTCGACCGGCGAGGAGTTGACCGTGACGTCGGTCGCGGCCTCCTGCTTCTCGGCCACGGAATCCGTCTTGTTGCTCTTGTCGTCGCTCACAGGCTCAGACCACCCTCTCGAGCTCCCTCGGCGATCGCGGCGACACGACCGGCGTACTTGTTCCCGCCGCGGTCGAAGACCACGGTCTCGATGCCCGCCTGCTTCGCGCGCTCGGCGACGAGCTCGCCGACCTTGCGCGCCTTGGCGGTCTTGTCGCCCTCGAAGCCGCGGAGCTCCGCCTCGAGCGTCGAGGCGAAGGCGACCGTGTGGCCCTTCGCGTCATCGACGACCTGGACGAAGACGTGGCGGGCCGAGCGCGTCACGACGAGGCGCGGACGGTCGGCCGAGCCGACGATGCGCTTCCGCAGGCGCGCGTGACGACGGCCCCGCGCGGCGGACTTGCTCTTGACAGCCATTACTTCCCACTCTTTCCGGCCTTGCGGCGCACGACCTCGCCCGCGTAGCGGACGCCCTTGCCCTTGTACGGCTCCGGCTTGCGCAGCTTGCGGATGTTGGCGGCCACCTCACCGACGGCCTGCTTGCTGATGCCCTTGACGGTCAGCTTGTTGTTGCCCTCGACCTCGAAGGAGATGCCCGCGGGCGGGTCCACCGTGATCGAGTGCGAGTAGCCGAGCGCGAACTCGATGCTCGAGCCCTTCGCGGTGACGCGATAGCCCGTGCCGACGACCTCGAGGCCCTTGGAGTAGCCCTCGGTGACGCCGACGATGTTGTTCGCGATGAGCGTGCGGGTGAGCCCGTGGAGCGAGCGCGACTCGCGCTCGTCGTCGGGACGGGTGACGAGCACCTGGCCCTCCTCGAGCTTCACCTCGATGGGGGACGCCACGGTGAGCGACAGCTCGCCCTTGGGGCCCTTGACGGCGACGGCCTGGCCGTCGACGGTCACGGTGACGCCGGCAGGGACGTCGATGGGGAGTCGACCGATACGCGACATGTCAGATCACCACACGTAGGCCAGCACTTCGCCGCCCACGCCCTTCTTGGTCGCCTCGCGGTCCGTGAGGAGCCCCGAGGAGGTGGACAGGATCGCCACGCCGAGGCCGCCCAGCACGTGGGGGATCTCGGTCGACTTCGCGTAGACGCGGAGGCCGGGCTTCGACACGCGCTTGATGCCCGCGATCGAGCGCTCGCGGTTCGGGCCGTACTTGAGGTCGATGGTGAGCGTCGAGCCGACGCGCGCCTCCTCGACCTTCCAGGCCGCGATGTAGCCCTCGCGCTTGAGGATCTCGGCGATGTGCGCCTTGAGCTTGCTGTTCGGAAGCGACACGGTCTCGTGGTGCGCCGAGTTCGCGTTCCGCAGTCTGGTCAGCATGTCTGCGACCGGATCTGTCATCGTCATATCTGAGTTTCCTTACTCATCTGGTTTCGACATCCGCTAGCTCCTCTAGAGCACGGACCGGATGCCGACCTGGGTGGGTTCCGCCTAGTTGGCGGCGTCGTCCGCCTTGAAGGGGAAGCCGAGCGCGCGCAGCAGGGCGCGACCCTCGTCATCCGTCTTCGCGGTCGTGACCACGGTGATGTCGAAGCCGCGGACGCGGTCGATCCTGTCCTGGTCGATCTCGTGGAACATGGACTGCTCCGAGAGGCCGAAGGTGTAGTTGCCGTTGCCGTCGAACTGCTTCGCGCTCAGGCCGCGGAAGTCGCGGATGCGCGGGAGCGCGAGCGAGAGCAGACGGTCGAGGAACTCCCAGGCGCGGTCGCCCCGGAGGGTGACGTGGGCGCCGATGGGCATCCCCTCGCGCAGCTTGAACTGCGCGATCGACTTGCGCGCCAGGGTGACCTGGGGCTTCTGGCCGGTGATCGCGGTGAGGTCCGCGACCGCGCCGTCGATCACCTTGGAGTCGCGGGCCGCCTCGCCGACACCGGTGTTCACGACGATCTTCACGAGACCGGGAACCTGGTTCGGGTTGGCGTAGGAGAACTGCTCGGTGAGCTGCTTCGCGATCTCCTCGCGGTACTTCTGCTTCAGGCGCGGCTGGATCTTGCCAGTCTGCGCGGCAGCCGTGGCGGTCATCAGATGTCCTCTCCGGACGTCTTCGCGTACCGGACGCGAACGGTCTTCTTCACGCCGTCCTTCTCGACGACCTCCTCGCGGAAGCCGACGCGGGTCGGCTTCTTCGACTTGGGGTCGACGAGTGCGACGTTCGAGATGTGGATGGGCGACTCGTGGGTCTCGATGCCGCCGGTCTTGGTGCCGCGCTGGGTCTGGCCGACCTTGACGTGCTTCGTGACGTAGTTGACGCCCTCGACCACGACGCGGTTCTGCTCCTTGAGGACCTCGATGACCTTGCCCTGCTTGCCGCGGTCGCCGCCGCGCTTCTGCGAGGGGCCGCTGATCACCTGGACCAGGTCGCCCTTCTTGATGTTCGCCATGACTTAGATGACCTCCGGGGCCAGCGAGACGATCTTCATGAACTTCTTGTCGCGGAGCTCACGGCCGACCGGCCCGAAGATGCGGGTCCCGCGGGGGTCCCCGTCGCCCTTCAGGATCACGGCGGCGTTCTCGTCGAACTTGATGTAGGAGCCGTCGGGACGACGGGTCTGCTTGACGGTGCGGACGATGACGGCCTTGACGACCTCGCCCTTCTTGACGTTGCCGCCGGGGATCGCGTCCTTGACGGTCGCGACGATGACGTCACCCAGGCCGGCGTAGCGACGGCCGGAGCCGCCGAGCACGCGGATCGTGAGGAGCTCCTTGGCCCCCGTGTTGTCCGCGACCTTGACGCGAGATTCCTGCTGCAGCATGGGTTACTTCGCCTTCTCTGCGATCTCGACCAGACGCCAGCGCTTCGACGCCGACAGCGGGCGCGTCTCGGCGATGACGACCAGGTCGCCGATGCCGGCGCTGTTCTTCTCGTCGTGCGCCTTGACCTTCGAGGTGCGGCGGATGACCTTGCCGTACAGCGGGTGCTTCACGCGGTCCTCGACCTCGACGACGATGGTCTTCTCCATCTTGTCGCTCGTGACGTAGCCGCGGCGCACCTTGCGGTACGGGCGCTGCTCGGCGGGCGCAGCCGCCGTCTCTTCGACCTTCGCCATTACTTCTTCTCCTCGGCAGCCTCGGCCGGGGCCTCAGCGGCCTCCGACTTCTTGCTGGACTTCTTGCCCTTCGCGGGAGCCTCGAGCGGCGCCGGGGTGGCCCGGATGCCGAGCTCGCGCTCGCGGATGACGGTGTAGATGCGCGCGATGTCGCGCTTGACGGCACGCAGGCGGCCGTGGCTCTCGAGCTGACCGGTCGCCGACTGGAAGCGCAGGTTGAAGAGCTCCTCCTTGGCGCGCTTCAGCTCCTCGACCAGGCGGTCGTCCTCGAACGTGTCGAGCTCGACCGTGGCGAGCTCCTTGGATCCGACGGCCATTACGCGTCGCCCTCCTCGCGCTTGATGATGCGTGCCTTGAGCGGCAGCTTGTGGATTGCGCGGAGCAGCGCCTCGCGGGCGAGCTCCTCGCTGACGCCGGCGACCTCGAAGAGGACGCGACCCGGCTTGACGTTCGCGACCCACCACTCCGGCGAGCCCTTGCCGGAGCCCATGCGGGTCTCGGCGGGCTTCTTCGTGAGGGGACGGTCGGGGTAGATGTTGATCCAGACCTTGCCGCCGCGCTTGATGTGGCGGGTCATGGCGATACGGGCCGCCTCGATCTGCCGGTTCGTGACATACGCGGGCGTGAGCGCCTGGATGCCGTACTCGCCGAACGAGACCTTGGTGCCGCCGGTCGCCTGACCCGAGCGCTTCGGGTGGTGCTGTTTGCGGTGCTTGACCTTACGGGGAATGAGCATGGTTACGCCTCGGCTCCTGCGGTGGCGGGCTGCTCGGCACGGGGGCCGCGGCCGCGGCCGCCGTCACGACGCTCGGGGCGCGACGACTTCTGGGCCGCCTGCTCGCGAGCGAGTTCCTTGTTGGTGATGTCGCCCTTGTAGATCCAGACCTTCACGCCGATCCGGCCGAAGGTCGTGCGGGCCTCGTAGAAGCCGTAGTCGACGTTCGCGCGGAGGGTGTGCAGCGGCACGCGGCCCTCGCGGTAGAACTCCGAGCGGCTCATCTCCGCGCCGCCGAGGCGGCCCGAGACCTGGATCCGGACGCCCTTGGCGCCGGCGCGCTGCGCACCCTGCAGGCCCTTGCGCATCGCGCGGCGGAAGGCCACGCGGGCGGAGAGCTGCTCGGCGATGCCCTGCGCGACGAGCTGGGCCTCGGCCTCGGGGTTCTTGACCTCGAGGATGTTGAGCTGGATCTGCTTGCCCGAGAGCTTCTCGAGGTCGGCGCGGATGCGCTCGGCCTCGGCGCCGCGGCGGCCGATCACGATGCCCGGGCGGGCGGTGTGGATGTCGACGCGGACGCGGTCGCGGGTGCGCTCGATCTCGATGCGGGCGACGCCGGCGCGGTCGAGGCTCTTGAGGAGCATCGTGCGGATCTTGACGTCCTCGGCCACGAAGTCCGAGTAGCGCTGACCGGGCTTCGTCGAGTCGGCGAACCAGCGCGACGTGTGGTCGGTGGTGATCCCGAGACGGAAGCCGTAGGGGTTGACCTTCTGGCCCATTACTTACCTGCCTTCTTGCCGCTGCGGCCCGCACCCGAGGCGGCCTGGGCGGCCTCGTCCGGGGTCGAGAGCACGACCGTGATGTGGCTCGTGCGCTTGTTGATGCGGAAGGCGCGGCCCTGGGCACGCGGCTGGAACCGCTTGAGGGTCGTGCCCTCGTCGACGAACGCGTTCGCCACGACGAGGTCCTGCTCGTCGAGGTACTGGTTCGTTGCATCGGCCTTGACGCGAGCGTTCGCGATGGCCGAGGCGACGAGCTTGAAGATCGGCTCGCTCGCGCTCTGGGGCGCGAACTTCAGGATCGCGAGGGCCTCCTGGGCCTGCTTCCCCTTGATGAGCGCGATGACGCGACGGGCCTTCTGAGGCGTGACGCGGATGTGTCGCACGCGGGCGATGGACTCCACCATTTCTCTCTCCTCCTCGGTCGCCTTAGCGGCGACGGCCCTTCTTGTCGTCCTTCTCGTGCCCGCGGAACGTGCGCGTGGGCGCGAACTCGCCGAGCTTGTGCCCGACCATGGTCTCCGTCACGAAGACGGGGATGTGCTTGCGGCCGTCGTGCACGGCGATCGTGTGGCCGAGCATGGCCGGGATGATCATCGAGCGGCGCGACCAGGTCTTGATCACGTTCTTGCTGTTGGCCTCGTTCTGCGTCTGCACCTTGCGAAGCAGGTGGTCGTCGACGAAGGGGCCCTTCTTGAGACTGCGCGGCATCTTCTCTTACCTCTACTTGCGCTTCTTGCCGACGGTACGGCGGCGGACGATGAGCTTGTCGCTCTCCTTGTTCGGGCGACGCGTGCGGCCTTCCTTCTGGCCCCACGGGCTGACCGGGTGGCGACCACCGGAGGTCTTGCCCTCACCACCACCGTGCGGGTGGTCGATCGGGTTCATCGCGACACCGCGGACGGTGGGGCGGACGCCCTTCCAGCGCATGCGGCCGGCCTTGCCCCAGTTGATGTTCGACTGCTCGGCGTTGCCGACCTCGCCGATCGTGGCGCGGTTGCGCGCATCCACGTTGCGGATCTCGCCCGAGGGGAGACGCAGCTGGGCGTAGGGGCCGTCCTTCGCGACGAGGCGGACGCTGGCGCCGGCGGAGCGGGCCATCTTCGCGCCGCCGCCGGGGCGGAGCTCGATCGCGTGGATCACGGTGCCCACGGGGATGTTGCGGAGCGGCAGGTTGTTGCCGGGCTTGATGTCGGCGCCGGGACCCGTCTCGACGACATCCCCCTGCTTCAGCTTCGCCGGGGCGAGGATGTAGCGCTTCGTGCCGTCCACGAAGTGCAGGAGCGCGATGCGCGCCGTGCGGTTCGGGTCGTACTCGATGTGCGCGACCTTGGCGTCGACGCCGTCCTTGTCGCTGCGCTTGAAGTCGATCACGCGGTACTGGCGCTTGTGGCCGCCGCCGATGTGGCGGGTGGTGATGCGACCGGTGTTGTTGCGGCCGCCCGACTTGCTGAGGGGGCGGAGCAGCGACTTCTCCGGCGTGGAACGGGTGATCTCGGCGAAGTCTGCGACCGAGGAGCCGCGACGACCGGGGGTCGTCGGCTTGTACTTGCGAATAGCCATGTCTGTCTCCTGGGCCTTATCCGACAGCCGTGAAGATGTCGATCGAGCCGGACTTGAGCGTCACGATGGCGCGCTTGGTGTCCTTGCGCTTGCCGGCGCCGAAGCGCGTGCGACGGGTCTTGCCGTTGCGGTTGAGCGTGTTCACGCCCGCGACCTTGACGCCGAAGATCTTCTCGATCGCGAGCTTGATCTCGGTCTTGTTGGCGCGGGGGTCCACGAGGAAGGTGTACTTGCCCTCGTCGATCAGGCTGTAGCTCTTCTCGCTGACCACGGGCGAGATGATGATGTCGCGCGGGTCCTTGTTGTAGCCGCTCACTGCGCAGCCTCCTCGGTCTTGGTCTTGCTCGACACGAAGGCGTCGAACGCGCCCTTCGTGAAGACGACGTCGTCGCTGACGACCGCGTCGTAGGCGTTGAGCTGGTCCGCGAAGAGGACGTGGACGCTGCGCACGTTGCGGACGCTCTTGAGCGCGACCTCGTCGCCGCGCTCGAGCACGACGAGCACGTTCTTCGAGGAGGTGAGCGCCGAGATGACCTCGACGGCCGCCTTGGTGCTGGGCACGTCCGTGCCGAAGTCCTCGACCACGTGGAGGCGCTCGCCCCGCGCGCGGTCCGAGAGGATGCCGAGCAGCGCCGCGGCGATCATCTTCTTGGGGGTCCGCTGCGAGTAGTCGCGCGGGGTCGGCCCGTGGACGATGCCGCCGCCGGTGTGCTCGGGGGCGCGGATCGAGCCCTGGCGGCTGCGACCGGTCCCCTTCTGCTTGAAGGGCTTGCGGCCCGAGCCGGAGACCTCGCCGCGGCCCTTGGTCGAGTGCGTGCCCTGGCGGGCGGCCGCGAGCTGGGCGGTGACGACCTGGTGGATCAGCGGGACGTTGGTCTGGACGTCGAAGATGCTCGCGGGGAGCTCGACCGTCCCGGCCTTCTTGCCCTTGGTGTCGACGATGTCGAGGGTTGCCATGGTCAGGCTCCCTTCACGGCGTTGCGGACGAAGACGATGCGGCCACGGGCACCGGGGACGGCACCCTTGACGAGGATGAGGCCCTTCTCGAGGTCGACCGAGTGGACCTTGAGGCCCTGCACGGTGACGCGCTCGCCGCCCATGCGACCCGCCATGCGCATGCCCTTGAAGACGCGGCTGGGGGTCGAGGAGGCGCCGATGGAGCCCGGCTTGCGGTGGTTGCGGTGCGCACCGTGGCTCGCGCTGACGCCCTTGAAGTTGTGGCGCTTCATGACACCGGCGAAGCCCTTGCCCTTGCTCGTGCCGACGACGTCGACGAGCTGGCCGGCCTCGAAGATGTCGACGCTGAGCTCCTGGCCGAGCGTGTACTCGGCGGCGTCGGCGGTGCGGACCTCGGTGAGGTGGCGGCGGGGCGTGACGCCCGCCTTGTCGAAGTGGCCGGCGCTCGGCTTGTTGACCTTGCGCGGGTCGATCTGGCCGTAGGCGATCTGCACGGCGGTGTAGCCGTCGACCTCCTCGGTGCGGACCTGGGTGACCACGTTGGGGCTGATCTGGACCACGGTGACCGGCACGAGCTTGTTGTTCTCGTCCCAGACCTGGGTCATGCCGAGCTTGGTGCCCAGCAGACCCTTGGTCGTCTTGACTGCAGACATGGGGTTCCTTCTGGTGTGAGCAGCTCGGCTAGAGCTTGATCTCGATGTTGACGTCGGCGGGCAGGTCGAGGCGCATCAGCGAGTCGACGGCCTTCGGCGTCGGGTCGACGATGTCGATGAGGCGCTTGTGGGTGCGCTTCTCGAAGTGCTCGCGGCTGTCCTTGTACTTGTGGGGAGAGCGGATGACGACCACCACGTTCTTCTCCGTCGGGAGCGGCACGGGGCCGACGACGGTCGCGCCGGCACGGGTCACCGTGTCGACGATCTTCCGCGCCGAGGCGTCGAGACCTGCGTGGTCGTACGACTTGAGTCGGATACGGATCTTCTGTCCGGCCATACTTCTCTCTCTATCTCTGGGGAGTCATCCCTGACGCGCACCCGTCTCCGGGTTCCCGCCGCGCCGCACTTCGTCGGCGCACCACTGTTCTTCTGTCAGCCCTGATCCCCGCCGGCCCTGCGCGCAGCCCGGAGGCGAGCGCAGGTGTCCACGCGGAACACCGGGTTTCGATTGAAGCCTTGCTCTGCTGCCCGCGGCCCAACCTCGCACCAGATGCTCGCGCATCCGGGGGTTGTGCACTGCCCTGGCAGTGATCCGCACGCATGCGCGCGGAATGTCGAACTCGAAGAGTCTGCCACACGCGTGCATTTGCTGCAACCCGGGCGTGTCGCGCCGCGCGACGGCCCTCGCGCTGGGGTCCGTGTCCTCCTCCAGAGTGCCCGAACAGCCTCCAGCGCGCCCATCATGTCAGTCACGCTGGAGGCTGTTCAGGCACTCTGGCGGCTCAGATGAGGCCCGTGTTCTCGAGCTTCCGGCGGAGACCATGACCGTGCCAGACGTCATCCCACTCGACGCGCACGAAGGTCCGGCATCGACGGCGGATCGCATCCTCCCGGCGCTTCTCGTCGCGAAGCGCCTCCGCCGGCATCCGCCCGGCCAGCAGCTCCGGGTCCTCGAGCTTTCTCCAGCCGTCCGCCTCCAGCACGACGCCCTCTCGCCGCCAGAAGAAGTCGACCCGCCCGCGCTCGCCATCGTCGAGGAGGAACTCCACCTGCTGCTCGGGCATCGTGATCCCCAGCTCCGCGAAGCGGACCATGCAGAGGCTCTCGAGGGGGGACTCGGCGAGACCGGTCGCCTGGCGGAGCGCCGCCTCGGCCGGCCGGGCACCGCGGAACGGGCGCCGCCCCTCGATCTCCTCCAGGATCACGGCTCGGAGCGCGTCGGGGTCAGGTGCCGCGGCGAGGAGATGATCTGCCGCCACCACCGCGACGGGATGCGGCCGGTCGGCGGCCAGATCGAGCAGCGTCTCGATGCGGCTCGTGACGCGGAGGCCGCGAGCCCGCTGGGACGCACCGTGGCGATGCTCTCGCCGGTGCCGCACGACATCGCCTCGCGAACGAGCCGCGGACTCGGCCGGGACCTCGACGTGCACGCGCGCGAGCGAGACGCCGACGAGCGGGATCCCCCAGGCGATCGCCGCCGACTCATGACTGAACAGCGGCTCGGTACGCGCTGACGCCGCGACCGCGCGCATCCTGGCGAGATGCCGGCCGGCCGGATCGAGTGCCGCCCAGGTCTCCCGATCGATGTAGGCGTCCCGGCGGATCCGATGGAGCTCGCCGGCGTGACGCCGCGACTGCAGCGAGCGCGGAGCGCCGATGCGCCGGACGTCATCGGTGGACATGACCCTGGGTTCGCTCGGCATCCTTCCACGATCGCGGCACCGCTGGCGCGCGCAGTTCCGCTGAGCCGATCCGTGGATTCTCTGCCGCCTCCTCGCCCTGTGGAGGAGAGTCCGCATCCCTCGCGCCGAGCGTGCCCGAACAGCCTCGAGTGCGCCCTCTGTATCGGGCGCGCTCGAGGCTGTTCGGGCACTTCCGAGGGAGGCGGGGGCGGGTCAGGCGAGGGAGAGGACGCGGTCGACGAGGGGGACGCCGGGGCGGTAGGCGAGGTGGACGTAGGAGGGGGCGTCGAGGAGCGCGAGCCGGGCGCGCGCGCCGACGCGGAGGTGGCCGACATCGTCGCGACGGAGGGCCTCGGCGCCGCCGAGGGTCGCCGCCCGCAGCGCCTCCGCGGGGGTGAGACCCATGTCGCGCACGGCGAGCGCGATGCAGAACGGCAGGGAGCTCGTGAAGGAGGAGCCGGGGTTGCAGTCGCTCGCGAGGGCGACGCGCGCTCCCGCATCCAGCAGCCGCCGTCCCGAGGGGTAGGGCTGTCGGGTCGAGAACTCGACACCGGGCAGCAGGGTCACGACCGTCGGGGATGCGGCGAGGGCCG
Organism: Homoserinibacter sp. YIM 151385; assembly: GCF_027912415.1. Classification (NCBI taxonomy): domain Bacteria; kingdom Bacillati; phylum Actinomycetota; class Actinomycetes; order Micrococcales; family Microbacteriaceae; genus Homoserinibacter; species Homoserinibacter sp. YIM 151385. Next base: position 2,530,849 of record NZ_CP115175.1, on the reverse strand, counting down.
CGACGTCGGCGTCCGAGAGGAAGGTGGCATGGTCGAGGCTCGCCGCGCCCACCTCGATCGCGAGCGCGACCGCCTCGGAGGACGGCCCGAGCTGCGTCGCGTGGATGCGCGGCTCGAGGCCGCGCGCCATGCCGGCCTCGAGGACGCGACGGGACTCCTCGACCGTGAAGGCGCCCGTCTCGCAGAAGACGTCGACCCAGCGGGCGTGCGGCGCGCAGGCGTCGAGCATGTCGCCCGCGACGAGGTCGAGGTAGGCCCCGCGGTCCTCCGCGTACTCGGCGGGCACGACGTGGGCGCCGAGGAAGGTGGTCTCGGGTGTGACCTCGCGGGCGAGGCGCAGCAGGCGCGCCTCCGTCTCGACGTCGAGCCCGTAGCCGCTCTTGATCTCGAGCGTCGTCGTGCCCTGCGCGTGCATCTCGGCGACGAGCGCGGCCAGCCGCGCTCGCAGTCCCTCCTCCGAGGCGGCGCGGGTCGCGGCGACCGTCGAGCGGATCCCGCCCGCCGCATACCGCTCCCCCGCCATGCGCGCCGCGAACTCCGCGGAACGGTCGCCGCCGAAGACGAGGTGGCTGTGGCTGTCGACGAAGCCGGGGATGACGCAGCGGCCGTCCGCGTCGAGGCGCTCGTCGGCGGCGGGGCCGGACCCCGCGTCCCCGATCCAGGCGACGCGGCCGTCCACGACGAGGAGGGCGGCGTCCTCGCGCTCGGGCCGCTCCTCCTCATGGGTGACGAGGAGGCCGATGCGGTCGATCAGCAGCGAGCTCATGCGCGATCCTCTCGTGCTCGCGTGCGCGCGTCCAGCCGCTCGACGGCCTCCCCGAGGAGCGCCCCGACGTCGCCCGCGCGATGCCGGCCCGCGACGACGACGCGGCGACCCGCGACGACGACCTCGCGGACGTCGGCGGCGCTTGCGGCGAGCGGCAGCTGCGCCGGCGACGCCCCCGCCGTGCGCGGGGTCGCCGGATCGATCGACACGAGATCGCACGCGGCCCCGACACGCAGCTCGCCCGCATCCCAGCCGAGCGCCCGCGCGCCGCCCCGGCTCGCGATCCGCCGCAGCTCCTCCGGCCGGAAGCGGCCACGGCGGCCGCTCGCGGCGCGCGCGTCGAGCTCGAGCGCCTGCAGCTCCGCGAAGGGGTCGATGACGGCGTGCTGGTCGGACCCGAGCGAGAGCGGCACCCCGGCCGCGGCGAGCTCGGCGGCCGGGCCGACGCCGTCGGCGAGGTCGCGCTCGGTCGTCGGGCAGAGGCAGACCCCGGAGCCCGACTGGGCGAGCAGGCGGATGTCGCCCTCCGTCAGGTGGGTCGCGTGCACCGCCGTGAAGTCGGGACCGAGCACGCCCGCCTCGGCGAGCGCCGCGACGGGGGTGCGCCCCGTCTCGGCGAGCACCTGGGCGTTCTCGCGCGGCTGCTCGGAGACGTGGGCGTGGATCGGCACCGCGCCCGCCTCGGCGCCGAGGGCGCGGACGGCGGCCGCGAGCTCGCCCGCGGCGGGGGCGGGGACGCCGCGCAGCGAGTGCACCGCCGCGCCCAGCCGGACGGTTCCCCCCGAGCCGGCCCGCGCCGCGAGGCGCGCATGGCGGTCCGACCACGCGGCGACCGACCGGTCGAGGAATCGGCTCTGCACGGCATCCGCGGCGACCGGCCGGCCCTCGTCGTCGAGGCCGCCCCGGAGGTACAGCGTGTCGAGGAGGGTGAGCCGGATGCCGGCCGCCTCGGCGGCGTCGAGCACGGCCTCGTCCATGCCGCCCGGCGCGTGGAGGTAGTGGAACTCGCCGACGGCCGTCCAGCCCGCGAGCACCATCTCGGCGAAGACCGCGGTCGCGAGCTCCCGCAGGGAGTCCGGGTCGAGCGCGTCCGCGACCCGGTACATGTGGTGCCGCCAGGTCCAGAAGCTGCCGTCGTCGTGGTGGGTGCGACCGCGGAGCGCCCGGTGGAAGGCATGGGAGTGGGCGTTCGCGAAGCCCGCCATCGCGACGCCGGGCAGGCGCGCGTCGGCCCTGCTGGGATCGACGCCCTCGACGATCTCGGCGATCAGCCCGCCCCGCTCGACGAGGAGCACCCCCTCGGCGACCCGGTCGTCGAGGAGGGCGCGCTCGAGCCAGTACGCCCTCACGCGGCCCGCCCCCGCACGACCTCGGCGAGCGCCAGCACCCCGAGCTCGACGTCGGCGTCCTCCGCGGACTCGCCGGGTGCGTGCGACACCCCGGTCGGGTTGCGCACGAGGAGCATGGCGGTGGGGATGCCGGCGAGCGCGAGCACCCCCGCATCGTGGCCCGCGCCCGAGGGCAGCCGCGGCACGGCGGCGCCCGAGGCGAGGCCCGCGACGGGGGCGACGAGCTCCGCGACGGCGTCGGTGAGCTCGCGGTCGAACCGGGTCTCGGCCGTCCACGACTCCTCGACGGGCGGGAGTCCCGTGGCCCGGGCGAGGTCGCGGATGACCCGGCGGATGCGCGCCTCGTCGGCCCCCCGCGCGTCGACCCAGGCGCGGGCGGCCGCGGCGATCGCGTTGACCGCGCCGGGCTCGACCTCGACGCGCCCGATGGTGGCGAGGGCGTCATGCCGCTCGGCGGCGCCGCGGAGCTCGAGGACGGCGTTGGCGAGCGGCAGGAGCGGATCGCGTCGCGCGGCGAGCGGGGTGGTGCCGGCGTGATTGGCGGCGCCGGCGAACTCGAGCCGCCAGCGCCCGTGCGGCCAGATGGCGGTCGCGACCCCGAGCGGCGACGCCGCCTCGGCGAGCCCGGCGGCCGCTCCGCCCGCGACCGGTGCGTGCGCGTGCCCGCCGCCCGCCTCGACCGGGAGGTGCCCCTGCTCGATGTGGAGCTCGATCGCCTCCCCGATGAGCGCGAGTCGTGCCGGGTCGGCGCCGTAGCGGCGCGGGTCGAGCCCGACGGCCGATGCCGCCTCCCCGAGCGAGATGCCGTCCACGTCGCGCAGCGCGAGCGCCCGCTCGGCCGGGAGCGCGCCCGTGAGCAGCCGCGACCCGGCGCAGGCGATCCCGAAGCGTCCGCCCTCCTCGTCGGCGAAGGCGACGATCGCGACGGGTCGGCGCAGCGCGATCCCCGCCCCCTGCAGCCGCTCGAGCGCCGCGAACGCGGAGGCGACGCCGAGCGGCCCGTCGAAGGCGCCGCCGCCGCGCACGCTGTCGAGGTGCGAGCCGAGGAGGAGCGTGCCCGGCCCGGGCGGGCCCGCCCAGGCCCACAGGTTGCCGTTCCCGTCGGTCTCGGCGTCGAGCCCGAGCGCGGCGGCCCGGGCGAGGAACCACTCGCGCAGCTCGAGCTCCGCCGACGACAGCACGAGCCGCTCGTAGCCGCCCGTCCGCGCGTCCCGGCCGACGCCCGCCAGCTCGTCGAGCAGCATCAGCCGGCGTCGCCCTCGCGCATCGGCACGCGCACCCCGAGCCGCTCGGCCACGGCATCCGCCTCGGCGTAGCCGGCGTCGACGTGACGGATCACGCCCATGCCCGGGTCGTTCGAGAGCACGCGCGCGAGCTTCTCGGCGGCGAGCGCGGTGCCGTCGGCGACGCTGACCTGCCCGGCGTGGATGGAGCGGCCGATGCCGACCCCGCCGCCGTGGTGGATGGAGACCCAGGAGGCGCCGGAGGAGGTGTTGACGAGCGCGTTGAGCAGCGGCCAGTCGGCGATCGCGTCGGAGCCGTCCCTCATCGACTCCGTCTCCCGGTACGGGGATGCGACGGAGCCCGCGTCGAGGTGGTCGCGGCCGATCGCGAGCGGCGCCGACAGCTCCCCCGAGGCGACCATGTCGTTGAAGCGGAGCCCGGCGCGATCCCGCTCGCCGTAGCCGAGCCAGCAGATGCGCGCCGGCAGGCCCTGGAAGTGCACGCGCTCCCCCGCCATCCGGATCCAGCGCGCGAGCGACTCGTTCTCGGGGAACAGCTCGAGGATCGCGCGGTCGGTCGCCGCGATGTCGGCGGGGTCCCCCGAGAGCGCGGCCCAGCGGAACGGCCCCTTCCCCTCCGCGAAGAGCGGGCGGATGTAGGCGGGCACGAAGCCCGGGAAGTCGAAGGCGTCGGCGTAGCCCGCCGCGAGCGCCTCCGTGCGGATGTTGTTGCCGTAGTCGAAGACCTCGGCGCCAGCGCGCTGGAAGCCGACCATGGCCTCCACCTGGCGGGCCATCGACTGCCGAGCGGCCTCCGCGAAGCCGGCGGGGTCGCGCCGCCTGGCCGCATGCCAGTCGTCGACGTCGACGCCGACGGGGAGATAGGCGAGCGGGTCGTGCGCACTCGTCTGATCGGTGACGATGTCGATCTCGGCGCCGCGCGCGAGGAGCTCGGGGAACACCTCGGCCGCGTTGCCGAGGAGGCCGATCGAGCGCGGGCGGCGCGCATCCCTGGCCGCGGTCGCGAGCTCGAGCGCCTCGTCGACGCTCCGCGCCTCGACGTCGAGGTAGCGGTGCTCGATGCGCCTCGCGATGCGCGAGGGGTCGACGTCGACGCAGATCGCGACGCCATCGTTCATGGTGACGGCGAGCGGCTGCGCGCCGCCCATGCCGCCGAGCCCCGCGGTGAGGGTGATGGTGCCGGCGAGGGTCCCGGCGAACCTGGCGGCCGCGACGGCGGAGAAGGTCTCGTAGGTGCCCTGCAGGATCCCCTGCGTGCCGATGTAGATCCACGAGCCGGCGGTCATCTGCCCGTACATGGTGAGGCCGAGCTGCTCGAGCCGGCGGAACTCGTCCCAGTTCGCCCAGTCGCCGACGAGGTTCGAGTTCGCGAGCAGCACGCGCGGCGCCCACTCGTGCGTCTGCATGACGCCGACCGGCCGCCCCGACTGCACGAGCATCGTCTCGTCGCCGCGGAGCGTCTGCAGGGTGCGCACGAGCGCGTCGTAGCTCGCCCAGTCGCGCGCCGCCTTGCCGGTGCCGCCGTAGACGACGAGCTCGTCCGGGTGCTCGGCGACCTCCGGATCGAGGTTGTTCTGCAGCATCCGCAGCGCCGCCTCCTGCGGCCAGCCGAGGGTGCTGAGTCCGGTGCCGCGGGCGGCGCGGACGGGGCGGGGTCCGGTCATGGGGCGCTCCTTGGTGTTCTGGGGATGTCGGGATGCGGCGGCTCAGGCGAGCGGGCCGGCGGCGGCCTGCGCGGCGTCGAGGAGCTCGCCGCCCTCGACGAGCGCGACGGCGGCCGCGATCTCGGGCGCGAGGTAGCGGTCGATGCCGGGCGGCGGGACGACCTCGCGCAGCCGGGCGACGACCGCGCCGGTCGCGGGGGCGGGCTCGGCATCCCGCAGGTCGATGCCGCGCGCGGCGGTGAGGATCTCGATCGCGACGACCCGCGTGAGGCCGTCGACGGCGCGGCGCAGCTTGCGGGCGGCGCTCCAACCCATCGACACGTGGTCCTCCTGCATCGCGCTGGTGGGGATGGAGTCGACGGAGGCGGGGACGGCGAGCCGCTTCAGCTCGGAGACGATGCCGGCCTGGGTGTACTGGGCGATCATGTGGCCCGAGTCGACGCCGGGGTCGTCGGCGAGGAAAGGGGTGAGGCCGCCCGAGCGGGAGGCGTCGAGGAAGCGGTCGGTCCGCCGCTCCGACATCGAGGCGAGGTCGGCGGCGGCGATCGCGAGGAAGTCGAGCACGTAGCCGACGGGCGCGCCGTGGAAGTTGCCGTTCGACTCGAGCCGCCCGTCGAGGGTGACGACGGGGTTGTCGATCGCGCTCGCGAGCTCGCGGCCGGCGACGAGCTCCGCGTGGGCGAGCGTGTCGCGGACGGCGCCGTGCACCTGCGGCGCGCAGCGCAGCGAGTAGGCGTCCTGCACGCGGGTGAAGCCGGTCTCGCGGTGGGCGCCGATGAGCGGCGAGCCGGCGAGGACGGCGCGCAGGTTCGCGGCGCTCGCCGACTGCCCGGGGTGGGGGCGGAGCGCCTGCAGATCCTCCGCGAAGACCGCGTCGGTGCCGCGCAGGCCCTCGACGCTGAGCGCCGCGGCGAGGTCGGCCGTCGTGATGAGCCGGCGCAGGTCGACGATCGCGAGCGCGAGCATCCCGAGCATCCCGTCGGTGCCGTTGATGAGGGCGAGGCCCTCCTTCTCGTGCAGGACGACGGGCTCGATGCCGGCCGCCGCGAGCGCCATGGACGCGCTCGCGAGCTCGCCGTCCGCATCCCGCACCTCGCCCTCGCCCATGACGGCGAGCGCGCAGTGGGCGAGCGGGGCGAGGTCGCCGGAGCAGCCGAGCGAGCCGTACTCGCCGACGACGGGCGTGATGCCGGCGTTCAACAGGGCGGCGTAGGTCTCGGCGACGACCGGGCGGACGCCGGTGCGGCCGGTCGCGAGGGTCGAGAGGCGCAGCGTCATGAGGGCGCGCACGACCTCCCGCTCCACCTCGGCGCCGGAGCTGGCGGCGTGGCTGCGCACGAGGGAGCGCTGGAGCTGGGCCCGCGACTCGAAGGGGATGTGCTTCGTGGCGAGCGCGCCGAAGCCGGTGCTGACCCCGTAGTGCGGCCGGGTGTCGTCGGCGAGCTGCTCGATGACGGCACGGCTGGCCGCCATGGCCTCGAGCGACGCGGGCGCCAGCTGGACGCGCGCACCGTGGCGGGCGATCGCGACGACGTCCTCGATGCTCGGCGCGCCCCGATCGATCTCGACGGCGGCGGGGGTCTCGCGGCCGAGCGGGGCGGTGGCGGATGCGGTCATGTCGCTCCTTCTGCGGGTGGGGCGCGTGGCACCAAGTGAACGCGCCGTCGGGGCCGGCCGGGAGTGGGCGCGGCGAGAAACGGTCTGGGATCTCAGACCGGGAGAGTGGAGGCGGTCCTCCCCGGGGCGACCGCAGGGCCGCGGCACCCGAGGAGGACCGCCGGTCGGTCAGGCCGCGATCGCGAGCTCGACGATCTGGCCCTGCTGGAGCCAGTTCTTCATGCCGGCGAGCGCGAGCTCGAGCTCGCCCTCGACGACCTCGCCGATGTAGCTGATCTTGAGCGGCTCGTCGGCCAGGTCGTCGCCGTAGACGACGCAGAACTGCTGGCGCGGGTTGTACCAGCACACCGAGCCGCGGGCGTAGCCCTTCTCGGCCCGGCGCATGGCCCCGACCTCCTCGGTGAGGTAGACGTTCTCCCACGGGGCGACGATCGGCATGGTCCAGAAGACCATCTCGCCGACGATCTTGCCGTGCTGGAGGACGCTCTTCTGCGGCAGGTTCTCCTTGAGGGCCTCCACGATGCCGGGCACGAGCTCCTCGAAGACCTTGATCTTGCAGGTCTCGACGCCGTCGACGGACATGATGAGGTGCATAGCTTCTTCTCTCTTCGTCTCGTTGTTCGCGGGGCGGGCCTAGGCCTCGACGCGCTTGAATCCGTTGGCGACGCCCCACGGGAAGACGGCGTCGACCCACATGTGGACCTTGTTGACGTAGCTGATGGCGGCCCGGGTGAGCTCGAGGAACTCCTCGATCGAGGTCGCCGCGTTCGATGCCTCCACGTAGCGGGCGACGAAGCCGCCCGCCTCGGGCATGCCGACGAAGTCGAAGAACGCGGCCTTGTAGCCGACGATCTGGTTGATGAGCAGCTGCACGGTGCGCAGGTCGAGGGTCTCCGTCTCGGAGACCTCGATGATCCCCCAGAGCACCTCGTCGGACAGCGTGCGCGCCTCCGACTCCGCGAACATGAGGGTCGACAGGTACTGCCCGTGGCTGCCGGTGCGGCGGGGGATGATCCCGCGCCCCATGTTCGTGATCTCCTCGGGGCATTCGAGCCAGATCCGCTCGCGCTCCGCGTCCAGCTCCGCGATGACGTCGGTGACGATGCTCAACGTCGCTCCTTTCCTCGGTGGTTCGGTCTGTCCCCATCAGACCGTCCGGGCCGGGCTCCGCGGCGGGGCTCAGCGGCTATGGTGTCTGAGATCGCAGACAGTGGCGACGGTCGTTTCGGCCGTGTTTCGGGAGGAGGACGGATGAGCGACATCCCGGCCGCGCGGAACGCGCTCCGCGTGCTCAAGTTCGTCGCCGCGCAGAGCGGACCCGTCCGCGCGACGACCCTCAGCCGCGAGCTCGACATCCCGCGCTCCTCGACCTACCAGCTCATCAAGGTCATGCAGGACGAGGGGTTCCTCGTGCACTTCCCCGAGGAGCGGGCGTACGGCCTCTCCCCCCTCGTGAGCGAGGTGGGCTCCGCCTCCATGCGCGCCGGGCGGCTCGAGCGGCTCGCCCGTCCGCTGCTCGTCAAGCTCGTCAAGCGCACGGGACTCCCCGTCGTGGGGCACGTCAGCGTGCTGCAGGGCACGGATGTCGTCTACGTCGCGAAGGAGGCCGCGCAGCGGGCGCCGACGCTCGTCACCGACATCGGGGTGCACCTTCCGGCGCACCTCACCGCGACCGGCCGCTCGATCCTCGCCCACTTCTCGCCGAAGCAGGTGCGGGCCCTCTACCCCGCGCGCGACTCGCTCTTCCACCGCGCCGAGGCGGGTCCCAGCACCCTGCGCGAGCTCGACGCCCTCCTCGAGGAGACGCGGAGCCGGGGCTGGGCCGTCGAGAGCGGCGAGATCACGAAGGACCACGCCTCGGTGGCGGTCGCCGCCCTCGACCACAACGGCTACCCGGCCGCCTCGATCGGCCTCACGTTCCGGGTGACGGCCGTCGACATCCACCTCTGGCGACAGCTCGGCGCCGCCGCCGCGATCACCGCCGGCGCCCTGAGCATGCGGCTGCGCGGCAGGATCTGATCCCCGGCCCGTCCTCGCACGGTCGCCCGCGCCGCTAGCCTGGTCACCATGTCCAACGTGCTCTCCTCCCTCCCCGTCGGCGAGCGCATCGGCATCGCCTTCTCCGGAGGTCTCGACACCTCCGTGGCGGTCGCCTGGATGCGCGACAAGGGCGGCATCCCCTGCACCTACACCGCGGACATCGGCCAGCCCGACGAGCCCGACATCGACGCCGTCCCCGGTCGCGCCCTCGAGTACGGCGCCGAGATCGCGCGCCTGGTCGACGCGCGGCGCCTCCTCGTCGAGGAGGGCCTGGTCGCCCTGCAGTGCGGCGCCTTCCACATCCGCTCCGGCGGCAAGACGTACTTCAACACCACCCCCCTCGGCCGCGCCGTCACGGGGACCATGCTCGTGCGCGCCATGAAGGAGGACGGCGTCGACATCTGGGGCGACGGCTCCACCTACAAGGGCAACGACATCGAGCGCTTCTACCGCTACGGCCTCATGGCGAATCCGCGCCTGCGCATCTACAAGCCGTGGCTCGACCGCGACTTCGTGACGCAGCTCGGCGGCCGCAAGGAGATGTCGGAGTGGCTCGTCGAGCACGGCTTCCCCTACCGCGACTCCACCGAGAAGGCGTACTCGACCGACGCGAACATCTGGGGTGCCACCCACGAGGCCAAGCAGCTCGAGTACCTGGACGCCGGCGTCACGATCGTCGAGCCGATCATGGGCGTCGCCCCGTGGGACGAGTCGATCGAGATCGCGACCGAGGATGTCGTGGTCGAGTTCGAGGCGGGTCGCCCGGTCGCGCTGAACGGCACCCGCTACGACGACCCGGTCGCGCTCGTCGAGGAGGCGAACCGCATCGGCGGCCGCCACGGGCTCGGCATCTCGGACCAGATCGAGAACCGCATCATCGAGGCGAAGAGCCGCGGCATCTACGAGGCGCCGGGCATGGCGCTCCTCCACATCGCCTACGAGCGCCTGCTCAACGCGATCCACAACGAGGACACCGTGGCGACGTACCACTCGGAGGGCCGCCGCCTCGGGCGCCTCATGTACGAGGGCCGCTGGCTCGACCCGCAGTCGCTCATGCTGCGCGAGTCGATCGTGCGCTGGGTGGCGTCCGCTGTCACCGGCTCCGTCGCCCTGCGCCTGCGCCGCGGCGACGACTACTCGATCCTCGACACCGCGGGCCCGGCGCTGAGCTACAGCCCCGAGAAGCTCTCGATGGAGCGGGTCGGCCAGGCCGCCTTCGGGCCCGACGACCGCATCGGGCAGCTCACGATGCGCAACCTCGACATCGCCGACTCGCGCTCGCGGCTCGAGCAGTACGCGGCGCAGGGCCTCGTGACGGGCGAGACGGCGGAGCTGATCGGCGAGCTGGAGGCCGGCGGCGCGGAGGCGATCACGGCCGACGCGCAGCCCGTCGAGCTCGACGAGCTCAACAACCGCGCCGCCTTCGACGCCGGGACCGACTGACCGCGCGCGGGCCGACGGCCGCGACCGCACGCGACCCGTCGGCCCGGCCGCTCAGGCCGCCAGGTGCGAGAGGAAGCGCTGGAGGCGGGGCGAGGCGGGCGCGCCGAGCACCTGCTCGGCCGAGCCCAGCTCCGCGACGACCCCGCCGTCCATGAAGGCGACGCGGTCCGCGACCTGCCGGGCGAAGCGCATCTCGTGCGTGACGACTATCATCGTCATGCCGTCCTCAGCGATCTGCCGCATGACCTGCAGCACCTCGCCGACGAGCTCGGGGTCGAGGGCCGAGGTCGGCTCGTCGAAGAGCATGAGCTTCGGGCGCATGGCGAGCGAGCGGGCGATCGCGACCCGCTGCTGCTGCCCGCCGGAGAGCTGGGAGGGGTACGAGTCGGCCTTCGCCGCGAGCCCCACCCGGTCGAGCTCGACGCGCGCGCGCTCGACCGCCTCGGCCTTCGGCATCCGGAGCACCTCGCGCAGCCCGGCCGTCACGTTCTCCCGTGCCGTGAGATGGGGGAACAGGTTGAAGTGCTGGAAGGCCATGCCGATCTGCCGGCGGTACGCGGCCGTGTCCCGCTCCCCCGCCTCGTGGAGGCGGCCCCGGCGCACCACCGCGCCGGCGTAGGCGCCCGCGACCTGGACGACCCCCGCATCCACGGGCTGGAGGGCGTTGACGGTGCGCAGGAGCGTCGACTTGCCGGAGCCGGAGGCGCCGATCAGGCAGAGCACCTCCCCCTCGGCGACGTCGAGGTCGACGCCGCGGAGGACCTGCGTCGCGCCGAAGCTCACGTGGACGCCGCGGATTCGGACGAGCGGTGCGGCGGCGGCTCCCGGGTCGGGCCGGTCCTGGATGGCGGTCATCGGGCGTCCTCCTCGACTGCGGCTGCGGCGGCCTTCGCGGGCCGACCGGCGACCCCGCGCGCCATGCGGCGCTCGAGGAGGTGCTGACCCCCGGATGCGAGGAGGACGAGCACGAGGTACCAGAACGACACGACGATGAGCAGCGGGATCACCTGGAAGTTCTGGCCGTAGATGCGCTGCGCGACGGTCAGCAGCTCGCCGCCGCCGATGACGGCGACCATCGCGCTCGCCTTGAGGAGCATGATGAACTGGTTGCCCGTCGCGGGCACGATCACGCGGATCGCCTGCGGCGCGACGATGCGGAGCACGGCGCGGCGCCGGCGCATCCCCAGGCTCTGCGCGGCCTCGAGCTGCCCGGCCGGCACGGCGAGGAAGCCGCCGCGGATGATCTCCGCCATGAAGGCGGACTCGTGGAGCGCGAGGCCGATGATGGAGGCCGTGAAGCCCGAGATCACCGAGTTGGTGTCGAGCGCGACGCCGAAGGCCGGCGGGAAGCCGATGACGATCTCCGGCGCGAAGAGCGCGAGGTTGAAGGTGACGAGCAGCAGCACGAGCAGCGGGAGCCCGCGGAAGAACCCGACGTAGACGCGGGCGACGCCGCGCAGGACCGGGTTCTCGGAGCGGCTCAGCATCGCCATGAGGAAGCCCACGACGATCGCGATCGCGATGGACAGCAGCGAGAGCTGGATGGTGACGAGGAGGCCGTCGAGGATGCGCGGCGAGAACAGGTACTGCGCCACCGTGGCCCACTGCAGCTTCTCGTTGCGCGCCAGCCCCCACGCGATCCAGGCGACGGCCGCCGCCGCGAGCAGGCCGGTGATCCAGCGCTCGTGACGGGGCCGGCGGATGACGGGCAGGGACTCGTCGACGGGCGGGGCCGCCGTGGCGGCCGGGGCGGTCGTGCTCATGGGACCTCCGGGCGGTGCGATGGTGCTGGGGGATCGGGGGCGGCCCCGTCGGAGCCGCCCCCGGGGTCGGTCAGTCGAGGCCGCAGGCGCCGCAGGCGGTCGGCTCCTCGATGGGCCGCTCGGTGGCGAGGTTGATGCCGGGCTCCAGGAGGACCTGGGACTCGAGGCCCCACTCGGCCATGATCTCCTCGTAGGTCCCGTCGGCGATGATCGCCTCGAGGGCGCCGAGCAGCGCCTGCGCGAGGTCCTCGCTCTCGTGGGCGACGATGATCCCGTTGTAGACCTTCGACATGAGCGGGCTGGGGAACACCGTCACCGCGCCGTCCGTCTGGAGGTTCTGGTAGGCGCCGGTGGCGAGGTTGGTGAAGCTCGCCTCCACGCGGCCGGACTGGAGCGCCGTCGTCACCTCCGTGGCGCTGGGGAACTCGATCGCGTCGAGCGCCTCGAGGCCCTCCTGCTCGCAGTTCTCGCTGAAGAGCGCCTCGTCGGCGACGTAGTCGGTGCCGGTCTGGATGCCGACGCTGACGCCGCAGAGGCTCAGCGGGTTCTCGCTGACGCCGGCCGGGTTGTCGGCGAGGGTGAGCACGCCCGAGGTCGCGTAGGCGTTGTCGATGAAGGTGACCTGCTCCTGACGCTCGAGCCGATCGCTGATGCACTCCATCGCGGCTGGGTACTTGCCGCCCTGGACGCCGGGGATGAGGCCGTCGAAGGCGATCGACTCCTGCGTGATGGTGATGCCGAGCTTCTCGGCCATCGCCATGAGGAGGTCGTGGTTGAAGCCGTCGATGTCGCCCTCCTCGTTCACGAAGTCGCAGGGCGGGTAGTTGGCGTCGGTCGCGACGATCATCTCGCCGGCGTCCTGGATGTCCTCGGGCAGGAGCGCGAAGAGCTCGGGGTCGCCCGAGGCGGCGGGGTCGGTCGGGGCCTCGGGGGTGCTGCAGGCGCTGAGGGCGAGCGCGGCGACGAGCGCGATGCCCGTGACGGCGGCGGCCCGCTGAGTCGTGGTTCTCATCTGGTACCTCTCAAGTGCGGCTGGGATCGGGTCCTCGCCGGGGCCCTCGGCGCGGTGGGCGGCTGCCCCGTCCGGCGCTCGGGGTGCCGGATTGCGGTCCATGCTAGGGACGCGTCGCGCGCCGCCGATCGGGTCGATCCATGCGCTTCGTCCGAGATACCAGACTTACCCGCGCTCGATTACCGGGATGTTTCCCCGCTGTTGCCGGGAATGCCGACAGGTGTCCGGGAGCTGACCTGGGCTCGCCTCGACGGGCCGACCGCGGCCGCTCAGGCGGACGGCACCGCGGCGCCCCGCCGGGCGGCGATCTCGAGCACCACGACGGCCGCCGCGAAGACGAGCGCGCCCGCGAGGAGCGCCGCCTGCCCCGACCAGAGCCGGATGGCGCCCGCGCCGACCGCGGCGCCCGCGAACATGCAGAGCACGGCGAGCAGGCGGGTGAGCCAGCGCTGGCCGGTGCCGCCGCCGAGCCGGCTGTCGCGCGCGAGGTTCGCGATCGTGTTCGTGACGACGATCGTCGTGATGTCGCTGTTGCCGATGGGCTTCACCGCCGACACCTGCGCCCCCATGACGGCCGCGAGGAGCACCGTCACGAGCAGGAGCCACCGCTCCTCGAGCGCGCCGAGCAGCGCCCAGAGGCCGGCGAGCGCGAAGAACACGAGCCCGCCGCCGATGAGGACGCCGAGGCTCCGGCGCGGCCAGCTCGATGCGGGGTGCCCGCGGCCGACGATCCGCCCGCCGATGATCGAGCCGGCCGCGAAGCCGGCGAGGGCCAGCACGTTGTTGAGGAGCGGGATGCCGCCGACCCCGACGAGCGCGAAGCCGATGAAGAGCACGTTGCCGGTCATGTTGCCGGTGAAGACGCGGTCGAGCGCCAGGTAGCTGACGGCGTCCACGACGCCCGTGGATGCGGTGAGCAGCAGGAGCCCGGCCGTCGCGAGGCGGGGGTGGACGGTCGCGGTCATCGCCTCAACGCTACTCCGCGCGCGGGCCCGTCCCGATCCGCTCCGGGGCGCCGGGACATGCGCGACAGGTGAGGTTCCCTTTCGTGTTCAACTTATATAAGTTCTCCGCATGTTCAGAACCCTGCTCGCATCCACAGTGGCCCTCGCCACCGCCATCGCCCTCACGGCCGGAGCCGCGCCGCCCCCGGCAGCCGCCCCATCCGCGATCCCGATCTCCGCCGCGAGCGGCCCCCACGCCGCGGTGCTCCCCGCCAAGAAGGTCGGGCCGCTCCGGTGCGACCGCCACTTCTGCACGGTCATGACGACGAAGACGTACACCAAGTACATCGTCGAGCTCGGCCCCGGCGCGGCCTCGGTGGCCTGCAGCGCGATCGTGCTGTCCGTCCCGCGCGGCAGCCGCCCCTACGCGGCCGTCGCCTGCGGCGCACTCGGCTTCATCATCTACGCGCAGGCCATCGTCGCGCGCAGCCGCGGCGAGTGCCTCGGGGTCCGCTTCACCACCCGCTTCGAACTCGCCCACACCGTGATCGGACGCTGCGCATGACCGGGTCGGCGCCCGGGAGCACGGGCTGGTCCTCTCGCCCGCTCCGTCGCGTGGCGTGGGGCGTCATCGTCGTCGGGCTCGTCGCCACAGTCGTCGGCTTCGCGACGGGCGACCCGGTCGCGATCGCCCTCAACCAGGTCACGGGAGTCGGCATCATCGCGGTTCTCGCGTGGATGGCCCTGAGCGACGGGCGCGACCGCGATCAGTAGAGCAGCGCCCGCAGCTCCGACTCCGCGGAGGCCAGCCGCTCGGGATCGATCGTCGTGCCCGAGCGGTAGAGGTCGAGGATGCGGGGATCGACATAGCTCGCACGCGCGATCGCCGGGGTGTTGCCGAGCACCTCGGAGGCCTCCCGGATCGCGGCGGCGACCGTCCGCGTGCGGGCGGTCGCCGTCGCCGCCGGTCCGGCCTTCGCGAGGGCGACGGCCGCCGCGACCGTGCCGTGGAGGGTGCGGAAGTCCTTCGCGGTGAAGTCGCCGCCGGTCCGCTCGCGCACGTCGGCGTTCACCTCGGCAGCCGTGAGCGGACGCCAGCCCCGCTCGTCGCGCCAGGCGAGGAGCCGGGCGTTGGCGCCGCGGCGCTTGAGCCCGCGCACGACGGAGGCGAGGTCCGCATCCCGGATGTCGGACTCCCACTCCTGCCCGCTCTTCGCCGGGAACTCGAGGTGCACCGTGTCGCCGCCGACGATGCTCGCGTGCGCGCAGCGCAGGGTCGTCAGGCCGAAGCTGCCGTGCTCGCTCGCGTACTGCTCGCTGCCGACGCGGAGGCTCCCCGTGTCGAGCATGCGGAACGCGGCGGCGAGCGCCCGCTCGCGGCTCGGCTCCTCGCCGCGGAGGTCGATCGTGACGCCGCGGCGCGCGACCGGCAGGCTCTCGGCGAGCGCGAGCGCGCGGTCGTACTTCACGCGGTCCTGCCGCTCCCGCCAGCTCGGGTGGTAGAGGTACTGCCGCCGCCCGGCCGCGTCGATGCCGGTCGCCTGGATGTGGCCGTTCGGGTGGGGTGCGATCCACACCTCGGTCCACGCGGGCGGGATCGCGAGCTCCTCGATGCGCTGCCGGAGCACGGCATCCCGCACGGTCGTGCCGTCGGCATCCCGGTAGGTGAAGCCGCGCCCGGATCGCACGCGTCGGATGCCGGGGCCGGATGCGTCGCTGCGGCGGAGTCGGGGCACGCTCCGACGCTAGCCCGGAGCACGCGCGCCCCGAATCGCTCATCAGCCGATCCGAAGCCGCGCGCGCACGGCGGCACGCGTGTCGGGGCAGGGCGACCGCATTCGCGCTCCGGACCGACGACACCCACCGCGGCGCGGACGCCCGCACGACGCAGCAGATCTCCTCGCCGGCCACGGAGTCCGGCACGTCGAAGGCTTTCCGTCGGAGGACAGGAATGAGACAGAGCCGCGAAGCGGCTGCTCCGCGGCCCTGTCTCTGGCGCTCCGGCTCAGGGAGCCGGGATGTACTCGACCGTCCACGCCCTCGTCGTGTAGGCCTTCTTCGAAAGCGTCACCTTGACCTTGACGCCCACGGGGGTCGAGGTCGTGTAGGTGCTCTTCGTGGCGCCCTTGATCGCCTTCGTGCCGCGGTACCACTGGTAGGCCGCCTTGACGGCAGTCTCCGCGCTGTACGAGGCCTGCAGGCGCGTGCCGTCGTAGATCACGGTCGGGGTCTCGGCGGGGATGCTGCCGCGGCCGACCTTCGCCGTCCCGCTCGTCGACTTGACGTAGCTCAGCCGACCGGTGGCCCGGGCCGTGACCTTGGCCGTGATCGTCTTGCCGTAGTCCGAGGCGGTCAGCGTGTAGCTGGGAGAGGTCGCACCCGAGATCGCGGTGCCGCTGCGATACCAGCGGTAGGCCGGGTAGCCCTCGGCGAGGTCGGCGTTCCAGTCTGGCTGCGTCGCGGTGAGCGTCTCGCCGACCTTCGCGATGCCCGAGATGACGATCTTCTCCGAGGGGTAGATCGAGTAGTCGATCTTCTCCGAGTACATCCGGACGGTGCTGTACGCGGTCTTCGAGACGGTGACGCGCACGGAGACCGTGTGGCCGTAGTCCGAGCCCGTCATCGTGTAGCTCGACGAGGTGGCCTTGCTGATCGCCGAGGAGTCCCGGTACCACTGGTAGCTCAGCTTGACGGAGGGCGTCGTGATGGATCCCGGCACCAGCGCGGCCGTCAGCTTCGTGCTCGACTGCGTCACGATCGGAAGCGCGCGTGAGCCCTCGAGGACGCCGGCGGCGACCTTGGCGGTGTACGGGCTGTAGACCGCCAGCGGCGCGCGGCCCGGTGCCGTGTGCAGCGCCCGGACGCGCAGCGTGAAGCCGTAGTCGGAGCTCGTGGGCATGTAGGTCGACGCCGTCGCACCCGAGATCGCCTTCGAGCCGCGGTACCACTGGTACTTCGGCGTCGAGGCAGGCGTCGTCACGACGCTCGAGGAGGCGGTCAGCGTCGAGCCGACCCGGACGTCTCCCGAGATCGCCGCGGCGCCGGTTCCGACCTTCGTCAGCGAGAAGTCGCCGTAGGCGGAGTAGGCGCTGATCGAGGTGTAGCCGGACTTCGAGGCGGTCACGCGGACGCGCAGTCGCGCACCTCCGGCGTCTTTCGTCGAAGGCGTGTAGGTCGACGAGGTGGCGCCCGAGATCGCCTCGCCGCTGCGGTACCACTGGTACATGAAGCTCTCGCCTCCCGTGCGCCAGCCTTCGAGTACGGCCTTGAGCGGTGTCTCGCTCGCGTCGATCGAGACGTACCCGCGCTCGACGACACCCGCCGAGATCGGTCCGTAGCCCGCGTACTGCGTGCCGGGGTGGGAGACGGAGGGCGCGCCGGCGACGCTGGCGACGACGCTGATGTAGCGGCCGAGGTCGGAGGTCGTGAGCTTGTAGCTCCGGCCCGTGGCGCCCGCGATCGCGACCTTGGTGCTGCTCGTCGCGCGGTACCACTGGAAGCTCGGGCTCGCGCCACGCCAGCTGTCGCCGAGGATCGCGGTCCAGGTGTCGCCGACGCGCATCTTCCCGTCATAGCTCGCGGTCGGCTGGATGTAGACCTCGTCATTGCGCGGGATCAGGCTGGGCGCCGTGACCGAGACGGTCGCCGTCGCGCCGCTCACCGCGGTCACGTTGACCGAGACGCCCTGAGTCGCGAAGGTCTCGCCCGCGACGTAGTTCGTGCGCACCTGGAGGCCCTGCGACGGCACCGGACGGCGGCCGATGAGGTAGCTGTCGTCGCCCGGGAAGCCCTTCACGTCCGAGGGCGCGACCCGCAGCACGCGGATGCCGTCCGTGGCGGGCGCGGTGCAGTGGAGCTCGGGCTCGGTCTGGTCGGGGCAGTCGTAGCCGGCCGCGAGCGGCGCGTCCTCGTCGGTGCGGTTGCGGTACTCGACGAAGTACTCGACGCCATCCGCCGCCTGCACGACGACGGCGCGCTTGCCGGTGTTCGAGCTGACCGAGTTGAGCGTGTGGCTCGTGGTCGAGCCCGGCGAGGTGACGGCGTAGTCGGCTGCGTTCCAGAGGTTCGCGCGGATGGCGCTGGGGCTCGAGAGCGCTCCGCCCGTGGTCTCGGTGAGCCCATAGCCCATGACGTCCGAGACGTCGCCGTAGTGCTTCACCTGGCAGAAGGAGCCGGTGGCCGCGACGCCGGGCTGGGGCGCGGTCGCCGCGCAGTCCAGCCAGCTGGCGTGGCCGAAGGAGAGGTTGTGGCCGAGCTCGTGGGCGAGCGTCGCCTGCTCGATGAGCGCGTCCGTGCCGATCGTCCAGGTCAGGCCGCCCGTGTTGATCCCCCAGCCGATCGTGCCGAGGCCGATCGCGCCGCCGCAGTCGGCGGCCGAGGGGAAGAACAGCGCGAGGTGCGCGTTCTGCGCGTCCTGGTAGCCCAGCTCGGCGGTCGCCTTCTTCGCGGCCTCCGCCCAGATCCGGTCGGCGTTGACCTCGACGTCGACATCGCAGCTGTAGGCGCTGTTGTAGAGCGGCACCGTGCCGACGAGGTCGAAGCCGACCTTGCCGCCGGACTGCTGCATCCAGTACTCGTCGGAGTGCGCGACCGAGGCCTTGACCGCAGCGACCGTCTGGTCGGCGGGCGAGCGCGTCTGGTCGACGTTCTTCGGCGTGACGAGCACCGCGTACACCTTGTGCCGCGCGGCCGCGGCCGGCGTCTGGTTGACGAGGCCCTTCGTCTTCAGGCCCGACTCGGCGATGTCGACGACCTTCACCGGGGTGTCGAAGCTCGCCGCGGCGAGGGCCTCGAAGCGCGCGTCCGCATCGTCGATCGCGGCGACCGTCGCGGGCGCGGCGAGGCCGAGCGTGAGCTTGCCGGCTGCACCGGCGCCGAGCTCGACACCCGAGACGTCGACGCGCAGGTAGCCCTTGCCGACGACGCGGAAGAGCGGCGTCTCGCCGAGCTCGCGATCGTGCCCGTGCACGTGCTCCGAGGTGCGGGTCAGGTAGCCCGTCACCTCCAGGTTCGCCGGCTGCGCCGCAGCGGCGCTCGCGCGCTCGGACGCCGCGGACGCGGAGGCGACGGGGATCAGGACGGATGCCGCGACGGCTGCCGCAGTCAGCAGGGCCGCGAGGCGGCCGGGCATGGAAGTCGTCACGACGGTGCTCTCGGTGAAGGAGTCGGATGCCCGCAGAACGCGAGCATTGCCCGAAGTATCACCCCGCGCCGAAGCTGCGAACAACCTCGGAGCGCCCCCCAGTTCGGGGGCGGAACGCGAGCGACGGCGCGAGATGCGGAGAGGGGGCCGGGCCCGAAGGCCCGACCCCCTCTCCGGGAGTTCGTCAGGACGAGGTCCTGATGGGAACTACTTGTTGATCTTCGTCACCTTGCCGGCGCCGACGGTGCGCCCGCCCTCGCGGATCGCGAAGCCGAGGCCCTCCTCCATGGCGATCGGCTGGATGAGCTCGACCGACATGTCGGTGGTGTCGCCGGGCATGACCATCTCGGTGCCCTCGGGCAGCGTGATGACGCCGGTGACGTCCGTGGTGCGGAAGTAGAACTGCGGACGGTAGTTCGCGTAGAACGGGTTGTGACGGCCGCCCTCGTCCTTCGAGAGGATGTACGCGGTGCCCTCGAAGTTCGTGTGAGGGGTGACCGAGCCCGGCTTCACGACGACCTGGCCGCGCTCGACGTCCTCGCGCTTGGTGCCGCGGAGGAGCAGACCGCAGTTCTCGCCGGCCCAGGCCTCGTCGAGCTGCTTGTGGAACATCTCGATACCGGTGACCGTGGTCTTCTGCGTCGGGCGGATGCCGACGATCTCGACCTCGGAGTTGATCGCGAGGGTGCCGCGCTCGGCACGACCCGTGACGACGGTGCCACGACCGGTGATCGTGAAGACGTCCTCGACGGGCATGAGGAAGGGCTTGTCCTTGTCGCGCACCGGGTCCGGCACGTTGTCGTCCACGGCCTCCATGAGGTCGAGGATCGACTGCGTCCACTGGGCGTCGCCCTCGAGCGCCTTGAGGCCCGAGACGCGCACGACGGGGGCGTTGTCGCCGTCGAAGTCCTGCGAGGAGAGGAGCTCGCGCACCTCGAGCTCGACGAGCTCCAGGATCTCCTCGTCGTCGACCATGTCCGACTTGTTGAGCGCGACGAGCAGGTACGGCACGCCGACCTGCTTCGCGAGCAGCACGTGCTCGCGGGTCTGCGCCATGGGGCCGTCGGTCGCCGCGACCACGAGGATCGCGCCGTCCATCTGGGCCGCACCGGTGATCATGTTCTTGATGTAGTCGGCGTGACCCGGGGCGTCGACGTGCGCGTAGTGGCGCTTCGGCGTCTCGTACTCGACGTGCGAGATGTTGATCGTGATGCCGCGCTGGCGCTCCTCGGGAGCCGAGTCGATCGACGCGAAGTCGCGAAGGACGTTGACGTCCGACGGGTACTTCTCCGCGAGCGTCTTCGAGATCGCGGCGGTGAGCGTCGTCTTGCCGTGGTCGACGTGACCGATCGTTCCGATGTTCACGTGCGGCTTGGTCCGCTCGAACTTGGCCTTAGCCACTGTGGGTCCTCCTCAGGACTCGATTGCGTTTCTACTTTGAGTTGTCAGGCTGTGAGGCCCTGGGTCGCCGACTGCGATAACTGACTCAGCCGACAAGTATTGCAGGCGTTACTCGCCCTTGCTCTTCTGGACGATCTCGTCCGCCACGGCCCTGGGGACCTCAGCGTAGCTGTCGAAGGTCATCGAGTACACGGCGCGGCCCGAGGTCTTCGAGCGCAGGTCGCCGACGTAGCCGAACATCTCCGACAGCGGGACCTTCGCCGAGACGACCTTGACGCCGGTGGCGTCCTCCATCGACTGGATCTGGCCGCGACGGGAGTTGATGTCGCCGATCACATCGCCCATGTACTCCTCGGGCGTGCGGACCTCGACGGCCATGAGCGGCTCGAGCAGCACGGGGTCCGCACGGCGCGCGGCCTCCTTGTACGCGATCGATCCGGCGATCTTGAACGCCATCTCCGAGGAGTCGACGTCGTGCGAGGCGCCGTCGACGAGGGTCGCCTTGACGCCCACCGTCGGGTAGCCGGCGAGGACGCCGACCTGCATGGCGTCCACGATGCCGTGGTCGACCGAGGGGATGTACTCGCGGGGCACGCGACCGCCGGTGACGGCGTTCACGAACTCGTAGGACGTCTCCGGGGTGACCTCCATCGGCTCGATGGTGATCTGGACCTTCGCGAACTGACCCGATCCACCCGTCTGCTTCTTGTGGGTGTAGTCGTACTTCTCGACCGTCTTGCGGATGGTCTCGCGGTACGCGACCTGGGGCTTGCCGACGTTCGCCTCGACGTTGAACTCGCGCTTCATGCGGTCGACGAGGATGTCGAGGTGGAGCTCGCCCATGCCCTTGATGATGGTCTGGCCGGTCTCCTGGTTCTGCTCGGTGCGGAACGTCGGGTCCTCTTCCGCGAGCTTCTGGATCGCGGTGCCCAGCTTCTCCTGGTCGGCCTTCGTCTTGGGCTCGATCGCGACCTCGATGACGGGCTCCGGGAAGGTCATCGACTCGAGGATGACCTGGTTCGCCGAGTCGGAGAGGGTGTCGCCCGTGGTCGTGTCCTTGAGGCCGATGACCGCGTAGATGTGCCCCGCGGTCACCGAGGGGACCGGGTTCTCCTTGTTGGCGTGCATCTGGAAGATCTTCCCGATGCGCTCCTTCTTGCCCTTCGTGGAGTTCACGATCTGGCCGCCCGACTCGAGCTGGCCCGAGTACACGCGGATGTAGGTGAGGCGCCCGAAGAACGGGTGCGTCATGATCTTGAACGCGAGCGCGGCGAAGGGCTCCGAGGAGTCCGCCTTGCGCTCGATGACCTTCTCCTCGTCGCGGACGTCGTGGCCCTCGACCGCCGGCACGTCGAGCGGCGACGGGAGGTAGTCGACGACCGCGTCGAGCATCGGCTGCACGCCGCGGTTCTTGAACGCGGAGCCGCAGAAGACGGGGTAGATCTCGGAGGCGATGACCATCTTGCGGACGGCGCCCTTGATCTCCTCGGGGGTGAGCTCCTCGCCGCCGAAGAACTTCTCGAGCAGCGCGTCGTCCGACTCGGCGACGGTCTCGAGGAGCTTCTGGCGGTACTCCTCCGCCTTCTCCTGGAGGTCGGCCGGGATGGGCTCGATCTCGTACTTGGCGCCCATCGCCACATCGCCCTTGGCGTCGCCGCGCCAGGTGAGCGCGCGCATGTAGACGAGGTCGACGACGCCCTCGAAGCTCGACTCGGCGCCGATCGGGATCTGCATCACGAGCGGCTTCGCGCCGAGGCGCTTGATGATCGTGTCGACGGTGAAGTAGAAGTCCGCGCCGAGCTTGTCCATCTTGTTGACGAAGCAGATGCGGGGGACGTCGTACTTGTCGGCCTGACGCCAGACGGTCTCGGACTGGGGCTCGACGCCCTCCTTGCCGTCGAAGACGGCGACCGCGCCGTCGAGGACGCGCAGGTTGCGCTCGACCTCGACCGTGAAGTCGACGTGGCCGGGCGTGTCGATGATGTTGAGCTGGATGCCCTCCCAGAAGCAGGTGGTGGCAGCCGAGGTGATCGTGATCCCTCGCTCCTGCTCCTGCGCCATCCAGTCCATCGTCGCGGCGCCGTCGTGCACCTCGCCGATCTTGTGGTTGATGCCCGTGTAGAACAGGATGCGCTCGGTCGTGGTGGTCTTGCCGGCATCGATGTGGGCCATGATGCCGAAGTTGCGGACCTTCGAGAGGTCGGTGAGCACGTCCTGTGCCACGGGGTTCCTTTCGGGAAGTGCGGCTTCAGAGGGCGCGGCGGTTCTCGCCGCGCCCTCCGAGCAGCGGAGTGGTGGTTACCAGCGGTAGTGAGCGAACGCGCGGTTCGACTCGGCCATCTTGTGGGTGTCCTCGCGGCGCTTCACGGCGGCGCCGAGGCCGTTGGAGGCGTCGAGGATCTCGTTCGTGAGGCGCTCGGTCATGGTCTTCTCGCGACGCGACTTGGCGTAGGAGGTGAGCCAGCGCAGTGCGAGCGTGTTCGCGCGGTGCGGCTTGACCTCAACCGGGACCTGGTAGGTCGAGCCGCCGACGCGGCGGCTCTTGACCTCGAGGGTGGGGCGCACGTTGTCGAGCGCCTTCTTGAGCACGACGACGGCATCCTGGCCGGACTTCGTCGCGACGGTCTCGAGGGCGCCGTAGACGATGCGCTCGGCGATGGCCTTCTTGCCGTCGACGAGGATCTTGTTCACGAGCTGCGAGACGATGGGTGCGCCGTAGACCGGGTCGGCGACCACGGGGCGCTTCGGGGCGGGTCCCTTGCGAGGCATTACTTCTTGTCCTTCTTCGCGCCGTAGCGGCTGCGGGCCTGCTGACGGTTCTTCACGGCCTGGGTGTCGAGCGCGCCGCGCACGATCTTGTAGCGGACGCCGGGGAGGTCCTTCACACGACCGCCGCGGACGAGCACCATCGAGTGCTCCTGGAGGTTGTGACCCTCGCCCGGGATGTACGCGGTCACCTCGGTGCCGTTGGAGAGCTTCACACGGGCGACCTTGCGAAGCGCCGAGTTCGGCTTCTTCGGGGTCGTGGTGTAGACGCGGGTGCAGACGCCGCGCTGCTGCGGGTTGGCCTTGAGGGCCGGCGCCTTGGTCTTGACGACCTTCGGCGAGCGGCCCTTGCGGACCAGCTGCTGGATGGTGGGCACTACTGAATCTCCTCTGCTGCACGGTGACAGCGTTTGATGGGTGATGTTTTCCATCGGAATCCGCCCGGCCGTGCCGGCGGATATGCCGTGGGGGCCCGGCCGCGAGGCCGGAATCCCGCCCGCGCGAGAACGCACAGACACACCGATGTTACTCCGTGCGACGCCAGGCGTGCAAGGCGGCGGGGATGGGACGACGCCCGGACGGCAGGGCCGTCCGGGCGTCGTGGTGAGGAGCGCCCGCAAGGGGGGCGCGGGCGCTCCCGTCTGTCGCGGCCGCTATCCGGCGGCCTGCTCGACCGCGGGCGCGGCCGCGGCCGTCGTGTCGCGGAAGGCGTACATGAGCCCGGTCGCCGCGACCGAGTAGGCACCGACGCTGCCGCCCTCGCCCGCCGAGTCCTGATTCCCGTAGTTGAACTTCGTGACGAGCACGAGGCGCTCGCCCTCCTGGAGGCGCGAGAGGAAGTCGCGCACCTTGCCCTGGTCGCCCTCCACGCGGAGCTCGACCTGCACGACGAGGAAGCTCTCGGAGGTGACGAGCGGGTCCGTCAGCGGGATCGGGCCCGCCGGCGCCACGCCGGCGGCCGCAGCGCCCGCGACGGGACCGGACGCGGCCTCCTCCGACTCCTCGCCCTCGGCGGGAGCCTCGGGCTCGGTCGACGGCGGCGGGCCGGGCGGCACGTAGGGCGCCGGCTCGCCGATCGCGATCGAGGTGAGCGTCACGTCGGCCTTGTCGGCCAGCTCGTTCACCTCCGCGATGAAGGACGAGCCGGAGACGCCCGCGGGGATGGCGGTGCGGAGGTCCTCGAGCTCCCCCTCGAGGGTCGGCATGGTGCCCTCGACGCTCTCGAGCTCGGTGAGCTGCGCACGGAGGTCGTCGTTCTGGGCGACCGTGTCCTCGCGCTCGAGGTCGGCCGCCGCCGCGACGGCGAGGCTCGGCGCGACGCCGATGAACCAGCCGCCCGCGAGCAGGCCGACGCTGAGGATCGCGGTGATCAGGATCCAGAGACGGTTGTCGAGTCTCACTGCTCGCTCCCCTCGGGCTTCGGCGCGAACCGGGAAGAGTACGCCTCGGTGTTGATGTGCATGGTGACGGTGGCGGTGTAGACGCCGTCGGCGAGGTCGACGCTGCCGGGCGAGGCGTCGGCGAAGCCGTCGAGGCTCGAGAGCTCGTCGATCCAGTCCGGGATCTGCGGGAGCTTGCTCGAGGTCGCCGTGAAGACGAGGGTCGCGATGCGCTCCCCCTCCAGCGGCACCGTCGACTGGACGTACGGCGTCTGGATGTCGGCCTGATCGACGACCACCTGGGTGAGCTCGACGTCCTTCGGCAGCTTCCCCTCGAGGTCCGCGAGGTAGGAGGCCCAGTCGATGTCGGTCGAGCCGCCCACGCGGATGCCGGCCTCGCGGCGCGCGATGTCGTCGACGGTCGCGCGGACCTCGGCCTTGTCGAGGAGCGCGAGCTGCAGGTCGTCGGTCTCGAGCACGGCGTCGCCCAGCGCGGTGACCTTGGTCGTCGCGAAGTACCAGGACGCGCCGCTCACGAGCAGGACGATCGCGAGCACCCCGACGACGAGCATGCGCAGCGATCGGCGCACGCCGCGGCTGCGGGCGTTCTGCGCGACCTCAGGCGGGAGCAGGTTCGCGCGCGGCTCGGGCGGCCCACCCTGCGTGCGCCCCTTGGCGGGCGCGGTGCGCGGCGGCTTGGCGGGCTTGGCCGCCTTCGGAGCCTTCGCGCCCTTCGGCGCCTTCGCGCCCTTCGCGGGAGCGGCCGGCGCCGCGGTCGCGGGCGCCTCGGCGGGCTGCCCGGGGGCGATGGCGGTCATGCTCGGCTCCCGATCGCGAGGCCCGCGGCGACGGGCAGTCCGGTGGCGTCCGCCCGGTGGCGCTCGTCGACGCTGCGCGCGACGGAGAACCGGGAGAACACGTCGGGCGCGCCGACCGGGATCCGGGTCAGCTCGGCGAGCGCCTGGGCGAAGCCCGGCATCTGCGCGCCGCCACCCGAGACGAGGATCCGGTCGATCTGCACCCCCTGGCGGGTGTTGATGTAGAAGCTCAGCGTGTTGCGGACGTTGTCGAAGAGGTCCCCGGTCACGCGCGACATGATCTGCGAGGCCTGCTGCCACTCGGGCCGCAGGCCGTTCGTGATGAGGCCGAGCCCGCGCTTGTAGCGCTCCGCCTCCTCGGGCTCGATGCCCGCCTCGGCGGTGAGGGCCGCGTTGACGTCGTCGCTGCCGTTCGAGATCACGCGGACGAAGCGCGGGATGCCGTCGGCGGCGAGCACGACGCTCGTGCTCTGCGCGCCGACGTGGACCAGCGCGACGGTGCCCCGAGCCCCCTCGCCGACGAGGAGCGCCCGCGCGAGCGCGAACTGCGTGAGATCCACCTCGACCGGGTCGAGGCCGGCCGCCTGCACCGCGGAGACGGTCGTGAGCACGACCTCCTTGACCGCCGCGATGAGCAGGCCGTTGACCATCTCGCCGCTCTCGCCCGTCGAGGCGGAGGTCGGGTAGAAGTCGAGGAGCGCGTCGCCGACCGGGACCGGGAGGAGCTCCTGGACCTGGAACGGGAGCGACTCGCGGATCTGCGTGATCGGCGCCTTCGGCACCGAGAGGTCGCGGACGAGCACGCGCTGGTTGCCGACGCCGAGGACGACCTTCTTGGACTTGAAGCCGGCCTGCGACCAGAGCTGCTTGAGCGCCGAGGTGAAGGTGTCCTTCTCGATCACCTCCCCGCGTGCGACCGCGCCCTTCGGCAGCGCCATCGAGTGGTAGCGGACCAGCGTCGGCCTGGGCTTCAGCGCGTCGGCGACTTCCGCCGCGCGCAGCACCCCGTTCCCGATGTCGAGCCCGACGATCGTCGAAGCCATGTTTCCCCCCTTGTGTTCGCCGTCGTCAGCCGAGGCCGACGATCGACAGGTATGCGCCGGCGATCTGCTCGCCGGAGATGATCCCGATCCAGGCGCCCGCGAGCATCCACGGGCCGAACGGGATCCCGCCGCCGCGCTCGGCGCGGCGGACGATGATGAGCGCGATCGCGACGAGGCCGCCGAGCAGGAAGGCGGCGGCCGTCCCGACGACGGACTGCGCGAGTCCCGCGTAGCCGAGGTGCAGTCCGAGCACCCCGGCGAGCTTGATGTCCCCGAAGCCCATGCCGCCGGGGCGGATGAAGGCGATGAGGAAGTAGAACGCGAACAGCGCCGCGCCGCCGATGAGCGCGCCGAGCAGGAGCTCGGGGCGTCCCGCGAGGAGCCCCGCCGCGGCGAGCAGCACGCCGCTCACGAGGTAGGCGGGCAGCACGATCGCATCGGGCAGTCGGTGCACGTCGAGGTCGATGGCCGAGAGGGCGATCGAGATGGCGGCGAGGTAGAGCAGCGCGACGAGGTGGACGGCGGCGCCCGCGGAGGCGAGCGGCGTCTCGGCGGTCCAGATCGCGGGGGCGAAGACGAGCGCCACGACGACGAACGCGAGCCCCGTGAGGGCCTCGATGGCCGGGTAGCGCGCCGAGATCCGCATGCGGCAGTCGCGGCAGCGCCCGCCGAGCAGCAGCCAGCCGAGTACGGGCACGTTGTCGCGGCTCCGGATCCCGGCGCCGCAGCCGGGGCACGAGGATGCCGGGCGCACGACCGAGAGCCCCGCGGGCACCCGGTAGGCGACGACGTTGAGGAAGGAGCCGATGGCGAGCCCGAGGGCGCCGACGACCGGCGCGACGACGGCGAGCGCGGTCATCGGCCCGTCGAGCTTCCGTCGGCGTTCCAGGCGGAGGGCGTGGAGGCGGTCTGGGTGACGCCGTAGGTCGTCGAGGTGGGCGTCAGGAACTTCGGCGGCGCGGTGTTGAGGAAGCGAGCGTCGTAGTTGTAGTTCTTCGTGTAGCCCGAGGGCGCCGTGGTGCCGGTCGGGCCGCGGTACTTCTGCGCCATCGATCCGGTGATCTTGAGCGTGCCCCGCTGACCGCGGGTGTAGTTCTGGACCTGGATCGTGTGCTGCACCGACATGAGCGCGGCATCGATCGTGCGGTTCGTCGACGACTCCGCGAGGAAGCTCCACGTGGTCTCGGTCGCGGTGCAGTTGCCGTTGCGATCGGTGCGCGTGCAGGTCTCCGTCCCGCGGACGGGGTTGCGGATGATGACGCCGTTGTTGCCGACGACGCCCGTCATCGCCTCCGCGACGCCCGTCGGGTTCGTGAGGTCGCCCGTGATGTAGGCGTAGTTCTCGGCCGACATGGTGACGGCGCTGCCGACGACGCCCTGCGTGAAGAGGTCGCCCTTGCGGCAGCCGTAGGCGACGGCATCGGCCGCGGCGCCCTCGGGCGCCGACTCGTTGGCGCTCGGGTAGCCGTGCGAGCCGAAGGTCCAGCCGCCCATCGCGGGATTCGAGCCGCAGGTCACCTGGGTCGTGGTGCCGCTGACCGTCCAGCGCGGGGTGGTCCCCGTCGCCCAGCCGTTGACGTTGTTCGTATCGGTCGGGACATCCTGGATGAAGATGAGGTTCTCGTGGAGCGCGTCGACCTCCGCCCCCGCCGAGGTGTGCATCTGGTTGACGTTGCCGCAGCGCGCGTTCGAGGTGCCGGTCCGCTCGCCCGGGTACGGGTTCGTGGCCTTGGTCCACGGCGAGATGATCGTCATCTTGGGCGTCGAGCCGACGAGGCGCCAGGTGATCTTGGTCGGCCCCGTGTACAGGCAGCCGGGGCGCGTGATGTCGGGGTCGTTCGCGTAGGTCTGGCGGCGGTCGCTCGCGTTGGTCGCGGGGAAGCCGATCTCCTTCGCCCAGCTGACCGAGGCGGGACCGGTGGTGCCGGCGCTGCCGGTGCACCCCGAGACCCGGTAGGCGCGGGTCGGGGTCGCCGAGGAGGTGACGCCGCGGTTGAAGGCGGCGTTGCAGATCGCGAGCGAGTCGTTCGAGTGGACGGGGCCGTTGAAGGTGTCGATGGTCGAGTTCGAGCCGAACTGGATCTGCGCGCAGCCGGACGGGCGCGGGCTGGAGCCCCAGGAGTACTTGTCGCCGCACTGGTCCTGACCGGAGAACTGCGGATCCTGGATCTCGTAGCGGGTCAGGTAGAGGAAGTTGATGAAGCCGTCCTGCTTGAGGTCGGCCACGATGCTCCGGATCGCGCTACCGACCTTGCCGGTGGAGCGCAGCTGCAGGCGCCCCTGCGACTGGAAGGAGTCGGTGTTGATCTCGTAGCGGAACTGCGCCCGGCCGTCCGTGCCCTCCATCGTGGCCCAGGCGCCGTTGATGCCGAACGCCGGGTTCGCCTGCGAGGCGGGCGGCGCGACGATGTCCGTGGCGTTGTCGGCGCCCTTCGTGAACTTCGACTGCGGGTTGCCGAAGCGCGTGTAGGTGTTGTCGTTCGCGAGCCGGCTCTGGTACTCCTGCACGCCGGCGCGGGCGGCGTTGAGGGCCGCGTTCCAGTCCTCGTCCTGGTCGGTGCGCTGCAGGCCGCTGGTCGCGACCGTCATCGAGCTCGCGACGAGCACGAGCATGATCATGCCGAGGCCGAAGACGCTCGGCAGCGCGATGCCGTGGTCGCTGCGGCGCAGACGGGCCAGCTGCCGGATGCGGGTCATCATGGGCACACCACCTGGGACTTGATGTTGGCGAGGTAGAGGGGGCTCGTGAGGTACAGGGCGGAGCGATCCGGGGTCCCGATCGTCTTGGCCTTGACGGAGACGTCGATCCGCTGGATCTTCGCGAGATCGGCCGAGGCGACGGTGCCCGAGGCGTTGCCGAGCTGCGCGCCGCAGCGGTTCCAGTACGTGAACAGCCGCTTCTCGGAGCCGCTGGGGTTGACGAGCGGGAGGTCGTCGAAGGTGCGCGTCGTGACGTCGGCGGCATTCGTGCAGGGGTAGCTCCAGATGCCGCCGCTCGAGGTGCCCTTGCAGGTCTGCACCGTCACGATGTTCGAGGCCGAGACGGTCACGGTGACGCGCGACATCCGCATGTCGATGGCGTCGGTGTCGGACCACGCGTAGAAGACGAGCCGCCGCGCCTCCGCGGTGGTGACGCCCGCGGTGACGGCGCCCGTGAGCGTCGTCTCGCTCGCGACCCGCACGCGCCCGGTCAGCTCGTTCTGCATGTTCGTGACGTCGCCGATGGTGACGCGCGTCTGGTTGGAGGCCGAAGTGACCTGCGCGGTCTGGATGAAGAAGGAGCCCACCATGGCGAGCAGGATCATCGACACCATCATCGTGACGACGAGCTCGGCGATCGAGATGCCGGCGTCCCGTTCCCCCTCGAGGACTCGGCGGAGGCGGCTCACGAGCCGTTCTCCCGCGGGTCGAGCGTGAGGATGCTGCCGATCACGGCGCCGGCATCGCTCGAGACGCTGAGGCGGGATCCGGGCAGCGCGGTCGAGTAGCTGCTTCCGCCGTAGCCGAAGGTCCACGAGCCGTACGGAAGCGCGATCTGGTTGTCCCGGTCGGCGGTCAGGCCGGTGAAGGTGTACTCCATCGTGATCGAGCACCCGGGGTCCCCCGGGTAGGTGACCGAGGCCGGCGCCGCGGTCCTCGCCCGGACCGCTGTGACGCCCGCCGGGGGCTTCACCGTGACGATGCCCATCGGCACGTCGATGCGGCCGTTCGTGCCCGGGGCGGATGCCGTGGCGGCCGCGGCGACGCCGGCCCGCTTCGGCGTGCCGTCGACGGGGCCGGCGGCCCACGATGCCGGGTTCGTGTTCGTGCAGCCGCGGGTGTCCGTCTCGTCCGGGCGCTTGTACTTGCCGGCGATCGCGGTGTACCCCTCGGCGAAGGGGTGGAGGTCGCGCTGTGCGGCGATCGAGGAGTAGGAGTAGATGCGGCCGGCGGCGAAGAAGGTGGTGTCCATCGCGGACGGGAGCCGCGCCGAGGTGCGGTTGGTCCGGTACGCGGTGTCGAGGCGGACCCGGCTGTCGTACTGGAACTTGACGGCGGTCGTCTGGCCGGCCGTGACCGTCTCGGTCTTCGTCGGGTTGGCGGCCTGCGAGTCGTCGACGAAGCCGGCCTTCGAGATCGCGATGTTGTACTCGCCGGGGACCACCTGGAGCGCGTAGCTGCAGCCGTCGGCGCTGGTCGGGCGCTGCACCGGGATGGCGGCGCCGGTGCCGCCCGCCTTCGGCGTGATGGCGACGGCGATGTCGGCGGCGCCCGCGCCGCGCTCGCCGGTCACGGAGATGAGGATCGTGCCGAGACCGGGGCTGTTGAGCCGGTCGACCGGGGCGATGAAGGTGTCCGCGCGGACGTCGTTCTTGATCATCAGCATGTCGTCCCACGTCACGGAGACGTTGACGATCTTGTAGAGCAGGTTGCCGCCCGAGGTGCCGCAGGCGGAGCGGTCGCCGTCGCGGTCGGTCTCCCACGTGACCTCGCGGGTGATCGTGTAGCGGGTGCCGCCGACGGTCTGCGTGTCGACGCGGCGGTTGACGTCGAAGGCGTTGCCGACGCCGATCGAGGAGTCGATCTCGCCGGCCGCGAGGTTGGTCGCGGTGGCGCGGCGCTGGGTGTCGTAGGTGAGCTGCTGGATCGTCATGATCGAGTACGACATCCCGACGGCGATCAGGCTGAAGACCATCATCGCGACGAGCACCTCGGTGAGCGAGATGCCGGCGTCGCCGCTGCGGCGCATGCGGTCACGGATGCTGCGGATCACAGCGATCACCCCCTTCAGGCCGTGCAGTGCGGTGCGGTCCCGGAGCCCCCTGCTCCGGAACCGGTGATGCGGGGCGGCGCGAACGCCGCCCCGCATCGCGGTGTCAGTCGGAGCTGGTTCAGCAGCCGCCCGAGGCGACGCTGCCGCGCTCCTCCGTGTGGAAGACCGTCGTGGTCTGGTCGGCGCGGGTGGCCGAGATGCAGAAGTCGGTCTGCGAGACGACGCCGGTGAAGTTGACCTCGGACACGCCGTCGCTCTTCGAGTAGCCGTTCGCCGCGAGCTGGTCGGCGGTCGCGCCGAACGAGGTGGCGCCGGGGTTCTGCGTGTACCACGCGACGATGGCGGTCTTGGCGTTGCGGAGGTCGGACTGGACGGCCGAGTTCTTCGCGTTGTCCTGCACGCCGATGTAGACCGGGATCGCGATGGCGGCGAGGATGCCGATCACGAGCACGACGACGAGGAGCTCGATGAGCGTGAAGCCCTTGTCGCCGTTCTTGATGCGGTCCATACGGGCCGCGAGCATGTCCTGAATGCGGGTCATTGTCTTGTTCCTTCTTGTTTGATGGAGTGCGAGCCGTTTCCCCCAGAACGGTGACGACCCGACATGACGACGCTATTGAGCGTGTCGATTGAGCAGAATCCCGCGTCCGGGGGTGATTTCCGCTACCCTGCACCCCCGTCCGGGGGCAGGGCGGCGCTACTGCCCGCCGACCGCCGAGGCGATGCTGAAGATCGGCATGTAGAGGGCGACGATCATGCCGCCCACGACGACGCCGAGGAAGGCGATGAGCAGCGGCTCGATGAGCGAGGTGAGCGCCTTCGTGGTGGCGTCGACCTCCGTGTCGTAGAAGTCGGAGACCTTGCCGAGCATGGTCTCGAGCGCACCCGAGTCCTCGCCGACGGCGACCATCTGCACCACCATGGGCGGGAACACCTTGTGCTCGGCCATGGGACCGGCGATCGACTTGCCCTGCCGCACCGAGTCGCTGACGGCCTTGGAGGCCGCCTCGATGACGTAGTTGCCGGAGGTCTCGCCGACGACCACGAGCGCCTGCAGGATGGGCACGCCGGCCGTGATCATGTTCGCCAGGTTCCGCGTGAAGCGCGC
Source organism: Homoserinibacter sp. YIM 151385 (assembly GCF_027912415.1). NCBI lineage: Bacteria > Bacillati > Actinomycetota > Actinomycetes > Micrococcales > Microbacteriaceae > Homoserinibacter > Homoserinibacter sp. YIM 151385. Next base: position 2,498,596 of record NZ_CP115175.1, on the reverse strand, counting down.
GATCGCGATCTTCTTCAACAGCATCCCGAACACCGGGAGCCTGAGCTTGAGCGGGTCGATCCTCGCCCGCACCGACTCCTTGTTCTTGTTGACCCGCCACCAGGCCATGCCGCCGAAGACGAGCACGATGATGAGCGGCGCCGCCCAGACCATGTTCTGCGAGAGCGCGACGAGGATGAGCGTCGGCGCCGGCAGCTCGCTGCCGAGCCCGTCGAACATCTTCTGGAAGATCGGCACGATGAAGATGAGCATGCCGAGCACCGCGACGAAGGCCATGATGAGCACCATGACCGGGTAGGTCATCGCCGACTTCACGGTCGCGCGGAGCTTGGCCTCTTTCTCGAAGTTCGTCGCGATCGACTCGAGCGCACCCTCGAGGAAGCCGCCCGTCTCGCCGGCGCGGACCATGTTGATCATGAGCGGCGGGAACTCGACCGGGTGCTTCGCGAGGGCCTCCGAGAGCGAGAGGCCCGTCTCGACGTCGCGCGAGACGACGCCGAGGATCTGCTTGAGCTTCTTGTTCTCGGTCTGCTCGGCGAGGATGCTGAGCGTCTTGAGGAGCGAGAGGCCGGCCGCGATCATGGTCGCCATCTGGCGCATGAGGATCGAGAGCGACTTGAGGTCGACTCCCCCGCCGAGCCCCGGGATGCTGATGTCGCGGTTGAGCCCCTGCCCCGCCAGCGTCTCCTTGACCTCCGTCGGCGAGAGTCCGAGGGTCCGGAGCTTGTCGACGACGGCCCCCTCGCTGGAGGCCTCCATCCGCCCCTTGACGAGCTTGCCCTCGCCGTTGCGCGCGCGGTACTCGAAGTGCTTGACGGCGCCCGACACGATCGTGCCGGCCATCAGTGCCGCCCTGCCTGCGGCGCGTGCGCGTCGAAGTCGTGCGAGAACTGGTTGAGGTTCGTGCCGCCCTGCATGTCGACGCGCGTGATGAGCCGCTCGAGCGTCTCCGGATCCTGCGACTTCTCGACCGCGGCGCTCCGCGTGATCTGGCCCTCGTTGACGAGGTGCGCGAGCGACTGGTCCATGGTGTGCATGCCGTGCTGCGAGCCGGCCTGCATGACCGAGGCCACCTGGTAGGTCTTGCCCTCGCGGATGAGGTTCGAGATCGCGGGGGTCGTGAACATGACCTCGGTCGCGACCGCGCGGCCCGATCCCGAGGCCTTCTTCACGAGCGTCTGGCAGACGACGCCCTGGAGCGTCGCCGCGAGCTGCGTGCGCACCTGGTCCTGCTGGTGCGGCGGGTAGACGTCGATGACGCGGTCGATCGTGGAGCCGGCCGACTGCGTGTGCAGCGTCGCGAAGACGAGGTGGCCGGTCTCGGCCGCGGTGAGCGCGATCGAGATCGTCTCGAGGTCGCGGAGCTCGCCGATGAGGATCACGTCGGGGTCCTGGCGCAGCACGTGCTTGAGCGCGTTGCCGAAGCTGTGCGTGTCGCGGCCGACCTCGCGCTGGTTCACGAGCGACTTCTTGTTGCGGTGCATGAACTCGATCGGGTCCTCGACCGTCACGATGTGGTCGGCCCGCGAGTCGTTCACGAGGTCGACGAGCGCGGCGAGCGTCGTCGACTTGCCGGAGCCCGTGGGTCCGGTGACGAGGACGAGTCCGCGCGGGAGGCCCGCGAACTGGCCGACCTCCTTGGGGATGCCGAGCTCGTGCAGCTGCTTGATCTGCGTCGGGATGATGCGGAAGGCCGCGCCCATCGAGCCGCGGTCCTGGTAGAAGTTCACGCGGAAGCGGGCGTTGGCGCTGAGCGTGTACGCGAAGTCGAGCTCGAGCACCTCCTCGAAGCGGTCCCGGAGCTGGTCCGAGAGCAGCGAGTACAGCGCGCTCTTCACCTTCGCGCGGTCCCAGACCCCGATGTCGGGGATCGGGTGCAGGCCGCCGTCGACGCGCAGCCGCGGGGCGGAGCCCGAGGAGACGTGGAGGTCGGAGGCGCCGCGCAGGAGGACCTGCTGGAGGGCGCTGATGAGGTCGGGGTCGGCCGGCTCGCTCGAGGGGTTGAGCCCCGCGATGTCCTCGGTCTGGATCTCGACGGTCGGCGTCGCCGCCGTCATCGGGCGGGTCGGCGTCGGAGCCTGGGCGGCGGCGGCCGGCGCCGTCTGCGCGGGCGCCGAGGGCGCGGGCATGGCGGTCGAGGCCGGCGTCGCAGTGGGCGCCGGCATCGCCGAGGCCGGCGGTGCGGCCGGCGCCGCGGGCGCGGCGGGCGCCGAGACCGGGACCGCCTGCATCGGCGGCGAGGTCGAGGCCGCGGGACGCGCCGCGGAGGGCACGATCGTCGGCGCGGACGCCGCGAAGGCGCCGGTCGACGAGGGCGGCGGGACCGCCGCCGAGGCGGGTGCCGGCGGCGGGGTGGTCATCCCCGGCGCCGGGGCGCTGGAGAAGACCGTCTCGGGTGCGGGCGCAGGCGGCGCGCTGAACGCGGCGGAGGGGTTGCCCGGCGCTGCCGCACCCGAGACGGGACTGCCGTCGGGCATCATCGTCGGCGGGGCCGACTGATAGGTGCTCGACGCGGGCGGTGTCGACGCCACAGGCGTCTGGAACGGGACTCCCGGCGAATCCGTCACCGGGATCTCGTAGATCGGCTTGCTGCTCAATGTTCCCCCCCAGGACTCATCCGCCGTCGCTACGCGACGACTCGCAGGATCTCTTCGATGGATGTCAGGCCCATCTGCGCCTTCGCCCATCCGTCGTGGCGCAGGGTCGTCATGCCCTGGCTCACGGCGACGTGCATGATCTCGGCGCTCGAGGCGCGCGCCACGGCGAGGCGCTCGATCTCCTCCGTGACCGTCATGACCTCGTGGAGCGCGAGACGCCCGCGGTACCCCGTGTTCGAGCACGAGGAGCAGCCGACCGGCATCCACAGCTCCGGCGGCGGCATCGACGGGTCGTAGCCGACGCGGAGGTTCGCGAGGTCGACCGGGTCGTGCGCGTACGGCGCCTTGCAGCGGTCGCAGAGCCGGCGCGCGAGACGCTGCGCGACGACCGAGTCGAGCGCCGAGCCCACGAGGAAGGGCTCGATGTCCATCTCGGTGAGCCGTGTGATCGCGCTCGGCGCGTCGTTGGTGTGGAGCGTCGAGAGGACCAGGTGGCCCGTGAGCGAGGCCTCGATCGCGATCTGCGCCGTCTCCTGGTCCCGGATCTCGCCGATCAGGACCACATCCGGGTCGGATCGCAGGATCGAGCGGAGCGCGCTCGCGAAGGTGAGGCCCGCCTTCGGGTTGACCTGCACCTGGTTGATGCCCGGCATCCGGTACTCGACCGGGTCCTCGACCGTGATGACGTTGATCTCGGGGCGGACCACCGAGTTGAGCGTCGTGTAGAGCGTGGTCGACTTGCCGGAGCCCGTGGGACCCGTCACGAGGATCATGCCGTAGGGCTTCGTGTACGACGCGCGGTAGGCCTCGGCGTTCTGGGGGGTGAGGCCCAGCTGCTCGATCGACAGCGCCGTGTTCGAGTTGTCGAGGATTCGCATGACGACCTTCTCGCCCCACACGGTGGGGAGGGTCGCCACGCGGAGGTCGATCTGGCGGCCGCCGTGGCGCACCGAGAGGCGGCCGTCCTGAGGCTTGCGGCGCTCGGCGATGTCGATGTCGCTCATGATCTTCAGGCGCGAGATGACGCCGTTCTGGATGTTCTTGGGCGCCCGCTGCATGATGTGCAGCACGCCGTCGATCCGGTAGCGGACGATGAGCTCGTACTCGCCCGGCTCGATGTGGATGTCGGAGGCGTGGTCCTGGATGCCCTGGCTGATGAGCAGGTTCACGAAGCGCACGATGGGCGCGTCGTCCTCGAAGCCGTCCGCGATCGCGACCTCGTTCGACTCCGAGGGGCCGTTCTCCTCCTCGAGGACCGAGGTCAGCTCGTCCATCTCGCCGTCGGCGCGGTGGAAGCGGTCGACCGCCGTCATGAGGTCGCCGCGCTCCGCCACGACCGCCTTGACGCGCATCCGGCTCGCCGCGCGCACGTCGTCGAGTGCGAGCACGTTGCCCGGATCCGTCATGGCGAGCGTCAGCTGGTCGCCGGAGACCCCGATCGGCAGCACCTCGTAGCGACGGCAGATGGCCGCCGGCACGAGCGCGACCGCGGCCGAGTCCACCGGGTAGTCGAGCAGCTCGACGAACGCGAGACCGAGCTGGGCGGCTCGGGCCGAGGCGACCTGCGCCGGCGTGAGGATGCCGCCCTCGAGGAGATCGCGCACGAGCGCCTCCTCGCCGGCAGGACCTTCGCCCAGCGTGTCGAGACTCGTGATGGGCATGAGCCCGCGGATGATGAGGATCTCAGCAAGAGAGGTCATGTCACCCCCCTCAGAATGACCGTGCTCCGCACACGCAACCCCCCAGTCGCGTGCAGTAGGAGGAGTTCGGGTCCCCCCTACGACACGCAACGCTACTTGCGCGTGTCCTTCGCGACCATTCCCCTGATCGGGGGTAGCGTCGTCACTTCGCCCAGCGCCGGATCCCGGCCCAGGCGCCCACCGCGGCGAGGCCCGCGAGCACCGCGTCGGCCAGCACGAACGGGCTCGACGCCTGCTCCACGAGCGAGGGCAGCCCGAGCAGCGCCGCGAATCCCGTCATCACCAGGTAGACACCGCCGAGCGCCGCGAGCGCCGGCATCCACGGGGTCCGGCTCACCGCCGAACGGGCCGCAGCGAGCCACACCACGACGCCCGCGAGCGCGAAGGACACGAGGCCCGTGAAGGGCGCCACCTCCGCCTCGACCGGGTCCCGGTCCAGGACGACCGCGAGGATGCCGGAGACGGCGAACGCGACCGCCCCCCAGGTGATCGCGACGAAGAGGGCGACGAGGTACGCGGGCCGGGGGCGGGGCGCCGCCGGATCCCCGGTGCGGCGGTCAGGCCCGCGCGTAGGCGCGCTCCTGCTCGGCACGGCGCTCCGCCTGCTCGCGGTCGAAGGCGGCACGCGCCTCGACGTTCCGGGCGACGACCCGCCGACCGCGCGCGGCGACGCCGAGCCCCACCCACATCGCGACCTCGCGGGCGACGAGCGCCGCGACGATCACGAAGGGATAGCGCGCGAAGCTGAGGAAGGCGGTCTGCGCCTGGGCGGGGGTCATCGACACGACACCGCCGATGAGGAGCCCGATCCCGATCGTCATGAAGTAGACGAGCAGCGCGAGCACGAGGCTCACGAGCACGTGCACCCACCACCTCGCGCGGTTCACGAGGAGCGCGAGCAGGATCGCGGCGATCGAGAACACCATGATCGGCACCCAGTACACGGCCTCCTGCACGAAGCGCTCGATGGTGGGGATGCCGGGGGTGGCGCCGATGATGATCGCCGCGACCGCGAGGTAGACGAGCGCGAAGATCACCGTGCCGACGATCGCCATGAGCACGCCGAAGAGGCGATTGCTCCGAGGGCGGGGCGGCTGCGGGGCGTCGACGTAGACGACCTGCGGCTGCGGCGCGGGCGTGTACGGCTCGGCGTAGCCGCCGCCCGCGACGCCCGTCGCGCCCGTCGAGGCGTGACCGCCGAGCGCGGAGACGGGTGCGGGCGCCGGGTCGTCGATCCCGTCGGACTCCTCGTCGTACGCGGCGCGCTCCTCGAGGGCCTGCCGCTCGGCGACGAGCTCGTCGGCGGGCGCGTCCTGGGCGGCGGGTGCGGCGGCCGGCGCCGCGGGCGCCGCGGGCGCCTCGGGCTCGACGAGCGGCTCCGGCTCGACCGGGGAGTCGGGTCGGGATGCGGGGGAATCGGACATCGCGCGCTCCTTCGGGACGGTGCCGCAAGTCTATCGAGCGGGCACCCGCGGGCAGGCCGCTCCCAGCCCGCGCGCGGTCAGCCGGCCGGGGGCGCCGCCGCCGGTCGGCCGGTCCCGGTCAGCCGCGGACGATCGTGAAGCGCCGGTCGCCGAGTCGGATCGTCTGGTCCCAGGCGAGCCTCGTGCGCTGCTCGGGCGTGAGGAGCGTGCGCGGCCGGCCCGGCTCATCGACGCTCGTGCCGTTGCTCGAGCCGCGATCCACGATCCACGGGCCCTCGGCGTCGATGCCGACGAGCGCGTGCGACTTCGACAGCGAGAGGGTGGGGTCCTCGAGGGCGTGCACCGCGACCACCGGCTCGCCCGGGCGCAGCGCCGGGTTCCGCCCCACGAGGACGACCGGGTCGACGGGGATGCGGGCGCCGTCGTCGGCGACGAGGGTCCCGCGAGTGGGCGCGGGCTCGGGCGCGGCCGGCGGCGGCGCGGCGGGAGCCTGGGTCTCCCACGGCGGCGGCGCGATCGGCGGGCCGGCGGCGGGCGGGGCCGCGGGCTCCGCGACCGGGACGGGAGGCCGCGGCTCGGCCGCCGACGGGGTCTCGGCGGGCGCGGCCGGCGCGGCGGGTGCCGGCGCGACCGCGCCGGGTGCCGGGGCGACGCGCGCCGTCGGCGCCTGGTGCAGCGTCTCCTCCCCGATCAGGATCGTCTCCGGATCGTCGGCGGGCGACAGCTGCGGCGGCGCGGGAGCCGCCGGCGGGGGCGGGGGCGCGACCTCCGCGCGGGCCTCGACGACCGCGTGGGCGACCCGCATCGCATCCTCGTCATAGGGGTCGGGCCCGCGGCGGACGTCCACCATCCAGATGCCGCCGATGCGATCGAGCCAGCTGCGGTTGCGACCCGAGCCGTCCCACAGGACGGAGGCGAGCAGAACCGCCTGCCCGAGGGGCACCGCGCCGGCCGCCCAGAGCACGAGCCCGCGCAGCAGCACCGGCCCGAAGCCCGGCTGGCCGAGGGTCTCGAGCCGGACGGAGCGGATGCCGAGCAGCCACTTGCCGAGGGTCACGCCCTTGATGCCGTGCAGCAGCAGCTGCATGAGCGCGAAGACGAGGGCGAGCACGCTCGTGACCACGAGCGCGGCGATGCCGACGCCGATGTTCGGGATCTCGCCCGGGTCGACCGCGCCGGAGGCGATGTTCGCGGTGCCCTGTGCGATGACGACCGCGTAGACGATCCAGCCGATCGAGAGCAGCACGGCGACGATCGCGACCTCGATCGCGAACGCGAGCGCACGGCGCCCGAGCGGCGCCGGCACGAGGCCGAGCGCGGCGGCGAGCGCGCCGTGGTCGGGTGCGGGTGCCGCGGCACCCTGGATCTGCGGCTCCCCCGGATCGGTCACGCGCATCCCTCATCTCTCTTGCGGCCCCGGCCAGCCTAGCCCCGCCCCGCGATGTGGGTTTCTCCGCGTCCGCGCCGAAGATCCTCGGTGCGGATGCGGAGAAACGCGCATCGAGCAGCGCTCGGCGTACACAGACTCGGAGAAATCGGCCGAACGGCGCCGTCGGGGAGCAGATCGCCTCAAGTCTCCGAGTTCCGATACACCCCGCTCGTCGAGGAGCGCGCGACGCAGGAGCACGCGTCCCGCACGACGCTCGCGGGCAGCGCTGCGCGGGATCTCGAGACGCGTTCGCGCAGCTGGCGCTCCCCGACCGGCGGTGCACGGTCGCGATGTCGGAGAATCCGGTCGCGCGGCCTGATCCCGGTGCAGACCGCCGCGGCTCTCCGACACGAGGTCGTCGTGCTCCTCGACCGGCGAGTCGGGCCGAGACCGCGAAGGGCCCCGCAACGAGCGGTGCGGGGCCCTCGCGGCGGCTGCCTCGTGCGAGGTGTCGGGGCGGACCCCACCCCGATCCACGGGTCACGCCGCGCAATCCTCCACAGGCGAGATGATCTCCTTGCCTCGACAACCTATATCGGTCATCCTGCTCTGGGCGAGGGAGGTCCCCTGCCGATCGCCACATCGATCGCCTGAGAGACGAGGGGGAGCACGTGAGACGAACGCCCCAGGGTGAGAACCGGGAGCCCAGGCGGACGGGGCGGGGGAAGCTCGCGGCTGCCGCGATCCTGGCGATCGTCGGGCTGGCCTGGATGTCGGGTCTCGTCCGGAGCAGCGAGGACCGGCTCGTGCCGCTCCTGGGTCTGCTCTACCTCGCCGTGGCCACGACGCTGGCGATCTGGGGGCTGCTCGAGCGGCGGCGGCCACGCTGATCCGGGCACGCCGCCGGAACCACGAGAGGCCCCGCACCGAACGGTGCGGGGCCTCCGGTCGCGCCAGGACCTAGTTGTAGGTGCCCGGGGTGAAGTCGTCCGAGCTGAAGCTGTCGAAGTCGACGAAGCTCAGGTCGGACTCGGAGAACACGGAGTCGTCGGTGAAGATGCGGTTCGGGTAGCGCTCCGCCTTCGCCTCCTCCGTCGCCTCGACGTTCACGTCGCGGTAGCGGTTCAGGCCGGTGCCGGCCGGGATCAGCTGACCGATGATGACGTTCTCCTTGAGGCCGACGAGCGGGTCGGACTTGCCCTCCATGGCGGCCTGCGTGAGCACGCGGGTCGTCTCCTGGAAGGACGCGGCCGACAGCCACGACTCCGTCGCGAGCGACGCCTTCGTGATGCCCATGACCTCCTGGCGGGCCGACGCGGGCTTCTTGCCCTCGACGATCGCGCCGCGGTTGATCTCCGTGTACCGCGAGCGGTCCACGAGCTCGCCCGGGAGGAGCTCGGTGTCGCCGTGCTCGACGACGGTCACCTTGCGCAGCATCTGGCGGACGATGACCTCGATGTGCTTGTCGTGGATCGGCACGCCCTGCGAGCGGTAGACGCCCTGCACGCCGTCGACGAGGTGCTGCTGCACGGCGCGGACGCCCTGCACGCGCAGCACCTCCTTCGGGTCCAGGTTGCCGACCACGAACTGCTGGCCGAGCTCGACGTGCTGCCCGTCCTCGACGAGGAGGGTGGCGCGCTTGAGCACCGGGTAGATGTGCGGCTCGTCGCCGTTGTCGGGCGTGAGCACGATCCGGCGCTGCTTCTCGGTGTCCTCGATCGCGATGCGACCGGCCGACTCGGCGATGGGCGAGGCGCCCTTCGGGGTGCGGGCCTCGAAGAGCTCCGTCACGCGGGGCAGACCCTGCGTGATGTCGTCCGCGCCCGCGGTGCCGCCCTGGTGGAAGGTGCGCATCGTGAGCTGCGTGCCGGGCTCGCCGATCGACTGGGCCGCGATGATGCCGACGGCCTCGCCGATGTCCACGAGCTTGCCGGTCGCGAGCGAGCGTCCGTAGCAGGCGGCGCAGACGCCGACGCCCGACTCGCAGGTCAGGACCGAGCGGACCTTGATCGTCTCGATGCCGGCCGCGACGAGGGTCTCGATCGCGACGTCGCCGACGTCCGACCCGGCCTCGAGCACGACGGTGCCCTTCGCGTCGACCGCGTCCTCGGCGAGGGTGCGGGCGTACGAGGAGTTCTCGACGTTCTCGTGGCGGACGAGCGTGCCCTCGGCGTCGGTGACGGCGACGACGAGCTCGAGACCGCGCGAGGTGCCGCAGTCGTCCTCGCGGATGATGACATCCTGCGAGACGTCCACGAGACGACGGGTCAGGTAGCCCGAGTCCGCGGTGCGCAGCGCCGTGTCCGCGAGGCCCTTGCGGGCGCCGTGGGTCGCGATGAAGTACTCCGCCACCGACAGGCCCTCGCGGTACGAGGAGATGATCGGACGCGGGATCGTCTCGCCCTTCGGGTTCGCGACGAGACCGCGGATGCCCGCGATGTTGCGGACCTGCAGCCAGTTGCCTCGAGCGCCCGAGGAGACCATCCGGAAGATGTTGTTGTCCTTCGGGAACGACGCCTGCATCGCCTTCGCGATCTCGTCGGTCGCCTCGCTCCAGACGTCGATGAGCTCCTTGCGGCGCGAGGGCTCGTCGATCAGGCCCTTGTCGAACTCGGACTGGATCTTCGCGGCCTGCTTCTCGTGCTTCGCCACGATGTCCGCCTTGCCCGAGGGCGTGAGGACATCGGAGAGGGCGACGGTGACACCCGAGCGCGTGGCCCAGTGGAAGCCGGCGTCCTTGACGCGGTCGAGGGTCGCGGCGACCTCCACCTTCGGGTAGCGCTCGGCGAGGTCGTTGACGATCGCCGAGATCTTGCCCTTGTCCGCGACGGCCTCCACATAGGGGTAGTCCGCCGGGAGCGCCTCGTTGAAGAGGGCGCGGCCGAGGGTCGTCTCGATGAGGCGCGTCGAGCCCTGCTCGAAGCCCTCCGGCGCGTCGGCCTCGTCGAGGTGGAGGTTCTCCACCCGGATGCGGACCTTCGCGTTGAGGTGCAGCGAGCCCTGGTCCTTCGCGAGGATCGCCTCGGAGACCGAGGAGAACGCGCGGCCCTCGCCCACGGCGCCCTCGGTGAGGGTCGTGAGGTGGTGGAGGCCGATGATCATGTCCTGCGTGGGCAGGGTGACCGGGCGGCCGTCCGAGGGCTTGAGGATGTTGTTCGAGGCGAGCATGAGCACGCGCGCCTCGGCCTGGGCCTCGACCGACAGCGGCAGGTGGACGGCCATCTGGTCGCCGTCGAAGTCCGCGTTGAAGGCGGCGCAGACGAGCGGGTGCAGCTGGATCGCCTTGCCCTCGACGAGCTGGGGCTCGAAGGCCTGGATGCCGAGGCGGTGCAGCGTGGGCGCGCGGTTGAGGAGCACCGGGCGCTCGCGGATGATCTCCTCGAGCACGTCCCAGACCTGCGGACGCGAGCGCTCGACCATGCGCTTGGCCGACTTGATGTTCTGCGCGTGCGACAGGTCGATGAGGCGCTTGATGACGAAGGGCTTGAACAGCTCGAGCGCCATCTGCTTCGGGAGGCCGCACTGGTGGAGCTTGAGCTGCGGGCCCACGATGATGACCGATCGGCCCGAGTAGTCCACGCGCTTGCCGAGCAGGTTCTGGCGGAACCGGCCCTGCTTGCCCTTGAGCATGTCGGAGAGCGACTTGAGGGCGCGGTTGCCGGTGCCCGTGACGGGGCGGCCGCGGCGGCCGTTGTCGAACAGCGCGTCGACGGCCTCCTGGAGCATGCGCTTCTCGTTGTTGACGATGATCTCCGGCGCGCCGAGGTCGAGGAGACGACGGAGGCGGTTGTTGCGGTTGATCACGCGACGGTACAGGTCGTTGAGGTCGGAGGTCGCGAAGCGGCCGCCGTCGAGCTGGACCATGGGGCGCAGCTCCGGCGGGATGACCGGGACCACGTCGAGGACCATCGCGGCCGGCGAGTTGCCGGTCGCGAGGAACGACGACACGACGCGCAGGCGCTTGATCGCGCGGATCTTCTTCTGACCCTTGCCGTTCGCGATCTGGTCGTGGAGGAGCTCGGCCTCGGCCTGGAGGTCGAAGGACTCGAGGCGCTTCTGGATCGCCTCGGCGCCCATGTACGCCTCGAAGTAGAGGCCGAAGCGGTCCTGCAGCTCGTGGAAGACCGAGTCCTCCGGCTTGAGGTCGCCGACCTTGAGGGTGCGGAACGAATCCCAGACCTGCTCGAGCTGGTTGATCTGCTCGTCGAAGCCCTTGCGGGTGAGCGTCATCTCCTTCTCGGCGGCGTCCTTGACCTTGCGCTTCTGGTCGGCCTTGGCGCCCTCCTCCTCGAGGGAGGCGAGCTCCTCCTCGAGGGTCTGGAGGCGCGCGGCGATGCGGGAGTCGCGGCCCTGCTCGAGCTGCTTCACCTCGAGGCGCAGCTCGTTCTCGAGCCCGGGGAGGTCGTTGTGACGACCCTCCTCGTCGACCGAGATGACCATGTAGGCGGCGAAGTAGATGACCTTCTCGAGGTCCTTCGGCGCCATGTCGAGCAGGTACCCGAGGCGCGAGGGCACGCCCTTGAAGTACCAGATGTGGGTCACGGGCGCGGCGAGCTCGATGTGGCCCATGCGCTCGCGGCGGACGGAGGACTTGGTGACCTCCACGCCGCAGCGCTCGCACACGATCCCCTTGAAGCGGACGCGCTTGTACTTGCCGCAGGAGCACTCCCAGTCGCGGCTGGGCCCGAAGATCTGCTCGCCGAAGAGGCCGTCCTTCTCGGGCTTGAGCGTGCGGTAGTTGATGGTCTCCGGCTTCTTGACCTCGCCGTACGACCAGGCGCGGATGTCCGCCGAGGTCGCGAGGCCGATCCGGAGCTGATCGAAGCTAGTTGCGTCGAGCACTTGTCTTCTTTCTGTTTACGTCGTGAGAAATCAGTGGATGGCCGCGGGTCAGATGTCGTCGATGGACGACGACTCGAACCGGGTGGAGATGTTGATGCCGAGCTCCTCGGCGGCGCGGAAGACCTCGTCGTCCGTGTCCTTGAGGCTGACCGCCTGGCCGTCGGCCGAGAGCACCTCGACGTTCAGGCAGAGCGACTGCATCTCCTTGATGAGGACCTTGAAGGACTCGGGGATGCCGGGCTCCTGGATGTTCTCGCCCTTGACGATCGCCTCGTAGACCTTGACGCGGCCGAGGATGTCGTCGGACTTGATCGTGAGGAGCTCCTGCAGCGCGTAGGCCGCGCCGTACGCCTCGAGGGCCCACACCTCCATCTCGCCGAAGCGCTGGCCGCCGAACTGCGCCTTCCCACCCAGCGGCTGCTGCGTGATCATCGAGTACGGGCCGGTGCTGCGCGCGTGGATCTTGTCGTCCACGAGGTGGTGCAGCTTGAGGATGTACATGTAGCCGACCGACACCGGGTCCGGGAACGGCTCGCCCGAGCGGCCGTCGAACAGGCGGGTCTTGCCCGACGAGTCGATGAGGCGCTCGCCGTCGCGCGTCGGGGTCGTCGAGTCGAGGAGGCCCTCGATCTCGGACTCCAGTGCGCCGTCGAACACGGGGGTCGCGACCTTCGTGTTCGGGGCGGCCTCGCGCGCGGCCTCGGGGAGGCTCTTCGCCCACTCCGGCTTGCCCTCGACCTTCCAGCCCTGCTTCGCGATCCACCCGAGGTGGGTCTCGAGGACCTGGCCGAAGTTCATGCGGCCGGGGATGCCGAGCGGGTTGAGGATGACGTCGACCGGGGTGCCGTCCGCGAGGAAGGGCATGTCCTCGACGGGGAGGATCTTCGAGATGACGCCCTTGTTGCCGTGGCGGCCCGCGAGCTTGTCGCCCGCGGTGATCTTGCGCTTCTGGGCGATGTAGACGACCACGCGCTGGTTGACGCCCGAGCCGAGCTCGTCGTCGCCGTCCTGCGCGTCGAAGACCTTGACGCCGATGATCGTGCCCTCCTCGCCGTGGGGCACCTTGAGGGACGTGTCGCGCACCTCGCGGCTCTTCTCGTTGAAGATCGCGCGGAGCAGGCGCTCCTCGGCGCTGAGCTCGGTCTCGCCCTTCGGCGTGACCTTGCCGACGAGGATGTCGCCGGGGCGGACCTCGGCGCCGATGCGGATGATGCCGCGCTCGTCGAGGTCGGCCAGGAGGTCCGGGCTGACGTTCGGGAGGTCGCGGGTGATCTCCTCCTTGCCGAGCTTGGTGTCGCGGGCGTCGACCTCGTACTCCTCGATGTGGATCGAGGAGAGGACGTCGTCCTTCACCAGGTTCTGGCTGAGGATGATCGCGTCCTCGAAGTTGTGGCCCTCCCACGGCATGAACGCGACGAGCAGGTTCTTGCCGAGCGCGAGCTCGCCGTTCTCGGTGGCGGGGCCGTCCGCGAGGACCTGGCCGACCTCCACGCGCTCGCCGGAGTCGACGATGACGCGGTGGTTGTAGCTCGTGCCCTGGTTCGAGCGGTCGAACTTGCGGAGGTAGTACTCCTGCGTGCCGCCCTCGTCGAGCTGGACGACGACGTGGTCGGCGCTCACCTCGGCGACGACACCGGCCTTGAGCGCGGTGACGACGTCGCCGGCGTCGATCGCGGCGTAGCCCTCCATGCCGGTGCCGACGAGCGGCGAGTCGGAGCGGAGGAGGGGCACGGCCTGGCGCTGCATGTTCGCGCCCATGAGCGCGCGGTTCGCGTCGTCGTGCTCGAGGAACGGGATGAGCGAGGTGCCCACCGAGACCATCTGGCGCGGCGAGACGTCCATGTAGTCGACCTGGTCGGCATCCACGAGCTCGACCTCGCCGCCCTTCTTGCGGACGAGGACCTTGGAGTCGGCGAACTTCATGCTCGAGGTGAGGGGCGCGTTCGCCTGGGCGACGACGAAGTCGTCCTCCTCCGAGGCGGTCAGGTAGTCGATCGTCGTCGACACCGTGCCCTTCTCGACCCGGCGGTACGGCGTCTCGATGAAGCCGAAGGAGTTGATGCGCGCGAAGGACGCGAGCGAGCCGATGAGGCCGATGTTCGGGCCTTCCGGGGTCTCGATCGGGCACATGCGGCCGTAGTGCGAGGGGTGGACGTCGCGGACCTCGACGCCGGCGCGCTCGCGGCTCAGACCACCCGGGCCGAGCGCCGAGAGGCGGCGCTTGTGGGTGAGACCCGCGAGCGGGTTGTTCTGGTCCATGAACTGCGAGAGCTGCGAGGTGCCGAAGAACTCCTTGATCGCGGCCACGACGGGGCGCACGTTGATCAGGGTCTGCGGCGTGATCGCCTCGATATCCTGCGTGGTCATGCGCTCGCGGACGACGCGCTCCATGCGGCTCAGGCCCGTGCGGACCTGGTTCTGGATGAGCTCGCCGACGGCGCGGATGCGGCGGTTGCCGAAGTGGTCGATGTCGTCCACGTCGAGGCGGAGGTCGACCGTCTTGCCGTCGCGCTTGCCCGCGATCGTCGTCTGCTCGGCGTGCAGCGCGACGAGGTACTTGATCGTCGCGATGATGTCCTCGACCGTCAGGACGGAGTCCTTGAGCGAGGCCTCGAGGCCGAGCTTGCGGTTGATCTTGTAGCGGCCGACCTTCGCGAGGTCGTAGCGCTTCGGGTTGAAGTAGAAGTTGTCGAGGAGCGCGCGGGCGGCCTCGGCGGCGACCTGCTCGCCCGGACGGAGCTTGCGGTAGATGTCCTTGAGCGCCTCCTCCTTCGTGAGGATGGCGTCCTTCTCGAGCGTGGAGGCGATCGACTCGTAGCCCGCGAAGTGCTCGAGGATCTCCTCGCTCGTGAGGCCGAGGGCCTTGAGGAAGACGGTGACCGACTGCTTGCGCTTGCGGTCGATGCGGACGCCGACCTGGTCGCGCTTGTCGATCTCGAACTCGAGCCAGGCGCCGCGGCTCGGGATGACGCGGGCGGAGTAGATGTCCTTGTCGGAGGTCTTCTCCTGCTGGCGCTCGAAGTAGACGCCCGGCGAGCGGACGAGCTGCGAGACGACGACGCGCTCGGTGCCGTTGATGATGAAGGTGCCGCGCTCGGTCATGAGCGGGAAGTCGCCCATGAAGACCGTCTGGGTCTTGATCTCGCCCGTCATGTGGTTCATGAACTCGGCGTTGACGTAGAGCGGGGCGGCGTAGGTCTTGCCGCGCTCCTTGCACTCCTCGATGGAGTACTTCGGCTCCTCGAGCTCCGGGTTCGCGAACGAGAGCTGCATGGTCTCGCCGAGGTCCTCGATCGGGCTGATCTCCTCGAAGATCTCGTCGAGGCCCGTCGTCTCCGGGACGGAGTCGTTGCCGGCGGCCTTGGCCTCGGCGATGCGGGCCTTCCAGCCCTCGTTGCCGACGAGCCAGTCGAAGCTCTCCGTCTGGAGAGCCAGCAGGTCGGGGACCGTCAGGGTGTCGGTGATCTTCGCGAACGAGAGTCGCGATGCGTCACGGCCGTTCTTAGGAGCAGTACTGGATGCGGGGCGCGCAGCAGCCAAGGAAAACAACCTCCGTGAGGCCCGTCGGCCTCAGTTGTCAGTCGGTGGGTGAGAGAGGGACTCGCCAGGAAGATCGTGCCGCCCCGCCGCTATTCTCGGGGCGCACCAGCCGACCGCAATATGAGGGCTTGGTTGTCTGGGAGCGCAAGGGACAAGCATAGACCCGATCGACGCGCCGCGTCCAGTCGTTTCTTGACTTGCCTCCGGCTTCGGCGTATAACCCGCGCGGCACCGCCGGATCCCGGCCGCATCCTCGCCCGCCGCCCCGAGCGCGGCGGGCGAGCGAGC
The DNA here is from genome assembly GCF_027912415.1 of Homoserinibacter sp. YIM 151385. Taxonomy (NCBI): domain Bacteria; kingdom Bacillati; phylum Actinomycetota; class Actinomycetes; order Micrococcales; family Microbacteriaceae; genus Homoserinibacter; species Homoserinibacter sp. YIM 151385. The sequence continues at coordinate 2,482,836 of NZ_CP115175.1, read as the reverse complement.
CCCGATCCCCCCGGTCCTCCGCTAGCGCAGCCGCGTGCCGAAGCGCTGCTGCGCGACGAGCGGGCGCACCGTCCTCTCGAAGGCGCGGTCGACGAAGTAGCCCTTGAGCGCGTCGCGCGAGAGCTCGTTCGAGATGGCCGCCATGATCATCGACTGGTCGAGCGAGAGGTGCACCTGGGCGAGCTGGCCCGAGGAGGTCGTCGCGGCATCCAGGAACCCGCCCTTCCCGTAGGCGCCGAGCTCCGTCTCGATCCTCCGGAGGTTGTCGATCGCGGCGCGCTTCTCGTAGGGCAGCGCGAGGAAGGCGGCGTGCGGCGTGACGACGCCGTCGCCGAAGTCCGGCTCGGGGTTCGCGGCCTCGCGGCAGCCCTCGTAGCCGAGGTCGACATCCGTCTTCTCGACGTCCGAGCCGTAGCCGTCGGAGGAGATGCCGATCGACTCGACGCCGTACTCGCGGTAGCCGCCCTCCGGGTTCGAGGAGGGCGAGAAGCCCCAGTAGCCGTAGCCGGCCTCGTCGAGCCCGTGGTGGATCTGCGCCCGCACGGTGGCCTCGTGGTTCGCCGCCCAGGAGCGCTTCCCCCAGTCGGCCTCGGGCACGAGCAGGTCGGGCATGAGCGCCTCGAACATGCTGCCGCCCCAGGCGGGCACGAGCCGCATGCCGTCGTAGGCGTAGGTGCCCTCGTAGGTCTCCACAGTCTCCCCGCGGCCGGTCCGGTAGGTGCGGGTCTCGCCCTCGGGCTTCTGCTCCTGCCACCCGAAGTCGCAGCCCTGATCGGGCATGGTGCGGTACGTCGTGTAGTACGCCGAGGCGGGGATCTGGCCGTTCGCGATGCCGATGTAGGTCGCGATGCGCGCCTCGCTCACGGTCGTGTCGTACCAGTGGCAGGTGTAGTAGACGTCCGGCCCGTCGTCGCCGTAGTTGCCGGGCTCGGCGCAGGTCTCGCCGGGCTGCTCGACCCAGAAGCCGCCGCGGTTGAGGTTCTTGCCCTCCCGGCCCTCGAGGTCGTGGAACCAGGAGAAGTCCATCGAGCGGTAGAGCCCGGTCGCCTGGCGCTCGAGCTTCCGGTCGGCGGCGGCGACGATGCGGAGGGATGCCGCGAGCCAGCCGTTGTCGACGGTCGAGAGGAAGGGATGCAGCGGGTCGCCCGATCCCGGCCACTCGGTGAGCTTCTCGCGCGTCGTCGGCGAATACCAGTTGTAGAACTGCCCACTCGGCTCGTGGCGCTCCATGACCTCGAGGGAGTCGAGGGTCGCACGCATGCGCTCGCGCGCCTCCCGCGTCGAGATGATGCCGGCGTCGCGCGCGGCGACGGTCGACCAGAGGTAGCCGCCGATGTTCGTCGGGCTCGTGTACTCGCTCGGGGTCTCGAGCCCGGCGTCGATGTGGTCGGCCGCGAGCCCGGTGCGGGGATCGGTCATGGCGTCGAGCGAGGCCCAGGTGTCGGCGGCCCAGCGCGTCAGGTCGCGGGTGTCGGCCCTGCCCGTGCCGGGGTCGTGGCCGCGATCGCCGCCGCGGCCGCGGTCGTGGTCGCCGCCGGCCTGGGACGCGGGGGATGCCGTGGCCGCGCTCGCGGCGGCGGGCGGGACGGCGAGCGCGAGGCTCGCGACGGCCGCGCCGAGGAGGAGGGGGATGCGCCGGTGCATGGATGAACTCCCTTGTTCGTCGTGGCACCAGTGAACCTCGAATCCCTATCGGATGCAAGGTTTTGATGCGCGTCACCTGTCGGTGCGGGCTGACTAGGGTGGTGCCGTGAGCGGACGGCGAGACGAGGCGGCGCGCCCCACGGCGACCCTCTCGAGCGGGTACCTCGCCGAGATCCGCCCCGACCGCTTCCGCGACGGCGCCTACGAGCTCGTCGTCGACGGCACGCCCCAGTCGCACGTCGACCTCGACGACCCCTCGCACCTCTTCTTCGAGTACATCCGCCGCATGGGGCACGTCATCGACCAGCTCCCCGAGGGCCCCGTCACCGCCGTCCACCTCGGCGCCGGCGCCCTCACCATCCCGCGCTACATCGAGGCCACGCGCCCCGGCTCCCGCCAGCAGGTCGTCGAGCTCGAGCCCGCGCTCGTCGAGCTCGTGCGCACCGCGCTCCCGCTCCCCCGCTCGGGCTCCATCCGCATCCGCTACGGCGACGCGCGCGAGGTCCTCGCGAAGCTGCCCGAGGGGATGCGGGGGCAGGTCGACGTCCTCGTCGTCGACGTCTTCGGGGGCGACACCATCCCCGCCCACGTCACGAGCGCCGAGTTCTACGCGGAGTGCGCCGACTGGCTCTCGCCGGCCGGCATCCTGCTCGTCAACATCGCCGACGGCACCGGACTCCGCTTCGCGCGCGGCCAGGCGGCCACGATCGGGCACGTGCTGCGCGACGTCGCGGCGCTCGCCGACACCCAGCTGCTCAAGGGGCGGCGCTTCGGCAACGTCGTCTTCGCCGCCTCCCGCGGCGAGCTCCCGCTCGAGTGGATGCCGCGCCTGCTCGCGGGCGGACCGCACCCCGCGAAGGTCGTGCACGGCCGCGAGCTCGAGGACTGGATCGCGGGCGCGCCGATCGCGACCGACCAGACCGCGATCCCCTCGCCGCCGCCCGCGCGGAGCATCTTCCAGACCCGCCCCGGCTCGGGCGGCTGAGCGCGCGGGCCGCGGTCGTCCGCTCCGTGAGGGGTCCCAGATGACCACTCCAGCCCCGCGGAATCCGTCATATGGGACCCCTCACCGCGGCGTGGCGCGCGCGGGCCACGCGAGGACCGGGTCCCGGGATGCGGCGCGGACGCGGCTCCCGGCCGGAGCGCGGGATCGTCGGCGAGAATGACGGCATGAGGCGCACGACGGCACGGATCGCGATCGCGGGCGCCGCGGCGCTCGCGCTCGGCGCGCTCGCCGGCTGCAGTCCGAGCACGGCCGAGCTCCCGCCGGACTCCGACAGCCGCGTCCCGGTCGGCGAGGTCGTCGAGCTCACCGACGGCCTCACGACGCCGTGGTCCTTCGAGCTGCTCGACGACGGCACGACGATCCTCTCCGAGCGCGACACCGCGCTCGTGAAGCACCTCGACGCGGAGGGCCGGGAGACCGTCCTCGGCGAGGTGCCGGGCGTCGAGCCCGGCGGCGAGGGCGGCCTGCTCGGCATCGCCCGCTGGACGGACGAGGCCGAGCAGACCACCTGGCTCTACGCCTTCACCACGAGCGCCGAGGACAACCGGATCATCCGGATGCCGCTCGAGCTCGGCGACGGCGACGCGGCGAGCGCCCCGGAGCTCGACACGGCCGCCGCCGAGGTGGTCCTCGACGGCATCCGCAAGGCCGGCAACCACAACGGCGGCCGCATCGCCTTCGGGCCCGACGGCATGCTGTACGCGACGACGGGCGACGCCTCCGACACCGCGCTCTCGCAGGATCCGGCATCCCTCAACGGCAAGATCCTCCGCCTGACGCCGCAGGGCGGCGTGCCCGAGGACAACCCCGACCCAGGCTCGCCCGTCTACACGATGGGGCACCGGAACCCGCAGGGCCTCGCCTGGGACGACCGGGGCCGGATGTGGGCGGCCGAGTTCGGGCAGGACACCTGGGATGAGCTCAACCTGATCGAGCCGGGCGGCGACTACGGCTGGCCCGTCGTCGAGGGCGAGGCCGGCGACGAGCGCTTCATCGACCCCGTGCACCAGTGGTCGACCGCGGAGGCGAGCCCGAGCGGGCTGACGGCGGTGCGCGGCACCCTCTTCCTCGCGGCGCTCCGCGGCGAGCGCGTCTGGGCGCTGTCCCCGAGCGAGGATGCGTCGAGCGTCTCCGCCGTCGCCTGGTTCGAGGGCGAGTTCGGGCGCATCCGGCACGTGCAGCCGGGGCCGGACGGCGAGACGCTCCGCTTCATCACGAGCAACGGAGACCGCGGCGGCGAGCCCGGCGCCGACCGCCTCCTCGAGGTGCGGCTCGACGCGCCGAGGGAGGGCTGATGGCAGAGCTGGACCGCGTGCGGCACTGGGCGGAGGCGCTCATCAGGCTGCACCTCGACCCCGCTGTCTGGACCTTCGCCTTCGACGCCGCGAAGACGCGCGCCGGCCAGTGCGACTACGGGCGCAAGCGGATCACGGTCTCGCGGCACCTCGCGGGGCGCTTCGACGACGACGAGATCCACCAGGTGCTGCTGCACGAGGTCGCGCACGCGATCGCGGGGCCGCGCGCCGGGCACGGCACCCGCTGGAAGCAGACGGCGGCGGAGCTCGGCTACGTCGGCTCCCGCCTCCACGACGGGGCGATCGCGAGCGAGCTCGCGACCTGGATCGGCGAGTGCCCGAACGGCCACGAGCACTACCGCTACCGGAAGCCGACGCGCGTGCTCAGCTGCGCGAAGTGCTCGCGGCGCTTCGATCCGGCGCTCGCGATCGAGTGGCGTCGACGCGACGCCTCCCGCTCGTCGGAGGGCGGCTCGACGCTGATCGCATGACGACGACCGAGCCCGGATCGGGGCCCGTCGGCACGATGTGGACGCAGACCGTGCGCCGCGCGGCGACTCCCGGCTGGGGTCCTGGGCGACTCCTGACGTCGCGATGTAACTGACTACATTGGTTACATGCGACATCCCTCCGACGGCCCCGGCCAGTGGATCATCTCGGGCGACGGCCGGCGCTGGCGCTTCGACGCGGGCGCGCCGAGCCTCGACTTCGCCTATACAGGCGACCGGGGTCTGGGCGTCGACGCCTGGGAGCGCCTCCGCGAGCCGCGCGACCTCGGCGCCTGGCTCGCCGAGCGCGAGCCGCGCCTCGCGGCCGAGGATGCGGGCCCGCGCGAGCTCCTCGACGCGCTCGCGCTGCGCGGCGCGATCTCCCGCCTCGCGACCGCCGTCGTGGACGGCGAGGAGCCGGCGCCCGACGACGTCGACACGCTCAACCTCTACGCCGCGATGCCCGACATCCCGCCCGCGCTCCCGGGCGGCGCACGTCAGGCGGGCGCCGGCCGCCTTCGCGTCGCACAGGCGCTCTCGAGCCTCGCGCGGGATGCGATCGCGGTGCTCGGCGAGGACGAGGGGCGGCTGCGGCGCTGCGAGGCGGACGACTGCCGTCTGGTGTTCCGCGACGAGTCGCGCACGCGCAACCGCCGCTGGTGCTCGATGCAGCGCTGCGGCAACCGCGCGAAGGTGCGGGCACACCGCGAGCGCGCCGCTGCGGCGCGCGCCGCCCGCGTCATATCCCGTCCCGAGATGTGAGTTTTTCCGCATTCGCACCGAGGATCCTCGGTGCGAATGCGGAAAAACTCACATCTGGGCGAGCGTGGCGGGACGGGTGAGAGGAGGGCAGGTCAGTCGGTGACCTGCACCTCCTTCCAGAACACGATGTAGCCGGCGAAGTCGCCGCCGACGCGCTCGACCGCGCCGTCGTAGAGATCCGGGTAGGCGAAGGCGCGGTCCTGCAGCCAGGTGCCGCCGTCGTCCACCGAGTAGTACTGGCAGGCGCCCTTCCAGGGGCAGGTGTAGGGGGTCGGGCTCTCCTTGAGGAGCTCGGTCTTCACGCTCGACGGCGGGAAGTAGACGTTCCCCTCGATGTGGAAGACCTCCGACTCGGGCGCCTCCGCGATGACGACTCCGTTGATGACGGCCTTGGGCATGACGACCTCCGTGCTCGGTGAGGGCGGCGCCGGTGCGCTCGCCGGATTCTCATCCGATCACGCCGGGGCGGACTCCCGCAGGACGGTGACCGCATCCACAGGATCGAGGTCGAGCCGGATGCCGCCCGCCGCCCGCGCGGTGACGGACGCCGAGAGCAGATGGCGGGTCGCCCGGCGGAGCCCCGTGTGCGCCGAGGCGGCCGCCGCGGCCTCGGGCGACTGGTGGTCGATGCCGAGGGCGGCGATCTCCTCGATGACCGCGCCCGCCGCGAGGAGGTCCTCGACCGCGAATCGGAGACTGCCGTCGGCGCGCGGCTCCCCCGCCGCGACGACCGCGATGCGGAAGCGGCCGCCGAGGGCCTCCTGCCGCGCGAGCGACCAGGCGCCGATCGCGGCGCTCGACTGGATCGTGCCGTGCACGACGGCGACGCCCGCGGGCGCCTCGGGGGCGGGCTGCTCGCCGAGCTGGTCGACCCAGACGAGGACGTCGGCATCCTGCGCCACCTGCGCCGCCCCCGCCGCGCCCCACTCGAACCGGACCTGGTAGTCGCCCTGCGCCTCGCTCACGCTGACGAGGCTAGCGGCGCCCCGGACTGGGTGCGGGCCGCGAGGTCATGCGGCGTCACGGCGGCTGGCGCAGACTGGGGGCATGCGCGTGACCCTGCGACTCGAGCTCGACTGCACCGCCGACGAGGCCTGGGAGCTCCTCCACGAGAGCGCCGGGATGCGGTACTGCCTCGGCCCCTGGCTGCGGGCGCGGATGCTCGACGGCTCGCGGATGCCGGCGCGCTGGGAGGAGGGCCCCGGCTACCCGATCGAGCTCCGCCTCCTCGGGCTCCTCCCGGTCGGGGAGGCGCGCGTCGAGCTCGGCAGCGAGACGCGCGGCGAGACGCGCATCCTCACCGACGACGGCGGCCCGGTCGCGGGGCTCCTCGGCACGGTCGGCGACTGGCGCCACCGCATGGCGGTCACCCCGGCGCCCTCGGGCCGCACCCTCTACCGCGACCGCCTCGACACGCGCGGTCCGATCGCGATCGCGATGTGGCCGATGTACTGGGCGATGTGGCAGTGGCGGGGGATGCGGATCCAGCGCCTCGCGGCCCGTCGCGGCCGGAAGGCGGCGGCATGAGCCCCGCGATCCGCACCGCGGTCGACGTCGCCGACTGGCGCCGTCGCGTGTTCTCGATGTACGAGCGGGTGCGCGCCGAGGCCGACCCCGCCGCGGCCCACGCCCGCTGGGTCGCCGAGCGCGACGAGCTGCTGCGCTCGCATCCCGCGACCCCCATCCCCGACGCCGAGCGCGCCGACTTCGCCGGCGTGCCCGTGCCGGGCTACGACCCCGCCTGGCGCTTCGAGCTGCCCGTGATCGCGGCGGAGGAGCCGCGGAGGATCGAGGTCGAGACGGGCACCGACGGCCGGGTCCCGTTCGAGCTGCTGGGCCGCGTGGAGATCCCGGGGGCCGGATCGCTCGACCTCTGGCGGCTCGCCTCCTACGGCGGCGGGCTGTTCCTGCCCGTCAAGGACGCGCTCGCGGGGCGCCCGGGCGGCACCTACGGCGCCGGGCGCTACCTCCTCGACACCGTGAAGGGCGCCGATCTCGGCCCCGGCCGGCCGCCCGAGACGCTCGTCGTCGACCTCAACTTCGCCTACAACCCCTCGTGCGCCTACGACCCCGCCTGGGCGTGCCCGCTCGCGCAGCCGGGCAACCGGCTGGAGGTCGAGGTGCCTGTCGGGGAGCGGATGCGGGCGGTCTCCGGCTAGACTCGGTTCACCTGCAGCGCGATGATCGCGCTCTCGCGTCGTAGAACGCTCCCTCGCCGCCACGATCGCCCCGACCTCGGACCCGCTCCGGATCGCGGCCCGATCCGCCCGGCTGACATCTTCTCCGGCGAACTTCGATGCCGACGGCATCGTCGCCAGATCCGGTCGCGCGCGCCTGCGCGCCGCCGGCACCCGACAGAAAGCACCACGTGTCCGACACGACCTTCAGAACGCTCGGCGTGCCCGCCCCGATCGTCGCCGCCCTCGCCGCGGACGGCAAGACGGCGCCCTTCCCCATCCAGGCCGACACCCTCCCCGACACGCTCGCCGGACGCGACGTGCTCGGCCGCGGCCGCACCGGCTCCGGCAAGACCCTCGCCTTCTCGATCCCCATGGTCGCCCGCCTCGGCGGCGCCCTCGGGGGCGGCTCGCGCCGCGCCGGCCGCCCGCTCGGCCTCGTGCTCGCGCCGACCCGCGAGCTCGCGACCCAGATCGCCGCGACCCTCGCACCGCTCGCCGAGGCCTACGGCCTGAAGACGACCACCATCTACGGCGGCGTGAGCCAGAACCGCCAGGTGCAGGCCCTCCAGGCCGGCGTCGACATCATCGTCGCCTGCCCGGGCCGCCTCGAGGACCTCATGCAGCAGAAGCACGTGCGCCTCGACGCGATCGAGATCACGGTGCTCGACGAGGCCGACCACATGGCCGACCTGGGCTTCCTGCCCGGGGTGACCCGCATCCTCGACGCCACCCCCGCCGACGGCCAGCGCCTGCTCTTCAGCGCGACGCTCGACAACGGCGTCGACAAGCTCGTGCGCCGGTTCCTGCGCGACGAGGTGCTCCACTCCGTCGACGAGGCGACCTCGCCCGTCGAGGCCATGAGCCACACGGTCTTCGAGGTGGAGTCGGTCGACGCGAAGAAGGAACTCGTGCGCACCCTCGCCTCGGGCACCGGCCGCCGCATCCTCTTCATGCGCACGAAGCACCACGCGAAGCGTCTCGCGCAGCAGCTCACCGCCTCCGGCATCCCCGCGGTCGACCTGCACGGCAACCTCAGCCAGCCGCAGCGCGACCGCAACCTCGCCGCCTTCGGCGAGGGCTCGGTCCGCGTCATGGTGGCGACGGATGTCGCGGCGCGGGGCGTGCACGTCGACGACGTCGAGCTCGTCGTCCACGTCGACCCGCCCATGGAGCACAAGGCGTACCTGCACCGATCGGGCCGCACCGCCCGCGCGGGCGCCGAGGGCGCGGTCGTGACGATCTCGCTCCCCGAGCAGCGCGGCGACCTCGCGAAGCTGCTCCGCAAGGCGGCGATCGCGGTCGAGCCGCAGCGCGTCTCCGCCGAGTCCCCGGCGGTGTCGGAGCTCGTCGGCGACGTCGCGCCGTACGTCGCGCCGAAGCCCGTCCAGCGGGTGCAGCAGGGCGGCGGCGGGCGCTCGACGGGCGCGAACGCCCGCCGCAAGCAGGACCAGCGGGATGCCGGCACGCGCGGCGGCGCGGGCGGGCGCGGCGGGCGCGGGCAGGGCTCCGGTCGCGGCGGCGCGCAGGGCGACGGCCGCGGCGCGCGCGACACGGCGCAGGGCGAGGCGCGCGTCGGCCAGCCCCGACGCGACCGCTCGGGCCGCCCCGAGGGCGTCAAGACGGGCGAGACCCCGAAGTCGAACGGCCGTCGCACCGGCCGCCGTGCCGGCGCCGCGCAGGGCGGCGGCTCGGGCAAGCTCATGGTGGGCTCGGTCGTGCGGCAGAACGGCGGCGGGCGCCGCCAGGGCGGGCGCTGAACGCGAGCCATGCACAGGAGGCCGCTCCCGCGCGACGCCGGGGCGGCCTCCGGCGCGTCGGATCGGCGCGCCGGAGCCGAGCGCTAGCCGAGCACGCCGACCGAGGCGAGGGCCGCGCGGAGCAGGGTGCCGCGCCCGCCCTCCATCTCGGCGTGGACGGCGGCGCTCGAGGCCTCGGCGGGCGTCATCCAGGTGAGCTCGAGGGCATCCTGGCGCGGCTCGCAGGTGCCCGTGACCGGCACGACGTAGGCGAGCGAGACGGCGTGCTGCCGCTCGTCGATATAGGCGCTGAGCCCCGGGATCGGGAAGTACTCGGCGACCGAGAACGGCACCGGCGACGGCGGCAGCTGCGGGAACGCCATGGGCCCGAGATCCTTCTCCAGGTGGCGGAAGAGCGCATCGCGCAGCGTCTCGCCGAACATGACGCGGCCGCTCACGAGCGTGCGCGTGATGGAGCCCTGCGCGTTCGCGCGGAGCAGGATGCCGACGCTCGTCACGACGCCCATCCCGTCGACCCGCACCGGCACCGCCTCGACGTAGAGCAGCGGGAGGCGGCGGCGCACGTCCTCGAGCTCGGCGTCGCTCAGCCACGAGGAGCTCGCGTCGGGACGCGGCGGCTCGGGGATCGGATCAGGGTCAGGGGTGCCGACGGAGGCCATGCTCCATTCTTACCGGTCGGCTACCGTCGTGCGCGTGATCGATTCCGACGCCGTCATCTGGTCGACCCCGGAGGCCGAGCGCCCCGGTCGGCCGCTCCTCGTGCTGCTGCACGGCTACGGCAGCCACGAGGGCGACCTCTTCGGGCTCTCGCCGCAGCTCCCGCTCGAGCTCACGATCGCCTCCCTCCGCGCGCCGCGGCGCGAGGGTCCCGGCTACGCCTGGTTCTCGCTCGACGGCGCTGTGCCGGGCGCGCCCGTGCCGGAGCGGGTCGACCCCGCCGCGGATGCCGTGCTGGCGTGGGTGGCGGCGAACCGCGGCGAGGCCTCGAGCGTCGGGCTCCTCGGCTTCTCGCAGGGCGGCGCGATCGCCCTCGAGGCGCTCCGCCGGGATCCCGACGCGATCGACTACGTCGTGAACCTCGCCGGCTTCGCCGCGACCGCCGAGCAGCCGGGGGATGCCGTGCTGGCCGAGCGGCGACCGCCGGTCTTCTACGGGCGCGGTCTCGCCGACCCCGTCATCCCGGCCGCGGCCATCGACCGCACGCTCGACTTCCTGCCCGGCCACAGCGCGCTCGTGCTCGGCGCCTACGAGCAGCTCGGCCACGGCGTCTCGCCGCAGGAGCTCGCGGATGTCGTGAGCTTCCTGCGGGACCGGCTCGCGGACGCTCGGCGCGACTAGCCTGCGGGCATGACGGAGCCGGTCGACGCATCCCTCGAGCCGATGCTCGCGAAGGCGGTCGCCGCGGTGCCCGCGGCCGACGCCGTCGCGGGCGGGTTGCGCTTCGAGCCGAAATGGGACGGCTTCCGCGCGATCGTCGCCGTCGACGCCGAGGGCCGCGTCGAGCTGGGCAGCCGCGGCGGCAAGCTGCTCACGCGCTACTTCCCGGAGCTGGTGTCGGCGCTCGAGGCGCAGCTGGCATCCGGCACGGTGCTCGACGGCGAGATCGTGGTGCGCCGCGGCGAGCTCGGCGCCGAGCGGCTCGACTGGGAGGCGCTGTCGCAGCGCATCCACCCCGCGGCCTCGCGCATCGAGCGGCTCGCGGCCGAGACGCCGGCCTCGCTCGTCGCCTTCGACCTGCTCCAGGAGGACGGCGAGCCGCGGCTCGACCTGCCGTTCCGGGAGCGCCGCGAGCGACTCGAGGCGCTGCTCGCCGACGCGCAGCCGCCGCTGCATCTGACGCGCACGACCGCCGACGCGGAGCTCGCCGGCCGCTGGCTCGAGGACTTCGAGGGCGCCGGCCTCGACGGCGTGGTCGCGAAGCCGCTCGAGCAGCCGTATCAGCCCGGCAAGCGCACCATGCTCAAGATCAAGCACGAGCGCACGGCGGATGCGGTCGTGATCGGCTACCGCATCCACAGATCCGGCACGGGGATCGGCTCGCTGCTGCTCGGCCTCTACGACGACGGCGAGCTGCGCAGCGTCGGGGGCGTCTCGGCGTTCACCACGGCGCGGCGCGCGGAGCTCGTCGAGGAGCTCGAGCCGCTCGTGGAGCGCGACGCGGACGGGGAGGCGGTGCGCGGCGAGGGCGAGCGGAACCGCTTCAGCTCGGGTCGCGACACGAGCTTCGTGCGGCTGCGGCCCGAGCGCGTCGTCGAGGTGCGCTACGACCAGATGGAGGGCGCGAGATTCCGGCACTCGGCGCAGTTCCGACGCTGGCGGCCGGACCGGGACGCCGCCTCGTGCACCTTCGCGCAGCTCGAGGTGCCGGCGTCGTACGACCTCGCCGAAGTCCTCGGCCGAGCCTGAGCGGGCTCAGTCCTTCTTGGCCCGGCTCGGCGCGACGCGCGGCGGCTCGCCCGGCATCTTGGGGTAGTCGGGCGGGTAGACGAGCTCGCCGAGGCCGGCCGCCGCGTCCCGCTCCCACCACTCCAGGAGCGGGCGGATGCTGCCGGGCGCCGCATCCCATCCCTCCCACGGGTCGCCGAGCGAGGCGAGTCGCGCGGGCACGGTCGCGATCGTGTGCTCGGCGGGGTCGGAGCCGGGCAGCTCGTCCCACGCGAGCGGCGTCGAGACGGTCGCGCCGGGTGTCGCGCGAGGGCTGTAGGCGCCGGCGGTCGTGCGGTCGCGGGCGGCCTGGTTGTAGTCGATGAAGATGCGCTCGCCGCGCTCCTCCTTCCACCAGGAGGTCGTGACGTCGTCGGGCAGGCGGCGCTCGAGCTCGCGCGCGACCGCGATGACGGCGTGCCGCACCTCGATGTAGTCGTGCTCGGGCCGGATCGCGGCGACGACGTGGAGGCCGCGGTTGCCGCTCGTCTTGACGACCGGCTCGAGCCCGACCTCCTGCAGCAGCCCGCGGAGCACGAGCGCGACCTCGACGGCGTCGGCGTAGCCGCGCCCGGGCTGCGGGTCGAGGTCGAGGCGGAGCTGGTCGGGGTGGTCGCTGTCCTCCGCGGTCGCCGGCCAGGGGTGGAAGACGAGCGTGTTCATCTGCGCCATCCAGACGGCGGCGGCGATCTCGTCGACGACGAGCTGGGGATGCCGGCGCCCGCTCGGGTAGGCGACGGTCGCGGTGCGGATCCAGTCGGGTGCGCCCTTGGGCGGGTTCTTCGAGAAGAACCAGTCGCTCGAGATGTCGCCCGGGTAGCGCTGCAGGGAGATGGGCCGGCCGCCGTCGTGCCGGAGGAAGGGCTCGGCGACCGCGACGAGGTACTCGGCGAGCTGCAGCTTCGTGGTGCCGGACTCGGGCCAGATGACGCGACCGGGACTCGACACGCGCATCTCGCGCACGCCGTGCGGTCCCGGGACCTCGAGCTTCGCCGCCTCGCTGGCCATGCCGCAACGCTACGCCCTCCCTCCCCGGAGAGGTGGGTTTCTCCGCACTCGCCGCGCGGATCCTCGCGGCGAGTGCGGAGAAACCCACCTGGCAGGTGGGGGGCAGGTGTGCGTCGGCAGAGCGGGGAGCGGGATGTCGGCGGGCCCGGGCAGGATGAAGGCGATGGACGAGGTGCTCGACCGCTTCTCCCCCGCGACACGAGAGTGGTTCCGCGGGGCCTTCCCCGCGCCCACGGCGGCGCAGGCGGGTGCGTGGTCGGCGATCTCGGGCGGCGGGCACGCGCTCGTCGTCGCACCCACCGGCTCCGGCAAGACTCTCTCGGCCTTCTTATGGTCGCTCGACCGGCTCGCGAGCGAGGCGCCGCCGGAGTCCCCGAGGCAGCGGACCCGGGTGCTCTACATCTCGCCGCTCAAGGCGCTCGGCGTCGACGTCGAGCGCAACCTCCGGGCGCCGCTGGTCGGCATCACCCAGACGGCGAAGCGGCTCGGCGAGCAGCCGCCCGAGATCCGCGTCGGCGTCCGCTCGGGCGACACCCCGCCGGCCGAGCGGCGGGCGCTGCAGAAGGACCCGCCCGACATCCTCATCACGACGCCCGAGTCGCTCTTCCTCATGCTCACGAGCGCGGCGCGCGAGACCCTCGCGGGGGTCGAGACGGTCGTGATCGACGAGATCCACGCCATCGCGGCGACGAAGCGCGGGGCGCATCTCGCCGTCTCCCTCGAGCGGCTCGACGCCCTGCTCGCCCGCCCCGCCCAGCGCATCGGGCTGTCGGCGACCGTGCGGCCGGTCGAGGAGGTGGCCCGCTTCCTGGGCGGCCGGGCGCCGGTCGCGATCGTGTCGCCGCCCTCCGAGAAGCGCTTCGACCTCCGCGTGGTCGTGCCCGTGGAGGACATGACCGAGCTCGGCACACGGCAGCGCTCGGAGGATGCGGGGTCAGACGGCGAGGGCGGCCTGCAGTCGGCGGGCTCGATCTGGCCGCACGTCGACGAGAGCGTCGTCGACGCCATCCTGGCCCACCGCTCCACGATCGTCTTCGCGAACTCGCGCCGCCTCGCCGAGCGGCTGACGGCGCGGCTCAACGAGGTGCACGAGGAGCGGCTGACGGGCGTCGCGCCGGCGCGCTTCCCGGCGGAGGCGGTGGGCGGCTCGGGGGTGACGCGGCAGCCGGGCGCGGCGGCGGCCGGGGCGCCGTCGCCCGCGCCGGGCGGCACCGCGACCGCCGAGGCCGAGCACGACATCCCGCTGCTCGCCCGCGCGCACCACGGCTCGGTGAGCAAGGAGCAGCGCGCCCAGATCGAGGACGACCTGAAGTCGGGCCGGCTGCGCTGCGTCGTCGCGACGAGCTCGCTCGAGCTCGGCATCGACATGGGCGCCGTCGACCTCGTGATCCAGGTCGAGTCGCCGCCGAGCGTCGCGAGCGGGCTCCAGCGCGTGGGTCGCGCGGGGCATCAGGTCGGCGAGGTGTCGAAGGGGCTGCTCTACCCGAAGCACCGCTCCGACCTCCTCTCGACGACGGTCGTGAGCGAGCGGATGCGCACGGGCGGGATCGAGGCGCTCCACGTGCCGCGGCATCCCCTCGACATCCTCGCCCAGCAGACCGTCGCCGCGGTCGCGCTCGACGAGCTCGACGTCGAGGAGTGGTTCGAGCGGGTGCGGGCGAGCGCGCCCTTCGCCTCGCTGCCGCGGAGCGCCTACGAGTCGGTGCTCGACCTGCTCAGCGGGCGGTACCCGAGCGACGAGTTCGCGGAGCTCCGGCCCCGGATCGTCTGGGATCGCGTGGCCGGCACGATCGCGGGGCGTCCCGGCGCGCAGCGCCTCGCCGTGACGAGCGGCGGCACGATCCCCGACCGGGGCATGTTCGGCGTCTTCATCGTCGGCTCGGACGCCGACTCGCCGGGTGGGCGGCGAGTGGGCGAGCTGGATGAGGAGATGGTCTACGAGTCGCGCGTCGGCGACGTCTTCGCGCTCGGCGCGACGAGCTGGCGCATCGAGGAGATCACGAGCGACCGCGTCCTCGTCTCGCCCGCCTTCGGCCAGCCGGGCCGCGTGCCGTTCTGGAAGGGCGACGGCCTCGGCCGCCCCGCCGAGCTCGGCCGCGCGATCGGCGGCTTCGCGCACGAGCTCGCGAGCGAGGGCGAGGGGATGCGCGCGCGGCTCCGCGAGAGCGGGCTCGACGAGTGGGCGGTCGACAACCTGCTCGCCTTCGTCGCCGAGCAGCGGGAGTCGACGGGCACCGTCCCGACCGACCGCGTGCTCCTCGTCGAGCGCTTCCGCGACGAGCTCGGCGACTGGCGCATCGTCATGCATTCCCCGTACGGCATGCCCGTGCACGCGCCCTGGGCGCTCGCGGTCTCGGCGCGCATCCGGGAGCGCTACGGCGTCGACGGCTCCGCGATGGCGGGCGACGACGGCATCGTCGTGCGGCTGCCGGAGACGGATGCCGAGCCGCCCGGCGCCGAGCTGTTCCGCTTCGAGCGGGCCGAGCTCGACGAGCTCGTGACGACCGAGGTCGGCGGCTCCGCGCTCTTCGCGAGCCGCTTCCGCGAGTGCGCGGCCAGGGCCCTGCTCCTGCCGCGCCGCGATCCCGGCCGCCGCTCGCCGCTCTGGCAGCAGCGGCAGCGCTCGGCGCAGCTGCTCGAGGTGGCGCGCAAGCACCCCAGCTTCCCGATCATCCTCGAGACGGTGCGCGAGGTCCTCCAGGACGTCTACGACCTCCCCTCGCTCGGCGAGCTCGCCGACGACCTCGCGCAGCGGCGCGTGCGGATGGTCGAGGTCGAGTCCGCGGTGCCCTCGCCGTTCGCGCGCACCCTCCTCTTCGGATATGTCGCGGCGTTCATGTACGAGGGGGACTCCCCGCTCGCCGAGCGGCGGGCCGCGGCGCTGAGCCTCGACCCGACGCTCCTCGCGGAGCTCCTCGGCCGCGCCGAGCTGCGCGAGCTGCTCGACCCGGCCGTCATCGACCAGACCGAGCTGGAGCTGCAGCGGCTCGTCGAGGAGCGGCACGCGAAGGACGCCGAGGGGCTCGTCGACCTGCTCCGCATCCTCGGGCCGCTCACGCGCGAGGAGCTGCGCGCCCGCTCGCGCGAGGGCGTGCTCGAGGCCGAGGACACCGAGGGCGGCGTGCTCGAGGAGCTGGCGCGCGCCAACCGCATCCTCCGCGCCGGCGTCGGCGGCGAGCCGCGCTGGGCCGTCATCGAGGACGCGAGCCGCCTGCGCGACGCCCTCGGCGTCCCGCTCCCGATCGGCGTGCCGAGCGCGTTCCTCGACCCGATGCCCGACCCGGTCGGCGACCTCGTGAGCCGCTACAGCCGCACGCACGGGCCCTTCACGGTCGAGGACGCGGCCCGCCGGCTCGGCCTCGGCGTCGCGATCGTCGCCGACGCGCTCCGGCGGCTCGCGGGCGACCGCCGCGTCGTCGAGGGCGAGTTCCGTCCCGGCGCCTCGGGCGGCGAGTGGGTCGAGGCGGAGGTGCTCCGCCGGCTCCGCGCCCGCTCGCTCGCGGCGCTCCGCTCCGAGGTCGAGCCCGTGCCGCAGCCGGCGCTCGCCCGGTTCCTCGCCGACTGGCAGCACGTCGGCACGCCCGGCTCGGGTGCGGCGGCCGCGGAGGGCGGCGGGCGCGCGGCAGGGCTGCGGCCAGGCGGCCTGCGCGGCATCGACGGCCTCGTGACCGCGATCGACCAGCTCGGCGGCCTCGCCCTCCCGGCCTCCTCGTGGGAGTCGCTCGTGCTCCCCTCGCGGGTCCGCGACTACACTCCCGCCTGGCTCGACGAGCTCACCTCCTCGGGCGAGGTGCTGTGGGCGGGCGCGGGCGAGCTCGCGGGCGGCGACGGCTGGCTCGGCCTCCACCTCGCCGACACGGCGCACCTGACGCTGCCGGAGCCCGCGCTCGAGTCGCGCGAGGAGCTGCACGGCCGCATCATCGACGCGCTGGCCTCCGGGGGCGCCTTCTTCTTCCGCCAGCTCGGCATGAGCCTCGCCGCGACGGGAGATGCCGTGACGGACGAGGAGCTGAGCCGCGCCCTCTGGGAGCTCGCCTGGTCGGGGCTCGTCACGAACGACACGCTCGCGCCGCTCCGCGCACGCCTCGGGGCCGCCCCGCCCCGCCCGCGCACCGCCGCCGCGAGTCCGCGCACGACGGGCCGCCGGGGTCGCGCCGCGATGGCCGCCGCCCGCCGCACCGCGCGCGCCGCCGCCTCCCCCACCGGCTCGGATGCGCGGGTCGCCGGCCGCTGGAGCCTCCTCCCGCCGCCCGAGGAGAGCACGACGATCCGGGCGACCGCGCTCGCGGAGTCGCTGCTCGAGCGGCACGGCGTCGTCACGCGGGGGGCCGTGCAGGCGGAGGGCGTGCGCGGCGGCTTCTCGACCGTGTACAAGGTGCTCTCGGGGCTCGAGGAGACGGGCCGCACGCGCCGCGGCTACTTCGTCGAGGCGCTCGGCGCCGCGCAGTTCGCGACCCCCGCCACGGTCGACCGCCTCCGCGCCTTCACCGACCAGTCGCGCGGGGCCGTCGAGCCCGTCGCCGTCACCCTCGCCGCGACCGACCCCGCGAGCGCCTACGGCGCCGCCCTGCCGTGGCCGGGCGTCGAGGGGCATCGCCCGGGCCGCAAGGCGGGCGCGCTCGTGACCCTCGTCGACGGGCACCTCGCGCTCTACATCGAGCGCGGGGGCAAGACGGTGCTCACCTTCCCGCCGCCGCCGCCCCCCGAGACCTGGACGGAGGGGGCCGAGGCGCACGAGGCGAGACTCCGCGAGCTCGCCGCCGCCTCACTCGCCGCGACCATCCGCGGGAGCGGCGGCCGCATCCGCATCGAGCGCATCGACGGCGAGTACGCGGTCGGCACGGAGCTCGGCGACGCCCTCCAGCGCGCCGGCTTCGCCGCGACCCCGCAGGGCCTGCGCATCCGCCCCGCCGCCGGGCGGAGCTGAGCGTGCCCGAGGGCGACACCGTCTGGCGAGCCGCGCGCGCACAGCACGCCGCGCTCGCGGGGCAGGTGCTCGAGCGCAGCGACCTGCGGGTCCCGCGCTTCGCGACCGCGGACCTCTCGGGCGAGACGGTGCACGAGGTCGTCGCGCGCGGCAAGCACCTCCTCCACCGGATCGGCGATCTCACCCTCCACACCCACCTGAAGATGGAGGGACGCTGGACGGCGATGCCGCGCGGCGATCGCTGGCCGCGGCCCGCCCACGAGGCGCGCGTCGTGCTCGAGACGACGACGACGCAGGCCGTCGGCTTCTCGCTCGGGATCGTCGAGCTCGTGCCGACCGCCGAGGAGGATCGGGTGGTCGGCCATCTCGGCCCCGACATCCTCGGGCCGGACTGGGATGCGGCACGCGCGGTCGCGAACCTCGAGGCCGACGCCGAGCGGCCGGCTTTCGTCGCGGTGCTCGACCAGCGCAACCTCGCCGGACTCGGCAACGTCTACGCGAACGAGCTGCTCTTCCTGCGCGGCATCGACCCGCACCGGCCCGTGCGGGAGGTCGCCGACGTGCCCGCGCTCGTCGACCTCGCGAGCCGCCTCATCCTCGCGAACCGCGACCGCTCGATGCGGATCACGACCGGCGACAGCCGGCCGGGGGCTCGCACCTGGGTCTACGGCCGCGGCGGGAGGCCGTGCCGACGCTGCGGCACGCGGATCCGCCGGGGCGAGCTCGGGGCCGACGAGCTGAGCGAGCGGATCATCACCTGGTGTCCCTCGTGTCAGGGCTGATGATCGCTCGGATCTCCCGCTACGCTGACGCCGTGACCGATGCGACGCGCCCCGAGGGCCCCCAGGACAGCACCCCGACCGAGACGCCCTCCGCGGTGCCGCCGGCCCCGGCGATCTCGGAGCCGGGCGCCGTCGCACCGTATGCCGGCCCCGCGATCTCGGAGCCGCCGACCTCCGCCTTCGCCGGCCCCGAGCTCCCCGCCGAGAACGTGCCGCGCGGCACCCTGCTCGCGCTGCTCGCGATCCCCGCCGGCATCATCGTCTGGACGATCATCTGGAGCTTCGGCTTCATCGCGTCGATCGTCGCGTTCGGCGTCGCGGCGGTCGCGGTGTGGCTCTACCGCCGCGGGTCCGGCGGCCGCGTGTCGGTCGGCGGCGCCGTGCGCGTGACCGTCATCACCGTCGTCACGCTGCTGCTCGCCTTCATCGCCGGGCTGGCCTCCGACCTGCTGCCGCTCTACACCTCGCAGAACGGGATCACCGCGGTCCAGGCGCTCACGGACTCGACCTTCTGGACGATCCTCGTCCGCGCCGTCACGAGCCCCAGCACCATCGGCTCGGTGGGTGTGCAGCTCGGCATGGCGCTGCTGTTCGGCCTGCTCGGCTGCTTCGGGATCCTGCGCGGCACCTTCCGGCAGGCGCGCGAGTCCGCCTGATCCGGCGACCGGGTCGGCCGGGTCAGGCGGTCGTCGCTATTTGCGCCGCCACTCCGTCTCGAGGTCCATCGGCGTGACCGTGCGCGGGATGTCGTAGGCGTCGAGGAGCGCCCAGAACTGGGCCTGGCTGACCTTGAGCACCTTGCGGTCCGGATTGAACTGCTTCGCGACGAACTCGAACTCGACCTTGCGGGAGGTCGAGAGGTACGACGAGTTGTTCCAGCGCCGGAGCCGGCCCAGCGAGATCGTGTAGCTCCCCTTGTGCGCTCCGCTCGCGAGCGTGACGGCGATGGGCATCTCTTCTCCTTCGTACATGTTCGACGCGGGGCTGAAGTAGTCCCACGGGTTGCGGCGGACGCCCTTCGGGTCGAGCAGATGCCAGTGCAGGTGCGGGGCGACCCCGCCGGTGTTGCCGGTGTAGCCGACGATCTCGCCGGCCGCGAACTTCCGCCCGCTCTTGCCGACGTAGGCGCTGAGGTGCGAGAACACGTCGCGCCACCCGGGGTTCGCGGTGTGCTCGAACTCGCAGCTGTTGCCCGCGGAGCCGTTCTTGGGCTTGTGGCGCATGGTGCCGTCGGTGCGCGCGTAGACGGGCGTGCCGATCGGCGCGACGATGTCGATGCCGCCCCGCGGGCCGCCCGGATCGCGCCGCGTGCGGTCGAGATGGTGCTGCCACGACACCCGGGGATCGCGGTCGTCGAGCGCGATCACGGTCGAGGGCTCGGCGAGGAAGTAGTTGATGAGGCTCATCGGCTGTGCTCCGGGACGCTCAGGCGCCGCAGGCCCAGTCCTGCCAGTCCGAGGATGCCTTCACCATCGGCTCGACGACGGGATCCGTCGCGAGGGGGTCGTCGAGCACCAGGTCGAGATCGTCGGCCCGCGCCGACGAGGACGCGGCCAGGAAGCCCGCGCTCGACGCGATCGCGGCCAGGCCGCCGATCACCATCCGCCGTGACAGCACGGTTCCCGTCGTTTCCCCCATCCCGACAGTAGAACCTGATCGGAACCTGCACGACGTCCCCCAGTTCGAGGGTCATCGGCGTGTCGCGCCGACATCCCGGCGATTCGCGTGCTTTCTGCGACTCCCCCTGCTGCATGCCGCGAGGCTATCCCGCACCCGCCGTTCCGCCCCGGAGGCGCGCGTGCCCCGCACGCCCCCGTCGGGAGGGGATTCCGGCGACACGCCGCGTCGGAGGGGCGACGCGCCGGGCGGCGGCCCGTCTCCCCTCCCGGAGAAGCGGGCGGCAGCTCAGCCGAGGGTGTCGAGGGACCGCACGAGATCGGCGTGCAGGTCCTCGATGTGCTCGACGCCCGTCGAGAGGCGCACGAGCCCCTCGGGGATCGTCGGGGCCTCGCCCGCCCAGCGTCGACGGCGCTCCAGCGTCGACTCGACGGCGCCGAGGCTCGTCGCCTGGCGCCACAGGCGCACGCCGGCGACGAGCGCGTCCGCGGCCGCCGCATCCGCGAGCACGACCGAGACGATCGCCCCGAAGCCCGGGTAGCGGACCTCCGCGATTGCCGGGTGGAGGTCGAGGCGGGCGGCGAGCTCGGCCGCGTTTTGCTCGGCGCGCTCGAGGCGGAGCGGGAGGGTGCGCAGGCCGCGCAGCGCGAGGAAGGTCTCCATGGGGCCGGGTGCGGCGCCGTGCATCGACCGGCGGCCGAGGACCTCGGCGTGCAGCGCCTCGTCGCGGACCGCGACCGCGCCCATGAGCACGTCGCTGTGGCCCGCGATGAACTTCGTCGCCGAGTGGAGCACGAGGTCGGCGCCGAGCTCGAGCGGACGCTGGCGGAGCGGCGTCGCGAAGGTGTTGTCGACGACGACGAGCGCACCCGCCGCCTTCGCCGCCGCGATGACGGACGCGAGATCGACGACCTCGAGCGCGGGGTTCGACGGCGACTCCATCCAGACGAGGGCCGCGCCCGCGGCGGCCTCGATGACCGCCGCGGTGTCGACGGCATCCACCTGGCGCACGACGACGCGGCCGCGCTCCTCGAGGTGCCGCAGCTGCGAGAGCGTGCCGAGGTAGGAGTGGCGAGGCACCACCACGACGCCGCCCTGCGGCACGAGGTCGAGGAGCGCCGAGGAGGCGGCCATCCCGGAGGCGAAGGCGAGCACGCGGCCGCCCTCGAGCGCGCCGAGCGCCTCCTCGAAGGCCGACCAGCCGGGGTTCGCGTAGCGGCCGTACTCGCGCTCGCCGCCCGCGATGTACGTCGAGGCGAAGGTCACCGGCACATTGAGCGGCTCGTCCGGCAGGGCCGCCGGCCGGCCCGCGACGACCGCGAGCGTCTCGGGACGGAGGCCGTCGAGGTGGTGGGCGTCGTTCGCATCGGGCACGCGGCAACGCTATCGGCTCGGCGGACGGGGGGACGACGCGCCCGACACGCCGCCCGGACTTGCGGATCGAGCCGCGGTGCGCGCACGATGTTCGAACATCCGTTCGACCGGGCCGGCGGCGATGTCCCGAGAGGAGCGACATGATCCGCCTGCTCAGCGAGCCCGTCATCGTGCACACCCACCGCGGGCGGCCGACCGCGATCGACTGGAGCGGCCGGCTCTGGCGGGTCACCGACGACCCCACCCCGATCCGCGAGCGATTCGACCTCGGCGTGACGCATCCCCTCGAGCCGCTCGTCGGCTGGCGCTTCCAGGGCACGGCGACCGACGGCGAGGCCCGGGTCTTCGATGCGCGTCTCCGCCCCGAGGGCGGCTGGGAGCTCGTCGGGGTCTACGCGTGACCCCCGCGCGCTGCGGCGCGGGCGGCCGCCGCGGCGCGCCCTGCCGGGGCGCCGTGCCGCCGGGCTCGCCCGTGCCGCTCTGCCCGGCCCATCTGGTGCTCGCGGCCGACTGGGTCGCGGGCGAGCTGGGGGTGCCGGATGCGCTCGAGCGCCCCTGCGCGGCCTGCGGCTCGCGCGTCGGCACGCGCTTCCCCTCCGGCACGCTCTGCGGGGTGTGCGAGTGGCGCGTCGGCGACGTGCCGGATCTCGAGCTCGGGCCGGCGCGCGTCGAGGTCGTGTACTACCTGCGGGTCGCCGACCGCGTGAAGATCGGCACGACCGGCGCCCTCGAGCAGCGGATGCGGCAGCTGCGGCACGATGAGCTGCTCGCGATCGAGCCGGGCGGCGTCGCGCGCGAGCGGCGGCGGCACGAGCGCTTCGCGGAGCTCCGCTACGACCGCACCGAGTGGTTCCGGCTCGGGCCGGCACTGCGCGCGCACCTCGCCGAGCTGACGACGCTCGAGCCGGACCCCTGGGCGCACCACGCACGGCTGCGCGCCTCGGCGCTCGCGCTGCGGGCGTAGCGCCCGGACGCTCCTCGACCGCGGGGCGCGGGGCGCGGGTCCCGGGCTACACCTCCCGCACCGCGCCGCCGGCGATCCGCAGTCGCCGCTCCGCACGCCGCGCGACCGCCGAGTCGTGCGTCACGATCACGAGCGTCAACCCGCGCTCGCGCTGCGCGGCCTCCAGGAGGTCCATGATCTCGTCGCGCGTCGCCTCGTCGAGTGCGCCCGTCGGCTCGTCGGCGAGGAGCACGCTCGGCCGCTTCACGATCGCGCGCGCGATCGCGACACGCTGCTGCTGCCCGCCGGACAGCTCGGCGGGCAGGTGCTCGAGCCGGTCACCGAGCCCGAGCGACTCGAGCGCCTCCGCCGCGCGGGTCCGCCGCTCGTCGGCCGGCGTCCCCCCGCTCGCGAACGCGGCCTCCACGTTCTCCCGCGCGGTGAGCGTCGGGATGAGGTTGAAGCCCTGGAACACGAAGCCGATCTCGCGGCCCCGGACGGCCGCGAGCTCTCGGTCGGAGGCGCGCGAGAGGTCCCGATCCCCGAGCATGACGGTGCCGCTCGTGGGACGGTCCAGCGCGCCGAGCATCTGCAGCAGCGTCGACTTGCCGCCGCCCGTCGGCCCCTGGATCGCGACCATCTGGCCGGCCGGGATCTCGAGATCGAGGCCCGCGAGCGCGCGCACCTCCCGCTTCTTCTGCCGGTAGACCCTCGTGACGGAGTCGAGGCGGTAGTCGGCACCGGGGCGGCTCGCCTCCGCGGCGCCGGGGCGCTCCTCGCGGCGGGCGGTGCTGGTGGTCATGTCGTGCTCCTCTCGGACGGGGATGGATGCGGTGCCGGGTCGGGCGCTCATGCGACGCTCCGCAGCGCCTCGGCGGGGCGGAGCCGAGCGGCACGCCACCCGCCGATCGCGCCCGCGAGGAGGCCGCCGAGGATCGCGAGGCCGACCGCGAGGAGGACGACGCCGGCGGTCACGGGTGCCGTGAGGACGACCTCCGCGGTCGATGCCGCCTGCTGGGCGGGACCGCCGCCCCCGCCGCCGGGCCCGCCCATCCCGCCCGGGCCGCCGGAGCTCGCGGCCGCGCTCGTGAGCGTCGGCGAGATCATGCCGATGACGGCGGCACCCCCCACGCCGAGCGCGACGCCGACGAGCCCGCCGATGAGGCCCTGCACGAGCGACTCGCCCGCGACCTGCCGCACGATGCGGCCGTTGCGCCAGCCGATCGCCTTGAGCGTGCCGAACTCGCGGGTGCGGCGGCCCACGCCGGAGATCGTGAAGAGGGTCGCGATGAGGAAGGCCGCGGCGAGCACGATGATCGACAGCCAGGTGCCGAGGCCGCTGACGAGCGAGGACGCCGTCGCGAGGGACCCCGAGACGCTGGAGGCGAGTTCGGCCTGCGTGCTCACGGTCGCGTCGGGCAGCGCCTCCTCGATCTCGGCCTGGACGGCATCCACCTGATCGGAGGAGGCGGCCGCGACCGAGATCCCGGTCACCTGCCCGTCGAGCTCGGCGAGCGTCTGCGCGGTGTCGAGCGGGAGGTAGACGTCGGAGGCCGTCTCGGCGTCGGAGGAGGTGGAGGCGACGAGGCCGACGATCTCGAGCTCGGCATCCCCGACCTCGATCGTGTCGCCGACGGCGAGCTCGGCCGAGTCCGCGTACGTCTGATCGAGCACGGCGACCTCGGCGCCCGCGTCGTCGGCGGCGAGGAGCCGGCCGTCGGCGAGCTCGGCGGAGGTCATCGGCCCGACCTCGGTCGCGGCCGGGTCGATGCCGAGCACGTCGAAGGAGTCGATGCCGAAGGAGCTGCCGCCCGCGCCGTCGGCACCGCCCGCGGGCGCCGAGCCACCGGAGCCGGGCCCGCCCTGACCACCGCCCTGCTGGAGCTGCTCGGCGTCGGGCAGCTCGCCCGAGAACGAGGTGCTCTGGAGGGCGAGGGTCGCGGTCGCGGCGCCGACGCCGTCGAGGCCGCGCACCGTCTCGAGCGCCGAGGCCTCGAAGGCGGCGGCGCCCATCCGCGTGCGGAGCGTGTTCTGCTCGATGCGGCGGGCGCCCTCGTCGTCGGCCTCCCCGTCGCCGGATCCGAAGTCGAACTGCTGCGGGCCGCCGCCCTCCCCGGGCTCCTGGGCCTCGGAGACGGTGACGTCGGTGCCGACGCCGTAGACGGCGGCGAGCGAGGCGGCCTGCGCCTCCTTCACGCCGGCCGAGACGGCGGAGACGATGATGACGAGCGCGATCGCGAGCGCCATGCCCGAGGCGACGACGATCGTCTGCCTGATGCGGCCGCGGAGCTCGCGGCGAAGGTAGGTGAAGTACACGGTTCCCCGTTCCGGTCGGGATGCTGGACGGTGCGACGCTACGAAGGCACCCTCGGTCGGGCTTCGGCGCCGGCTATGACCGGGCTATGAGCGGTGGTGCGGGCGCCTCGACGCCATGTCGGAATCCCGGGCCGCGTCGCCCGATCCCGGTGCGCCACGACCGCTTTCTCCGACGCGGCGCACGTCATCTCTCCACAGATCGGACTCCGGCGGCGCGGGCGACGGCCCGACCACGCCACCATCGGCGGATGCCCCGCGTCTGGACCACCGCCGAGCTCCGCGACGAGGGGCTCGGCCATCACGCGCTCCGGCGCGAGCTGGAGCTCGGCAGCGTCCAGCGGGTGCGCGTCGGCGTGTATGCGCGAGCCGATCTGCCGGCCGACTCGGTGGCCGCCGTCGCGGCCGGAGGGAGGCTGGGCTGCGGCTCCGCCCTGGCGCACCACGGCGTCTGGACGCTCGCCCCGGATGCCGCCGTCCACGTCCAGCTCGAACCGCACGCCCGGACCTTCCCGTCGCGCGTCGACCTCCGGCGGCACTGGGCCGCGCTCAGCGATGCCGACTCGGCGGATCGCGAGTCGGTCGGCGTGCTGGATGCGCTGATCCAGGCGGCGCGCTGCTTCGAGCCGAGGGCGTTCGTCGCGGCGGTCGACAGCGCCCGGCATCTCGGGCTCCTCCGCGAGCACCGGCTCGGCGATCTGCGGCACGCGCTGACCGCCGATGGACGCGCGCTGCTCGACCTCTCGGATCCGTCCGCGGAGTCGGGGATCGAGTCGATCATGCGGGTCCGGCTCCTCGAGCTCGGCCTCCGAGTCCGGAGCCAGGTCTGGATCGGGGCGGCGGGCCGCGCCGACCTCGTGGTGGAGGACGCCGTGGTGGTGGAGACCGACGGCGACCGCTGGCATGACGCGAAGGTGACGAGCCGAGATCGCCAGCGGGATGCCGAGTTCACGCGACACGGGCGGACGGTGCTCCACTTCCGGTACTCGCAGGTCGTCTTCCAGCTCGACGACTGCGCTGCCACGGTGCTCGCCGCGCTCGAGGTGCACCGGCGGGTGCCGTCGGCCGGCGGACGGCACCCGCGGCTGCGAAGGCGCCTGCAGGCGCTCGCCGCGACGTCGGAGCGATCGGCTGCTGCAGGTGGAACCGGTGCCGGAACGGCGTGATCTCCGACATCGCATCGCCGCGCGCGACACCTTCGGGCGGGCGGCGCACCGCCTGGACGCCGGCTGAGTGCGCGCCGGAATCGGGGATCGGCGCGGCCAGGGTGGAAGCACCCCTGCAACCGATGCGCCACTGGGAGGCGCGGAAGGGAGTTCCGGCCATGAGCCGCAACCTCCTCATCATCATCATCGCGGTCATCGTGCTCGCCCTGCTCATCACGGGAGGCCTCGTCGAGGCGCTCCGCGTGCTGCTCTACATCGGCCTGGTGCTCGCGGTCATCGCGCTGATCGTCTGGCTGGTCCGGTACCTCACCGGCCGGAAGACGCGCTAGCGTCCTGCTCGCCGACACGCGAGCTGCCCGCCTCGGCGGGCAGCTCGCGTCCTGGTCTCCAGAGAGAAGGAAGAGGGATGCCATGACCTCGCGATCTCGCGGCGCCGCCCGTGTGCTGCTCGGCGGGATGCTGGCCTTCGCCGGCATCGCGCATCTCACGGTGGCGCGGAAGGACTTCCAGGCGCAGGTGCCGCCATGGGTGCCCGCGGACGAGGATGACGTCGTGCTGCTCTCGGGCGCGGCGGAGATCGCGCTCGGCGGCGCGCTCGTCGCGCTCCCGCGGGAGCGCCGACGCCTCGGCTGGATCGCGGCCCTGTTCTTCGCCGCGGTCTTCCCCGGCAACATCGCGCAGTGGGCCGAACGGCGGGATGCCTTCGGCCTCGACACCGACCGGAAGCGGGCTGTCCGGCTGCTCGGGCAGCCGCTGCTCATCGCTTGGGCGCTGTGGTCGACGGGCGCCCTGCGACGCGAGCGCTAGTCGCGCTCGGGAGTCTCGACGCCGCGAGC
This sequence comes from Homoserinibacter sp. YIM 151385, assembly GCF_027912415.1. Classification (NCBI taxonomy): domain Bacteria; kingdom Bacillati; phylum Actinomycetota; class Actinomycetes; order Micrococcales; family Microbacteriaceae; genus Homoserinibacter; species Homoserinibacter sp. YIM 151385. Next base: position 2,456,314 of record NZ_CP115175.1, on the reverse strand, counting down.
CGGGCTCGCGGCGTCCTCCTCGTCGTCGTCGTCGGCGTCCTCGCCGCCCTCCGGCGGCTGCAGGTCGGCGTCCGCCGGCACACTGCCGTCGTCGAGTGACGGGTCCTGTCCGCGGCCGGTCATCGCTCCTCCTCCAGCTCGTGCCCGTCGCCCGTGCGCTGGCCCTCGACGAGCGCGTCGGGGTTCGCCGGCGAGCGCCGCACGGCGGGCCGCTCGACCCGCGGCTCGCCCTCCGTCACGCTCGTCCCCGACGAGACCTCCACACCGGGCTCGACGAGCTCCTCGCGCTCCGCCTCCTCGGCGGTGCGGTCGGCGGCGTCCTCCTCGGAGTCCCAGCCGGCGGCGGCGTTGCGATCCATGTCGACATCCATGCCGCGAGGCTAGACGCGATCGGCGCGGGCGGTGCCGGACGGTCAGGGGATGCCGAGGTCGCGGCACCCGGACCGGCGCACCGCGGACACCTCGCATGCGCGGTGCCCGCGGGGCAAGCCCCTCCGGCTCCACGCCGCCCGACTGGTTCCTGGGCGCCGCTTGGCAGTCCCGCCCGCACCCGGCGACTCGGGCCGCCGCCGCTCTACCGTCGAGGGCATGGCAGAGCGCTCGGGCACGCCCGCCGGCCCCGCGATCGAGGATCACGCCGCGATCGGGGACGGCCGCACGGTCGCGCTCGTCGACCTCGACGGGCGCATCGGCTGGCTGCCCCTGCCGACGCTCGACCGCATCCCGGTCTTCGCGGCGCTGCTCGACGAGGAGCGGGGCGGCTCGATCGAGCTGCGGCCGGTCGCGCAGGGGGCGACCGCCACGCGGCGCTACCTGCCCGGCACGAACGTGCTCGAGACGACCTGGACGACCGAGGGCGGCGTGGCGCGCGTCACCGACGCGATGGTCACCGGGATCGCGGGGCGGCTCCCGTGGGCCGAGCTGGCCCGGCAGGTCGAGGGGGTCGAGGGCGCCGTCGCGATGGCGTGGCGGGTGACGCCCGGCACGGCGCTCCGCACCCGATCGCCGTGGATCGAGCCGGAGTCGGACGGCTCCGCCGTCCTCCGCATCGGCGACCTCTCCATCGGCATCACGACGGAGTCCCTCGGCCGGCAGGACCACGAGGACGGCGCCGAGGGCACCTCGATCGGCGGGCGCTTCCGCACCTCGGCGGGCTCCGTCCACACGCTCGCGCTGGCGGCGACCGACGGCGAGCCGCTCCACCTCCCCCACCCCGGCAACGTGCGCCGGGGCATCGAGCGGACGGCGGAGGCCTGGCGCACCTGGTCGCGCGAGTTCGCCTACGAGGGGCCGTGGCGCGAGCAGGTGCAGCGCAGCGCCCTCGCGCTGAAGCTGCTGATCCACTCGCCGACGGGGGCGATCGCGGCGGCCGCGACGACCTCCCTCCCGGAGAGCCCGACGGGCGGCAAGAACTGGGACTACCGCTTCGCCTGGGTGCGCGACCTCGCCTACGCGACCGAGTCGCTCGTCGCCTTCGGCCTCCGCGAGGAGACCCACGCGGCGATCTCGTGGATGCTGCGGACCATCAAGGCCCACGGCCCGGAGGTCGAGATCTTCTACGAGCTCGACGGCGCGACGCCGGGCGAGGTCGTGAGCTACGAGGTCCCGGGCTGGCGCGGGCTCGGCCCCGTCGTCGCCGGCAACCCGGCGCGCGATCAGCTGCAGCTGGGCGTCTACGGCGACCTGCTCGGGCTGGTCCTCTCCTACGTCGAGGAGGGCAACGTGCTCGACGTCTCCACCGGCCGCTTCCTCGCCGACCTCGCCGACCGCGTCTGCGACGACTGGCGCAAGCCGGACGCGGGGATGTGGGAGCTCGAGCAGGCGCAGCACCACACCTCCTCGAAGATGGGCTGCTGGCAGGCGCTGACCGCTGCGATCCGCCTCGCCGAGCAGGGGCAGATCGTCGACCGCGCCGAACGCTGGCGGGCCGAGTGCGAGCGGATCGCCGCCTGGGTGGGCGAGCACTGCTGGTCGGAGGAGCTCGGGGCGTACACGATGCACCCCGACACGGACGAGCTCGACGCCTCCGTGCTGCTCCACGCGCCGAGCGGCTTCGACCGCGGCGAGCGCATGTCGCGCACGATCGACGCGATCCGCCGCGAGCTCGGCTCGGGCGAGCAGCTGTTCCGCGTCTCCGGCATGGAGGCGGAGGAGCATCCCTTCACCGCCTGCGCCTTCTGGGAGGCCGCCGCGCTCGCCTGCGTCGGCCGCGTCGACGAGGCGGAGACCCGCATGGACGCGCTCGTGCGCATGACGAACGACGTGGGGCTGATGGCCGAGATGACGACCGCCGAGGGCGCGTTCTGGGGCAACATCCCCCAGGCGCTGAGCCACCTGGCGCTCATCGACGCGGCGATCGTGATCCGCGAGATGCGCGGCGAGGGGGCCGGCCGATGAGTGCGCTCGAGGCGGTGCTCTGGCGGGACGCTCGCGCGATCCTCGTCGAGAGCCTGTGGTGGGATGCCGACCGCGCCGCCATGCGGTGGTGCGACATCACGGCGGGCACCCTCCACAGCTCGCCCGCGGACGGCGGCCGCGACGGCGCCGACGAGGAGGTGCTCCGCCTGCCGCCGCCGCTCGCCTCCTTCCAGCCGCTCCCGGCGGGCGGCGCGGGCGGGGTCGTGGCGGCGCTCGGCGACCGGGTCGTCCTCGTCGACGAGGCGGGCGGCATCCCGAGGGAGATCGCGCGGATCGAGCACGCCCACGAGCTGCTGCGCTTCAACGAGGGCAAGTGCGACCCCTTCGGCGCGTTCGTCGTCGGGTCCATGGATCTCGCGGGCGGCGAGGCGGGCGCGATCTACCGCGTCTCGGGCGACGGCCGCGTCGAGGTGCTCGCCCGCGGCATCGGCATCGCGAACGGCTTCGAGTGGGACGACGAGGGGCGGATGCTCTACACCGACACCTCCCGCGCCGCCGTCGTCCGCGTGCCCTACGAGGAGGGCCGCGGCCCGCTCGGCGAGCCGGAGACGGTCTTCGAGGGGCTCGCGTCCGACGGCCTCGCGCGCGACCGCGACGGCGGGTACTGGAACGGCGTCTACGGCGAGGGCCGCGTCGTGCGCTGGACGCCCGGCGGCGGCGTCGACGCCGAGATCCGCGTGCCCGCCCCCAACGTGACCTCGGTCGCGTTCGGCGGGCCGGAGCGCTCGACCCTGTTCATCGGCACGGCGCGCGAGAACCTCCGCGAGGAGGAGCTCGAGGCGGCGCCCCTCAGCGGCGGCGTCTTCGCGATCGAGCTCGACACGGCGGGCTTCCCGCCGCACGCATTCGACGAGCGCCCGGCATCCGGCCGGGCCTGAGAGGAGACACCATGGATCTCGGACTCGCAGGGCGCACCGCCCTCGTGACGGGCGGCGACTCGGGCATCGGCTGGGAGACGGCGCGGCTGCTCCTCGAGGAGGGCGCGACCGTCGTCCTCTCCGATCAGGACCAGGAGTCGCTGGATGCGGCGGCGGCGAAGCTGGACGCCCCGGCCGGCCGGCTCCACGCCTTCGCGGCGGATGTGACGAGCACGGCCGAGCTGGCCGAGCTCCACGAGCGCACCCGCGCCGCGGTCGGCGAGATCGACATCCTCGTGCAGTCGGCGGGCGTCACGGGCGCCCAGGGGCTGTTCCACGAGATCGACGAGGAGGGCTGGGCCTCGACGATCGACATCGACCTCATGGGCCCGGTGCGGCTGACGCGCGAGTTCCTGCCCGACCTCCGCTCGGGCGGCTGGGGCCGCATCGTCTACCTCGTGAGCGAGGACGCCGTCCAGCCCTACGACGACGAGCTCCCCTACTGCGCCGCGAAGGCCGGCGTGCTCTCCCTCGCGAAGGGCCTCTCGCGCTCCTACGCGACCGAGGGGCTGCTCGTGAACAGCGTCTCGCCGGCCTTCATCCACACGCCCATGACCGACGCGATGATGGAGAAGCGCTCCGAGGAGCTCGGCGTCTCGTTCGACGAGGCGATCGAGTCGTTCCTCGACGAGGAGCGGCCCTACATGGAGCTGAAGCGCCGCGGCGAGCCCGAGGAGGTCGCGAAGGTGATCGCCTTCCTCTGCTCGGACGCCGCGTCCTTCGTCAACGGCAGCAACTACCGGGTCGACTCCGGCTCGGTCGCGACCATCTGACGCCGACCGGCGTCGGAGGAGGGAAGAGATCATGACCACGACACTCGACCGCAACACCGAGGCGCCCGCCGACGCGGGCGTCAAGACCAGTCGCCGGCAGAACGCCGAGCACGGGTTCCGCGCCTCGAAGGCGCTCGCCGAGGCGCTGCAGCGCGTCCACGTCGACCTCATCGAGCTGCACATGCAGGGCAAGCAGGCGCACTGGAACGTCGTCGGGCCGAACTTCCGCGACCTGCACCTCCAGCTCGACGAGATCGTCGCCGAGGCGCGCGAGTTCAGCGACACCGTCGCGGAGCGCCTCCGTGCGCTCCACGCCGTCCCCGACGGCCGCAGCGACACCGTCGCCGCGACCACCTCGCTGCCGGCCTTCCCGCACGGGGAGGTCTCGACGACGCAGACCGTCGACCTCGTGACCGAGCGGCTCGAGGCCGTCGTCGGCACGATGCGCGAGGTCCACGACACGGTCGACGAGGAGGATCCGACCAGCGCCGACATCCTGCACGGCATCATCGAGCGGCTCGAGCAGCTCGCCTGGATGGTGAGTGCCGAGAACCGCAGCGTCGCGAAGCGGTGACCCGGTGACGACGCGATACGACTACCTCGTGGTGGGCGGCGGGATGGTCGCGGATGCCGCCGCCCGCGGCATCCGCGAGCGCGATGCGCGCGGCACGATCGGCATCCTCAGCGCCGACGTCGAGCCGCCGTACACGCGGCCCGCGCTCTCGAAGAAGCTCTGGACCGATCCGGAGTTCGACTGGGACCAGGTGCCGCTCGGCACGACCGAGGCGACGGGGGCCGAGCTCCGGCTCGAGACCCTCGTCACCCGGATCGACCGGGACGCGCGGGAGGTCACGACGGCCGCCGGCGAGACCATCGGCTACGGCGCGCTGCTGCTCGCGACCGGCTCGACGCCGGCGCGGCTGGCGGCGCCCGACGACGACCGCATCATCCACTTCCGGAGCGCGGAGGACTATCGCGCGCTGCGACGCCTCGCCGGCCCCGGCGTCCACGTCGCGGTGGTCGGCGGCGGGTACATCGGCGCCGAGCTCGCGGCCGCCCTCTCGCAGGAGGGCAGCCGCGTGACGCTCGTGCACCCGGACGCGGTGCTCGGGGGCTCGCAGCTCCCCGCATCGCTCGCGGAGGGCTTGGAGTCCCGGTTCCGGGATGCGGGGGTCGAGGTGCTCGGCGGCGTGCGCGCCGAGCGCGCCGAGCCGGCCGTGGATGCGGTCGTCGTCCACCTCGGCGACGGCCGCTCCGTCGGCGCGGACGTCGTGGTGGTGGGCCTCGGCGCGACGCCCGTGACGGAGCTCGCGGAGCAGGCCGGCCTCCCCGTCGACGACGGCGTCGTGGTCGATGCGCACCTCCGCACCGAGGACCCGGCCATCTGGGCGGCGGGCGACATCGCGCGCTACCCGGATGCGATCCTGGGCCCCGTGCGGATCGAGCACGTCGACCACGCGGAGGCCTCCGGCCGCGCCGCGGGCCGCTCGATGGCGGGCGACACCGCACCCTACGAGCACACGCCGTACTTCTACACGCAGGTCTTCGACGTGCGGTGGGAGGCGGTCGGCACGCTCGACGCCTCGCTGCCGACGCTGGAGGAGCGGCTCGACGACGATCGCGTCGTCGTCTACTACCTCGACGGCGAGCGCGCGATCGGCGTCCTGCTCTGGAAGGTCGAGGAGCGACGGGATGCGGCGCGCGCCGTGCTGCGCGATCCGCCCGCGACCCGCGAGGAGCTCGTCGGCGCGATCCGCTGAGCACGCGCCGCGGCGCACGACGAGGCCCCCGCCGCTCGGCGGGGGCCTCGTCGCGTCGTGGGCCGCGCGCCGTGCGACGGCACGGCGCACCGGGGTCAGCTCGCGCCGCGACCCGTCGCCTGCTGGAGGCGCTCGATGTGCTCGCTCGCCTCCGCCTTCGTGAGCTCCGCCGGCAGCTCCTCGCCCGCCTCGCGCGCGAGGGTGTCGAGGTAGCTGCGCTGCGCCGCCGTCATGGGCTCGTCGCCCGTCACCCAGTCGGCGGGGTCCTTGCTCGCGGCCTCCTCGGGGTCCGCCCGGCCGCCGAGCGTCTCGTGCTCGACGACGCCCGCGTCGCCCGCATCGATCTCCTCGGGCACCGGGGGCGCCTCGTCTCTCGGATCGGTCATGTCATCCACTTTCCTTCCGCGGGTCCGGCGCCTTACGGCGTCGGCATCCCGCCGTTGACGTTGAGCGTCTCGCCGACCACGTAGGTCGACTCCGCCGAGGCGAGGTAGACGAACGCGGGGGCGAGCTCGGCGGGCTGGCCCCAGCGGCCGACGCCCGTCTGCGAGCCGGCGTCGGGCAGCGCCTCCGGCGGCTGGCCGCCCGCGGGCTGCAGCGGCGTCCAGATCGGCCCGGGGGCGACCGCGTTGACGCGGATGCCCTTCGGCGCGAGCTGCTCCGCGAGGCCCTTCGAGAAGTTGTTGATGGCGCCCTTCGTCATCGCGTAGTGCACGAGGTGACCGGAGGGCGCGTACGCCTGGATGCTGGTCGTGTTGATGATGGAGGAGCCGGCCGGCAGGTGCGGCAGCGCCGCCTTCGTGATCCAGAACGTCGCGTAGATGTTCGTCTTCATCGTCGCGTCGAACTCCTCGTCGTCGAGGTCGACGAGATCCTCGACGTGCTGCTGCTTCCCCGCGTTGTTGACGAGGATGTCGAGCCCGCCGAGGCCCTCGACGGCACGCTCGACGAGCTCGCGGCAGAAGGCCGCATCCGAGATGTCGCCGGGGATCGCGACGGCCTTCCGGCCGGCCTCCTCGATGAGCCGCACGATGCGGTCGGCGTCCGACTGCTCCTCCGGCAGGTAGCTGATCGCGACATCCGCGCCCTCGCGGGCGTAGGCGATCGCGGTCGCGCCGCCGATGCCGGAGTCGCCGCCCGTGATGAGCGCGCGCCGGCCGGTCAGCTTGCCGGAGCCGACATAGCTCTCGGCGCCGAGGTCGGCCGGGTCCTCCATCTCGGAGTCGAGTCCGGCACCCTCGAGGTACTGCTCGGGGGTGTCGATGTCGGCGTAGATCTTCGTGGGATCGATGAGCGAGGGTGCCTTGGTCATATCCCGACGCTACGGAGCGGTCGGGGTGGGATGCGGCGGCTCCCAGCCGGCGCGGCGGGGACGCTCAGCGGGCGCGGACCTGGGCGATCAGGAGCTCGCCGCCGCCGGCTCCGGGGCGGTCTCGCCCCGCGCGCCCGGCCCCTCCCCGGCCGCCGCGCTCGCGATCCGCGCGCGCACGAACACCACGACCGCCGCGAGCATGAGCACGGCGCCGATCCAGTACGGGGCCGAGTGCGCGACGACCGTGTAGAGCAGGCCCGCGACGACCGGGGCGAGCATCCCGATCGCCGAGTTGAGCGACTGGGCCGCCCCCGCGATCCAGCCCTGCTCGTCGTCGCCGACCGAGTTCGAGAGGACCCCGTCGATCGTCGCCGTCGTCGCGCCCTGACCCGCCGCGAGGACGAGCGTGCCGACCACGAACAGCCAGGGCTGGGCGAGCAGGGATCCGATGACGCCGAGCGCCACGAGGCCGACCGCCTGGGTGACGATGCCGCTGATGATGATGCCGCGCTCGCCGATCCGGGGCAGCAGGATCGCGAGGAGCCCGCCCTGGATCGCGATGTCGAGGATGCCGACGACGGCGGTGAGCAGTCCGACCTGCGTCGCCGTCCAGCTGAGCTCGTCGAGCGCGAGCACGCTGAAGTTGTTGACGAAGAACACGAACGGCACCGTCACGAGCACGAACCCGAAGAGGAGTCCGCGGAGCTCGCGGCGGGCGAAGGCGTCGCGGAACACCCGCAGCGGGTGGAGGGCGCGGAGGTCGAGGCGCGGGGTCCGGCGCTCGGGAGCGAGGCTCTCGGGCAGGGCGAAGATGCTGAGGATCGCGATGACGAGCGCGATCGCCGCGGTCACGAAGACGGGCAGGTCGGTGCTGATCGCGGCGAGGAGGCCGCCGAGCGCGGGGCCGGCCATCATGCCGATGCCGGAGAGCGCGCCGAGGAGGCCGAAGCGCCGAGCGCGCTGCGCGGGCGGCGTGATGTCGGCGAGGTAGGCGAAGAGCGCCGGCATGTCGCCCGCGGTGATGCCCTGGACGATCCGGCCGATCAGCAGCATCCAGATGGAGCCGCCGAGCCCGAAGAGGAGGTAGCCGAGGGCCGCGCCGAAGGCCGAGGCGATGATGACGGGACGGCGGCCGATGCGGTCGGAGAGCCCGCCGAGGATGGGCGCGACGAGGAAGGCGCAGAGGGCGTTGACGCCCTCGAGGATGCCGACCCAGATCGCGAGGTGGCCCTGGTCGGGCACATAGCGGAGGACGACGAACGGGAGCACGGGCAGCACGACGGTCATCCCGATGACGGTGAGGAGCGTCAGGGCGACGAGCATGGCCCACGCGCGGCGCGCGCCGATCGGGCGGTGCGGTGCGGTGGGCGAGGCGGTTTCGGTGGTCACGATCCGTAACTGTACTCGTACCAGTTTTGTTGTCAATACGATTTCGGGATCGATCCGCTAGAGTGCCGACATGACCGAGGACCCCGCGCGCGCCGGGACCGGCGCTCCGGCCGCCGGCCGCCGCGAGCGCAAGAAGGCCGCGACCCGGAAGGCGATCTCGGATGCGGCCACGCGGCTATTCCTCGAGCGCGGCTTCGACGAGGTCAGCATCCGCGAGATCGCCGACGTCGCCGACGTCTCCCCGACGACCGTCTTCGCGCACTTCCCGCAGAAGGAGGCGCTCGTCTTCGACGAGGACGAGGAGCAGCGCGACGAGCTCGTCGCGATCGTGCGCGACCGCCCGGCCGGCACCGGCATCCTCGAGGCCTTCCAGGCCGCCTTCCACCGCGGCGTCGCCGAGCAGGCGGCCTACGGCCGGCAGCGCCGCGCCTTCCTCGAGCTCGTCGACTCGACCCCGGCGCTCAACGACTACGCGGCGCGCATGTGGCTGCGGCACGAGCAGGCCGTGGCGGCGGCCGTCGCCCAGGACCTCGGCCGCGAGAGGCCCGACGACGCGATCCGCGTGCTCGCCCGCTTCGTGCTCCAGATCCAGCTGCTCGCCTTGGAGTCCGAGGATCCCGCCGCCGCCCTCGACACCGCCTTCGCGCTCCTCGCACCGGGCTGGGCCGAGCTCGAGGGGCGCGCGGGGCGCGCGGGCTAGACCGCCGCGAGTCGCGCGTCCGCCTCCGCGAGGATGGCCTCGAGGGCCGCCGGGTCGTGCGCGACGCGGCCGAGGAACAGCCCGTCGACCGCGTCGCGAGCTCCGCGAGGAGCCCCCGCCCCGGCCCTCCGGCCCCTTCCGAAATGCAGGACCAGCGCGCCCTGCGCGCATCCCGGACCCCGGGATCTCGGGGGGCGAGCGCATCCGGTCCTGCATTTCGGAAGGGGGTCTGGGGGCGGGGGCGGGGGGGGCCGGCACGAGGCTGAGAGGGAGGCGCGAATCGGCGCGCGCCGTCCGGGTCGCCGCCGTGTGATCCGCGGGATGCGGAGCCGCGGCCTCCCGGTCCGGTACTCGCCGATCGCATCCTCTCGAGCCACCTCGATCAACCCGCCCGGCGCGCCCTCCACCACCGCACGACACGGAGGTCGTCCGCCCCGAAGGCGCCTCGATCAGGGAGCGCCGCGCGGATGCGCTCCTCGGTGAAGCGGCCGCGCGGGCGCAGCGCGGCGGGCACCTCGGGCGCGGCCGGCGCGGCCTCGCTGACGCCCTCGGCGAGCATGAGCGCCTGCGCCCGCGCGACGAGCGGCACCGTCATGACCGACTCGGCCAGCACGGCGATGACCCGGATCGCCCAGATCGGCACCGGGATGTAGACCGGTCGCCGCCCGGCGACGTGCGCGATCCGGCGGACCGCCTGCCCGAGCGGCAGCTGCTCGGCGCCCATCACGGCCACCGTCGGATCGGGGATGCGCCCCTCGAGCGCGCCGACGATGACGTCGACCGCGTCCTCGACGGGGACGGGACGCACATCCCGCTCCCGGAATCCCACCGTCGCGAAGAACGGCCAGGTCCGCACAGCGCGCGCGACGTGATCGACCATGTGGTCGCCAGGGCCGTAGATCATGCCCGACTTGAGGATGGTGTGCTCGAGGCCCGAGGCGCGGACGAGCTCCTCGGCCTCCCACTTCGACTCGTGGTAGCCGGAGCCCGTGCCTGGCCGGGCGCGGAGGAAGCTGAGCATGACGATGCGGCGGACGCCGGCGCGGCGCGCCGCCTCGATGACGGCGGCGGTGCCGTCGACATGGACGCGCTGATAGGTCTGCTCCCCGATCTCGCGGTTGATGCCGGCGCAGTGGGCGACGGCCTCGCAGCCCGCGAAGGCGGCGGCGAGCGCGTCGACGTCCTGCACGTCGACGCCGGTGCGGCGCGAGACGACGACGGCGCGCTCGGAGCCGAGACGCGCGGCCAGGCTCCGCCCGACGAAGCCGGTGCCGCCGGTGATCGCGACCTTCATGATGCTCTCCTTTGCTCCTGAGCTAATCGGCTAAATACTATTTAGCTGGAGTGCTATATTGCAAGCATGGCCGACAGCGCGAGCGACATCTTCGCGGCGCTCGCGCACCCCACTCGCCGACAGATCCTGCAGGACCTCAAGGACGGCGAGCTCTCCGCGGGTGACATCGCGGGCCGCTTCGACGCCTCCGGTCCCACCATCAGCCGCCACCTCGGCGTGTTGCGCCAGGCTGGGCTCGTGACCGAGCGCCGGGACGCGAACCGCATCCTCTACTCGCTTGTGAGCGACCGGCTCGCGCTCTCGGTCGGCGACTTCCTCTCGACCGTCTGCCCCGAGCAGATCGTGCTGCGCGAGGTGCGGAAGACGCGACGCGGCGACGCGAGCGGCGCCGCCCGGCCCCGCTCCGCCTGAGGCCGGCCGCGCGGGCTCGGCACCACCTGCCGCCGAGCCGATGCGGATCGACTCGGCCGCCGCATCCTCCGCCCCCCGCCCCCGCCCCCGGCCGGCCCCTTCCGAAATGCAGGACCAGCGCGCCCTGCGCCAACCCCGGACCCCGGGATCTCGGGGGGCGAGCTCATCCGGTCCTGCATTTCGGAAGGGGGTCTGGGGGGCGGGGCGCGGGGGGGGGGCACGAGGCTGAGAGGGAGGCGCGAATCGGCGTGGGCCGCCGGGGATCCGGCCCAGACTGGAGCGGTGGCGCGCCGACCGGGCGCGCGAACCGAACGGAGACGGCCCATGCGAATCCGCATCACCCCCCTGCTCGTCATCGGCGGCGCCGCCTGGTTCCTGACGCAGACCGAGAGCGGCCGTCGCGTCGTCGACGCGGTGCGCCGCGGGGTCGGCGAGGTCGCGAGGGATCCGCGCACCGCACGCGCCAAGGCGACCCTGCGCGACGCCGGCGAGGACGGCGCCGAGCTCGCGAAGGACCTCGCCGGGGATGCGCGGGTCGCCGTGCGCGACGGCGTGCGGGATGGGCGCGAGAAGGTCGGGCAGCTCGCACAGGATGCCGCCGCCGCGACCTCTGAGGCCGTCGAGCGCGGTGCGGATGCGGTCCGCTCCGGCGCGGACGCCGTCCGGTCCGGTGCCGAGTCGGCGCGCGAGGCGGCGGGCGACGCCGCCGCGCAGGTCCGCTCCCGCCTCCCGAAGCGCGACGGCGACGACGCCGCCTCCGGCGCGTGACCGCGGACGGCACCACCCCCGCACGCACCACCCCGGACCGCACCACCCCGGACCGCACCGTCTCGGCCCGCCTCCTCGTCGAGGTGGACGAGCCGGCGACCCTCGAGCTCGCGATCGCGGCCGCGCAGTCCGAGGCCTCACCCACGATGCCGGACCGGGCCCGCCGCACCCGCGTCGACCTGCAGCACGGCACCGTCACCGAGCTCGTCGAGCTGCCGCGCGGCACGCACGAGCTCGCCTACGAGGCCCGCATCGAGGGCCGCGACGAGTCGATCGCCGCCGTCGTCGAGTCCGCCGACCTCATCCGCTACGGCCGCGCGAGCCGGTACTGCGAGTCGGACGCGCTCATCCCGACGGCGCAGGCCGAGTTCGCCGGGCTCGAGGGTCGCGCCGCGGTCGAGGCCGTCCGCGACTGGGTCGCCGACCGGCTCGACTACGTCGCGGGCTCGACGACCTCCCTCGACACCGCCGTCTCGGTGCTGCTCTCGCGCCGCGGCGTCTGCCGCGACTACGCGCACCTGACGATCGCCCTCATCCGCGCCCTCGACATCCCGGCGCGACTCGTCGCCGTCTATGCGCCGCAGCTCGAGCCGATGGACTTCCACGCCGTCGTCGAGGCGTACATCGAGGGCGCCTGGCATGTGGTCGACGCGACCGGCCTCGCGCCCCGCGCGGGCATGGCCCGGATCGCGACGGGTCTGGATGCGGCGGAGACGGCGTTCATGACGGTCACCTCCGGCGTCGCGCAGCTGCGCGAGCTCGAGGTCCGAGCCGCCGCCGACGAGCCCCTGCCCTCCGACGACGGCACCGCCCTCATCCGGCTGGGCTGAGCGTCGTCGCGCGCTTCGCGACTGCATCCCAGTGGCGCAGCCGGGTCGCCGTCGCGGGCCGCTCCCCGGGCTCGGCGAACAGCCGGCGCGCCGCCTCGAGCTGCGCGGGCCGCAGGCGCCCCGCGAGGGTGACGTGCGGAGTCCAGCTCGCACCGCCGGCGGGCACCCCGGGCGGGGCATGCTCCGCGACCGCCTCGGCGGCCAGCCGCTCGCGCAGCGCGGTCAGCTCCGGCGACGGCAGCACGAGGCGCACGAGCGGGCGCCGCTCCACCGTCGCCGAGCAGCCCGGGCGGGCCCAGCCGCAGCGAGATGGGGAGCCGTTCCGCCGCGAGCACGGCCGGCTCGAGCCGGAGCCGCGCGCCCACCAGGAGCGTCACGTGCGGCCGGTTGCTGGAGCCGGGATGTGCGCCCCGGCTCGAGAGCCCCGCCTCGGCGAGCGCGGCCCACTCCTCGCGGACCGCCCGCTCGCTCGCGTCGTCGAGCAGAAGCTCGAGGCTCTGCACGGCTCAGGCGCTCCGAGCCATCGACCGCCGCGCCTCGCGCACCTCGCCGCGGAGCGCGTGGCCCTCGGGGAGGCCGATGAGCAGCCCGGCGCCGTCGAGACCGTCGCCGAGAGCGTCGACGAGCTCGACGTCCCGGCGCGCGTGGCTGAGCGTCGCCGCGAAGTGGGCGGCGATGACGTCGGAGCGGAAGATGCTGCCGATCGCGGCGACCGCGATCCCGCCGTCGCCGTGGTCGATCTGCCGCGCCGCCGCGAGCGCGGAGGAGGAGAGCTCCCGCGCCGCCTCGATGCACACCCGCTCGGCGGCGGCATCCGAGCCGGCGAGCCCCGCGACCTCCTCGGCGAGCGCCGCGATCCGCCGGACGCGGTCGGGATCGGACTGGAGGTCGATGTAGGCGGCCTCCGGGTCGGGCCAGCGCGCGCGGAGGAGCCCGAGCAGCGCGGTCGGCTCGGCGCGCCCGTCGTGCGCCCGCATGGCCGCGTCGAGCGCGCGGCGGCCGATCCAGTAGCCGCTCCCGGCATCCCCGATGAGGTGCCCCCAGCCGTCGACCCGCACCGAGCGCGTGCGGCCGACGCCGAGCGTCACCGCTCCCGTGCCGGCCGCGACGACGACCCCGACCCGGTCGCCGAGGGCACCGAGGTAGGAGGTCGTGGCGTCGTGCGCGAGCAGGATGCGGCGCACGCCGAGCTCGGCGACGAGCTCGAGCAGGCGCTCGGCGTCGGCCTCCTCCTCGGTGAGCCCGCTGACGCCGAGCGCGAGCACGTCGATGCGCCCGCCGGTGCGGCGGGACGCCTCGCGCGCGGCCTCCGCGAGCTGCCCCAGGAGCGGGCGGTTCGTGCGGACGGGCGGCAGGAGCAGGTCGGCGCGGGTGCCGTCGCCGCTCGCGACGCGCGCCTTCACCGCGGTCTGCCCCGCATCCATGGCCACACGGATCTCGTCGATCTCGATTCCTCTTCCTCTCGCGCGGTCGGGGCGGACGCCTGCGCGCCCGCCCCGACCGACTCCCGCTCGGGCTACTTCACCCGCACCTTGATGACGTTGGACTTCGCGGCGGCCGTCGTGGCCGTGCCGGAGTAGCGGACGACGAACTTGTGGCTGCCCGCCTTGAGCTTCGGCATCGTGAACGTCGCACGCCCGTCGACCAGCCGCACATCCGCCTTGTAGGTCCGGCTCCCCGCGGTGACCGACACCGTGCCGGTGATCGGCGCCCTCGAGGTGGCCACGACCTTGACCTTCGGGCTCTGCGACCGGGTGATGGTCGTCTTCGAGAAGGACGCCTTGAGCGTCACGGCGGCCTTCGCGACCGCGATCCGCGCCTCGTCGGCCGAGGCCGCGAAGCGGGCGTCCCCCGAGTACCGGACCTCGAGCACCTGGTCGCCCGGCAGGAGGAGCGCGCGGTCGAGCGCGACCTTCGCCCGCCCGCCGACGAGGGCGGCCGAGCCGAGCTCGACGTCGCCCGCGACGACCGTGACGGTCCCCGTCGGCGTGCCGCCGGCTCCGGAGACCCGCACGGTGACGGACGCGCCGTCGTGGTAGCGGATCGCCTCGGCCGAGGGGATCGCCGCGGTCAGCGTGTCGATGAGCGCGACGCCCGCCTTCGGCACCACGACCTCGCCCGCCGTCTCGACGTTGCCCGCGCGGTCGATGCCGCGGAACCGCACGACCGTCTTCGCCTCGCCCACGGTCACGGGGCCCTCGTAGCGCTCCCAGTCCCCGTCGCCGATGCGGATCTCGACCCGCTCGACGCCGCTCGTCGCGTCGGCGCTGCGGAGCGTCACGCGCCGCGCGTCCTCGTCGACGGAACCCGCGGTGACGGGGGTCGCCGAGTCGATCCGACCGGACCAGCTCGCCTCGGCGAGCGTCCCGCCCGACTCGTCGAGAGCGCGGAACCGCACCTCGTGCTCGCCGTCGCCGGCGACCGTCACCGTGCCGTCCACCGCGGCCCAGCCGGCGCCGTCGACATCCGCCTCGACGAGGTCGTCGAGCTCGACGCCCTCCGCCTGCGGCTCGAGCGCGACGTCGCGGGTGTACCAGCCGGCCTCGCCGTCGGGCTCGGCCGGGTCCGCGACGACCTGGAGGTCGAGCGGCGCGACCTCGACCTGGAAGTCCCGCGTCGACGACTCGCCGACGCCGTTGTCGGCGGCGACGGTGAAGGCGGCGGGGCCCGCCTCGGTGGGGGTGCCGCTGATGGCGCCGCTCGCGTCGAGCACGACCCCGGCCGGCAGCGCGCCGTCCGTCACGGTGAACTCGGGCGCGGGCGTGCCGGACGCGGAGAGCGAGCCGGTCGCGGGGCGGCCGACCTGCCAGGCCGGGAGCTCGCCCTCGATCTCGCCCGTGGGGACGTCCTGGACGACGCCGGGCTGGAGGACGCGGAGCGAGGTGAGCGCGGCATCCCCGGCCGACCAGGAGGTCGAGACGGCGACATAGCGCGCGGTCCCGCCCGGCTCGACGACGCCCGTGCCGCGTCGCGGCGCGTCGCCGACCTCGCGGAACGCGAGCCCGTCATCGCTGACCGAGACGGCGGCGGCCGGCACCTCGCCGTCCGCCCAGAGGAGGGCGATGGAGCCGATGGGGCGCGCCGTGCCGAGGTCGACGACCATGCGGCCGTCCGGTCCGGGCGTCCACGCGGTCCGCGCGTCACCGTCGACCGCGGCGGCCGGCGAGGTCATGCCCTCGGGGAGCACGGAGGCCGGGAAGGTGTTCGCGAGGAGCGCGCGGTCGCGCAGCGGGAAGGCGCCCGCCTCCGCGATGCGCACCGCCGCGGGCTCGCCCGCCGTCAGCTCGACGGTGCGGCGCTCGCCGGTCTCGACGTTCCGCACCTCGAGGGAGCCGGCGTCGGGCGAGGTCAGCTCGACCGAGCGCCCGTCGGCGACGACCGCGCCGGCCGTCGTCGTCGCGAGGGCCGCGACCGGCACCTCGAAGCGCGGCGCGAGGACCCGCGCGGTGTCGGCCGGGATGTCGACCGTCACGACCGAGCGCGCGGCGTCGAGCCGCTGCGTGCCCTCGTAGAGCGGGGCGGTCTCGCCGTCGTGCGGCACCCGCACCTCGACCCGGGCGTCCTCGCCCGTGAGGTTGAAGACCGAGAGGTAGCCGTCGAGCGTCGACGCGACGACGCCGTCGGTGTCGGTGCGCGGCTGCGGGGTCGCGGCCTGCGCCGCGGTCGCCTCGGCATCCCCCGGCACCATCTCGACGATGAGCGGCTCGACCGAGCCGGTCGGCGCGTCGGCGAGGCGCACGGCGTGGGCGTCGAGCGACTCGCGCGAGACGGTGATCGGCGCCTCGGTGCCGCGGACCACGAAGCCCGCCGCGCCCTCCACGTTGAGCCAGCCGCCCTCGGTGCTGAGGATCTGGTCGCCCGTGAAGCGGTAGCTCGCCGCGTCCGTCCAGGTCTCGCCGTCGAGCGAGGTCTGGATGCGGTAGTCGCGCCCGGCGGCCGACTCCCAGCCCAGCTGGACCTTCGCGATCGCCGTCGGCGCGCCCAGGTCGACCTGGATCCACGAGTCGGGCCGGGTGCGCTCGGCGTTCGCGACCGACCAGCGGGTGGTCGCGCTGCCGTCGGTGACGGCGCCCGCGGCGCGGGCCGCGGACTCGACGCTCGACGCCGTCGCCGGCTTGCCGCGGGCGGCGTCCTCGCCCCCGGGGGTGAAGGCCCGCAGGTGGTAGAGCGAGTAGCCGTAGCTCGGGTTGCCCTGCACGCCCTGCATGCGCACGTAGCGCGTCGTGACCGGCGCGGGCTCCGTCTGCCCGGCCGGGGTCAGCTCGACCGTGTCGAGGCGCGCGACGTTCGCGTCGGCCGCGTTCTCGGCGCCGTAGGCGGTCTGCGTCGTCCAGTCCGTGCCGTTCTCGGAGGTCTGGATGAGGTAGCGGGAGCCGGCGCTCGACTCCCACGCGAGGCGGACGGCGCCGACGGTCTGCGATGAGCCGAGATCCACCTGGATCCAGGAGTCGGCGCGGGTGCGCTCGCCGGTCGCGACCGCCCAGCGCGCCGTCGGGCTCGCCTCGGTGACGCGCGCGGCGGTGCGGCCGCCGGCGGTGTCCTGGCTGGACGCGGTCGCGGTGCGGCCGGCCGCGAGGTCGGCGGTCGAGGCGGCGTCGGCGCCGTAGACGTGGAACTTGTACATCGAGTACCCGAAGCTCGCGTTGCCGCGGACGCCCTGCATGCGCACGTAGCGCGCGGAGCTCGGCGCGAAGGCGAGGTCGTCGATCCGTGCGGCATTCGCGTCGCGGGCGTCGGCCGGGCGGGTCGCGGGCCGCGTCTCGGTCGTCTCGCCGTCGGCGCTCGTGTAGGTGCGCGATCCGTCGAGTCCGGCGTAGCCGCCCATCTGGAGGTTGCGGACGGTGAGGGCGGCGTCGTCGCGCCCGGCGCCGCTCGAGGCGTAGATCGCCGAGCCGGTCGGCAGCGTGACGTGCCCGACGCGGCCGCCGCCGATCCGGAAGAGGGATGCCGTGCCGTCGAAGCCGTCACCCGGCGCCGTGTAGCGCTCGGTGCTGCGGGCGTCGACCGTCGCGCCCGTCCGCGGGTAGAGGTAGGGCGTGTTGCCGGAGACGTCGAACATCCACGAGTTGTGCGCGGGCACCCACGGGAACTTCACGAAGCCGGTGCGGCTCGAGGCCGCCGCCCAGGCGCGCTCGCTCTGCTGGACCGTGAGGCCGGCATCCGCGCCGAAGTCCCGCGTGCCGCTGAGACGCGCGAAGAAGTCGTCCTGCGGGGTCGCCTCGACGACGCCCGCCTCGGACTCGGCCGCCTCGACGTGGAGGAGGTAGGAGATCGCGATCTCGGCGCGCGCCTCGGGCTCGTACTTCGGCTCGCCGGAGAACTTCGTCAGCCGGTCGGCCGGCGCGTACGCCTGGTAGTCCTCGAGCGCGGCGGCGAGGTTCGCCTCGGCGCGGACGGCGTCGGGATCCCGCAGCACCTGGCCGAGGAACGCGATCGGCAGCACGTCGCGGCCGTAGAGGTACTCGCGGTCGGCGACCATCGGCATGAACGGCTCGCCCTGGTCGGACATGACGAGCTTGATCGACTCCCACAGCTCGGCCGCGTTGGGCTGGCGGGTGAGGATCTCGGGCAGCGGCTGGTCGTTCACGATGAACTGGATCGCGTTGCGCCCGCCGGAGCGCCAGATGTCGGACTGGTAGTGGGGCCCGAAGGAGCCGTGGTTCTCCACGAGGTAGGTGTCGCGGATGTTCTGCATCGTGTTGCTCGAGATCGGCTTGCCCGCGACGAGGGCCGGGTTGTTGCGGTCGGCGGTCGGCTGGCCGGCCGCGTTGCGACCCCAGTCGGCGAGCTGCTCGGCCCAGCGGCCGGCATCCGCGTCCTGGGGCGCCCAGGCGAGACCGGGGGCGAGCGCCTGCGTGTAGACGCCGACCTCCTCCTGCGCGGTGTCGCCCTCGTACTTGCCGTCGGGCCAGTCGGCGGTCCAGGAGCCGGAGAGCGGGTCCTTCCCGTACTCCAGGTCGGCGGTGTACCGCGACTGCTCCGCGGCGATGGTCGTGAGGTTCGCGCGCGTCGTGGCGTCGAGGTCGTCCCAGAGGAGCCTGCCCGCGACGAGGAAGTAGGACTGGAAGGTCGAGTCCCAGAACAGCCGCTTGCCCCAGGTGCCGTTCGGGTTCACGAAGCGGTTGAGCGCCGCGTAGTGCGTGATGGTGGCGACGGTCTTCTGCTTCAGCACCTCCTTCGACACCCCGGCGAGCTGCTCGTCGTACTCGCCGTGGGTCACGAGGACGGCGTTCCCGAGCACGACGGCGAAGTTGAAGTCGGTGAAGCGGTAGACGCCGGCGCTCGCGTCCCACACGGTCTCCGCCCAGCGCGTGTGCCGCAGGAGCGCGCCGTAGTAGTCGGCGGCGATGGCGTCGGGCGCGCCGTACTCGGCCTGCGCGGCGGGCGCGGCGGCCGCGCTCGGCGCCGGGAGCACGACGGCCGCGGCGGGCGCCGCGAGGGCGAGGGCGAGCAGGGCGATGGATGCCCGTCGGGCGGCGCGGACGGCGGGCTTCAGGGTGCGGGGCAGGGTCACGGGTTCCTCGATCACGTCACTGGAATCGGGCGGGCTGTGGCGACGCGGCGGGGCCGCGCCCGGCCGGTCGCGAGACCGGCCGTCGGGTGATTGGAGTCGAGCATGGCGCAGATTGACAGCGCTGTCAATCCTTCGTGCCGGACCGCCCCTCGCGGGGATCTGCGACCCTCAGACCTCGCGCGACTCGATCCAGAGCGGCACCCCGCTGCACATGCGCACCGAGGCCCGCTGCCCGTGCGCATCCGTGAGATCCAGCCAGGGGTCGTCGCCGTCGAGCGCGGCGTCCACCTTCCGCTTCAGCTCCTCGACCGAGGGGGCATCGGACGTGAAGACATCGTTCGCGATGCGCAGATAGATGTCGGCCATGCGGCCATGGTGCGCCTCATCGCCCGGCTGCGGCCGAGCTCCCAGCTCGTGTTGACCTGCGGGCGCACGTCGCGCGGGTCAGGGCGCGAGCTCGTCCAGCCTCGTCAGCGCCGCGCTCGCGTCCGCCAGGCGCTCGGCCTCGGGTCGCTCCCACCAGCGCGGCCCGCGCTCGCCGAGGCCGTGCTTCGCGATCCCGACGCGCTCCCGCGCCGCCGCGACGGCATCCTCGTCACCCGACCGCCGCCCCGCCTTGACGGCGTTCCGAGCGCGGCCGAGATGCGAGCGCAGCGAGGTCGCGAGCTCGGCCGGGAGGCTGGGGTCGGTGCGCCGCCACCGGCGGCCGTCCACGACGATCCAGCGCTCGTCCTCGTCGCGATCCGCCGTCTCGGCCATGGTCCGACGCTACGCGAGCCGCGCACCGCGTCGGGGCGGGCGCCCCGCAGCTCAGTCGTCCCCGGACTCGTCCTCGTGGTGGTCGAAGTCGGCGATGCCGCGCTTCCAGTAGCCGTCGACGGAGATCTGCCGCTTCGGGATCCCGAGCTCCCGCCGGAGGTGACGGCGGATCGGCGCCATGGCCCCCGCCTCCCCCGCGGCGAAGACGAACAGCTGCGCTCGGTCCGGCAGCTCGAGCGCGCGCAGCGCCGTCTCGAGCCGGCTCTGGTCGCCCGCCGCGACTCGGCCGCCCGCGCGATGCACCCAGTGCACGACGTCCCCGGGGCGCGCACCGAGATCCTGCTCCTCCGCCGCGTCCTCGACCTCGATGAGCGCCGTGACGCGCGAGCCCTCCGGCGCCTCCTCGAGGATGCGGGAGATCGCCGGCAGCGCGGTCTCGTCGCCGAGCGCGAGATACGAGGCGTAGTCCTCGGGCAGCAGCCAGTTCGCACGCGGCCCGATCACGACGAGCGGGTCGCCCGGCCGCGCATCGCGCGCCCAGCGGCCCGCGATGCCGTGGTCGTGGAGCACGAAGTCGAGGGTGAGCTCGCGGGCCTCCGGGTCCCAGGCGCGCGGCGTGTAGTCGCGACGGATCGGCTCGCCCTCGCCGTCGATCTCCCAGTCGTCCTCCTCCCCGGTCCGGCGGTAGGCGGTGATCCGCCCGGTCGCCGGATCCGGGAAGTAGGCCTTCACATGGTCCCCCGGCGCGAAGGCGGGGAGCGGGTAGCCGCGCTCGAGGTCCTCGCCGCCGAGCACGACGCGGCGATAGCGCGGCGTCACGTCCTCGACGCGGATCACGCGAAGATCGCGGCGCTCGAGCGGCTCGACGAAATGCAGCTGCAGCTCGCCCGTCCGGTTCGGACCGGTGAAGGTCGGGAGCTCTCTCGTGGTCATCGGCGTTCCTCCAGTGCGGGCTCGACCGGATGCGGCGCCGCGGCGCGCGGGTCGAGCGGGACGACGACGGGGGTCCCCGTCACCGGATCGGGTACGACGAGGGCGCGGAGTCCGAAGACCTCCTCGACGAGCTCGGGCGTGATGACCTCGGCCGGGACGCCCGTGCGGACGATGTCGCCGTCGCGCATCACGACGAGGTGGTCGGCGTAGCGCGCGGCCTGCGCGAGGTCGTGGAGCACGGCGACGATCGTGGTGCCGGCGTCGTGGAAGGTGCGGAAGAGCTCCATGAGCTCGTACTGGTGGGCGATGTCGAGGAAGGTCGTCGGCTCGTCGAGCAGCATGATCGGCGTCTCCTGCGCGAGCAGCATCGCCACCCAGGCGCGCTGCCGCTGGCCTCCCGAGAGCTCGTCGACGAGGCGGTCCGAGAGCTCCGTCATCCGGGTCGCGGCGAGCGCCGCCCGCACCGCGCGCTCATCCGACTCGCGCCACTGCTGCAGGAGCCCCTGATGCGGCGCCCGGCCCCGCGCGACGAGGTCGGCGACGCGGATGCCGTCGGGCGCGAGCGAGGACTGCGGGAGGAGCCCGAGCTCCCGCGCCACCTCCTTCGGACGGTACGAGCCGATCGCCCGGCCGTCGAGGAGGACCCGCCCGTGCGAGGGCGAGAGCACGCGGGCGACCGCGCGCAGCAGCGTCGACTTGCCGCAGCCGTTCGGCCCGATGATCGCCGTGAACGAGCCGTCCGGGATGTCGAGCGAGAGGCGCTCGGAGATGATGCGGCGGTCGTAGCCGATCGTCGCGTCCTCGACGACGACGCGAGCGGCCGGGTCGGAGGGGGCCGGGGCGGACGGCGGGGTGCGGGTCATCGTGCTGCTCCGTGCTGTCGGCGCGCCTCGAGCACGAGGAGCCGGATGAGGTAGAGGCCGCCGAGGCAGACCGTGATGAGGCCCACGGGGACGGGGCGGAACACCTGGGCGATGCCGAGGGTGAGGAGGTGCGCGCTCGAGAGCAGGAGCGCCCCCATGCACGCGGCGCCGAGCAGGCTGACGCCGGCGGAGCCCGTGAGGCGACGCGCGAGCTGCGGTGCGACGAGTGCGACGAACCCGATCGGCCCCGCCGCCGCGGTCACGAGCGCGACCGTCGCGACGCCGATCACGATGAGCGCGAGGCGCGCCGGCCCCGGGCGGCGCCCCTGCGTGACGGCCGCGTCGTCGCCGAGCTCCAGCGCGCGGAGATCCCGCGCGAGCAGCAGCGCGACCACGACGATCGCGACGGCGATGCCGAGCGAGGGTCCGAGGCTCGCCCAGGTCACCCGCCCGACCGAGCCCGCGCCCCAGAATCCGACCGCCATCGCATCCTCGATGTCGGCGCGCGTGATGAGGTACGAGTTGAGCGATCCGAGCAGCGCCGAGACGCCGATGCCCACGACGATGAGCCGGAAGCCCTGGATGCCGCGGCGGTACGCGAGGACGTAGACGGCGGAGGCGGTGAGGAGCCCGCCCGCGATCGCGGCCGCCGCGATGCCCCACGAGCTCTGGCTGCCGAGCACGAGCATCACGACCACGACGGCGGTGTACGAGCCGGCGTCGAAGCCGATGACGTCGGGCGAGCCGAGCGGGTTGCGGGTGAGGGACTGGAAGATCGCGCCGCCGAGGCCCAGCATCGCGCCGAAGATGAGCGCCGCGAGCGCGACCGGCAGCCGCCACTCGAGCACGACCATCTGCTGGAGCTCCGTGCCCCCGCCGAGCAGCGCCGCGACGACCTCGTCGAGCCGCAGCGGCACGTCGCCGATCATGAGCGCCGCGATGCCGGCCGCGGCCGCGACCACGAGCAGCGCGGCCGAGACGGCGAGCACGCGCAGCGGCACGAGCGCCGAGGCGATCGGGGTGCGGATCGTCGCCGCACGGTATCCGAAGTCGATCGCCCCGGTCACAGCCCGCTCGCCGTCCGCCGGCGCACGAGCGCGATGAGGACGGGGGCGCCGATCACGGCCGTGACGATGCCGACCTGGATCTCGCCGGGGCTCCCCGCGATGCGGCCCACGACATCCGCCGTGAGCACGAGCACGGGGGCGGCGAGCGCCGAGAGCACCATGATCCAGCGCTGATCGGGGCCGGTGAGCCACCGCACGATGTGGGGGATCATGAGCCCGACGAAGGCGATGCCGCCCGTGAGGGCCGTCGCGCCGCCGGCGAGCAGCGTCACCGCGATCAGCCCGAGCACGCGGGTGCGGACGGTCCGGGCGCCGAGGGATGCCGCGAGGTCGTCGCCGAGCGCGATCGAGTTGAGCGAGCCGGAGATGAGCAGGGCGATCGCGAGCCCCGCGAGCAGGAACGGTGCGACGGAGGCCGTCTCGCCGAGCTTCGCGGCGGCGATCGAGCCGACGCCCCAGACGCGGAGCGCGCGGAAGGTCTCCTCGTCGAGGAGGGTGAGCAGCGTCGAGAAGCCGCCGAGCACGGCGCTCAGCGCGACACCCGCGAGGACGAGGGTCACGGGCGAGGCCGCGCCGCGTCCAGCCGAGCCGATGACGAAGACGAGGACGGTCGCGGCGGCCGCGCCGAGGAACGCGAACCAGATGTAGCCGGTGATCCCGCCGAGCCCGAAGAGCCCGACGCCCGCCGTCACGGCGAAGCCGGCGCCCGCGTTGACGCCGAGGATGCCCGGGTCGGCGAGCGGGTTGCGGGTGAGCGCCTGGATGAGCGCGCCCGCGACCCCGAATGCCGCCCCCGCGAGGATGCCGAGGACGGTCCGCGGGACGCGGAGGCTCCAGATGACGAGCGAGGCCTCGCTGTCGTCGGGAGCGAGGAGGCCGCGCAGGACCGCGTCGGCCGGGAGCGGGTTGGCGCCGAAGGCGAGGCTCGCGAGCGAGGCCAGCGCGAGGCCGATGAGGGTCGCGAGCACGCCCGCGCCCCGCCGGCGCGCGAGCGACGGCGGGGCGGGCGGGCGGTGCAGCGCGGACCGCGCATCGAGTCCGGTCACCTCGCTACTCGAGCTCGACGCCCGCGAGCCACTGATCGGCGATCACCTCGACGGCCCACGGCAGGCTCGCGGCGCTCGCACCGCGGCGGAGCACCCAGGTGGCGTTCTCGAACTCCTGGCCCTCCGGGTCGAGGAGCAGCTCGTTGTCGGGCGAGGCCGCGAGCGAGGCGTAGCGCCCCTCGGCCACCGCGGGGATCGCCTGGAAGAGCGGCTGCGACTCCCGCGCCTGCCGGGTCTCCTCGTCGCTGTAGATGACGATGAGGGCGTCGCCGTCGAGGAGGGCGAGGTTCTCGTCCGAGATGACGGGGTCGGCGACGAAGCGCTCAGCGAGCGGGTTCGGCGCGAAGCCGAGGTCGAGCATGACGCTCTCCGCGGTGCCGCCGGTCGGCGTGTAGTACTCGAAGTCGTACTGGGCGCCGTAGTCGGTCGCGATCGTCGTCGTCTTCCCCGCGAACCCGGGGTGCGCGGCGGCGACCTCCTCGATCGCGGCATCCGCCTCCTCGATCGCGGTGGTCGCGGCGGCGCCGAGGTCGAGCACGTCGCCGACGAGCTGCTGGCCGGCCCGCCAGTCGGCCTGGTCGCCGGCCTGCTCCTCGTACTCGAGCACGGGCGCGATGGCGCTGAGCTTGTCGAAGTCCGCCTGCTCCCAGACGTAGTTGAGCGCGATGATGAGGTCGGGGCGGGTGGCCGCGATCCCCTCGAAGTTGGTGGGGTCGCGGCGGGTGGCGGTGTCGATCGTCTCGATCGAGGCGAACCACTCGGGGTCGCGCCAGGCCCACTCCGACTCCTCCGTCATCGTGTAGACGGGTGTCACGTCGAGGACCTCGACGACGTCGAGATTGGTCGAGAAGCCGATGACCGCGATGCGCTCGGGCCGCTCCTCGAGCGTCGTGGAGCCGGCCCAGGTGTCGATCTCGAGCGGGTAGCTCGTCGTGCCCTCGGCCGCGGGGAGGAGGCTCGTCGCGGCAGTCTCGCCCTCCGCGTCGGCGGGCGCGGCGCAGCCGGCCAGGACGAGCGCGGCGAGCGCGGCGAGAGCGGGCAGGGCGATCCGTCTGCGGCGGGGCGGGGCGCTGGGCATGGAGATTCCTCTCGGTCAGGGGGATACCCTCGAGGTTAGGCAAAGCTAACCTTGCTCGGGTGCACCGTTTGCGACGAGAGCCCCGCAGTTCCCGACACCCTGCACCGCAGGCCGGGCGCGCCGAAGCGGCATCCGCTGGGGCGGGCCGTGTGGGCGATGCGACGGAGGAGCACGATCCGGGCACGCCGTGGCGGCTCTGGATCCCGCCCGTCGCCGTGCCCGAGCAGCGCGAGCACGACGTCCACGTCCTGCTCTGGCAGGTGCGCGGCACCGCCTCCCTCCTCGTCGACGGCGAGGAGCGCGAGCTCGCGACCGGCCACGCCGTCTGGATCCCCGTCGACACGACCCACGAGTTCACCGTCCACGCCGACTCCGTCACGATGCCCCTCTTCTTCGACGCCGCCGCCACCGCGACGACGCTCGGCGGCCCGACCGTCGTCACGGTGGACCGCGACCTCCGCACCCTCCTCCTCGCCTACGCGGTCGCGCTCAACACGATCGTGAAGCCCGGCGTCAACCTCGCGCGCCAGATCCTCGCCCTCCTCGAGGAGCGGCCCGTGCTCGCGACCTCCCTGCCCATGCCCAGCACGGAGTCCGCGCTCGGCATCGCCGAGACCCTGCGCTTCAACCCGGGCGACATCCGCTCGATCGAGGAGCTCGCGTCGTCCGTGCACGCCTCGCCGCGCACCATCGAGCGCGCGTTCCGCGCGGAGACGGGGATGACGCTGCGACAGTGGCGGATCCGGAACCGCATGGAGGCGGCCGCGCTCCTCCTGCGCTCCGACACGCGGCTGGATGCGGTCGCCCACCGGGTCGGGTACACGAACGTGAACGCGTTCCGGCGGGTGTTCCTCGGGCACTTCGGCGCGACTCCGAGCGAGTACCGCGCGCGCTTCGCGCGCCAGTAGCCATACTCGCTCCGGGCGCCCGGCGTCAACCGCTGGGGTTCCGTTCCCCGGTGGCGTACAGTCGGGATCCCAGAAGCCGAAGCACCCCGGCCGCTGCGAAGACGACTCGACGCAACCGTCGACGCGAGCAGCGGTCCGGTTCCTGGACGATCAGCAGCCGAGGCGCCGCAGAGGCGTTCCGGCAGGAAGCCGAGGTCATCATGACCGCAGTCGTCCCCCTGCACGCGGGGCGCGCGGAGCGCGTCCGCCCGACCTCCCCCCTCGTCTGATGCCGTATCGCGATCACGCGGTCGTCTCCGCCTGGATCGACGACTACCGCGCCCTCGGCCACATCGGCGCCGCCGCCATCGACGTGCTCGAGCAGGATGCCAGCGCCGGCCCCGAGACGGGGCTCATCATCGTGGGCCTCCGCACCGTCACGACCGTGACCTACATCCACCCGGTCGTCCGCGACCGCCCCGAGTGGGTGGTCACCTTCGAGGCTCGCGAGCACGACATCGATCTCACGCCCGCGCAGACCGCGCAGCTCGCGGCGGACCTCGAGAGCGTGTCTCGCCTCTGCGCCTACCTGCAGGAGCGCACCGACGCGGCTGCGGGCGACAGCGCGGTCGCGTAGGGTCGTCAGCCCGTCGCGGCGTCGTCGCGCCCGGCCCCGCGCCCGTGATCGTGCCCGTCCCGCTGGCCCGTGAGCTCGGCGACCGGGGTCGTGCACGCCTCCCCGCGCCACGCCTCGACGCCCTCGCGCACCGCGAAGGCCGCGATGGCGAGCGCGGCGACCGCGTCCGCCCAGCCCCAGCCGAGCAGCGCGTTCGCGAGGAGCCCGACGAGCACGGCGGCCGAGAGGTACGTGCAGATCAGGGTCTGCTTCGAGTCGGCGATGGCGGAGGCGGAGCCGAGCTCTCGGCCCGTGCGCCGCTCGAACCAGCTGACGAGCGGCATGATGAGCAGGCTCAGCGCGGCGAGGCCGATGCCGACGGGGCTCGACGCCGGCTCGCGGAGGCCCAGCAGGCCGAGGACGGCATCCACGCTCACGTAGGCGGCGAGGCCGAAGAAGGAGATCGCGATGACGCGGAGCGCGGTCCGCTCGCGTCGCTCCGGGTCGGGGGCCGCGAACTGCCACGCGACGGCGGCCGCCGAGAGCACCTCGACGATCGAGTCGAGGCCGAAGCCGATGAGCGCGGCCGACGATGCGGCGGCCCCGGCCGACAGGGCGACGACCGCCTCGACGACGTTCCACGTGATCGTGAACGCGACGACGATCCGGATGCGGCGCTGGAGGACGAGACGGCGGGCGGGGTCGAGCGGCGCCCCGAGTCGGAGCGCGGTCATGCGCAGGTGCAGCCGGCGCCGTCGCAGCACGACGGGTCGACGACGAGGACGAGCTCGAGGAGGCCGTCGAGCGCGGGCGCGAGGGCCGGGCTCGCGAGGCGGTAGCGCGTGTACCGGCCCTGCTGCGCGCCGGCGACGAGGCCGCATCCCCGGAGACAGGCGAGCTGGTTCGAGACGACCTGGCGGCTGACGCCGAGCCGCTCGGCGAGCTCGGACGGCACGGCCGGCGCCTCGCGGAGGGCGAGGAGGATGCGGGTGCGGGTGTCGTCGGAGAGCGCGTGGCCGAGGCGGGCGAGGGCCTGGCGGTGCGAGACGGCGACGGGCTCTGCGAGCGTCATGACCGCGACTGTACATCGTTTGATGTATCGATGGTCGTCCGCGACGCGGTCGCGCGGTGGCCCCGAGCCGGATGTCGGCGGCTCGGGAGACCATCGAGCATCGTGACCGATCCCAGACCTGCCGCCGACCGCGTCCACGACGCGCCCGCCGCCCGTCCGGCCCGGCCGCTCCTCGACATCCGGCGCATCTACGCGGAGGAGGCGGCCGCGAACTCGCCCCGAGGGCGCGAGATCATCGACCGCTGGCCGGAGGCGGAGCTCGTCGGGGTCGACAGCCACTGGCGGATCCCGGAGCTGCACGGCGACGAGGCGAACGCCCGGCGGTGGGTCCGGATCAAGACGGAGGCGCTCGTCCTCGGCGAGAAGAAGTCGGTCGCGGTCCGGCCCAACGGCCGCTCGGCGAACTTCATCGCCCCCTCCCTCGCGAACGGCTGCGCCATGGCCTGCGCCTACTGCTACGTGCCGCGCCGCAAGGGCTACAGCAACCCGATCACGACCTTCACGAACATCGAGCGCATCCTCGCCGCCACGCGCCGGCACGTCGAGCGGCAGGGCCCCAAGTCCGAGCCCGACCAGTGCGACCCGGCGTCCTGGGTGTACGACATCGGCGAGAACAGCGACTGCTCGGTCGACGCCCTCGTCTCCGACAACGTGCGCGACATGGTGGAGCTGTTCCGCGAGCTCCCCGACGCGAAGGCGTCCTTCGCGACGAAGTACGTCAACCGCGAGCTGCTCGACTGGGATCCGCGCGGCCGCACCCGCATCCGCACCTCGGTGATGCCCGCCGACACGGCCCGCGTCACCGACATCCGCACGAGCCCGATGGCCGAGCGGATCGCCGCCATCGACGACCTCGCGGAGGCCGGCTACGAGGTGCACCTCAACTTCAGCCCCGTCATCGTGGAGGACGGCTGGCTGGAGCGCTGGGGCGAGCTCCTCGATCACCTCGGGGATGCCGTGTCGGCCCCGGTCCGCGAGCGGCTCGCCGCCGAGGTCATCTTCCTCACCCACAACGAAGGACTGCACGAGGTCAACCTGCGCTGGCATCCGCGCGCCGAGGAGCTGCTGTGGCGCCCGGAGCTGCAGGAGCCGAAGATCTCGCAGAACGGCCAGCGCAACGTCCGCTACCGCTGGCAGGAGAAGGAGCGCTACCTCGCGGAGTTCCGCGCGCTCATCCGCGAGCGCGCGCCGTGGTGCCGGGTGCGCTACGCGTTCTGAG
This sequence comes from Homoserinibacter sp. YIM 151385, assembly GCF_027912415.1. Taxonomy (NCBI): domain Bacteria; kingdom Bacillati; phylum Actinomycetota; class Actinomycetes; order Micrococcales; family Microbacteriaceae; genus Homoserinibacter; species Homoserinibacter sp. YIM 151385. Next base: position 2,427,688 of record NZ_CP115175.1, on the reverse strand, counting down.
GCGGCGGCTCGCGAGCGGGGCGGCGCGGGCCCCGCTCAGGCCGACGCCGCGTGGACGACGTAGCTGACCAGGAACCCGGCGACCGCGGCGACGCCCGTCCACGCCCGCATCTCGCGGAACGCCTCCGGGATCATCGTGTTGCAGAGCATCGTGAGGATCGCGCCCGCCGCGACGGAGGTGACGACCGAGCGCACCTCGCCGCCCGCATCCCCGAGGAGCACGGCCCCGAGCAGCGCCGCGATGGTGCACGCGCCCGCGATCCCCGCCCACAAGCCGAACACGTATCGGGCCGAGCGGCCGGAGGCTCGCATGTCGGCGGTGCTCGACAGGCCCTCCGGGACGTTCGAGATCACGACCGCGATCAGCACCGCCAGGGGCAGGGCGCCGCCCGCCGACTGGACGCCCTGCACGGCGGTCTCGGGGATGCCGTCGAGAAGGGCTCCCAGCGCGATGCCGAGCCCCGAGCCGGAGCTCGCCGCGCCGGACCGCGCGCGGTGACGTCGGGCGCTCGCGCGCTCCAGCGCCAGGTCGCCCGCGAAGTACAGGACCGCCCCCAGCACCAGCCCGGCGATGCTCGGCAGCAGCCCGCCGGTCTCCGTCGCCTCCTCCATGAGGTCGAAGGCGAGCGCCGAGATGAGCACCCCGGCGCCGAAGGCCATCACCGCCGCGATCACCACCCGCGGGACGCGCGCGAACCAGCCGATCGCGGCGCCCGCGACGAGCGCGAGCCCCGAGATGAGACCGGCGACGGCGGCGATGATCATGGGCGGACGCGGCGGATGCGGATCGGACCGCGCACGGTGCTCGGGTCGACCTCGGCGCCCCGCTGGGTGATGACGACCTCCCCCGCCGCGACGAGTCGGCGTGCGGCGCGGCGCGCGGGCTCCATGAGCTCGCGCCAGTCGTCGCCGCCGACCGCGCGGGCCGCCTCCGAGGGGCAGATCGTCGCCGTCGCCGCGCGCTGCCCGAGAAGGTCGAGGATCTCGTGCTCGAGCCGGCGGTCGACCTCGCGCACCTTCCGCGATCGGCAGGCCGCCGAGCAGTAGCGCACCTCGTCCCAGTCGTCGGCCCAGGCGCGGCGCCACTCGATCCGGCGCCCGCAGGAGGCGCAGGTCTTCTCGGCGGGCGGCTCGGGCAGGTCGCGCCGGCGTCCCATCGGCGGTGCCTCCCTCCCGTGCTCGATGGGGCGATGCTACGTCGCCGGGGCCCTGGGCGTCGGGGATGCGGCGGCGTTCGGAGCGGGCTCCCGGGCAGGGGACCAGATGATGGCGGGATGCCCGGGCGCCGGCCGCTCAGCCCCCGGTGAGGTACTCGGGGAGGAGCCCGAACACGACATCGAGCAGCTCGCCGCGATCCTCGCCGCCGCGTTCCACCGAGCGGAGCAGGAGCCGGAGCGTGCCGGCGGCGATGTACTGGCTGGCCGCCTCGATCTCGGCCTCAGCGGCATCCGGTCGCTCGATGCGGATGGTCTCGCCGAGGCTCGCCGCCATCTGATCGACGAAGCGCTCGCGGACGCCGGCCGCGCTCGGCCCCTCGGCGGCGAGCGCGAGCAGGTGGCGGTTGGCGAGCAGCGCGTCGAGCAGCTCGCCGAGACCTCGCCGGGTGATCTCCGCGCGGCTGAGCCGATGCTCCGCCCGGCGGTCGACGTCGATGGGCGCGAGATCGGCGAAGAGATCGGCGGTCGCGGCGAGGGCGAGCTCGTCGACGTTCGCGAAGTGCGTGTAGAAGGTGCTGCGGCTCACGCCGGAGCGGGACACGAGGTCGGCGACCGAGACGCCTTTCGCGCCGCGATCCAGCACCGCGTCATGGAGCGCGTCCGAGAGCTTGCGGCGCGTCGCACGCACCTTGGCGTCGTCCGCGCCGGAGAGCGAGGCGCGCCGATCGTGCTGGGGGCTCGCGGCCACGGCATCCTCCAAATGGACAGCTGTCTATTTCGGCGTATCCTGGTCGCATCGTATCCCGAAAGGAAGGGCCGCAGATGTCCCAGCACTTCGCAGGTCAGGTCGCCATCGTCACCGGAGCCGGAGCCGGCATGGGCCGGGAGCACGCGCTGCTCCTGGCCTCCCAGGGCGCCGCCGTCGTCGTGAACGACCTGGCCGAGAGCGCGCAGGCCGTCGTCGACGAGATCAGCGCCGCCGGCGGGCGGGCCGTGCTCAGCCGTCACGACGTGAGCGACTGGGAGCAGGCCGGCGAGCTCGTCGAGCTCGCCGTGCGGGAGCTCGGCGGCCTCCACCTCGTCGTGAGCAACGCCGCGATCATCCGCAACGTCCCCTTCGGCGAGATGGGCCCCGAGGACTTCGAGAAGGTCATGCGGGTGAACGCCTTCGGCGCCTTCAATGTCGCCCGCCGCGCCTGGCCGGTGCTCGTCGAGCAGGGCTTCGGGCGGCTCGTGCTCGTGAGCTCCTCGAGCGCCTGGGTGTCGCAGCCGCTCATCGCGCACTACGCCGCGAGCAAGGGCGCCGTGCTCGGCATGGCGAAGTCGCTCGCCGCCGAAGGCGCCGAGCACGGCATCACGGTCAACGTCCTCGCCCCCGGCGCCTTCACGCAGATGTCGGGGGAGATGACCGACGAGACGGCCCGCAAGCAGTCCGAGACGATGATGCCCGCAAGGCTCGTCGCCCCCGTCGTCGCATGGCTCCTCCGCCGCGAGAACACGCACAACGGCGAGATCTTCGAAGCCGCCGCGGGTCGGGCGGCGCACAACTTCGTCGGCTCGACGAAGGGCTACTGGTCGAAGGACCTGTCGATCGAGGACCTCGTCGACCACGCTGACGAGGTGACGGCGACCGACGGGTACACCGTGCTCGAGACGACCGTCCAGCTCGCGAACTGGATGACCATGGAGAACACCGGCTGGGCTGCCGAGCTCGAGAAGGAGGCCGGCCGATGAGCCGCACCGTCGTCGTCACCGGGGCCGCCTCCGGAATCGGCCGAGCGCTCGCGGAGCTCTTGCGCGAGCGCGGCGACACCGTCATCGGCGTCGACCTCCAGGGCACCGACGTCGCGGCCGACCTCTCGACCGCCGAAGGTCGCAGCGCCCTCGTCGAGCGTGTCCGCGAGCGCAGCGGCGGCACGGTGGATGCGGTCGTGGCCGTTGCGGGGCTCGTCTCCCCCAAGCCCGTCACCGTGGGCGTGAACTACTTCGGCGCGGCCGCGACGCTCGAGGGCCTGCGGCCCCTGCTCGCAGGCTCGGCGGCGCCGCGCGCCGTCGTCGTCGCGTCGCTGGCCGCCCTCGAGCCTGTCGACGATGCGCTCCTCGAGCGCCTGCTCGCGGACGACGAGCCGGGCGCGCTGCGCGAGGCCGAGCGCATCGGCGAGGCCGCGAACGCCGCCGGGAGCAGCCCCATCTACACGACCACGAAGCTCGCGATCGCCCGGTGGGTGCGCACCCACGCGCCCGGCGACGACTGGGCCGGCGCAGGCATCGCGCTCAACGCGGTCGCGCCCGGCGTCATCGAGACGCCCATGACGAAGGCCGCGCTCGAGACACCGGAAGGGCGAGCCGCGCTCGATGCCGGGGCGCCATCCCCGCTCAACGGCCCGGCGGCGCCGCCGAGTGCGCCGGCCAAGCTGCTCGCCTGGCTCGCGAGCGAGGAGAACACGCACGTCACCGGGCAGGTGATCTTCATCGACGGCGGCGCCGAGAGCATCCGCCGACCCGACGCCGTCTGAGCGCGAGGTCGACGCCGTCCCGGTCCGGACCGGACCGGCCGCAGCACGACGGCCTCGCCGAAAGAGAAGAGCCCCGGGATCCTCAGGATCTCGGGGCTCTTCGCTGGCGGTGACGGTGGGATTTGAACCCACGGTGGAGGGTTACTCCACACAACTTTTCGAGAGTTGCACCTTCGGCCGCTCGGACACGTCACCGCCGAGGAGTCTAGCCCAGGTCCCGGGGTCCCGCGAACCGGGCCGCAGAGGCGACGCATGGGCGGTGTCGGCGGACTCCCGGCCTGGCCTGGGCGCCCGCATGGCCGGCGTCCGCATCCTGCTCTCATGACCACCACGACATCCCCGGCGGCCGAGGCCCCGGACGACACCACCACCGAGGCGCGAGCCGCGGCTCCGGCTCCCGCACCCGCCCCGCGCGCGAAGCGCACCTGGATCCTTCCCGTCACGGCCGGCGCGATCGCGCTCGTCGTCGGCCTCGCCGGCGGCGGGGTCGCGGGCTTCGCGATCGGGCAGGCGAGCTCCGGCCCGCCGTCGATGCAGCAGGGTCCGGGCGGTGGATCCGGGCCCGGCCAGGGCGAGGACGGCGGGCCCGGCTTCGGACCGGGCCAGGGCGGACGCCAGGGCGGGCCCGGCTCGCAGGGTGAGACGGACACGGATTCAGGATCGGGCGGCGGCTCCGGCGAATCCAGCAGCGAGAGCGGGACGGATTCCGGCAGCGGATCCTGATCTCGCGCCACCGCGACGCGGCGCGCCGCTCCTGCACAGCCCCGGGCACGGTCTCCCCCTCCACATCGGGCCGTGCCCGGCATCCCGTGTCGGCGCCCCCGCCTAGGCTGGCCGCATGGCCCGAACCACCACCGCGTACACCTGCACCGAGTGCGGGTGGAACGGCGCCAAGTGGTACGGCCAGTGCCCCGAGTGCCAGGCCTGGGGCACGATCGCCGAGCGCGGGGCGCCGACCGGGAAGGTCGCGGCGGCGCGCGTCCCGGAGTCCCGGGCGGCGCGGCCGATCACGCAGCTCGGGGGCGAGTCGCGCACGGTGCACCGCCCGACCGGCATCGTCGAGTTCGACCGCGTGCTCGGCGGCGGCATCGTCCCGGGCGCCGCGATCCTGCTCAGCGGCGAGCCCGGCGTCGGCAAGTCGACGCTGCTCCTCGAGGTCGCCTCCCGCATCGCGCAGAAGGGCGCGCGCGTCCTCTACGTCTCCGCCGAGGAGTCGACGAGCCAGGTGCGACTCCGCGCCGAGCGCACGGGCGCGCTGCAGGAGACGCTCTACCTCGCCTCCGAGACCGACCTCGCGACGATCCTCGGCCACATCGACGAGGTCGCCCCGCAGCTGCTCATCGTCGACTCGGTGCAGACCGTCGCCTCGGCGCTCAGCGACGGCTCCCCCGGCCAGCCCGCGCAGGTGCGCGAGGTCTCGGGCGCCCTCATCCGCATCGCGAAGGAGCGCGACCTCCCGCTCCTCCTCGTCGGGCACGTCACGAAGGACGGCTCGATCGCCGGCCCCCGGCTCCTCGAGCACCTGGTGGATGTCGTGTGCAGCTTCGAGGGCGACCGCCAGACCGCGCTCCGCTTCGTACGCGCGCTCAAGAACCGCTACGGCCCCACCGACGAGGTCGGCTGCTTCGAGATGACCGGCGACGGCATCGCCGAGGTCGCCGACCCCTCCGGGCTCTTCCTGTCGCGGGGCGCGACGCCCGTCTCCGGCACCTGCGTCGCGATCGCCCTCGAGGGGCGGCGGGCGCTGCCGGTCGAGGTGCAGGCGCTCATCGTCCAGACCCAGGCGCCGCAGCCGCGCCGCGTCGTCAACGGCGTCGAGGCCTCGCGGGTCGCCATGCTGCTCGCCGTGCTCGAGCGGCGCTGCGGCATCCAGCTCTCCGGCTCCGACGTCTACGTCTCCACTGTCGGCGGCATCCGCCTCACCGAGCCCGGCGCCGACCTCGCCATCGCCCTCGCGATCGCGAGCGCCGCGCGCGACAAGTCGCTGCCGCACACCCTCGCCGCCGTCGGCGAGATCAGCCTCGCCGGCGAGATCAGACCCGTCGCCGCCGCCAAGCAGCGTCACGCCGAAGGCCGGCGACTGGGCTACTCGACGATCCTCGACGCCGAGGACGGCCCGCTGCGCGAGGCCATCCGCCGGGGATTCGCCGAAGCGGCCGACGAGCCGCGCGACATCCCCGACTTCTGAGCGAGCGCACGACCCCGCTCAGCGCACCTCGGCCTGATCCACCAGCGCCTCCAGGTTCGCCCGCAGCAGCGCCGAATCTTCGGCCGAGGGCGGCGCCAGCCCGAACACCGCCGCCCGCCACCACCCGTCCACCGCGAAGCGCACCAGCGCCACGACGGCGGGATCGACGTCATCCTCATCGAGCAGCCGCTGCCAGTTCGCATAGCGCTCCCGCATCCCGCGGAGGAGACCCGGATCGACGGACACCGCCGCCAGCACGCCCACCGCCGCCGAGTCGCCGGAGCCGTCGCGGGCCGCCACCATGTCGAACGCGCCCGAGATGAGGGCGCGGCACCGCCCGCCCGCGCTCCGGTCCGCCGCACGGAGCGAGGCGTCGAAGCCGTCGAGCAGCTCCTCGACGAGCACCTCCAGCAGCTCGCGCTTCGAGCTCACGTGATAGCGCAGCCCGCTCACGCTCATGCCCGCCTCGAGCGCCACCGTCGGCAGCGTCAGCTGCTCCACGCCGTCGCGGACCAGCACCCGCCGAGCCGTCTCCAGGATCCGCTGCCGGGTCGCGTCGCGTTTCATCCAGGGATGCTATCCACGACCTCGCAGCCCGGCCGCGGTTATCCACAGGCTGTCGCCGGTTGCGGCTAGCGTGGGCGCATGCACCTCCCCCGACCGCTCGTTGCTGGCGTCGCCGGGGCGCTCGCGATCGTCGCCGCGGTCCTCGGCGTCCGCGCCTGGTGGGGCTGGCTCATGCGGCGCCGCGCCCACTGGTTCGAGCGGCTCAACGACTCGATCCCGATCAACTCCGACTGGTGGAAGGCCGAGCGGGCGAAGCCCGGCGAGCTCCTCTATGTCGCGATCGGCGACTCCGCCGCACAGGGGATCGGCGCCTCCCGCCCCGGCCACAGCTACGTCGGCCAGCTCGCCGCGCGACTCCGCCGCGAGACCGGCCGCACCGTCCGGGTCGTCAACCTCGGCGTCTCCGGGGCGACCGTCGGCCTCGCGCTCCGCGACCAGCTGCCCCGGCTCCCGAAGCTGCGCCCCGACCTCCTCACCGTGTCGATCGGCGCGAACGACGTGGCCCTCTGGGATGCCGGGCGCTTCGAGCGCGAGTACGCGCAGCTCGTCGAGGCGCTGCCGTCGCACGCGATCCTCGCCGACATCCCCAGCTTCTACATGCTCCCCGGGCAGAAGGCCGTCCGCGAGGGCAACCGCATCATCCGCCGGCTCGCCGCCGGGCGCGGCCTGCGCGTCGTCGACCTCCACGCGCTCACCGACCGCCAGGGCATCTGGGGCATGATCACGCAGTTCGCGGGCGACCTCTTCCACCCCAACGACCGCGGCTACCGCGTCTGGGCCGACGCCTTCGCGGCCGAGGCGCTCACCCGCTGCCGGCAGGTGCTCGATGAGCGCGAGCGCGCCGCCGGACCGGGTGGCGGCACGCCCGAGGCGGGCGGCGCCTAGTCGAGCAGGAACTGCCGCGTCTCGGCCGACTCCAGGTCGCCGAGCTTCACCGTGAGGTGGTAGCTCGCGCCGCCGCCGGTCACGCCATCCCGCTCGCCCTCGCAGGTGTCCTCGCTCGAGCGGGTGCGGTCCCAGCCGAACGGCGTCGTGCTGAGGGTCTTGCCCGCCGCGATGTCGACCGAGTCCTCGGTCGCGTCCGTCTGGCAGTCCTTCGAGCTCCAGATGCGGTCCTGGCCGCTCGTCACGATGTACTCCTGCGCGGCGGTGCCGACCTCGAGGGTGCAGGTGTCGGAGCCGGTGTTCGTGATCGACATCGAGATCTTCGGGTCCGTGTCGGCCGCATAGCTGCCGGAGTCGGTGATCGCCTCCAGCTCGATGTCGCCCGGATCGCAGGCGCCCGCGGAGGCGGGCGTCTCGTCCTCGCCCTCCACCTCGCCCGAGGGGGCGGTGAAGGAGGCGGACGGGGTGGGTTCGGGCGTAGGCGCCGCGGCCGGCTCGCCGGAGCCGGGGCGGACGATGATGAGCACGATCACGACGACGACCGCGAGCACGCCGAGCCCGACGAGCAGGCGTCGGCGCCAGTACACGGAGGGCGGCTGGGCCCCGACCGGATTGCGCAGCGACGACATGCGGTCAGGGTAGGCCGGTGGCGTGCCGCCGGGGCCCCGGCACGCGGGGATGCCGCGGACTCGCAGGCTGGGCGCTCAGCCGCGCGAGTCGTCCCGGCCGGGCGCCGCCGCATCCACGAGCGCGCGCAGCTCGGCCGCGCGCGAGCCCGGCGTGATCGCCCGCAGCACGAGCTCGTCGACGGCGTCGGCGAAGGCGTCGAGCCGTGCTCGGCCGTCCGCCGCCGCGAGATCGACCGTCGTGTCGAGCGGCGCGATCCCCTCCCGCGCGAAGTGCGCGGCGTAGGCGGGGAAGCCGGCGTATCGCCCGGCCTCCGCCTCGAGCGCGCCGCGGGCCGCGGCATCCGCGACGGTGCGCGCGTAGAGCACGGTGCGCGCCGACGACGCCCGAGCGGCCGCGGCCGCGGCGTCCGGCGTGAACCAGTTGAGCAGCACGCCCTCGGCGCGCTCGGCGGCGAGCTCGCGCATCCGCGGGCCGAGCGCCCCGATGACGACGCGGAGTCCGGCATCCCGCAGCTCGTCGGCCGCCTCCCCGACGGCGCGCAGCGCACCCTGCCGGAGGCCGCCCGAGCCGATGCCGACGACGAGGCGCTCGCGCGGCAGGCCGAGCCGGGCGACCGCGCGCACGATCTCGGCAGCCGGCCGGCGGTCGATCGGGATGACACCGGTCGCGAGCTCGAGCGAGCCGGTCGCGGAGGCGGCCGCCGCGAGCGAGGCGAGCGCGTCCCCGTCGGGGGTGTCGTTGACCCAGATGGCGCGGAGCCCCGCCGACTCGGCGTGCGGCGCCAGCTCGCGGACGACCCCGTGGTCGAGCGCCCCCGCGACGCCGAGCGAGACGGCGCCCGTGCGATCCGCGCCCATCAGAGCCGCTTCAGCATCCGCGAGTTGCCGAGGGTGTTCGGCTTCACGCGGGCGAGGTCGAGGAACTCCGCGACGCCCTCGTCGGGCGAGCGCACCAGCTCGGCGTAGACATCCGGCGAGACGACGCCCTCGCCGATCACCTCGAAGCCGTTGCGCTCGAAGAAGGCGGTCTCGAAGGTCAGGCAGAACAGGCGGGTGAGTCCGAGCTCGCGGGCGTCGGCCTCGAGGGTGCCGAGGAGGGCGTGCCCGACGCCGCGGCCGAGCCACCCCTCGGAGACGGCGAGCGTGCGGACCTCGCCGAGGTCCTCCCACATGACGTGGAGCGCGCCGCAGCCGACGACCTCCCCCTCCGCGCTCTCGGCGATCCGGAACTCCTGCACGGCCTCGTAGAACACGACGCGATCCTTGCCGAGCAGCACGCGCGAGGCGACGAGCGGCTCGATGAGCTTCTCGATCAGCGGCACGTCGGCGGTGCGCGCCCGGCGCACGGTGAACCCGGTCATCGCTCCAGGCTAGCCCCGCGCCCTCGCGAGCCGCCGAGGCGCTCGCTAGCCTGACCGGGTGCGGGACGCGATCGGGAGGCCGGGGATGCGGCGGCGAGCGGGCGGGCGGGCCGGCTGATGCCGACGCCCACGGCCGAGGTCCCGGTGACCGTCGAGCTCATCGAGCGGCTCGTCGCCTCGCAGCACCCCGACCTCCTCGGCGAGGTCCGGATCGCGGCGAGCGGCTGGGACAACGTCGTCGCGCGCCTCGGCGAGGCCCACGCGGTGCGGCTGCCGCGTCGGGCGCTCGCGGCACCGCTCGTCGAGCACGAGGCGCGCTGGCTGCCGGAGATCGCCGAGCACCTGCCGGTGCGCGTCCCGGCGGCCGTCCGCCTCGGCTCGCCCGAGGGCGAGTACCCGTGGACCTGGCTCATCGTGCCGTGGATCGAGGGCACCGCGGTCGTGGATCTCCCGCTCGCCCGGCGAGGACGCGTCGCCGCGGAGCTCGGCGCTGCGCACGCGGCGCTGCACCGGCCGGCACCGGCCGACGCGCCCGCGAACCCGGTCCGGGGCGTGCCCCTCGCGTCGCGCGTCGAGGTCGCCGAGCAGCGGCTGACCTCCGGCATCCTGCCGCGCGCGACCGAGCTGCGTCGCGTGTGGGAGGCGGCGCTCGACGCACCTGAGCACGCCGGCTCCCCCCGCTGGCTTCACGGCGATGCGCACCCCGGCAACCTCCTCGCGGAGTCGGGTCCGCATCCCGATCCCGCCCTGGCGGCGCTCATCGACTTCGGCGACCTCACGGCCGGCGACCCGGCCTCCGACCTCGCGGTCGGGTGGCTCGCCTTCGACGCCGCGGGCCGTGCAGCGTACCGCGCGGCCTACGAGGCATCCGCGGAGGCCGACGAGGCCACGTGGATGCGGGCGCGCGGCTGGGCGGCGCTGCTCGCGGGCGCGTTCCTCGGCGCCGACGACGACCCGCGGATGTCGGGCATCGGGCGCCACGCCGTCCGCGAGCTGCTGGACGCGGACGACGCCGCGGGCACGCCCGGCACCTGAGCGCGGCCCCGCCCCCACCTGAGCATCTGCCACCTCTCCCGACACGCGTCGGGGTCGCTCGATAGCGTCGAAGCGCCCGGCCCCCGCCCGAGAGGACCCCATGCGCGCCCGCACCCTCACCGCCCTGCCCCTGCTCGCCGCGACCTCCCTGCTCGCCGGCTGCGGCATCCTGCCCGCGCCCGAGCGCGCCGACAGCGAGTCCGAGCTGCAGGATGCGGCGCAGTCGGCCGTGGAGGCGCTCGTCGGGGCCGGCGCACCCGCCGCCGTCGCGCACGTGCGCGGCGAGGTCGGCGAGGTCTCGGCGGCGGCCGGCACGCGCGGCACCTCGGAGGGGCCCGGCGGCGAGCCCGCACAGCCCGATGACGCCGTGCGGATCGCGAGCGTCACCAAGCCGATGGTCGCGACGGTCGTCCTGCAGCTCGCCGAGGAGGGCCGGCTCGGGCTCGACGACGAGGTCGAGGCGCACCTGCCCGGCGTGCTCGCGAACGCCCCCGGCCCGGTGACGGTGCGGCAGCTGCTGAACCACACGAGCGGGCTCCCCGACTACATCGAGCCGCTGCTCCCGGACGCCGAGGCGATCACCGCCTCCGTGGGCCGCGAGTACAGGGAGGAGGAGCTGCTCGCCGCGGCCGCGACGGTGCCGTGGGAGTCGGAGCCGGGCAGCGCCTTCGTCTACTCCAACACGGGCTACACGGTGCTCGGCATGCTCGTCGAGACGGTGACGGGCTCCCCGATCGAGGCGGAGGTCGAGACCCGCATCCTCGAGCCGCTCGGCATGGACGCGACCGTGTGGCCGGAGGACGAGACGATGCCCGAGGCCTCGCTGCGCGGGTACCTCGAGACGGACGACGGCCCCGTCGACGTCACCGCGATCTCCCCGACTCTTTGGTCGGCGGGCGCGGGGCTCGTCTCGACCGTCGGCGACGTCGACCGCTTCTTCTCCGGCCTCGCGGGCGGCGAGCTCGTGACGCAGGAGTCGATGGAGGCCATGAGCGACACCGGCGCGAACGGCTACGGCCTCGGGATCCTCCAGGGGCGAGATGCCTGCGGCTTCCCGCCGGGGACCGTGCTCGGGCAGCGCGGCAACGGCTTCGGCTACCGCACGGCGAGCTTCGGCAGCCCCGATGGCGAGCGCCACGTCACACTGAGCTGGACCTCGACCCGGGAGACCGTGGACGGGGATGCGGTGTTCGAGGCCTCGCTCGCAGAGCTGCAGCGCCTGCTCGGCGCGACCTGCCCGGCGTAGGGCGCGCGGCCGAGCCGGTATCCGCATCCCGCCGCGCCGGCTCCGCATCCCGCCCGGGGACACCCGGCCTGCGCCGCGGACGCCCCCATACACGTGTCCGGGGGCCGAGAGACATGTCTCTCGGCCCCCGGACGGCGGCGATGCTGCGCGGCGCGATCAGCCCTCGATCGCGGCCGTGACCTCCTCCAGCTCGCGCCCGGGCTGGCGGCCCGTCGTGAACTGGAACTCGGTGCCGTCGAAGTCGACGTGCACGTGGTCGCCCGCGACGAGGCGGCCGTGCAGGATCTCCTCCGAGAGCCGGTCCTCGACCTCGTGCTGCACCGCGCGGCGCAGCGGTCGGGCGCCGAGCGACGGCTCCCAGCCGATGTCGATGAGGCGCTCGCGGGCGGGTGCCGTGATCTCGATCGTCATGTCGCGGTCGAGCAGGCGCTCCGACAGCCGCTTGATGAAGAGATCCACGATCTGGAGGAGCTCCTCCTTCGACAGCTGCGGGAAGACGATCGTCTCGTCGACGCGGTTGAGGAACTCGGGCTTGAAGTGCTTCTTGAGCTCCTCGACGACCTTCGCCCGCATGGCGCGGTACGAGTTCTCGACGTTGCCCTCGAGCGTGAAGCCGACGGGGCCGCCCGTGATGTCCTTCGTGCCGAGGTTCGTCGTCATGATGATGACCGTGTTCTTGAAGTCCACGACGCGACCCTGGCCGTCGGTGAGACGACCCTCCTCGAGGATCTGCAGGAGCGAGTTGAAGATGTCCGGGTGGGCCTTCTCGATCTCGTCGAAGAGCACCACGCTGAACGGCTTCCGGCGCACCTTCTCGGTGAGCTGGCCGCCCTCCTCGAAGCCGACGAATCCGGGAGGGGCGCCGAAGAGGCGCGACACGGTGTGCTTCTCGCCGTACTCCGACATGTCGAGCGAGATGAGCGCGCCCTCGTCGTCGAAGAGGAACTCGGCGAGCGCCTTCGCGAGCTCCGTCTTGCCGACGCCGGTGGGGCCGGCGAAGATGAACGAGCCCGAGGGGCGCTTCGGGTCCTTGAGGCCCGCACGCGTGCGGCGGATCGTCTTCGCGAGGACCGAGATCGCCTCCTCCTGGCCGATGACGCGCTCGTGCAGCGCCTTCTCCATGAAGATGAGGCGGCTCGACTCCTCCTCGGTGAGCTTGAACACGGGGATGCCGGTCGCGTTCGCGAGGACCTCCGCGATCACGCCCTCGTCGACGGTGCCGGAGGCGGCGACGTCGCCCGCGCGCCACTGCTTCTCGAGGCGGAGGCGCTCGCCGAGGAGCTTCTTCTCCTCGTCGCGCAGGCTCGCCGCCTTCTCGAAGTCCTGGTCCTCGATCGCGGTCTCCTTCGCGGTGCGCGTCTGCGCGATCCGCTCGTCGAACTCGCGGAGCTCCGGCGGGGCGGAGAGGATCGAGAGGCGCAGGCGGGCGCCGGCCTCGTCGATCAGGTCGATCGCCTTGTCGGGCAGGAAGCGGTCCTGCACGTAGCGGTCGGCGAGGTTCGCCGCCGCGACGAGCGCGCCGTCCGTGATCGACACCTTGTGGAAGGCCTCGTACTTGTCGCGGAGGCCCTTGAGGATGTTGATCGCGTGCGGGAGCGAGGGCTCCTGCACCTGCACCGGCTGGAAGCGGCGCTCGAGCGCGGCGTCCTTCTCGAAGTGCTTGCGGTACTCGTCGAGCGTCGTGGCGCCGATCGTCTGGAGCTCGCCGCGCGCGAGCAGCGGCTTGAGGATGGAGGCCGCATCGATCGCGCCCTCGGCGGCGCCCGCGCCGACCAGCGTGTGGATCTCGTCGATGAAGGTGATGATGTCGCCGCGGGTGCGGATCTCCTTCGTCACCTTCTTGAGGCGCTCCTCGAAGTCGCCGCGGTAGCGGGATCCGGCGATGAGCGAGCCGAGGTCGAGCGTGTAGAGCTGCTTGTCCTTGAGCGTCTCGGGCACGTCCCCGCGCACGATCGCCTGGGCGAGGCCCTCGACGACGGCGGTCTTGCCGACGCCGGGCTCGCCGATGAGGACGGGGTTGTTCTTCGACCGACGGGAGAGGATCTGCATGACCCGCTCCATCTCCTTCTCGCGCCCGATGACGGGGTCGAGCTTGCCGTCGCGCGCCGCCTGGGTGAGGTTGCGCCCGAACTGGTCGAGGATCTGGGAGCCCTTGTCGGGGGCCTGGTCGTTGCCGCCGACCGCGACCTGCTCCTTGCCCTGGTAGCCGGAGAGCAGCTGGATGACCTGCTGGCGCACGCGGTTGAGGTCGGCGCCGAGCTTGACGAGCACCTGGGCGGCGACGCCCTCGCCCTCGCGGATGAGGCCGAGGAGGATGTGCTCGGTGCCGATGTAGCTGTGGCCGAGCTGGAGCGCCTCGCGGAGGCTCAGCTCGAGCACCTTCTTGGCCCGCGGGGTGAAGGGGATGTGGCCGGTCGGCTGCTGCTGACCCTGGCCGATGATGTCCTGCACCTGCTCGCGCACGGCATCCAGCGAGATCCCGAGCGACTCGAGGGCCTTGGCGGCGACGCCCTCGCCCTCGTGGATGAGCCCCAGCAGGATGTGCTCCGTGCCGATGTAGTTGTGGTTGAGCATCTTCGCCTCTTCCTGGGCGAGGACGACGACCCGACGGGCTCGGTCGGTGAATCTCTCGAACATGTCCACTCCTCACGATGCGGGTGCATGGGTGCCGCTTCGATACGTCGAGGGTAACGAGGGGCGGGGCGCGGGGATGCCCCTGTTCGCCGTGGGCGTGAAGCGCCCGGTCGGCGGGCGGTGCGCGGCGGATCGGGCCTTGCTGTCTTTATCGATATTCGTTATGTTATCGACATTCGATAAGGAGGAACCATGCAGGACACCCTCGCTCTGGACCGCGCCGACCGGCTCGTGCTCCGCATCCTCGCCGTCCTCGCCGCCGTCACCGGCGCCTTCGCGGCGGGATTCGGCGTCGCCCACTCGGTCGCGCTCCTCGACGGCAGCGCCCGCGTCGAGCTGCTCGCGGAGGGCGACCTCCCCGGTGCGGACGACCGGGCGGATGCCGCCGTCGAGACCGCGAGCGTCTCCGCCGCCGCCCTCGCCGACGGAGACCGCGCGCTCCTCGTGACCGGCACCCTCATCGAGGTCGCGGCCGGCGCCGTCATCACCTTCGCGGTCCTCGTGCTGCTCGTGCGACTGGCCGGCGGCCAGCCGTTCCACCGCTCCCTCTTCCGCTCGGGCGTCGCGGCGGGCTTCGCGATGCTCGTCGGCGGGATGCTCGGCACCGGCATCCGCGGACTCGGCCAGATGAGCGCGGCGCAGGCGCTCAACGGCGGGGTCGCCGGCGGCGCCGGACCCTTCCAGGTCGCGTTCGCCTTCGAGCCGGGGCCCTGGTGGCTCGCCTTCGTCGTCCTGGCCCTCGCGATGGTGTTCCGCATCGGCGCGCGCCTCCAGCGCGAGACCGAGGGCCTCGTCTGATGGCGCCCGCGGAGGAGGCGGAGGAGGGTCGCATCCACTGCCGGCTCGACGAGCTGCTCGAGTCCCGGGGGATGACGCTGACCCGGCTGAGCGAGCTGGTGGGGGTGTCGATCGTGAACCTCTCGGTGCTCAAGAACGACCGGGCGCGCGCGATCCGCTTCTCCACGCTGACCGCGATCTGCGAGGCGCTGGCGTGCACGCCGGGCGAGCTGCTCGTGCTCGCCGACTAGGCCGGCCCGGTCGCGCTCTCAGGGCGCGGGTCCCATGACGCCGGGATCGGCGTCGTCCCTGACCGCTCAGCCCGAGCGCCGGAGCGCGAGTACGCTCGCGGCGTGAGCAACCTCGAGACCCAGCCCGAGGAGCGGGTCTGCGCGGGCGAGGGCGACGGCGCGACCGGCGCGCGCTCCCCGCTCGAGATCCTCGAGCCGCGCGACGTCCCGCTCGGGGGGCCGCGCGCCATGCAGGTCCGCCGCACCCTCCCGCAACGCCGCCGCAGCCTCATCGGCGCCTGGTGCTTCGTCGACCACTACGGGCCCGAGCCGATCGCCGGCACCCGCACCATGGACGTCCCGCCGCATCCGCACACCGGCCTCCAGACGGTGAGCTGGCTCTTCGAGGGCGAGATCGAGCACCGCGACGCGACCGGCGCGCACGCCCTCGTGCGGCCGGGCGAGCTCGACCTCATGACGGCGGGCCGCGGCATCCAGCACTCCGAGTACTCGACGACCGCGACGGGCACGCTGCACGGCGCGCAGCTCTGGATCGCGCTGCCGGAGGGCGCGCGCGGGATGCCGCCCGCCTTCGAGCAGGTCGTCTCGCGTCGCGCCGAGCTCGGGGATGCCGTGCTCCGCGTCTTCGTCGGCTCGCTCGCGGGGGCGGTCTCGCCCGCCGTCGTCCACACGCCGCTCGTCGCCGCTCAGCTCGATCTGCCGGCGGGCGGCTCGGTCACGCTGCCGGTCGACGAGACCTTCGAGCACGGACTCCTCGTGGATGCGGGTGCGCCCCGGCTGGAGGGCGTCGAGGTGGCGGCGGATCACCTCGCCTACGCCGCCCCGGGCCGCACCTCGCTGCGCATCGAGGCGGGCGCGGAGCCGGTGCGGGCGATCCTCATCGGCGGCGAGCCGCTCGGCGAGCGCATCGTCATGTGGTGGAACTTCGTGGGCCGCAGCCACGAGGAGATCGTCGCGTTCCGGCGGGAGTGGCAGGCCTCCATCGCAGGCGGGGACGCCGACGGCGCCGGCCGCTTCGGCGCGATCGAGGATCCGACGCCGCCGCTCCCGGCGCCCGAGCTGCCGAACGTGCGGCTCGCGCCGCGCGGCTGAGACGCGGCGCCTCGAGCTCAGGAGGCCTGGTCGACGGGGGATGCCGGGGCCGGCTTCGCGGGCATCCCCGCCGCCGCCCGCTCCTCCGCCTCGATCTCCGCGTACACGCGGCGCTCGGTGCGATCCGCACGCACGATCGACCGGATCACGAACCAGAAGATGAGCCCCACGATGATGGTGGGGGTCACGGAGAAGAGCGCGTTGCCCCAGAAGTCCTCTGGCATGCGACCAGGGTAACCCGCCGCGCCTCAGACCACGCCGAGCGCGTTGAGGCCCCAGACCACCGCGATCACGACGATGATGCCGACGAGCCCGACGAGCATCACCAGCCGGGAGCTGCGCCGATCCATCAGCCGCCCTTCGCGATGACGCCGACGAGCCCCGTGATGAAGAAGTAGAGGCCGGCGCCGCCCACCAGCACCCACACGATGATGCGGTTCATGGAGGGCTTGCGCGGGTCCTTCGGATCCTTGGGGTCGCCGCCGGGGAGTTCGGGGAAGCTCATCGCGATCGCCTACTTCACCAGCGGGAACAGGATCGTCTCGCGGATGCCGAGGCCCGTGATCGCCATGAGCAGGCGGTCGATGCCCATGCCCATGCCGCCCATCGGCGGCATCCCGTGCTCCATGGCGCGGAGGAACTCCTCATCGAGGCGCATCGCCTCGACATCCCCGCGGGCCCCGAGCTTCGCCTGCTCGACGAAGCGCTCGCGCTGGATGACGGGATCGACGAGCTCCGAGTAGCCGGTCGCGAGCTCGAAGCCGCGCACGTACAGATCCCACTTCTCGACGACGCCCGGGCGGCTGCGGTGGTCGCGCACGAGCGGGCTCGTGTCGACAGGGAAGTCCATGACGAAGGTGGGGCGCTCGAGGCCGCCCTTCACGAAGTGCTCCCACAGCTCCTCGACGTACTTGCCGTGCGTCGCGAGCTTCACCTCGACCCCGTTCGCCTCGGCGAGCGCCGCGAGCTCGCCGATCGGCGTCTCAGGTGTGATCTCACGCCCGGCGGCCTCCGAGAGCGAGCCGTACATGTCGATGCGGTCCCAGTCGCCGCCGAGATCGAACTCGGTGCCGTCGGCCCAGGTCACGACGTGCGAGCCCGAGACCGCGGCGGCCGCGTTCTGGATGAGCTCCTGCGTGAGGTCGGCGATCGAGGTGTAGTCGCCGTAGGCCTCGTAGGCCTCGAGCATCGCGAACTCGGGGCTGTGGGTCGAGTCGGCGCCCTCGTTGCGGAAGTTGCGGTTGATCTCGAAGATCCGGTCGATGCCGCCGACGACGGCGCGCTTGAGGAACAGCTCGGGCGCGATGCGGAGGTAGAGCTCCGTGTCGAAGGCGTTCGACTCGGTGACGAAGGGGCGGGCGGAGGCGCCGCCGTGCATCGTCTGGAGCATCGGGGTCTCGACCTCGAGGAAGCCGGCGCCGGCGAAGGTCGCGCGGAGGCTCGCGTTCGCGGCCGCCCGCGCCCGCACCACGTGGCGCGCCGTCTCGCGGGTGATGAGGTCGAGGTAGCGCTGGCGCACCCGGGTCTCGTCGCCGAGCTCCGAGTGCAGGTTCGGCAGCGGCATGAGCGCCTTCGAGGCGATCGCCCACTCGCGCACCATGACGCTGAGCTCGCCGCGGCGGCTCGAGATGACCTCGCCCGAGACGAAGACGTGGTCGCCGAGGTCGACGAGCTCCTTCCAGCGCTGGAGCGAGGCCTCGCCCACCTCCGCGAGGGAGACCATGACCTGGATGCGCGTCCCGTCACCGGACTGGAGCGCCGCGAAGCAGAGCTTGCCGGTGTTGCGCGAGTGCACCACCCGCCCGGCGATGCCGACCGTCTCGCCCGTCGCCGCATCCGGCTCCAGATCGGGGAAGCGCTCGCGCACCGCCGGGATCGTGTCGGTGACCGGGAGCGAGACCGGGTAGGCCTCGCCGCCCTCCGCGATGAGGCGCGCGCGCTTCTCGAGGCGGACCGCCTTCTGCTCGGCGATCTCCTCCGCGCTCGCCTCGGCGACGGGCTCGGGGGATGCGGAGGCGGCGGGCGCGGCGGGCTCGGTCATGGCTCTCGTGGGCTGCTCTCGTCAGTTCAGGTAGATGGCGTCGTTGTCGATGAGTCTCGCGGGGCCGACGCGCGCGGCGATGAGCACGCGCGCCGTCCCGCGGAAGTCGTCGCCCACGGGCAGGAAGGTCGCCGGGTCGACCACTTCAAAGTAGTCCACCTCGACATGCTCCTCCCCCATGAGCACCGACTGCGCGGCCGCGATGACGGCGTCGATGCCGCGGTCGGCGGCCGAGTCCGCCGCCTCGAGCGCGCGGCTGAGGGCGAGGGCGGCTCGGCGCTCGGACTCGTCGAGGTAGCGGTTGCGGCTCGAGAGCGCGAGGCCGTCCGCCGCGCGCACGGTCTCCACGACCTCCACGTGCGCCTCGAGGTCCAGGTCGCGGACCATGCGCTCGACGAGGAACACCTGCTGCGCATCCTTCTGGCCGAACAGGAGGTGCGCGGGACGCGCGATGTGGATGAGCTTCGCGACGACGGTGAGCATGCCGTCGAAGTGGCCGGGGCGGGTGCGGCCCTCAAGGCGGCCGCCGAGCTCGCCCGCGCGGAGCGTCGTCTGCGGCGGGCCGTCCGGGTACATCTCGTCGACGGCCGGCGCGAAGACCGCGGCCACGCCGAGGGGCGCGAGGAGGGCGAGGTCGGCCTCGAGGTCGCGCGGGTAGCGGTCGAGGTCCTCGCTCGGCCCGAACTGCAGCGGGTTCACGAAGATGGAGACGACGACCTCGTCCGCGAGCTCCGCGGCACGGCGGACGAGCGCGAGGTGGCCCTCGTGGAGCGCGCCCATCGTCGGGACGAGCGCGACCGCCCGTGCCGGGAAGCGCTCGCGCAGGGCCGCGATCGTCGTGATGACGGGCGGCGCGGACGCGGGGGTGCCGTCGCTCACGGTGGTGCCTCTCCGGCCGCCGCGGGGTGCCGCGCGGCCTCCCCGATGCTACCCGGCCTGTGCCATGCGGGTTTCTCCGCGTTCGCCGCGCGGATCCTCGCGGCGATTGCGGAGAATCTCGCTTCGCGGGGCCGCGCCTACTCGGCGGCGTCCGGGTCGGGGCGGCCCGTGTAGAAGGCCGTCGTCCGCCCGCCGGCCGCGACCGCATCCTCGGCCGGCGTCCCGGCCTCCATCGAGGCGCGTGCCCAGGCGGCGCTCGAGACCTCGATGATGCGGATGCCGTCCTCCGAGACCGCGAAGGCCTCGTCGTCCTCGACCGCGTGCTCGGCCTCCGGGTTCGACAGGTGGAGCGCGAGGCCGAGGAAGGAGAGATCCCAGCCGACGCCGACCGCGCCCGGTCCGAAGGAGGTCCAGAACTCGGCCGGCACCTCGGCGCTGTGCCGCAGCTCCAGCGTCGTCGCCGCGCCGCCCGCGGCGGGCTCGAGGCGCAGCTGCAGCTCGCTCGGCGGAACGTCCTGGCCGGGCGACTCCCAGGTCATGAGGATGCGGTTCGGGCGCTCGCAGGCGAGGATCTCGCCGCTCGCGTTGCCCTGCACCTGGTACCGCCCGCCGACGCGGAGATCGCCCTCGATCGGCGCGAACCAGCGGGGGATCCGCGCCGGGGTCGTGAGCGCATCCCAGACGTGCTCGGCGGTCTCCGCGTACTCGCGCCGCAGGACGACGATCGCGGGGCGCCCCTCGGCGGGCAGCTGCTCGAGGCGGCGCTCGAGGCCCTCGGGGTCGTAGTTCTCGGGGGTGACGGGGTCGGTCATGCGCTTCGCTCCTCGTGGTGGGGGTCGTGGGTGTGCTCGCGGTCGGGGGCGGCGGATGCGGGGGCCGCGCCGATTGGCACGCCGGTTGGCACGCCGGTTGGCACGCCGGTTGCCGCGCCGCGCCGCCGCTCGCGACGGCCGCGCGCGAGCTCGGTCTCGAGCGCGTCGGCGGCCTGCAGCCAGGTCGCGGTCGGGGCGAGCAGGGCGTCGACCCAGTCCCGCATCCCGCGCACGGCGACGGGCGAGAGCGCGTAGAGGCGGCGACGGCCCTCCGTGCGCACCTCGGCCAGCCCGGCCTCGCGGAGCGCCCGAAGGTGCTGGGATGCGGCGGGCTGCGAGATCCCGAAGCCCTCGGCCGCGAGCTCGCTCAGCTCGCCCGCCGAGGCCTCCCCGAGCGCGAGCCGCTCGAGCAGGCGCCTCCGCACGGGGTCGGCGATCGCGGCGAATGCATCCATGCCGAAACCATAAGCCCCTACTTATGCATCCGCAACCCCGTGCGCCCCGCCCCCCTGCCGCCCCTCCCCCTTCCGAAATGCAGGATCGGCGGGTGTTCGCCCCCGAGGATGCGGCCGGGCGCGGAGCCGGACGCGGTATCCATCCTGCATTTCGGAAGGGTGAGCCCCGCCGCCGGGGTGCGGCGGACTCGTCGGCGGACCGTAGCACCCGCCGCCCCTCCCCTTCCGAAATGCAGGATCAGCGCGCCCCGAGCCGCACGAGCACCGCGCGGCTCCGCGAGCGATCCGCCGCCCATCCTGCATTTCGGAAGGAGGGCGGGGAGGGGGGAGGGCGGGGAGAGAGAGGGCGCGGGGACGGGGCGTCAGTCGAGGGGCGCGGCGAGCTCGGGGCCGACGTCGCCCAGTGCGCGCTCGACCGCGGAGCGGACGACGCCGCCGAGCAGACGGCCGGGCGCCTCGACGCCGATCGCGCGGAGGCGGTCGGCAGCCTGCGTCACGATCGCGCTCGAGAACTCGGAGGCGGCGAGCACCGCGTCCGCGTAGTCGGCACGATCGCCCTCCGCGACGACGATCGGCTCGGCCCCCATCTCCATGACGAGCGCCTGCGCGATCGGGAGCACCGGCGCCGGCGCCGTGACCGCGCACCAACTCGAGCGCAGCCGCTGCAGGTCGATGCTCGAGCCCGTGAAGGCCATGGCGGGGTGCACGGCGAGCGGGA
The DNA here is from genome assembly GCF_027912415.1 of Homoserinibacter sp. YIM 151385. Classification (NCBI taxonomy): domain Bacteria; kingdom Bacillati; phylum Actinomycetota; class Actinomycetes; order Micrococcales; family Microbacteriaceae; genus Homoserinibacter; species Homoserinibacter sp. YIM 151385. Next base: position 2,406,446 of record NZ_CP115175.1, on the reverse strand, counting down.
TCGCGCCCGCGCGGAACGCGGGTTCGAGGACCGCGGTGCCGTGAGCGGGAGCGGTGTGGAGCACCAGCTGGCCCGGCTGCCAGGCGCCCGTCGCGGCGAGGCCCTCGACGAGACCGGGCAGCTCCGCATCCGGGACCGCGAGGATCACGAGCTCGCTGCGCTCGACGACCGCCGCGACCTCGAGCACGGGCACGCCCGGCAGCATCGCCTCGGCACGGTCGCGGCTCGCCTGCGAGACGGCGGAGATCCCGACGACCGTGTGGCCGGCGCCGCCGAGCGCCGCCCCGAGCACGGGGCCGACGCGGCCGGCCCCCACGACGCCGACGCCGAGCCGCCCCGAGCGCTGCGCGGCGGTCGTCACCGGGGTGCGTCCGGTCGTGCGCCGTCCGGCGCGCCCTCCACCGTGCCCTCCGGGAGGGGATCCGACGCCGCCCCCGGCGTGTCGGCCGCCGCCCCCGGCGCGTCGCCGGAGAACCCTCCCGACGAGGGGAAGGCGGAGGCGGCGGAGGGGGACGCGGCGGCGCCCCAACGGTGGGAGCGGTCCGCCGACGCGCCCGCGAGCGCGGTCGCCGAGGCCTCCGCGAAGAAGCGCTCCGCATCCCGCACGTCGAGGGCGCCGAGGCTGGCCGTGATCGGCCCGTTGACGGTGTGCGCGCGCACCGCGGCGAGACGCAGGCGGCGCAGCAGCGGCCCCTGGCGGACGGCGATGCTCTGGATGCGCGGCGTCGGCACGATGACGAGCTCGCGCCAGATCGCGCCGCGGCGCAGCAGCACGACGGCCGGGTGGATCGCGAAGCCGTTGCGGCGGCGCGAGAACCAGCGGAGGATTCGGGCGCGCGGCGGCGACACCGTGAACATCTCGTCGCCCCCCTTGCCGAAGGCGGGCTCGGCGATCGCGCGGAGCTCCTCGGCGCCGAGATCCGGCAGCAGCAGGCCGAGCACGCGGAGCACGTCCTCGCGCGTCCCGACGGGGAGCACGGTCGTGTTCGCGTACTGCGACTGCCCGTCGGAGGAGACGGTCGACTGGGAGGCGCGGTTGACCCGGATCGTCCACCAGTCGGCGGGCCGCCAGAGCAGCTCCTGCGAGACGGAGATCGAGTGGAGGCGGCCCGGCGGCAGCGTCTCGTTGCGCACCGAGATGAGGCCGTAGCCGATGCGCACCCCGTCGGGCGTGCCCGCGATCGAGTAGCGCAGCGACTTCGTGATCTGCGAGAAGGCGTAGGAGACGAGGCCGATCGCCATCGGCACGGCCGCGAAGATCGGCCAGGGGATGTCGGCGACGACCGTGCCGATGACGGCGCCCGTCAGCGCGAGGGCGAAGAACAGCGTCGGGACGCTGAGGAGGATCGAGCCGACGAGCCGGCCGGGATGCATCCGCACGACCGACTCGACGGGAGCGAGCGCGGGGTCGAGCTCGGGCGCGATGAACTCGTTGAGGCGCGTCTCGACGATGCCGGGGCCGGCCGCCGCATCCCCCGCCCGCGCCTCGCCGCGCGCGACCGCCGCCCGCTCGCGCGAGCCCGAGGCGAGCCGCAGGATGTCGGCGCGCAGCTGGTCGGCGACGCCGCCCTTGAGGTACTGGAGCGCGACGTTCGCGTCCTGCCCGGCCACCTCGATCTCCAGCTTCGCGGCGCCGAAGATGCGCGGCAGGAGGGTGCGGACGACGTTGATGCCCTGGATGCGGTCGAGCCGCCCGCGCCGGTGGGTGCGGAAGACGACCCCCGAGCGCACCTCGACGAGCTCCTCGGTGATCCGGTACGAGTGCATCCGCCAGGAGAGCCAGAAGCCGACCATGACGACGAGGAGGATCCCGACGACCACGAGGAGCGCGATCGGGAGCAGCCCCTCCTCGAGGATGTAGTCGATCGGGTCGCCCTCGTAGCCCTGCTCCGGCAGGAAGAGCTCGATGAGCCGCTCGCGGAGGTTCGCGATGAGGATGCCGAGGATCGCGAAGAAGGCGATGCCGCCGCGCAGCAGCGGGGTCGCGGGGTGCAGGCGGTGCCATTCGCCGTCGGCGAGGCCGGAGGCGGTCGCGCCGACGCGGACGGCCTCCCGCTCCACGGCCTCCGGCGCCACGGGGCCCGAGGACTCCGGCGCGCCCGCCGGGTCGGTCACAGTCCCGCCCGCCGCGTCTCGGCGAGGTCGACGAGGCGGTCGCGCAGCCCCTCGGCGTCGGCCTCGGGGAGGCCGGGGATGGTGATGTTCGTCGCGGCGGCGGCCGTCACGAGCTTGAGCTCGCTGAGCCCGACGGCGCGCGCGAGCGGCCCCCGGTTGATGTCGACGAGCTGCATGCGCCCGTAGGGCACGGCGACGAAGCGCTGGAAGAGGATGCCGGTGCGGAAGAGCAGGTCGTCCTCGCGGAGGCGGTAGCCGATGGCGCGCACCCGGCGCGGCGTGAAGACCGCGACGAGGAGGAAGATGAGGCCGAGCCCGGCGGGGATGGCGGCGAGCCCGACGACGCCGGAGAGGATCCACGGGATCGCGGAGGCGGCCGTCACGATGGCGCCCCACACGATCGTCGTGACGAGGTCGACGACCAGGTACTTCGGCGAGACGCGGATCCACGCGCCGGGGTCCGGCTCGAGGCGGGCGCCGGCCGCCGTCTCGGTCACGGACTGGGTCTGCGGCTCGTCGGTCACGGCTCCTCGTTCGCCTCGGCTTGTGGGGTCCTGCTGGGCGTCTCGCTAGGTGGCGGCCGCGCCGGGCCCGCCCGGCTCGTCGTCGTCCGGCGGGACCGTGCACAGGTGCTCGGCCACGAGGCCCGCGACGAGGAGGAGCAGGGCCCCCACCGCCGCCGCCGCGGCCATCACCGTCGACCCTACCCCGGCGAGCACGGAGCGCGTCAGGAGCCAGGCGAGGATGCCGACGGCGGCGCCGGTGAGCAGCGCGCCGCCCAGCGCGGAGGCCTTCGCGAGCACGACGACGCGGGTCGCGTAGAAGGGGTCGACGCGTCGGCGGCGCCGCTCGTCCGGCTCGCCGCGGGTCGAGCGCCAGACCGGCACGGCGGCGGCGACGACGAGCCCGCCGATGAGGACGAGCGCGATCGGCAGGGTGACGGGCGGCTCGAAGCGCAGGCGCCCGCCCGCGACGAGGAGCGTCTCGAGGAGGAAGCCGACGGCGACGCCGATCGCGCCGAGCGACACGAGGGCGAGGGGGCGGGTGCGCTTCACGGGCGGCTCCCGGCCGACAGCCCGGCGAGCAGCTCGGCGACCGGCCCGTGCCCGGCGAGCACGGCATCCGGCCGCACCGCGGCCCACGGGCCGAGCACGAAATCCCGCTCGGCGGCGCGCGGATGCGGGAGGGTGAGGCGCTCGGTGTCGAGCTCGACGCCCTCGAGCTGCACGAGGTCGAGGTCGAGCGTGCGGTCGCCCCACCGCTCGGCGCGCACCCGGCCGTGTGCGGTCTCGACGGCGGCGAGCACGTCGAGCAGCTCGAGCGGCGCGAGGGCGGTCGCCGCGATCGCGACGGCGTTGAGGTAGGCGGGCTTGCCGGGGTCGACGCCCCGGGGGGTCAGCGCGGCCGTCTCGGCGAGCGGCGAGACGTCGAGGATGCGGAGGCCGTCCGCCCGGTCGAGCTCGGCGAGCGCCGCCCGGATGGTCGCCTCCCGGTCGCCGAGGTTCGCGCCCAGCGCGATCACGGCCTCCCGCTCCCCCGTCACGCGCGGCTCCGCGTGATCGTCACCGCGACGTCCTCGAAGGGCACCGCGATGGGCGCCTGCGGCTTGTGGACCGTCACGACGACGCGCTGCACGGCCTCGTGCGCGAGCGCGACGCCGGCGACCCGCTCGGCGACGGTCTCGATGAGGTCGACCGGGTCGCGCTCGACCGCGGCGACGACCTCCTCGGCGAGCACGCCGTAGTGCACGGTCGCGGCGAGCTCGTCGCCCGCGGCGGCCGGCGCGAGCGGCAGGTGCACCGCCACGTCGATCACGAAGTCCTGCCCGTCGCGCCGCTCGTGCTCGAAGACCCCGTGGTGGGCCCTGGCGCGCAGCCCGGTGAGGCGGATCTCGTCGAGCTCCCTCACGCGCCGCCCTCCTCGGGCCGGATGCCGAGTCGGCCCCGCTCCCACGCCGTCCAGACGTCCAGCGCGGTGCGCGTCGCGCGGACGTCGTGCACCCGGACCGCCCACGCGCCCGCCTGCGCGGCGAGCGCGCTCACGACCGCGGTCGGCGCATCCCGCTCGCGCATCGCGGCGCCCTCCGGCAGCAGCGCGCCGAGGAAGCGCTTCCGCGAGGCGCCGACGAGGACGCCGTGGCCGAGCCCGACGAGCTCCGGCAGGCGGCCGAGGAGCGCCCAGTTGTGCTCGGCGTCCTTCGCGAAGCCGAGGCCCGGGTCGATGATGATCTGCTCGGGCCGGAGGCCGGCGACGACGAGCTCGGCGATCCGCTCCCGCAGCTCCTCGCGGACCTCGCGCACCACATCCCCGTAGCTCGCCTCGAGGCCGGCGGCGCCGCGCCAGTGCATCGCCACGAAGTGCACGCCCGAGTCGGCGACGACCTCCGCCATGCCGGGGTCGGCGAGGCCGCCCGAGACGTCGTTGACGATGAGCGCGCCCGCCGCGACCGCCTCCGCCGCCGTGCCCGCGTTGACGGTGTCGATCGAGACGGGGATGCGGCGGTCGGCCAGCTCCCGGACCACCGGCAGCACGCGCCGCCGCTCGTCCTCCGGGTCGATGCGCTCGGCACCCGGGCGGGTCGACTCGCCGCCGATGTCGATGATGTCGGCGCCCTGCTCCATGAGCTCGGTCGCGTGCGCGAGCGCGCGGCCGACGTCCTCGTAGCTGCCGCCGTCGCTGAAGGAGTCCGGCGTGACGTTGAGGATGCCCATGATCCGCGGCGCCCAGGCGTCCGAGCCCCCGCCCGCAGCCTCCATCACGTGCTCCTCCCGATGAGGGCCATCGTCTCAGCTCGCTCGACGGGATGCGAGAGGGTGCCGCGGGAGGCGAGGGTCACGGTCGAGGAGGCCGACTGGCGCACGCCGCGGGAGGTCACGCAGCCGTGGCGCGCGTCGAGCACGACGAGCACGCCGAGCGGGTCGAGGCCCTCCTGCAGCGCGTCCGCGATCTCCTCCGTGAGCCGCTCCTGGAGCTGCGGCCGCGAGCTCAGCGTCTCGACGACGCGGGGCAGCTTCCCGAGGCCGACGATCCGATGACGCGGCACGTAGGCGAGGTGCGCCGTCCCCGTGAACGGGAGGAGGTGGTGCTCGCACACGGAGCGGAACCCGATGTCGCGCAGCAGCACCAGCTCGCCCAGCTCGCCGACGCCCGCATCCAGCTCGGTCGCATCCCGCAGGTGGTCGAGCGGGTCCTCGTCGAGTCCCGCGAAGTACTCGCCGTAGGCCTGCGCGATGCGCCGCGGGGTCGACGCGAGCCCCGCGCGCGCCGGCTCCTCGCCGATCGCGAGCAGGAGCTCGGTCACGGCCGCCTCGATGCGCCCCGGGTCGATCGCCATCGCTCAGGCGGGCGAGAGGCCGGGGTTGCCGCGGGGGCGGGGGGTGCGCGCGGGAGCCGAGCCGCCGGACTCGCCGGAGTCGACGGCGCCGTCGACGGCCTCCGGGTCGACCGGGGCCTTCGTCGGGATCTCGACCGGGGGGAGGTCGCTCAGCGGTCGCTTGTCGCTCGAGAGCCACTGCGGGCGCTCGGGCAGCTTGCGCACGTCGGCGAAGATCTCGGCCAGCTGGTTGTGGTCGAGGGTCTCCTTCTCGAGCAGCTCGCGGGCCAGCCGGTCGAGGATGTCGCGGTTGTCGTTGAGCACCTGCCAGGCCTCGTCGTGCGCCTGCTCGACGAGCAGCCGCACCTCCTGGTCGACCTTCTCGGCCAGATCCTCCGAGTAGTCGCGCTGGTGGCCCATGTCGCGGCCGAGGAAGACCTCGCCCTGCGACTGGCCGAGCTTGATCGCGCCGATCGAGGACGACATCCCGTACTCGGTCACCATCTTGCGGGCCGTCGCGGTCGCCTTCTCGATGTCGTTCGAGGCGCCCGTCGTCGGGTCGTGGAACACGATCTCCTCCGCGACGCGGCCGCCCATGGCGTAGGAGAGCTGGTCGAGGAGCTCGTTGCGGGTGACCGAGTACTTGTCCTCAAGCGGGAGCACCATGGTGTAGCCGAGGGCGCGGCCGCGCGGCAGGATCGTCACCTTCGTGACCGGGTCGGTGTGCCGCATCGCCGCCGCCGCGAGCGCGTGGCCGCCCTCGTGGTACGCGGTGATGAGCCGCTCCTTGTCGTTCATGACGCGCGTGCGGCGCTGCGGGCCCGCCATGACGCGGTCCACCGCCTCGTCGAGGGCGCGGTTGTCGATGAGCTGCGCGTCGGCGCGGGCCGTGAGCAGCGCCGCCTCGTTGAGCACGTTCGCGAGATCCGCGCCCGTGAAGCCGGGGGTCTTGCGCGCGAGGACCTCGAGGTCGACGCCCTTCGCCATCGGCTTGCCCTTGGCATGCACCTCGAGGATCTGCTTGCGGCCGTTGAGGTCGGGGCCGTCGACGCCGATCTGGCGGTCGAAGCGGCCGGGGCGCAGCAGCGCCGGGTCGAGGATGTCGGGGCGGTTCGTCGCCGCGATGAGGATGACGTTCGTCTTCACGTCGAAGCCGTCCATCTCGACGAGGAGCTGGTTGAGCGTCTGCTCGCGCTCGTCGTGCCCGCCGCCGAGGCCGGCGCCGCGGTGGCGTCCGACCGCGTCGATCTCGTCGACGAAGATGATCGCCGGCGAGTTCTGCTTCGCCTGCTCGAAGAGGTCGCGGACGCGGCTCGCGCCGACGCCGACGAACATCTCCACGAAGTCGGAGCCCGAGATCGAGTAGAAGGGCACGCCCGCCTCGCCCGCGACGGCGCGCGCGAGCAGCGTCTTGCCGGTGCCGGGAGGGCCGTAGAGGAGCACGCCCTTGGGGATGCGCGCCCCGACCGCCTGGAACTTGGCCGGGTCCTTGAGGAAGTCCTTGATCTCGTGGAGCTCCTCGACCGCCTCCTGGCTGCCCGCGACATCCGCGAAGGTCACCTGCGGGCTCTCCTTCGAGACGAGCTTCGCCTTCGACTTGCCGAACTGCATGACGCGGTTGCCGCCGCCCTGCATGGAGGAGAGGAGGAACCAGAAGATGACGCCGATGATGAGGAACGGCAGGAGCAGGCCGAGGAAGCTCGTGAACCAGTTGGTCTGCGGGACCTCGTCGTCGAACTCCGCCTTGCTGCCGTCGATCGCCTCGATCACCGCGTCGCCGCGCGGGGCCACGTAGTAGAACTGCACCTGCGTGCCGAAGTCGGTGCCGGAGTCCTCGAAGCTCTCCTTGAGCTTCAGGTCGACGCGCTGCTCGCCGTCGACCGTCTTGATCTCGCTGACCGTCGAGCCCTTGAGGAGCTCGAGCCCCTGCTGGGTGGTGATCTCGCGGTAGCCGGAGCCGGTGAGCAGGCTGAAGCCCACCCAGAGCACGATGACCGCGAGCACGATGTAGATGATCGGCCCGCGAAGAATGCGCTTGAAGTCCATGATGTGCGGGCTGGGCCCGACGCCTCCCTGGGAAGAATGTGGAGTCAGGCTACCGCGCCGAGTCTCGACGGGATCCGGGTGTTCGCTGGGGGCGTGCTGTCGCCCGCGGCGACCCGCCTAGGCGTACACGTGCGGCGCGAGGATCGCGACGTCGCGCAGGTTGCGGAAGCGCTCCGCGTAGTCGAGGCCGTAGCCGACGACGAACTCGTTCGGGATGTCGAAGCCGAGGTAGCGGACGTCCACCTCGACCTTCGCGGCGTCCGGCTTGCGGAGCAGCGCGCAGATCTCCACCGACTCGGCGCCGCGGCTGCCGAGGTTCTGGCGCAGCCAGCTCAGCGTGAGGCCGGAGTCGATGATGTCCTCGACGATGAGCACGTGGCGGCCCTGGAGGTCGGTGTCGAGGTCCTTGAGGATGCGGACCACGCCGCTCGACTTCGTGCCGGAGCCGTAGGAGGAGACCGCCATCCAGTCCATCTCGATGTCGATCTTGAGCTCGCGCGCGAGATCGGCCATGACCATGACGGCGCCGCGCAGCACGCCGACGAGGAGCACGTTCCTCCCGGCGTAGTCGAGCTCGATCCTGCGGCTCAGCTCGGCGAGCTTCTCGCGGATCTCGGCCTCGGTCACGAGGACCTCGGTGAGCTCGTCGGCGATGTCGGCGGAGTCCATCAGCAGCCTTCCGGTGGGGTGTCGGGAGCGTCCTTCCGAGCCTAATGGTCGTGCGGCGGCCGCACGCCCGTCAGCTCCCCCGAGGTCGAGGAGATGAGGTGGATGCGGCCCCCCGAGCGCTCGGCCGTGAAGCCCGGCAGGTCGAGGCGGCCCTGCCCGTGCCATCCGGTCGCGAGACGCGCGATCTCGAGCGTCTGCGCCCGGCTCAGCGCGACATGGAACTCCGCCTCGACCGCGCGGCGGATGATGCGCTGCCGCAGCGCCGCCGGGTTGGCGGCGAGCGCGGCCGCGCCGATCGAGAGCCCGGCCTCCTCGAGCTCGACCAGATCCTCCATGACCTCCTCGGCCATCGCATCCAGCGCCTCGGCGTCCTCGCCCAGCAGCTCGGCCGCGCGCGCGAGGGAGGCCGGGATCTGCTCGCCGAGCTCGCGCACCAGCACCGGCATGACCTCGTGCCGGACGCGCGCCCGCATGAAGCGGCGCTCGAGGTTGTGTGGGTCGTCCCAGGGCTCGAGCCCCTGGTCGGCGCAGGCCTGCACGGTCGCGGCACGGGGGATGCCGAGCAGCGGCCGCCAGCGGAGCCCGGCCACGCGGTCCATGCCGAGCCCCGCGGGGCCGGTGCCGCGCAGCAGCCCGAGCAGCACGGTCTCCGCCTGGTCGTCGCGGGTGTGCCCGAGGAGCGCGCCGCGCGCACCCGTCTCGGCGACGACCGCCTCGATCTCGCGGTAGCGGCCGCGGCGGGCGAAGGCCTCGAGGCTGCCGGTCCGCGCGCCGTCGGAGGGCGGCATCCGCCGCACGCGCACGGGGTCGAGGCCCAGCTCGCGCGCCTGGCCGGCGGCGCGCTCGGCGACCTCGGCCGAGCCCTCCTGGAGGCCGTGGTCGACGACGACGGCGCCCGCGCGGAGGCCGGCCCGCGGCGCCTCGAAGGCGGTCGCGGCGGCGAGGGCGAGCGAGTCGGGCCCGCCGCTCAGCGCGACGAGCACGAGCGAGCCCTCCGGCAGCGCGCGCTCCTCGAGCAGCTCGCGCACGGCGCGGCGCACATCCGCCATGGGCGGGGTGAGGCGGGGACGGCGGTCGCCCGCGGGGGCGGCGTCGGGCGCGGTGTCGGTCACGGCTCGACACTATCGAGGCCGGCCCGCCCGCGACGCCCCGGAGGCATCGGATACCGTGTTCCCGGCGGCCGACTCGGCTGCCGCACCGCCGACATCATCGAAGGAGCCGCCGCGTGGCCGCATACGACGCCGTCATCGAGATCCCCAAGGGGAGCCGCAACAAGTACGAGGTCGACCACGAGACCGGCCGTGTGTTCCTCGACCGCGTGCTCTTCACCGGCTTCGTCTACCCGACCGACTACGGCTTCTTCGAGAACACGCTCGGCCTCGACGGCGACCCGGTCGACGTGCTCGTGCTCCTCGACTACCCGCTCTTCCCGGGCGTCGGCGTGAAGGTGCGCCCGGTCGGCGTCTTCAACATGACGGACGACGGCGGCTCCGACGCGAAGGTCATCGCGGTGCCCGCGAAGGACCCGCGCTGGGCGCACATCCAGGACGTCGCCGACATCCCGGAGTTCACCCGCAAGGAGATCGAGCACTTCTTCGAGCACTACAAGGACCTCGAGCCCGGCAAGTGGGTCAAGACCGAGGGCTGGGGGGATGCCGCCGAGGCCGAGCAGATCGTCCAGGCCGGCATCGCCGCCTACACCCCCGGCGGTCACTGACCCGCGCACCCGGCCCGCCGGCATCGCTGAGAGCTCCCGGATCGCGAGAACGCACTCGCGATCCGGGAGCTTCTCGCGATTCGGCGGCGGGGGATGCGGGGGCGGCTCAGCCGGTGGGGCGGCCCGCGTAGGGGACGAGGTCGCCGTAGCGGACGGCGCGGATGCGGACCGTCTCGCCGGGGTACGGGGCCTCGATCATCTGGCCGCCGCCGATGTAGAGCGTCACGTGGTACTTGCTGCCCGAGGCGGAGCCGCCGCTCGAGTAGAAGAGCAGGTCGCCGGCCTTGATCTGCGAGATCTTCACCAGCCTCCCCTGCGCCGCCATCGTCGAGTACTGGTTCGTCGCGGAGTGCGTGCCGATGTAGACGCCGACGTTCGCGTACGCCGTCTTCGTGAGACCGGAGCAGTCCCAGACGTTCGGGCCCGCACCGCCGAGGCGGTACGGCTCGCCGATCTGCGCCTTCGCGAAGGCGATCGCGCCGTCGACCTTGCCGGTGACGGGCGGGGCGGGCGGCGTCGGGTCGACGGGCGGGGCACCGGGGGTGCCGGAGTCGCCGTCGCCCGGGTCGGCGGGCGGCTCCTTCTGCTCCTCCTGCTCGCGCTCCCAGGCGAGCCCCTCGCGGTAGCCGCGCTCGGTGTCGGCCGTGGTGCCCTTGAGGCGGGCGAGCTGCGCGATGAGCGTCGCCTCCGCCTTGCGGCGCTCGGCGGCGCGGCCGCTCGCGTCCTTCGCCGCGGCCTCCGCCTCCCTGAGCAGCGCCTTCGCCGAGCGGGCGCGCTCGTCGCGCTCGTCCTCGGCGGCCGCGGCGCCGTCGGCGAGCTGCTCGGCGGCGTTGCGGTCGAAGATCGCGGTGCGCAGCAGCTCGGCGGAGGCGCGGCTGACCCGCGTCATGAGCCCGAGCCGCTCGAGGAGCCGGTCGGCGTCCTCGGCGGATGAGGTGAGCAGCGTCGCGGTGATGTCGCCCCCGCCGGCCCGCGCGAGCTGCGCGATGACGCCGGCCGCCCGCTGCCGGGACTCCTCGGCCGCCCGCTGCGCGGCCTCGGCGGCCGCGTACTGCTCGTCGGCCTCGGCGGTCGCCGTCTCGAGCGCATCCTGGGCGAGGTGGTACGCCTCGCCGCGTTCGAGCGCGACGCGGCCGAGGTCGGCGGCCTCGCGGTCGAGCCCGCGGATGAGCCGCTCGATCTTCTCGATCTGCGCGCGCTTGTCGGCCTCGTTCTTGCGAGCCTTCTCGACGTCATCCCAGCTCGGGTAGTCGTCGACGGCGACCGCCGCGGACGGCGTGGTCAGCGCGAGCACGAGGGCGCCGGCGCCGATCGCAGCCGCCGTCCCCCGAGGACGTCTGCGTGATTCGGTCATGGGGTGGGCGCTCCCGCTCCGCGCTCAGCCAAGGCGCACCCCGCGGGCGCGCATGAAGGGCACGGGATCGGTGAGCGCTCCGCCGATCCGGACCATGAAGTGGAGGTGGCAGCCGGTCGAGCCGCCCGTCGAGCCGACGCGGGCGATGTTCTGCCCCGGCCCGACCTGCTGGCCGACGCCGACCCGGATCCCGCCCGCGATGATGTGGCCGTATCCGGTCGAGGTGCCGTCCGGGTGCTGGATCTGGATGTAGTTGCCGAGGTCGCCGTTCGGGCCCGCGTAGGTGACGGTGCCGGAGTGCGCCGCGTAGATCGGGGCGCCGCAGCCCTGGCCGGCGAGGTCGGTGCCCGAGTGCAGCTTGTAGTAGCCGTAGATCGGGTGGAGTCGCATCCCGTAGCTGGAGGAGATGTAGCCGGAGGCGGGGCGCGCCCAGCCGGACGCGCTCACCGCGCCCGCGGCACCGGATCCCCACTGCTCGCGGAGACCCTTCCGGTAGTCCTTCTGCGTCGCCTTGCGGCGTGCGGCGAGCACGACCAGCTGCTGCTCCATGCGGTTCTGGTTCGCCTGCTGCTCGGTGACGGCGGCCGCGGCGGCCTCGCTCGCCGCCTGCGCCTTCTTCATCGCCTTCTCGGCGGCGGCCTGGCGGCGGTCGCGCTCGTCCTTCGCCTCGACGGCCTGGTCGCTGAGCGACTGGGCGGAGTTCTGGAGCTGCACGGCCTCGGTGTAGATCCCGTTGGAGCGCGAGGTGATCTTGTCCATCGCGCCGAGCTTGTAGAGGAGGTCGTCGGTGGCGGCGCTCGAGCCCTGCCCGAGGAGGTTCGCGGTGAGGTCGCTGCCGCCGACCTTCGCGCTCGCGGCGATGAGGCGGGCGGCGAGCTTCTGGGCGGCGCGCGCCTCCTTCTCGGCGGCGTCGGCCTGGGTCTGGAGCTGCTCGGCCTTGTAGGCGGCCTCGTCGGCGGCCTCCTGCGCCTGGTTGAACTCGAGGCCGCGCTTCTCGGCCTCGGCCTGGGCCTTCTCGGCCTTCTCGGTGAGGACGGCGAGCTGGGCGCGGATCTGCTTGATGAGCCCGCGCGCGTTCGACTCCTTCTTCACGGCCCGCTGCACGTCGGACCAGCTCGGGTAGTCGGCGGCGAAGGCCGGCGCGGGCGGCGCGGCGGCGACGCCGAGGCCCGGGAGGAGGATGAGGGCGGCGGCGAAGGCGATGAGGCGCGCGCGGCCGCGGGGCGCGACGGTGCGGAGCGCGGTGCTGCGGGGTCGATCGGTCGCGGTGCGGTCGCGGCTCGCCGTGCGGCCGCGAGCCCCCCAGCTCGTGTCGTCGTGCATCGTTCCCCGGTTCGTCGTCGCCGCGCGCGGGCGGTTCATCACATTGACAACAGCAACCACAGTAGCAACAGGGCCGGTTCACGCCCAGGCCCGTGCTCACGGGGATGCCGGCCGTCATGGCGTCCCGGACGCCGGCGCGATGCACGCGTCCGGGTTCCGCGAAGTCTCGACGACAGGTTGAACCTAACCCCGCGCCTGCGGGATGCCGCGCTCATTCGCCGGGAAACGCCGAATCCGCGGCACGCGGCCGTCCTCGTCGGGCCGCGGAATCCGCCTCCCGCTCGATTCGCTTTTCGGACTCGCCGCCCGTATGCTTGACCCTCGGTTGCTGTGCCGCACGACACGGCCCCATCGTTTAGTGGCCTAGGACACCGCCCTTTCACGGCGGCAGCACGGGTTCGAATCCCGTTGGGGTCACATTCGGTTGAGGTCGACGACAGCCATATAATTGAACAAGGATGCCGCGAGGCGTCCGAACAGCAAGGCCCTGTGGCGCAGTTGGTTAGCGTGCCGCCCTGTCACGGCGGAGGTCGCGGGTTCAAGTCCCGTCAGGGTCGCGGAAGCGGAACCCCTCTTCACGGAGGGGTTCTTCTCCATCCGGGCACTGTCTTGCAGTCCCGAGCCTCTGTAGCTCAGTTGGTAGAGCGTTCGACTGAAAATCGAAAGGTCACCGGATCGACGCCGGTCGGAGGCACCGTAATAACAGGCGAGTCGTCGCCACCCGCACTCTAGGTGTAGCCGATGGTGTAGCCGACGCGCGAGGAGGCGCTCCCTCAGCCCAGATCATGCGCCATAGCAACGCGGCGGGAAGCTGAACGAGCCGCCGTCGTCAGCAAATGCGACATGCGTGCTTGCCCATCTCGCATGCTGAAAGCGTTCGCGTACTTTGGGGAGACGTTCTCTCCCAGTACATCGCCCACACCGAGGACGGGGCGCTCCGATCGGGGAGTCGACGACGAAGCGACGGTCGCTCGGCCTCTCAAAGGCTGTGACCGGCGCCCTCGCAAGCGATCTGAGCATCGGCCGCGCATACGCGATAGCAACTATGTGCGATTCGCGTTATTCACGTAGGGCGTGGCGCTGAAGTTGCATTGGCGGTTCGCCTGGGCGCTCGCGCTGCACCCCCGCTCTGGCCGAACAGTTCCCGTCCGGGGGTCGACTCCGGCGACCCCAGGGCCCGGGTTGTGACGGCACGGTTGATAGGAATAGGGCATGGCCCTGCCGGAAGCTGACCTCGATCGCATCCAGTTGCGGTGTCGCAGGATCTGGCCGGAGCACCTCTGGGATCGGGCAAAGGTCGAGGCGGACGTGTCTACACTCCACGTCGACATCGTGGAGGTCCGCCCGCCGTGGAACGGGATCGGCGAGGACACCCGATTCCCGATCGCTCGGCTGCGCTACACCATCTCGACCGGACTGAGGTCGATCTATTGGCGGGACCGGAACCTCAAGTTCCATGAGTACCAGCGCAGACGCCCGACCAAGAACGTGCAAGCGCTGCTCGACCATATCGGCAGCCACGACGACCCGATCTTCTTCGGGCGACCAGGGCCTCCGTCAACAAGCCATCAATAAAGGCAGACGCCAGAAACCCTTGAGAACACGCGGGTTGGAGCCGATCGGCGGGTTCGTTGCAGGTCCGCGATCGACCAGCCGTCAACAATCAGCGGAATGCTCAGTAGAGCTTCGACCGGGCCGCATCCACGAACTTCGGCACCCCGGCACGGGTGAGTGCGAGCAGGAAGTCGTCGACGGTCATCGCCGGGGAGTCGTACCCCTCAACAAGTTCGACCAAGGCGCGCAGCGTCGGCGCGTGGTAGAGATCCAGCTGATCCAGGAGGAAGCCCTCGGGGTGGACGACTTCGAGGTCGAACGGTTCGACGGCCTCCGCAGGGAAGTGCTTCGTGTTGAAGGTCACGAGTACCTCGGCGCCGCCGCGGACGGCGGCGGCGAGCACGTGCCGATCCTTTTCGTCATTCGTCATCGTGGGCACCAGGTCGTCGTAGCCGGTGACCATCGCGTCGGTGAAGTAGCGTTCCATTGTGCCGACGCGCTTGGCAACGAGCGCCGGGTCCTCGCCGTTCTTCACGAGGTTCTTCGCTAACTCGAACAGAACATCCTTCGACCACAGTGGCCGGAACAGTCCACGATCAGCGAGTTCGAGAATGAAGTCGTTGAGCAGCGCCCCGTAGAGAACGTTGGTGTCGAAGAACGCGGGAAAGCTCACTCAGCGTCCAGCTCCGAACGACGCTTGACATCGGCCGGGTGACCGACCTGCAACTTCGCCCCGAGGCTGGATCGCTGCAACTCGCGCAGCGCAGCGCGACGCTCAGCGCGGAAGCTCGCCTGGTACGCGACCAAGTCCTCCAGCCGGACGCGACGGTGGCGGCCCGGCTTGTCGTAGGCGATATCGCCCGCCTCCAGGAGGCGGACCAGCGTCGGGCGGCTGATGCCGAGGAAGTCCGCGGCCTGCTGCGTCGTCATGGTCATGCCCTGTGGCACGATCGTGATGCCCTCGCCTGCGGCGAGCGCGTTCGTCACCTGATCGAGGATGCGAAAGATCTCATCCGGGATAGGACGGGCGTTGCCTTGGGGATCGACGAGCGCCGCCTTGGACGAGTTCTGCGAGAGGAAGACTTCGAGCTCACGCATCAACTCGGCGAAGTCGAGAATCTCCTCGCGGGCGCCGGCCTCGGGGAGGTAGGTCTGTGCCTTGCGGGCGCCGCGTGGTGTGTCGGTCGAGGTGCTCATGGTTCCTATCCTACGGGGACAAACGAAAAAATCGAACACAACGGCGAGTGGCGGACCTGCCGACCCCGGGCCATATCCGGGCCAGTTTCGGCCACTAAACGAACTGAGAGCAACTGCGACCACCGGGAAAATCCCTGGTCAGAATGGAGCCGACACTATGGACACAGTGCGAAAATAAGCGACCCCGAAATCACTGAGCATCGAAAGGTCACCGGATCGACGCCGGTCGGAGGCACCGGGTGAACCCCCGCTCAGGCGGGGGTTCTCGCGTTCCGCCGATGAATACGGTCGAGTCGCATCGGTGCGGAGAGCATCTGGCGAGCTCGTCGGGTGGGTGATGCACCTCGTCCAGAACGAACAGTCCCCACATGTGCTCACATGGGAGCGCACGGGAGCGGGGAACGGTTGACCGTCAGCCGGACCGCCTATCCCACCGCCTGAGCGCTCGCCCGCGGCCGACGGCTGCTCGGTGATGTAGCTCCGCGGTCCCGATGCGACTCAGACTGGTGACCGCGGAGTCGCGTGCGGGAGCCCGTGAAGTGCCATCGAGCCCTTTGCGAACCATCCACCCGCCGCGTTCGAGAGAGGTGGCGACAACCGGTGACCGCCCTACCGAGCGCAAGCGATCAGAGTTGGCGATGATGTTGCACGCGGCCGAATGTGGCGCCAATCAGCGAACGGCCAGGTGTACTCAGCCAAATGCTCAGCACCGCCGCATCAGTACTGACCATGCCGTAGAGAACTTCGCTCTGCCGTGTCACCTCGAGCTTCCGGCAGAACTCCCGCAGTCCGAGGACTGAGGTGTCGCGCCGCGAGCGCCGCCGGTACGTGCTCTGCAGGCACTCAGTCGAAACCGCATGGAGCTGAATATCCTGCACGCTGAGCGAGCGTACGTACTGATCGACTTGCGCGCGGTCAGCAGCGTCGACGGTCCAATCGAGCAATAGTGAGCGTAGCTCTACCAGCGTCAGCGCTTCGGCTTCGCTCGACACAGGACATCATCCCCCTCTGGCCCGACCATTCTCGCCCACCAGTCGAGACTGCGTGAGGCTCGCTGAACTCGAGCATCAGATCTCGGTGTTTGCTCGCCGGCTCGAAGCGGAAAAGGGCCCGACTCGCTATCGGTCAGCCGCGATCCGGCGATCGAACTCGGTGCCAGGTTCGCGATCGGATCCGAGCGGACACAACGCAAACACAAGCCGGACACGCTCCAAGCGCCGACTGCGATCACAGCGGGCCGCGGTGATGAGGGAGTTGTGAGAATTCGAGGCCAAAGGTCCGACCTCCCGTCATCCCGATCTGACGAAGAATCGAAAGGTCACCGGATCGACACCGGTCGGAGGCACCACCGAGTCCCCTGGATCTCCAGGGGACTTCGTTGTTCTCCAGGCACGGTCGCCGCTCGCGTCCGCATTCGGACGAGCCGATCGGGATTGGCACCGCACGGCCTCATCACATCGGACGGACGTCGCCTGTGGCACTGCTTGAATGGTGGTGATGATCCCGCACGACCATGACGGCTCCCCTCACCTCGACGATGCCGGCACCTCCGCGTCGGCGGCGGACTGCTGTGCGCCGAAGGGCCGTGCCGCGTTCCTCGCGATGGCCGCGCCGGCGACGGGCACTGTGCCGACGGCGCCGTCGGCGAGGCCGCATCGGATCGAGCAGGTGACCGTGCCGGCGCAGACGTTCCTGATGGGCGACGCGCGCGGTGACCAGAACCGCGGCGACGGCGAGACGCCCCGCCACCCGGTCGAGCTCGACGCCTTCTCGATCGATGCGACGACGGTCACGAACGACGACTACGCCCGCTTCGTCGACGCGACGGGCTACCGCACCGAGGCCGAGACCTTCGGCTTCTCGGCCGTGTTCCACCTCGCGCTCACCGCCCCCGAGTCCGACGTGATGGGACAGGCGCCCGGAACGCCCTGGTGGCTGGGCGTGCGCGGAGCCGACTGGCGGCATCCCGGCGGTGCCGGGTCGGATCTCACGGACCGGGGCGACCACCCCGCGATCCACCTCTCCTGGAACGACGCGAAGGCCTACTGCGACTGGGCCGGACGTGCGCTGCCGACCGAGGCGCAGTGGGAGGCCGCCTCGCGCGGCGGGCGCGACGGCGACCGCTTCCCCTGGGGCGACGAGATCGGCGGCACCGACGGCGCACCGCACCGCATGAACGTCTGGCAGGGTCGATTCCCGCTGACCAACACCCTCGACGACGGCTACCTCACCACCGCGCCGGTGCGCAGTTTCGAGCCCAACGCCTACGGGCTCTGGCAGACCGTCGGCAACGTCTGGGAATGGTGCGCCGACTGGTGGGATGCGGGCTACTACGCCGTCTCGCCGCGTCACGAGCCCGCCGGCCCCGACCACGGGCAGGCGCGGGTGATGCGCGGCGGATCGTTCCTCTGCCACGACTCCTACTGCAACCGCTACCGCAACGCGGCCCGCTCGTCGAACACCCCGGACTCGTCGATGAGCAACACCGGCTTCCGCTCCGTCGCGCGGCGCGAGGAGGCGAGCGCATGAGCGACCGCGCGCGCTTCCCCGCCCGTGTCTATCGCGACGGCGAGGAGCCCGACGCGCGCTTCACCCTGGCGAACGAGCGCACCTTCCTCGCCTGGATCCGCACCGCGCTCGCCCTCATCGCGGGCGGCGTCGCCCTCGAGGCGCTCGGGCTCGGCCTGCAGCCCCAGCTCCGCCTCGCCGCGTCGGTGCTGCTGATCGTGCTCGGCTGCGCCACGCCCGTCCAGGCCTGGCTCGGGTGGATGTCGGCGGAGCGGGCTCTGCGCCGCTCGCGCCCGCTCCCCGCGCCCCACCTCGCCCTGCCGCTCGGCATCGGGGTCGCCGTCGTCGCCGTGCTCGTGCTGCTCGCGGTGCTGCTGGCATGACCCTCCCCGACCGCGTCTTCGACGCGGGGCTGCAGCCCGAGCGGACCGCTCTGGCGTGGCGGCGCACCGCGCTGGCCATGGGCGTCGGCGCGCTGCTGGGCGCGCGCATCCTGCCGGATCTGGCCGGCCTGTGGACGCTCGTCCCGTCGCTGCTCTGCCTCGCCGCGGCGGGAGGCATCGCCGCCGCCTCGCAGCTGCGCTACCGCCGGGTGCACCGCGCGCTGGTCGCGGGCGAGAGCCCGCGCGGCCTGCCCGACGGGGCCATGATCGGCGCCACCGCCGGCGCCGTGCTCGCCGCGGCCGCCGCCGCGCTCGTCATCGTCGTGGTGCTCGCACTGCGCTGACCGACTCGAGCCGCTGACGCGTGCCGCAGCGGGAATGCGGGCATCGACGACGCGGGCCCCGCCGTGACCCCGAGACGCGCGTCGCATCGCGGTCTCCGAGGTCGATCAGGTCTGCGAGATCGGGCTGATCACGAGCTCGTCGAGGCGGACGTGCGCGGGCGAGTCGAGCACGAAGCGGATGGCCCTGGCGACGTCCTCGGGGCTCAGCATCGCGGCCCGCGCCGCCTCCCCGGGCACCTCGGGCCGCAGGCGCAGGAACTCGGTGTCGACGTCGCCGGGGCAGAGGTGACACGCGCGCACGCCGGCGGCGGCCTCCTGCGCGTTGAGGGTCTGGCACAAGGACGCGAGCGCGCTCTTGCTCGCGCTGTAGGCGACGCCGGCGAGCGGCGAGAACCGCCACGCGGAGTAGGAGGAGACGACGACGGCGTGTCCGGAGCCGGCGGCCCGCAGATCGGGCAGGACGGCGTCGAGGACGCGCATCGTCCCGGTCAGGTTGGTCTCGATGATCGCCTCCACGTCCGCCATGGCGTGGTCGCGCCACGAGCGCTTCGGCGCATTGAGCCCGGCGGCGAGCACGACCTCGTCGACCCTCCCCCATCCTGCGCGGATCTCGTCTCGCGCCGCGGCGATGGACTCGGCGTCGCGGGTGTCGAGCGGGAGGACGAGCGCCTCCCCGCCCGCGCGCTCGACCAGCCGCGCGGTCTCGTCGAGCACGGCTCGGCGCCGACCGCTCAGCGCCACGCGGCGGTCCGGGGCGAGCGCGACGGCCGCCGCGCGCCCCATGCCGCTTCCCGCGCCGGTGACCCAGGCGACGCGGCGCCCATCGGCCCTCACGCGCGCCCCGCGATCTCGTAGGCGCGCTGCGGCAGCTGCGTGGCGAGCTTGCCGCCGCTCACATCGAGCAGCGTCCCCGTGATGTAGCGGGAGGCGTCGCTCGCGAGGAAGCAGAGGAGGTCGCACACCTCCTCGGGCTCCCCCCAGCGGCGGAGCGTGAGCGTGTCGAGCAGCCGCGACTGCTCCGCGTCGGGCCGCTCGGTGAAGCCGTTGATGTCGGTGGGGATCATGCCGGGGGCGTAGGCGTTCGCCGTGATCCCCCAGGGGCCGAGCTCCCCGGCCAGCGTCCGGGTGAACTGCACGACCGCCGCCTTGGAGGCCGCATAGGCGGCGCTGCCGACGCTCGGCACGATCGCCGCGAAGGACGCGGCGTTGATGATCCGGCCGCCGCCCTGCCGCTTCATGGCCGGCATGACGGCCTGGCAGGTGCGGAAGGTGCCCGTGACGTTGACGTCGAGCACGCGGTTCCACGTCTCGTCGTCCGTGTCCTCGATCAGCCCCTCGCCCAGGATCCCGGCGTTGTTGATGAGGACGTCGATCCGCCCGTGTCGCTGGAGGACGGCATCGACCGCGGCCCGGACGGACGCGGTCGAGCGGACGTCGCAGACGAGCGACGAGCCGGCGACGCCGGCGGCGGTGCGGGTGGGCTCGGCCCAGGCGATCGCCTCCTCGCTCACATCGGTCACGACGACGATCGACCCCTCGCGCATGAAGGTCTCGGCGATCGCGCGCCCGATGCCTCTGCCGGCGCCGGTGATCATGACCACCTTGCGGTCGAGCTCGAGCTGCATGTCATCTCCCTCGTCGGCGGCGCGGCCGGTCGGCCGCGCGGTCAGTCTGCCGCGTCCAGCTCCGCGGCGCGATCGCGCGGACGCCGCCGCACGGCGACGCCTCTCGCCGCGAGCACATCCGGGTCGTCCGAGCCGGAGGACAGGATCGGGATGCCGGCAAGGCCCTCGAGCGCGACGGGCTGGTCCGTGCGGTTGACGAAGAACTCCCAGACGGTGTCGGCGTCCGCTCGCTGTGCGTGCTCGACCCGGCCGCGGAGCGCCTCGGGGAGCTCCGAGGCCAGCCCCGCCGCATCGAGGAGCACCGGGAGCAGCCCGCGCAGGCCCTCCTCGCCCAGGCGCGTCGAGACGTAGCTCGCGCTCCCCGCGCCCACGGCCCGCCGCGTCACCGCGGGCCCCGAGTTCCGGCCCGCCTCGCGGTAGGAGAGGAGGACCTCGACGTCCTCGGCGGTCAGCGAGACCTGCTCGCTCCAGGTGTCGCCGGCGAGCCCGCCGTCGAGCAGCAGGCGCTCGCCGTCGAGCAGCGGCTCGAACTCCTCGACGCGGACCCCCAGGAGCTCGCGGAACGCCCCCGGGTAGCCGCCGAGCCGGATCTGGTCGCGCTCGTCCACGATGCCCGAGAAGTAGGTGAGGACGAGGTGGCCGCCCTCGCGCACGTAGTCCTCCAGCCGCGCGGCACCGCGGTCCGAGACGAGGTGCAGGATCGGCGCGACAATCACCCGATGGCGCGAGAGATCGCCCCCGAAGGGCACGACCTCGGCGCGGATGCCGAGATCCAGCAGCGCGCGCCACCACTCCAGCGCCTCGCGGCGATAGCGGAGCCGGTCCGTCGGGTGGGAGTCGAGCTCGCTGGCCCACCAGGACTCCCAGTCGAAGACGATCCCGACGGGGGCCGCGGTCGGCTCGCTCCCGGCCACCTCGTCGAGCTGTCGCAGCATGCGCCCGAGGTCGACGACGTCGCGGAACAGCCGGCTGTCGGCGCCGGCGTGCGGCACCATCCCCGAGTGGTACTTCTCGGCGCCGGCTCGCGACTGCCGCCATTGGAAGTAGCACACCGCGTCGGCGCCCCGGGCGACGTGCGCGAGCGCATCGCGGGCCATCTCGCCGGGTCGCTTCGCGACGTTGATCGGCTGCCAGTTGACGGCGCTCGTCGAGTGCTCCATCAGGAACCAGGGGCGGTGGCCGGCGACGCCGCTCGTCAGGGAGGCCGAGAACGCGAGCTCGTCGCGCGCACCCGACCCGGGCTGGACGTAGTGGTCGTTTGAGACGAAGTCGACGGCATCGGCCCAGTCCGCGTAGTTCATCCCCTTCATCTCGCCCATGATCATGAAGTTCGTGGTCACGGGGACGTCCGGGGTGATCCGCGTGAGGATCTCCCGCTCCGCGATGAGGTGATCCTTCAACGCGTTCGAGGAGAAGCGCGCGAAGTCGAGCTGCTGGGTCGGGTTGGGGAAGGATGCGGCAAGCCGCGGCGGGAGGATCTCGGCGAAGGCGCCGTAGCGCTGCGACCAGAAGCTGGTGCCCCACGCCTCGTTGAGCTGCTCGATCGTGCCGTATCGCTGCTCGAGCCAGGTGCGGAACGCGGCCGCGGCGTCGTCCGAGAAGTCGAGGATGTTGTGGCAGCCGAGCTCGTTGCTGACGTGCCACGCGACGAGCGCCGGATGCGAGCGGTACCGCTCGGCGAGCACCTCGACGAGCTCGAGCGCGAAGCGGCGGAACACCGGCGAGGTGGGGCGCCAGTGCTGCCGTCCCCCCTGCGAGAGCACGCTGCCGTCGCGCGTGACCGGCAGCACCTCGGGGTGCGCGGCCGTCAGCCAGGGCGGCGGCGACGCCGTCGCGGTCGCGAGGTCCACCCCGATGCCGTTCGCGGCCATCAGGTCCATGACCTCGTCCAGCCAGTCGAGATCCCAGCGGTCGCGGGCCGGCTGGATCCTGGCCCAGGAGAAGATCGCGACCGAGACGACGTCGACGTTCGCCTCGCGCATGAGCGCGACATCCTCGTCCCAGACCTCGCGCGGCCACTGATCGGGGTTGTAGTCGGCGCCGAAGGAGATGCGCGGCTGCGCACCGGGGGCGCGCCGCAGCCACGTCGGTCGCTCGTCACGGTTCGGCATCGTCGGGGTCCTCTCAGCTCGCACGACGTGCTCGCAGCGTCACGATCTGGAACGGGGCGAGCTCGATGACGACGCCCGCACCGGCCGCGTCCACGGCGGTGGAGGCGGGCGCCTCGTCCTCGGGGGAGACGCGCTCCTCGATGAGGTCGGTCTGCCAGATCTCGTCGACCGGGGTCTCGATGCGGAGCTCGGAGGACCCCCGCTCGCCGAGGGGCTCGTACAGTCGCAGCACGAGGTCGCCGCTGCCGTCCTCCGCGAGCTTCACCGTCTCGATCACGGCGTTCCCGCGCACGACGCCCGCGATCGGCGCGATGTCGGCCGGGACCGCACGCAGCGGATACGCCAGCCGGTAGCCCTCCTCGACCGCGTCGCGCACGCTCGCCCCCGGGCGCACGGAGAGCGCGAAGCGGTGCCGGCCCTCGTCGGCGCGCGGGTCGGGGAACCGCGGCGCGCGCAGCAGCGACTGGCGGATGACGGCGTACGAGCCGCCGCCGTCCCGCGGATTCCGGGTCACGTCGTGCCCGTAGCTGGCGTCGTTGGCGAGCGCGGCGCCGAAGCCGGTCTCGCCGACGTGGACCCACCGGTGGCCGCTCGTCTCGAAGCGGGCGGCATCCCAGCTCGTGTTCTCGAGGATGGAGCGTCGGACGTGCCCGAACTGGATCTCGGCGGCGGAGGACTCGGCGTGCACATCGATCGGGAACGCGGCCTTGAGGAGCTTCTGGTTCTCGTGCCAGTCGATGTCGTAGGCGATGTCGAGTGCGCGTGCCCTCGCCGACAGCGAGATCTCCGCGACGACGGTCGATCCGCCGAAGGCGCGCGTGACCCGGACGACCGGCCGCGAGGGGTCGGCGTCGTCCAGCTCCCAGGCCGACACGTCGTCGAGCACCCGACGGTGCCGGCGGTAGTGCGCATCGATGTCCCAGGCGTCCCACTGGTTCGGGGTGTCGCGGTACAGCTCCAGCACCGCGGCACGCTGTCCGGGGGGAACGCTCTCGCGCCCGCTCGCCCGGTCGACCAGCGAGACCACGTGGCCGTCGGCGTCGATGTGCGCGCGCAGGGCGGCGTTCTGCAGGACCACGCCGTCCGACCCGCGGTGCACCTCGACCCGGTCCTCGATGTGCGGCGTGCCCGCGCCGAGCGACAGGATGCCGTCCTGCGCGAAGGGGCCCGAGTTGGCGAGCGCGCGCTCCCCGTCCGCCGGCGACAGCGCGGCCAGCGCCTCGGCGATGATCTGCTCGAGCTCGGCGGCGATGAGCTCGTAGTCGCGTTCCGCCTCGCGGTGCACCCACGCGATCGACGATCCGGGGAGCACGTCGTGGAACTGGTGGAGCAGCACCCGGCGCCAGATGTCCGTCAGCCGCTCGGCGGGATACGCGTGGCCCGCACGGAGCGCGGCCGTCGTCGCCCACAGCTCGGCCTCGTGCAGCAGCGACTCGCTGCGCCGGTTGCCGCGCTTGGTGCGCGCCTGCGAGGTGTAGGTGCCGCGGTGCAGCTCGAGATACATCTCGCCGCTCCACACGGGCGGCGTCGCGTACTCCGCGCGCGCCTCGTCGAAGAAGGCCTCCGGGCCGGCGACGCGCACTCTCGGCGAGCCCTCCAGCGAGGCCGCACGGCGGGACGCGGCGAGCATCTCGCGGGTCGGGCCGCCGCCCCCGTCGCCGTGCCCGAAGGGGACGAGCGAGGAGGACGAGTCCGCCTTGTCGGCGAAGTTGCGCTCCGCGTGCGCGAGCTCGGCGGGGCTCAGCACGGAGTTGTAGAGATCGACCGGCGGGAAGTGCGTGAACACGCGCGAGCCGTCGATGCCCTCCCACTCGAAGGTGTGGTGCGGGAAGGTGTTGGTCTCGTTCCAGGAGATCTTCTGCGAGAGGAAGGAGGGCAGCCCCGAGCGCCGGAGGATCTGCGGGAGCGCCGCGGAGTAGCCGAAGGAGTCGGGCAGCCAGCCGACGCGCGAGCGGATCCCGAACGCGTCCTGGAAGTAGCGGGTGCCCATCACGAACTGCCGGGCGAGCGCCTCGCCTCCCGGCAGGTTCGTGTCCGATTCGACCCACATGCCGCCGACCGGGACCCAGCGGCCCTCCGCGACGCGCGCCGCGATCCGCTGGAACAGCTCGGGGTAGACGCGCTCCACCCAGGCGTACTGCTGCGCCGAGGAGGCGGCGAACACGAAGTCGGGGTCGGCGTCCATCAGGTCGAGCACGTTCGAGAACGTCCGCGCGCACTTGCGGACGGTCTCCCGCACGGGCCAGAGCCAGGCGGAGTCGATGTGCGCGTGGCCGACGGCGACGACGCGGTGGGCGCTCGCGCTGGCCGGCGATGCCAGCACGTCGGCGAGCTGCGCCCTCGCCGCCGGCACGCTCCCGACGACGTCGTCCGGATCGAAGGCGTCCATCGCGTTCTCGATCGCGCGGGAGATCCGCGCGTGGCGCGTCGAGTCGGCCGGGATCTGCTCGAGCAGCCCGGCGAGGGTCCAGAGGTCCTGCTCCAGCTCGGCGGCCTGCGTGTCGCGCACGAGCACGTCGACGCGCCCGAGCCGGTAGGCGGGATCCGTCCCCGCCGTCTCGGGATCGCCCAGCCGGGTCGGGCGGAACTGCCAGCCCTCCGTCACATCGGGGTTGGAGGCCGCCTCGACGTAGAAGTCGATCGCGCCGCCGCGCACGGTCCCGTGCCGCTCCGAGAGCGGGATGTAGGAGTTGAGCGGCTCCACACCCTTGACGGTGCGCCCGTCGGTCGTCCAGACCAGGCCCTCCGACTGGAAGCCGGGGCGGTCGTGGGTGAAGCCGAGGTCGATGCTGGCCTCCGCGACGAAGCGGCCGTCCGCCCCCGTCTCCGGGAGCTCGCCCGTGACGTGCAGCCAGCAGGTGGACCAGGGCGCGCCCAGCGCATCGCCGGGAGCGATCGGCTCGTAGCTCTGCGCGAGCGCGTGGTCGAACTCCACCGGCTCGCCGGGAACCCGCCAGGCGGTCACCGTGAGCGCGCGACGATCGCCCTCGACGGCGGCGCGGACCTGCTCGCGGCGGAAGCGTCGGATGCGGTTGGTGATGAGCGCAGCGGTGTCGTGCACGGGGGCCTTTCGAGAGTGCGGAGATCGGGACGGCGGCGGCCGTCGATCAGGTGCGGGGGTCCATGAGCGCCTGCGAGGGGTGCGGGGTGTCCCCCGCCTCGCGCTGCACGCGCGCCAGGAGGTCGATGAGCTCGTCCCGGACCTCGGCGTAGGCGGGATCGTGGACGACGTTGCGCAGCTCGTCCGGGTCCTCGACGAGGTCGTAGAGCTCCCAGTCGGGGGTGAAGACCAGGTTGGAGGTCCACGGCTGCCCCTCGCCGTCCGCCGTGAAGTAGATGAGCTTGTGCCGCTCGGTCCGGACGCCGTAATGCGAGAAGACGCCGTGGTTGGAGTCGCCGTGCTCGTAGTACCGGTAGTACATGGCGTCGCGCGTCGGCCGCTCGGGGTCGGAGGTCAGCTGCGGCCAGATGCTCACGCCCTGCATCCGCTCCGGGGCGGCCACTCCGGCCGCCTCGAGGATGGTCTGGGCGAAGTCGACGTTCGTGACGATCTGCCCGAGCCGGGTGCCGTCCGCCGGGATCTGCCGCGGGTAGCTGACGAGCAGCGGCATGCGCAGCGCCTCGTCGTACATGAGCCGCTTGTCGTACCAGCCGTGGTCGCCGAGGTAGAAGCCCTGGTCGGAGCTGTACATGACGAGGGTGTCGTCGAAGAGCTCGCGCCCCCGGAGCCAGTCGAGGACCCGGCCGACGTTGTCGTCGACCGAGGCGACGCAGGCCAGGTAGTCCTCCATGTAGCGCTGGTACTTCCAGAGCGCGGTCTCCTCGTAGGTGAGGCCGGGCGGCGGGTACTCCTTGAGGTCCTCGAGCGTGAGGTCGTCGGCCACCCGCATGGTCGCCCGGTGGGCGGCGGAGGTCCGCGTGGCGTAGTCGTCGCCGAAGGTCGCGGGGACCGGGATGGGATCGGAGTACATGCCCTTGTGGGCCTCGTCGGGCTCCCAGGGCCGGTGCGGCGCCTTGTGCCAGATCAGGAGGCACCAGGGCGCGTCGCCCTCCTGCTGCTCCGCCCACTCGAGCGCCAGGTCGGTGATGACATCCGTCGCGTAGCCGGGGACGGTGCGCCGGCCCTCCGCGGACAGGAACGTGGGGTCGAAGTACTCGCCCTGCTCGACGAGGACATCCCAGTAGTCGAAGCCCTGCGGGTCGTGGGGCGCGCCGTCGCCGAGGTGCCACTTCCCCACGATCGCCGTGCGGTATCCGCTCTCCCGCAGCGCCGAGACGAAGGTGGGCTGCGAGGCGTCGATGTGGGCGCCGAGCGTCGTCACGCCGTTCACGTGGCTGTACGCGCCCGTCAGGATGCTGGCGCGCGAGGGCGCGCACAGCGAGTTCGTGCAGAAGCAGTTCTCGAGCACGCGCCCCTCGGCCGCGATCTCGTCGATACGCGGCGTGCGGTTGACGACCGAGCCGTAGGCGCCGATGGCGTGCGCGGCGTGGTCGTCGGTGAGGATGAGGACGATGTTGGGTCGCCGGGCGGCAGTCACTCGGGCGGTTCCTTTCGTGAGCGGGAGCTTCGGCTCATCCCTTCATCGCTCCGGCCAGTGCGGAGCCGCCGCCGAGCGACTTCCACACGAAGGCGTAGAGCGCGAGCACGGGAGCCGAGTAGACGAGGGAGTAGGCGGCGAGCTGTCCGTAGGCGACCGCGCCGTACTCTCCGAAGAAGGTGAAGATGCTCACCGCCGCAGGCTGGTACTGCTGGCTGAGCAGCAGGACGTAGGGCACGAAGAAGTTGCCCCAGGCGTGGGAGAACACGTAGATCCCCACGACGGCGAGCCCCGGGCGGATGAGCGGGACGATGATCGTCCACAGCGCGCGCATGCTGGAGGCGCCGTCGACCCAGGCCGCCTCCTCGAGCTCGGTCGGCACGGAGTCGACGAAGTTCTTCATGAGCCAGATCGCCCAGGGCAGCTCCGACGCCGCGAGGAACAGCGTGGTCCCGGGAAGCGAGTCGATGAGGTTGAGCTGGGCGAACAGCGAGTACACCGGGACCATGAGGACGGTCATCGGCAGCGACGTCGCGAACAGCAGCGTGTAGAGGAAGCGCTTGTTGAACTTCGTGCGGTAGCGCGACAGGGGATACGCGGCCAGGGTCGCGAGCGCGACCGTGATCACGGCGCAGCCGGCCGAGAGCAGGAAGCTGTTCAGCAGCGGGAGGCCGGCGAGATCCGGCGTGAGCACCTTCGCGAAGTTGTCGAGCGTGAGCGAGGGCGCCTGCAGCGCGAGCGTGGCCGAGGCGTCGACGGAGGCGAGCACCATCCACAGCAGCGGCAGCGCGAAGAGCAGGCCGACGACGAGCAGCACCAGGTTCACGGCGAGGCGGAGCCCGCGTCCGCTGGGAGAGGTCATGCTCATTCGGGGCCTCCGTCCGTGCGCAGGGCGCGCAGGTACATCACCGAGAAGATCGCGCCGACGACGAGCATGACGGCGGCGATCGCCGTGCCGTAGCCGAGCTGCGAGTACTTGAACGCCTCCTGGTAGGCGAGGACCGGCAGCGTCGTGCTGCTGTTCCCCGGCCCGCCGACCGTCATCACCCAGATCAGGGTGAACACCGACAGGGTGTGCAGGACGATCAGCATCATGTTCGTCGCGATGCTGCTGCGGATCATCGGCAGCGTGACGAGGAAGAACCGCTTGATCCCGGACGCGCCGTCGATCTCGGCGGCCTCCGTGATCTCGGCGGGGATGCCCTGCAGGGCGGCGGAGTAGATCATCATCGACATCGCCGACCCTCGCCAGATGTTCGCGATGATGACCGACATCATGGGGAAGGCGTAGAGCCAGGGGACGGTCTCGAGCCCGAGCCCCGCGAGGACGGCGTTGAGGGTCCCGTCCTCGCTGAAGAACGCGTAGCCCGCGAAGGCGCCGACGATCTCGGGCAGCACCCACGCGGCGATCAC
The DNA here is from genome assembly GCF_027912415.1 of Homoserinibacter sp. YIM 151385. Taxonomy (NCBI): domain Bacteria; kingdom Bacillati; phylum Actinomycetota; class Actinomycetes; order Micrococcales; family Microbacteriaceae; genus Homoserinibacter; species Homoserinibacter sp. YIM 151385. Next base: position 2,378,236 of record NZ_CP115175.1, on the reverse strand, counting down.
GAAGGTGCTCACGAATCCGCCGACCCTGCGGCTGCCCGAGCGGAGCAGCAGTGCGAGGACCATGCCGACGACGTTCTGCCCGATCACGCCGGACACGAGCACGAACACGACCGTGAGCCAGACCGCGTTCGGGAAGTCGGGGCTCGTGAACAGGTCGATGTAGTTCTGCAGCCCGACCCAGGACGAGCTGGATGCCGCCGCCCCCGTGAGCGAGGAGTCGGTGAAGGAGCCCACGATGGCGGTGACGATGGGGCCCGCCATGAAGACGCCGAGCAGCACCACACCGGGCAGGAGCGGGATCGAGCGGGCGAGGGACCGTGAGGCCGACCGGCCGCGCCTGCGGCGCGCGCCGGTCGGCGCCGATGACAGCGACGTCACCCGATCAGCCCTTCACGGTGTTCTCGTCGCCCACGATCTTCGTCACGGTGTCGTCCCAGCGGCGCGCCGCATCCTCGACCGTCGCGCTGCCGGTGATGACCTCCTCGGTCGCCACCTGGATCTCGCTGGAGATGCGCGGGTAGTCCTCGGTCGCCGGCCGGAAGTGGGTGGTCGCGACCAGCTCGGAGAAGAAGTCGGCGGTGGGGTTCTTCGCGAGGTACTCCTCGCTGGGCGAGACGTCGGAGCGAGCGCCGGTGATGACGAGCGCCTCGGCGAGCTTCGCGGAGTTCTCCTGGTTGAGCGCCGTCGAGATGTACCGCCAGGCGAGGTCCTTCGCCGTGCTCTTGGCGCCCATCGAGAGCAGCCACCCGCCGGACATCGCCGTCGTGCCGGGCTCCTGTCCGTTCTGGGTCGGCATGGCGGCGACGCCCATGGTGTCCTCCCAGCCGGGCCACGGCGCCGCGCCGCCCTCGACCCAGGTGGTCGGCATCCACGAGCCGTCGATCGCTATGGCGAGCTTGCCCTCCGGCAGCAGCTGGTTGGAGATCTGGCCCTTGTAGTCGGCGCTGCTGGTCAGCTGCGGCGAGGGGCCGAGGTCGTTCTGGTAGACGTCCTCGACGAACTGCAGCGCGTCTCGGAAGCCCTGGGAGCCGAGCACCCACTTGCCCCCGTCGTCGACCAGCCAGTCGTCCGTTCCGGAGAGCAGCATCTGGAAGCCCTGGATCGAGCTCGCCTCTCCCGCCGCCTTGCCGGCGTAGAGGTTGAGCGGGATGACGTCGGGGCTCGTCGCGGCGACCGCCTCCGCGGCATCGAGGATGTCCTGCCACGTCTCGGGCTGCCACGGCGTCTCGAGGCCCGCCGCCGAGAGGATGTCCTTGTTGTACCAGATGGCGCGCAGGTCGGTGCCCGCCGAGATCCCGTAGATCTTGCCGTCCTCGCCGGCGCCGGCCTCCTGCACGCCCTCCGAGAAGAGCGACCAGTCGTCCCACTCGGCGACGTAGTCGTCGAGCGGCGCGAGGTACCCGGCCGCGGCATCCGACTTCACGAGGAACGAGTCCTCGTAGATCACGTCGGGCGCGGTCGACTCCGTGCGCGCCATGAGCTGCAGCTTCGACTTGTAGTCGTCGGCCGTGCCGGCCACGGGGACCAGCTCGACGGTGATGTCGGAGTCGGCCTCCTCGAGCTCGGCGGCGACGCCGCCGAGGAAGTCCTTGAGGGAGGGATCGGATCCCGACCAGAACGCGACCTTGATGTGCGTGGGGTCGGCGGCCGGTGCGCTGCACCCGGCCAGGGCCGACACCGCGACGGCGACGCCCGTCGCGATCGCGATCGACTTGGACCTCAATCTCATGGGAGCTCCCTTGCTCGTTGGCTGGCGAAGATTCGCGAGCACATTTATATCTCATTATGACGGACTAATCAATCGCGGCGCCGACTCCGACGCGGCGAGCATCAGCGGCGGATGAGCAGGCCGTCCGCCTGCGGCGCGAAATGGCGGTCGAGCACGAGCGCCGCGGCGCCCATCGCGATGACCTGATCGCCGGAGGATGCGCTGAAGAAGCTGATGGGATGCGTGGGGACGATGTTCTTCGACTCGCGGACGCGCTGCGCGACCGAATCGCCGACCAGATCGGCGATGAGCGTCCAATACGGCCCCCCGAAGACGATCGAGTCGAGATCGAGGAGGTTCACGATCTCCGTCACGGCCGCCGCGATGTCCCTGGCCAGCTCGTCCATCACCTCGCGCGCGGCGCCATCGCCTCCCGCCGCGGCCTCGACGATCCGGGCGAAGTCGTCCCGCACCGGGCTCACGGCGGCGCCGGGCGTCGAGGCGGGGAGGATCCCCCGCTCACGCGCGAGCTCGACGACGCGCGTGGGCAGGAGCGCCCCGCCCAGGTTCGCGACATCGTCGGAGCGGATCAGCAGATCCCCCACGTCGCCGGCGTTCCCGGTCGCTCCCCTGATGACCTGATTGCCGACGACGAGCCCGGCGCCCACCCCGGTCCCGTAGTACAGGAAGAGCATGTTGCTGAGGTCGGTCGAGGTGTTCGACCACCGCTCCCCCACGACGGCGGCGGTGACATCCTTCTCGAGCAGCACCGGGAGGTCGAAGAGCTCGGTCAACCGCGACAGGACGTCCGCGTGACCCCACTGGGGAAGGAAGGGCGGATCGAGCACGACGCCGCTCCGCACGTCGATGGGCCCGGGGACCGCGACCCCCACCCCGACGAGCGCGTCGCGCGGGATGCCGTGCCGCTCGGTCAGCTCGTCCACGGCGGCGACGATCTCGGAGAGCGCGTCGTCGAGGTCGGGGATCTCGACGAGGGGCAGGACGCGGTGGGCGACGGAGGCGCCCGTGAGATCCACCAGGACGGTCGCGATCTGGGTCGGGTCGATGTGCACGCCGACGCTGTAGGTGTGGCCGGCACGGAGCCGGAGCATCGTGCGCGGCTTGCCCACGCCGGCACCCTGCCGCCCGCTCTCCTCGAAGACGCCCTCCCGCACGAGCGCGGCGCACACCTTCGAGACCGTCTGCGCGGACAGCCTGGTCAGCGCGACCAGCTCGACGCGGCTGATGCCCTCGGAGGCCCGCCGGACCGCGTCGATGATGACGGTCCGGTTGTACCACCCGACCGCCGGAAGGTTCGTCCCCGTTGGCAATTCAGCAACCTTCCTCGCTGGCGGATACGCCACCACGCCGACCCAATGGTATTTGGTGGCGCCGGAGGTCGCGGAATGCGCCGTGAGACGACGCGACGTCGTCGGACCGGGGCGACGGGGACACGGATCGATGTCGCATCGGCGCCGCCTCGTCAGCTCGTGCCCGCGATCAGTCGTCCGGATCCTCGCGGTCGTGTCGCGACCGCTCGATGACGGCGACCACGGCGGCGACGACCCCGCCGAACGCCATCATCGCCAACCAGACCCAGGTCGCGGGCGACAGTCGGCCGAGACCGACAGGGGAGATCGACGAGGTCTCCATGACGATCTCGCCGGTCTTGACCGCCGTAGCCAACATGTGTCGACGATACGACATGCGCCGGCTGGGGGCGTCACGGCCGGGGCATCACCGCCCGGGGGCGTCACCGCCGCGGGGCGCGCCGCCCACGCCCACGCTCGCGGCATCCTGATACCAGCGCATGAGCTCGTGCAGCGCCGGAAGGAACGGGTCGTAGCGATCCACCGGTGCGGTGAAGAGGTCGCTGATCGAGGAGCGGTATCCGGGGAGGCTGCGGGCGGCGTCGTCGGAGACGGCATCGAATCCCATCGACCACGCCGGGAACTGGCGGCGCTCGACGTCGTAGCTCAGGTGCACGTGCAGCTGCTCGTGGCGGCTGTCGCGCTCGATCACCTCGAGACGCTCGTCGATGTCCGCGGCGGGACCCTCCATCAGCTGGAAGAACCGTCGGCGGCGGTACAGCATCAGACCCGTGATCCCGAGACGCTCGTTGTTGCGTCGGCTGGTCTCGAGGATCGAGCTGAGCGCTTCCGAGGTCATCTCCGCCGTCGCACGACTCGAGTACACGATGGACTTCACCGGCGTCCTCCGATCCGCGTCCGGGTCCGTCGAGCCTCGCACGACAGGCGACGGATGGCGACCCCTTGCGACCGCCTCGACGGGATCCGAGCCGCGGAGGTCCGAGCTGAGCGTCACTCGGCAGGAGCCTCCGAGCCACGTGTGCACCCCGATCGCGGCACCGAGGCGTGATCTAGCGTCGTCTCTTGTGCTCGAGCACTCGCCGTCCGCCCCCCAGGACGGCAATCGCTTACCCAAGCGAGAACCAGATGCCCCCGGCCCCGCCGGGGGCATCTGCGGCGGGTGACCGGCCCCGGCACCCTCGACGGCGTCCGGGCGGCGCATCAGGGCGCGGCGAGACGCCCCGGCATCTGTCGCGCCAGCGCCCCGGAGAGCCACGCCTGGAACGCGCCCCCGACGAGTCGCGCCGCGGCGGTCGCGAGCAGCCAGCCCGCGGTGAGGTGGTGCGGCCCGAAGACGGGCAGGGCGATCGCGAAGGCGACGGCCCCCGCGACGAGGCCCGCCCACAGCCAGCGCGACGGCCGGGACCGCAGCGCCGCGACCATCGCGTCGATGGCGATGCCCTGGGCGAGCAGCGGGATCGCGGCGAGGATGCCGATCGGCGTGAACACGCTGAGCAGCACCGACATGACCAGGGCGGCGCCGGAGGCGGCGAGCCGACGCGGCACCAGCCGTCGGGCGATCATGATCGCCGTCGCGGGGACGGCGACGACGAGCGCGTAGGCGGGCGGCGCGACGATCGCGAGCGGCGTCGTCACCGGCACGAGCAGGATGAGCAGCACGGCGCCGAACGCCCCGATCGCGGCGACCACGAGCAGGTCGCGCGTGCTCGACCGAGCTGCGCGCCGGCGCTCAGTCATCGTCGCCCAGCAGGCCGTGCCGGTGCGCGATCGCGAGCGCCTGATCCCGCGACGAGGCCCCCAGCTTCCGGTACGCGCTGCGCAGCTGCGATTTGACGGTGTTGCTCGACACGTAGAGCCGCTCGGCGAGGTCGTCGATGCGCGGGCTCGACCGCAGGGCCGCCAGCACCTCGAGCTCGCGGGGCGTGAGCTGCGGGGGCGCGTCCCGCCCGAAGACGTCGGGGATGCCGTCGAGCAGGCCCGTCGGATCGCGATCGGCGGCCGCGAAGGCGTCGAGCAGCGCGCGGCGCGGCACCATCATGATCGGCCGCCCCAGCTCGTGCTCGCGCGTGAGCGCGAGACCGTCGTCGAGCAGCTCGCCCACGGTCCGCGGCGGCGCCAGCCGGGCCGATGCGGCGGCGGAGAGCAGCAGGGCCTCGGCGTGGATGCGGGGGCTGAGCCGGTGGTCGTTCGCGAGGACGCCGGCGGCCTCCGCCGCGCGGGTCGGCGTGCCGGCGAGCAGCTCGACCCGCGCCAGCGCGAGTCGCGCGGCCGGCTGGTCGGCGGACGGGCCGAGGAGCCGACGCGCCCTCGCCGTGTCGCCTCGCGCGATCAGGAGATCCGCGAGGACGGACAGCAGCATGCCGCGCATCATCGGGCTGGTCCCGGCACGGGCGCCGCGCTCGCGCATCACCCGTCGGAGCGCGTGCTCGCCGTTCAGGAGGTCGCCGCGCATGAGGGAGGCGGTCGCGCGGATGCTCGCGATCATCGGCCAGTGCTCGATCGTCCGCTCGTGTGCCGCGAGGCGGCCGACGGCATCCAGCGCCGCGGCGGTGTCGAAGCGCTCGAGGGCGACGACCGCCTCGCTGATGGCGTGCAGGCTGCCCGAGTACGAGTGGCGCCAGCCCTCCGGACGGACCCGGGCGGCGAGGCGCTCGACGGCCTCGCGCGCCGCCCGCACCTCGCCCCGGGTCGCGAGGACGACCGTGCGCAGCCCCTCCGCGTGCACGGCGGACCACGGCCGGTCCATGATCTCGGCGAGCTCGACCGCCCGGGAGGCGAGGTCCGCGGCCGTGTCCCCCTGTCCGGCGTAGAGGAACGTCGAGCCGAGCTGCAGGAGGATCGTCGGCGCGAAGTCGCCCAGCGCCTCCACCTCCGCGGGACCCGAGCGGTCGACGAGCTCGAGGGCGCGGCGCGCGGAGCCGAGCGACTGCTCGTACCGCCCCAGGATGCGCTGGACGCCCATCGTCCCGACGAGGAGCCACAGCCGCTCGGCGTCGGTGCGGGAGGATCGCGTCGAGAGCCGGTCGCGGGCGGCGGCGATCGCCGCCCCGCCGAGCGCGTGGAGGCGGCGGCCGGTGCTCGTCGGGAGGGCGTTCACCAGGATCACGCGCAGCATCGCGAGCGTCGGGTTCCTCGCCGCCTCGCCCGCGGGGGCCCGCTCGACGAGGGCGAGCAGCTCGCGCCGGTGCGTGAGGAGGAGCGTCCCGAGCCGCGGGCGGGCGAGCCGCATGAAGAGCTCCCAGTCGCCGAGCTCCGCCGCGAGCGACACCGCCTCGAAGATCGCGCCGTCGCTCGCCAGCCACTCCGCGGCCTTCCGTCGCACTGCGGCGAGCTCGCGCGGCCGCCGGCGCGCGAGCTCCTCTCGGAGCGCCTCGCGCACGAGCGGGTGGAAGGCGAAGACTCGCGCCCCGCGCAGGCTCCGCCACCCGCCGATCCCGGCGCGCTCCAGCTCGCCGAGGTGCTCGGCGGCATCCGGTCCGCCCAGCTCGGCCGCGAGCCCCTCCGGGACGAGCGGCGTCACGGCGAGGCGCAGCGCGGCGTCCAGGAGCGGGGAGTCGGGGGCGCCCTCGAGGGAGTCGGCGCCGACGGCGGCGCTGCGGATGCGGGCGAGGACGCGGTCGAGGTCGCCGCCGCCCTCGGCGAGCTCGGCGATGGCCGCCCGGGTCGCGAGGGGCCAGCCGCCGACCCGCTCGTGCAGCTCCCGTAGCCGCGCGGGCTCGATCGCCACGCCGCGGCTGACGCGGGCGAGCTCGTCCGCATCGAAGGTCAGCTCGTCGAAGCCGATGACGAGGACATCGAGCCGCGCGCGGACCCCGGGGTCCTCGAGCCGGCTCAGCGTCCGCGTGGCGATCACGACGCGCAGGCCGGGGGCGTTCGCGAGCAACCACTCCAGGTCGTCGAGGACGACCGCGTCCTCGACGAGGTGGAAGTCGTCGAGCACCAGGGTGAGCTGCGTGCCGAGCCGGTTCAGCCCGCGCAGGATCTGCGCCCGCAGCCGGTCCGCGATCTCGGCCGATGGCGTGATCGACCCGAGGACGCTGCCCGGCTCCGCGATGCCGCCGTCGCGCAGCGTCTCGAGCACCCGCGTCCAGAAGGCGGTCTGGGTCGTCGCCGAGGCGTCGAGCGCGATCCACGCACCGACCCGGTCGGCGGGGAGCGATGCCGCCCATTCGACGAGGAGGCTCGTCTTCCCCGCGCCGCCCGGGGCTCGGACGATCGCGAGCGCGCCGTCGTGCGCCGTCAGCCGATCGACGAGACGGGGACGCTCGATGGCGCCGGCGATGCGTCGCGGCACGAAGACGAGACCGGTCATGGTTCCGGGGACCTCCCTCGACCACGCTAGAGGATGCCGGCCCGGCCCGGCCCGCACCCCTCCCGCCGGGGGGCACGAGGGTGAAGCGCGGGGTGAAGTTCATCGGCTCGCACCCCGCCGCGGCGCGTCGCCGTGTGGGCTGGGGGCATCACGCACCGACCCGATCGGCGCGCGCCCGAGCCGCATCGCCCCGCACCGCCCGACGGTCGCGGGATCGGGGTTCCGCCGCGCCCACGAGGAATCACATGACGCAGCACGCTCTCCCCGCATCCACTTCGCGACCGAGGCGCACCCGCGGCCTGGCCGTCGTCATCGCCACCGCCCTCGTCGGCCTGGCGACCGGCGCGGCGCTCCCGCCGGGCGCCGCGGCGGCGCCCGCTCCGGCGCCGGCCGCGAGCAGCTTCACCTCGCCCGGTACCGCCGACGGCGTGGTGCCGGACGGCGTCTGCGCCGTCACGGCGACCGTCCGCGGCGGCGCCGGCGGCAGCACGGTCGCGCTCGCGAACGCGAACGGCCCGGGCGCGATCGTCACGGCGACCTATGCGGTCGTCCCCGGTCAGGCCTTCGACGTCGTCGTCGGCGCCGGCGGCGGCTCGAACGGCGCGAACTCGGCGACCCCCGGCCCGGGCGGCGCGCCGGGCGGCGGTCGCGGCGGGATCTCCGCCGGCAACGGCAGCGGGACCTATCACACGGGCGCGGGCGGCGGCGGCTACAGCACCCTCGCCGTCGGCGGCGAGCTGCTCGTCCTCGCCGGCGCGGGCGGCGGCAGCGCCGGCGGCCACGCGAGCAACGGCGGCCAGGGCGGGGGCGGCGGCCTGCCGACGGCGTCCGGCGTGACGGCGGGCTCGGACGGCGCCCGCAGCTTCGACTCCCCCGCGGCGACCGTGGGCGGCGGCCAGGGCGGCCAGGTGGACGGCCCCGGCGCCGGCGGCGTCAACAGCGGCAGCGACGCCGTGAACGGCTTCCCGGGCAGCGGGCGCACCGGCGGCGACGGCGGCGACGACCCCACGCCGGACAGCGGCGGCGGCGGAGGCGGCGGCTACTTCGGCGGCGGCGGCGGCGCGTCCTCGGTCGGCAACGGCAGCGGCGGCCTCAGCGTCGGCGGGGTCGGCGGCGGTGGCGGCGGCGGCGGCGCGAGCTACGTCGCGGCGACCTCGCCGGTCACGACCGGCGTCCCGGTGTCGGCGATCGCCTCCGCGGCGGGGCCCCGCATCACGACCGCGACGACCGGCGCGGGCGCACCCGGCGCGGTCTCGCTCGACTGGGTGCCCTGCGGCTACGACCTCGCCGTCGAGAAGACCGCGTCGCAGGATGCGGTCCCGGTCGGCGGGACCGTCACCTGGACCGTCACGGTCGAGAACGTCGGCGCGGCGCCGATGACGCGCGGCGACACCCTCACCCTCGCCGACAGCCTGCCCGGCGACGGCGCGACCTCCATCGTGTCGATCACCTCCTCCGGCGGGTCGAGCGAGCTCTTCGAGCGCGGCGCCCTGGTGTGCGATGCCGAGGTCGGCGACCCGATGCCGGCGACGCTGGAGTGCTCGCGTCCCTACGCGACGCTCGGCGGCTCCGGCTCCGGGGTCCGCGGGCTCGACCCGGGCGAGCGGCTCACGATCGTCTACTCGCAGGTGGTCGCGGCCGCCGGACCGCTCGTGAACCGCGCCTCCGTGACCGATCGTGCGACCGGCGACGACGACGACGCGGACGAGGCGACCGTGACCGGCCTCGTCGCCCCGACCGCGGTCGACGACGAGGACCTCGGCAACACGATCGGGGACACGGTCGCGATCGACGTCCTCGACAACGACGAGGGCGATCTCGACCTCTCGACGCTGCAGCTCGTCGACGCCGACGGCGACCCCGTCGCCTCCCCCCTCATCGTGCCCGGCGAGGGCCGCTGGACCGTCTCGGGTCGGACCATCGCCTTCGAGCCCGAGCCCGGATTCCTCGGCGACCCGACCCCGGTCCGCTACTCCGTCGCCGATGCGAACGGCCTCCGCGACACCGCGACCGTCACCGTGACCTACGTGCCGGCCGCGGTCGACGACGAGGACCTCGACAACCCGGTCGGCGAGACGGTGACCGTCCCGGTGCTCGGCAACGACACCGGCGACTTCGACCCGGCGACCCTCCGGATCGTCGACCCGGCCGACGGCTCCGAGGTCCTCGAGCTCGCCGTCCCCGGCCAGGGCACCTGGCGGGTGCAGGGCTCGACGATCGTGTTCGAGCCGGCCCCCGGCTACGGCGGCGACCCGACGCCGATCGGCTACCGCGTCAGCGACACGACGGGCGACCGCGTCGGCGCGGAGGTCACCGTCACCTACGTCCCGGTGGCGGTCGACGACGCCGATCACGGCAACACGATCGGGGAGCCCGTGACCGTCGACGTGCTCGGCAACGATCGCGGGGATCTCGTGCCCGGCTCCGTGCGGATCCTCGGCCCCGGCGGCGAGCGCCTGACCGAGCTCGCGGTCGAGGGCGAGGGCACCTGGACGGTCGACCCGGCCGACGGCTCCCTCACGTTCCGGCCCGCGGCCGGCTACCGGGGCAACCCGACGCCCGTGTCCTACGAGGTGACCGACACCACCGGGGACGAGGTCCGCGCCGAGGTGGTCGTGACCTACCTGCCGGTCGCCCATGACGACCGCAGCACCGGCAACCGCCCGGGCGAGGCGGTCTCGGTCGACGTGATCGGCAACGACGACGGCGTGTTCGACCCGAGCTCGGTGCGCATCGTCCACCCGGGCACGGGCGAGCTCGTCACCGAGCTGCGGGTGCGCGGCGAGGGCGTCTGGACCGTCGACCCGACGACCGGCGTCATCACCTTCACCCCCGAGGACGGCTTCCGCGGCGACCCGACCCCGATCGAGTACGTCGTCGCGGACCTCGCCGGGAACCTGACCCGCGCGGAGGTCGTCATCACCTACCTGCCGTCGGCCGCGCCGGCAGCAGGCGGGCTCGCCACGACCGGCACCGCCTCGGCGGCGCTGCTCGGCACCGCCGGCGCCGCGGTGCTCCTGGGCGCCCTCGCCCTGATGATCGGCCGTCGCCGGGGGGCGATGCGCTGATCCCGCGGCCCTGGGGCGGCGCGTCCGGCGATCTCGCCGGATGCGCCGCCCGTCGTCGTCGGGTCGGCGCGACGGGCCGATCCGATCGCGCGCACCACGCGGCCGGCGACGACGCGGCGGGCGGGTGCTCGTAGGCTCGCGGATGTGACCTCCGGATCCCGTCGCATCGTCGTCGCCGTCGACAGCTTCAAGGGCACGATCGGCGCGCGGGCGGCGGCCGAGGCGATCCGGGAGGGCTGGCTCGCGACGCGGCCCGGCGACGAGGTCCGGCTCCGGCCGATGGCGGACGGGGGCGAGGGCACCCTCGAGACGGTCGCGGCATCCCTCCCCGAGGCGCGGCGGCGGCTCGTCGCCGTGCGCGGCCCGCTCGACGACACGGTCGAGGCGCCGCTGCTCGAGTTCGAGCAGGGGGGCCTGCGCACCGCCCTCGTGGAGCTCGCCGCGATCTGCGGCCTCGAGCGCTTCGCGCCGGGCGAGCCGGTGCCGGGCCTGCGCACGCACACGCTCGGGGTCGGCGAGATGCTCGCGGCCGCGCTCGATGGCGGGGTGGAGCGCCTCCTCGTCGCGCTCGGCGGCAGCAGCTCGACGGATGCCGGGACGGGCCTCCTGCGCGCGCTCGGCGCCCGGGTCCTCGACGAGGCGGGCCGGCCGGCGCCGCTCGGCGCCGCCGGCCTCCCCCGGATCGCGCGCATCGAGCTCGACGGCCTCCGCCCGCTCCCCTCGGGCGGCGTCGCGACGATCGCCGATGTCGACAGCCCGGCGACCGGCCCCAAGGGAGCCGCGCACGTCTTCGGGCCGCAGAAGGGGCTGACGCCGGGGGAGGTCCTGGCCGCCGACGCCGACATCGCGCGCATCGCCGGGCTGCTCGGGGTCGATCCGGCGGAGGCCGGCACGGGCGCCGCCGGGGCGGTCGGGCTGGGCCTGCGCGCCTGGGGCGCCGCGCGCGGACCCGGAGCGCGGACCGTCGCCGTCATCTCCGGGCTCGCGGAGGCGATGGCCGGCGCGGACCTCGTCATCACGGGCGAGGGCTCCTTCGACGCCCAGAGCGAGCGCGGCAAGGCGCCCGCGCTCGTCGCCGAGCTCGCGGACGCGGCGCGCGTCCCGGTCGCGCTCGTCGCGGGGCGGATCGCGAGCGAGGCGCAGACGGACCGCTTCCTCGCAGCCGTCTCGCTGACGGAGCTCGCCGGCGGCGGCGAAGCGGCGATGGCCGAGCCGGCCCGGCACCTCCGGGATGCCGGGGCCCTGCTGGCGGCAGGCTGGGTGGCCCCGGCGCTCTAGGCTCGAAGCATGCTCATGACCGGCTTCCGCGACCGCGCCGGGAGCCCGGCGGCGCGACTCGTCTCGGTGCTCTCCACCGCGGGCTTCGCGATCGCCGGCGGCAGCGGCGCCGCCTTCCTCCTCACGCTCGTCTCGCTCGTGATCGCGGAGGAGGCGCGGCCGGACGTCGCGGCCGCGCTCGACGCGGCGGGGCGCGCCGGCATCGGCATCACCTCCGTCGCGATCATCGCGGGGATCGCGATCGGCTGCGTGCTCCGCGGGCCGGCCGGCGTGCTCCGCACACGCCAGCTCGTCCGCGCCGCCGCGGAGGAGCCGGAGCGACCGGCCCCCGCGGCCGACCGGGCCCTGCTCGAGCGCGACGCGCATCCCTTCGGCATGTTCGTCGGCTTCAGCATCTTCTGGCTGTCGATCGGCGGGCTCGCGCTCCTGCTGATGCTGCTCGCCCTCGGGGAGGGCGCCGGCTCGGCCGTCGAGCCCAACGCGGAGGACGTGCCCTTCCTCATCGCGACCGCGGTGCTCGGCGGGCTGCTCGCCGCCGACGTGGTGGGGCTCATCGTGCTGCGGCGCGTCGTCGCCGCCTGGCGCGAGGAGGCCGCCCGCGCGCGCTGGGAGCCGGCCGCGCGCACCCGCGCCGCCGCCGCCGATGTCGCGCGCCGCCCGCCCGAGCGGGCCCGGACGCCGCGACCCGTCGAGCGCGCGCTCGGCCTCGTCGCCGACTGGTCGCGCCGGCTCTGCGGCGTCCTGCTGGGCCTCGGCGGCGCGGTCTTCATCCTCGGGGTGTTCATCCGACAGCCCGGCCGCTTCGCGGAACGACGGGAGTTCGACGAGACGGGGGATGCCGGCCTCGCGATCATCCAGACGGCCGCCGCCGTGCTCCTCGGCTCGGGTCTCGTGCTCCTCGTCATCTGGGTGCTGTCGGCGCTCGCGGCCGACTCGGCGAGGGTCCGCGCGCAGCTCGCGCACGCCGACGCGGGCACGGCATCACCCGAGTACGCGGAGATGCGGGCGGCGCTGCACGCAGACGCGCCGATGCTCCGCGTCGCCCACATCCTCCTCGGGCTCGGCGGCGGCGCGGCGCCGCTCCTGCTCCTGCTCCCCGTCTTCGCCGAGGTCGACTCGCTCGGGCTGCCGGGCTGGGCAGCGCCCGCCTCCCTCGCCGGTTTCGCGCTCGGGCTCGTCCTGCTGTGGATCACGCACGACCGGACGGCCGCGATCCGCACCCGGCTGCGGGCGGGCTGGGCGCCCGGCGACATCGATCCGCCGGCCCCCGCGAAGACGACTCGGCGGAGGAGGACGCGCATCCCCGCCTCCCTCTCGATCTTGTAGTCTGCGGGCACCCCGACGACCGCATCCCCGGAGGCGAGACCGACCCATGCCGCGTTCCATCAAGCGGGCCTCGCTCACCGAGCAGGCCTCCGAGGCGATCGTCGAGCTCATCGCGGAGCGCAACCTCAAGGCGGGCGACTCGCTCCCCGGCAGCGGCGAGCTGGCCGGGATGCTGGACGTCAGCGTGCCCGTCGTGCGCGAGGCCATGGCCGGGCTCGCCGCCATCGGACTGCTCGAGCGCCATCAGGGCCGTGAGAGCACGGTCGCCACCCCGGACTCCTCGCACCTGAGCCGGCTCTTCGCGCTGCGGGTCGCGGGCTCGGCGATCGACGACGAGCAGCTGCAGCGCTTCCGCGAGATCGTCGAGGTCGGCAACGCGCGCCTCGCGGCCCGCAACCGGACGCCCGAGTCGCTCGCCGCGATCGACGAGGCGATGACGGTGCTCGCGGGCGTCGAGAACGCCGACGACCTCCACCGCGCCGACGTCGCCTTCCACGCGGCGGTCGCGCAGGCCGCCGACAACGACCTCTGCCAGCTCGTGCTCGAGTCGCTCGAGCCGCTGCTGCAGCGCCTCCGCCGACGGGTCTGGGGCGGCTGGGTGGGTCAGGGCGGCGGCTTCGAGCCGATCGCCCAGGCGCACCGCCGGATCCTCGAGGCGATCCGCGAGGGCGACGAGGCGGGTGCGGGCGCCGCGATGACCGAGCACCTGGATCAGGCGCGCACGGGCCTCGAGGCCGCGATCCGCGACGGCGAGCAGCCGGTCGACCCGCGCGCGGGGTTCCCCGGCGCCTGAGCCGGGCGAGACCGCCTACGCCCCCACCGCGTCCATGAGCCCGCGGATGTAGCCGAGCGCGTGGAGCCGGCCGAGCGTCTCGTAGCCGGGGCGCGCGTTCGGCTCCCCTGCCATGGTCGGCACGTGATCGGGACGGAGCGGGCCGTCGAAGCCGATGTCGGCGAGCGCCCGCATGCACTCGGCCATGTCGAGGACGCCCTCGTCGTGGAAGGTCTCGACGAAGTCCTCCGCCGTCCCGCGGACGTTGCGGAAGTGCGAGAAGGCCACCCGCTCGCCGAACTCGCGGATGAGGCCCGGCACGTCGTCGGCCCCGGGCATGAGCGCGAAGTTGCCCTGGCAGAAGGTGACCCCGTTCGCCCGCGAGGGGTTGAGCGCGAGCAGCCGCCGGTACGCATCCGGCGTGCCCATGATGCGCGGCACGCCGCGCAGGCGCGGCAGCGGCGGGTCGTCGGGGTGCATGCCGAGCCGGACCCCGGCGCGCTCGGCGGTCGGGATGACGGCGTCGAGGAAGTAGGCGAGCGCCGCCCACAGGTCCTCGGCGGTCTCCGCGACCTCGACGTCGGGGTGGCCGCCGGCATCCGCGAGCCGGAAGGAGGTCACGCGGGCGCCCCCGCGGCCGACCGTCTCGATCGAGGTCCGCGACCAGGTCGCGATCGCCATCCAGTTGAAGCAGAGCACTCCGATGCCGAGGTTCCCCATCGCCTCGAGCTGCTGGATGACGGCGGCGATGTCCTCGTCCCGCCCCTCGCGGCCGAGGCGGATGCGGTCCATCGGCACGGTGTCCTCGATCGCGGCGACCCGGAACCCGGCGTCCGCGAAGATGCGCTGATCGCGCGCGATCGACGCCTCGCTCCAGGGGGCGGCATCCGTGCCGTCCGTCCCGCGGGTCCCCTCGCCGACGGCCGCGAACATCCGCTGCTCCTGCTCGGCGCCCTGCAGCAGGGCGACGACGTCGGTGACGCCCGCCTGCCGGATCAGGGACCAGAGCGGCTCCTCGGGTCGGGGCGAGAGGAACTCCGCGAGACGGATCGGCATCAGGCGCCGCGCAGGATGTCGGCGAGCGCGCGGTCGAGCTGGTGGCCGTGGAACTCCTCGGCCGCGGCGTCGGTGCGCCCCGTGTCGACGACGCCGAAGGGGCCGCGGAAGTTCCACATGGCGTAGCCGAGGCCGTACTCGTCGAGCAGCTCGACGACGTCCTTCGCGTACGCGAGGTAGACCTCGTGGGCGACCTTCGAGTACGCGCCCATCTCGCCGACGTGCACCTTGTACCCGGCCTCCGCGAGATCCAGGTACGGCTTCAGCAGCTCGCGGAGCGTCTCCTTGTCCCAGCGCTTCGCGTCGTCGCCCGTGAGCTCGCGCGTCGAGCCCGGCTTGAGGGTCGGCTGGTAGGGCCAGGTCGGCTCCTCGAGGTCCTGCGAGATCATGCCCTCCGTCCACGGGCACTCGTGGTGGGTGAGCGTCATCGGGTGGTAGAGGTGCACCGAGTTCACGACGTTGTCGCGGTGGGCGATGCTCGCGGGCGCGGGCTTGAGCGAGATCGAGGAGCCCTCCCAGACGAAGCTGCCCTCGACCTGGATGAGGCGGTGCGGGCTCGCGGCCTCGATCGCCTCGATCACGGGGGTGAAGACGCGCTCGAAGGTGGCGTCGTCGATGTTCATGGGCTCGTTGACGAGGTTGAAGCTCAGCGCCTCGCGCGGCACGTCGGCGTAGCGCTCGGCGAGGAAGCGCCACCACGTGATGAAGTCCTGCAGCTCCTCCTCGTCGGCGAAGAGGCTGCCCTTCTCCGGGGTGTCGAACTGCGAGGCGCTCGTGACGCAGTAGCCGGGGGCGCGGTGGAAGCCGGGCATGACGTGGATGCCGTACTGCTGGCCGAGCTCGATGGCGCGGTCGAGCAGGTGGAGGCGCTCGGGGTCGGGCGTGCGGGCGTACGGCCCGGTGCCGAGGTACATGTACGACATCGGGAGGCGCACGAAGTTGAAGCCGAGCTCCTTGATCATGACGAAGTCCTCCTCCGAGAACACGCCGTCGTCCATGGGGAAGAACTCCTTCCAGCGGACGCTCGTCGAGAAGAGGTCGAGGACGTTGAATCCGCGCCAGCGCGGGATGGGGGTGGGCATGGTGCTCCTTCGCATCGTGGTGGTGAGGTTCGGGGAGTGGTCGGTCGGGGTCAGTGGTCGAGGCCGTAGCGCAGCAGCGCCTGGCTGTAGCCGCCGTCGACGAGCAGCCGGGTGCCGGTCACGTAGCGGGAGGCCTCGGAGGCGAGGAAGAGGAGGGCGCCCACGAGGTCCTCGACCTCGCCGACGCGGCCGAGCGGGATCCAGGACTCGAAGCGCTCGCGCCCCATCTCCTCGATCACCTCGCGGTTGATGTCGGTCTCGATGGCGCCGGGCGCGATCGAGTTCACGCGGATGCCCTCGGGTGCGAGCTCGAGCGCCATCGTGCGGGTCGCGGCCTCGAGCCCCGCCTTCGAGGCGACGTAGGCGACGTTGCCCGCGTAGGGGACGTCGTCGTGGATGCTCGTGATCGAGACGACGGAGCGCCCGCGCCCGGCGCGCAGCAGCGGGAGCAGCGCGCGCGTGAGGAGCAGGGGCGCCGCGAGGTTCACCTCGAGCGTCCGCGAGAGCGCCGCGGCGTCGAGCTCGGCGAGCCGGGCGGGCAGCTCGACGCCCGCGTTGTTGACGAGCAGGTCGAGCCGGTCCGTCCGCCCCGCGACCGCCCGCGCGAGCTCCTCGACGCCCTCCGGCGTCGCGAGGTCGGCGACGAGCAGCCCCTCGGCCGCGGCGTGGGCGGGCGAGCCGTGCCGGAGCACGGTGACGCCCGCCGCCTCGAGCGCGTCGGCGAGGCCCGCGCCGATGCCGCGACTGCTGCCGGTGACGAGCGCGGTCGTCCCGGCGAGGTCGGGGAAGACGGGGGCGCTCACAGCACCCCGTAGGTGCGGAGCGCCTCGGTCGAGCTCATGCCCGCCTCGATGGCCTGGCGCACGGTGTTCTCGGTGCTCGCCTTCGCCAGCGCCCGCTCGATCACCTCGTCCTCGACTGCCGCTGGGATCACGATGACTCCGTCCAGGTCGCCGAAGATGAGGTCCCCCGGCTCGATCTCGACGTCGCCGATCCGGATGCGGCAGCGGTAGTCGAGCACCGATGCCCGCACCGCGGCGTCCTGGGCGTAGCCTCCCCGGCTGAACACCGGGAAGTCCTGCTCGAGCACACGCGGGGTATCCCGATGGTAGCCGTCGACGACGGCGCCGACCGCCCCCCGCTGGCGTGCCGTCGCGGTGAGGATCTCGCCCCACGCCGAGCACGGGACGGTCGCGTTCTGGGCGATGTAGACCTCCCCCGGCTCGAGCTGGTCGAGGGCCTCGGTGAGGCGCCCGAAGGGCACCCGCTGGGGGCCGACGACGTCGGCGACGAGCACGGGCATGGCCCGCCCGACGACGCGCGAGGTCTCGCGGATCCCGCGGATCTCGGGCGGCAGGAACTGCCGGCGGTAGCCGAGCTCGTCGAGGATGTCGCCGACGACGGGCGTGTAGAGCTGCTCGCGGATCGCGTCCATGCGCGACCGGCCCTCCCCGGTCATCGGGTGACCACCAGGACGCCGGCGGGCGGCACGGTCACGACGACGACGCCGTCCTCGACCTCGGCCGTCGCCTCGCGCAGGCGCAGCGTGTCGGGGTGGTCGAGGTCGTTCTGGCTCCACACGTCGGGGCCGTCGATCCAGCGCAGGCGCACCGGGCCGTCCTCCAGACCCTCGACCCGGACGCGCTGCGCCGCCTCCGGTTCGGCGTTGACGATGAAGACCGAGGCGGTGTCGCCGTCGCGGGCTGCGGCGGCCGTGATGACCTGGGCGGTCCGGCCGTTCTTGACCATGGGGCTGAGGAACAGGCTCTCCTGGAGACCCTCGAAGGCGGGAACCGCCATCTCCGGGCCCGAGACCGAGGTCGGCACGGTCGTGCCGCGCCCGTGGCGCTCGTAGAGCTGCGCGACGAGGTACGACACGGTCACGAAGAGCCGGTCGTCGCTCGTCTGGATGGGCGCGAGGCAGTTGACGAGGTGGCTGAGGATCGCGATCGGGATGCGATCCGCGTGCTCGAGCATCGCGTTGTAGACGCCCGCGAAGAAGGCCGCGTTGCCGAGCGGGTGGTTCGTCGAGAGGTGGTCGTCGAAGACGACCATGCGGTTCCACTCGTCGAAGGAGAGGTCGATGCGGTGCTCGGTCCCGGCGACCTCGTCGACCATGGCGGTCGTCGCGGTGAAGATCTCGTCGAGCAGCTGCGGCGAGGTGGTGAGCTGCCGGAGGTCGTCGAGGCTCTCGAGCGGCCGCTCGATCATGCCGGGGAAGTACCAGTGCACCGAGAGCAGGTCGATGTGCGCGGCCGCCTCCCGCAGCACGGCCTCGTTCCAGGCGCGCGCCGTGTGCCGGACCATGCCGCCCGCCTCCTCGTCGAAGAGGACCCCGCCGGAGGGGTGGACGGGGAGGCCGACGCCGACGAGCTTGATCGTCGGGTCGACGGCGCGCATCGCGGTCGCGAACTCGACGATGCGACGACCGTAGACATCCGGCTCGGAGTGCCCGAACTCGTGCGTGCCCCAGGTCTCGTTGCCGATCGACCACCAGGTCACGGGGCGCGGCGAGTGCCGGTCGATGTTCGTGTAGCGCACCCAGTCGGCGGCCTCCTCGGGGGTCCCGGTGCCGATGTTGACGACGAGGAACGGCTCCGCGTCGACGTCGAGGCAGTACTGGAGGAACTCGTCGGTGCCGAGCAGGTTCGGCTCGGGCGGGCCGATGAGCTGCGCGACGCCCTCGGGCGTGGAGGCGAAGGAGGAGCTGGTGCCGAAGCCGCCGATGCGCTGCGTGACGGTCGTCCAGAAGTTCTCCTCGACGAGCTTCCGCTCCGACTTCGGGCCGACGCCGTCGCGCCAGTGGTAGGTGTCGGAGAAGCAGCCGCCGGGGTAGCGGAGGGCGCGCACGCCCATGGCGGTCACGGCCGCCTTCGTGTCCGAGCGCGGGATGTCGCGGTCCTGATCCCAGATGCCGGGGGCGACGGTGCGGCCGAAGTGCTCGATCATCGCGCCGTAGATCATGGGCGAGATCGGCGAGCCGGTCCCGCCGCCGACCGTGACGGTGGCGGTGACGTCGTCGTGCGCTGCCATGCTGTTCCTCTTTCTCGTGATCGTGTGCTGCTCAGGCCCGGTCGGCGGCGAGGGCGGCACGGCGCCGCTCCCGTCGCTCGGCCTGGATGACGGGGTCGGGGTAGGGGGAGGCGTCCGCGAGGCGCTGGGTGTACGGCTCCCGCGGCCTCGCGGCCACCTCCTCGCTGTCGCCGACCTCGACGAGCGCGCCGTGCTGGATGACGGCGGTGCGGTCCGCGATGTGGCGGACGACGTCGAGGTCGTGCGAGATGAAGAGGTAGGCGACGCCGGTGCGCTGCTGCAGCTCGGCGAAGAGGTCGAGGACGCTCGACTGGGTCGAGAGGTCGAGCGCGCTGACCGCCTCGTCGCAGATGATGAGCCGCGGCGAGCGGGAGAGCGCGCGCGCGATCGCGACGCGCTGGCGCTGCCCGCCCGAGAACTCGCGTGCGCGCCGCCGGCCGGCGTCCTGCGGGAGGTGGACGGCATCCAGCAGTCCCCGCACACGCGAGAGCGCGTCGGCCCGCGTGACGCCCGGTTCGATGAGGAGCGGCTCGACGAGGATGTCCTCGACCGCCATCGCCGGGTTGAGCGAGCTGTACGGGTCCTGGAACACGACCTGGATGTCGGAGCTCAGGGTCCGGCGCGCGGTGCGGCCGGCGTGCGCGATGCTGCCGCCGTCCCAGCGGATGTCGCCCGCCGTGACGGGCGCGAGCCCCAGGATGGCGCGCCCGATGGTCGACTTGCCGGAACCCGACTCGCCGACGAGGCCGAGGGTCTCGCCCTGCCGGATCTCGAAGGAGACGTCCTTGACGGCGGTGAAGGCACGGCGGCCCGGATACGTGATCTCGAGGTCCACCGCCTCCAGGAGCACGGGCGCGCCCGAGAGGTCCTTCGGCGCCCGGGCCGCGAGGTGGGCGGGCGCCGCCGCGAGGAGCGCCGTCGTGTAGGCGTCCTCGGGCTCGGCGAAGACGCGCGCCGCGCTCGCGGACTCGAGCACCCGGCCGCCGCGCATGACGACCACGTCGTCGCAGATGTCGGCGACGACGCCGAAGTCGTGGGTGACGATGACGAGCGCGAGCTCGCGCTCGGCGATGAGCGAGCGGAGGAGGTCGAGGACCTCCGCCTGCACGGTCACGTCGAGGGCCGTGGTCGGCTCGTCGGCGATGATGAGCTTCGGGTCGCAGGAGACGGCGCCGGCGATGAGGACGCGCTGCGCCATGCCGCCCGAGATCTGGTGCGGGTAGCTGGCGAGCGTGCGGTCCGGGTCGACGATCCCGACGCGGACGAGCAGCTCGCGTGCCCGCGTGCGCGCCTCGGCCTTCGAGATGCCGAGGTGGCGCCGCATGGGCTCGATGAGCTGGCTGCCGATCGTGAAGCTCGGGTCGAGGTTCGACATCGGCTCCTGCGGGATGTAGCCGATCTCGCTGCCGCGGAGCTTCGCGACCTCGGCGGGCTGCAGCTGCACGAGGTCGCGCCCGGCGTAGCTCGCCGAGCCGCTCGTGACGGCGCCGCCCGCGGCGAGGAGCCCGAGCACGCCGAGCACCGACTGCGTCTTGCCGGAGCCGGACTCCCCGACGAGGCCGAGGACGCGTCCCGGCGCAACCGCGAAGCTCACGCCGTCGACGACGCGACGGTCCTCGCCGTCGATGCGGTACTCGATCACGAGGTCGCGCACGTCGAGCAGGGCGCCGCTCGCGATCGGCGAGGCGGGCGCCGTCGCGACCTCGGCGGTGCGGCGCACGGCGCGGCGCGGCCGCCGCGTCGGCACCGCGCCGTCGCTGATGAGGTCGCGGCCGACCGAGGCGAGCAGGATGAGGCAGAGCACCGTGAGGGTGATGAGGATCGCGGGCGGCCAGATGAGGAACGGCGCGTTGTAGATGTCCTTGAAGGCCTCGCCGAGGGAGGCGCCCCAGCTCGCGGCGCCGGTCTCCCCGATCCCGATGAAGCCGAGCCCGGCCTGCACGATGAGCGCGACGCCGAAGATGAAGCCGGTCTGGATGAGCGCGACCGGCAGCACGACGCCGAGGATGTGGCGGCCCATGATCGAGAGGTCGCGGATGCCGGAGACCTTCGCCGCGTCGATGTAGAGCTCGCGCCGCACGTCGAGCACGGCCGCCCGCACCGGCCGGAACATGGCCGGCACCATGAGCACGCCGAACACGGTCATGACGGCGACCGGGTTCGAGCCGATCAGCACGGAGATCGCGAGGAGCGCGACGATCGCGGGCAGCGACTGGATGAGGTTCGAGAGCCAGGTCGCCGCGGAATCGAGGAGCCCGCCGTAGTAGCCGGCCGCGAGCCCGAGCGGCACGCCGAGCAGGAAGGTCACGGCCGTGCCGGTGAGTCCGGCGAGGAGCGTCGTCTGCCCGCCCCAGAGGAGGCGGCTGAGCACGTCGCGGCCCGAGGAGTCGGTGCCGAGCGGGTGCCCGTCGCCGGGCGGCTGCCGGACGGCGCCGACATCCGCGAAGCCGGGCGCGGGGAGGCCGAGGAGCGGCGCGATCGCGACGGCGACGACGATCGCGAGGAGCACGACGGCGGGGATGAGCATGCCGGGCGTGCGGAGCAGGCGCCGCAGCGGCGAGCGGCGGGGCCGGGCGGCCGCCGCGGTCGCGATGGAGACGGTGTCGGTCACGAGCGCACCTTCGGGTTCAGCCACGCGTAGGCGAGGTCCATGAGCAGGTTCACGACGACGACCGCGATCACGACCGTGATGACGGCGCCCTGGATGACGGGCTGGTCGCCGCGGGTCGCCGCGCCGACGGTGAGGGCGCCGATGCCGGGCAGCGCGAACATGTACTCGATCACGACCGCGCCGCTGAGCAGCCCGATGAACTGGAGCGAGAGCACCGTGAGCGCGACGGGCGCGGAGTTGCGGAGCACGTGCTTGAGGTAGATGGAGCCGGCGCCGAGCCCGCGTCCGCGGAGGGTGCGGACGTAGTCGAGCTGGAGCGTCTCGATCGCGGCATTGCGCGTCTGCTGGGCGACGGCGGCGGTCGCGGCGACCGCGAGCGCGATGACCGGCAGCACCATCGACCTCCCCCAGGCGGCCGGGTCGTCGTCGAAGTCGACCCAGCCGGTCGCCGGGAGGAGCCGCAGGTTCAGCGCGAGCACCGTGAGGAGCACGATCGCGACGATGAAGTTCGGGATCGCGAAGCCGAGGACCGCGAAGGGCTGGATCAGGCTGTCGACGACCCCGCGGCGGGAGGCGGCCCAGAGGCCGAGCGAGATCCCGAGGACGCCGGCGACGAGCACGGCGGCGATCGTGATCGAGAGGGTCACGGGGAGGCGGTCGGCGATGGAGCCCGCGACCGCCTGGTTCGTGAACCAGGAGGCGCCGAGGTCGCCCGTGACGGCCTTCGTGACCCAGCTCCAGAATGCGGGGAGCACATCCTGATCGAGGCCGAGCTCGATGCGCTTCTGCGCGACCTGCTCCTCGGAGGCGCTGACGCCGAGGATCGCGCGGGCGGGGTCGCCGGGGGTGATCCAGGTGAGCGCGAAGGAGATGAAGGACACGAGCGCGATGAGCACGGCCGCGGCGCCGACGCGCTTGAGCAGGAATGCGAGCATGAGGTCTCCCGGGTGGGAGGAGGGGCGTCGCCGCCCCTCCTCCGCGTCGGCCGGTCTAGCTGCCGGCCGGCTTGTAGTTGTAGATGGACGGGACCGACTGCTGCGGCTGCGGCGTCACCTCGACGTCGGGGCCGTGGAAGGCGAGGTTGTTGACCACGTAGAACGGGGCGAACCAGGCCTCGTCGACGACGTGGGCGGAGAGCTCCCGGTAGAGCGGCTCCTGCTCCTCGACGCTCGCGACGGCGATCCGCGACATGAGGTCCGCGATCTCCGGGTCGGCGGCGTGGAGCGGGTTCCACGCGCCCTCCTCGCTGAGGAGCAGCGTCGCATCCAGCCAGTTCTGTGAGGAGCCCCAGCTGAAGACGTAGGCCGGGAACTCGCCGCCGAGGTAGGGGTCGAGGCCCGCGGCGGGGGTCTGCGGCGAGAACTCGACCGTGATGCCGACATCGCCGAGCTGCTGCTGCACGATCGGATAGACCTCGGGCAGGAAGGTGTCGGTCGAGGGCATCCGCAGGGTGAAGCCGTCGGCGTAGCCGGCCTCCGCGAGCAGCTCCTTCGCCTTCTCGGGGTCGAAGGGGTAGGCGTCGTTGAGCGCGTCGTCGTACGCCGGGGTGCCCGGGTAGAACATCTGCGTCGAGGAGCTGCCCTCGCCGAAGACGACGGTCTCGAGGATCGCGTCGCCGTCGATCGCGTAGTTGATCGCCTGACGGACGCGCGCATCGCCGAGCGCCTCCGTCGTCGTCCCCTCGCGGTCGATGATGAAGAGGCCCTGCCAGTCGCCGGGGGCGCTGATGACCTCGAGGCCGGCGCCCTCCGCCTCCGCCTTCTGCGGCGCGAAGCCGAGCGCGGAGTCCACCTGGCCGGTCTTCACCGCGTTGAGGCGGGCGGTCGCGTCGGTGAGGACGCGGACGTCGATCTCGTCGAAGGGGAAGGAGTCCGGGTCGTAGTAGTTCTCGTTCCGGGTGAAGACGTAGACGTCGCCGCGGCGGGTGGCGTCCTCGTCGAGCACGTAGGGGCCGGTGCCGGCGGGCACGGAGGCGAGGGCGTCGTCGGCGACCTCGGGGTTCGTGATCATGCCGGCCGGGAGCGTCAGGTTGTGGGTGAGCGCCGGGTCGGGCGTCGAGAGGTTCACGACGAGCGTCGTGTCGTCGACCGCGTCGTAGGAGTCGACGGCCGCGAGGGCGCTGGAGCGGGGTCCGTTGGCGGCGGCGAAGCGCTCGAGGGAGGCGGCGGCGATCTCGGCGGTGAGCGGCGTCCCGTCGGAGAACTCGACGCCCTCGCGGAGCTTCAGCTCGAGCGTGGTGTTCGTCTCGTCGATGTACTCCCACGACTCGGCGAGCATCGGCTGGAGCTCGCCCTGGTCGTCGAGCCGGATCAGGGTGTCGTAGGCCGGCTGCAGGTACTGCATGTAGTGGCCGACGTCGGACTGGGCGGGGTCGAACGACGCGACGTCGACGAGCGCGCCGATCGCGAGCTTCCCGTCGCCGGCGGGGGCCTCGCTCCCGCCGCCGGTGCATCCCGTCATGACCATGACGAGGGCAGCGGAGACGGCGATCCCGCCGGTGAGCTTCCTCAGGTACACAGCATCCTCCTTGAAGTTGTGCGCGACGGGCGACCCGTCACCAGTCATCATGTAAGAGAGGTTGCTATCTGTCAAGATGGAAACCTGGGAGGTACTAGCGCAGAACCGGATCCCCGCCGCGCGCCGCCGCCGCGAGCTCGGCGCGACGCGGCGAGCCCTCCCAGTCCCCGGGATGCGTGCACGCCGCCGCGCCGCACGCGACCGCCGTGCGGAGCCGATCGGCGGCCGCGGCGCCGGCCAGCCGCTCCGCGAGGTAGCCGGCCACGAAGGCATCCCCCGCGCCGACCGTGTCGACGACCGTCACCGGCACCGCGGGCAGCTCCAGCCGCTCGCCGTCGATGCGCGCGAGGCACCCCCGGTCGCCGAGCTTGAGCACGACCTCCCGCGGCCCGAGCTCCGCGAGGCCTGCGAGCAGGCCCTCCTCGTCGGCCGCCTCCGGCACGAGCAGCCGCGCCTCGTCGTCGCCCGCGAAGAGCACCGTCGCCCGCCGCGCGAGCTCGAGGTAGAGCTCGGCGGCCGGCCGGTGCCGCGGCAGCGTCGCCCGGTGGTTGACGTCGAAGGAGACCGGGACCCCGGCCTCGACCGCGAGCTCCACGGCGAGCGCGACCGCGGCCTCCGCCGAGGGCGAGAGCGACGGCGTGATCCCGGTCACGTGGAGGAGGCCGGCGCGCTCGATCGACTCGCGCGGCACGTCCTCGGGCGCGAGACGGCTGCCCGCCATGCCGCGGCGGTAGTAGCGCACCCGCGCGGGCCCGCGCGGCGGGGTCTCCTTGATGAGGAGCGCCGAGGGCGCCTCCGGGTCGATCGCGGCGTGCACCCGCACCCCCTCCGCCCGCAGCTCCCGGAGGATGCGGCGGCCCACGTCGTCGTCGCCGACGCGGCCGATCCAGACCGCCTGGGCGCCGAGCCGGCTCGCGCCGATCGCGACGTTCGACTCCGCGCCCGCGACCCCGAGGCGCAGCGTCGCGGCGAGCTCGACCGCGTCGGGCGGGAGGGCGCGCAGCAGCCCCAGCGACTCGCCCAGGGTGACGAGCTCAGCCACGGCCGGCCGCGTGATCCAGCGCGGCGACGGTCGCCGCCGCGCGCTCGCGCACGACGCGCGCGAGATCCCCGACCTCGCCGCCGGGGACGAGCCAGCTGCCGCCGACGGCGAACACCGCGGGATGCGCGAGGTAGCCGGGCGCGGACGCGGGCGTCACGCCGCCGCTCGGCATGAGGGCCATGTCGGGGAACGGCCCGTGGAGCGCCTCGAGCAGCCGGAGGCCGCCGAGCACCTCGACCGGGAAGACCTTGACCTGCCGGACGCCGAGCGACCGCGCCCGCTGCAGCTCGCTCGCGGTCGCGATGCCGGGCAGGGAAAGCAGACCGCGCTCCAGCGACGCCTCGACCACCGCCTCGTCGAGGCCGGGACTCACCGCGAAGGACGCCCCCGCATCCGCGACCTCCCGCGCCTCGTGCGCATCGAGCACGGTGCCCGCCCCGACCTCGAGCTCGCCGCGCGCCGCGAGGCGGCGGATCGCGGGGAGGCCGTGCGGCGTCCGGAGGGTGACCTCGATCGCACGGATGCCGCCCTCCGCGAGCCCCGCGGAGATCGCGTCGACGTGGGCGGGGTCGCGGACCGTGACCACCGGCACGATCCGCGACCGCGTGAGCCGGTCGGCCGTCGAGTCGCTCACGAGCTTCGAAGCTCGAGGCGGCGGCCGACCGGCAGCACCCGGAACGGCAGCGCACGGGACTCCGCCGCCGCGACGAAGGCGTCGAGGGCACCCGCGTCGACGTTCTGCTGGAACATGTCGTAGTGCATCGGCAGCGTGAGCCGGGCGCCTGCGTCGTCCGCGGTCTCCACCGCCTCCGCCGCCGACATGTTGCCCGCGAAGCCCATCGCCTTCCGGGCGTCGTCGCGGCCGTTGATCGGCGCCGCGAGGAGGTCGACGGGGTCGGCGGCGAGCGCCGCCGTCACGCGCCGGTGCGCGCGGGCGTCGCCGAGGTGGCCGACCCGGAGGCGGCCGTCGCCCACGATGAAGCCGAGATACGGGTGGCCGTCCTCGCCGGCGTCGAACTCGTCGTGCGGCACCGCGAAGGCCTCCACCCGGAGACCCGCGACCTCCGCGACCCAGCCGTCGTCGGCGAGCACGATGCGGCCCGCCCAGCCGAGCTCCTCGAGGAGCGCCTGACAGGCGCGCGGCGCGACGACGACGGCGCGCGGGTTCTCGCGGGCGAGCGTGCGCATGGTCGGCGGGTCGAGGTGGTCCAGGTGCTCGTGACTGCAGATCACGACGTCGAGGGCGTCGAGGTCGACGGGGTCGACCGGGCTCCGGGTCATGCGGCGATGGTCGAAGGGCTCCCCCAGCACGGCCTCGCCGTGGTTGCCGAGGTAGAGGTCGATCGCGACCGCCGCCGCCGGGAAGCGCACCACGATGCCGGACTGGCCGAGCCGCCAGAGCGCCGCCGTGCCGGGCTCCGGCCGCGCATCCCGGATCTCGGCCGCGAGCGCGGCGCCCTGGAGCTCGGGCTCGATGAGCGCGCTCATGCGCCCAGCTCCGCCTCGAGGCGCACGCGGACGTCCCGCGAGGAGGCCGCGACATCCAGCCGCGCCGTGCCGCTCGCGAGCACCCAGCGCTGCGCCTCGACCGACCAGGTCGAGAGGTGCTTCGCGGGGATCCCGATCACGGCCTCGCCCGTCTCGCCGGGCTCGAGCTCGAGCTTCGCCCAGCCGACGAGACGGCGCGGGGCCGCGGCCTCGGCGGGCAGCTCGGCGTAGACCTGCACGATCTCGCGGCCCCTCCGCTCACCCCGGTTCGACACGGGGACGGTCACCGCGAGGCCGCCGTCCGGACGCGGGACCGCCGTCGCATCCCCGTACTCGAAGGTCGTGTACGAGAGGCCGTGCCCGAAGGGGAAGGCGACGTCCGTGCCGTGCGCCTCGAACCACTTGTAGCCGAGCAGCAGCTCCTCGTCGTACTCGGCGTCGAAGTAGGCGCCCTGCTGCTCGGTGAGGATGTTGACGAGCGTGAGCTGCGCCGGCCCCTCGCGACCCGGCAGCGGCGGCATCGGGAACACCTCGGGATGCGGGAGGTCGGCCTCCGACACCGGGAAGGTCGCGGGCGTCTTGCCGGAGGGGTTCACGGCGCCGGTGAGGATCGCGGCGAGCGCCTCGCCGCCGCGGTGGCCCGGATACCAGGCGGCGAGGACCGCCGACACCTCGGACGACCACGGCGTGAGGACCACGCCGCCCGTCTCGAGCACGACGATCGTCGGGGTGCCGGTCGCGGCGACGGCCGAGACGAGCGCGTCCTGGCCGTCGGGGAGGTGGAGGTCGGGGACGTCGAAGTGCTCCATCGTGAGCTGGCTCGCGACGACGATCGCGAGGTCGGAGCGGGCGGCGAGGTCGGCCGCGGCCACGGCCTCCCCGCCGCCGTCGAAGCGCACCTCCGCCTGCGGCAGGGCGGCCCGCAGGGCCTCGAGGGGCGAGCTCGGGAGCCAGTACTGCGGCAGATCGGCGCCCTCCTCTGCCGGGACCGGGTTGCCGCCGACGGGGCGCACCGCCGCCGAGCCGCCGCCGGAGGGGACCGCGACATCCGCGTGCGAGCCGATGACGGCGATCGAGCCGGCGAAGCCCGGCGCGATCGGGAGGACGCCGTCGTTCTGCAGGAGGACGGTGCCCTCCTCCGCGATGCGCTGCGCCGTCTCGAGCCCCGCCGCCGTCTCCTTCGCGGGCGCCGGGCGCGTGTCGTCGAGCACGCCGACGATCGCGAGCGTGCGGAGGATCCGGTGGTTCATGTCGTCGAGGCGCTCGTGGGGCACCTCGCCCGACTCGACGGCGGCCTTGAGCGCCGCGCCGTACCAGTGGGCGTGGGGGAACTCCTGGTCGAGCCCCGCCAGCGCGCTCTCGACCGTGCTGTGGGCGGCGCCCCAGTCGGACATGACCCAGCCGCGGAATCCCCAGTCGCCCTTGAGCACCTGCGAGAGCAGGTACGGGTTCTCGGAGGCGTACACGCCGTTGAGCTTGTTGTAGGAGGTCATGACGGCGCCCGGCGCGGGCACCTCGCCGTCGTCGGCGAGCGCCACCTCGAAGGCGAGCAGCTCGCCCTCGCGGAGCGCGCGCTCGCTCACGACCGAGTTCACGACGAAGCGCCCCGTCTCCTGGAAGTTCGCGGCGTAGTGCTTGACGGAGGCGACGACGCCCTCGTCCTGCGTGCCGAGCAGCTCCTCCCGCGTGATCGTGCCGGAGAGGATCGGGTCCTCGCCGTGGTACTCGAACACGCGACCCGAGCGGGGCTCGATCGTGAGGTTGCAGGCGGCGCCGAGCATGACGTTGATGCCCTGCGCCCGCGCCTCGTGGCCGATACGGCGGCCGAACTCGCGGATGAGCGGCGGGTTCCAGGTCGAGGTCTGCGACATCGAGGAGGGGAAGGAGACGCTCTCGCCGCCCTCGCGCGGCACGAGGCTCGTGACGCCGACGCCCGCGCCCGCGAGCTGCAGCGCGGGGATGCCCAGGCGCGGGATGCCGGGGACGAAGCCGTCCGAGCCGACCGCGCCGGGTGGCGGGGTCATCTCGTCGGTGAGCCCGAAGAGCCCCTCGCCGCCGACCTCGGCACCCTCCTGCACCGGCATCCCGAGGAATCCGGTGACGAGCTGGATCTTCTCGTCGAGGGTCATGGCGGCGACGAGCTCCGCGGCGCGGGCGTCGGGATCCGTGGGGGACATGCGTGCTCCTTCTGCTGCTCTGCTTCGAGGGGACGTGGTCGTGGTGCGGGGGCCGCCCGGGTCCGGCCGGCTCGGCGGGTCAGGCGCCGAAGACGCGGGTGCCGGGCTTCGCCCAGCGCTCGACGACCTCCATGACGGGCTCGACGCCGATGCCCGGCCGGTCGGTCATGCGGATCTGCCCGCGCTCGATGAGCGGCGCGTCGACGAGCTCGGCGAAGTACGGCACGTCCTGCGCGTGGTACTCGAGCGCGAGGAAGTTCGGCCAGGTCGCCGAGACCTGCGCGGCGAAGGCGGTGCCGATGGGGCCCGCGATGTTGTGCGGCGCGATCGAGAGCCCGCGGTCGGCGGCGGCCGCCGCGATGCGGCGCGCCTCGGCGACGCCGCCGACCTTGCCGAGGTCGGGGGTCACGACCGCGAGCGTGCCGGTCGAGATGACCGGCTCGAAGGCGCGGAAGCCGATGAGGTTCTCGCCGCCGCCGAGCGGGGCGCGGGTCGCCTGCGCGAGCGAGATGAGCCCGGCGACGTTCTCGGGCGGCAGCGGGTCCTCGAGCCACATGATCGGGAGGTGGTCGACGGCGCCCGCGAGCCGCGCGGCGGAGGCCATGTCGTAGCGCCAGTGCAGGTCGAAGGCGAGCTCGACCCCGGGGCCGGCGCCCTCGGCGATGGCGTCGGCCATGTCGCGGGCGAGGGATTCGGCGCCCACCGGCATGGTGCGCGAGCCCGGGCGGGTGGGGACGAGGCCGGGCACGTCGAGGTCGAACTTGAGCGCGTCGAAGCCGGCCGCGACCGCGCTGCGGGCGCGGCGCGCGAGGAGCTCGAGGTCGATCGGCTCGGTCTCGGCGCCGAGGTCGAAGAGGCTCTTGCCGATCGCGCCGCCCGCGACCTGCTCGTCGTGCTCCTCCCACGGGACGGGCCGGATGTCGAGCATCGGCCCGAGGCTCATGAGGCCCGCACCGCCGTGGCAGTCGGCGTAGACGCGGACCGACTTGTGGAAGGTGCCGCCGAGGAGGCGCCAGAGCGGCACCCCGAGCTCGCGGGCGTTGAGATCCCAGAGCGCGCCGTCGATGCCGGAGAGCGCGTTGTGGACGATGCCGCCGACGGAGCCGGCGCCGGAGGCGGCCGCCCGGAGCCGGGCGCCGATGACCTCCACGTCCGCCGCGTCGTCCCCGACGATGAGCCGCCCCATCGCGTCGATGATCTCGGGGAGCCCGGGGGCGAAGAAGGACTCCCCCCAGCCGACGGCGCCGCTCTCGCTCTCGATGCGGACGATCGTCCAGTCGAAGTTGGCGGCCACGACGGCCGTGCTCACGGAGCGAATCCTGGACATCCGGGTCCCATCCTGTCGGCGTCGTCGGTCGACGCGTCGCGGCTAACCTATAAGAGAAGTGTCGAAGTAGTCAAATTGATGACAAGTTCATTTCCGGACTGGTAGCGTGGATCGACCGGAAGGGGGACGTCATGCCGTCGCTTCGACGCAATTCGCTCGCAGAGCAGGCCACCGAGGCGATCATCGACCTCATCGAGGACAAGCAGCTCCGCGACGGCGACGCCCTCCCCGCCACCGCCGAGCTCGCCGAGATGCTCGACGTCAGCGTGCCCGTCATCCGCGAGGCCATCGCCGGCCTCGCCGCCATCGGCCTCCTCAAGCGCCAGCAGGGCCGCGAGTCGACGGTGTCGATCCCCGACTCCTCGCACATGTCGCGGCTGCTCAAGCTCCGAGCCGCGGGGACCGAGGTCGAGGACGAGCGCCTCCAGGAGTTCCGCGAGATCGTCGAGGTCGGCAACGCGAGCCTCGCCGCCGGCCACCGCTCCGACGCCGACCTCGAGGCGCTCGACGAGGCGATGCAGCAGCTGCGCTCCGTCCGCACCACCGAGGAGCTGCACGCCGCCGATGTCGCCTTCCATGCCGCGGTCGCCCGTGCGACCGCGAACGACCTCTGCGAGCTCACCCTCGAAGCGCTCGAACCGCTCCTCTGGCGCCTGCGCCGCCGCGTCTGGGGCGGGTGGGTCGCCGCGGGCGGCGGACTCGACACCATCGTCGAGGCGCACTCGACGATCCTCGAGGCCATCCGCTCGGGCGACGCCTCCGGCGCCGCGCGCGCCATGACCGACCACCTCGCGCAGGCCCGCACCGGCCTCGAGACCGCGCTCGACGCGGGCGCGGAGCGCGACGAGCTGACCGCCTGACGCCGCGATCGGCGATCCCGTCCACTCCGGATCGCCCGGCGGCGCGAGATCAGGATCCGATGCGGCTCGCGCCCCGCGGAGCCGGCGGCCTCAGCCCTTCGTCGCCCCCGCCGTGAGGCCCGAGACGACGTAGCGCTGCAGGAAGAGGAACAGCACCACGACCGGGATCGCAGCGAGCACCGCGCCCGCCGCGAACTCGCCCCACGGGGCGTTCCGCTCGTCCGAGCCCCAGTTGTAGAGGCCGATCGCGAGGGTGAACTGCTCGGATCGCTGCAGCACGACCCGCGCGATCACGAAGTCGCTGTACGTGCCGATGAAGGACAGCAGCCCGACGACGGTGAGGATGGGCGCCACGAGCCGCATGATGATGCGGAAGAAGATCTGCGCGTGGGTCGCGCCGTCGATGCGGGCCGCCTCGTCGAGCTCGCGCGGGATGGTGTTGAAGTAGCCGTACATGAGGAAGGTGTTGACGCCGAGCGCGCCGCCGAGGTAGACGCAGACGAGCCCCAGGTGCGAGTTGAGCCCGAGGAACGGGTACACCTCGGTGATCGCGAGCAGCACGAGGAAGATGGCGACGAAGGCGAGCATCTGCGGGAACATCTGCAGCAGGAGCAGGGTCGTGAGCCCCGCCCGCCGGCGCGTGAAGCGGAAGCGCGAGAAGGCGTAGGCGGCCGCCGCGCCCATGAGCACCGTGCCGACGGCGGTGAGCGACGAGACCAGGAGCGAGTTCCGCATCCAGAGCAGGAAAGGCGTGGAGCCGAGCTCGAGGTAGTTCTCGGCCGAGAGGACGCGGAACAGCTCGTGCGAGCCGGTCAGCGTGCCCGCCGGGTTGACGGAGGCGGAGAGCGCATAGAGCAGCGGGAACACGCAGACGACGATCGTCACGACGCCGACGACGTGGCGCCAGCCGAGCTCGGTCCACCAGCGCAGGCCGCGGAGGCGCGTGTCGGTCCCCATCTCAGATCTCCTCGAGTCGGCGGGCGCGGCGGAAGCCGAGCCACGAGATGACGCCCACCATCACGAAGATGAGCAGCGAGAGGGCGCTCGCGACGCCGTACTGCTTGCTCCCGCTCTCGAAGGCCACCGAGTACACCATCGAGATGAGGACGTCGGTATGGCCGACGACGTACGGGGTGCCGACGAAGTTCGGACCGCCGCCGGTGAGCATGTAGATGAGCGCGAAGTTGTTGAAGTTGAACGCGAAGGAGGAGATCAGCAGCGGCGTCACCGTCACCATCACGAACGGCAGCGTCACGTTCCGGAAGATCTGCCAGCGGCCCGCGCCGTCGATGCGCGCCGCATCCACGAGGTCCGCCGGCACCGCCTGCAGCGCCCCCGTGCAGATGAGGAACATGTAGGGGAAGCCGAGCCACAGGTTGACGAGGATGACCGACGCCTTCGCGAGCACCGGGTCGGTGAGCCAGGGGATGTCGGCCCCGCCGAAGAGGACGACGTTGATGTACCCGAAGCGATCGTTGAGCATGCCCGCCCATACCAGCGCCGAGAGGAAGCCCGGGAACGCGTACGGGAGGATGAAGAGCGAGCGGTAGATCCGCCGACCGCGCAGCCGCTGATCGTTGAAGGTCACCGCGAGGAAGATGCCGAGCGCGAAGGTCGTGACGACCGAGAGGAACGCGAAGGCGAAGGTCCAGAGGAAGATCTGGACGAAGGGCCCCGCCATCCGGGCGTCCGCGACCATCGCGCCGAAGTTGTCGAAGCCGACCCCGACCCGCCAGCCCGGGCTCAGCGCCTCGCCGTCCTCCGAGACGAAGTTGCCGCGCTCGCTCGGCGTGTACACGGTGCCGTCGGCGGTGTCGACGAAGGCGTCCGCCTCGGCGTCGTACTGCAGCGCCGGCACGGCGACGAAGGCGGTCGAGGCGTCCTGCGTGCGGAGCGAGCCGTCGGCGGGGTCGTCGGAGAGCGCGACGCGGAGCGCCGTCACCTCCGCCTGGCGGGAGGCGATGTCGACGAAGCGCAGCGTCTCCCAGCCGGGCACGGCCTCCACCTGCTCGCCCGCGACGGTCGCGTCGGGCGCCGGCGCGAGCGGCTGGTCCGGTGCGCCGAGCTGGGCCTCGCCGTCGACGACGACCGCGAAGCCGAGCCGCTCGCCCTGCGCGACGACCGTGAGCGGGTAGGACGCGGAGCCCTCGACCCGCACCTCGTTCTGCATCGAGATCTGCTCGATCGCATCCGACTTCGTCGAGTTGTGGCCGTCGCCGTAGTTCGTGAAGGCGACGTAGCCCGTGTAGCCGATCGCGAAGATCTGGTACGCGAAAAGGAAGATCACGCCCGGCACGAGGTACTTCGCGGCGACCGCGCGGCGCGAGAAGTAGGCCCAGTTCACGACCGCGAGGATCGCGACGAGGAAGACCAGGATGCCCCACTGCTCGGTCGCGAGCGAGGTGAGGACGCCGTACAGGCCGAGCGCGTCCGCGAGGCCGACGACGACGAGCTTCACGAGGAAGCCGACGCCGAGGCCGCGGCGTCCGCCGGTCACGGCGGGGGCGGTGGAGGTGGTGAGCGCCATCGGGGTCCTCGGTGGTGGGTGCGGGGTGGGTGGAGCGCGGGCGGTGCCGGGTGGTGCCGCTCCCGCCCGCCGGTCGTCCGGCGGGCGGGAGCGGGTCGATCAGCCGGCGTCGATCGCGCCCTGGATGTTGTCGACCAGGGCGTCCCAGCCCTCGATCGGGTCGACCTGGCCGTCGATGATCTGCGCCTCGGCCGCGCCCCAGAAGCCCCAGACGGCGCTCATCTCGGGGATCGCGGGCATGGGCGCGCCCTCCGCGCCGGCCTCCGTGAACCCGGCGATGACGGGATCGTCGACCTTGTCGGCGGAGGCGACGAGCGCGGGGCTGCGCTTGCTCGTCTCGTAGAGGAGATCCTGCGCCGCCTCGGTCGAGAGGTAGTTGACCGCGAAGTCGTTCGCGAGCACCGGGTTCTCGGACTTCGCCGAGATGAAGATCGCCGAGACGCCGACGAAGGGCTGCGCGGCCTCGCCGCCCGCGCTCGGCACCGGGAGGACGGTGAAGTCGATCCCGGCCTCCTGCATGCCCGGGATGCCCCAGGGTCCGGTGATGATGTACGGCGACTTGCCGTCGCCGAAGGCCTGCCCGGCGACCGCGCCGTCCACGGCGATGTCGAGCACGCCCTCCTCGCCGAGCTTCGCGAGGTACTCGGCCCAGGCGTGGCCCGCCTCGCCGCCCATCGCGAGCTCGGAGGTGTACGAGCCGTCCGCGTTCTGCTCGAAGACCTGCGCCCCGAAGGAGCTCTGCAGGGGGTACATGTGGTACGGATCCGACTGCTCGCCCTGCTGGATGAGCACCGGGAACTCGGTGCCGGCCGAGCGGCCCTCCTCGATGAGCTCGTCGAAGGTCGTCGCCTTCGTGTCGGAGAGGAGGTCGTCATTGCGCACGAGCGCGACGTTCTCGAGCGCGAGCGGGACCCCGTAGAACTGGCCGTCGTAGGCGACCGCCTGGGCCGCCGCGGGCAGGAACTCCTCCGCCTTGTCGGCGAACTCGATCGGCGCCACGACGCCGTTCTTCACCCACTCGCCGAGGCCGTCGTGCGCCGAGATGATGAGGTCGGGGCCTTCGCCGGTCGGGACCTGCGCGACGAAGTCGGGGCCGATGTCCTCGACCGCCTTCTCGACGAGCTCGACCTCGACGCCGGACTCCTCCTGGTACGCCTCGACGAGCGGCTGCATCTCGACGAAGCGGTTCGGGTCGACCCAGAGGGTCAGCTTCTCGTCGCCGCCCGCCGGCCCCTCCTGGGGTCCGGCCGCGCACGCCGCGAGTGTGAGGGAGGCGCCGATGGCGCCCAGCATCAGGATGCTCCGTCGCATCTTCATGGTCCTATCCTTCCGTGCTGTGTGGTTCTCGGTGCGGTCCGGGTCCGGACCGGGTTGGATGCGCGCGCTCACAGGGCGAGCCACGCGGTGGAGTCGGGGGGCAGGGTCGAGTCCTCGAGCGGGGTGCTCGCGAGCAGGATCCGATGGTGCGCCGGCAGGTCGACGGCCCGGGCGCCGAGGTTGGTGACGCTGAGGGTGCCGTCGCCGCGGACGAAGGCGATGACGTCGTCGCCGAGCTCGAGCCAGTGGAGCTCGCCGCCGCGGAGGTCCGCGCGCTCCCGCCGGATGCGGAGCGCGGCCCGGTAGAGGGCGAGCATCGAGTCGGGGTCGGCGGATTGCGCCGCGACCGTGAGCGGCGCCCAGTCGGCGGGCTGCGGCAGCCAGGTGCGCGCCGCCTCGCCCGGACCGAAGCCGTAGGGCGGCGCGTCGCCCGACCAGGGCAGCGGCACCCGGCATCCGTCGCGGCCGGGGTCGACCCCGTCGGAGCGGAAGTGCATCGGGTCCTGCAGCACCTCGACCGGCAGCTCGACCTCGGGGAGCCCCAGCTCGTCGCCCTGGTAGATGTAGAGCGCGCCGGGGAGGGCGGCGACGAGGAGGGCGGCTGCGCGGGCCCGGCGGGTGCCGAGCTCCAGGTCGACCGGGGTGCCGAAGCGCTTCCGCGCGAAGGCGAAGCCGGAGTCCTCACGCCCGTAGCGGGTGACCGGCCGCGTGATGTCGTGGTTGGAGAGCACCCAGGTCGCGGGGGCGCCGACCGGCGCGTGCTCGCGAAGCGTCCGCTCGATCGAGCCGCGCATCGCATCCCGATCCCACGGCTGGGTCATGAAGTCGAAGTTGAACGCGGAGTGCATCTCGTCGGGGCGCAGGTAGGCGGCGAAGCGCTTCGGGTCGTCGAGCCAGACCTCGCCGACGAGCACGCGCGGCTCCGCGTAGGAGTCGGCGACCTCGCGCCACGAGCGGTAGATGTCGTGGAGCTCGTCGCGGTCCATGTGCGGGTGCTGCCCGGGTGCCGGGGATGCCGTGAGCGGCGGCAGGGCCGGGTCCTTCACGAGGAACGCCGCCGAGTCGATGCGGATGCCGGCGACACCCCGGTCGAACCAGAAGCGGAGGATGTCCTCGTGCTCGCGGCGCACCTCCGGGTGGTCCCAGTTGAGGTCCGGCTGCTCCGGGCTGAACAGGTGGAGGTACCACTCGCCGCGCGTCCCGTCGGCCTCGACGACGCGCGTCCAGGTGCCGCCCGCGAAGCTCGAGATCCAGTCGGTCGGCGGCTCGGCGCCGTCGGGTCCGCCGCCGGGGCGGAACCAGAAGCGCTCGCGCTCCGGCGATCCCGGGCCGGCGGAGAGCGCCGCCTGGAACCAGGCGTGCCGATCCGAGACGTGATTCGGGACGACGTCGACGATGGTGCGGATGCCGAGCTCGCGGGCCTCGGCGATGAGCTGCTCGGCCTCGCCGAGCGTGCCGAAGGCGGGGTCGATCGCGCGGTAGTCGGCGACGTCGTAGCCGCCGTCGGCGAACGGCGAGGCGTACCAGGGCGTGAACCAGATGGCGTCCACGCCCAGCTCGGCGAGGTGGCCGAGCCGGCCCCGCACCCCGGCGAGGTCGCCCGTGCCGTCGCCGTCGCCGTCAGCGAAGCTGCGCGGGTAGATCTGATAGATCACGGCGTCCCGCCACCACGGCTCGGCGAGCCGCTGCGCCGACGCCGCGGTGCGGTCGCCGTCGAGCTGCGCGGTCATCGGCAGCTCACCCCGTCGAGCACGAAGCCGCTCGGGGCGGCGACGCGGTCGGCGTTCGCGGTGCCGGCGATCGCGAAGACGCGCGTCTTCCCGGGCCGGATCGCGGGGCCGCCGAGCGAGGCCTCGACGCGGGCGCCGTTCTGCGCGACATCGGCGAGGACGGCACGGCGCACCGCCTCCCCGCTGCCCGCGTGCCAGGCGAGGGACCGGGCCTCGAGCGCGCTCGAGCCCGTGTTGCGGATGGTCACGAGCGTCGTGAAGCGCCCCCGGACGACGGGCGTCGCGGCGACCTTCACGGTGCAGCCCGCGGTCGCCGCCTCGAGCAGGCCGGTGTTGCCGCCTCCGTCGACGAAGGTGCCCCAGAGGTGGTTCCGGCCGTCGGCCGGCTCGGTGACGCCCGCGGCCGTCACCCGGGTGAAGCGGTGCTCGCCGCCGACGCGCGCGGCCACCGCGTAGGAGCCGGTGCCCTCGATGCGCGTGTCGCTCACGCGGAGGTCGTCCACCCGATGGCTGCCGCTGACGAGGAGCCCCTCGTAGGCGGAGTCGATGATGCGGGTGCGGGTGATGACCACCGGGGTCGTGATGTGGCTGGTGTCGGCGAAGACCCAGATCCCGCCGAAGGAGGTGCTCCAGTTCGGCTCCCAGCCGCCGCTGCGGTGGATGTCGTTGTCGGCGACGACGGTCGTGCCGCTGAACGGCACCGGGTTGAACCGCGTGCTCACCGCGATCCCGGCAGGCGCCGTCAGCGTGTCGGCGATGATCGACCGCTCGATGCGGTTCGCGTCGCCGCCGTAGATGGCGGCCCCGTTGCCGAGCAGCGGCGACTGCACGGTGCTGCGCGAGAAGACGCCGCGCGTGACCGCGCCGCCGACCGACCACATGGCCATGGCGTCGTCGCCCGTGTTCCGCACGCTCGCGTGCTCGACGCGCGCGTCGGCGACCCGGCCGTGGAGGTGGATGCCGTCGGCATAGGCGTCGCGCACGCGCGCCCCGACCACGAGCAGTCCGTCGGTGCCGGCATCCACCCAGACGCCGGTCTTCGTGTGGGCGACCCAGACGTCCTGCACGAGCGAGCCCTGGCCGAAGTTCCCCTCGATCCCGGAGTCGAAGCGCGCGTCGTCGCGGTACCGCACATCCCCGTCGATCATGAGGTCGGCGATCGTGACGCCCGTGCCCATGGCGTAGAGGCCGCCCTTCGCGTCGCGGCCCGCGAGGGTCGAGTACCAGGGACCCGCGCCGCGGATGGCGACCTCGGAGAGCCGGATGGTGCGCGACACGACGAAGCGGCCCGCGGGGATCCAGACGCCGGTACCGGCCTCCTGCGCCTCGTCGACGGCGGCCTGGATCGCGTCGGCGTCGTCCCGCGCGTCGCCCGCGACCGCGCCGTGGGCGCGGATGTCGATGTAGCCGGCCGGCTTGACGCGGGCCGGGGCGCGCCGCTCGGTCTCGATGAGATCGACCGTGATGGGCACGTCGCGCGAGGCGGCCGTCTTCACGAGGCGCAGCTCGGTGCCCGCGGGGACCTTCGCGAAGCTCGCCCGGCTCTCGTCGAAGAAGCGCTGCGCGCCGCCGTCGGCGGGGTCGTTGCCGTACGGGTAGGCGCCGTAGACCCAGGCGTGCGTGCTCGACACGGCGACGTCGGCGAGCTTCCGCGTGCCGGCGTAGAGCCCGAGCGCGGCGGTCCGTCCGGCGCCGTCGGCGGTGTCGGGGATGGAGGCGCGGAGCGCGAGCGCGTCGGCGGGCGCATCGAGCTTCCAGCTGATCGACTCCCCCGTCGACTCGAGGGCGACCGCCTGGCGGCCGGAGGCCTCGGCCGCGAGCTCGCGGAAGGCGCGGCTGGGGGCGAGGATGCGCCCGGTCGTCACGCCGTGCTCCGCCTCGTAGACCCTGGTGCCCAGGCTCGCCCCCCGGGCGGCCGGCGCGCTGCCGCGCTGCAGGCGGATGCCGTCGATCGCGAGCTCGCCGGCGAGGGCGTCGCCGCGTCGGCGGAGCTCGAAGGTGCCGAGGCCCTGGCGCGGCGAGACGGCGATGGCGATGTCGCGCCAGCCGCGACTCCGCGGCAGCGTGACGGTGCCGAGCGGGAGTCCGTCGGCGCCCGCGACGAGCGTCGCCGCCTGCGCGCTCCGGTACCGGATGGTGAGGAGCTGGCGGCGCGCGTCCGTGGCGAACGTGGTGAGGACGAGGCGGGCGCGCTCCGCGCGGAGGTCGACCGCGCGCTCGCCCGTGATGGCGCCGTTCGCGGCGAGGCCGCCCTCGGCCTGGTAGGCGCGGCCGCCGCGCGGTGCGGTCGTCGTCCGCAGCTTCGCCGAGACGGCATCCCAGCGGGTGTCGGCGCCCGCGCCGGGCACGTCGTCCGGGTCGGTCGCGCCGCCGCCGGGCGCCGTCAGGTCGCCGACCTCGGTGAGCGCGATCGCGTCGAGGTTGACGTTGCCGGTGTCGTCGTCGTCGAAGCGGTACAGGATCTCCTGCTCGCCCGCCTCGAGCTCGACGACCTCCTGGTGCACGAACCACCGGCTCCATCCCGCGCCGACGGCGGACGGCAGGGTGATCTGCCGGTCCTCGCCGCCCGCGACCTGGGAGAGCGTCATGTCGGCGCCGAGGCCGTTCGCGTAGCGGAGGTTGAGCCCGTACTCGCCGGCCTCCGGGACCTCGACGCGGAACGCGACCTGCGCCTCCCCCCGGTGGTCGAGGACGAATCCGTCGACGAAGCCGGAGCCCGAGTAGCCGAGGTGGTTCGCGTTCACGCCCGCGCCGCCGGTGAGGACGGCGTCCTCGGCCTCGTACTCGAGGGCGGCGGCCGCGGCGGCCGCCGGGGAGGCGACCGCGAGCGAGCCGGCGACGAGGGCGGCGAGGCTCGCCGCGGCGACCGCGAGGCGGGTGCGCGACGATGCGGGTGCGGGCATGGGGTCTCCTTCGACCGAAGCTATATCGCTAAACTTGGTGGAACGCTAGACCCGATCCCGGCCCGCGTCAAGCGGGGCCTAGGATGAAGCCGGAAGGTGGCCTCGTGACCGTCAGACTCAGCGACATCGCGGACGCAGCCGGCGTCAGCGTGATGACGGTGTCGAACGTCATGAACGGCAAGCGCGCCCGCGTCTCCGAGAGCACGATCGCCCGCGTGCAGGAGATCGCCGACCGCCTCGGCTACGTCCCCAACATCCAGGCCCGCAGCCTCAAGGCCTCCCGCTCGCACATCGTCGCCGCGCTCGTCCCCGTGCGCGAGGAGTCGAGCCTCCTCTTCAGCCCGCACACCGTCGCCGTCATCGGCGGCATCGAGCAGCACCTCCGGCACCGCGGGTACCACGTGCTCCTCCGCGGGATCGAGCAGGAGGGCGACATCGCCCAGGCCATCCGCGGCTGGTCGCTCGACGGCGCCGTGCTCGTCGAGTTCGCCGATTCGGAGATCGACCGGATCGCGGTCGACGGCATCCCCCTCGTCGCGCTCGACAGCTACTCGGCCAACCCGCGCACGATCGGCGTGCGCACCGACGACCACCGCGGCGGCTGGCTCGCCGGAGCCGCGCTGACCGGCGCAGGCCACCGCCGGCTGCTCTTCGCCGGCCCGCCGTACGAGGGGATGGGGGTCGTCGGGCAGCGCTTCGAGGGCTTCCGGTCGGCGGTCGTCGCGGCCGGCCTCGACGCCGACTCGATCGCGGTCGAGCGCGTGCTCACGAGCTTCGAGGACGGGCGCGAGCTCGGACTGCGGCTGCGCGAGGACCACCCCGAGGCGACCGCCGTCTTCGCGACGGCGGACGTGCTCGCGATCGGGATCATGGCGGGGCTCGCGGAGCGCGGCGTGCGGGTCCCGGAGGAGCTATCGATCATCGGCTTCGACGATCTCGAGATCAGCGGCTACACGCGGCCCGCGCTCACGACGATCGCGCAGGACCTCCGCGCGAAGGTCGCGGAGGCCGCCCGGATCGTGCTCGAGGAGATCGAGGGGGGCGAGGGCCCGCGCTCGCCCGTCACGCTCGGCGTCGAGCTCGTCGAGCGCGGGACCGTCGCGCCTCCGCGCCGCGCCTGACCCGCATCGCGAGGGCATGTCCGGGAATCCGCTCTTCCGCTCAGAGGGCCGCGCCGCTACGGTGTAGCGTTAAACCGTCGCGCGACCATCCCGGCCGCATCCCGAGCGCGGGAGAGATCGGAGTCGATGATGACTGTCCAGTCCAGGATGAGCCGGCGCGCACTCGCGCTGCTCGTCGCCACCGGGGTGATGAGCTCCGCGCTCCTCGCCCTCGGCGCCTCCCCCGCCCATGCGGCGACCACCCGCTACGAAGCCGAGCAGGCGAGCCGCAGCGGCGGCGCCGTCGTCTCGACCGAGCACGGCGGCTACAGCGGCACCGGCTTCGTCGGCGGCTACACCGACGGCAACAAGGGCGCGGCCACCACGAGCTTCGCGGTCTCGACGACCGCGAGCGGCACGCACGCGCTCGGCCTGCGCTACGCCAACGGCACGGGCAGCGCGAAGACGCTCACCCTGGTCGTCGACGGCGCCGCGCAGCAGATCGATCTCGGCGCCACCTCCGGGTGGAGCTCCTGGGCGACCCGGACCGTGAGCGTGAGCCTCACGGCCGGCAGCCACACGATCGCCTACCGCTTCGGCACGGCCGACTCCGGCAACGTCAACCTCGACGCGCTGGATGTGACGACGCCGAGCGGCAGCGGGACCGGCACGGGCGCGGACTACGCCGCGGGCCCGGTCTTCGAGGCCGAGAGCGCGACCCTCACGGGCGGCACCGCCGTCTCGACCGAGCACGCTGGCTTCAGCGGCACCGGCTTCGTCGGCGGCTACACCGACGGAAGCAAGGGCACCGCGACCACGACCTTCAAGGTGCGGGTGGCCGCGGCGGGGTCGAAGACCCTCGCGTTCCGCTACGCGAACGGGACGGGCAGCGCGAAGACGCTCACCCTGCTCGTCGACGGCGCGGCGCAGGGCCAGCTGAGCCTGCCCGCCACCGCGAGCTGGGGCACCTGGAGCACCGCCACCGCGACCGCGACCCTGAGCGCCGGCGACCGCGATGTCGCCCTCCGCTTCGGCGCGGCCGACAGCGGCAACGTGAACCTCGACCGCCTCGAGGTCTCCGCCGACACCCCGCCCCAGCCCGCCGGCCCCGGCGAGGCCGAGCTCGCCTACCGTTCCGGCGGCGCGACGACCGCCACCGCCGTCGCCGGCTTCACCGGCTCCGGCTACGTGCAGGGGCTGACCCAGCCGGGCGCCCGCGTCATCCGCACGCTCGCGATGCCCGCGGCATCCACCGCGACCGTCACGATCCGCTTCCAGGCGGCGAGCGCCCGCACGCTCGACCTCCTCGTCAACGCCCGACGCGCCGCGACGGTGACCCTCCCCGCCGGCAGCGGCTGGCGCACCGTCACCGCGAGCGTGCCCGTCCGGGCCGGCGTCAACACGGTCGGGCTCCGCGCCGCGACCGCGGGCGCCGACGTGCAGCTCGACAGCATCGCGGTCGCCGGGGAGGGCTCGCTCGCCGCGCGCGGCGCGACGACCCCCTACCGCCAGTACGAGGCGGAGGGCGGCACCACGAACGGGACCGTGCTCGCGGCCTCCCGCGTCTACCGCACCGTGCAGGCGGAATCGAGCGGACGACGTGCCGTGCGCCTGGATGCGGCGGGCGAGCAGGTGAGCATCACGCTCGCCGCGCCCGCGAGCGGCCTCGTCATCCGCCACTCGCTGCCCGACAGCGCCGACGGCACCGGCCGGACCGCCCCCATCGCGATCTACGCCGGCAGCACGAAGCTGACCGACCTGACGCTCTCCTCGAAGCACGCCTGGGTCTACGGCGGATACCCCTTCGACAACACCGTGAGCGGGGGGCTCGCCCACCGCTTCTACGACGAGGCGCGCGTCGTGATCCCGGCCCAGCCGAGCGGGACCGTGATCCGGCTCCAGATCGATCAGGCCGTCGTGCCGTACATCGACATCGACCTCGTCGAGGCGGAGGCCGTCCCGCCGGCGCTGACGGCGCCCGCGGGCGCCGTGTCGATCGCCTCGCACGGCGCGACGCCGGGCGGCGGCGACGACACCGCCGCGATCACCGC
The DNA here is from genome assembly GCF_027912415.1 of Homoserinibacter sp. YIM 151385. Classification (NCBI taxonomy): domain Bacteria; kingdom Bacillati; phylum Actinomycetota; class Actinomycetes; order Micrococcales; family Microbacteriaceae; genus Homoserinibacter; species Homoserinibacter sp. YIM 151385. The sequence continues at coordinate 2,335,620 of NZ_CP115175.1, read as the reverse complement.
GGCCGTCGCCGCGGCGAAGTCGGCGGGGGCGCCCGTCTGGGTCCCGGCCGGCACCTTCCAGGTGAGCACCGCGATCCAGCTCTCGGGCGTCACGGTGCTCGGCGCGGGGCCGTGGCACTCGACGATCCTCGGCACGGGGAACGCCGGCGGCTTCTACGCGACGGGCGGCGGCGTCACGATCGCCGACCTCGCCATCCAGGGGAGCGCCACGCAGCGCGAGGACTCCGCCGGGCAGGCCGCGATCGAGGGCGACTTCGCGAGCGAGACGCTCATCCAGAACATCTGGATCCAGCACACCAAGGTCGGCCTCTGGGTCCGCCCGGGCTCGAAGGACGTGCTCGCGGTGGGGCTGCGGGTGCGCGACACCTACGCGGACGGCGTGAACTTCCGCGACGGCGTGCGCAACTCGCAGGTCGTGCAGTCGACCTTCCGGAACACCGGCGACGACGGCCTCGCGATGTGGTCGGACGGGAGCCCCGTGCAGGACAGCGTCTTCGCCTTCAACACGGTGCAGGCGCCCGCGCTCTCGAACGGCCTCGCGGTCTACGGCGGGGGCGGCGGCAACCGCGTCGAGGACAACCTCGTCGCGGACACCGTCGAGGCGGCGGCCGGCATCGCGGTCAGCACCCGCTTCGGCGTCCCCTTCACGGGCACGACGACGGTGCAGCGCAACACGCTCACGCGCACCGGCAGCATGGAGACCAACTGGAACACCCGGCTGCCCGGCCTCTGGATCTACGCCGACGTGCACGCGATCGACGCGCCCGTCGTGATCCGGGACAACGCGATCGCCGACAGCACCTACGCCGGCGTGCTCCTGTCGTGGCAGAAGTCGATCCAGCAGGTCTCGTTCCGGGATGTCGCGATCACCGGGTCCGGCACCTACGGGATCGAGATCCACGCGAGCGGGAGCGCCTCGTTCACGAACACGAGCGTCTCGGGCTCCGGGACGGGCGGGCTGCTGAACGACGGCGGCTTCACCGTGAACCGGGTGAGCGGGAACTCCGGGTTCTAGCCGGAGCATGCCACGACGCGGGAGGTCGGGGTCGATGGGGCCCCGGCCTCCTCGCGTGCGAGGCAGACCGTGCGGGCCGGATCACGCGGTCCGGAGATCAGGAGCGGGCAGACGGCTCTGAACCGCCTGCCCGCTCGGTCGTCCGCCGTGACCGCCCGACATTCGGGCCCGACTCGATGCGGTGCCTAGGCGTGCGGTCTCAGAGTGGCGACGCGACCTGATGGATCCAGGCTCTCCCGGCGGCCGGGGCCGCGCAAGCCGAGGCGACCGCCTCCCAGCCAGCCGCAAGGAGCGCGCCGTTCAGTGCGGGTTCAGCGCCGACGCGCCACACTGGCGGCATGCGGGTCCTGGTGGTCGACGACGAGGTGCGCCTCGCCGACGGCATCCGACGCGGGCTCGAGGCGGAGGGCTTCGCGGTCGACGTCGCCTCGAACGGCGTCGACGGGCTGTGGTTCGCCCGCGAGCACGAGTACGACGCGATCGTGCTCGACCTCATGATGCCCGGCATGAGCGGCTACGCGGTCTGCCGGGAGCTGCGCGCGGAGGGGGACTGGACGCCGATCCTCATGCTCACGGCGAAGGACGGCGAGTGGGATGAGGTCGAGGGCCTCGACACCGGCGCCGACGACTACCTCGTGAAGCCGGCGCGCTTCGCCGTGCTCGTCGCCCGCATCCGCGCGCTCGTCCGGCGGGGCGGCCGCGAGCGGCCGACCGTCCTCGAGCTCGGCGACCTGCGCCTCGACCCCGCGACGCGGGAGGTGACCCGGGGCGGCACCCCGGTCACCCTGACCGCGCGCGAGTTCGCGGTGCTCGACCTGCTCATGCGCAGCGACGGCGCCGTCATCTCGAAGCGCGAGATCCTCGCCGGGGTCTGGGATCACGCCTTCGAGGGCGACGCGAACATCGTCGAGGTCTACATCGGGCGGCTGCGCGACAAGGTGGACCGCCCCTTCGGCCGCGCCACCATCGCCACCGTCCGCGGTGCCGGCTACCGGCTGGTGCGGGATGGCTGAGCCGCGGTCCGCGCCGGCGCCGCGTCGACCGCGGACGCTCCGCGCACGGGTGACCGCCGCAGCGGCCCTCGTCGTGCTCGTCATGGTGGCCGCGGGCGCGCTCCTGTTCCAGGCGCTGCTCGACGCCTCCCTCGCGGACGCGGAGCACTCGGCCGCGCAGGACACGGCGGAGGCGTTCGCGGAGCGAGGCGAGGGCGCAGCCCTCGACGACGACGCGATCGCGCAGCTGCAGCGCGGGGGCGCGGTCCTCGATCAGACGGCCGAGGCCGCGGAGCTGGGGCTGGTGCTCCCGGCACAGGACGGCGCCCGCATCCTGCTCGACGACGAGCCGCACGTGCTCGCCGTGGAGGAGACGGAGGCGGGGGTCGCCGTCGCCGCGCGCTCGCTCGAGTCCGCGGCGGAGGCGACCGGCGCGACCGCGCTGCTGCTGCTCGGCGCCGTGCCCCTCGTGACGGCCCTCGTCGCCGCGATCGTCTGGGTGGTGGCGGGCCGCGCGCTGCGTCCCGTCGAGCGGCTGCGCCGGGAGGTGGAGGCGGTGCGCGCCGAGGACCCGACGCAGCGGGTCGCCGCCCCGCGGGGCGCCGGCGAGCTGGACGCGCTCGCCGCGACGATGAACGAGCTGCTCGACCGGATCGAGACCTCGCAGCGCGCCCAGCGCCAGTTCGTCGCCGACGCCTCGCACGAGCTGCGCTCGCCCATCGCGAGCCTCCGCCAGCACGCGGAGGTCGCGAGCGCCTACCCGCGGACGACCGACCTCGCGGAGCTCGCCGGGCTCGTCGACCTCGAGTCCTCCCGACTCGCCGCGCTCGTCGACGACCTCCTGCTCCTCGCCCGCTCCGGCGAGCCGGCGGCCATGCGGCGCGAGCCGCTCGACCTCGACGATCTCGTCCTCGACGAGGGGGCGCGCCTGCGCGCGCTCGGCGGGATCGAGGTGACGGCCGACGCGTCGCCGACCCGTCTGCACGGCGACCCCGGGCTGCTCGCCCGCGCGCTCCGCAACCTCGGCGACAACGCGCGCCGGCACGCCCGCGCACGGATCGCGCTCTCGCTCGAGCGCGAGGGGGACGCCGTGCTGGTCCGGGTCGACGACGACGGCGCCGGGATCGCGCCGGACGACCGCGAGCGGATCTTCGAGCGCTTCGTCCGGCTGGATGCGGCGCGCGCCCGCGAGGACGGCGGCGCGGGCCTCGGGCTCGCGATCGTGGCGGAGGCGGCCGCCCGGCACGGCGGGTCCGTCACGGCGTCCTCGTCCCCGCTGGGCGGGGCGCGGCTGGAGCTCCGGCTGCCGCTCGCCTGAACGGGCTGTCAGCTCGGTTCAGTTCCGCGTCAGCGGCCGCGCGGCACGCTCGGAGCATGAAGGACGACAGCACCCCCAGCACCCCGACCACGCCCACCACCGCGACCGGCGCCGACCCGGACGTCGCGACCGACGCGCACCGCGCGCCCGCCACGACGGCGCCCGCCGCGACGGCCGGGCGCCCGCGCCGCCGGGTCGGCCTCATCGCCGGCATCGCGGCCGCCGGCCTCGGCGTCATCGCCCTGACGGCGGGCATCACCCTCGCGGTCGCCGACGAGTGGGGCGACGACGATGACGACGTCCGCGCCTCGCAGGTCGAGGACCGCGCGGATGCCGCCGGCGCCGAGCCGGTCGATCCGGCTCAGCCCGCGGAGGCCTCCGACGACGCCACCGCGACCGCGGACGAGTTCGACGCGGCCCTCGAGGCGGCGCTCGCGGCCGCCGACGGCACCGGCGTCGAGAGCATCGAGGCGGAGCGCGACGGCTTCTCGGTCGACGTGGTCCGCGCCGACGGCAGCGAGGTCGAGGTGCGTGTGCCGGCGACCGGCGACGCCGTCCTCGGCGAGGAGGACCGCGCCGAGGCCGCGACCCCGCTCGACGCGGCCGCCCTCCGTGCCGCCATCGAGGCCGCGACCGCCGACGGCGGCGAGGCGCACTCGGTGAGCGTCTCGGACGAGCCCGGCGCGGCCGTCGAGGTGACGGTCATCGCGGACGGCATCGAGCGCGAGCTGCTCCTCGATGCGGCATCCGCGGTCATCGGCACCGAGCGCTGAGCGCGCGCCGCAGCACCTCGCCGACGATCGGACCCGGCCATGCCGGGTCCGATCGTCGGTCTCCGCCCGTCTCGCTCATCCGGACTCGCGGACCACGAGGCGGGGCTCGAGCATCACCTGCTGAGGCGGGCGGCCTCCCTCGATGAGGATGCTCATCATCAGATCGATCGCCGCAGCGCCGGACTCCTCGAAGGGCTGCCGGACGGTCGTGAGGCCGAGGACCTCGGCCGCGGGGCCGTCGTCATAGCCGACCAGGGCGATCGGGCGCCCCTGCTGACGAGCCGTCTCGCGCATCCGCGACCTGATGGCGGTGGCGAAGCCGTCGTGGTGGGCGACGACCGCCGTCGCCGAGGGGTGCGCGGCGATCGCGGCCGCGACGACCTCGGCCGGGTCGGCCGACTCGACGCAGACCGCGTCGACGACCTCGATCGACTCCTCGAGGCCCGCGACGCGGAGCATCGCCGGAGACAGGTAGTCGCCGGACATCTGCGGCTCGTGCAGGTAGATCGCCCGGCGGTGGCCGTGGTCGCGGAGGTGCCGCCCGATCGCCCGACCCCCGGCGAGGTCGTCGATGAGCACCGTCGGCGGGCCCGACACGCTCGGGGGGACCCGCCGCGCGTCGACGAGGACGACCGGGAGCCCCGCCTGGCGGCTCGTCCGGAGCGCCCCGCCCGAGAGCGGCGCGCCCATCACGATGAGGCCGTCGATGCCGTGGCGCATGGGCAGTGTGTCGAGGAGCGGCGTCGACGTCCGGGCGGCGGACTCGATGTCGAGGGTGATCAGCTCGATGGCGGTGTCGCGACAGCGCTCGAGCATGCCCGCGAGCCGCCGGAGGTAGCTGGGGTAGCTCGTGAACGGCGCCGCGACCGCGAGTCGCGTGCCGGAGCGCGCCCGCGGCGTGGAGGCGACGACCCGGTAGCCGAGATCGCGCGCGGCCGACATCACCCGCTCCCGCGTCGCCGCCCGGACCCGGTGGGGCGCGTTGATCGCGAGGGACACGGTCGAGATGCTGACCCCCGCCCTCGCCGCCACCTCGTAGATGGTGACGCCGTGCCCGGATCGGGTCACGTCCTGCCTCCTCGCGCCGGTGCATCGAAGTGCTTCGATCGTCGCATGATATCGCCGGTCGGACCCGGCACGGATGAGAGGACCATCGATGGCGATGCTCGAGCAGGTGCCCCTGGACCCCGCGATCACCCGATGGATCGCGCGCTACGGCGAGGTGGCGTCGGCGACCGCCGGCTTCGGGGATCCGGACCTCGCGAGACACCGCACGGCGGCTCGGGAGGTCTCCGATGCGGTCGCGGCGGAGTTCACGAGCCCGGTGCCCGACGGCGTTGCGATCGAGGACCTCGAGCTGGACGGCCCGCACGGGGCGTCCCGGGTCCGTCGCTATCGCCCCGATCACGCCCCGGTGCTCGCGCCGACGCAGCTCTGGCTGCACGGCGGCGGCTTCTTCGCCGGGTCGATCCACGAGACCCTGAACGACCGGATCTGCGCCGCACTGGCGCTTCGGAGCGGCGTCCAGATCCTCTCGCTGGACTACCGTCTCGCGCCGGAGCACCCCTACCCCGCCGCGGTCGAGGACGCGATCTCGGCGGCCATGACGATCGCGGCGGATCCGGGCGCGCTCGGCGTCGACCGCCGCCGACTCGGCATCGGGGGCAACTCCGCCGGCGCCGCGATCGCGGCGAGCGCGGCCCTGCGTCTCCGGGACTCCGGCGAGGTCACGCTGATCCATCTCGACGCCGAGGTCATCCCGGCCTCGCTGCCGCCGGTCGGCGACTCGGGCCGGGAGTACGCCACCGGATTCGGGCTCGACGGGCTCGACGAGCTGCGCGAGCGCTACTTCGGTCCCGCCGGCCCGGCGGACGCGTACGGCATGGCACTCGAGGTGCCGGACCTCGCCGGTCTGCCGCCGACGCTGCTCATGCTCGCGGAGCACGACCCGCTGCGGGATGCCGGCCTGCTCCTCGCCGATCGGCTGGCTGCCGCAGGGGTCCCCGTCATCGTCCATGTCGGGGACGGCCACCTGCACGCCTCGCTCGGGCTGACGGCGCAGTTCGCCGGCGCACGCGCATGGAACCACCGCCACGCGGCCGAGCTCGCCGCCGCCTACGGCACCGATGTCGAGAAGGGACAGGACGGATGAGACTCTTCACGCGACGGCAGGGCGACGGACCGAGGACGGCCGCGCTCGTCCACGGAGCCTCCGAGAGCTCCACCTCCTGGCGGGCCTTCGCCGACATCCTCGTCGAGCAGCACGACTTCTCGGTCATCCTCGTCGACCAGCGCGGACACGGTCGCAGCCCGCGCGCGGAGCGCTACACGCTCGAGCTGTTCACGCGGGACCTCGTCGACACGCTGCCGACGGGACTCGACCTGCTCGTCGGCCAGTCGCTCGGAGGCCGGGTCGCCGCGGAGGCCGTGCCGGAGCTCATGCCGAAGCGCTTCGTCGGCATCGACCCGGGCTTCGCCGTCTCGTGGCGATTCGGTCTGGCCATGCGCGTCATGAACCGGATCCGGCCGCTGATGAGCCGCGACGCGATCCGGAGGTCCGGCATCCGCCGCACCGGCGCCGAGACGATCGATGCGCAGATGGCGAACTGGGACGCCTGGGATTCCAGCATGGTGCCCTACCTCGCCACCACCGGGCGCCGCGTCGAGTACCCGCCGCAGCCGCCGCGGGTCCCGTCCACCCTGGTCCTCGCCGAGCGGAGCGTCGTCGTCTCGGCCGAGCGCGCCCGCGAGTTCGCCCGACTCGGCTGGGACGTGCGGACCCTCGCCGACGCACCGCACGACATGCACATCCAGATGCCCGCACAGCTCGCCGCCCTGCTCGACGACATCCTGGCTCGCGGATAGCCGCGCCGGGTCGGCTCCGCGGCCGATCGAGGGGCGGATGCGCGCGCCCGGCCTCCCGGACCTGCCGCGGTCCGGCCCTCGGTCAGGTGCCGCTTCGCGCGACGTCCCGCCGGCGGACGCGCCGGCTCGATCGCGCGCCCAGCGCGGCACCGGCGAGCAGCAGCGCCAGCGCCCAGACGAGCGGTGCCGTCGGGTCGTCACCCGTCGCGGGGAGCTCACCCGGGTCGCCGTCCTCTGATGCCGGAGCGGGTGTCAGCGGGGTGGCGGCCTCGACCGCGAACGCGGTCCGGGCGGTGCTCGCGAGGTGGTTGCGGTCGCCGGAATAGCGGACCGTCACCTCGTACTCGCCCGCCCCGAGATCGGCGGGGGTGTCGCAGCGGTCCGCCGCGGAGATGTCGTCGACGGTACAGAGGACGAGGGCGCCGGAGGAGAACGAGACGGATCCGGTCGCGGCACCGGGGAGCCCGGCGAGGGTCAGCGTGTTGGGCTCGCCCGCGGCGACGACGCGGGCCCGAGCCGAGGCCTCGATCGCCGTCGCGACCTGCTCGACGTCGAAGGCACTGGTGCTGGTCGCCGCGGCGTGGTCGGCATCGCCCGAATAGGTCGCGAGCACGAGGTAGCGCCCGGCGTCGAGCGAGGCGGCCGTGCGGCACTCGTCGGCGTCGCGGACGTCCGCGATCGTGCACAGCACGGTCGAGCCCGAGGTGAACACGACCGAGCCGGTCGCCGCGGACGGCAGCCCGGAATACCGGAGGACGATCCCGGAGCCGTAGGCCGCGGCGGGCGCGGCCGGCGCCGCGTCGAAGTCCGCGAGCTCCGCCCGCGTCACCTCGAAGCCGGTCGCCGCCGTCGCGGCACGGTGATTCGCATCCCCGCTGTACGCCGCGGTCACCGTGTAGGTCCCCGCGCCGAGGTCGGCGGGCGTCGAGCAGGTCGCCGACGCCGTCACATCGGCGATGCGGCAGAGCGTCGCGCCGTCGGCGGTGAAGACGACCGAGCCCGTGGCCGCCGACGGCAGGCCGTCGACGCCCAGCACCACGCTGGATCCGAACTCCACGGACGCCGCCGACGCCTCCGCGTCGAAGTCCGGCACCGTCGCACGCGTCACCTCGAAGCCGGTCGACGCCGTCGAGGAGCCGTAGCTCGCGTCGCCGCCGTAGGTCGCCGTCACCGCGTACGTCCCCGCGCCGAGGCTCGCCGCGGTCGAGCAGCTCGACGCCGCCGTCACATCGTCGATGCGGCAGAGCGTCGCGACCCCGGCCGTGAAGACGACCGAGCCGGTCGCCGACGACGGGAGGCCGCTGATCTCGAGCATGTTCGGGGTGCCGAAGGGCACGGTCGCGGCGCGCACCCGGGCGTCCAGCCGCGTGCTGGCGGGGACGACGCGGAAGCTCGAGCCGACCGTCCGGCTGTTGTGGTTCTGATCGCCGCTGTAGCTGATCGTGAACGGGTACGTGCCGACAGCGAGATCCGTCGGCGTCTGGCAGAAGGAGCCGGTGGTGATGTCGGGGATCGTGCAGAGGGTCCTGCCGGAGGTCGCGATGGCGACCGAGCCGGTCGCGGCGGACGGGAAGCCGAAGACGGAGATCGTGTTGGCGGTGCCGTACGGCACGCTCGACGCGTGGCCGGCCGAGAAGGGCGCCGACGCGCGGGAGACCGAGAAGGCGGTGACGGCGGTGGCGGACTCGTACACGTCGTCCCCGGAGTACGTCGCGGTGACGGGATAGCTGCCGATCGGCAGCGTGGCCGGTGTCGCGCAGGCGCTGGCGGGGAGGACCGCCCGGCAGAGCGGCGTCGAGCCGGAGACGAAGTCGACCGCGCCGGTGGCCGCGGCCGGAAGCCCGGTGACCCGGACGGTGTTGGCGGTGCCGTAGCTCACCTGCGGCGAGGCGGCGCTCGCGGTCATCGCGACCGGCGTCGTCCCGTCCGCCGCGGCTCGGGCCGCCGACGCACCCATGAGGCCGGTGAAGGAGGAGGCCAGGAGCGCGAGCACCGCGACGGACGTGGCCGCGAGCCGCAGCAGGTCTCCGCTCCGCGCGTCGCGCGACGCCGTCGAACCCATCAATGCACTCGCCTCTCCGCGCCGACCGCCGGCTGTCCACTCTGGCGCCGAGGATCGTGCGGGAGTGCCGCTCGCGACTCTATCCGGCGCGCCCCCCGGCCGACACCACCCCGGACGGGGGACGCCGCGTGTCAGGCTCCGGACGCGGCCGCCGCATCGGGCCGGGTGCGGAACCAGAGGCTCAGCTCCCGCGCCGCGCGCATCACGACGGAGGGATGCTGCCGGTCGTCGAGGTCGACGAAGGTGTCGCGGAAGCCCGGCGGCGGCGGCTCGGTCGGCGTCTGCATGGGCTGGAAGCCCATCGACCAGTTGTCGAAGTCGCGGCCGGCGATCGGCCCGTCGATGAGGACGCGGACGTCGCTGTGCCGCTCGTCATCCCGGATGCGGTCGAGCAGCTCGAGCACGGCCCGACGCGGCCCCTCGAGCACCTGCACGAAGCGGCCCCCGCGGTAGAGCAGCATCCCGGTGATCCGCCGCTCCGCGTTGGCCGCGCGGCTGGTGCGCAGGAGGGCGTCGAGCGCGCCGTCGTCGAAGGGCTCGCGCGATCGGCTCGTGTACAGCGCCGTGTAGAGGTCCTCGTCATCGGCCACGCGATCCGCCCCCCTCCGGATCCTGGGATCCCGTCGTCTCGAGGGCGGCCATCGCGGCGTGGAGGTCGGCGAAGTCGTCGATGACGCGAGACCGCGAGTCGACCGCCCGGTATCGGCCCTCGGGCGTCACGTCGATGTGCCCGATGAAGTCGCCGCGTCGGCTGCCGACGAAGAACCCCCGGTCGACCCGCGACCAGACCGCGTCGCGCTGCCGGGCCTCGTCGCCGTGCAGGATCGTCAAGATTCCGCGCTCCTTCCGGATTCCGAATCTAGCCCCATCCGCCCGGTCCGCGGCCGTGCGCTCCCTGAATGCGGGGTGGGGATCGGGCGCACCCCCTCCGGCGCGGCGGTTCACTCGGAGTCGACGAGAGGATCCCGCCATGAGCGACCGCATCGACCCCGCCCGCGACGACCGCGACCCCGCGACCGGGCCCGACGACTCGACCCGCGCCGAGCGCCTCCAGGAGGAGCGCCTCCACGACGAGCGGCTCCAGGAGGAGCGCCTCCGCGAGGAGCGGCTCCAGGAGGAGCGCCTCCAGGAGGAGCGCCTCCGCGCCGAGGACCGGACCGACGCCGCGCCGGCCGAGGGCGGCGCCCATCGCGACCCCGCGGCGCCCCCGCCCTCCGGGCTCTCCGCCCGCGAGGAGGTCGCCGCCCGCGAGAAGGAGGAGTTTGGCGGGATGCGCTTCGGCCTCGCCTTCTTCGGCTGGCTCGCCGCGACCGGCATGGCCGTCATCCTCACCGCGCTCGTCGCGGGTGCCGGGGCGGCACTCGGGCTGGGCGCCGGGGTGGATGCGGGCGACGCGGTCGACTCGTCCAGCGAGGCCGGCACGATCGGCATCGCGGGCGCGATCGCGGTGCTCGTGATCCTGCTGATCGCGTACTACTGCGGCGGCTACGTCGCCGGCCGCATGGCCCGCTTCAGCGGCGCCAAGCAGGGCGTCGCGGTGTGGCTGTGGGCGATCGTGACCGCGATCGTCGCGGCCGTCGTGGGCGCCGTCGCCGGCGCCCAGTGGAACATCCTCGCGAACATCGACAGCTTCCCGCGCCTCCCGTTCGGCGAGGGCGAGCTGACCACCTTCGGCATCATCACCGCGATCCTCACCATCGTCGTGAGTCTGGTCGGCGCCGTCCTCGGCGGGCTCGCGGGGATGCGGTTCCACCGGCGCGTGGACCGCGTCGGCCTCGGCCGCTAGGCCGCCGCTCCGCACGACACGGCTGCGCCCCCGTCCGGCTCTCGGACGGGGGCGCCGTCGTGCCGCTCACGCGCCGGCGGGCAGCGCGATCACCTTGCCGTGCACGGCTCCGACCGCCGCGCGCGCGTGCACGGCGGGCAGCTCGGCGAGCGGGACCCGCTCCGCGATCTCGACCCGGAGCTCGCCCGCGTCGACGAGCGCAACGAGCTCCGCGAGCTGCGCGCGGTCGCTGCGGACGTAGACGACGACCCCGCGGACGCCGCGGGCCTCGTCGCCGGGGGCCGGCATCCACGCGGTCGTGCTCACGAGGACGCCGCCGTCGCGGACGAGCGCGACGAGCCCCTCGAGCTCGGCCGGGTCGAGGGGGGCGAGGTTGAGGAGGACGTTGACCGGCTCGTCGACCGCCTCGAGCGGCGAGGCGTCGGCGTGATCGATGATCTGGTGCGCGCCCGAGGCCTCGATGGAGGCGCGGCTGCGGGGACTCGCCGTCGCGATGACGTGCGCGCCGGCGCGCGCGGCGAGCTGCACGGCGTAGCCGCCCACCGGCCCGCCCGCGCCCATGATGAGCACGCGCTGCCCGGACACCAGGCCCGCCTCGTCGAAGAGCGCCTGCCGGGCGGTGAGCGCGACGGAGGGGAGGCCCGCGGCATCGGCGAGCGGGAGCCCGGTCGGGGCGGCGGTCAGCGTCTCGGCGGGGGCGATGGCGTACTCGGCCGCCGCGCCGTCCTCCGTCATCGGCAGGAATCCGATCACGGCATCCCCGACGGCGAGGGAGTCCACGCCCTCGCCGAGCGCGTCGACGGTGCCCGAGACGTCGTAGGAGGGGATGTGGGGCAGCGTGACCGGGATGGGGAGGCGGCCGGCGCGGATGCCGGCGTCGGCCGGGTTGAACGCGGCGCCGGCGACGCGGATGCGCACCTGGCCCGCGGCGGGCTCGGGTCGCGCGACGTCCTCGAGGCGGAGCACGTCGGCGTCGCCGACCTGGTGGAAGCGGATGGCCTGCATGATGATCTCCTTCGTTGATGCTTCGAATCTGAAGCAATACCGCGACGATAGCAGTGTTCCGAATTCGAAGCAACAGTAGGATGTCGCTATGACGCAGGAGCCCGCCGCCCTCGACCCCGCGCAGCTCGGCGCCTACTTCGCGCTCATCGAGGTGAGCAGCCTCCTCCGGCACCAGGTCGAGCAGCAGCTGCGGGAGGCCGGCGAGCTCAGCTACGTGCAGTTCCAGCTCCTCGCGCGGCTCGGCGATGCCCCCGCCGGCAGCCACCGCATGACCGACCTCGCCGACGGCGTCGTCTACAGCCGCAGCGGCCTCACCTATCAGGCGCAGCTCCTCGAGCAGCGCGGACTCGTCACGCGCGCCCCGTCGCGCGACGACGAGCGCAGCACGACCGTCGCCATCACGGAGGCGGGCCGCGGCGTCCTCGCCGCCGTGTTCCCGGGCCACATCGCCCTCCTGCAGACCCTGCTCTTCCAGCCCATCGGCGACGACGACACGGCGGCGCTCGGCGACGTGCTGGGGCGGATCCGCGACCACATGCGCGCGACCCCGCCGCGCTCGGCCGCCCCACGGCGGCGCCGGAAGAGCTGAGCGGGATCAGCGCCCCGCGGGCGCCCCGTCGCGCTCCGCCCCGAGCACGAGCCCGCGCGCGAGCCGGCGCGCCGCGGCGGCATCGTGGCCGGGCTCGCGCAGGCGCATCGCGAGACTGCCGGTGAGCAGCAGGAGGAGGTCGTCGGCGAGCGCGTCCGCGCCGTCGCCGGCGAGGGGACGCGCGAGCCCCCGCAGGCGGGCTCGCAGTGCGCGGGTGTCCTCCTCGACCGCGGCGGCGAGCCCGGCGGGCGGCTCGGGGTACTCCGCGGCGGAGCCGAGGAAGGCGCACCAGCGCGCGCCGTGCTCGCCGGCGCGGAACTCGTCGAGGGCGTCGAACACCGCGAGGAGGCGATCGACGTCGGATCCGGCACGGGCGATCGCCGCATCCCAGACCGCGATCCACTCGCGCTGCCGCCGCTCGAGGGCGGCGGCGAGCAGGGCCTCCTTGCTCGCGAACCCCCGGTACAGGGTCGCGGACGAGACGCCCGCGAGCCCGAGGACGGCGTCGATCGAGGTCGACGCGATCCCCTGCCGGAAGAAGAGCGCCTCGGCGGCGTCGAGGATCCTCGTCTCGGTGCTCGCGCGCAGGGTCATGCCTGCACCCTAGACTGAGAAAGTGAAACGTACGTTTTTGTTTTGGGGATCGTCCTCGACCGCCATGGTCGCCGCGAGCACGCTCCTCATCGCCGCGACCTACGGGCTCGTCCGCCTCGCCTCCGGCCTCCACGCCCCCGAGATGCGGGCCGAGCTCGGCCTCGACGCCTCCGCCGTCGGCCTCGTCGCGGGCGGCGGCTCGCTCGTCTACTGCCTCGGGGCCGCGACGGGCGCCCGGCTCGCGCCGCGGCATCCCCGCATCGTCGTGGCCGGCGCAGGACTCACCGCTGCGACTGGCGCGGCCGGCATGGCGGCGGCCGCCGGATCGGACGCACTCGCGGCGGCCGCGATCCTGAGCTCTGCGGGGGCCGGCCTCGCCTCGCCCGCCGTCGTGCGGCTCCTCCAGCAGCGGGATGCCGGCCCGGCGGCGCAGGCGATCGCGAACTCCGGCACGGGGCCGGGCCTCGTCGCGGCGGGAGCCCTCGCGCTCGTGCTCCTGCCCGACTGGCGGGCCGCCTGGTGGGTCTCGGCCGCCGTCGCCGTCCTCGCGGCGGCGCTGCTCCTCGCGGCCGACGCGGTGCTCGTGCCCGTGCCGCGGGGCGGTGGCGGCTCGGCGCGGACCGCGCGCACCGGACCTCCCCTGGGGCACGTCCATCTGCCGCTTCTCATGGGGGCGGTCCTGCTCGGCGCCGGCTCCGCCGCCGTCTGGACCTTCGGGCGCAGCCTGCTCCTCGGAGCCGGCGCAGACCCCGGCGGCGCCGCCGGCGCGTGGATCGCGATCGGCGTCGGCGGCGGCCTCGTGCTCGCCACCAGCCGCGCCCTCGCGCGGCATCCGGCGCGGCGGAGCTGGATGCTCGCGAGCGGCCTCGCCGCCGCCGCGAGCCTCGCCCTCGCCCTCGCACCCGCCGCCCTCCCCGTCGCCATCGCGGCGTGCGCGGTCTTCGGATGGGGCTACACGACCGCGACCGGCGCGCTGATCGCCTGGACCGCCGAGCTGGATCCCGCCCGCGCCGCCGGCGGGACCGCGCTGCTCTTCATCCTGCTCGTCGCCGGTCAGGCCGCGGGCGCCGCGGTCCTCGGCCTCGTCATCGAGGAGCAGGGCCTCGCCATCGCCGTCGCCGCGGGTGCCGCCGCCATCGCCGTCGGCGCGGCGATCGGGCTCGGGGGCGCCGGTGCCCGGACCCGGTCGGCCGTCGGCGCGATGTCGCCCGCCGACTGACCCGGCGCGCTCACGCGGGATCGCGCCCGAGCTCGGTCTGGATGCGGCGGATGGTCGCGCCGAGCGAGCCGCGGGCGAGCAGCCCGGGGCCGAGCGGGCCGGCCGCATCCTCGCCGAGGGCCGGGAGCGAGCGCAGCGCGGCGCGGACCTCGGGGCTCATGCGCGCGAGCTGCCAGTCGATCTCGGGCGCGGGCTCGCGGCCCGAGAGCTCGACGGCGCGAGCGGCATAGGCGGCCGCGCCGAGCGCGTGCGCGCCCATGTGGGCGACGCCGGCCGCCTGCGCCGCCGCGCGCGCCGCCGCGGCCGCCGCGCGATCCTCGACCGAGTGCGCGGCGCGACCGGCCTCGAGGCGGCGCCGGATCTCGCCCGCCGCGTCGAGCTCGCCGCGAGAGAACGCGCGGGCGCGCGCGATCGCATCCGCGGGCCGCGCATCGCCCGAGCCCTGCGCCTCGAAGACCGGCAGGACGCGCTCGGCGCAGTCGGCCGCCCAGGCGGCGACGAGACGGCGGTCGGACTCGCTCAGCGACTGCGGGGAGAGCATGCCGCCATCATCTCGCGCGCCGCGGACCGCGACTCGGAGAATCGCCTCCGGAAGCGTGTGCGGGACGCGCTCGGGCCCGGACCTCCGCATCCGCGCACGCGGTACGGCGCGGCTGAGCGGCCGGCCCGCTCGCGGCGGCTCGGCGGGGATCAGCTCCCGCCGAGCTCGCCCGATGCGATCGCGTCGGCGTAGCGGCGCAGGTCCGGCCCCGGCTCGAAGTCGATGAAGCGGTCCTTGAGCCGGGAGGTCAGCTCCTGGAAGATCTCGTCGGAGTCGCCCCCGCCGTGCGAGGCGGCGACCGCCTCCACCGCCTCGCGGAGCACGCGATCGGCGTCCTCCAGGATCTTCGCGCGGGCGGGCTCGTTCCAGGCGACCTCGGTGATGTCCATGCGGCGACGCTAGGCGCGATCCGACCGCGGGGGGCCGGCAGTCGGCGGGCGTCCAGGAACCGCGCCGCCCGCCCTCAGACCGGTCAGGCCCGCCCCTTCGTGATGAGGTGCCAGTAGACGCGCGGCAGCACGTGCCGATCCAGGATCCAGGTGAGGGTCCGCTCGCGGGCGAGCCCCCGCCACCCCGGCACGGTCGGCCGCTGCCGCAGCTCGCGATCGAACTCGGCGAAGACCACGCTGCGGCGCGAGACCGTGAAGGGCGCCACCGAGTACCCGTAATAGCGGGATGCGGGGCGGCGCCCGGCGAGCACCGCCGCCAGGTTCTCGGCGAGCGCCTTCGTCTGCTTGCGCAGGGCGCCGCCCGAGCGCGAGGCGCCCGTCTCGGCGGCGTCGCCGAGCGCCCAGATCTCGGGATGCCGTCGGTGGCGCAGCAGCTCGGGATCGACGTCGGCGAAGCCGGCGGCGTCGCCGAGCCCCGACTCGGCGATCCACTCGGGCGCGCGCTGCGGCGGCACGGCGTTGAGCACATCGAACCCGATCCGCTCCTCGACGCCGTCGCGCCCGCGGACGACCGCGACGCGCGCCTCGCCCTCGACCGCGACGAGCTCGGCGCCGAAGCGGACCTCGATCCCGTACTCGTCGATCTTCCGGCTGAGCTCCTCGTCGATCATGGGGATTCCGAAGGGCGTCGGCGTCGGGACGACGAGCACCACGCGGATGTCGTCGAGCACCCCCAGGCGCCGCCAGTGGTCGCAGGCGAGGTACATGGGCTTCTGCGAGGCGCCCGCGCAGCTCGCGGGGCCCGCGGGCTCGGTGAAGACGACCGTGCCCCGGTGGAGATCGCGGAGCAGGCGGGAGGTCTTCGCGGCCAGCGGCAACTCGTAATGGGAGGAGACGGCCGGCGTCTCGATCGCCTCCGCGAGGCCCGGGATCAGATCCCAGCGGCGCCGCATCCCGGGCGCGAGGACGAGCTGTCCGTAGCCGACGCGCGCCCCCGACTCGAGCTCGACCTCCCGCGCGCCGGGATCGACGGCGACGACCGCGTCCCGGATCCAGCGCACCCCGCGGGGCAGCGCGTCCTCCTGCGGTCGGCTCGCCCGGCTCGCGCGCGCCGTCCCGCCGGCGACGTGCGAGAACAGCGGCTGATAGAGGTGCCGGGGGCGCGGCTCGATGATCGCGACATCCTCGACGCCGGCCCGGCGGAGGCGCCCGGCGGTCGACGAGCCGCCGTTGCCGCCGCCGACGACGAGCACGGCGTGGTGGTCATGCGCTGCTGCCTGCATGTCCGCCACGGTAGGCGCGGCCTCGGACCCCGGGCGCGCCGCGGCGGCGACTCCCAGCTCCCGCGGACGTCGCGAGGGCCGGGCGCGGGACGCCGTCGCGGCGGCGCGGGTTCAGGACCGCGGCCGGCTCCGGGCGGCCGCACGCCCGCCGTCGCGGCCCGGATCGCCCCCATCGGCCGCGGGATCCTGAATCCGCGCCACTCCCGAGCGACCCCGCGTCGCGCGAGACGGGGTGCGGGAGGACTGGATCCTGCTCTGACAGCCGGGCGGCATCGGGCTGCTCGGCAGCTGAGCCCGGCGCGGATTCAGGAGCGACGACGGACCGCACCGGGAGGGCTCCCGCCGCGCGCACGCGGCTCCGGGCCGACGAGCATCGGCGCACCGCCGGATCCTGAATCCACGCCATGCTGCGACGCCCGGCACTGCCGCCCGCGCTCACCTGAGCGCGCCGTGTAGGTTCGAGCCGGGGGCCGACTGCGGCCCTCCGCGAGGAGGTCCGGCGTGGCAGATCGGACGACGCTGGGCGACGTCGCCGCGGCGGCGGGCGTCAGCATGAAGACGGTCTCGCGCGTCATGAACGACTTCCCCAGCATCTCGGAGCGCACCCGCAAGAAGGTGCTCGACGCGATCGCCGAGCTCGACTACGTGCCCGACAGCATGGCGCGCTCGCTGCGCGGCGCACGGGATCGGGCCGTCGCGGTCATCATCGACTCGCTCGACGACCCGTTCTTCGCGGAGGCCGCCCAGGCGGTCGAGGCCGAGATGGCCGCCCACGGCTACCTCGTCATGGTCGCGAGCAGCCATCGCGACCCGGAGGTCGAGGCGCGCGTCGTGGAGCAGATGCGGCGCCGCCGGGTCGCGGGCCTCATCTTCAGCCCCGCCGGACGCGATGCGCCGTGGGCGCAGGACTCGGCGGTCCCCGTCGTCGCGATCGACCGCGACGTGCCGGAGGAGGTCATGGAGACCGTCAAGGTCGACGACCGCTTCGGCGCCCGCATCGCGATCGAGCACTTCGCGGCGCGAGGCCACCGCCGCATCGCGTACATCGGCGACCCGACGCTCATCCAGCCGGCCCGCGACCGCATCGACGGCTACCACGACGCGCTCCGTGCCGCGGGGGTCGAGCCCGACGACGAGCGGCTGCTGCGCGCGACGCTCACCCCGCTCGACGCCGCGCGGGCGACCCGCGAGCTGCTCGCCCTCGACGACCCGCCGACCGCGATCTTCAGCGCCTCGCGCCTCACGACGCTCGGCGTCATCGCGGCCCTCCATTCCGCCGACCGGACGGATGTCGCCATGATCGGCTTCGGCGACTTCGCGATGTCGGATGCGCTCGTGCCGGCGATCACGGTGATCGACCACCGGGCGGAGGCGATCGGCCGGCGCGCCGCCGCATCCCTGCTCGCGCTCTTCGGCGACGTGCCCGCGCCGGGGCCGGCGCTCGTGCCGCTCGAGCTCATCGAGCGCGGCTCGGGCGAGCTGCCGCCGGGGCGCCGCCTCAGCTCGGCGAGCTGAAGCGGAGTCCGGGCCCGAGGCCGAGCGCGGCGAGCACCCGCTCGAGCGCGTCCTCCTCGCCGACGTTGCCCGGCACGACGATGTAGAGCATCTCCCGGCCGTCGCGGACGCGCATCCGCCAGGCCGAGATCCCGGGGAGGATCTGCCCGAGCACCCGGGCGTCGCGGGCGCCCATCCCGGCGCGGGCGACCTCGGCCGAGGTGATGCCGCCCTTCGCGACGACCGCGTCCACGTGCGGGAGGATGCCGGCGACGGCCCCGGTGAGGGCGCGCATGACGCGCTCGCCGTGGTCGAGCGTGCCGTGCTCGGCGGCGCGGGCGCGCTCGGAGGCGACGATCGCGACGCCGCCGGCGCGCACGCGCTCGAGGGCCGGCTCCACGACCTCGGCGCCCGCGGCGGCGGGGTCGCGCAGCGCGGCCGCCGTGCGGACCGCGAGCGGCGGGCCGAGCGAGGGCTCGAGGCGTGCGAGCTGCGCGGTCGCGCCGCCGGTGTGCGAGCCGCAGACGAGGAGGACGCGGGCGGGCCGGTCCTCGGGCCCGAGCACGAGGTGCCCGTCGCTCGCGACCCCGGCGAGCTCGGCCGCGAGCGGCGAGGCCGAGCGCACGACGATCGCCGCCCCGGCCGCCTCGGCCTCCCGGACCGCCTGGGCGATCCGCCGGATGTCGTCGTCGTCCTCCGCGTCGGGCACGACGACGGAACCGGGGGCCGCATCGAGCAGGGCCCCCGCGAGCCGCCCGCCGCGCACCTCGCCGATCGCGACCGGCACCGGCGGACGCGCCGACTTCTCGCGCACGTAGTCGGCGAGCCGCGACGCCCGGAACGGGAAGACCGGGTCGCGCGCGTACTCGGTCTCGCCCGCCGGCACCTCGCGTCCGCCCTGCCGGACGAGGTGGATGCCGTCGCGGGTCGTGCGCCCGCCGTCCGGGAAGGCGGGCACGAAGAGCATGATCGCGCCGGGCTCCGCATCGAGCAGCACCTCGGTCTCGGCGAAGACGTGGCCGCGGAGCGTCGAGTCGCCGCGGAGCACGAAGCGGACCGGCTCCCCGAGGCGCGCGGCGGCCGTCATCCCCTCCTCGCGGATGCGGGCGACGAGCGCGACGGCGGCCGCCTCGTCGAGGGCGCGGCTGTTGGTCTGGACGTAGACGGCGGACGCCTCGTGGAGGGCCGCCTCCAGGAGCTCGGCACCGTGCTCGAGGAGCACGCGCACGCCGCTCGCGGACTGCGTGCCGGTGGGGTCGTCGTCGAGGACGATGGTCTTCACGGGCGCGCCCCGCCGTCCGGGGCCGCCGCGGCCTCCCGCGAGAGCCCGCCGAGCGCGTAGAACGACGCGATGTGGTCGCGGACCGCGTCCGAGGCCCCCGCCGAGTCGCGCTGCCGGATCAGCTCGAGGATCCGCCGATGCTCGGCGCGCACCGTCTTCGCGGTCTCGCGCCAGTCGTCGAGGCGCGCGTAGGCGTCGATCATCTGCCGGTTGATCGCGATCCGCAGCGACTGCATGAGGTGCGCGGAGAGCGCGTTCGTGGAGGCCTCCGCGATGAGGACGTGGAAGGCGGCGTCGAGCCGGTTGAACTCGCCCGCCGAGATCTCGGGGTCGTCCATCTCGTCGAGGATCGCGGCGAGCGCCGCATGGTCCTCGGGGGTCGCCCTCCTGGCGGCCTCGTGGCAGCTCCAGGTCTCGAGGGCGACGCGGGTGTCGAGCACGTCGTGGGGGCTGAACTGCCCGAGCGCGAGCTGCAGCTTCAGCAGGTTCACGAAGGCGGGGCCGGGCTCCCCCGCGAGGACGGAGCCGCCCTCTCCGCCGCGCCGGATCTCGACGATCCCGAGCGCCTCGAAGACGCGCAGCGACTCGCGGAGCGAGGGCCGGCTGACGCCGAGCATCGCCGAGAGGTCGCGCTCGTTGGGGAGGTGGTCGCCCGCGGCGAGCTCGCCGTCGAGGATGCGCTGCTCGATCTGCGCCATCACCTGCTCGTGGGCGCGGACCTTGCGGACCGGGGTCCAGCCCTGCGTCGGATCGGTCACGCTCGTCCTCCTCGCTCGTCTCGGCTCGCGGTGCGGCGCGCGCGGCGCCGGAGTGCGGTCCGGGCGGCGGCGATGGCTCGCCGCCGCCCGGACCGCAGAGCCCCTACTTCAGGAACTCGTCGATGTTGTCGGCGTCGGCGACCTTGACCTCGAGGTTCTGGATCTTCTCGACGTCCTCGCCGGCCGCGAGCGCGACCGCGGTGTCGATCGCCGTCTCGCCCATGAGGATCGGGTCCTGAACGACCGTCGCCGAGAGCTCGCCCGCCTTGATCGACTCGAGCGCGTCGGCGATGCCGTCGAAGGAGATGACGGTCACGTCGGCGAGCTTGCCGGCCTGCTGCAGGGCCTCCACCGCGCCGAGCGCGGCGAGGTCGTTGCGGCCGAAGACCGCGTCGAGGCCCGGGTTCGCCTGCAGGATGTTCTGCGTGACGGTATAGCCCTTCTCGCGGTCCCAGTCGGCGGGCTGGCTGGCGACCTCCTCGATCCCGGGGAAGGCCTCGAGCGCCTGGTTGCAGCCCTTGTCGCGGTCGAGCTCGGGCGAGGTGCCCGAGATCCCCTCGAGGACCGCGAGCTTCCCCTCGCCGCCCTCGAGGTGCTCGCCGAGCCACTCGCAGATGAGCTCGCCGCCGAGGACGTTGTCGCTCGCGATGTGCGAGGCGACCTCGCCGCCGGCCGAGCTGCGGTCGACCGTGATGACGGGGATGTCGCGCGAGTTGGCGAGCTCGACGATCGGCGTCGCGGACTCCGGCTCCACGGGGTTGAGGACGATGACGTCCGCGCCCTTCGTGATGAGGTCCTGGACGTCGTTGAGCTGCTTCTGCGTGTCGTTCTGCGCGTCGGCGACGAGCGTCTTGAGACCCTCCTCGTCGGCGTAGGCGACGGCGCCGTCCTTGACGGTGCCGAAGAACGGGTTCTCGAGGGTGGACATCGAGATGCCGACGGTGACGGCATCCGGGTCGCCGCCGTTGCCGGCGGCGTTGCAGCCGGCGAGGGCGACGGCGCTGAGGGCGATGGCGCCCACGGCGATCAGCTTCTTCATGGAGAGCTCCTTTGCTTCCTGTGTTCGGGATGGTGCGGGAGGTGGTGCCTGAGATGGTGCGATGGGAGGGGTGGACGGATGGTCGAGCGGGTCAGGGCCGCCGTCGCCGGGCGCGTCGGCCGAGCGTGTCGACCATGACGGCGCCCGCGATGACGGCGCCGATGACGACCTGCTGCCAGAACGAGGAGACGTCCAGGAGGTTGAGGCCGTTGCGGAGGACGCCGATGATGAGCGCCCCGATGAGCGTGCCGATCACGGTGCCGACGCCGCCCGAGAGGCTCGTGCCGCCGATGACGACCGCCGCGATGACGTCGAGCTCGAGGCCCGAGCCCGCCGTCGGCTGCGCCGAGTTGAGGCGCGAGGTGAGGACGAGGCCGCCGAGCCCGGCGAGGGCGCCCGCGATCGTGTAGACGCGGATCTTGAGGAGCCCGACGTTGACGCCGGAGAGCCGCGCGACCTCCTCGCTGCCGCCGACCGCGTAGATCGAGCGCCCGGCGGGGCGGAAGCGCAGGTAGAAGGAGCCGGCCGCGTAGAGCACCGCGACGAGGATGACGACGCCGGGGATGACCCCGAAGAGGTCGAAGGTGCCGATCTCGCGGAACCAGTCGGGGAAGCCGGAGACCGGCTGCCCGTTGCTGAGCACGAGCGTGATGCCGCGCGCCACCGAGAGCATGGCGAGCGTCGCCACGAAGGGCGGCACCTTGCCGAGCACGATGAGGAGGCCGTTCACGAGCCCGGCGGCGGCGCCGACGAGCAGCGAGAGCACGAGCGAGAGCTCCATCGGCAGCCCGAGCTGCCCGAAGGCGACACCCGCGACCATGCCGCTCAGCGCCGCGACGGAGCCGACCGAGAGGTCGATGCCGCCCGAGACGATCACCATGGTCGCGCCGAGCGCGATGATCGCGAGCACCGTGATCTGCTGGAACACGTTGAAGAGGTTGTTGACCTCGAGGAAGAAGGGCGAGAGGAGGCTCAGCAGCACGACGAGGACGACGAGGCTGATGAGCGGCCCGATCGCGCCGAAGCGGCGGGCGGAGCCGATGACCTTCCCGACGGCGCCGCCGCGGGGCGCGTCGTCCGAGGTGGACGGGGTCGCGGTCTGCGGGGCGCTCACGAGGCCACCGCCAGCTGCATGGCCCGCTCCTGCGTGGCCTCCGCTCGGTCGAGGACGCCCGTGACCTTTCCACGGGACAGGACGAGTACGCGGTGAGACAATCCCAACACCTCCGGGAGCTCGGATGAGATGACGATGACGCTCGCGCCGCGGTGGGCGAGCTCGGTGATCAGCTGGTAGACGGACTCCTTGGCGCCGACGTCGATGCCTCGCGTCGGCTCGTCGAAGATCACGACCGCCGGCTCCGTGAGGAGCCACTTGGCGATGACGACCTTCTGCTGGTTGCCGCCGGAGAGCGTCCCGACCGGCTGGTGGGGGCGCCCCTTGAGGCCGAGGGCCTCGGTCATGCGCTGCACGATGCCGGCGATCCGCCGTGGGAGGAGGAGCCCGCCCGTGGTGGCCTTCGGCATGGATGCGGCGATCACGTTCTCGGCGACCGTCTGCCCGAGGAGGAGCCCCTCGTGCTTGCGGTCCTCGGGGACGAGCGCGATGCCCGCCCGCATGGCGTCCTTGGGGGAGCGGATGACGACCTCGCGGCCGCGCAGGCGGATCGTCCCCGAGTCGGCCGGCTCCGCGCCGAACAGCGCGCGGGCGACCTCGGTGCGTCCGGCCCCGACGAGGCCCGCGATCCCGAGGATCTCGCCCTCGTGGAGGTCGAGATCCACGCCCTGGAAGGCGCCGCGGCGGCTGAGCCCGCGGACCTCGAGGACGGTCTCGCCGGTGTGCGGGTCGGGATCGGGGAAGACGCGGTCGATGGGCCGGTCGACCATGGCCTCGACGAGGCGGTCGGGGTGGATGTCGGCCGTGTCCCACTCCTGCACCTTGCGGCTGTCGCGCATGACGACGATGCGGCTGCCGATGCGGGCGATCTCCTCGAGCCGGTGCGAGATGAAGACGAAGCCGACGCCCTCCGCGCGGAGCTGGTCGACGACCTGGAAGAGCTGCTCCGAGTCCTCGTAGCCGAGGGCCGCGGTGGGCTCGTCGAGCAGGAGGTACTTCGCCTCGAGCGCGAGCGCCTTCGCGATCTCGACCTTCTGCAGCGCGGCGACCGAGAGGCCGCCGACGAGCCGGTCGGGGTCGAGGTCGCTGCCGAGGCGGGCGAGGTTGCGCTTCGCGACCTCGCGCATGTGCCGCAGGTCGATCCGCCCGCCGCGCGTGGGCTGGCGGCCGAGGAACACGTTCTCGGCGATCGAGAGGTTCGGGACGAGGTTCGTCTCCTGGTGGATGAGGCCGACGCCCGCGTTGATCGCGGCGGCGGGGGTGGCGGGTGCGTAGTCCTCGCCGTCGAGGGTCATGGTGCCCTCGTCGGGGCGGACGACGCCCGCGAGCATCTTCGCCACCGTCGACTTGCCGGCGCCGTTCTCGCCGAGGAGGCAGAGCACCTCGCCCGGCCGGACGGTCAGGTCGACGCCGCGCACGACGGTCGTCGAGGCGAAGGACTTCACGAGTCCGGTCGCGACGAGCTCGCCCATCACGCACCTCCCCAGCTCGCGTAGACGGTCTTGCGGCGCGAGTACAGCTCGAAGCCGTGCGTGCCGTCGTCGCCGCCGAGCCCGCTCTCGCCCCAGCCGGCGTGGAATCCGACGACCTCCTCGGGTCCCCCGCGGTTGACGAAGACCTCGCCGCTCTCGAGCGCCGCCGTCATCCGCATGACGCGGCCGTAGTCGTTCGTGTAGAGGTAGGAGCTCAGGCCGAACTCGGTGTCGTTGGCCATGCGCACGGCCTCCGCCTCGTCGGCGAAGGCGACGATCGGCGTGACCGGCCCGAAGACCTCCTCGCGGAGGACGGGGGAGTCGGCGGCGACCTCGGTGAGGAGCGTCGGCGCGTACCAGTGGCCGCGCTCGTAGCCGGCGCCCGTGAGCCGGGAGCCGCCCGTCACGAGCTTCGCGCCGGCGGCGACCGCGGCGTCCACGATCCGCTCCACGTTCGCGAGCTCGGGCGCCGAGACCTTGGGGCCGACCTCGGTCGCCTCGGCGCTCGGGTCGCCGACGACGAGCGCCTCGAGGGCGGCCGTGTAGCGCTCCACGAACTCGCCGTGGATCGAGGCCTCGACGTAGGTGCGCTCGTTGCAGACGCAGGCCTGGCCGTTGTTCATCATGCGCGTCGCGACCGCCGACGCGACGGCCTGCTCGAGGTCGGCGTCGGCGAAGACGATGAAGGGGGCCTTGCCGCCGAGCTCGAGGGAGGCCGGGATGATGCGCTCGGCCGCGCCGTGCAGGATCGAGCGGCCGGCGCGCACGCTGCCCGTCATCGTCACGAGGCCGACGCCCGGCGTCCGCACGATGGCGGCGCCGATCACGGAGCCGGGCCCTGGGAGCACCGAGAGGATGCCCTCGGGCACGCCCGCCTCGATCGCGAGCTCCGCGATCGCGAGCGCCGAGAGCGGCGTCAGCTCGGCCGGCTTCAGCACGATCGCGTTGCCCGCGGCGAGGGCGGGTGCGAGCTTGCGGGTCGTGAGGGCGAGCGGGAAGTTCCAGGGGATGATCGCCCCGACGACGCCGATCGGCTCGCGGCGCACGAGGACCTCCGCGTCGCGGCGGGCGGCCGGCATGATCTCGCCGCCCTGCGAGGTCGCGAGGCCCGCGAAGTAGCGGCAGAAGTTCGCCGCCCCGCCGACCTCGCCGCGCGCCTCGCGGATCGGCTTGCCGACCTCCGAGACGACGATGCGGGCGAGCCGCTCGCCGTCGCGCTCGATGAGCTCGGCGAGGCGGAGGAGGACCGCCGCCCGCTCGACGGCGGGGGTGGCGCCCCAGGCGCGCTGCGCGCGCGTCGCCTCGCGGACGGCGGACTCCACATCCGCCTCCGTCGCGACCGCGACGCGGCCCGCGAGCCCCTCGTCGGCCGGGTTCTCGACGTCGACGGTCGCGCCGCCGGCGCCCTCGGTCCACCGCCCCGCGAGGAGCAGGGGCGAGGTGGTGATCTGCTCAGACATCGATGCGCACCTTCCTGTGGTCGAGTCCCGGCGCCTCGGCGTTCGAGGGCGTCGTGCGCTGGTCGCGGATGGCGGCGCCGTGCTCGGCGATGTAGGCCGCGACGCGCACCGCGAGCGCGCCGATCGTGGGGGTCGGGTTGACGGCGGCGCCGGTCGTGAGCGAGGAGCCGTCGACGATGAAGAGGTTCGGCACCTCCCAGGTCTGGTTCCACTTGTTCGTCGTGGAGTCCTCGGGGGTGTTGCCCATGCGCGCGGTGCCCATGAGGTGCCAGCCGGGGTTGACGTCCTGGTGTCCCGTCGAGCGCACCCGCGAGGCCCCGGCGGCCTTCGCGACCTCCTCGAGCCGCTCGACCCCGTAGTTCGTGAGGTCGATGTCGTTCTGGTGCGGCGTGAAGTCGACCGTCAGGCCGGGGAGGCCGGAGGAGTCGGTCGTCGAGTGGTCGAGGGTGACCCGGTTGCCGTAGACGGGCAGGTCCTCCGCGAGCACGTAGACGAGCAGCTGGTTGCCGAAGTCCTCGTCGAAGCGGCGGCGGTGCCCGGGGCCCCAGCCGATCGGCTCGCGGGTGTGCGAGCCGGTCGCGGTGAAGGCGGCGCCGTAGGAGCGGCCGACCTGCATCGTGAAGCCGTTGACGAAGCTGCGCGTCGGGTCGGTGTCGTAGAACTCCTGCGAGTAGAAGGGCGCCCCGAAGGAGGCCTTGTAGCCCTCGATCGGCTCGTCGAACCAGACGTCGCAGTTCGCGTAGCTGTGGTGCATGAGGTGCCGGCCGACGAGGTCGTTGCCGTTCGCGAGGCCGTTCTCGAAGCCCTTCTGCTCCGACATGAAGAGGATGCGGGGCGTGCCGAGGCCGCTCGCGGAGAGGACGACGATGTCGGCGGTGACGCGGTGGCGCTCCCCCGTGCGGCGGTCGATGTAGACGGCCCCCGTGGTGCGGCCGTCGCGGACCTCGATCTTCTCCACGCGGGCGCGGGTGCGCAGGTCGACCCCGTTCGCGAGCGCCTGCGGCCAGTAGGCGACGTGGACGCCGCCGAGCGAGCCGCGCGGGCAGCCGTTGAGGCACTGCCCGCATTCGTTGCAGGCGAGGCGCCCGGGCCGGTCGCGCGTGATGATGGCGTTGTCGCTCGGCCACCAGTGCCAGCCGAGCTCGTCGAAGCCCTTCGAGAGTCGGAGGCCGAGCTTGCCGGGGCGCGTCGTCTCGTCCCGCGGGGCGCCGGGCCGCGGCGGGTAGGCGGGGTCGCCGGGCACGCCCGAGATCCCCATCTCGGCGTCGTTGATGTCGTAGAAGGGGGCGAGCTCCTCGTAGGAGATCGGCCAGTCGATCGTGCCCTCGACGCCGTGCTCGGTGCCCTTGCGGAAGTCGACCGGCTTGTAGCGCGGCCAGTGCCCGCCGTAGCAGACGGTGCTGCCGCCGACCGTGTTGAAGAGGTACGGGCGGATGTGGCCGGAGACCGGGTAGTCCTCGTCCAGCTGACGGTCGTTCGGGTTGTACGACCAGCCGCGGAGCTTCTCGAGCTCCCAGCTGTCGAGCTCGTGCGCGTAGTCCACCGCGCCGTCGAGCCAGTCGCCCTGCTCGAGGCAGACGACCTTGATGCCCTGGTCCGAGAGCCGCTTCGCGACGGCGCCGCCGCCCATCCCGGATCCGATCACGAGGACATCGGTGTGCGTCGTGCTCATACGTGCTCCTTGGCCTGCGGGGCGCGCAGGATCGAATCGGTGGGGAAGTAGGCGCCGCGCGTGACGAGCGGGCGGTCGCCCCAGGTCTCGAGCACGTCGCGGTAGCCGCTCGGCTGGCTGCCGCCGAGGTAGTCGCCGCCGTAGCGGGTGCGCCGGCGGATCTGCGCGACGACCTCCGAGCTGCCGTAGTAGACGTAGTAGACGAGGTCGCGGAGGCGGACGAAGAGCGCGGGCTCGGACGCCTCGAGCGCCTGGAGGGCGGCGACGCGCTCCTCGAGGGCGGCGCCCACGAGGGGCGCGGCGACGCGGCCCATGAGCTCGGCGAACTCCTCGCGCCCGAAGTGCGGGTAGAGCGAGACGGGCGCCCCCGCGGGGACGAGGTAGCGGGCGAGCAGGTCGGCGACGCCGAGCCCGGCGGCGTCCGGCCACTCCTCCTCCGGCGGCACGAGGGTGTCGACGAGCGCCTCGATCCGCTCGCGGAGCTCGGGCTCGAGCTCGGGGGCGTCGGTGTAGCCGCCGTGCATCATGCGGCTGCCCGAGCGGGCGGCCCGGATGCGGTCGGCGTTCGCGTCGCGGGCCTCGGCCGGGCCCGCCGTGTTCTCGGTGTCGGTCATGTCGGGTGCCTCAGGCGTTCTCGTGCTCGGCGCGGAACTCGGCCTCGAGCTCGCGGCGGATGCGGGTGGCGAACTGGGTCTCGTCGACCTCGACGTCGTCCCACGAGACCGTGCGGTCCTTGGGGACGTCGCGGATGAGCTTCGCGCCGTGCGCGAGGCCGAGCGGGAGGGCGTTGCCCGCGAGCGAGGTGGCCGCGGGGGCGAGCTTGCCGAAGACGGTGTAGCCGCCCTCGCCGTCGAGGGTCTCGCCGGCCTTGAGGTCCTTCTTCGCGGTCGTCACGACATCCCCCCGGAAGCCGGTCGGGGATCCGGTGGCCTCGCCGCGGAGGACGGCGGAGGCGATCGAGATCGGCAGCTCGAGGCCGATCATGTGGTACGGCCGGTAGAGGGAGCCGTAGCGGCCGGAGTCGTCGGTCTTCACGCCGTACTCCGCGAAGCAGGCGGCCGCGTAGTCGGTCGTCGCCTCGAAGGTGACGTAGACGCCCCAGCGGAGGTCGCGCTCGACCTCGCTGCCGTCCCGGTTGAGGCTCGAGATGAGCTCGACCGTGCCGCGGCGGGAGAGCGTGCCGCCCTTCTCGCGCTCCTTGAGCATCTGCGGCAGCTCGTCGACCCCGACGGGGGTGAACTGCAGGCCCTCGTCCTGCGGGATGAGGCCGGTGCCGTTCGCGACGGCCGCCATCTCGATCGCCGACTTCGTGCCGTCGAGGAAGGAGTTGAACATCTTCGGGTTGAAGTCGCCGGTCGCGAGCTGCTCGGCGGTGAAGCCGTAGTAGTCCCAGACGGTGTCGGGCGTGGAGTAGTTGTACTCCGGGAGGTACTTGGTGCCCTTGCCCGCCGCGACGACGTCGAAGCCGACCGTGCGGCACCAGTCGACGAGCTCGGAGATGAGCGCCGGCTGGTCGCCGTAGGCCATGGAGTAGACGACGCCCGCGGCCTGGGCGCGGCGCTGGAGGAGCGGCCCGACCATGCAGTCGGCCTCGACGTTGACCATGACGACGTGCTTGCCGTGGTCGATCGCGGTGACGGCGTGGTACGTGCCCACGATCGGGTTGCCGGTGATCTCGAGGACGACCTCGATCGCCGGGTGCGCGATGAGGGCGTCGGCGGAGTCCGTGACCGCCGTGCCGCCCGTCTTCGCGGCCTCGTCGAGGGTGGCCGCGGCGTAGCGCTCGGCGGGCCACCCGGTGCGGTCGAGGGAGCCCTTCGCCTTCTGCACGTCGATGTCGGCGACGCCGACCACGTGGATGCCGGCCGAGCCGACGGCCTGCGTGAGGAACATCGATGCGAACTTGCCGGCGCCGATCACGCCGACCCGGATCGGACCGGACCGCGCCGTGCGCGCCTGCAGGAGCGAGAAGAGATTCATCGCGGAGCTACCCCTATGTAGACCCGGCCCGCCCTCGTTGGTCAGACCGTCTGCCTGGAAGAGTTACATACCCCCGACCAGAATGTCAACGATGGACAATTTTGTCGGCGTGTCGTCGAATCATCGTCATCTCGAGTCGCTCGCGCGCGGATGCGCGCGGCCGGGCGGCGCGGATTCAGGAGCCGGTGCTCGGCCGGCCAGCGGTCGTCCGGGATCCGGGCGGGCCGCCCCGGGCGCCTCGGCACGGTCCTGATTCCGCGCCGGATGCGGAGCCGACCCCCAGGTGCCGCGGCGCGGGGCGCGGCGCGGATTCAGGACCGACGGCGCAGGCCAGCCACGCGCCCTCGGACGTTCCGGGGCGCGACGCACCAGGCCGCACCGCCGATCCTGAATCCGCGCCGGGCGAGAGCTCAGCTCCGCAGCAGCGCGCGCGACGGGCGTCGGATCAGACGACGCCGCGGAGCCGGTGCCCGATCGCGATCGACGAGCCGGAGACCGCGTTGCGGGGCGAGAGGAGGAAGGCCGCGAGGTCGGCGATCTGCGCGGGGCTCGACTCGCCGCCGAGGCCGCGCGCCACCTCGGCCGCCGGCGACTCGGCGACCGTGCCGGGGTTCACGGTGTTGACGAGCACACCCGAGCCGGCCGTCGCATCCGCGAGGTTCTTCGCGATCGTGTCGAGCGCCGAGTTCCGCACCGAGGCGACGATGCTGCCGGTGACGCCCGCGAGCTGCCCGCTGACGCCGAGGATGCGGCCGAAGCCCGCCTCCCGCATGATCGGGATGACCGCGTTCGCCACGCGGAGGAACACGAGCGACTTCGCGGCGACCGCCTCGGCGACCGCGTCCGGATCGCCGCTGCGCGCGGGATCGAGCGTCTGCGCCGCGGGGGCCGCGGTGACGACGAGGCCGTCGAGGCGCCCGTGCTCGGCGAGGACGGCGGCGACGCCGTCCTCGACCGAGGCGTCGTCGGCGGCGTCGAGGCGGATGCCGCCCTCGCCCCCGCGGGACGCGCTCACCGCCGTCGCGCCCTCCGCGCGGAGCCGGTCGACGACCGCCGACCCGATGAAGCCGTTCCCGCCGACGACGAGCACGACGCGATCCTGCAGCTGGAGATCCATGTCGCTCACGCTAGCCGCCCCCGGACGCACGAGGCGGCGGCGCGGGTGCGCCGCCGCCGTGCGCCGCCCGGATCACGAGGGCGGCGGGACGTCACTTGGCGAGGAAGCCTCCGTCCACCACGAGGGAGGTGCCGGTGACGTAGCTCGCCTCGTCGCTCGCGAGGAAGAGGGTGGCGTAGGCGGTCTCGGCCGGCACGCCGGGGCGGCCGAGCACCGTGCCGTCGATGAGCGCCTTGTTGATGTCGTCCGCCTGGTGCTCGTTCATGGGCGACAGGATGTAGCCCGGGTGGAGCGAGTTGCAGCGGACGCCGTCGAGGCCGTGCGCGGCGGCGACGTTCTTGCTCACGTTGAGGATCGCGCCCTTCGCGGCCTGGTAGGCGTAGGAGCTCGGCACGCCGGCCATGCCCCAGATCGACGAGACGTTGACGATCGAGCCCGCCTGCTGGGCGATCATGTGCGGCAGCACCGTCTTCATGCCGAGGAAGATGCTCTTGAGGTCGATGTCGAGGACCCGGTCGTAGAGCTCCTCGCTCGTGTCGAGGATCGGCGAGTAGTCGACGATGGCGGCGTTGTTGACGAGGATGTCGATCCGGCCGTGCTCGGCGACGATGCGGTCGACGAGGGCCGACCACTCGTCCGCCTTCGTGATGTCCATGATCGCGAACTCGACGGGGCTGCCCTCGGCATCCGCCGCCTCGAGCACGTCGGCCGAGTAGACCGTCGCGCCCTCCTTCGCGAACAGCTCGGCCATGGCGCGGCCCTGCCCTCGCGACGCTCCGGTGATGAGGGCGATCTTTCCTTCGACTCGTCCCATGGATGGGCCTCCCGTCTCTCTGGTGGTGATGGTCGTGCTGGTCGTGCTCGTCGTGCGGCGAGGTGCGGCGCCGCGGCCGTCAGGCCTTCGCGTACCTTCGCGCGAGCGTCGAGAGCCCGACCGCGAGCACGAGGATCGCGCCCTTGAAGATGGGCTGCACGAAGGTGGGGGCGCCGAAGATGCTGAGGCCGTTGAAGCCGACGGCGATGATGAGCACGCCGATGAGGGTGCCGAGGATGTGGAACTCGCCGTCGCGGAGCGTCGCCGAGCCGAGGAAGACCGCGGCGAAGGCGTCGAGCAGGTAGCCGTCGGCGGCGGCGAGGGTGCCGGAGCCGAGCAGCGAGGAGAGCAGCATCCCGGTGAGGGCGGCGCAGATGCCGGCGGTCGAGAAGGCGAAGATCTTCACCCGGTCGACGCGGATGCCGGAGAGGCGCGCGGCCTCGATGTTGCCGCCGACGGCCTGCATCTTCTGGCCGAGGTCGGTCTTGTTGAGGATGATCCAGAGGATCGCGAGCACGACGAACATGATGATGATCGGGTTCGGGATGCCGAGGATCGGCCGGCCGAGCGCGATCGAGGTGAACTCGACGGGCACCCCGGCGGCGATCGGGAAGGAGCTGTAGGCGAAGCCGACGCCGACGAGCGCCGTGCCGATGCCGAGCGTCGCGATGACGGCGTTGATCCTCACCTTCGTGACGAGCAGCCCGTTGACGGCTCCGATGCCGCCGCCGACCGCGAGCACGAGCAGCAGCGCGAGGAGCAGCGGCACCCCGTCGCGCGCGATGAAGCCGACGACGATGAGGCCCGCGAAGCTCGCGACGTAGCCGATGCTGAGGTCGAACTCCCCGACGACGAGCGTCATGGTGAGACCGGCGGCGATGATCGCGGTGAGCGAGGCCTGGCTGAGGATGTTGATGAAGTTCGGCACCGTGAGGAAGGTCGTCGGCGCCTGGATCGTGAAGCCGATCAGCATGAGCAGCAGGCCGACGAGGGTGCCGTAGCGCGAGAGCAGCACGAGCGCGACGCGGCGCCGGTCGCGACGGCGGTCGACGTCGGCGGCGGCCGTGCCGGGGTCGGTGGTGAGGGTCATGTCAGGTCTCCTGTCGTCGTCGAGGCCTCGGCGTAGCTGAGCTCGATGATGTTCTGCTCGGTGATGTCGTCGCCGATGAGCTCCCCCGTGACGCGGCCCTCGGCGAGGACGACGACGCGGTCGCAGAGCGCGGCGAGCTCCTCGACGTCGGAGGAGATCACGACGGTGCCGATCCCGCGATCGGCGAGGTCGCGCGCGGCCTGGTGGATCTCGTGTCGGGCGCCGACGTCGACGCCGCGGGAGGGCTCGTCGAGGAAGAGGACCTTCACCTGCGGGGTCAGCCAGCGCCCGATGAGGGCCTTCTGCTGGTTGCCGCCGGAGAGGCTCCCGATGGTCTGGCCGGGCCCGTTCGTCTTGATCTGCAGCTGCTCGATGAGCTCGAGCGCGCGCGCCCGGCTGCGCCGGCTGCTGAGGAAGGGGAGGCCGGGGACGCTGCGCAGGGAGCGCAGCACGGCGATGTTCATGTTGTACTCGACGGGCTTCTCGAGGAGCAGCCCCTCGGAGCGGCGCTCCTCGGGCACGAGGGCGAGGCCCTGGTCGACCGCGTCCGCGACGTCCTTGATGCGGATCGGGCGGCCCTCCATCTCGAAGCGGCCCGCCTCGAGCCGGTCGGCGCCGAAGGCGAGGCGCGCGACCTCGGTGCGCCCGGCGCCGACGAGCCCCCCGAGGCCGAGGACCTCGCCGCGGTGCACCTCGAAGCTCACGTCCTTGACGGCCTTGCCGCGGGCGACGGAGCGGGCGGCGAAGACGGGGACGCCGCTGCGGTCGATCTCGACCCGCTCCCCCTCCCGGTGGACGACGGGGACCTCGCGGCCGACGATCGCGCGGATCAGCCCGCGCTTGTCGAGGTCGCCGCGCACGGCGCGATCGGTGACGCGTCCGTCGCGGAAGACGGTGATGCGGTCCGAGAGGTCGAGGACCTCGTCGAGCCGGTGGGAGACGTAGAGGATCGCGACCCCGTCGCGCGCGAGGTCGCGGACGACGCGGAACAGGTTCTCGCTCTCGTGATCCGAGAGCGAGGCGGTCGGCTCGTCCATCGCGATCATGCGCACCTCGCGCACGAGCGCCTTGCTGATCATGACGAGCCACCGCTCGGCGACGCTGAGCTCGTCGACGCGGCGGTCGAGCGAGAACTCGACGCCGATGCGCTCGGCGGCCTCCCGGGCGGTGCGCCGCGAGGCGCGCCAGTCGATCATGCCCAGGCGCGTCGCCTTGGGGGCGCCGAGGAGGATGTTCTGGATGGCGCTGAAGTGCGGCACCAGGTTGAGCTCCTGGTGGATGAACGCGAGGCCCGCCTTCTCCGCATCCCGCGGGCTCGCGAGCCGCTGCTCCACCCCCTCGATCTCGATCGTGCCGTGATCGGGCGACACGATGCCGGCGAGGGAGCGGATGAGCGTGGACTTGCCGGCGCCGTTCGCGCCGACGAGGCCGTGCACCTCCCCGCGGTGGATGTCGAGATCCACCGCGGAGAGGGCGTGCGCACCGCCGAACTGCTTGCTCAGGTCCCGGATCTGCAGCCAGGCGCTGTTCGGGTCGTGCATCGGGATGGGGTTCCTTCCGTGGTGCCGGGACGGCGGATCAGCTGAGCGCGTCCGGGTGCTCGGCGAGGAAGTCGTCGATCGTGTCGGCGTCGACGAGGACCCCGGGGACGTCGATCGTCTTCTGCTCCCAGGCGTCGCCCGCCTCGATCGACTCGGCGGCCGCCGTGAAGAGCTCGACGCCCTCCGTGTGGCCGTCCTGCCAGATGATCTGGGTCATGGTGCCGTCCTGGACCGCCTGGAGCGCGTTCGGGGCCCCGTTGATCGAGTAGACCTTCACGTCGGTGCGACCGGCCTGCTTGAGTGCGGCGATCGCGCCCATGCCGGGCTCGTCCCACGCGCCCCAGATCGCGAGCGGTCCGCTGCCCTCGGCGTGCCGGGCGAGCCAGGCCGACGTGAACGCGGTGCCGTCCTCGACCTGGCCGGGGATCGCGACCTCGTTGCTCGTGACGTCGATGCCGCTCGTCGCGCCCATCGCCTCCTCGAAGGCCATGCCGCGATAGAGGCACAGGACGCCCGTGTGGTAGGTCAACGCGAGCACCTCGCCCTCGTCGCCGAAGTCCTCGAGCATGGCGTTCACGGAGTCCTCGCCGACCTTGAGCGCGCTCGAGGTCGCGACGATGCCGTCGACGAGCTCGCCGCCCCAGCTCACGACGGGGATCTCGGCGGCCTTCGCGGAGGCGAGGCCGGCCCCGATGGAGCTGGAGGCGAAGGCGGAGACGAGGATCGCGTCGACCTTCTGGGTGGTGGAGAACGCGGTCATGGCCGCGTTCGCCTTGTCGGGGCTGCCCTGGGTGTCGGTGACGACGACCTTCCAGCCGGCCGCCTCCGCCTCCTCGGTGGCGCCCTCGATCACGGCGGCGTTGAGGGCGTCGGTCGCGACGAGCGCGACGATGCCGAGGGTCTTCTGCCCGCCCTCGTCGCCCGAGCCGCCGGTGGCGGCGGGGGCGCACGAGACGAGGGCGAGCGCGGCGACCGATGCGGTCGCGAGCAGCGCGAGTGCCTTCTTCATCGAATTCACTTCCTCTTCTCCGGGTGGCTACTGGACGGCGTCGGGGTGCTCGGCGATGAAGTCGTCGACGTTCGACGCGTCGACGACGACGCCGTCGATCTTGAGGACCTCGGGCTCCCACGAGTCGCCGGCCTCGATCGCCTCGATCAGGGTCTCCATGAGCGCGGCGCCCTCGTCCTCCGAGGGCTGCCAGACGACCGAGGTGACCTCGCCCGACTGGACGTCGAGGATGCCGGGCGCGCTGCCGTTGGTGCTGAAGGTCTTCACGTCCGTGCGGCCGGCCTGCTTGAGGGCGGCGGTGATGCCCTCCATGGGCTCGTCCCAGCAGGTCCAGATGCCGTAGTTGCCCTGCCCCTCCGGGTGGTTGGTGAGCCAGGCGGCGGTGAAGTTCGTCGCCGACTGCTGCTGGCCGGGCACGACGACCTCGTTGTAGGTGATGTCGAGCTCGGTCTCGGCGACGGCCGCGTCGAACTCGTTCTGGTGGTCGAGGCAGAGCTTCCCGGGGTGGAAGGTGAGGGCGAGCAGGTCGCCCTCGTCGCCCATCTCCTCGACGAGCGCGTCGGCGGAGGCCTTGCCGACCGCCTCGTTGCTCGTGGTGGCGACGATGCCGTCGGCCTCGCCGCCGCCCCACGAGATGACGGGGACGCCGGCGGCCTTCGCCGCCTGGAGCCCCTGGCCGATCGCGGTGGAGGCGAAGACGAGGACGAGGATGCCGTCGACGCCCTGGTTCGCGTAGGACGACATGGTGGCGTTGGCCTCGTCGGCGCTGCCCTGCGTGTCGGTCACCTTGACGGTCCAGCCGTTCTCCTCGGCGACGGTGGTCGCGCCGCGGATGGCCTGCTGGTTGATGGCGTTGTTGCCGATGTAGGCGACGATGCCGAGGGTCTTCTCCCCGTCGTCGCCGGTGGTCTCGCCGGGGGTCGCTCCGGAGGAGCATGCGGCGAGGGCGACCGCCGCGACCAGCGCGACGGCACCTCCCAGGATTCGCTTCATTGCCTCACACCTCATCGTGCTCGGGGGCTGTGTCCGCCGGCCGGGTCAGCCGGGGAATGTACGATCGTCGTACAATTGCGAGCATTGTATGACCGGCAGACGATGGACTGTCAAGCACTTTTCTCGGCCGGATCCGGACGCTTGCGCAATTTTGTATGACGGTCATATAGTCAGCCTCGCCGGGCCCGCCGCCGCATCCGGACTCCCGATCGGACGGACCGCCGGCACCCGTGCTGTCCCGAACGATCGAGGAGGATCCGTGGCTGAAACGCAGGGCTCGACGAGCCCCATCACCGTCTGGCAGGTCAAGTACGGCGAGCGCGTCGTGCGCCGCAGCGACGTCCTGCACGACTACGCCCAGTACGGCCTCCCGGACGGCGATCTCGACATGGACTACAACTTCTGGGTGCTCCGCGCCGGGGAGACGACGATCCTCGTCGACACCGGCTACGACATCCCGGCGCGCGACTGGCTCGGCGAGATCAGCGTGACGCCGCCGCCCGTCGGCCTCGAGCTCGCCGGGGTCGACCCGGCCGAGGTCGACATGGTCATCACCTCGCACTTCCACTACGACCACATCGGCGAGCTGCACCTCTTCGAGAACGCGCAGATCGTCTCCGGCCGCGCCGAGTACGACTACTGGTTCGGCAAGTGGCAGGCCGGCCAGCTCGAGGGCGAGTTCACCACGGCCGAGAATCTGGAGCCCGTCAAGCGGGCCGAAGAGGAGGGCCGGCTCCGGCTCATCGACGAGGAGACCGAGGTCTTCCCCGGGATCACCGTCTACCCGATCGGCGGCCACTGCCCCGGCGAGCTGCTCACGCGCATCGACACGGCCGACGGCGGCCTCATCCTCGCCGTCGACGCGGCGCACTTCTACGAGCAGATCGAGCACGAGTGGCCCTTCTTCGCCCACACGGACCTCGAGGAGATGAAGCAGGGCCTCGCCTTCATCAACCGCCTCGCCGCCGAGACCGGCGCGACCGTGATCCCGGGACACGACGCGCGCGTCCGCGATCGCTATCCCGCGGCCCCCGGGCGCGCGGCCGATGTCGCGAACGTACTCGGGTGACCGGGAACGTCGACGGGACCGCGGATCGGGCGAGCGCGCCTACTCTTGTTGCCATGCTCAGCAACTCGCTCTCCGCCTCCTGGTCGACCGAGCCCGTCGGCCGGGTCGCGGCGCCGCTCCGCGAGCAGGTCATCGCCGCGCTGCGGCAGGCGATCCTCGACTTCCAGCTGACCCCGGGCCAGCGGCTCGTCGAGCGCGAGCTCATCGAGTCGCTCGGCGTCTCGCGCACGACGGTGCGCGAGGCGATCCGCGAGCTCGCCTCCGAGGGGCTCGTGACGGTGGTGCCGCAGCGCGGCGCGATCGTGAGCGCCCCCTCGCTCGACGACGCGATCGATCTCTACGAGGTCCGCGCCTCGCTCGAGTCGCTCGTCGTCCAGCGCTTCGTCGAGCGCGCCTCGCAGGATCAGGTCCGGCGGCTGGGGGAGACGGTCGACGAGTTCGAGCGGGTCGCGCACGCGAGCACCGAGGTGCGCGAGGTGCTCGCCTCGAAGAACCAGTTCTACGTCGTGCTCATCGAGGGCGCCGCGAGCGGCGCCCTGCAGCAGCTGCTCGAGGGGATCCAGGCCCGCGTGCAGGTGCTCCGGGCGACCTCGCTGGCGGAGAGCGGCCGCTCGGTCGAGGTCGTCGGCGAGCTGCGCGCGATCGTCGCGGCGATCGCCGAGCGGGACGCGCCGCGGGCCTCCGCGCTCACCGCCGAGCACATCCGCACGGCGGCGCGCACGGCCCTCGCGAGCCTGCAGGCCGTCCCGGCCCCGCAGGACTAGGCGCCCGATGCCGTCGACCCGACCGCCCCGCGGTCGGGTGGTCGCTCGACGCCGCCGATCGACTACGATTGAATGACTGTCATACAATCCAACGGACGAGGAGGTCCCGGATCATGAGCACAGCCCCCCGCGATCGCGAGGCGCCCGCCGCCCGCGGCCGGTACCGCGTCACGATCGTCAAGTACGGCGAGCGCGCCACGACGAAGTCCGACGTGTACCTCAACCACCACATCTACGGGCAGCCGGACGACCCGATCGGCATGGACTACTTCGTCTGGGTCATCCAGGACGGCGAGCGCACGATCCTCGTCGACACCGGCTTCTCCCGGCACGGCGGCGAGGTCCGCCGGCGCACCTTCGTGATCGACCCCGCCGAGGCGTACCGCGCCCTCGACATCGACCCGGCCTCCGCGCCCGTCGTCGTCGTCACGCACGCCCACTACGACCACATCGGCAACCTCGGGCTCTTCCCCGACTCCCCCGTCGTCATCGCGCAGGCCGAGCTCGACTTCTGGCTCGGCCCGCTCGCGGGACGCACGCAGTTCCACCACTCCGTCGAGGACGAGGAGCTCGCCGAGCTCCGCGCCGCCCACGAGGCCGGGCGGATCTCCACCTTCCGCGGGTCCGTCGAGGTCGCGCCCGGCGTCATCGTGATGGAGGTCGGCGGCCACACGCCCGGCCAGAGCATCGTGCTCGTCGAGACCTCCGAGGGCCCCGTGCTCCTCGCCTCCGACTCGCTGCACTACTACGAGGAGCTCGAGGCGGACATGCCCTTCGCCTTCGTCGCCGACCTCCCCGCCATGTACCGCGGCTTCGACACGGTGCAGCAGCTCATCGACGAAGGACGCGCCCGCCACCTCGTCGCCGGCCACGACCCCGCGACCCTCGCGCGGTTCACCCCAGTCGAGACCGGCCCGCTGGCCGGGATCGCCGCCACCATCGGCACCGCCGAGTGAAGGAGCACGAGATGCAGAGCAGCGGGACCGGCCAGGGCCGCTTCGCCGGACAGGTCGCCGTCGTCACGGGGGCGGGATCCGGGCTCGGCCGCGCCTCCGCCGAGCGACTGGCCGCCGACGGCGCGCGCGTCGTCGCGGTCGACATCGACCTCGACAAGGCGACCGCGACGGCCGAGGCGCTCCCGGGCGAGGCGCTCGCCGTCCGCGCCGACATCGCCTCCGAGGAGGACGTCGCCGGCTACATGCGGGCCGCGGTCGAGCGCTTCGGCCGGGTCGACCTCCACCACCTCAACGCGGGCATCTTCGGCAGCTTCGCCGAGCTCACCGAGCTCGAGGTCGACGACTTCGAGCGGGTCATGGCGGTGAACGTCCGCGGCCAGTTCCTCGGCCTGCGGGCCGCATTCCGCGCCTACCGCGAGCAGGGCACCCGCGGCGCGATCGCCGTCACCGCCTCGATCGCCGGGCACACGGGCGCCGCCGACCTCCTGCCCTACCAGACCTCCAAGCACGCGGTCGTGGGCCTCGTCCACGCGGCGGCCGTCTACGGCGGGCCGCTCGGCATCCGCGTCAACGGCGTCGCGCCGGGCATCGTCCCGACCGAGCTGTTCGCCGCGGCCGCGACGACGACCGGCGGGAAGAACGACATGGAGCAGCGCGCCTCCACGACGCCCCTGCGCCGCGCCGGTCGCGCCGAGGAGATCGCGGGCGCCGTCGCCTTCGTGCTCAGCGAGGACGCCGCCTACATGACGGGCGAGATCCTCGCCGTCGACGGCGGCGCCTCCATCGTCAACACCGTCCGCCCCTCGGGCGGCGCGGGCGCCTGGGATGCCGCGGCCGTCGACGCGCAGATGTACTCGGAGGGGTGGACCCGATGAGCGGCGCCGCGACCCGGGTCGGCTTCATCGGCCTCGGCAACATGGGCGGCCGGATGACCGCGTGCCTCGTGCGCGGCGGGGTCGAGGTGCTCGGCTTCGACGCCCGCGCCGGCGCCGCCGAGGAGCTCGGGGCCGTCGCCGCCGCCGACGCGCGGGAGGTGGTGGCCGGGAGCGACGTCGTCATGCTCTCGCTGCCCGACAGCCGCGTCGTCGAGTCGGTGCTCTACGGCGATCCGGCCGTGCTCGAGGCCGTCCTCGAGGGGCAGATCGTCATCGACCTGTCGACCTCCTCGCCCGCCTCGACCCGGCGCATCGCCGCCGACCTCGCGGCCCGCGGCGCGCGCTACCTCGACGCCGGCATCTCGGGCGGCGCCGCCGCCGCGGAGAAGGGCGCCCTGACGCTCATGGTGGGCGGCGAGGCCGAGGCGCTCGACGAGGTGCGCCCGCAGCTTGAGCACATCGCCGCGAAGGTCTTCCACTGCGGACCGAGCGGCGCGGGGCACACCGTGAAGCTGCTCAACAACTTCCTCAACGCGGTCACGCTCTCCGCGACCGCCGAGGTCATGGTCGCCGCGCGCAAGGCGGAGCTCGACCTCGAGACCGTGCTCGACGTCATCAACGCGAGCTCGGGGGTGAGCTTCGCGAGCCTCAACCGCTTCCCGCACATCATCCAGGGCGACTACCTCGAGGGCGGGCTGACGAACACCCTCATGCTCAAGGACGTCGCGCTGTACCTCGACCTCGTCGCCGAGCTCGGCGTCGCGAGCCTCAACGCCCCCGGCCCCGTCGCCGCCTTCGGGCTCGCGCGCTCCCTCGGCTACGCCGACCGGATCAGCAACACCGTCGTCGATGCGATCGGCGACGTCTCGGGCGGGGTCCGCCTGCACGACGCGAGCGGACAGGAGACCGCATGATCATCATCCCCCCGCACCGGCAGGCCGGGATCGCCGGGAAGCCGGGCTCCCAGTTCTCGGGCGACGCCTACCCCTACCTGACGATGCCCGCCACTGACGGCGTCACCATCAACACGGTCGACTTCACGCCGGGTGCGCGCACCCACTGGCACCGGCACGAGCAGGGTCAGATCATCCAGGTGCTCGCGGGCCGCGGCCGCATCCAGTCGGAGGGCGGACCCGTCGAGGTGCTCCGCGCCGGCGACGTGGTCTGGGTGCCCGGCGGCGAGCGCCA
Organism: Homoserinibacter sp. YIM 151385; assembly: GCF_027912415.1. NCBI lineage: Bacteria > Bacillati > Actinomycetota > Actinomycetes > Micrococcales > Microbacteriaceae > Homoserinibacter > Homoserinibacter sp. YIM 151385. Next base: position 2,295,502 of record NZ_CP115175.1, on the reverse strand, counting down.
CTGGCACGGCGCGGCCGCCGACAGCTTCCTCGTCCACACCGCGATCTCGCTCGGCGTGACGAGCTGGGAGCAGCCGGTCGCCGACGAGGAGTACGCGGCCCCCGCGGCCGGAGAGGACGAGGCGTCATGACCAGCGAGGGAACCCACGCCGAGAGCTACGATCGCGGGATCGCGATCCGCAAGGAGGTCCTCGGCGAGGACCACGTGCAGCGCTCGCTCGACCAGGTGAGCGAGTTCGCCCGCCCCATCCAGGAGCTCGTGACCGAGTACTGCTGGGGCGAGGTGTGGTCGCGCGACGGCATCGACCGCCGCACCCGCTCGATGCTCAACCTCGGCATGCTCACGGCGCTCAACCGCTCGCACGAGCTCGGGGTGCACGTGCGCGGCGCGCTGCGCAACGGCGTGACGGTCGCCGAGATCCAGGAGGTGCTCCTCCAGGCGGCGATCTACGTCGGCGTCCCGGCGGCGCTCGAGTCCTTCCGCGTCGCGGAGCGCGTCATCGAGGAGGAGGGGCGGGATGCCTGAGTCGCCGGTCCGGATCGGCTTCATCGGCCTCGGCCGCATGGGCACGCCCATGGCGGGCCGGCTCATCGCGGGCGGCCACGAGGTTCTCGGCTTCGATCTCGCCGAGGCGGCGCGCGAGCAGCTCGCCCGCGCCGGCGGACAGCCGGTCGGCACCGCGGCGGAGGCGGCGGCCGCCGAGCTCGTGATCCTCATGCTCCCCGACTCGGGCGTCGTCGAGGCGGTCCTCGGGGATGCGGCGGTCGCGACCGCGCTCGCGGCCGGCTCCGTCGTGATCGACATGAGCTCCTCGGAGCCGCTCCGGACCCGCGCGCTCGCCGAGGAGCTCGGCGCGCGCGGGATCGCGCTCGTCGACGCGCCCGTCTCGGGCGGCGTCCGCGGCGCCGAGGAGGGCCGGCTGACGATCATGGTGGGCGGCGAGGACGAGGTGGTCGCCCGCGTCGAGCCGGTGCTCGCGCTGCTCGGCCGCGTCGTCCGCGCGGGCGGGATCGGCGCCGGACACGCCGTCAAGGCGCTCAACAACCTCATGTCGGCGACCCACCTCTGGGCGACGAGCGAGGCCATGATCGCCGGGCAGCGCTTCGGGCTCGACCCCGAGGTGGTGCTCTCGATCGTCAACGGCTCGAGCGGCCGCAGCGGCTCGACCGACAACAAGTGGCCGAACTTCATCCTGCCGGGCAGCTACGACTCGGGCTTCGGGCTGCGCCTGATGCTCAAGGACATGCGGATCGCGACCCGGCTCGCCGAGGCCGTCGGCGTGACGCCGGCGCTCGGCCTCCAGGCGGTCGAGCACTGGGCCGCCGCGGCCGAGGAGCTCGACCCCGCCGCCGACCACACCGAGATCGCCCGCTGGATCGACCAGCGGGACTCCAGCCACTGAAGCAAGGAGAGACCATGTCACTGACGACGCGCCAGCAGCAGGTGAAGGACGAGTTCATCCGCATCCGCGGCACCTGGGGGGACGTCTGGGAGAGCATCCTGCTCCTCGACCCCGACTTCCTCGAGGCCTACCTCCACTTCTCGGCGGTGCCGTGGCGCGACGGCCACAACCATCTCGACGACAAGACGAAGGAGCTCATCTTCATCGCCGTCGACGCCGCCGCGACCCACCTGTACGCCCCCGGTGTGCGCCAGCACATCAAGGCCGCGTTCGACAAGGGCGCGACCCCGCAGGAGATCATGGAGGTCATCGAGCTCACCTCGACGCTCGGCATCCACGCCATGAACATCGGCGTGCCGATCCTCGTGCAGGTGCTCGTCGAGAAGGGCCTGCGCACCGGCCCCGCGCCGCTCGACGCGAACCAGGAGCGCATCAAGGCGGAGTTCACCGAGAACCGCGGCTACTGGCACGCGTTCTGGGACGAGATGCTCGAGCTCGACCCCGACCTCTTCGAGACCTACACGGCCTTCTCCTCCGTCCCCTGGAAGTCCGGCACGCTCTCGCCGAAGGTGAAGGAGCTCGTCTACATCGCCTTCGACACGGCCGCGACGCACCTCTACGTGCCGGGCCTCAAGCTCCACATCGAGAACGCGGTCGGCTACGGCGCGACCCCGCAGGAGATCCTCGAGGTCATGGAGATCGCGAGCGTCATCGGCATCCACGCCGCGACGACCGCGGTGCCGATCCTCGTCGAGGAGGCGGAGGCCGCCGGCATTCCGCTCGACAAGTGACGGCCGCGACGACCGTCGGCACGGCCCCCTCGCCCCTCGACGAGCGGGCCGTGCTCGACGCGGTCCCCGGTCGGCTGCTGATCGACGGCGAGTGGGTCGACGGCGAGCGCGGCGCGATCGAGGTCGCCGACCCCTCGACGGGCCTCGTCATCGCGACGATCGCCGACGGCTCCCCGGCCGACGGCATCCGCGCCCTGGACGCCGCCTCGCGCGCACAGGCCGGCTGGGCCGCGACCGCGCCCCGCGTCCGCGGCGAGATCCTGCGGCGCGCGTGGGAGCTGCTGCAGGAGCGTCGCGAGCAGTTCGCGCTGCTCATGACGCTCGAGATGGGGAAGCCGCTCGCCGAGGCCAGGACCGAGGTCGACTACGGGGGCGAGTTCCTGCGCTGGTTCGGCGAGGAGGCGGTCCGCGTCGCGGGGCGGTACGGGCCGGCACCCGAGGGCACGGGACGGATGATCGTCACCCAGCGCCCCGTCGGCCCCGCCTACCTCGTCACGCCCTGGAACTTCCCGCTCGCGATGGCGACGAGGAAGATCGCGCCCGCGCTCGCGGCGGGCTGCACCGCGGTCGTGAAGCCCGCGACGCTGACCCCGCTCACGACGCTCGCCTTCGCCCAGCTGCTGCTCGACGCGGGGCTTCCGCGCGGCGTCGTCAACGTCGTGACGAGCTCGGCGAGCGGCGAGCTGTCGGACGCGATCATGCACGACCCGCGCCTGCGCAAGGTGTCGTTCACGGGCTCGACGCCGGTCGGCGTGCAGCTGCTCAAGACGGCGGCCGAGCAGGTCCTGCGGACCTCGATGGAGCTCGGCGGCAACGCGCCCTTCCTCGTCTTCGAGGACGCCGACCTCGACACGGCGGTCGAGGGCGCGATGCTCGCGAAGTTCCGCAACATCGGCCAGGCCTGCACGGCCGCGAACCGCTTCCTCGTGCACGAGTCGGTCGCGGACGAGTTCGTGGCGCGGGTGACGGCCCGCGTGGCCGCCCTCCGCGTCGGCCGCGGCACCTCGCCCGAGGTGCAGATCGGGCCGCTCGTCGACCGACGCGCGGTCGAGACGACCTCGCGGCTCGTCGAGGAGGCCGTCGCGGCGGGCGCCGTCGTCCGGACCGGCGGGCACGCGATCGCCGGCGACGGCAGCTTCTTCGAGCCGACCGTGCTCGACGGCGTCTCGGCCGACATGTCGGTCTCGCGCGAGGAGATCTTCGCGCCGGTGCTCGCCGTCCAGCGCTTCGCGACGGAGCCGGAGGCGGTCGAGCTCGCGAACGCGACCGAGTACGGCCTCGTCGCCTACGCCTTCACGGCGGATGCGGCGCGCGGCCAGCGGCTCATCGACGCGATCGACACCGGCATGATGGGCCTCAACGTCGGCGTCGTCTCGAACGCCGCGGGGCCCTTCGGCGGCGTGAAGCAGTCCGGCCTCGGCCGCGAGGGCGGGCTCGAGGGCATCCACGAGTACCTCGAGACGAAGTACACGCTGACGCCGATGGGGTGAGCGCTCCCTGCCGCCGCCCGCCAGACGGCGACGCGACGTGGCGCCCGTGAGGGGTCCCATATGACCGCTTCAGGCCTCCCGAACCGGTCATATGGGACCCCTCACGGCCAGCTCGAAGGCGCCGTCCCAGCGGGCGGCCGCGCGGGCACGTCAGGATGGTCTCCGTCCCCCCACGAAGGAGAACCACCGTGCTCACCGTCAGCGCCTACGCGGCCCCGTCCGCGACCGAGCCCCTCGTCCCCACGACCATCGAGCGCCGGGATGTCGGCCCGAAGGACGTGCTCATCGCGATCCGCTACGCCGGCATCTGCCACTCCGACATCCACACGGTCCGCGGCGAATGGGGCGACATCGCCTACCCGCAGGTCGTCGGCCACGAGATCGTCGGCGAGGTGACGGAGGTCGGCGCCGAGGTCTCGAAGTTCGAGGTCGGCCAGCGCGTCGGCGTCGGCTGCATGGTCGGCTCCTGCCGCGAGTGCGAGAACTGCCGGGCCGGGATGGAGAACTACTGCCTGAAGGGCAACATCCAGACCTACACGGGCGTCGACGTCGACGGCTCGATCACGCAGGGCGGCTACTCGACGCACATCGTCGTCGACGAGGACTTCGTGCTCCGGGTGCCGGAGGCGATCCCCTACGAGGCGGCCGCGCCCCTGCTCTGCGCCGGCATCACCACCTACTCGCCCCTCGCCCACTGGAAGGCCGGCCCCGGCAAGCGCGTCGCGGTCGTCGGCATGGGCGGCCTCGGCCACATGGCCGTGAAGATCGCGGCTGCGATGGGCGCCGAGGTCACGGTGCTCTCGCGCACCCTCGCGAAGCACGAGGATGCCGTCGCGTTCGGCGCGGACGCCCACTACGCGACGAGCGAGGACGCCACCTTCGACGAGCTCGCGAACCGCTTCGACCTCATCGTCAACACGGTCAGCGCCCCGCTCGACATGAACCGCTACCTCTCGCTCCTCCGCCTCGACGGCGTGCTCGTCGCGGTCGGCGCGCCGCCGGAGCCGCTGCCCGTCACCGCGTTCACGCTCTTCGCGACCCGCCGCTCCTTCGCGGGCTCGACCATCGGATCCATCGCCGAGACCCAGGAGATGCTGGACTTCTGCGCCGAGCACGGCATCGCCTCCACGGTGGAGGTCATCCCGGCCGAGCAGATCAACGAGGCCTACGAGCGCGTGCTCGCGGGCGACGTGCGCTACCGCTACGTGATCGACACGGCGACGCTGCCCGCCGTCTGAGCGTGAGCGCCGACGATCCCGCCTTCGCGGCGCTGCGCGAGGAGATCGCGCAGCACCCGTCGAACGCGTGGGCGTCGGCGCTCGGCTGGCGCCCGCTCGTGTTCGGCTCGGCCGCATCCCGCGTGCTCATCGTCAGCCAGGCGCCGGGTCGCCTCGCGCAGGCGAGCGGGATCGCGTTCGACGACCCGAGCGGGCGCCTCCTGCGCACCTGGCTCGGCACGAGCGAGGCCGAGTTCTACGACACCCGCAATCTCGCGATCATGCCGATGGACTTCTACTTCCCCGGCCCCTCGCCGAGCGGCAGCGGCGACCTCCCGCCCCGCCGCGGCGTCGCCGAGCTCTGGCACCCGCGGGTGCGGGAGCTCATGCCCGAGGTGCGGCTCACGATCCTCATCGGCGCGCACGCGCAGCGGCACTACCTGGGCCCCGGGGGCAGCCTCACCGAGCGCGTGCGCGCGGCCGGGGACCACCTCCCGCTGTTCCCGATCGTGCACCCCTCGCCGCTCGCGCGCGGCTGGCGCTCGCGCAATCCCTGGTTCCAGGAGGAGACGGTGCCGCGGCTCCGCGGGCTCGTGGCTGCGGCGCTCGAGCGGGGCACCTGAGCGCCGCGGCGGTCAGGCGGTCCGGATCGAGAAGCGCCTGATCCGCCTCCTCGCCTCGAGCGGCGGCGGCGCGGATGACCTGCGCCGGTATCGATGGCCGACACGGCGCGTCGGGACCGCGGTGAGTTATGCACAGGGCCTCGTGGCGCGCGGTCCGGTCGGTCGAGCTGAGGCATACTCGCCTCGGTGGACCTCTCGGTCTACCACGTGAGGGAGAGGTAGCGAGGATGAAGGCAAGGGTCAGGGCGGCTGCGGTGAGCGCAGTCGTGGTCGCGCTGGCAGTGACCGCGGGACCGGTCGCGGCCGCCGACGGCGAGCTGGAAACCAGACAGTCTGCGGAGGGTCGCACAGAGGCACTCATGGCGCAGAGGGAGCATCTCGCGCAGCTGTCGCTAGTGCAGAGTCGCGCGGAGATCAAGGCGATCTCGAGCGGCCCGGCCCCGTCGATGACCCTCGTCGACCCGGACACCGGTGAGCAGCTCGCTGCGATGCGCCTCGAGCCGAAGGTATCACCGCAGGCGATCTCGACGCGGATCATCGGCTGCCAGACCACCGATGCGTGCATCACCCGCACCGACGCGGTCCGAATCGGCTTCTACGGCACTGGAACCTAGGCGGTCCGGATCTCCTCGGAGGCGGCATCCAGCCGGAAGCCGAGCCGGGGCGCCGAGTCGGGCGCCGGGCTCGCGATCGAGATGCCCGTGTGGCTCACCTCGATCGGGTCGAGGTCGTGCACCCAGTCCGTCGGGAACAGCGCGACGATCCGCGACCGGGAGACGCGGATCGACACCGAAGTGTCGCGGGTGATCCGGCGGTGCTCGAAGTCGACGCAGAAGGCGGAGGTCGCGGGCGGCATGATCTCGGCGCCGAGCTGGATGGGGCCGCCGCCGTTGCGCGGCAGCCAGAGCGTCAGCAGCAGCGGGGTCGTGCGCACGGTCAGCGGGGCGCTGAGATTCCAGGTGACGACGAGCGAGGACGCGCCGATCGCGGCGGTCGCGCTCGAGACCGGGGGATGCGACGACTCGTCGACGAGCGCGATCGCCGGCACGTGGGCGGCGGCGCTCATCGCGCGTCGGCGTCGTCCGCGTCGCCCTCCGGCGTCACAGCGTCGGCCGGCAGCTCGCTGTCCTCGTAGCTCCCGGGCGGGTCCGCGACGGGGTCCGTGTGCGGGTCCGGCTGGCCGGGGATCTCGCTGTCCTCGTACTCGCCCTCGGTGCCGTGCTCGCTGATGCGCTCGATCATGGTCGGCTCCTCACGTGTGTCCTGCGGCCACGGTACGTCCGCGCAGCGCCTCGCCCCGGGGCGCTCAGGCAAACACCATGCGGCGCGGAGGCATCACCCGGCGAGTGCCCGCGCCAGCCATCCGAGAATCTCGCCGGCCGGCGCGCGTCGGGCGCTCCGCCAGCCCTCCCCTGCCCAGAGGTGGAGGGTCTGCGCGTCGCCCGCCGCGCCCGCCGCCGCCCGCAGGGCACGCGTGAGGTGGTGCACGGCGGGGTAGGCGTGCGGGGCGGTGCCGCCGTGCTCCTCGGCGAAGCGGTTCCGCAGCGCCCGCGCGGGGCGGCCGGTGAAGGCGCGCGTCACGACGGTCTCGGTGAACGCCGGATCCTCGAGCGCGGCGCGGTGGGTCGGCGAGGTGCCGGCCTCCTCGGCGAGCAGCAGCAGCGTGCCGACCGCGACCGCCTCGGCGCCCGCCTCGAGGATCGCGGCCACCGCATCCGGTCCGTCGACGCCGCCGCCCGCGACGAGGGGGAGGTCGACGGCGGCGCGGATGCGGCGCACGAGCTCCGGCGTGGAGCCCGGCTCGGGCGCGCGGCGGGGGTCGAGCGAGGCGCGGTGGCCGCCCGCCGCCGGGCCCTGCACGACGAGCCCGTCGACCCCGGCCTCCCGGGCTGCGATCGCCTCCTCCGGGCTCGTGACGGAGGCGAGCACGCGCGTGCCGACGGCCTGCAGCCGCGCGACATCCTCCGGTGCGGGCAGCCCGAAGGTGAGCGAGACGAGCGGCACCGGCTCCGCGAGGAGCAGCGCGAGCTTCTCTCCCCAGCCGTCGTCGTCGAGCACGGGCTCGGCTTGCAGCTCGATCCCGTACCGTGCGGCCTCGGGGGCGAGCTCGCGCGCGTAGGCGGCGAAGCCCTCCCGGTCGAGGGAGGCGGCGTCCGGGTCCGGCACGAAGAGGTTGACGCCGAAGGCCCGCCCGCTCGCGCGGAGCGCCCGGAGGTCCCCGGCGAGCGCCGCCGCCGCCGTGTAGCCGCCCGCGAGGACGGGGAAGGCGCCCGCCTCCGCGACGGCGAGCGCCAACGGCACGCCCATCGGCCCACCCGCCATGGGCGCGGCGACGATCGGGAGCGGCGTGTCGATGAGGGGGCGCGCGGCGGTCACGCCCTCGACGCTAGCCCGCGGCGGCGGCGCGCGCCGCGTCCGTCTTGTCCTGGAGGAAGGCGCACAGCCGCGCCAGCATCGCGAGGTCGGCGGCGAGCTGCGCGACGCCCACGACGTCGAGGTCGATGTCGTACTCGCGCGCCTCGAAGGTGACGATCCACTGCGGGGTCTCGCGCATGACCGGCTGGATGTAGGTGACGGTGTCGGCGCGGCGGAGCGTCACCATGACGAGCCCGGTCTCGGCGGCCATCGTCGGGTCCTGCTCGAGCACCTCGACCGAGGTGTCCATGTCGTTCCCGAGGGCGCGGAACTCCTCGATCCAGCGCTCGACGGTCGGCTTGTCGCGGTACGGCATGTCGTCCTGCCCGGGGATCGAGAGAGATGGTTCGAGAAGTCATTATGCACAGCGCGGCATGCAGCCGCTACCCGTTCGGCGGCGGTGACGTTCGTCCACCGGGTCGGCGCGGCTCAGAGCCGAGGGTCGACGGGGTCGGACTCCATCGCGAGCACCGCGAAGACCGCCTGGTGGACCCGCCACAGCGGCTCGCCGCGCGCGACCCGCTCGAGCGCCTCGAGGCCGAGCGCGTACTCCCGCAGCGCCAGCGAGCGCTTGAGCCCGAGACTGCGGTCGCGCAGCCTCGAGAGGTTCGCCTCCGCGGTGTAGTCGGGGCCGTAGATGATCCGCAGGTACTCGCGTCCCCGGACCTTGATCCCGGGCAGCGCGAGTCCCTTCGCGGTGCGCACGAGGCCTGCGGCAGGCTTCACGACGATGCCCTCCCCGCCCGCGGCCGTGAGCTCCTCCCACCACGCCATGGCCGAGGCCGTCGCCTCGTCGTCCCTCGCGTCGAGCCAGCGGCGCTCGGTCCGGCGGATGCGGACGGGATCCGCCTCGACGAGCCGGTCGAGGTGCTCGAGGTGCCAGGCGTGCGGGAGCTCGGCGTGGCTGCGCCCCTCGCTCGCGAGCAGCTGGAACGGCGCGAGCTGGATCCCCTCGAGGCCGTCGACCGGCGCCGAGTACCGGCGGTACGCGTCGCGGTAGGCGATGGCCGACGCCGCGCGCTCGCGGGTCCGCTCCAGCAGCGCGCCGACCTCGACCCCGGCGTCTCGCGCCGACTCGAGTGCGGCGATCGCGGCGGGCAGCGCGCCCGTCGCCGCGGCGCCGGTCGAGGCGTACAGGTCGCGGATGAGCTCCTCGGCCTTGAGCGACCACGGCAGCAGCTCGGCGTCGAGCAGCAGCCAGCTCGTCTCGAGGGCCGTGAAGAGCCCGGCGCGCTCGGCCGCGTCGCCGAGCTCCGCGAGGAGGCGGTCACCCCGCTCGTCATCGAAGAAGGGCCGTCCCGTCCTCGTGTGGATGACGCCGCGCCACCCCGCCGGCGCGTCGAATCGCGCCGGGTCGCGGGCGAGCAGCACGACCGCGCGGGAGCCCATGTGCTTCTCCTGGAGCACGAGCTCGTCGACGCCCGCCGCGCGGTACGCCGCGAAGGCCTCGTCGGGGTGCTCGAGCAGGCCGGGACGCTTGGAGGTCGCGGGCGGGCTCATGGTGGGCGGCAGGTAGAGGAGGTGGCGGGGGTCGACCGACCAGCGCGACATGACCTCGAGGGCGCCGGCCGCCTGCTCCTCGCGCACGCCGACCCGGCCGTGCGTCGAGGTCTCGACGATGTGCTTGCCGGTGACGTCGTCGATCCGCAGCACCCCCGGCTCGCGCGCCTCGGCCGCGGGCTCGGGCGGGGCGAGCGGTCGGACCGGCTCGTACCAGACGCGCTCCGCCGGGACGGCGACGACCTCGCGCTCCGGATAGCGCACCGCCGACAGCGCGCCGCCGAAGACGGCGCCCGTGTCCACGCACGCCGTGCCGTTGATCCAGACGACCTCGGGCACGGGCGTGTGCCCGTAGAGCACCATCGCGTCGCCCCGGTAGTCCTCGGCCCACGGCAGACGCACGGGGAGGCCGTACTCGTCGGACTCGCCGGTGGTGTCGCCGTAGAGGGCGAAGGCGCGCACCCGGCCGGACGCGCGCCCGTGGTACTTCTCGATGAGCCCGGCGTGCGCGACCACGAGCCGGCCGTCGTCGAGGACGAGGTGCGACACGAGGCCGCGGCAGAAGGCCAGCACCTCCTGGCGGAACTCCTCGGTCTCGCCCGCGAGCTGTGCGAGGGTCTCGGCGAGTCCGTGCGCGGTCGAGGGGTTCTTCCCCGAGAGCGCGCGGACGAGCTTCTCCTCGTGGTTGCCGGGCACGGCGAGCGCGTTGCCCGCCGCGACCATCCCCATCGCGAGCCGCAGCACACCGGGTGCATCGGGCCCGCGGTCGACGAGGTCGCCGAGGAAGATCGCCCGCCGTCCCTCGGGATGCGCGGCGTCGACGGGTCGCCCCTCCTCGTCCCGACGCAGGACGTAGCCGAGCTGCTCGAGCAGCGCCTCGAGCTCGCCGCGGCAGCCGTGGACGTCGCCGATGGCGTCGAAGGGCCCGTGCTCGTCGCGGCGGTCCGTGAGGAGCGGCTCGCGGACGATCACGGCATCCGCGATCGCCTCCTCGCCGTCGAGCACGTGGATGCGGCGGAAGCCCTCGCGACCGAGCCCCTTGAGCGATCGGCGCAGCTGGTCGTGCTGCCGCCGTACGACGGCGGCGCCGAAGTCGCGCCCCGGCCGGGCGGCGTTCCGCTCGACCGCCACGCGCTCGGGCACGTCGAGCACGATCGCGACCGGCAGCATGTCGTGCTCGCGCGCGAGCTCGACGAAGGCCCGGCGGGAGGCCGGCTGGACGTTGGTCGCGTCGACGACCGTGAGGCGGTTCTGCTCGAGGCGCTTCGCCGCGACGTAGCGGAGCGCATCGAAGGCGGCCGCGGTCGCCGACTGATCGTTCTCGTCGTCGGCGACGAGCCCGCGGAAGGTGTCGCTCGAGAGCGTCTCGTAGGGTCCGAAGTGCTCGACCGCGAAGGTCGACTTGCCGGAGCCGCTGACGCCGATCAGGAGGACGAGGCAGTGCTCGGGGATGGACAGGTTCATGCGTCCTCCCGGACGAACAGCGCGAGCTGCGTCGGCGCGCCCCGCTCGGCGTCCTCGTCGCCGACCGGGCGGTGCTCGACGCGGTAGCCGTGCGTCGTCGCGACGCCCTGCGCCCACGCCGCGAACTCGGCCCTCGACCACTCGAAGCGGTGATCGGGATGCCGGAGCGCCCCGGCGGGCAGCGAGGGGTAGAGCGGGTTGTAGTCGGCGTTCGGGGTCGTCACGATGACGGCCGCGGGACGCGCGGCGCCCCAGATCGACTGCTCGACGGCGGGGAGCCGACCCGCGTCGATGTGCTCGACGACCTCCATGAGCACGATCGCGTCCAGCCCGGCGATCCGGTCGTCCTGGTAGGTCGCGCTCGACTGCAGGAGCCGTACCCGCTCGCGCACGCGGTCCGGGGCACGGCGCAGATCGAGTCGCCGCTCGGCGCGCTCGAGCGATCGGGACGACACGTCAGTGCCGATGATCTCCGTGACGCCGGGCTCGGCGAGCAGGCGGGCGAGCAGGGCGCCCTCGCCGCAGCCGACATCCGCGACGCGATGCGCCCGGACGTCGCGGAGCGCCTGCAGCACCGCATCCGCGCGGAGGCCGGCCAGCGGCAGGGCCGGGGCGGCCTCGACCTCGTCGTCGGCGGCCCCGTCGACGGCCCCGTCGCCGTCGGGCGCGCCCATCCGCGCGGCGGCATCCGCGACGATCCGCCGCTCGTGCCGGAGGTACCGGCGGGTGATGAGGTCGCGCGCAGGGTGATCGGGCAGCCAGCCCTCGCCGGCGCGCACGAGCTTGCCGACCTCGTCCTCGCCGACCCAGTAGTGCTTCGCGTCGTCGAGGACCGGCAGCAGGACGTAGAGCTGCTGCAGGGCCGTCGCGAGCCGGATGTCGCCGCGCAGCCGGAGTCGGACGTAGCGCGAGGCGCCCCAGTCGGGGCGCTCCGGGTCGAGCGGGATCGGCTGCGCGTCGACGCTCCAGCCGAGCGGCTCGAAGAGCTCGCGCACGAGCTCCGCGCCGCCGCGCGCCGGGAGCGCCTCGACGACCACCTCGAGCGGAAGCGGCGACGCCGCCAGCTCGGGGAAGGTGTCGCTGCGGCCCGTCATGGCGGTGCGGAAGACCTTGCCGAGGGCGACCGCCATCATGCTGCTCGACGCGTAGGGGCGGTCGTTGACGTAGTGCGCGAGCGCGAAGGCGTCGCCCGCGAAGCGGCGGCTGCGCGACAGCTCGACGGGGTCGAGCTCGAGCAGGAGCGCGGCCGTCGTCCGCTCCGGCGTCGATGCCGGGTAGAAGACGTGCGCCGAGCCCACCGAGACGTCGAAGCTCTGGAGGCGGCCCGGGTGCTTGAAGAGGAGATAGCCGAGCGCGGTCGAGTCGTGCTCCGCGCCGGAAGGCGCGGCATAGCTCAGCGTGATGAGCACGTGCACCCCCGGGTCGTCGACGAATTCTCGGACAGTATCGCAGGACGGGCGACGCAGCCGCGGCACGGCGGCCGACGCGGAGCGCGCCGACCACCGTGCCGCGGACGGCTCAGAACAGGATGACCCGGTCGAGATCGAACCAGGCGTTGCTGCTTCCCGCCGACGACGTCCCGGAGACGGTGATCGTCACCGTGTGGCTTCCATAGGGGAGCCCGCTGACCCGCCTGACGGAGGTGTCCGTGGCGTAGGCGGCCTGGTAGGTGTCGACGGAGACGGGTGCGCCGCCATCGATCGCGATGGTCGCGCGGCCGCCGCCACCGGATCGGTTCGCGCGGATGTCGATGCCGGTGCCGACCCAGGTGAGCGTCGCGGTGCTGCCGGCCGTGTTGGAGTAGTGGGTGGTGCCGGCGAATCGGCCGTCGTTCTGCCCGGAGGAGGCGGACCATCCTGCGGAGTAGGCGAAGGTGTTCTGCGCCGTGCCCGTGGTGGCGTCATCGACCGTGGCCTGGCTTCCGCTCACGACGATGAACCGGTCGAGGTCGACCCAGGTGTTCGTGCTCGCGGAGGTCTTGGTGCCGAGGGCGGTGACGACCACGGTGTGGGAGCCGGTGCCGAGGATGCCGCTGTCGAAGACGAGGCGTCCGGTGCGGTACTTGGCGGAGTAGGTGTCGATCGTCACCGCGGCGCCGCCGTCGATCGAGACCGATGCCCGGCCTCCGCCTCCGGAGAGGTTGGCGAAGAGCTGGACTCGCTTGCCGGAGAAGGTCATGGTCGCGGTGGCGCCGGCGGTGTTGGCGTAGTGGGTCGTGCCGCCGAAGCGTCCGTCGGCGGTGGACGCGGAGGTGTACCAGCTGCCCTGGTAGGCGATCTTGTGGGCCGCGGTTCCGGTGGCGCCGTCGTCGATCGATCCCCACGCGCCGCCGCCCTGCAGGGTCTGCCAGGTCGTCATCGACGACTTGACCTTCTGGTTGTCGTGGTCGACGAGGCCGAAGGGCTCGCGCTGGCAGATGTGGGTCGGGGTGGCGTAGACGTCGTCGTCGCTGATCTCGTAGAGCTGAGCCCCCTGGACCGCGGAGCTGGTGAGGACGGTGTTGATCTTGGCGGAGGCGCCGGGGACGTTGGAGCCGCCCTCGAGGCTCCCGAACTCGGTCAGCCAGATCGGGATCGATCCGTAGCCGCGGGAGGTCAGGTACGACCGCTGCGTGTTGGCGGCCGCGAGGGCGTTCGCGCCGGTGTCGTAGCTGTGGATGGAGAGGATGTCGAAATAGCCGCCGGCGCCGGCGTCGAGCGCCTGTCCCAGCCAGCCGGTCTGGTTGCCGTAGGCGAGGCCGTTGAAGAGGACCTTGATGGACGGGTCGGCGGCCTTGATGGCGGTGTAGCCGGGCTGGAGCCAGGAGGTGACGTACTGCGGGACGGTCCCGAAGTAGTAGCGGGGGACGTCGAACTCGTTGCCGATCTCGATGTACTCCAGCCCCCCGGGGTTGGTGGCCTGGACGTGGGTGATGAGGTCCGTCATGAAGTCGCCGAAGGACCCGGCGATCGGCGGCGCACCCGTGTAGAGGTTCTCGGTGATGGCGCACGGCGCCCCCGGCGTCGCCGAGCCGCTCTGTGCGGCCCACTGGGGCGTGTACATGGCCTCGATGTGCAGCTTGAGGCCGGCGTTCTTGACCGCGGCGACGATCGCGTCGACACGGTTCCAGTCGTAGGCCTCGTCGGTGGGCTCGATGAGGTGCCAGGGGAACTCGACGCGGACGATGTCGGTGCCGGCGGCCTTCATCCACGCGAGCTGCGCGTTCATGGTGGCGATGCCGTTGCCGGGGTCGAACCAGCCGTCGCGATTCGCCGCGAACGAGCCGAGCCAGGGACGTGCGGAGGGGGCGGCGTTGATGCCGGAGGTCGCCATCGCCGGCGGCGCCGCCTGTGCGGCTGCCGGCATGGCGATGGAGATGGCGCTGAGCGCGAGCGTGGCCGCGCTGAGCAGCGCGATCCGCCTGGAGAGGCGGTGGGGTGTCGTCATCGACAGTGCTCCTTCTATCTCAGGCGGTGTCGGCGATTCCGGCAACCGCACGGTCTGCGGTCTTGCTGTAGAGCTGTTCGCGTCCGTAGAAGCCGCTGTTGTAGTAGAGGCGCACGGAGTCGCGGAGGACGAGGATGTGCTGGCGCCACAGGTTGGTGCCCTCTCCCCGCTCGATCGCGTCGTCGGGGATGTCGGACACCCACTCGATCGGCTGCTCGTCGAGCTCCCACCCGCTGGTGGGGATCTCCGCATCGGTGTGCGCGAAGCCGCCGAGCGAGGGGGCGGGCTCCTCCGAGGTGAGCCTGCCGCTGCCATCGGGTGGCGTCGGCGAGGCGTTGAGCACGGCCACCCAGCGGTGCTCGGTCCCGGGGAAGATCTGGATCCCGCCGAGCCAGCCGGCCGCCCAGTGCTCCGGATCCGGCGACGGGGTCAGCATGACGCCCTGCTTGACGGCCTCCGTGTCGCCCCGGCCCTGTGTCGCCACGCCGATGCTCGAGCCGAGCGGCGAGTGCACGTGCTGCTGCGGCCGTGCCGGGTACCCCATGTAGTAGTAGACGAAGGTGTCGAGCTCGGGGAACCAGTACCCGCTGACGGCGTCGACGTGCTCCGCGTCGAAGGCGTCGCCCTGTCCGCGCGGGATGAGCTCGCGCTCCTCGAGCGTCCACGGCCCTGCGAGCGAGGTCGCGTGGGCGCGCTGGACGCGCTTCTCGCGCGCTCTGCCGTCGTGACTGACGGTGAGCAGCCAGTATCGGCCGTCGACGCGGGCGGCGTGGTTCGGGCGGTGGGCGTCCATGACGATGAACGGCTTGTGGGTGCCGCCGGGCAGCAGCTCGGGATTCGCGAACTCGATCGGGGTCGTCTCGCCCCATTCCTCGGCCGCGTTCTGGTCTCCGACGGCGAGGGCGGTCGCATGCCCGGGCGGGTCGAAGAACAGGAACATCCGCCATGCGGCGTGATCCGGATCCCAGACGATGCAGGGGTCGCCGACGACCTCGGAGCCGTCGCCGTGCGGAGCGCGTGCCATGACGAGACCGTCGCGCTTCCAGCCGTGGTGGAGAGAGAGCATGGGGTGTGAGCCTTTCGGGTGGGTTCTCGACGCGGTGGGTCAGCCGCGGACGGCGCCGCCGGTGACGCCGTTCATGAGGTTGTTCTGGAATCGGAGGAAGACGAGCACCAGGGGCAGCACGATGAGCACGGCACCGGCGAGGAGCGTCTCGATGCGGATGATGTTCGCGTTGTCGCCGCTTCCGAGCGCCGGCAGGAGGACCATGAAGGTCTGGACGGCGGGATCGCTGGTCATGATCCTCGGCCAGAGGTAGTCGCTCCATTTCGCGACGAAGGTGAGGACCGCGATCGCGCCCAGCACGGGTGCGGACATCGGCAGCCCGATCCGCCAGAAGGATCGCCAGTGCCCGGCGCCGTCGACGCGAGCGGCTTCGAAGACCTCACCGGGCAGTCCCTCCATGAACTGCCGGGCCATGAACATGCTGATGACGCTGGCGGTGCCGGGGACGATCTGCACCTGGTAGCTGTTGAGCCAGTCGATCTGGGCGAACATCGCGTACATGGTGGGGATGTTGACCTCGATCGGGACGAGCATCGAGGCGATGAGCACGCCGAAGAGCACGCGCTTGCCGCGGAAGTCGTACCGGGCGAACGCGTACCCGGCCATCGAGCTGATGAGGACGGTGAGCGCCGTGTACGGCACGGTCACGATGACGCTGTTCAGCAGCGCCCGCCAGACGATGGCGCCGGTGCGCCCGGTGAGCAGGTCGACGAAGTTGTCGACCGTCGGGGCGGTCGGGATCCCCGCGGGGTTCGCGGTGATCTGGCCGCCATCCTTGAAGCTCCCGAAGAGCATCACGAGGAACGGGTACACCGCGATGAAGCATGCGGCGACGAGGAACAGGTTGAGGACGATGCGCTGGCTTCTCATGAGCGGTCTCCGCTCCGCAGCACCCGGAACTGGATGATCGAGATCGCGCCGATCGCGGCGAAGATGATCCAGCCGGCCGCGGACGCGAGACCGAACTGGCCGCCGCTGACGTTCGACACGACCTGGTTCATGATGGGCGCTCCGGTCGGCGGGGCGACGGCGGATGCCCCGGTGCCGAGCAGGAGGTTCGGCTCGGCGAAGAGCTGGATCGAGCCGATCGTGTCGATCACGATCGCGAACAGGAAGATCGGCCGCATGAGCGGGATGATCATGTACCGCACTCGCGCGGCGGGCCCAGCGCCGTCCACCTCGGCCGCCTCCAGCACGTCGTCCGAGATCGACGTGAGCGCGGCGAGGAAGATCACGAAGTACCAGCCGAGCGAGCGCCACACGAGCAGCGCCGCGACCGACCATCTCGCCGTGGCCGGGTCGCTGAGCCAGCCGACCTCCAGGCCGAAGATGTCGTTCACGACACCCTCTCGGCTCAGGATGACCCGCCAGACGATCGCCGCGGCGACCGGCGCCATGATCTGGGGGATGAAGAGCAGCGGCTTGTAGATGCGGCCGAGCGCGGCGAGCCTGGAGCGCACCATCAGCGCGAGCAGGAATGCGAGGCCCATCATCGGCACGAGCGGGACGAGCCAGTAGAAGAGCGTGTTCTGCACCTGCTGCCAGAACGTCGGCGACGAGAACAGGGCCGAGTAGTTGTCGAGGCCGATGAACCGGAGCTCGCCGTATCCGCGGTACCGGAACAGGCTGAGCCCGAGCGAGACGACCGATGGGATGGCGAAGAACGCCAGGAACGAGACGAAGAACGGTGCGAGGAAGAGGTAGGGGGCGATGAGGGCGCGTGGCCGCCGTCGGGGACGGGATGTCGGGGCACCGAGCGCGAAGGCGCTCGGTGCCCCGGTCGCGGTAGTCATGAAGCGGTGCGGTCCTTCTCAGTCGCTGTACGGGCAGCCGACCTGCGACTCGATCTGCTGCTGAGCGGTCTGCAGGAAGCTGCTCGGGTCGCGGTCGTCGGCGGCGAGGTAGTTCACGAGCTGCTCCTGCACGATGCCGGCCTCGGTGAGGCTGGCCGGGTCGTACGGGAACACCGAGTAGTTCTCGCTCGAGGCCTCGTAGGCGGTCGCGAGGCTGTCGCCGAAGTACTCGTTCGGCGTGGACTTCGCGTTCTCGACGACGGCGGCGACCGCCGACGGGAACGAGCCGCCGCGGGCGTCGACGTAGGCCTGCGCGCCCTCGTCGTCGATCAGGGTGCCGGCGAGCAGTCTGGCCGCGGCATCCTTGTTCGGGGCGTCGGCGGGGATCACGAAGATCGAGCCGGCGGCCTCGCTGCCGCCGTCGGCGCCGCCGATCTCGGGCCAGGTGGTGACGCCCCACTTGCCGGCGAGGTCGGGGGCGTACTCCTCGAGGAAGCTGGGGAACCAGCTCGCGAGGAGCGTCGACGCGATCGTGCCGTCGGCGAGCCCGCTCTGCCACTCGGGAGAGAAGTCGTCGATGTTCGGCTCGACCACGCCGGACTCCCGCAGCTCCTTCAGCGCGGTGAAGCCGTCACGGACGCCGGGGTCGCTCTCGACCACGATCGCGCACTCCGGCTCCTTCTCGCTGAAGCGGGCTCCGTTGCCGCTGAGGATCTCGCCGAGGTTGTACGCGGCGGGGTTCGGGCCGAGGTTCCACATGTAGCTCTCGGGAGCGACCAACTGCAGCTTCTCGCCCGCCGCGATGAAGTCGTCCTGCGTCCTCACCTCGGCGACGTCGATGCCGGCCTCCTGGAACAGGTCGGTGCGGTAGAACCACAGCTTCGTCTTCACCTCGTAGGGGACGGCGAGCAGCTGGTCGTCGTACTGCATGAGCTCCTGGCCGGCGTTGGTGATGCCGTCGAGCTGGTCGCCGACGTACGGCTCCAGATCGGCGAGCACACCGGCTTCCGCGAACTCCGCGAGCGAGGAGTAGTTGAGCTGCACGATGTCGGGGATGTCCTGGCCCGACGAGAGGGCGAGTCGGAACTTCTCCAGCGAATCGGCGTCGTCCTGGCCGCCCGAGACGACCTTGAGGTCGATCTCCTCGTCCGGGAAGGTGTCGTTGTAGGTCTCGCCCTGCAGCTCGGCGAACTTCGTGTCGCCCCAGGTCAGCAGCGTGACCGGGCCGCCGGCGTCGCCATCGCCGGAGCCGGACGAGGGTGCGCACCCGGCGAGCGGCAGTGCGACGAGCGTGACGCCCAGCGCGACGGCGCCGAGACGCCTCGCGGCGGGGGAGATGTGATCGGACTTCAAGGTGGCCTCTCTTCATCGAGTCGGGTGGCACAGCATGGTGATCAGATACGCCAATCGATTGGCAAGCTCGAATATAGGTCGCCACGCGGCGTGGGCGCAAGGCCGGATCGCACTATTGTGGTGACACCCGACCCCGACGACAATCGATTGGCCGACCGTGAGCAACCCGGCACCGAATCCGACCCGCCGCGCCACCATGGACGACGTCGCCACGCGCGCCGGGGTCAGCGTGACGACGGTGTCGCGGATGCTGAGCGGCCGGCGGCCGGTCGCGGTCGAGACGCGCGAGCGGATCGAGTCGGTGATCGCCGAGCTCGGCTTCCGCCCGAACACGGCCGCACGGGCGCTCAGGATGCGGCGCTCGCATGACATCGCGCTCATCCTCGACAACATCACGCACGAGGCGAATCCGATGATCGCGCGCGGCGCCGGCCGCGTCCTCCGCAGCTTCGGCTACAACCTGATCATCTACGAGACCGATCTCGACCAGGCTGCGACCCGGGCCGTCGTCGACTCCGTGATCGACCGCGGCACCGATGGTGCGATCGTGCTGATCGGCACCGCACCCCGGGCGGCGTTCTCCGCGTTGATCGATCACGGGCTCCCGGTGATCGCCACGCGGAGACCCGATGCCGAGTGGGGCGTCGAGGAGACGGTGTGGACCGACGAGGAGGCCGGGCTCGCCCTCGCCGCGAGTCATGTCCACGCGAGCACCTCCGGCGCCGTCGCCTACATCGGCGGACCCGAGGGCGACGTGAACTCGGAGCCGCGGCGCCGCGCGTTCCTGCAGGCGGCGCAGGAGGCCGGCCGGCCCGCCGCACCCGCGCTGCTCGAGCTCTCGCCGTGGTCGTTCGACGGCGGCGCCGCCGCGTGCGAGCGGCTGCTCGCCACGGGCGCCCGGTTCGGCGGGCTCGTGTGCGCGAACGACCTGATCGCGGCCGGAGCCGTGCAGTCGCTCCGCCGGCACGGCCTGCACGTCCCGTCGGACGTGGTCGTGACCGGCTTCGACAACATCGAGGCCGCCGCGCTCCTCGATCCCGCCCTGACGACGGTGGACCCCTTCGAGATCCGCCTGGGCGAGCTCGCGGCCACGGCGATGCTCGCACGACTCGAGGACGGGCGGCGTGACGACTTCGAACGGCGCATCCTGCCCGCGCTCGTGGTCAGGGCCTCCGCGCCGGGCCACTGACCCCATCCCGGATCGCGAGGCTCTTGACCGGCTCGCGACGATGCCCCTACGGTGAGCGCAATCGATTGGCATCGCCGATCACCGATTCTCAAGGGAGCGAATCTTGCGACACCGGAAATCAGGGCTCGTGCTCGCGGGGCTCGTCGCGCTGGCAGGGCTCGGCATCACGCCGGGCGTCCTCCCCGCGGCAGCCGTCACCCCCACCATCAGCGTCGACGACAACACCACCGGCACCGGCACCAACCAGTTCGACTACACCGGCGCCTGGAGCCTCAGCACCGAGGCCGGCTACTTCGGCGACACCCACCACTACAGCAACTCGACGAGCGCGAAGGCGACCGTCCGGTTCACCGGCACGCAGATCGCGCTCCACGGCGGCACGGGATCCGGCGCCGGGATCGCGAACGTCTCGGTCGACGGCGGACCCGCCTACGAGGTGGACTTCTACAGCGGCACCACCGCCAAGGACGTGCAGCTCTGGGTCAGCCCGAGCCTCGGCGCCGGGGCGCACACCCTCGTCATCACGCCGGCCGGGATCAAGAACGACGCCGCGTCCTCGACCTTCGTCGTCCCGGACCGCGTCGTGATCTACGACTCCGCCGACACCGTCGACGACCGCGTCCTCGGCAGCGGCCAGAAGCAGTTCCAGTACACCGGCACCTGGGGCACCAACGGCAATCCCGGCTACTGGTCGAACACCCACTCCTACAGCAACGCCACCGGCGCCACCGCGACCTTCCGGTTCACGGGGGCGGCCGTCCACCTCTACGGAGGCGTCGGCCCCAGCGCCGGCATCGGCGCCGTCTCGATCGACGGCGGACCGGAGACCCTGGTCGACTTCTACGCCGCCTCGGCCGGCGGGAACAAGCTCCTCTGGAAGAGCTCGCCGCTCGCCGCCGGCTCGCACACCATGGTGCTGCGGGTGACGGGCACGAAGAACGCGGCGTCGTCGGGCACGTACGTGGTGCCGGACCGCGCGGACATCATGACCGAGGTCGTCGCGCTCGCCCTGCCCACCACCACCACGGCGACCTCGACCGGGTGGGCGAAGTTCTCCCGCAACCCCGTGCTCGGCAAGAACTACGGCACCGCCTTCGACATCTCCGTGCTGCGTGAGAACGGCATCTACCGGATGTGGTTCTCGTGGCGCCCCCAGCAGAGCATCGGCTACGTGGAGAGCGTCGACGGCGTGAACTGGACGGCGCCGATCAAGGTGCTGCAGCCCACCACCACGTACTGGGAGGGCAACCTCAACCGCCCCAACGTCATCCGGACCCCCGACGGCACCTACCGCATGTGGTACACGGGGCAGACCAACGACAACTCGTGGATCGGCTACGCGACCAGCCCCGACGGCCTCACCTGGACCCGTCAGAGCGCCGACCCGGTCCTGTCCCCCACCACGACCTGGGAGCACACCTCGGTGATGAACCCCAGCGTCATCTACGACACCGCCACCTCCACGTACAAGATGTGGTACTCCGGCGGCGAGCAGTACGAGCCCAACGCGATCGGCTACGCCACGAGCTCGAACGGCCTCACCTGGAGCAAGAACACCGGCAATCCGATCTTCGAGAAGAACCCCGCGAAGACCTGGGAGCAGGATCGCGTGGCCGGCGTGCAGGTGCTCAAGCAGGACGACGGCTACTACTACATGTTCTACATCGGGTACGCCGACATCGACACCGCCGCCATCGGCATCGCGCGCTCGACGAACGGCATCACCGGCTGGACCCGCATGCCCACCAACCCGATCATCCAGCGCGAGCCCGGATGGGAGTGCAACGCGGTCTACAA
The DNA here is from genome assembly GCF_027912415.1 of Homoserinibacter sp. YIM 151385. Classification (NCBI taxonomy): domain Bacteria; kingdom Bacillati; phylum Actinomycetota; class Actinomycetes; order Micrococcales; family Microbacteriaceae; genus Homoserinibacter; species Homoserinibacter sp. YIM 151385. The sequence continues at coordinate 2,273,976 of NZ_CP115175.1, read as the reverse complement.
GCCGTACGCCGTGTGGGAGGCCGAGGCGAACCGGTGGAAGCTCTGGTACAACGGCCGCTGCGCGCCGGAGCAGGTCGGCCTCGCGGTCCACCCCGGGCTGAGCCTCGGGTTCTGACGCGACGTCGATGACCTAGGACGGGCGCCTCGCCTCCCGGATCCGCTCCGGAGGCGAGGCGCCCTGACGAAAGGAGACCGACATGAGACGCCTCCGAGTCGTATCGACGATGGCGACCCTCGCGATCATCGCTCTCGCGCTCTCGCTCACGACCGCGTCGCCGCCCGCCGCCGACGCGGCCGCACCATCGCCGTCGACCAACGCGAGCCTCCAGTACGTGCTGGTCGAGGCGACCGGCGGCACCGGCTACCGGTTCAAGCAGTACAGCTCGTTCGCGTCGATACCCGGGACGACCCCGGTCGAGCAGTCGGCGACGAGCAGCCGTCAGATCCGAGCGATCGCCTCGGACGGCAACCGCTGGTTCGCCATCCTCCGGTCCTCCACGCAGAACTGCTTCGCCACCTTCACCTCCTACGCGAACCTCGTCGAGTCTCGGCCCCACGTCCTCCGCTGCGTCGACAGTCCGATCGACGGGTATCGAGGAGTGGCGTGGGACGGCCGGTTCTTCTCGACCGTCTACCACGACAACGGCATCACCTACTGGCAGACGTATCTGACATGGGGAGACGTCGTGACCAACACCCCCTACAGCACGCAGGCCAGCACCCGGAACACCGACGGCTACAGGTCGATCGGGTACGACCCGACCTCTCAGGTCTACTTCTCGCTGTGGGGGAGCGGAACGGCGATGTGGTTCCTGCAGTACGCCACCTTCGACGACATGATCACCGTCACGAGCACCAGCGAGAGCTACTCGATCCCCGGGAACCCGCCCTACGTCGGACTCGCCGTCGGGCCGGTCAACCCCGTCCTCGACGTCTACGTCGTCGCCGGTCAATCCAACGCCGTCGGATACGGCACCGACGGCGCCCAGCTGCCCGCGAGCAGCGCGGACGCGCAGATCCGGTTCTTCTACCGGCAGGGCGACGGCGACGACCAGTACGTCTCCACATCCGGCACCGTCACGACACTCGGCGTCCAGACCGCGAACTTCAATCGCGGCAGCCCTCCGGCCACCAGTTTCGGACTCGAGATGGGAATCGGGAGAACCCTCTACGCACAGGGGCGACGAGACATCGCCATCGTCAAGGTCGGGTACGGCAACACCGATCTCGCGAGCCAATGGAACCCGGCCAACGCGAATGGCCTGTTCACGGTCCTGCGAGACCAGCTCTCAGCGGCGACCTCGCAGTGGAACCAGCAGGGGTACCGCACCCGCATCGCCGGCTTCTTCTGGATGCAGGGCGATGCCGACGCCCTCAACCAGTCCATGGCCGCGAACTACGGGACGAACCTCACCAACTTCAAGGCCGCGGTCCGCAGTGTCGCCGCCGACCGCGACCTGCCCTTCATCGTCGGGCGGATCCGCGCCGGATCCAATCTGCCGTACGCGGGCGCCGTGCGAACCGCGCAGAGTGCGCTGCGCGCAGGCGACCCGCTCACCGTCGCGGTGATCGACACGGACGCCATCCCGGTCGCGAGCGACAACCTCCACTACAACTCCACGGGCGAGATCGCGCTCGGCAACCAGATGGGCTCTGCGTTCACCACGCTCAGCGGGTGGTGATCGTGTCCGATGTGTATGCATACCGCACACTGAACGTCGCAGATCTGGCCCGAAAGCGGCCTTCGGCGTATCGTTTGCATACATGACGGTCTCCGAGCGGCGCGCGAGCGATCGCGCGCTCGCGCTCCTCCGCGGGGAGATCATCGCCGGGCGGCTCGCGCCGGGCGCCGTGCTCGCCGAGATCGAGCTCGCCGACCGGCTGCGGATGTCGCGCACCCCCGTCCGCACCGCCCTCGCCGGGCTGACCGCCGAGGGGCTCGCCGTCGCCGTCGGCCCGCGGCGCCTCGAGGTCGCGCCGCTGCGCCGGGAGGACGTCGCCGCCGCGTACGAGCTGCGCGGCGCGCTCGAGCCCGCCGCCGCATCCCTCGCCGCCCGCCGCGGCGACCCCGCCGTCTTCGAGGCGCTCGCCGCCCGCCTCGCCGCCATCCGGGTCGACCCGGCCGGATCCGAGCAGCAGGACACCTACGAGCTCGCCGCCGAGCTCGACCGCGAGATCGACCGCGCCATCGCGAGCCCCCGGCTCCAGGCCGCCCTCGACTCCGCCCGGCACCACGCCGCCAGGATCCGGCGCGCCGCCCGCGATCACCCGGCCCGCCTCGCGGCCGCCGCCGACGAGCACCGCACGATCGCCGACGCCATCTCGCGCGGCGACGCGCAGCTCGCCGCGGACGCCGTCCGCATCCACCTGCACCACAGCCTCGAGCACGCGCTCGCGACGCTCCCCCACGACGACCCCGAGCCCCGGAGGACCCCATGAGGAACCACCCCGTCCGCACCTACCGCAGCGAGGAGCCGCTCCCGCGCGAGGAGCAGCTCGCCTGGAAGCTCGCCGAGCTCGCCGTCGACCCCGTCGAGGTCGAGGCCGAGGTGCTCGACATGATCGTCAACCGGGTCATCGACAACGCCGCGGTCGCCGCCGCATCCCTCCGGCGGGCGCCCGTCGTCTCGGCGCGCGGACAGGCGGCCTCCCACCCCGTCTCGACGGGCGGCGCGGGCGCGACCGTCGTCGGGCTCGGCACGGGCGCCGACGAGCGCACCAGCCCCGAGTGGGCGGCGTGGGCGAACGGGGTCGCGGTGCGCGAGCTCGACTTCCACGACACCTTCCTCGCCGCCGAGTACTCGCACCCCGGCGACAACATCCCCGCGATCCTCGCCGTCGCCCAGCACGCGGGCCGAGACGGCGGCGCCCTCGTGCGCGGCATCGCGACCGGCTACGAGATCCAGGTCGACCTCGTGCGGGCGATCTCCCTGCACCGCCACAAGATCGACCACGTCGCGCACCTCGGCCCGAGCGCCGCCGCCGGCATCGGCACCCTCCTCGGCCTCGACGCCGCCGTGATCTTCCAGGCGATCGGGCAGGCGCTCCACACGACGACCGCGACCCGCCAGTCGCGCAAGGGCGAGATCTCCACCTGGAAGGCCCACGCGCCCGCCTTCGCCGGGAAGATGGCCGTCGAGGCGGTGGATCGCGCCATGCGCGGGCAGACCAGCCCCACCCCGATCTACGAGGGCGAGGACGGGGTCATCGCGTGGCTCCTCGACGGGCCGGAAGGCCGCTACGAGGTGCCGCTGCCGGAGCGCGGCGAGCCCAAGCGCGGCATCCTCGACACCTACACGAAGGAGCACTCGGCCGAGTACCAGGCGCAGGCCTGGATCGACCTCGCCCGCCGGCTCGGCCGGGAGCGGCCCGAGCTCCGCGACCCCGCCGCCGTCCGGTCGATCGTGCTGCACACGAGCCACCACACGCACACGGTGATCGGCTCGGGCGCGAACGACCCGCAGAAGTACGACCCGGCGGCCTCCCGCGAGACGCTCGACCACTCGATCCCGTACATCTTCGCCGTCGCCCTCCAGGACGGCGCCTGGCACCACGCCGACTCCTACGCGCCCGAGCGCGCCGCCCGCCCCGACACCGTCGAGCTGTGGCGGAGGATCGCCACGGCCGAGGACGCCGAGTGGACCCGCCGCTACCACTCGACCGACCCGGCCGAGAAGGCCTTCGGCGGCCGCGTCGAGATCGAGCTCGCCGACGGCGGCCGCGTCGTCGACGAGATCGCCGTCGCCGACGCCCACCCGCTCGGCGCCCGGCCCTTCGCCCGCGCCGACTACGTCCGCAAGTTCGAGCAGCTCGCCGACGGCGTCCTCGCGGCGCCCGAGATCGCGCGCTTCCTCGACACCGCCCAGCGCCTCCCCGAGCTGACCGCCGAGGAGCTCGCCGGCCTGACCATCACCGCCGAGGGGCTCCCCACCCCGCCGAAGGGACTCTTCTGATGCTGCACGCCCAGCGCACCCCCGCCGAGAAGCGCCGCGCCTTCCGCGAGGCGCTCGCCGGCCCCCGCATCGTCCGCATGCCGGGCGCCTTCACGCCGCTCTCCGCGAGCCTCATCGAAGAGAAGGGCTTCGAGGGCGTCTACATCTCGGGCGCCGTCATGGCCGCCGAGCTGGGGCTGCCGGATGTCGGGCTCACGACCCTCACGGAGGTCGCGCAGCGCGCGGGGCAGATCTCGCGCGTGACCGAGCTGCCGACCCTCGTCGACGCCGACACCGGCTTCGGCGAGCCGCTCAACGTCGCCCGCACGGTGCAGGTGCTCGAGGACGCGGGCGTCGCCGCCCTCCACCTCGAGGACCAGGTCAACCCGAAGCGCTGCGGCCACCTCGACGGCAAGCAGGTCGTCGACGAGTCGACCGCCCTCAAGCGGATCGCCGCCGCCGCCGCCGCGCGCCGCGACCCGGACCTCGTCATCATGGCCCGCACCGACATCCGCGGCGTCGAGGGCATGGCCGCCGCCGTCGACCGGGCGAAGAGGCTCGTGGACGCCGGCGCGGATGCGGTCTTCCCCGAGGCGATGGCGTCGCTCGAGGAGTTCGCCGCGATCCGGGCGGCCGTCGACGTGCCGATCCTGGCGAACATGACCGAGTTCGGCAAGAGCGAGCTCTTCACGGTGCAGCAGCTCGAGGACGTCGGGGTCGACCTCGTGATCTTCCCCGTCTCCCTGCTCCGGGTCGCCTTCGGCGCGATCGAGCGCGCCCTCGACGTGCTCGATGCTGAGGGCTCGCTGAACTCCGAGGTGCCGGGGATGCAGACGCGGTCCAGACTGTACGAGCTGGTGGACTACGCCGGCACCGCCGCGTTCGACGAGGGCGTCTACACCTTCGACCTGTCGACGAACCGGAGCTCCTGACCGCAGACCGCGGCGGGACCCAGCGAGAGGATGCGCATGGCCGAGCACGAGATCAGGAAGGGCCTCGTCGGGGTCGTCGCCGACACGACGGGCGTCTCGAAGGTCGACCCCGAGACGAACTCCCTGCTCTACCGCGGCTACCCCGTGCAGGAGCTCGCCGCGACGCAGTCGGTCGAGGCGGTCGCGCACCTGCTCTGGCACGGCGAGCTGCCGAGCGACGCCGAGCTCGCCGAGCTCCGCCGCGTCGAGCGCGCGCACCGTGCCCTCGACGACCGCGTGCGCGCCGCGATCGACCTCGTCCCGCTCGACGCGCATCCCATGGACGACGTCCGCACGGCCGTCAGCGTCATCGGCGCGATCGGCACCGCGGGCAGCCAGAACGTCATGGATGCGGTCGGCAGTCCCGAGGAGAACCTCGCGCGGAGCCTCGAGCTCTTCGCCGCGCTCCCCGCGATCGTCGCGTACGGGCAGCGCCGCCGCCGCGGCCTCGAGCCCGTCGCCGCACGCGAGGATCTCGACTACGCCGCCCACTTCCTCTGGCTGACCTTCGAGGAGGAGCCGGACCCGATCGTCGTCGACGCCTTCAGCCGCTCGATGGTGCTCTACGCCGAGCACTCCTTCAACGCCTCCACCTTCACGGGCCGCGTCATCGCGAGCACGCTGAGCGACCTCTACTCGGCGGTCGTCGGCGCGATCGGCGCGCTCAAGGGGCCGCTCCACGGCGGCGCGAACGAGGCCGTGCTGCACGTCCTCGAGGAGATCGGGGACGCCTCCCGGGTCGAGTCCTGGCTGGATGACGCGCTCGCCGAGAAGCGCAAGATCATGGGCTTCGGCCACCGCGTCTACAAGCGCGGCGACTCGCGCGTGCCGACCATGAAGGCCGCGCTCGACTCGCTCGTCGAGCACTACGACCGGCCGGATGTCGCGGAGCTGACCGAGGCGCTCGAGACCGCCTTCGTCGAGCGCAAGGGCATCTACCCGAACCTCGACTACCCCTCGGGCCCCGCGTACCGCCTCATGGGCTTCGACACCGCGACCTTCACGCCGCTCTTCGTCGCGGCGCGCATCGTCGGCTGGACGGCGCACATCATGGAGCAGCAGGCCTCCAACGCGCTCATCCGACCGCTCTCCGCCTACGACGGCCCCGCCGAGCGGCACATCGAGGGCTACGTCCCGGATGCAGCCGAGCGGGAGGCGGCGGAGCGCCCCGAGGAGGCGGCGGGCGCGTGACCTCGATCCTCGAGGGGATCGAGCGCTTCGACCTGACCGCGCGGGCGACCGGCCGGCGCTACCGGGTGAGCGTCTCCGCGCCCGAGGCGCCGCCGGCCTCCCTGCCGCTCGTGGTCGTGCTCGACGCCGACCTCGCCTTCGGGACGGCGGCCGAGACGGCCGCGGTGCTCGCCTCGATCGGCGAGGCCCGTCCGGCGGTCGTCGTCGGCGTCGGTCACGGGGTGCCGCCGGCCGAGCTGTGGTCGCGCCGCGCGGTCGACCTCACGCCCGGCGGCTCGATCCCCGAGTCGATGCAGGCCGTGCTCGGCACCGACTCGGGCGGCGGCGAGCAGCTGCTCGACTGGATCCTCGACGAGCTCGCGCCGGAGATCGCGCGACGGCACCCGTCCGCCTCCGACGAGGTCGCGCTCATCGGCCACTCGCTCGGCGGGCTGCTGGCGGCACACGCGCTACTCACGCGGCCCGGCCGTCTCGCGGCGGTCGCGGCGCTGAGCCCCGCGCTCTGGTGGGACGGTTTCGCGGTGCTCTCGCACCTCGCGGCGCTCCCCGAGCGGCTGGCCGGCCTCGGCCGCATCCCCCGCGCGCTCGTCGCCGTCGGCGGGCTCGAGCAGACCCCGCCCGAGTCGCTGCCCGAGGGATGGGAGCATCTGCTCGAACGATACCGCGCCGAGATCGCGCGGACCCGGGTCGTGGACGCCGCGGGCGAGCTGGCGGCGTCGCTCGCCGAGGCGGGGATCGAGTCGCGCTTCGACCTGCTCGAGGGCGAGACGCACGGGACCTCGATCGCACCCGCGGTCGCGCGGGCGGTCGGCTTCGTGCTCGCGCCGCGACACTGAGCGCGCGGGCGGCGCGGATTCAGGAGCCGGCCCGCGGGTCGGCGGCGTGCCGGCGGCGCGGGCCGCGCGGGCGCGGGCGGCCCGTGGGCGCCCGGCGATCCGGGTCCTGATCCCGCGCCGGGTCGGCAGCTCGCCCTCGGACGACTCGAGCCGGGCTCAGCCGCCGGCGCGGCGCGGGGCGCGCGTCGGGACGCCGGGCAGCGACTCCCCGAGGTGGCGGAGGCCGGAGATGAACTCGGCGAGCTCGACGGCCGGCATGCCGGCGAGCGCGAGCCGCTCGGCCTCCACGAGGTCGCGCATCGCCGCCTCCGCGAGCGCCGCCCCCTCCGGGAGGAGCCGGACGAGGCGGCTGCGCCCGTCCTCCGGATTCGCCTCGCGCACGATGAGGGCCCGCTCGAGCAGGTGCTCGAGCCGGTTCGAGATCGCGGCCGAGCCGACCATGGTGCGCTGGCCGAGCTCCGTGGGCGTGAGGATGTGGGGCGCCGGCTCCCGGCGGAGCGCCGCGAGGACGTCGAACTCCCAGATCGAGAGGCCCGAGCGGCCGAACACCTCGGCACGGAGCTCGGTGAGCCCGCGGGCGGCGCGGCGCAGGCGCGACATGACGTCGAGGGGACCGAGGTCGAGATCGGGCAGGATCTCGGCCCATCGGTCGATGAGGAGATCGACCTCGTCGTCGCGGTACGCCGGCACGGGCCCACGGTATCGCGCCGCGGGCCGGCCGCCGCGCCGCCACAGGGAGGCGGTGCCGATCTGCGGACATCCGAGCCGGGGCGGCACCCCGCGGCGCCGGTCTGCGCAGAGGTCCGCAGTTCGGCCGACGCCGCCGCCGGGGCGGAGCACGGGGATGCCGACCGCGCCGCCCCGGCGTAGCATCGGCGGGGTGAGCCGGAGTCGTCGGAGGTCCCGCACGTCGATCGGCGGTGCCGGCTCGACCGGGTCCGTCGGCTCGATCGGCAGCATCGGGTCCATCGGCTCGATCGGGTCCATAGGCTCCATCGGGTCGATCGGCTCCATCGGCTCGATCGGGTCCGCCGGCTCGATCGGGTCCGTCGGCTCGATCGGCTCGATCGGCTCGATCGGAAGCATCGGCTCCATCGCGGCGATCGGCTCCATCGCGGCGATCGGCTCCATCGCGGCGATCGGCGCCATCGGCTCGATCGGCGTGCTCGCGCTGCGCGCCCGCAGCCGGGTCGTGTCGCGCCGCTAGACCGCCCGGGCCGTCGTCCCGTCCGGCGGCGTCGCCGCGACGAGCCGGCGCAGGATCCCCTCGATGCCGGGCACCGCATCCCGCACGGCCACCTCGCTGCGCAGGTACGTCATCCGCCGCCCGTCCGGGTACTCGCCCTCGAGCAGCGGGTCCTCGACGTCCGGCACCGCCGGGTGGTGCCAGACGAGGTGGAGATGGTCGTCGGGGCGGAGCATGAAGGTGACGAGGGGCACGCCCCGGATCGCGTAGCTGGGGGCGTTCCACTTCCACAGCTCGACGATGCCCGGGTCGACGCCGCGGATCGCGGGCCGCAGCACCTCGATCCAGTCGCGGAGCGGGTGGGCGCGCGCCGCGAGCTGCGTGTCGACGTCGAGCGGGGTCCTCGCCATGCCGCGACGGTAGCGCGCCGGCGGCGCCGGCGCGAGCGGCGCGAGCCGCCTACCCTGGTGACATGCCCTCCGAGAGCTCCGACCGCATCCTCATGTACGGCGCCGACTGGTGCCGAGACTGCATCCGCTCGAAGCGGCTGCTGGACGGCCTCGGCGTCGACTACGAGTACGTCGACATCGAGCGCGTCGAGGACGGCGCCGACCGCGCCCGGGCGGTCAGCGGCCGCACGAACATCCCCGTCGTGGTGTTCCCCGACGGCTCGCACCAGGTCGAGCCGAGCGACCCGGAGCTGCGCGGGAAGCTCGAGGCCCTCGGCGTCGTCGCCTGAGCGGTCTAGCATCGGCCCAGGGCGCGCACCCCGCGCGCGGGAGGCGACGATGGCACCCGAGTACAAGTTCACGACGTTCCACCCCGGCAACGGCGAAGCCGATCAGCAGGCGCAGGCGATCACCGATCAGCTGAACCGCTGGTCGGGGATGGGATGGCGCGTGCAGCAGGTGATCCGGCCGGGCGTCGTGGGGGCGGTCAGCTTCCTGCTCGTGCGCGACGGCGAGCCCGCCGAGGACTGAGCCGAGTCCCTCGCGGATGTCGGCGGCACGCGCGAGACTTGCCGCATGTGCGGACGCTTCGCGAACGACGCCGAGACGAACGAGATGATCGAGCAGTTCGTGCTCGAGGGCAACGACTACCGCGACTGGCAGATCAGCTACTCGATCGCGCCGACCGACACGGTGCCGATCGTCCGCGAGCGCGCCGACCGCGCGAGCGGCGAGATCTACCGCGGCCTCGAGCCGGCCGTCTGGGATTTCCGCCCGGCCTTCATCACGGAGCCGAAGCGCCCCAACTTCAACGCCCGCCTCGAGACGGTCGCGACGAACGGGATGTGGAGGTCGGCCTTCGCGGGCTCCCGCTGCATCGTCCCGATGCGCGGCTACTACGAGTGGACGGGCGAGAAGGGCGACAAGCAGCCGCACTACCTCCACCGCCCCGACGGCGCGCTGCTCGCCGCCGCGGGCATCTGCACCGCCCGCAAGGTCGAGGGCGCGTGGGAGGTCTCGACCGCGATCATCACCCGCGAGGGCGTCGACGCCTCGGGCGAGGTGCACGACCGGATGCCGGCCTTCCTCACCGAGGAGGTCTACGGCGACTGGCTCGAGCCGGTCAAGCTGGATGCGGGCCGCAGCGAGCAGACGCTGGCGATGCTCGAGCGCGTCTCGGCGGAGGTCGCCGCGACCATGATCGCCGACGAGGTCGACCGCCGGCTCAACAGCTCGCGTGCGGTCGACCCGGCGGATGCCTCGCTCATCGCGCCGCTCGCCTGAGCCCGCGCTCCTGAGCCCGCGCGCCCGAGCCCACGCCGCTCCCGGACCGCGGTGCCGGGGCGTAGCGTGGCCGCGTGGACGGCGCACTCCCCTGGCTCGACGCGCAGGGCTTCGAGCTCGCCCGCCAGGTGCTGCAGCGCGGCACGGCGGGCGTCTTCGCGATCGCCTACCTGTCGACGCTGCTCCAGTTCCCGGCACTGCTCGGCGAGCGCGGACTCCTGCCGGCGCCCGCCTTCATCGCGCGGAACCGCGATCGCCTGCGGCCGACGCTGTTCCGCTGGGGCTACAGCGATCGCCGCCTGCGAGCCCTCTGCCTGGCCGGCATCGCCGTCTCGCTGCTGCTCGTCGCCGGCATCCCCCAGCAGGGTCCGCCGTGGGCGCCGATGCTCGCCTTCCTCCTGCTGTGGATCGGGTACCTCTCGATCGTGCACATCGGGCAGGCCTTCTACGGCTTCGGCTGGGAGATGCTGCTCTGCGAGGCCGGTTTCGTCGTCGCCTTCCTCGGCTCGGACGCGGTCGCGCCGCCGCTGCCGGTGCTCGTCATCTGCTGGTGGCTCGTCCTCCGCCTCGAGCTCGGGGCGGGGCTCATCAAGCTGCGCGGCGGCCGGGAGTGGCGCGACCTCACGGCGCTCATGTACCACCACGAGACCCAGCCGATGCCGAACCCGCTGAGCCGCCGCATCCACCTGCTCCCGGCCTGGTTCCACCGCGGCGAGGTCGTCGCGAACCACATCGTGCAGCTCGCTGCGCCGGTGCTGATCTTCGCCCCGCAGCCGGTCGGCGCCATCGGTGCGGCGGCGATCATCCTCACGCAGGGCTGGCTGCTCGTCAGCGGCAACTTCTCCTGGCTCAACGCGCTGACGATCGTGCTCGCCGCCTCCGCGCTCGGCGACGGCGCGGTGCGCCTGATCCTGCCGGGGCTGCCGGCGCCCGAATACGCGCCGACGCCGCTCTGGTTCGCGGTCGTCGCGGGGCTGGTGGCGCTCGGGCTCGCGCTGCTCTCCATCCCGGCGGCGCGCAACCTGCTCTCGCGCCGCCAGCTCATGAACGCGAGCTTCAACCGCTGGCAGCTCGGGAACGCCTACGGCGCCTTCGGCACGGTCACGAAGGTGCGTCAGGAGGTCGTGATCGAGGGCACGACCGCCGAGCGGCCGGAGGAGGAGGACTGGATGCCGTACGGCTTCCGCGGCAAGCCCGGCGACGTCCGGCGGGTGCCTCGGCAGGTCGCGCCGTACCATCTGCGGCTCGACTGGCTCATGTGGTTCCTCGCGCTCGGCGCCCCCGGCGAGCACTGGTTCCGCCCCCTCCTCCGGCGCCTGCTCGAGGCCGACCGCGCGACCCTCCGGCTCCTCGCGCACGACCCCTTCGGCGGGCGCCCGCCCCGCCTCGTCCGCGCCCGGGTCTTCCGCTACCGCTTCGCGACGCACGCCGAGCACCGCGAGCACGGGGTCGTGTGGATGCGGGAGGCGCGCTGGACGCTCGTCGACCCGGTCTCGCTCGATCCGGGCGACTAGCCTGGAGCCATGATCGACGCGACCGTCGTCGGCGCCGGCCCCAACGGGCTCGTCGCGGCCGTGACGCTCGCGCACGCGGGGCTGCGGGTGCGGCTCGTCGAGCGCGGCGAGCGGGTCGGCGGGGGGATGTCCTCCGCCGAGCTGACGCTGCCGGGCTACCTCCACGACGTGTGCTCGGCGGTGCACCCGGGTGCGCTCGCCTCCTCGTTCTTCCGGTCGTGGGGGCTCACCGAGCGGGTGCCGTTCCGCATCCCCGAGGTCTCCTACGCGCATCCGCTCGACGGGAGGCCGGCCGCGCTCGCCTATCGCGACCTCGATCGCACGGTCGCCGAGCTCGAGGAGGACGGCCCCGCCTGGAACCGCATGATGCGCCCCCTCGTCGACCGCTTCGCGGGGGTGCAGGATTTCACCGGCAACCAGCTGCTGCGGGTGCCGCGCGACCCGATCGCGGCCGTCCGGTACGGGCTCCGCAGCCTCGTGCACGGGCCCGCGCCCGCGCTCGCCGGCTTCCGCGGCCAGGCCGGTCCGGCGCTCTTCGCGGGCGCCGCGGCCCACACGGTCGCGCCGCTCCACTCGCTCGCGAGCGGCGGCGCCGGCCTCATGCTCGCCGCCTTCGGCCACACCGTCGGCTGGGGGCTCCCGGTCGGCGGCTCGCAGGCGATCGCCGACGCGCTCGCCGCCGACCTCGTGGCGCACGGCGGCGAGATCGTGCTCGGGCAGCATGTCGGCTCGCCCGCCGACCTCGAGCCGAGCGCGGCGACACTGCTCGACACGAGCCCGGCGCACCTCGCCCGCTTCGGCGAGGACCTCCTCCCCGGCGGCTACCGTCGCGCGCTCGAGCGCTGGCCGCGCGGCGACGGCGTCGCGAAGGTCGACTTCGCGACGAGCGGGCCGATCCCGTGGTCGGACCCCCGGGTGGCGACGGCGCCGACCGTGCACCTCGGCGGCACGCGCGCCGAGATCGCGGCGGGCGAGCGCGACGTCGCCCGCGGCCGGGTGCCCGAGCGGCCCTACGTGCTGCTCGTGCAGCCGAGCTTCGAGGACCCCTCGCGCGCGCCCGCCGGGCACCACACGGTGTGGGCGTACATCCACGTGCCGGCCGGCTCCGAGGTGGACGCGACCGAGCTCGTCACGCAGCAGATCGAGCGCTTCGCCCCCGGGTTCCGGGATCTCGTCGTCGCCTCCGCCTCGCGGAGCGCCGCCGAGCTCGAGGAGGAGAACCCGAACGACCCGGGCGGGGAGATCATGGGCGGACGGATGTCGATCTGGCGCCTCGTGCGGAGGCCGGTGCTCTCGACCGTGCCGTGGCGGACGCCCGCACCGGGGCTCTTCCTCGCCTCCGCCTCCACGCCGCCGGGGCCCTCGACCCACGGCATGAACGGCTGGTTCGCGGCCCGCACCGCCCTGCGCGACGTGTTCGACATCCACGACGCCCCCTTCGCCTGAGCCCGCTTTCCCCCGGGCGGGCCGTCGTGGGCGCCGAGCGGAGCTAGAGTCGGCCGGCCGGCACCGAGAAGGTGTCGCAGGCGCCCGGGCCCTCGGTGCGACCCGTCTCGAACCAGGCCTGGCGCTGCTCGCTCGCGCCGTGCGTCCACGCCTCGGGGTTCACCTGCCCGCTCGTCGACTCCTGGATGCGGTCGTCGCCGACCGCCGCGGCGGCGCTCAGCGCGTCGGCGATCTGCTGATCCGTGACCGGCTCGAGGAAGGTCCTGCCCGCGTCGTCCTCGATCGTCTCGGCGGCGCCCACCCACGCGCCCGCGTAGCAGTCGGCCTGCAGCTCGAGCCTGACCCCGTCTGACGCCGGGCCGGTCGACTGGCGGTCGAGGCCCTCCATCGCGCCGGACAGGTTCTGCACGTGGTGGCCCCACTCGTGGGCGACGACATAGAGCTGGGCGAGGGTCCCGTCGTTGGCGCCGAAGCGGGTCTCGAGCTCGTCGAAGAAGCCGGTGTCGATGTAGACGCTCGCGTCGGGCGGGCAGTAGAAGGGGCCCACCGCGCTCGAGGCGTTCCCGCATCCCGTGCTGACGCTGCCGGAGAAGAGGACGATCTGGCTGCCCTCGTAGCCGCGGAGCTCCCCCTCCCAGTAGGTGTCGAGGGATGCGGCGGCGCCCTTCATCCGGCAGTCGATCTGCTCGTTCGCATCGGACCCGGTGTCGCACTGCTCGAGCGTGTCGACCGGACCTTGCTGGGTGCCGCCGCCGCCCGTCAGCGGGCCGACGAGGCCCGAGACGTCGACACCCGTGAGCTGGCTGATGACCGCGACCGCGATGACGAGCAGGATGCCGCCGCCGCCCGCGATCCCGGCGGTGCGGCCGCGACGACTCACGCGCCCCTTGCTGATGTCGGAGTCGTCGTTGAAGGTCATGGCGACAACCTAGTGCGCCACCGCGCCCGCCCCTAGAGCCGTTCGCGCCAGAAGACCCGTTTCACACGTTCCGCGATGGTCTGCGCCGGGGGCTCGTTGTAGACCGGCGCCATGTCCTGGCCCGACATCGCCTGGATGCGGCGCATGACCTCGTCGGTGAGCTCGCGGCGGACGCGGCCGGAGCGCGCCTCCCCGAAGGCCGAGGCGTCGATGGGCTCGCCGAACTCGACCGTCACCTTCGCCCTGTGCAGGCGGCTCGAGCCGACCGGCTGGAGCTGCTCGGTGCCGGTGAGCGCGACCGGCACGATCGGCACGCCCGCCGTGAGGGCGAGGTAGGCGACACCCGTGCGGCCCTTGTAGAGGCGGCCGTCGAGCGAGCGGGTGCCCTCGGGGTAGATCGCGAAGGCGTCGCCGGCCTCCAGGATGCCGAGGCCCGCGTCGAGCGCGTCCTGCGCGGCCTGCCCGGCGCCCCGCTCGACGGGCACGGCCCCGACGCCGGTGAAGAACCAGCGATTGAGGGCGCCCCGGAGGCCGCGGCCGGTGAAGTAGTCGGATTTCGCGAGGAAGGAGACGGAGCGCGGCGCGACGAGCGTGATGACGACGCTGTCGATGAAGGAGCGGTGGTTGGAGGCGAGGATGACGGCACCGCGGCGGGGCACGTTCCGTCGGCCGATCACCTTCGGCCGGAAGGCGACGCGGGCGGTCGGCGAGAGGATCGCGCGGGCCAGGGTCTTCAGCACGCGACCAGTCTGTCACTCCGGCATGCCGGCAGCGGCATGTGCTGCCACGACCGCGAGCACATCCGCCCCGTACTGCTCGAGCTTCTTCTCGCCGATGCCGGAGATGCCGCCGAGCTCCTCGATCGAGGCGGGGGTCACGAGCGAGATGCCGCGCAGCGTCGCGTCGCCGAAGACGATGTAGGCGGGGACGCCCAGCTCGCGCGCGACGCCGGCGCGCCACTCGCGGAGGCGCTCGAAGAGCGGCAGGGCCTCGCTCGGCAGCTCGGCCGCGGCCTTCGACTTCGCGCGCTTCACGACGCGCTCGGGCTCGCGGCGGAGCCGCACCTCGCGCTCGCCGGCGAGGACCGCCGGGGCCTCCTGCGTGATCCCGAGCACCCCGTACTCGCCCTGCACCGCGAGGATGCCCTGCGCGAGCAGCTGGCGGACGACGCCGCGCCACTCCTGCTCGGAGAGCTCCTCGCCGATGCCGTAGGTCTTGAGCTCGTCGTGCCGGTTCTGGCGGATGCGGTCGTTGTCGCGCCCGAGCAGGATGTCGATCAGGTGGCCGGCGCCGAAGCGCTGGTTCCGCTCCCGGTCGAGCCGCACGATCGTGGAGAGCAGCTTCTGCGCGGGGACCGTGCCATCCCACGCCTCCGGCGGCGCGAGGCAGGTGTCGCAGTTGCCGCAGGCGATGGAGGGCTGGCCGAAGTAGCCGAGCAGCTGCACCCGGCGGCACTCGACCGTCTCGCAGAGCGCGAGCATGGCGTCGAGGTGGGAGCTCAGCCGGCGCCGGTGGGCGAGGTCGCCCTCCGACTCGTCGATCATGCGGCGCTGCTGCACGACGTCCTGGAGGCCGTAGGCGAGCCAGGCGGTCGAGGGGAGGCCGTCGCGGCCCGCGCGCCCCGTCTCCTGGTAGTAGCCCTCGACGCTCTTCGGCAGGTCGAGGTGGGCGACGAAGCGGACGTCCGGCTTGTCGATGCCCATGCCGAAGGCGATCGTGGCGACCATGACGATGCCCTCCTCGCGGAGGAAGCGCGCCTGGTTGCGGCGGCGGATGCCGGCGTCGAGACCCGCGTGATACGGCAGCGCCGGGATGCCCTCGGCGACGAGCGCGTCGGCCGTCTTCTCGACCGACTTCCGCGAGAGGCAGTAGACGATGCCGGCATCGCCCGGGTGCTCCGTCCGCACGAGTCGCAGCAGCTGCTGCAGCGGCTGCGCCTTCGACTCGATGCGGTACTGGATGTTGGGGCGGTCGAAGCTGGAGACGAACCACTCGGCATCCCCCAGCTCGAGCCGCTGGGCGATCTCGTGGCGCGTCGCCTCCGTCGCGGTCGCGGTGAGCGCGATGCGCGGCACCGCGGGCCAGCGCTCGTGGAGGACCGAGAGCGCCAGATAGTCGGGCCGGAAGTCGTGCCCCCACTGCGAGACGCAGTGGGCCTCGTCGATCGCGAAGACGGAGACGTCGACGCGGTCGAGGAGCGAGAGCGTCGACTCGAGCTTGAGCCGCTCGGGGGCGAGGTAGAGGATGTCGATCTCACCGGCCTGGAGCTCCTGCTCGACGAGCCGGCGCTCATCCGGATCCTGGGTCGAGTTGAGGAAGGCGGCCCGCACGCCCACGGCGGAGAGCGCATCCACCTGATCCTGCATGAGGGCGATGAGGGGCGAGACGACGACGCCGGTGCCCCGCCGCACGAGTGCGGGGATCTGATAGCAGAGCGACTTGCCGCCGCCCGTCGGCATGAGCACGAGCGCGTCGCCGCCGCCGACGACGCGGTCGATGATCGACGACTGCTGCCCTCGGAACTCCTCGTAGCCGAAGACGCGGCGGAGGACGTCGAGCGGGGCCTCGGGTGCGGCGGTCGTCATGCGCTCAACTGTACGGATCGCCGCCGACGCGCACGGGCCGGCATCCCCACGGTGTGGACGGCATCCGGTCCTCGCGCCTGGTGACGACGCCCCTCCCGCGCCACGATCACCTCGCAAGAGACACGTCTACGGCGAAGGGGACGGCCCCGTAGGACCGTCCCCCGCGCGATAGACGTGTCTATCGCGGCCGGAACCCAGCTAGAGGGCGAGCAGGATCGAGGGCCAGGAGACGGACTGCTCGAAGCCCTCGCCCTCGAAGGTGGCGGTGAGGAGGTGGATGCCGCGCGTGAGCTTCGCGAGCTTCGCCGTGGCCTTCCCCGCGTCGCCCTCGTCGAGCTGGATCGTCTCGACGACCTTCGCGCCGTCGCGGATCACGAGCTCGCCCACGGGGGCCGAGCCGTCGTCCGCCGTGACCCGGACGCGGTAGTCGACCGTCCCGTCGAAGGTGATGAACTTCGACGCGGAGGCCGAGGTCCAGGTGGAGACCGGCTCGACCGGCTCGACCGGGCCGCCGTCCTGCTCCGCGACCGTGATCGCGTAGGGCACCGCGGTGCCTTCCGGGCCGCCGATCGTCAGCAGCAGCTCGCCCGCCGCCGCATCCTCGGGCACCGTGAAGCTCACGGTCGCCGCACCCTGCTCGTCGTAGGCGTCGGTGATCGCGAAGGCGATGGGCGCGGAGCCCAGCACCTCCTCGCCCGCCGAGACGGTCGCCTCGCCCGAGGTCGGGCCGCCCTTCGAGAAGAGCAGCGAGCTGAGGTCGAGCGAGACCTCCTCGCCCGGCGCGTAGCCCGCCTCGTCGGCGGGGGCGGATGCCGTCACGCCGAGCGAGCGGTTGCCGAGGTCGGGCGAGACGGGGCTGTTGGCCGAGAAGTAGTCCACGAAGGCCTGGAGGTCGATCCGGCCGGAGTCGGCGCGATTCGTCCCCTCGGCGAAGGTGAAGAACTGGTCGCCGCCGCCGCCGAGGAAGGAGTTCGTGACGACCTTGATCGTCTGCTCCGCCGTGACCCGCTCCCCGTCGAGGTAGACGGCGGTGATCCGCTCGCCCGCCGCCGCATCCGGGTCGTAGGTGTAGGTGAGTCCCTCGGAGAGCCCGAGCTTGAGGAACGGCCGCGACAGGCCCGCGGGCTGCCACTGCTCCTCGAGCACCTGCTCGAGCTGCGCGCCCGTCAGGTCGAGGGTCACGAGCGTGTTCGCGAAGGGCTGCACGACGGCGGCCTCGCGGTAGGTGACGTTGCCGTCCGGGTCGTTCGGCCCGGTCGAGGCGTAGTTCAGATCCGCGCGGATGCCGCCCGGGTTCATGATCGCGACCTGCGTCCCGAGGTCCTGCGTCTGCTCGAGCTGCACGTCGGCGATGAGGTTGCCGAGGGTCGACTCGGCCCCGCGGTTCTCGCCGCCCGCCGCCTGCTGGCCGCGGGTGATGTCGCCCGTGATGGAGCCGAGCGAGACGGCGCCCTCGACCTCTGCGACCGCGACGGCATCCGCCACGATCTCGGCGATCGCCGGGTCCGGCTCGGCCGCGCCGACGAGCGGCGCGATCTCGGCGCCGATCTCGAGCAGCTCGCCCGAGTCGGGGTCGACGGTCATCGAGAGGAGCCCGTAGGCCTCGCCGTACTGGCCCGACTGGATGACCGGCATGGTGCGGTCGCTGCCGGGGACGGGGATCTCGTGCACGTACTGCTGGTGCGTGTGCGCCGAGACGATCGCGTCGACCTCGCCCGCGAGCCCGTTCACGATCTCGCCGAAGGGGGTGTCGCCGGTCGCCGACTCGATGGTCGCGTCGCCCGCGCCCTCGTGGACCAGGAGCACGAGCACGTCCGCCTCGCCGTTCGCCTCCTCGCCGTCGCGGAGGTCCTCCGCGACGCGGGAGACCTCGTCGACGATCGAGCGGAACTCGAGCGTCGCGATGCCGTCGGGCGAGACGAGGCCCGGCATGTCCTCCGTGATGGCGCCGATGAAGCCGACGCGCACGCCGTCCCGCTCCTCGATCGCGTACTCGTCGAAGGCCGGCTCGCCGGTCTCGCGGTCGTAGACGTTGGCGCCGAGGTAGGGGAAGTCGGACTCGGGGATGAGGCGGTCGTCGACGTCATCGCGGCCCTGGTCGAACTCGTGGTTGCCGAGCGCGGTGGCGTCGAGGCCGATCGCGTTGAGCGCGTCGATCGTCGGCTGGTCCTGCTGGATGAAGGAGGTGAAGGTCGAGGCCCCGACGCTGTCGCCCGCGGAGACGACGAGCGTGTTCGGGTTCGCCGCGCGCAGGTCGCGCGCGAGCCCGCCGAGCACGGCGGCACCCGCCGCGGGCGGCGCCGCCTCGATGCGGCCGTGGAAGTCGTTGAAGCTCAGGATGTCGATGTCGACCGGCTGCGCGGGCGCGTCCTCGGCCGAGACGCCGACGAGGATCGGGTCGTGGTCGCTCGAGCGGTACGGGGTGCCCGCCTCGGCGGCGCCGAACCCGTAGCCGCGATCGCTCCACTCGGCGGCGTTGATGCCCCAGACGCCGACGCCGGCGACCTGCTCCGCGAGCTCGGGGGTCGCGATCGCGTGGTCGAGGGAGCCGAGCTGCCCGTCGAAGCTGTAGGTGTGCTGGCCCTCCGCCTTCGCCGGCACGAGGTCGACGAGCCCGGCGCCGGTGAGCGCCTGGATCGGGTCCTCCTGGCCGTAGGCGTTGAAGTCGCCGAGGAGGAGGACGTGCGGGCCCTTCTCGTCGTCGGCCCGGATGTCCTCGACGAGGCCGGCCACGGCCTCCGCCTGCTCGACGCGCTCCGCGTTGAAGAAGCCCTGGCCGTCGGCGGGCTGCGTGCCCGAGCCGCTCTTCGACTTGAAGTGGTTCGCGACGACGGTCACGTTCGTCCCGCGCGCGACCTCGAAGGTCTGGGCGATCGGCTCGCGCGCGATGTCCCAGACGTCCTCGTCGATCTGCGTGAAGCTGTCGCCGACGGGCGTGACCGCGGCGGGCTTGTAGATGATCGCGTTCGTGATGAAGTCGGTGATCGCGGCGTCGTCGAGCTCGGCCGGGGTGGGCACGAAGTCCCAGGCCCCCTCGCCGGCCTCGGCGTTGAGCCCCGCGACGAGGTCGGCGAGCGCCTCGTCGAGCTCCTCGCCGAGCTTCACCGAGTTCTCGATCTCCTGGAGCGCGACGACGTCGGCATCCAGCCCGTTCACGGCGCGCACGATCTTCGACTTCTGGATCGCGAAGGCCTCCGCGTCGGCCGCGCCGCGCGCGTCGCCGCCGAAGGTCGTGAAGTAGTTGAACACGTTGAAGGCCGCGAACTGCACGTCGCCGCCGACCTCGGGCGCCGCCTCGGGCCGCGGGTTCGCGGGCTCGAAGGAGGGCTTGTACGCGGGCTTCGAGGCGTCGTTCAGCGCGATCTGCGGCTGGAGCCGCCAGTCGTCGAAGCCGTAGCCGAGCACCATGGGCTTCTTCGAGGGCACGAAGACGTCGCCGTTCCGGACCACCGTCTCCTTCGTCAGGTACGGCTGCGTGCCCGGGTGGGCGCCGTTCGTGACCTGGATGCTGTAGCCGTCGTCGACGAGGAGGCGCTTGGCCTTGTTCTCGGCGGCGATCGCGGCGGCCTCGGGGCCGGCATCGACCTGATCGGTCGCCTGGACGAGCTCGCCGCCGGCGCTGAGCCAGAGGGAGCCGAAGTTGTAGGCCTGGTGGGTCGAGCCGAGCACGTAGGTGCCGCTCGGCTTCACGAGCATGCCCTCGTAGGACTCGCGCGCGTCGCCGAGGACGGTGTCGGGGAGGCTTGTGACCTTGGGGAGCTTGTAGCCCGAGTCGACGACCTCGACGCTGCCGGCGGCGGTCGCGGTCACCTGCGTCTGGCCCTGGTACTCGCCCGCGCGGCCGGTGACGGTGGCCTTGTCGCCGATCTTCACGCCGGGGAAGGCGCCCGAGCCGGTGAAGACGAAGAGGCCGTCGGAAGCGCCCGTGCGCGCCGTCTTGCCGCCGCCGGAGCCCTGCGTCTGGAGGAAGAAGCCGTTGTAGCCGCTCGGCGCCGGGTACACGGCGGTGACGATGCCCTGCACCGTGACCGTCTGGCCGTTCAGGGGCGTCGTCGCCCCGGGGCCCTGGACCTGGGCGATGGTGTGGGTGACGGTCGCCGCGCTCGCCGCGGGAACGGCCAGCGGGGCGACGGCGAGGGCGCAGGCGGCGGCGACCGCGAGCGCGACCCGGCGGAAGCCGCCTCGCCTCGTGGACGCCGCAGCGGCGGGAGTGGGCTCGGACAACTCGGTTCCTCCGTTTGCGGGGGTCTGACGGGGTGCTCGGGTTCTGCCCCCGGATGGGGGGCATGGCTCACCTTAGATCGGGAGCGGATTCTGCGGTAGTGCTCAGCTCGTTTCGTCGTCCAGCGTTCACCGAGCCGCCGACACCGGCAGAATGGCTCGGTGATCGCTGTCGTCGTGGGGCTCGCGAGCGCCCTCGTCTACGGCGCCGGTGACTTCGTGGGCGGCATCGCATCCCGACGCATCCTGCCCGTGCGGGTGGTCGCGCTGTCGGCGGCGACGGGCATCGTGCTCCTCGTGCCGCTCGCGCTGCTGATCCCGGCCCGCTGGTCCGAGGAGGCGATCGTCTGGGGCGCGCTGAGCGGCGTCGCGAACGCGGGCGGACTGCTCCTCCTCTATGCGGCGCTCGCGATCGGGCCGATGAGCGTGCTCTCGCCGATCACGGCGGTGCTCGCCGCGATCGTGCCGGTGGGGGTGAGCCTCGTGCTCGGCGACGCACTCTCGCCGCTCGCGGCGGGCGCGATCGGGATGGCGCTCGTCGCGGTCGTGCTCGTGAGCCTCGTTCGCGGGCCGGAGGGCGACCGGGTGGGCGCGGCGCCGGGTGCCGCGGGGGAGGCCGGGCCGGCTCGCGCGGCCCGCGTCAGCCCCCGGGGCCTCGCCTACGCGATCGGCTCGGGCGTGCTCATCGGCGTCATCATCGTGCTCCTCGACCAGGCACCGCACGACTCCGGCGTCGTGCCGCTGCTCCTCAACCGCTCGGCGAGCTGCCTCGTGATCTCGACGATCGTCGTCGTGCTCGCGCTCGTCGCGCGCCGCCGTGGCGTGCCGCTCTCCGCCGGCTGGCGGGCCGGCATCCTCGTCGCCCCCATCTGCGGCGTGCTCGACGTCATCGCGAACTCGCTCATCCTCACCTCCCTGCGGCTCGGCGAGCTCGCCGTGACGAGCGTGCTCGCGGCCCTCTACCCGGTCGGCACGATCGCGCTCGCGGCCGTCGTGCTCCGCGAGCGGGTCTCGCCGGTGCAGTGGTGCGGGATCGGGCTCGCGATCATCGCGGCGGCGCTGCTCGCGGTGGCCTAGCCGGGCCCGTCGGCGGGTGCCGCCCGCGCGCGGTAAGGTGAGCCTTACCCGCGGACGGGATCGGGTGCGCCCGGTGCCGCCGCACCGCACGCCCGCCGACCCGAGGACCGCCATGCCCGCCGCGCCCGCACGACCGAGGACGAGGTCCTCCTCGCGGCTCCTCCTCGTGTGCGCCGCGCTCGGCGCCGCCGGCGCGCTGCTCGCGATCGGGCTGAGCTGGGCGAGCATCGTCGCCGCCCCCACCGCCCTCTTCTTCTACGCCGCGACGACCGGCGTCTACGCCATCTCGGCGCTCGTCGCGCAGCGGCTCCTGCAGGCGCCCGGCGCCGGCCTCCTCACCGCACTCGTCACGGGACTCGTGAGCGCGCCCTTCGCCTTCGGCGGCTTCGCCCACCTCCCCCTGTTCCTCGCCGTCGGCGCCGCGATCGAGATCCCCTTCGCGCTCACCCGCTGGCGGGTCTGGACGGGCTGGTGGTTCTGGATCGCGCACCCCCTCGGCCTCCTCGCCATGAGCGCGCTCGCCTTCGCCGCGCTCGACGCGGGCCGCGTCCACCTCTGGGTCTACCTCGTCATGTGGGCCATCGCGATCCTCACCGCCGCCGCCGTCACGGGCGCCGCGCAGTGGATCGCGTGGCAGCTCCGCCGGGCCGGGCTCGGCGCCGTCCGGAAGGGCCGCGCATGAGCACGTCCGCCGCTTCCGCGCGGGAGGAGCCGAGAGCGGCATGAGCACCCCGGCGCCCCTCCGACTCGAGGGCGTGCGCATCCGCCACGAGGACGGCGGCCCCGCGACGCCCGACGGCGTCGACCTCGTCGTCCGGCCGGGCGAGGCGGTGCTGCTGCTCGGCCCGAGCGGCTCGGGCAAGTCGACCCTCGCGCTCGCGCTCGACGGCCTCATCCCGCACGCCGTCCCGGCATCCCTCGAGGGGCGCATCCTCGTCGCGGGGCTCGACACGGCGGAGCACGAGGTCGGCGAGCTCGCGGCGCACGTCGCGATGGTGTTCCAGGACCCGGACGCGCAGATCGTCACCGGCACCCTCCTCGACGAGGTCTGCTTCGGGCCCGAGAACCTGCTCGTGCCGGCGGCGGAGGTGCTCGAGCGGGCGGAGCGCGCCCTGCGCACGGTCGGGCTGTGGGAGCGCCGACTCGAGAACCCCGACCGTCTCTCCGGGGGCGGACGCCAGCGCCTCGCGATCGCCTGCGCGCTCGCGCTCGAGGCGCCCGTCATCGTGCTCGACGAGCCCACCGCGAACCTGGACCCCGTCGGCATCGACGAGGTCTACACGGCACTGCGGGGCGTCGTCGCGGGCGGCGAGCGGGCGATCGTCCTCGTCGAGCACAACCTCGACGCGGCGATGGAGCTCATCGACCGGGTGCTCGTGCTGGATGCCGACGGCCGCTCCGTCCTGGACGGTCCGGCCGCGCTCCTGCGCACCGAGGCGGAGCGGCTGCTCGAGCTCGGGGTGTGGCTGCCGGTCGCGACCCTCGCGGCGCTCCGGCTGCGCGAGGCGGGTGTGCGGCTCGAGCCGCTGCCGCTGACGCCGGCGGAGCTCGCGGCGGGGCTGGATGCGGTACACGAGCTGCCGCCCCTGCCGCTCGTCGAGGCGCGCGCGACGGCGTCGCAGGCGCCTCGGCCGGCGGAGGTGGCGGTCGCCGGCCTCACGATCGAGCGGGGCGGCCGGCGCCTCCTCGACGGCATCGCCCTTGAGGTGCCGGCCGGCGAGCTGCTCGCGATCGTCGGCGAGAACGGCGCCGGCAAGACGACGCTGCTGCAGGCGATCGCCGGCGTCGTCCCGCCGCCGCGGGGCCGCATCCGGACCGCCGGGCTCGACCCGGCGCGCGCCGACCCGCGCGAGCTCGCCGCCCACGTCGGCTTCGTGTTCCAGAACCCGGAGCACCAGTTCATCCGCGCGACCGTCGCCGAGGAGCTCGCGCACGCGCTCGAGCTCCAGCGCCGCGACCCCGCCGAGATCGCCGAGCGCGTCGAGGGGATGCTGCGCCGCTTCGGCCTCGCCGCCCACCGCGAGCGGCACCCCTTCCTCCTCTCCGGCGGGCAGAAGCGCCGCCTCTCCGTCGGCACCGCGCTCATCGCCGGCGCCCGCGTGCTCGCCCTCGACGAGCCCACCTTCGGCCAGGACCGCGAGCGCGCCGCCGAGCTGCTCGACCTGCTCGACGAGCTCCGGGGCGAGGGCACCACGATCCTCGTCGTCACCCACGACATGCAGCTCGTCGCCGATCACGCGACCCGCATCGCGGCACTCCGCGCCGGCCGTGTCGTCGCCGAGGGGGATGCCGCGGCCGTCCTCGCGGGCGCCGCGCTCGAGGAGGCCGGCCTCCGCCATCCGCCCCTCGGCCGCGCCATGCGGGGCCTCGCGCGGCACGCGACGTGGCGGGGCATCTCGCGACTCGCGGAGCTGCCCGGGGCGCCCGGCGCGCCCGGCGCGCCCGGCGCCTCGGGAGCCCGCGGATGAGCGCGCTCGCCCGCGGCGGCGTCGACCCCTACGCGGAGCGCGTCGACCACGGCCCGCTCCGCTTCCTCCACCGCCTCAACCCGCTCGCGAAGGTCGCCGGCCCCCTGCCGCTCATGGTCGCCGTGATCTTCACCCGCGACCTCGGCGCGCCGCTCGGACTGCTGCTGCTCGCCCTCCTCCTGCTCCTCATCGGCGCGCACCTGCGGCCGCGCGCCGCCCTCGCCGTGCTGGGCGGCATCCCGCTCGCCGTCCTCGTGCTGAGCTTCAGCTTCGGGCTCTGGGCCGACCCCGTCGCGACGCCCGGCGGGCCCGCGCTGCTCACCGTCGGCTCCTACCAGCTGCGGCTCGGCGCCTGGCTGGTCGGCCTGGCGACCGCGCTGCGGCTGCTCGCGCTCGTCGCGCTCTCGCTCCTCGCCGGACTCACGACGACCGGCCCCGACCTGGTCCGCTCGATGGTGCAGCAGCTGCGGGTGCCCTACCGGATCGGCTACACGGCGCTCGCCGCCTTCCGCTTCGTGCCGCGCTTCGGACACGAGCTCGACGTCATCCGCCGCGCCCACCGCATCCGCGGCATGGCCGGCGGCCGCGGCCCGGTCGCGGGCCTGCGTCGCCGCATCGGCTACCTGGTGCCGCTGCTCGCCGGCGCGATCCGGCACGCGGAGCGCGTCGCCCTCGCCATGGATGCCCGCGCCTTCGGGGCGCACCCCTCCCGCACGGAGCGCCACCGCATCCCGTTCCGCCCCCGCGACGTCGTCTTCATCGTCCTCGTGTGGGTCGCGGGCGCCGCGGTCCTCGTCGTCTCGCCCGACCTCGTCCACCATCTCGCCCCCGCACTGGAGCTGCCATGAGCAACATCGCCGTCACCCACGCCCCCTCCGGCCTCGTCCGGGCGACCGTCCTGCGCACCGAGCGCGTGACCCCGAACATGGTGCGCGTCACGATCGGCGGCGACGATCTCGGGCGCTACGAGTACCAGGGCTTCGACCAGTGGTTCCGGCTCGCGCTGCCCGTCGACCAGTCGACGAGCTTCGAGGGGATGCCGCAGCGCTTCGGCATCGGCGGGTACCTCAAGTACCTGACGCTGCCGAAGACGAGCCGGCCGGCGATCCGCAACTACACGGTGCGGGCCTTCCGGCCGGCGTCGCGCGAGCTCGACATCGACTTCGTGTCGCACGGCGACGAGGGGATCGCGGGGCCGTGGGCGGCAGCGGTCGAGCCCGGCGCCGAGGTCGCCTTCATCGATCAGGGCTGCGGCTGGGCGCCGGTGCCGTCCGACTGGGTGCTGCTCGTGGCCGACGAGAGCGGCCTGCCCGCGGTGGCCGGCATCCTCCGCGACCTCCCCCGCGACGCGGTCGGGCACGCGATCATCGAGCTCTTCGACGAGGCGGATCGCCAGGATGTCGGGGCGCCGTCGGGCGTCGAGGTGCACTGGCTCGTGCGCGAGGCCGGGACCGACCCGGGCTCGGCCGCGCTGCGGGCGCTGGAGGCGCTCGAGTTCCCGGCGGGCTCGCCGTACGCCTTCGCGGTCGGCGAGCAGGCGCTCGCGGCGGGGGCGCGCCGGCACCTCGTGCAGGGCCGCGGCGTGCCGAAGCAGCACGTCACCTTCTCCGGCTACTGGAAGCGCGGCGTCGCCGCCCGCTGACCCCGGCGGGGTGGCGCCAGAGACATGTCTCCTGCGCGAGGGACCGCCGCATCCACCGGTCCGGGGCGCTGCAGACATGTCTCTTGCGCTCGGTGCGGCGGGATGCGGGATGCGGGATGCGGGATGCGGCTCAGTCGTCGGGGATGAGTCGCCGGCCGAGCGAGACGCTCGCGTCGCGCACATAGCCGAGCGCCGCGTAGAAGGCGAGCGCATCCTCGTTGGTGTCGCGCACCTGGAGGTTGAGCTTCGGGCAGCCGCGCTCCAGGAGCAGCCGCTCGACCTCCGCCATGAGCGCCCGCGCGTGGCCGAGCCGCTGCGCGCTGGGGTCGACGGCGAGGTAGTTGACCCAGCCGCGGTGCCCCTCGTAACCAGCCATGGCGGTTCCGATCACGGCATCCTCCTCGTCGACGCCGACGAGGAACAGCTCGCGCTGCACGGCGAGCTTCCGCTCGATGTCGCGGTGCGGGTCGTTCCAGGGGCGGACGAGGCCGCAGGCATGCCAGAGGGCGACGACCGCCTCCGTGTCGGACTCCTCGAAGGCGCGGATTCGCATCCCACCACGCTAGCCGCCGCGCTTCTCGCCCATGCCCCCGCAACAGACATGTCTCCCGCTCCAGGGACAGGCCGGTGAGGCCGTCCCCGCCGCGAGAGACATGTCTATTGCGAGAAGGGAGAAGGGAGGTGCGGGTCAGTCCTCGTCGTCGGACGCCTCGGCGAGGATCCCGGCGACCTCGGCGACGAGCGCGTCGCCCGGGCGCACCTCGGTCCACTCCGCCTCGATCTCGGCGCGCTTCAGGAGATCCTGCGTGCGGCGACGGCGGTTGAACGGCACCAGCGTGACGACGACGCCGTCCTTGCCCGCGCGGCCCGTGCGGCCCGAGCGGTGGAGGTACGTCTTGTACTCGTCGGGGGCGTCCGCCTGGACGACGAGCTCGATGTCGTCGACGTGGATGCCGCGGGCGGCGACATCGGTCGCGACGAGCACCGAGGCCCGGCCGCTCGTGAGGCGCTCGAGGTTGCGCGTGCGGCGCGACTGGTTGAGGTCGCCGTGGAGCGCGACGGCACGGATGCCCTCGTCCTCGAGCATGTCGGTGAGGTCCTCCGCGAAGGCGCGGGTGCGGGCGAACACGAGCTTCTTGCCGGGGCCGGAGACCAGCTCCGCGAGCACCGACTGCTTGTCGCGCTGGTCGAGCATGAACACGCGGTGCTCGATCGTGGAGGCGTCCTGGCCGTCGTTCGCGACCTCGTGCACGGCGGGCTCCGACAGGAACTCGTCGACGAGCGTCGCGACGCCGGAGTCGAGGGTCGCCGAGAAGAGGAGCTTCTGGCTGCCCTCCGGGGTGCGGCGGATGAGGCGCTGCACCGGCTCGAGGAAGCCGAGGTCGCACATGTGGTCGGCCTCGTCGAGCACCGTGATGGCGATCTGCGAGAGGTCGAGGCGGCCCTGCTCCACGAGGTCCTCGATGCGGCCGGGCGTGCCGATCACGATGTCGACGCCACGCTGCAGCGCACCCACCTGGCGGGGGTAGGGGACGCCGCCGTACAACTGCGTCGTGAAGAGGCCGACGCTCTGCGCGATCGGCTGCACGGTGCGGTCGATCTGGAGCGCGAGCTCGCGGGTCGGCGCGAGGATGATCGCGCGCGGGGCGCGGCCCGGGCGACGGCGCTGGCCGGGGGCGGCGTCCGCCTGCATCTGCATGAGGCGCTCGACGAGGGGGGCGCCGAAGGCGATCGTCTTGCCGGAGCCCGTGCGGCCGCGACCGAGGACGTCGCGCGCCGCGAGCACGTCGGGGATCGTCGCCGCCTGGATCGCGAAGGGGCTCACGGCGCCGAGCTCGGCGACCGCGCGGGTGATGTTGCCGCCGAGGCCGAGATCGGCGAAGGTCATTCCCTCGACGTCCTGGGCCTGGATGGCCTCCGCCTCGAGGCGCTCGAGCACGACGTCGTCGCGCTGCGCCTCCTTGGCCTTCGCCTCGGCGCTCGGGTAGAAGGAGCTGTCATCGCGGCGCACGGGGCGCTCGTCGCGGCGGTCGCGGTCGAAGCGACGCGGGGCGCGGTCGTCACGGTCGAAGCGACGCGGGCGGTCGTCCTCGAAGCGCCGGGCGGGGCGCTCCTCGCGGTCGAAGCGGCGGGGCGCGCGGTCGTCGCGGTCGTCGCGGTCGAAGCGTCGGGGCGCACGGTCGTCGCGGTCGAAGCGACGCGGCGCGCGGTCATCGCGGTCGAAGCGACGCGGCGCACGGTCATCGCGGTCGTCGCGGCGCACGGGGCGCTCGTCGCGGTCGAAGCGACGCGGGCCGCGATCGTCACGGTCGTCCCGACGGGCCGGGCGCTCCTCGCGCTCGAAGCGGCGGGGCGCGCGGTCCTCCCGCTCGAAACGGCGGGGCGCGCGGTCGTCGCGGTCGAAGCGACGCGGCGCGCGGTCGTCACGACCGCCGCGGTCCTCGCCGAAGCCACGCGCGTCCTTGCCGCGGGGCTCCCAGTTGGGGCGCTCGCCGCGTGCGGGGCGCTGCGTGCGCTCGCCGCCGCGGAAGCCGCCGGAGCCGCGGTCGTCGCGGCCGCCGCGCTCGTCACGCGAGCGCTCGCCGCGCGGACGCTCGGCGCTGTGGCCGCGGGCGGAGCGCTCCTCGGCGCTCCAGCGCGACTTGCGGCCGGCATCCCCCGACTCGGCGTCGGGGCGGTAGCCGCGGTGCTTGGGGCTCGGGCCGCCCTTGCCGGCGCGCTTGGGGGCGCCGAAGGAGCGGGCGGAGGAGTTCGAGGGCGCGCGTCGGCCGCCCTTGTCGTTGCTGGGCATGGTGATGCTGTCTTCCGGTGTTCGTCGAAATGAGGCACCGCGGGCCCTGGGGCGCGCGATGAGAACCCGGGCAGTCGTCGACCGGGGCCGTTTTCTCTCGAATGAGTCCTCGATGCGAGATGTCGCATCGATCCGGCCCGCACGACGTACAAGTGAAGCGACCCGGGAACACCGGGCATGTCGTGAGCCGACCCTCCAGAGTACCCCAGCCTGGCCTCACCTGTAAACTGGACCGCCATATGCGCCCGGCACCCCTCACCCTCGCCCTCGCGGGAGGCGCGACCCTGGCGCTCCTGGCGGGGATCGCGGCCTGCGCCCCGCAGGGCGACCAGCGCGACCGGGTGGCCGAGGGCACGACCCCCGTCTTCGAGCTCGACCCCGAGGTCCCCGTCGTCGAGGACCTCGTCTACGCGACCGCCGACGACGAGGAGCTGCGGCTCGACATCTGCCTCCCGCCCGACGATGCCGTCGCCGAGGCGGAGGACTCCGGCGAGGACCACGGCGAAGCGCCCGACACCCCTCGCGGCGACCAGCCCGATCTCGATCCGGTCCCGCTGCCGACGCCCGAGCGCGGCCCCACGGCATCCCCGACCCCCGACGAGGGCGGCGCCGTCCCCGAGGGCGAGGATGCCGAGGCGGCCGAGCAGGTCGGCCTCCGCCCGGCGATCCTCATGGTCCACGGCGGCAGCTGGACCCGCGGCGACAAGGCGGACGTGCACTGGCGAGCGACCTGCCAGTGGCTCGCGAAGGCGAGCGGCTCCCCGGTCGCGAACATCAACTACCGGCTCGCGCCCGCGCATCCCTTCCCGGCCGCCTTCGACGACGTGCGCGCCGCGGTGACGTGGCTGCGCGCGCCCGAGCAGTCGGAGCGCTACCGCATCGACCCGACGCGCATCGGCGCCTTCGGCGGCTCGGCCGGCGGCAACCTCGTCTCGCTGCTCGGCACGCGGGGATCGGGCGCGACCGACACGGGCACGCGCGTCGCGGCCGTCGTCGATCTCAGCGGCCCGAACGATCTGACCGGCATCGCCGTGAACCCCGTCTTCGAGCCCGTGCAGCGCGACTACCTCGCGTGCGCGGAGGGCGAGGTCTGCGATGCGGCCTTCGCGGCATCCCCCATCTACTCGGTCGACGAGACGGACCCGCCCTTCCTCGTCGCGCACTCGAGCGAGGAGCTCATCCCGATCCAGCAGTCGGCGCGCTTCGTGTCGGCGCTGCGCGGCGCCGGCGTCGACACGACCTTCGTCGAGGTGCGGGGCACCCGGCACTCGGTCGGCATGCTCGACGAGGAGCTGCGGGCGCAGATCGTCGCCTTCTTCCGGGAGAAGCTCGCCGACCGGCCCGCCGGCGTCGTCCCGTGAGCCCGGCCGCCGCGGGCACCGCCGCGATCACGGTCGTGCCGACGCCCGCCCGCCGGGGCGGTCGACGGAGGGGGCTCGCCGTGCTCACCTCGGCGCTCGTCCTCGCGGGCCTCGTCGGCCTCGCCGGCTGCACGCCGGAGCCGCCCGAGCGGGCGGTCCCGACGCCGTCGGCGTCGCCGCCCGCGGAGTCCGCCACCGCCTGGGATGCGCCCGCACCCGTCGTCGAGGACGGCGTGGAGGTCACCCGCGGCATCGTCTACCGCGAGGTGGAGGGCCAGCGTCTCGCGCTGGACGCATACCGGCCGCCCGGCGGCGAGCGGCTGCCGGTGCTCGTCATGGTGCACGGCGGCGCCTTCGTCGCGGGCGACCGGGCGCGGGAGCGTTTCGCCAGGTTCGGCCCCGCCTTCGCGCGCGCGGGCTGGCTCGCGGTCTCGATCGACTACCGGCTCGCCCCGCGCTGGACCTACCCGGCACCCGTCGAGGACGTCACGGCGGCGGTCGACTGGGTCCGGGCGCCCGGCGCGGTCGGACACCTCGGGGCCGACCCGGAGCGGGTGGCGCTGTTCGGCAGCTCCGCCGGCGGCACACTCGCGGCGCTCGCCGCGCTGCGGCCGGCCGGCACCGCGGACCGGGTGGATGCCGTCGTCAGCCTCTCCGGGGTCCTCGACTTCGCCGATACACGGCTCGGCGAGCTCGAGGGAGGGTCGCTCCCGAGCCTCGGGCGCAGCTTCCTCGACTGCCCGGAGGCCGCGACGGCCGCGGAGTGCCCTGCCGCCGCCGAGGCCTCCGCGGTCGGCGCGGTCGGCCCGGACTCGCCGCCCTTCTACCTCCTCACCGGCGACCGGGAGGCGATCCCCGACTCGCAGGCGCGGGGGATGGATGCCGCCCTCCGCCGGGCGGGCGTCGACAGCGTCCTTCGGGTGCTGCCCTCCGGGGAGCACGCGACCGACCTCGTCGACGACGCGGTCCTCGCCGAGATCATCGGGTTCCTCGCGGCCCGCTCCTGAGGCTCGCCCCGGCGGTCGCGGCGGGGCTCTACATCGCCGGCGTCTCCGACCCCCGCTCCGCCTCGGCGCGCCTGGCCGCCTTCGCATCCCGTCGCGTCTGCCGCCGCTCGCGGGCGCCCTCGACGAGCCAGTACAGCGAGGGCAGCACGATGAGCGTCAGCACCGTCGAGGAGACGAGCCCGCCGATGACGACGATCGCGAGCGGCTGCGAGATGAAGCCGCCGTGGCCGGTGAGCCCGACCGCCATGGGGATGAGCGCGAAGATCGTCGCGAGCGCCGTCATGAGGATGGGGCGCAGACGCCGGGCGGAGCCGTGCACGATCGCCTCCCGCGTGTCCATGCCGCGCTCGCGGTACTGGTTCACGAGGTCGATGAGGACGATCGCGTTGGTCACGACGATGCCGATGAGCATGAGCACGCCGATGAGCGAGGCCACGCCGAGCGGGATGCCGGAGATCACCTGGAGGATGATCGCGCCGGTCGCCGCGAAGGGCACCGAGATGAGCAGCAGCAGCGGCTGACGGAGGCTGCGGAAGGTCGCGACCATGACCGTGTAGACGATGAGGATCGCGGCGAGGAGGGCGAGCCCGAGCTGGCCGAAGGCGTCGGCCTGGTCGGCGGTGACGCCGCCGATCTCGGCGGTCGCGCCGGCGGGGAGGTCGACGGCGTCGAGCGCCTGGGTGACCTCGGCGGAGGCGGTCGTCAGGTCCTCCGTGGAGGGCGTGATGGTCACCGTCGCGCTGCGCACGCCCTGCACGGTCGTGATGGTCGAGGGGCCGTCGACCTGCTCGACCGTCGCGATGTCGCGGAGGCGCACGCTGTCGCCGGTCGCGGTCGGGATCTCGAAGGCGCGCAGCTCCCGCAGCGTCGTCGGGGAGTCCGGGTCGTCGATGTAGACGTCGAGCGTGTCGCCGTCGATCTGCACCGAGCCGATCGCGGAGGGCAGCATCGCCTCCGCGACGAGCCCGCCGACCTGCATGTCGCTGAGCCCGCGGTCGGCGGCCTCCTCGCGGTCGATCTCGATCGCGAGGTACGGCTGCACGGAGGAGAGGTTGCTCTCCGCCTCGGCCGTGACGTCGAGGTCGCGGACCGCGTCGAGCACGTCCTGCGCTCCCGACTCGAGGGCGTCCGCGGTCGGCGCCGTGATGTCGATCTCGATGTCGGTCGAGGCGAAGCCGGAGCCCGAGGCGGCGACCGAGACCTCGCCCACGTCGTCGAGTCCGGCGACCGCCTCGCGGACGTCCGCCTGCAGCGCCGTCTGGTCGGCATCCGCATCCGTCGTGATCGAGTAGGTGACGTCGCCGCCGCCCCCGAAAGCCGCCGCCACGCCGGAGCCGCTCGTGCCGATCGAGAGCTGCACGGTGTCGACGCCGTCGACCTCGAGCAGCGCGTCCTCGACGACCTGCGCGGCCTCGTCGGTCGCGTCGAGGCTCGTGTCGGCGGGGAGGGTCTGGGTGACGGTGAGGGTGTTCTGCCCGCTGTCGCCGATGAAGTTCGTGGTGAGCTGGGTCGCGAGCGCGCCGCTGCCGACGAGCACGAGGAGAGCCGCGAGCAGCGTCACGGCGGGGAGCTTGAGCGTGCCGCGCAGCACCGGGAGGTAGACGCGCTGGAGCCGGGTGGGCCGGTCGAGCTCGTCGACCTCCTCGGCCGAGCCGGCGGCCGCGACCGGCGCCGCATCGCCGTCGTGCCGGTGCACCTTCTTCGCGCCGAGGAACCAGTACGCGAGCACCGGCACGATCGTGAGCGAGACGAAGAGGGATGCGGCGAGCGCGATCGTGACGGTGAGCGCGAAGGGTCGGAACAGCTCGCCCGTGATGTCGCCGACGAGCGCGAGCGGGAGGAAGACGGCGACCGTCGTGACGGTCGAGGCGGTGATGGCGGCCGCGACCTCCTTCACGGCGGCCTGGATGGCGGGCAGCTTCTCCTCGCCGAGGCCGATGTGCCGCTTGATGTTCTCGATGACGACGATCGAGTCGTCGACGACGCGGCCGATCGCGATCGTGAGCGCGCCGAGCGTGAGGATGTTGAGCGTGTAGCCGGTCGCGAGCATCCCGATGAAGGTGATGAGCACGGATGCCGGGATCGAGATCGCGGTGACGAGCGTCGAGCGGATCGACAGCAGGAACACGAGGATGACGACGACCGCGAAGGCGAGGCCGAGCGCGCCCTCCGTCGCGAGGGCCTCGATGGACTGCTCGATGAAGGGCGCCTGATCGAAGACGACCGTGAACTCGGTGCCCTGGCCGAGGCCGTCGGCGAGCTCGGGGAGCAGCTCGCGGACCTCGTGCGAGACGTCGACCGTGTTGCCGTCGGGCGTCTTCGTGACGGCGATCGTGAGGGCGGGCTCGCCGTTCACGCGGGAGATGCCGGTCACGGGGTCGTCGGCGACGCTCACCTCGGCGACCTCGCCGATCGTGCTCGGCTCGGGGACCGCCGGCGCGACGGGGGCCGACGGCGCCGCCGCGTCGGGCGCAGCCGCACCGGCACCCGCACCGGCACCGGCGTCGGCACCGGCGTCAGCGCCTGCCCCGGAGCCCGCACCCGAGGCCGCGCCCCCGCTCGTCGCGCCGAGCAGCGGCAGCCGCTCGACGTCCTTCGCGGACTCGAGGCGCGATCCCGCCTGGACGGTCAGCGTCGACCCGTCCTCCGTGATCTCGCCGGCCGCGAGGAGGGCGCCGTTCTGCTGGAGCGCATCCCGGATCGCCTGCGTCGTGAGGCCCGCGTCCGCGAGCTCGTCGAGGTCGGGTCGGATCTCGAGCCGCTTGCCCGTCGTGCCGAGCAGGCTCACCTCGCGCACGTCGTCGAGCTGCTCGAGCTCGGTGATCGTCGAGTCCTCGAGCAGCGCCGAGAGCTCGTCGGAGTCGGCGTCGCTCGTGACCGCGACCTGGATGACGGGCAGATCCTCGATGGAGCCCGTGATGACCTGCGGGTCGACCGCGTCGGGGAGCTGGCCGCCGATGCGGTTGATGGCGAGCTGCACGCGCTGCTCGATGCGCGTGATGTCGGTGCCGTAGTCGAAGGTCGCGCTGACCGTGCTCGAGCCGGAGGAGGAGGTCGCGGTCGTGCCGTTGAGCCCCTGCACCGACTGGATCGCGGTCTCGATGGGCGTCGAGACGTCCTCCTCGACGACGTCGGGACTCGCGCCCGGGTAGCTCGTCACGACGACGAGCTGCGGGAAGGTCACCGAGGGGATGAGCTCCTGCTTGAGCGAGGTGAGGGCGATGCCGCCGAACACCCCGACGACGATCGTCACGAGCGCGATGAGCGCCCGGTTCCGAAGGCTGAAGACGGACAGCAGGTGCACGGGGGAGTCTCCTGATCGAGGCGCTGTGCTGGTGGGACCGCGCAACGTCGCGCCACCTCAGTATCGTCCCGACCCCCGACGGCGGCGTACTCCCGCCGGACGAACCCTGCGACATCCCAGGAAGCGCCGGGCGTCAGCGGTGCAGCCGAGCCGCCTTCGTCATCCGGTCAACCGCGTTGCGCGGGCCGTGCACCGCGACGCCCACGAGATCCAGCTCGCCGCTCGGGACGGCGCGCACGGCGGCCCGGTTCGCGGCGTCGTGTCCCGTGCCGAAGAGCTCGGCCGTGTAGACG
This sequence comes from Homoserinibacter sp. YIM 151385, assembly GCF_027912415.1. Lineage (NCBI taxonomy): Bacteria > Bacillati > Actinomycetota > Actinomycetes > Micrococcales > Microbacteriaceae > Homoserinibacter > Homoserinibacter sp. YIM 151385. The sequence continues at coordinate 2,239,499 of NZ_CP115175.1, read as the reverse complement.
GCCGGCCGCAGCCCGCGCTCGACCGACTTCGCGCGCACGGCCGCGAGCGTCGCCGCGTCAGCGGAGTAGAGGAGGATCGGCTGCCCGATCATGGGCGCGTACTCGATGCCGTCGGCGTCGAGATAGGGCGCCCCGACGATCTCGGGGCGGGTGAGGCCGCTCACGAGGAACGCGGCGACGTTGAGCTCCTGCCACGGCTCGAGGTCGTCGCGCAGGAGCACCGCGATGCGGGTGTCGAACCGCACCTCGGCGGCGGGGTCGTGCTGCTCGATCATGTTCTCAGGCTGACGGCGCGCGGCGCCGCGGTCTTGTACGTTTCGGACATGGACGGCGACGGGCTCGGCGAGCGGGTGCGGGCCTGGGCCCCGCGCGTCCCGCTCGTGCACGAGGTCCTCCACGCCCGTTTCGACCGCCACGCCTACCCCGCCCACGTGCACGCCGAGTGGACGCTGCTGCTCGTCGACCAGGGCGGCGTCGACTACTCGATCGGTCGCCGCGCCCGCATCGCGGACGGCGCGGTCGTGACGCTCCTCCCGCCCGGCGTCCCCCACGACGGGCGGGCCCGGGATGCGGCGGCCGGCTTCCGCAAGCGCGTCGCCTACCTGGATGCCGGCTGGCTCGGCGAGCGCGCCGTCGGCGTCGCCGCCGACCACCCCGCGATCGGCGAGCCGGCCGTCCTCCGGGTGGTGCGTCGACTCCACGCCGCCCTCGCGGTGCCCGGCGCCGAGCTCGCCGCGGAGCAGCTCGTCCACGAGCTCGGTGCGACGCTCCGGCGGCGCCTCGCTGGGGAGCCGGTGCCGGATGCCGCGCCCGCGCACGCGGCCCGGCTCCGCGAGCTCCTCGACGCCGACCTCCGCACCCCGCCGACGCTCGAGGCGGCCGCCGCGGAGCTCGGCACCCACCCCGGCGCGCTCGGCCGAGCCTTCGCGCGCGCCTACGGCATCCCGCCGCACCGCTACCTCACGGGCCGCCGCGTCGACGCGGCCCGGCGGCTCCTGCTCGACGGCACGCCGCCGGCGCTGGCGGCCGCGGAGCTCGGCTTCGTCGACCAGGCGCATCTCACGCGACGCTTCCGGCAGACGCTCGGCGTGACGCCGGCGGCCTTCGCGCGCGGTACGACCCGGCCCGGCCTCCCCACTAGACCACCTGCGCGGGATCTGGGCCGGTGACCCGACGGGATGCCGCGAGATCGCGCCCAGGCCCGCTCAAGCGCCTCGAGCGAGCGCTCGAGATTCTCCATCGGGTGACTGAAGGAGATGTCGCGCTGGGCCTTGAGCCGGGCGACGCCGTCAACTGGCGCTGTGTGTCGCATGCGATGCCGCCACCATCAGCAACCAGGGTGGCGATGCTCTCTCGCTGATCCATCCGGTTCACAGCAAGCCGCAGGCGTCATGCGGCAGCATCTGGGCGAAAAAAATGAACCCCGACCGTCACACTTTCGTGCGCTGCGTCGGGGGCTATGCCCTTTATCGTAGACCGAAGACCCGACACCCGCAACGAAGGGGCCCGTATGCACCGGCTGCGCGCCACCATCCCCGAAGCCCGCATCGCTCGCTACGACGCCGCCTGCGCCGGAACCGGCGTCGACGGGATCGAGGTCTACCGGTGGGCGAGCTCCGTCGCCCTCGCCGTGTTCGATGACCTCGCCACCCTCGAAGTGGCCATGCGATCCGCGATGGCCCGCGAACTCGCCGCCGCACACGGAGTCACCTGGTTCCGCCGGACCGACCTCCTCGACGACGACACCCTCAAACTCATCGCCGACGCCTGGAGGGTCGGACGGCTACAGGCTCTCGCCGCCGATCCGAAAGTGATCCACGGCAAGCTCGTCGCCACCTTGATGTTCGGATTCTGGGTGAAGATCCTCGGCCGCGGCACCTACCAAGGCCAGCGACCCACGAGACAACGCCGCATTTACGACACCACCCTCTGGAAGGCGGCGCTGCGCCACGCATTCCCGAACGTCGGCGACCTCGACCGGGCGCGCGTGGAAACCGCCGCCCGACGGGTCCAGTCGCTGCGCAACCGCATCGCGCACCACGAACACATCGTCTGGGGTGTCCCCCTCGCCGGAGAACGCAATCCTGACGGCAGCAGCGTGCGCCTCTCGGTCAGCGACGCCCACGACACACTGGTTGATCTCGCCGGGTACGTAGACACGGACCTCGCCGCATGGATTCGCCAGCACAGCGCCGTTCCGGCCCGCCTGACGCAGTGCCCCGTCGACGCCGGGAACTTCTTGCTCTAGACGATTCCTTCGTTGATGCGACGGGGGATCAGCGCAGCAGACCGCGCGCGCGCGCGATGCGCTCGCGCAGGCCCTCTTGGAACTTTTCGTCCTTGCTGACGGTCTCGATATGGCTCGCGATCGCGGCGCGGATGACATCCGACACAGGCTGATTCTCCACGCTCGCGACGGTCTCGAGCTGGTCGGCCTGTTCGGCGGAGAGACGAATGGTCATTGCTTTCTGCCCCGACATGCCCTCGATACTGCCACCGAACGGTGAGAACATCAACATGACTCGGTGGTATGGTATCTTGGTGGCAAACCACCGTTATGCAAGGAGTATACCCATGGACGCACAGGCCGAAGCCCGAGCGAAGAAGAGCACCATCCACATCGACGGCGACCCGTACAAGATCGCCGCCGGCCCGACCCCCGTCAGCGCGCTCCGCGCGCTGCGCCAGCCGCCCGTGTCCGACGGCAAGAACCTCTGGCTCGACATCGAAGACGAGCAGGACCAGGAACTCGACCCGACCGCCACCATCGACCTCGTCGACGGCATGCGGTTCTTCACCGAGATCGACGCGATCGCCATCCGCATCGACCGCGTCGAGTACGAGGTCTACAAGCGGAAGATGACCGGCGCCGAGCTGCGCGTCGTCCCCAGCCCCGACGTCGCCGCCGACCGCGACCTCTGGCGCGACGTGCCCGACAAGCGGGACGTCAAGGTGCAGGACGAGGACATCGTCCGCCTCAAGGACGGCATGCGGTTCTTCACTGCCCCTGGCCGCATCAACCCCGGACAGGAGTCGTGAAGCTGCCCGAGCCGGACCGCGAGTTCCTCGACCGGTCCGGCATCACCTACCGGGTCTTCGACGACGACACCGGCATGCTGAACGTCGAGCTGATCGACTTCCCCCTGCCCCCCGGGCTGAGCGCCAGCACCGCCAGCGTGCTGTTCCGCCTGTCGGCTAGCTACCCGGACACCCCGCCGGACATGTGGTGGGTCATCCCCCACCTCACCCGCATCGGCGGCGGCGTCATCCCCGCCACGGAGATCATCGAGACTCACGACGGCCGCAGCTGGCAGCGCTGGTCCCGGCACCTCGACCCGAGCGCGTGGCGGTCCGGGATCGACTCCCTGGAAAGCTACGTGCGACTGCTGCGCACCGAACTGGGGAGCGCCGCCGCATGAGCGCCACTCTCCGCCTGACCGGCCCTCTTCACGACGGGCTGGTGGTCATGGCCACCAGCCCGATCGAGACCGGCGCCGTCCTCCTCGCCCACCAGCTCACCCTCGATGACGGCACCGTCATCCTGTTCGGCGACGACCTCATCGCCGTCCCCGACGACGCGTACGAGATCCGCACCGACCGGGCCCTGCAGATCACCTCCGACGGGTACATCCACGCGCTCAAGACCGCCCGCGACCGCGGCATGATCGCCCTCTGGGTGCACAGCCACCCCGGCGATCGCGCCATCCCCCGGCCCAGCACCCACGACCGCCGTGTGAACGAACAGCTCGAACCGCTCTTCGGCGACCGCACCGAAACCGAGCAGTACGGCTACCTCGTCGTCAGCCACGACGCCGGCGCGCTCACCTTCACCGGCGAGCTCAGCGGACAGGTCACCACCTCGATCACCCGAATCGCGGTGAGCTGGCAGCGGTGGATCTTCCGCCCCGCCTACGACGCGCCCACCGGCGCCGACCGGGCCCTGTTCGACCGGAACATCCGCGCCTTCGGTGACGGCATCCAGAGCACCATCAGTGGCCTCACCGTCGCCATCGTCGGCGCAGGCGGCACCGGTTCCGCCACCGCCGAACAGCTCACCCGGCTCGGGGTCCGCTCGTTCATCCTCATCGACCCGGACACCCTCTCCGACTCCAACACGACCCGCGTCTACGGCTCTACCCCCGCCGACGTCGGTCGCCCGAAAGTCGACGTCCTCGGGGACTACCTCGAGCGCATCGCCCACGGCGTGCACACCACCCGCATCCAGGGCTCCATCCTCACCGAGGCCGTCGCCCGCACCCTCATCGGTGCGGACGTCGTGTTCGGCTGCACCGACGACAACGCCGGCCGGCTGCGCCTGTCCAGGCTGCCGTATTACTACCTCACCCCCGTCATCGACTGCGGCGTGCAGATCCCCTCCGACCAGGACGGACTCATCTCCGGCGTGTTCGGCCGGGTCACTACCCTCCACCCCGGGGCGGCGTGCCTGGCCTGCCGGGACCGCATCGACTTCGCTCTCGCCGAAGCCGAAACCCGATCCGCCGAGGAACAGCAGCGGCTCGAGAAGGAGGGATACGCGCCCGCACTGCCCGGGGTCGAACCCGCGGTGGTTACCTTCACCACCCTCGTCGCCGCGACCGCCGTCAGCGAACTGCTGGAACGCCTCGTAGGCTACGGCGATACCCCTACCCCGTCCGAACTGATCCTCTACATCCACGACCGCACCCTCCGAGGCAACATCGAGGACCCGCACACCGGCCACTATTGCGACCCGGCCACCCGCCGGATCGGCACCGACGCCGACATGTTCCTGGGGCTGAATTGGGCATCCTGAACCGACTCCGCTACTGGCGGCGCCTGAAAGCCGACCTCACCGCCCGCTCCGCCGCCGACATCCCCGACCGGCTCCCCGCACGGCACGGGGTCATCGTCGGCACCGACAACCACCCCAAATGGCTGGTGTTCGACTGCCCGTGCCGGCGCGGACACCGGGTGATGCTGAACCTCGACCCCGGACACACGCCCCGCTGGCGCGTCAGCGCCACCACCCCGCTCACCCTGCACCCCAGCGTCGACGAGCGCAGCCCCGTCGGGCACTGTCACTACGTTGTACATGAAGGCCGCGTGCGCTGGATTGAACGAACGGATCGACGATGACCACCCCCGACGCTGAACCCGCAGACCACCCCGGGTACGTCCCCACGCCCCCGCCGCGCCCCGAACCGACCCCGGCGCCCAAAGGCCCCACCCGCACACCGCTGTACGAAGCGATGAACGCGGAACGGTATGCCCGGCAGACCCTCATCAAAGCAATCGAGAAGGTCACCGACACCACCCTCATTTGCTACGTCGCGTCGCACCCGCAGATCGACCGCACCGACGTCGTCGGAATGGTCGACCTGCTGCACAACATCACTCCCGGCACCGCGATCGACCTACTGCTGCACTCCCCCGGCGGCAACATCGACGCCGCCGAGAAGCTCATCCAGCTGATCCGCAAACGCGCCGGCAGCTCGCCCGTCCGGGTCATCGTCCCCGACTACGCCAAGAGCGCGGCCACCCTCATCGCGCTCGGTGCCAACACCATCGTCATGTCCGACTCCTCCGAGCTCGGCGCGATCGACCCGCAAGTCGACCTCCCCGACTCCAACGGTCACATGCAGCAACTCTCCGCGCAGAGCTACCTCGACGCGTTTCACCTCCACGCTGAACGACTCAAAGACAAACCCGACGACCCCGTCGCCCGGCTCATGCTCGGCAAGATGGAACCGGCCACTGTCCGCAAGCTAGAGCGCATGATCAAACGATCCCGCTCCATCGCCGAAGCCCTCCTCGGCCAGGTGATGATCAATGACGACGCCCGCGCCACCGAGATCGCCAACCAGCTCAGCGACACCAAGAAGTGGCACTCACACGGGCAGATGATCTCTCACGAGACCGCACGGGGTCTCGGCCTGAACGTCACCTACCTCGCCCCGCACGACGAACTCTGGGCGATGTACTGGCGACTGTTCTGTCTGCAACTGTGGTCCACCACCGGCAAAGCCAAGCTCTTCGAAAGCTCGTGGGCCTCTCTCGCCATGTCCTGACCACCACGCCCTTCTGATTCCATCCACTCGTCCACTCGCGGCTGCGGAATCGCTGCCGTTGGCCTTCGTGGAAACTGGCGCTCGCGAAGTTGGAATCCTGCCGGGCTATGACTGGTCGGGGTCGGAGGATCTGTGCGGGGCAGAGCAATTGTTCGGCTAGTCGCCCGGCGAAATGCGAGGTAGTGAAGGCTTCCCCGCATCACATCTTGGCGGGCGGATTTCCGGCGGGCGACCCTGTCGGAGCGCATCGCGATCCCGCGCCACTGCTCGAGCTTGTCGAAGCACAGCTCGACAACGTTGCGGCGGCTCCATCCTCAGAAACAACGGCCCGATCGCAGCCCAGGCTTTATCCGAGGTCACATCACGCGACGCGCGTTCACGGCCTGCTCGCGCGGAGGCCGAAGGTGCTCGGCAACACGGCCTACACCACCTGCGCGAGATCCGCGCCCGTGACCGCGACGGGGTGCCGCGAGATCTGCGCCCAAGCGCGTTCGAGCGCCTCGACCGAGCGCTCGAGGTCCTCGATGGGGTGGCTGAAGGGGATGCGGAGGTAGCGCTCGAAGACCCCGTCGAGCCCGAAGCGGGGACCGGCCGCGATGACGACGCCCTCGCTCCGGGCCGCCAGCGCGAGCTGCGAGCTGACGGGCGTGCCGAGGTTCACCCATGCGGTGAGCCCGCCCTCGACGTGCGGCATCCGCCAGGCGGGCAGCCGGTCGGCGAGGAGCGCGGCGAGCCGGTCGCGGTTCTCGCGGAGGAAGATGCGGCGGTCGGCGAGGATCTGCTCGTAGTCGGGCAGCAGGTCGGCGACGATGAGCTGGTCGAGCACGGGAGTGCCGAGGTCGTAGGTGAAGCGCATGCGCGCGATGCGCTGGATGATCTCGCGGTCGGCGCGGATCCAGCCGATGCGCAGCCCGCCCCAGACGCTCTTGCCGACCGAGCCGATCGTGATGACGGGACCGCCGAAGATCGCGAAGGGCGGCGCCTCGGGCTGTCCGTCGAGGCCGAGCCCGCTCATGGTCTCGTCGATGACGAGCGTGGTGCCCTGGCGCTGCGCGAGCGCGATGACCCGGCGCCGCAGCTCAGGGCTCATCGAGCGTCCGGTCGGATTGTGGAAGTCGGGCATGAGGTAGGCGAGCGTGGGGCTCGTGCGTTGGATGGCCTGCTCCATGGCGAGCTCGTCCCAGCCGTCCTCGGTGGAGACGCTCACCGGCACGAGCCGGCCGCCGGCCGCGCGCAGCGCCTCGAAGGCGTGCGGGTAGCTCGGCGACTCGACGAGCACGCGGTCGCCGCGCCCGAGCAGGGTGCGGGCGACGTGCGCGATCGCGCTCTGCGCGCCGACCGTGACCATGATCTCGTCGGCGCTCGTCGGGAGCCCCCGCCGCGTGTAGCGGTCGGCGAGTCCCTGGCGGAGGATGTCGAGGCCGAGCGCGTCGAAGCCGGACTCCCCGAAGTACTGCGGCAGCAGCACCGCGGCCCGCTCGGTCGCGCCGAGCACGGCGGGGATGCCGGGCATGGTCGCCTTCGAGAGGTCGAGGAACTCGGGGGTCGTGGTGACGCCGGGGTCGGGGGCGCGGGCGGGGAGGCGGACGACGCTGCCCGAGCCGCGGAGGCTGTCGACGTAGCCGGTGTCGCGGAGCTGCCCGTAGGCGGCGCTCACGGTCGTGCGGCTGAGCTGCAGCTGCGCCGCGAGCTCGCGCTCGGCCGGCAGCCGCGTGCCGAGCGGGATGCGGCCGTCGATGACGAGGAGGCGGATCCGGTCGGCGAGCGCGCCGTAGGCCGGACCGGTGGTGGCATCGCGCCAGCCCGTCGCCAGGGTGGCCAATGAGCGCGAGGAGAGGGATGCCATGCCGCCACGGTACCCGGATTGGCACCTTGCATGAAGACCAATCGGGGAATTGGATTGCATCATGTCCCAGCGCCTGCTCCTCACCCGCCGCATCGCGCAGCTCCTCGTCGGCCTCGTGCTGTACGGGATCTCGCTCGCGATGATGGTGCGCGCCGGCCTCGGCGTCGCCCCGTGGGACGTGCTGACGCAGGGCATCGCCAAGCAGACCGGCCTCGGCTTCGGCCTCATCACGGTGCTCGTCGGCGCGGTCGTGCTCCTCGCCTGGATCCCCATCCGCCAGAAGCCCGGCATCGGCACCGTGCTCAACGTGCTCATCGTGGGGCCGGCGGCCGACCTCGGCTTCCTGTTCATCCCCGAGATGCCGGGCGGCGTCGAGGCGCTGCCCGCCCGCATCCTGCTCTTCGCCGCGGGGCTCGCCCTGCTCGCGGTCGCGACCGGCCTCTACATCGGGGCGCGCTTCGGGCCGGGCCCGCGCGACGGGCTCATGACCGGCATCCACGCGCGCACCGGCTGGCCGGTGTGGGTCGTCCGCACGGCGATCGAGATCGCGGTCCTCGGCACCGGCTGGCTGCTCGGCGGGAACGTCGGCCTCGGCACGGTCGCCTTCGCGCTGCTCATCGGCCCCATGGTCGGCGTGACCCTCCCGCTTCTCCGGGTGCCGGAGCCCGTTGCTCCCGAGGCGACGGCACCCGGGGATCCCAGCTCCCCCGAGTCGACGAAGGAGGTGCCTGCATGATCACGCTGCTCTGCCTCGCGTCGCTCGCCCTCTGGGCGGGCATCGCGACGGTCGTCGTGGTCGAGCGCGACGGCTACCGCGCACTCCCGACCGATCCGCTCCGCATCCCCTGAGCCGCCGGCGCGGCCCGCCGGCGCTCAGCCGAGCTCGCGCTCGACGTGCACCGCGAGCGCGTCCCGCACGAGGCGCGCGCCCGGCTGGCCGCCGTAGTTCGCGGCGAACCGCGGGTCGGCGACGTACATCTCGCCGAGTCCCATCAGGTACGCCGCGAAGCCCTCGCGGTCAGCGCCGCCGTCGCCGGGCGTGCCGGGCACGGCGCGCAGCCAGGCGGCGTGCCGCGCGGCGAGCGCCTGCGCCTCCTCGCCCGCCGGGTCGACGCCTCGCGCGGCGGCCTCCCTCCAGGCGGTCGAGAGCTCGGCGACGCGCGCCTGCCAGTCGCGCTGCTCGACCTCCGTCATGCCGCGCCACCAGGCGTCGCCGCGCGCGGCGGCCTCCTCGCCCCAGCGCTCCTGGACCTCCGCGCGGTGCTGCGCGTGGTCGAATCCCTCGAACATCTCCTCGGCCATGGGCTCCACTCCCTTCTCCATCTGCTCGATGGTGCGCTCGACCGCGGCGATCTGCCGCGCGAGCCGCTCCTGCTCCCGGCCGAGCTGCGCCAGGTGGGTCCGGAGCGCCGGCACGTCCTCGCGCGCTCCATCGAGGATGCGCGCGATCTCGGGCAGGCCGACGCCGAGCTCGCGGAGCAGCAGGATGCGCTGCAGCCGGACGAGCGCCTCGGCGTCGTAGTGCCGCATCCCGCCGCTCGAGATGCGGCTGGGCACCAGGAGACCGAGCTCCCCGTAGTGGCGGAGCGTGCGGCTGGTGGTGCCCGCGATGCGGGCGATCTCCTGGATGCTGCGGTCCATGCCGTTCACGGTAGGGGTTGACGCGGCGTCAACCGCAAGCCCCGGTTCTCGACGAACGCTTGCGCGACGCGGGAACGCGATATATCGTGACTCGCACACCACGCGATATATCGCGAGAAGGGAGGCCGAGATGGCCCAGGAGAAGTGGCTCGTCGACGGCCCCAAGTCGATCGACGTCGAGGGCGTCCGCGCCCTCAAGGTCGGACTCGTCGGCGGCAGCGTCGACATCGTCGCCCGCGACGAGCCGGGCGTGCGCATCGAGGTGCACGGCGTCACCGGCAAGCCGCTGCGGATCACCCTCGACGGCGACCGTCTCGAGGTCGACCACCCGCAGCTCGGCTGGGAGAACTGGACCGACCTGTTCCGCAGCTTCACCGGCAAGGACCGCGCCGAGCTCAGCATCGCCGTCCCGCGCGACGTCGCCCTCAAGCTCGGCGTCGTGAGCGCCACCGCCCTCGTCAGCGGCCTCCGCGGCGACGTCGCCGCGAGCACCGTCTCCGGCGACCTCGTCATCGACGGCGTCGTCGGCGACCTCAAGCTCAACGCCGTGAGCGGCGAGCTCGCCGTCCGCGGCCACAGCGGCAGGGTCGGCGTCAACACGGTCTCGGGCGACGTCGCCGTCTCGGGCGAGGTGCGCGAGTTCTCGAGCGACGGCGTCTCCGGCGACGTCCTCCTCGACCTCGACGGCACCCCCGACACCGTGCGCATCAACACCGTCTCCGGCGACGTCAGCGCCCGGCTCGCCCACGGCGTCCCCGTCTCCTTCACGATCAACACGGTCGGCGGCAAGCTGCAGCTCGACGAGCTCGCGGTGCGCGGCGTCCGCGGTCGGTACACTCACCGGATCGGCGAGCTCGACGGCCGCTGGCTCGACTTCACGGCCAACACCGTCTCGGGCGACGTCAGCGTCCTCCACGGGGCGCTCGCATGACGCCCCCCGTCTTCGCCCACGGCCACCTGCGGCTCTACCTGCTGAGCCTGCTCGCCGAGCGATCCATGCACGGCTACGAGCTCATCCAGGCGCTGAGCGACCGCTTCGGCGGCACCTACGTGCCGAGTGCCGGCACCATCTACCCGCGGCTGGCGAAGCTGCAGGACGAGGGGCTCGTCGAGAAGACCGTCGACGGCCGCAAGTCCGTCTACGAGATCACGCCCACCGGCCGCGCCGAGCTGCAGTCGCGCGAGCACGAGCTCGACGGCATCGAGTCCGCCGTCGACGACTCGGTGCGCCGGCTCGCCGACGAGGTCCGCTCGAGCGTCGGGGATGCGATGAGGTCGCTTCGCGCGGATCTCGCGAACGCGGCGCGGGAGGCCCGCCAGGACGCCCGCCGCGAGGAGCGACGCGCCCACGTCGAGGAGCAGAGCGCGCCCGGGGACGCCCGCACGGCATCCCGGCTGCAGCTCCACGAGGCCGAGCTGCTGCTCGGCGAGTTCCGGCAGGAGCTGCGCGCCGAGCTGCGCGGCGCGGCCGCCTCGGCGACCCTCGACCGCGAGGCGGTCGAGCAGCTCCGCGAGGGGCTGCAGCGCGTCCGGCGCGAGCTGCTCGCGCACCTGAGGGGGTAGCGGATGGCGGCGCAGGTGCTCGGGGTCGTCGCGGTCGTGTTCGCGGGGCTCGCGGCGGGGATCTTCTACGCCTTCTCGACGGGCATCATGCGCGGGCTCGACCGCGCGAGCGACGGCACGTACGTCGAGGGCATGCGCGACATCAACCGCGCCGTCCTCAACCCGCTGTTCCTCGGGGCGATCTTCGCGCCGACGCTCGCCTTCGGCTCGGCGATCCCCGCCGTCGTCGCCGAGGGCTCGCCGCTCGCCGCCTGGCTCACGGTCGGGGCGACCGCCGCCTCCGTCGCCGCCGTCTTCGTGACGATCAGCGGCAACGTGCCCCTCAACGAGGCGCTCGAGCGATCCCGCGACGAGGATGCGGCGGCACGCGACGCCTTCCACCGGCGCTGGCTCGGCCTCAACCACGTGCGCACGGCGCTGACGGTCGGGGCGCTCGTCCTCGGCGCGGTCGCCCTCGCGGCCTGAGGCCCCGCCCGCACGCCGGGATCCTCACGGAATCCTGACGCCTCCCGCTCTTGATTCGAGACGGCACAGGAGTAATGTCGCCGCTCGTGACAGATGCAGGGCGCTCGCCGAAGCGCTGGCTGATCGGCGAGCCGCTCTCGACCGACAAGCTCGAGGGGCAGCTCCTGCCGAAGCGCTACGCGCTCCCCATCTTCGCGAGCGACCCGCTCTCCTCGGTCGCCTACGCGCCGCAGGAGCTGCTCATGATCCTGCTCCTCGGCGGCACCGCCTTCCTCGCCTTCGCGCCGCCGGTCGCGGCCGCCGTCGTCGTGCTGCTCGTGGTCGTCGTCGTGTCGTACCGCCAGCTCATCAAGGCGTACCCCTCGGGCGGCGGCGACTACGAGGTCGCGCACAAGAACCTCGGCGAGAAGCCGGGGCTGATCGTCGCGGCGGCGCTCCTCGTCGACTACGTCATGACGGTCGCCGTGTCCGTCTCCTCCGGCGTCGACAACATCATCTCGGCCCTCCCCGAGCTCCACGCCTGGCGGGTGCCGATGGCGGTCGGCTTCATCGCGGTGCTCGCGGCCGTCAACCTCCGCGGCGTCCGCGAGTCGAGCAAGGCCTTCGCGATCCCCACCTACCTCTTCGTCGGCTCGGTCGCGATCATGATCGTCACGGCGCTCGTCCGCACCGCCCTCGGCGACCCGCCGGTCGCCGAGAGCGCCGGCTTCGAGGTGCAGGTCGAGCAGACCTCGCAGGCGGCCTTCGTGCTGCTGCTGCTCCGCGCCTTCTCGAGCGGCTGCTCGGCGCTGACCGGGGTCGAGGCGATCTCGAACGGCGTGCCCGCGTTCCGCGTCCCGAAGATCCGCAACGCGCAGCGCACCCTCATGCTGATGGGCGGCATCGCGATCGCGCTCTTCGTCGGCCTGACGGCGGTCGCGCTCATCTCGGGCGTGCGGTACGCGGAGGACGCCTGCCACCTCGTCGGCTTCGCCGACTGCGAGTCGACCCCGCAGCGCTCGCTCATCGCCCAGGTCGCGGCGAGCGTCTTCGGCGGGGCCAGCATCCCGTTCTTCGTCATCCAGGCGGCGACGGCCGCGGTGCTGCTCCTCGCCGCGAACACCGCCTTCAACGGCTTCCCACTGCTCGGCTCGGTGCTCGCGAAGGACGGCTACGCGCCGAAGTCGCTCTCGACCCGCGGCGACCGGCTCATCTACTCGAACGGCGTCATCGCGCTCGCGCTCGCCGCGGTCGTCATCGTCGCGGTCGAGCGGGCGGATGTGACGGCCCTCATCCAGCTCTACATCATCGGCGTCTTCGTCTCCTTCACGCTCGGGCAGTCGGGCATGGTGCGGCACTGGTGGCGGCTCCTCCACGAGGGGGATGCGGCGCTCGAGCCCGGCGAGTCGCCGCAGCCCCGCCGGGCGCTGTGGCGCAGCCTCGCGATCAACGCCTTCGGTGCGGCGATGACGCTGAGCGTGCTCGTCGTCGTGACGATCACGAAGTTCACGCACGGCGCCTGGATCGTCTTCGTCGTGATGCCGATCCTCTACGTGCTCATGCTCGGCGTGCACCGCTACTACCGGGATGTGGAGGCCGAGATCGAGGCCGACGAGACGACCGCCTTCGGTGCGGACGGCGACCACGCGATCGTCCTGGTCGGGCGCATGCAGAAGCCCGTGCTCAAGGCCCTCGACTACGCGATCTCGGCGCGGCACTCCTCGATCGAGGCGGTGCACGTCGCGATCGACGACGTGTCGGCGGAGCGTCTCGAGCGGCAGTGGGAGGAGCTCGGGATCCAGGTGCCGCTCCGCATCCTCGACTCCCCGTACCGGGACATCAGCGTGCCGCTCATCGGGTACATCAAGGCGCGCCGCGAGGAGCACGGCAGCGAGGTCGTGACCGTCTACACGCCGCAGTACATCGTCGGGCACTGGTGGGAGAACCTCCTCCACAACCACAAGGCGCGCCGCATCCGGCACAAGCTCATGCTCGTGCACGGTGTCATGGTGACCCTCGTGCCCTGGCTGCTCGACTCCTCCGATCTCCTCTACGGCCGCCGCTCGCGCCCGCTGCCCGGGCAGGAGCGCCGCGGCGAGCCGGTGCGCCCGCCGAAGCGGGTCGTGCGCAAGCCGATCGCGCCCGCCAGGCGTCGCCGGTGAGGGACGGGATGCGGGGGCCGGCCGGGATGCGCGCGTCCCGGGAGCAGGCGTCCGCCGTCGCGGCGGTCGCGGCAGGCGGCGTGCTCGGCTCGGGGGCGCGGCTCGCGCTCGACGCCCTCCTGCCGCACGCGGACGCGACCTGGCCGTGGTCGACGCTCACGGCGAACCTCCTCGGCGCGCTCGCCCTCGGCATCCTCGTGGCGGGCCTCTGGCCGGTGGCGCCCGCCTGGCTGCGGGCGGGGCTCGGGGCGGGGCTGCTCGGCAGCTTCACGACATTCTCGGCGCTGGCGCTCTCGCTCCTCGCGATGGCGGAGGCGGGCGCCGCGGGACTCGCCGCGCTGTACCTCGTCGTGTCGCTCGCGCTCGGGCTCGCGGCCGCGTGGCTCGGTCTGCGGCTCGGGGCGACGCTCCACGGCCGGCGGCTGCGCCGCGGCCCGGCGATCGGGGCGGACGAGTGAGCGGCGGCCTCGTCGTGGCGGCCCTCGCGCTCGGGGCGCTCGGCGCGGCGCTGCGCTACGCCGTGACGCTGGCCTTCGCGGGTCGGCCGGCGCGGCTGCCGTGGGCGGTGCTCGTCGTGAACGTCGCGGGCTCGGCGGTCGCGGGCGCCGTGCTCGGGCTCTCGGAGGCCGGGATCCTGGATGCCGCCCTGCGGTACGTGATCGTGAGCGGCTTCTGCGCGGGGCTCACGACCTTCTCGACCTTCTCCGTCGAGACCGTGCAGCTCGTGCTCGAGCGGCGCGCGCGGGCCGCGCTCGCGAGCGTCGCCTCGAATCTCGTGCTCGGCGTCGGCGCGGCGGCCCTCGCCTGGGCGGCGGCACGCGCGCTCGCCGGCTGACGTCCCGGCGCGGGCTGCCCGCACCCCGCACCCCGCACCCCGCACCCCGCACCCCGCACCCCGCACCCCGCACCCCGCACCCCGCGAGGGGTCCCATATGACGACTTCGAACCTCCGAAACCCGTCATATGGGACCCCTCACCCGCGCAGACGGGCGCGTCTCGCGCGAAAGGTCGGAGTCCGCCCCTGACGACGCCCATAGCGGACGGAAATCGAACCCTCATCGGAAGCGCGCTCCGCATCCCGCGCTTCCCGCCCGCGAGGGGTCCCATATGACGGGTTCGAGCCTCCGAAACCCGTCATATGGGACCCCTCACCCGCGCGTGCGAGCGCTCCTCGCGCGAGGTGGGAGGGGTCGCCGGCGCGGCGCACGCACGGCACCCGGGATGCGCCCCCGCGGCGCCTAGAACCGGTGCGCCGAGTAGGCGGCCGGGTCGGCGCCCTCGCCGAGGGCGACGAAGATACGCCGGCGGTCCTCCGGGCGGGCGGGGTCGAACAGCACCGTCACCTGCTGCCCGAGGCGCGGCGCCGCGGTCCGCCGGAATATCCCCTGCTCGACGACCCAGCGGGGCGTGCCGGACTGGTCGACGAAGCGCACCGTCCACGGCATCCCGACCCGGTCGGAGTCGCCGTGCGGCACCTCTGCCTCGGTGACCTCGCCCGGCACGCGCCGCCCGCTGACGAGCAGCTCGCGGATGAGCGCCTCGCGTCCGCTCGCGGCGCGTCGCGTGCTCGCCCCGAGCGCGATCACGAGGATCGCGAGGACGATCGCGAGCGCCGGAACCCAGTACACGGCCCAGTACGCGATCCACTCCCATGCGCCCCACGGCTCATCGTTCCCGAAGCTCGGGTCGACCGCGACGCCGACCGCGAAGGGCTCGGTCCACATGGCCGCCGCGAGCGAGACGCCGACCGCGCTGCCGACGAGGGCGATGGGGGCGGGGCCGATGCCGGCCAGCCGCAGGCCGGGGCCGCCCGCGAAGCGGCGGTTCCAGTACGCGTAGAACGCGCCCGCGGCGATCCCGCCGAAGACGCCGGCCGGGATGAGCATGCCCGAGGAGGCCGCCCCGAGCGGCATCGAGGTCTCCCAGCCCGCGAACACGCTGTTGAGGCTCATGATCCGGAAGGTGTCGAGGGCGGATCCGAAGCCGAGCCCGAACACGGCGCCGGCGATGAGCAGGAGGAGGCCGCCGAGCACGGTGAGCAGGAGCGCGCCCGTGCTGCCGCGCTGGCGCTCCCGCCGCTCGCGGCGGACGGCGGCCGGGTCGACGGTGCTCATGCCCCGACCCTATCGGCGGGCCTCAGCGGGACGGCCAGGCCCAGGGCGGCCCCTCGAGCGGGCCCGTGTCGGCGATGCGCGTCTCGCCGTCGGCCTTCACGAGCTCGTGATGCGCGGCGCCGTGCCGCCGGAGCCCGGCGGCGAGATCGGCCGAGTGGCTCACGACGACGATCTGGGATTCCTCGGCCGCCCGGCCGATCATGGCGGCGAGCGGCTCGATGAGCTGCGGGTGGAGGCTGCCCTCCGGCTCGTTGAGGACGAGCAGCTCCGCGGGCCGCGGGCTCAGCAGCGCGGCGGCGAGGAGCAGGAAGCGGAGCGTGCCCTCGCTGAGCTCGCCGGCCTCCATCGGCCGCAGCATCCCCGGCTGCCGGACGCGCAGCGCGAAGCGGCCGTCGACGGGGGCGACCTCCTCGAGGCGGCTGCCGTCGAGGGCGTCCGCGACCGCCGCATCCAGCGCGTCCCCGTCGCCGATCTCGCGGATCGTCTGCAGCGCGGCCGCGAGATCGGCGCCGTCGGAGGCGAGCACGGGCGTGCGCGTGCCGACGCGCGGGGTGCGGGCGGGGGCGTCGCGGTCGGTGCGGAGGGCGTCGTAGAAGCGCCAGGCGCGCAGCGATCGACGGACGCTGAGGACCTCCGCCGCCTCGCGCGGGTCGCCCAGCTCGGCGACGACGCTCGACCACGGCGGCAGCCGGAGCTCGGTGTCGCGCCAGCCCTCCGCCCCGCGCGTGCGCACGAGCGGACCGCGCCGCTCGGTGAGGAGGGTCGCCGGGCGCAGCAGCGGCCCCGACCAGACGGCCTCCGACTTGATCTCGGGATCGCGCGAGAAGGCGCTGCGGGAGGGCTGCGGGACGCCGAGGTCGATCGCGTAGCCGAAGTCGTCCGAGCCGACCCCGAGTCGCAGGGCGACCGGCTGCTGGCGGACGCCGCCCTGCGTCGCGACGCCGGGGCGCGGACCGCCCTCGGGGCCGGCCCACAGGGTGGAGGCCAGCCCGCCCTCCTCGGCGAGCGCCGCCACGATCCGCCCCTCGCCGGCCGCCGCGAGGAGCCGCAGCGCGCGGTACAGGCTCGACTTGCCGGCGCCGTTCGCGCCCGTCACGAGCGTCAGGCGCTCGAGCGGCACGACGAGCGAGCGGAGGGAGCGGTAGCCGTCGACGGCGATCGCGGTGAGCATGCCGCCACCCTAGGCGCGGCGTCTGACGCGCGCGTCGGGGTCCTGGTATCGCGGGGAACCCCTGCTGCAGACCGACTTCACCGACGAGCCCGCCGCACGCGACGCTGTCTCGCCGGCCCTCGACCCGGTCACGATCGCGGCATGCAACGCAGGCCTCGGCGACACGGTGGTCGCGTCGATGACGTCGAGACTGGACGCGACGGTCAAGCTTCGTTGCGGCGACTCGGGAGCAGGCTATGTTCACATCCGGAGTCGGCACCAGTCGGAGTGGATCAGCCAGATGCCCGGGCCGGGCCTTTGGGACGACTTCATGCTGTGGACGTCGAGAAATGCGCTGGCATCGCCGAGCCGCACGTCGACGCGGCCAGGGAACAAGCGCTGCTACTCGACGCCGATCGAGTTGTACCGCACCGTCAATGGCAAGCCGAGGTACTGGAAGACCATCAACCCGAGCGTCTTCGTCTCGCGCAATAATCGGATCGTCATCACCTCGATTCCGAGCACGACCTCACGTTGCTGAAGAGACCAGGATGCCGACCGCACTCGAGTTCACGGCGAACTACACCGACTGGCCATTCAACGACTACGTCGACCCCGACGCGAGCCCGGTCCGGCACCTTCCGGCCGACCTCAGAGACGAGCTGCGCGCCTGGGCTCGGCGCTTCCAGCTCGAGTTCGACGAGATGGCCGGCGACTTCCGAGAGCCGGGACAGCGCGAGAGCTTCGACGCCGAGTACGACCGGCTCGCGCAGCGCCTCCGCGAGCACGGCCTCGAGTTCACGACGGCACGCTGGTGGGGCGAGACCACCGGCCCCTAGCCCTTCTCCGCGCCCTCCGAGGTCGACATGATGCGCCGCTGGAAGACGAAGAACAGCACCGCCACCGGGATCGACATGAGCACCGCCGCCCCGAGCTGCAGCGGATACTGGTTGCCGGATCCGAGCTGCCCCGAGGTGAGGGATGCGACGCCCGTCGTGAGCGTCGCGAGGTCGGTGTCGTTGCGCGAGACGACGAAGTGCGCGAACTCGTTCCAGGAGCCCTGGAAGCTCAGGATGAACAGCGTCACGAGCGCCGGCCGCGCCATCGGCAGCACGATCGTCCAGAAGGTGCGGAACACGCCCGCGCCGTCGATGCGCGCCGCCTCCTCGACCGACACCGGGATCGACTCGAAGAACTGCTTCATGATGAAGATGCCCGCCGCGTCGATCATGATCGGCACGATCATGCCCGCGTAGGTGTTGTACATCCCGAGCTCCTTCAGCACGAGGAACCGCGGGATGAGGAGCACGACGTTGGGCACCGCCATGACCGCGATGAGGGCGGCGAAGATCGCACCGCGCCCCCGGAACTGCAGCCGCGCGAGCGCGTAGCCCGCGAGCGAGTCGAAGAACACCCGTCCCGCCGTCACGAAGAGCGTGACGAGGAGCGAGTTGCCGGCCCACTGCAGCAGCGGCACCGAGGTGAAGAGGCGCTCGTAGGCCGCGGTCGACCAGGTCTCGGGGATGAGCGAGAGCGCGTTCTGGGTGGCGTCGGCATCCGTCTTGAAGCTGCCGGAGACGGAGATGAGGAAGGGGTAGATGTAGACGAGCGCGAGCGCGATGAGGATGAGATACCCGGCGCCCGCCCCGAGGAGGACGCGGGGGCGCACCCGGCGGCGGCGCCCGGCGACCGCCCGGGCGGGGGCGGGGGGCGCGGTGCCGGTCGCGGCGCTCACGGCCGTCCTCCCTCGCGCGCGACGGGCGCGGCGCCCGCCTTCGCCGCCTCGGCATCCGCCTGGAGCCGGGCGACCGCCTTCTCGGCCCGCCGCACCCCGCCGCGGCCGCGATCCCGATCCCGCAGCACGAAGCGCTGCAGCAGCGTGAAGGCGACGATGATGCCGAACAGGATGAAGGAGATCGCGGCGCCCTCGCCCCAGTTCAGCTCGCGGAAGGAGGTGAGGAAGGCGAGGTAGGCGGGCGTCAGCGTCGTCTTGCCGGGGTCGCCGTCCTGGATCAGGTACACCTGGTCGAAGACCTGCCAGGTGCCGATGAGGCCGAGCGTCAGCACCGTGAACAGCGTCGGCTTCAGCATCGGCAGCGTCACCGAGAAGAACTTGCGGACCGACCCCGCACCGTCGATGGACGCGGCCTCGTCGATCTCGCCCGAGATGTTCTGGAGGGCGGCGAGGAACAGCAGCATGAAGGTGCCGGAGGTCGTGAACACGGCCATGATGATGAGCACCGTCATGGCGACGCTCGGCCCCGACAGCCAGTCCCACCAGGTGAGGCCGAGCGGGCCGGCGCCCGCGAGCGCCTCGGGCGGGCCGGCGACGCCGAGCCCCGCGAGGGCGCCGTGGATGAGGCCCGTCGAGTCCGCCATCCAGTTCGGCCCGTCGACGCCGAGGACGGCGAGGGTCGCGTTGACGGCGCCCGAGCCGAGGAACAGCCACAGGAAGATCGTCGTGATCGCGATCGAGGAGGTCACGCTCGGGAAGTAGAAGGCGGTGCGGAAGAAGCCCCGCCCGCGGAGCACCCGGCGGTTCACCTGCACGGCGAGGAACAGCGCGAGCGCCGTCTGGAGCGGCACCACGAGCAGGACGTAGAAGAAGTTGTTGCGGAGCGAGAGCCCGAAGTCGCGCTGCGCGAGCCCCGACTCGACGAGGATCGCCGCGTAGTTGTCGGCGCCGACGAGCTCGTTGCGCTGCAGCGGCGAGCCGAGTCCGTTCCAGTCCCCGAAGCTGACGTAGAGCGCCAGCAGGATCGGCAGCACCAGGAACACGCCGATGATGAGGATCGCGGGCGCCGTGAACGCCCAGCCGTAGCGGGCCTCGCTGCCGCGGATGCCCTTCGCCATGTGCTCGCTCCTTCCGTCAGGACGGCGGGTGGTCCCGCCGGGGGCGCGAGGTCGCGCCCCCGACCGGACCGGTCCGGCTACCCGTTGGCCTCGTCGAGGGCGGCCTGCAGGTTCGACTGGAGCGAGCCGAGCAGCGCCGCCCCGTCCGCCTTGCCGAGGTCGCCGAGCTGCGAGTTGAAGTCGGAGACCACCGCGGCGGCGCCGTCGAAGTTGACGGGGCTGACCGCGTACTCGGCGCCCGCCACGAAGGAGGCGTTCTCGGGGTACTTCTCGGCGTACTCAGCCGCCGCGGCCTCCGTCGAGGGGATGACGCCGAAGGCGTCCGCGAAGGCGAGCTGCTGCTCGTCGCCCGTCAGGTACTCGACGAGCGAGGTCGCGGCCTCCGCGGTGTCCGAGTCGGCGGGGATGCCCCAGCAGTTCGTGAAGGAGAAGGTCGCCTTCCCCGCGGGGCCGGCCGGGAGCTCGTACGCGGCGTACTCGGTGTCGGGGAAGTCGCCCTCGATGCCCTTGATCCACGGCCCCTCGATCACCATGGCGGCCTTGCCGGCGCCGAGCGCCTCGCCCGACCAGCCGGCGTCGATGTCGGCCGGGAACCGCAGCACGCCCTCGTCGTAGAGCTTCTGCACGTACTCGAGTCCCGCGAGGTTCTCGGGGCTGTCCGCGGTGACGGTCGTGCCGTCGTCGTCGACGAGGCCGCCGCCCGCCTGACCCATGAAGACGCCGATGCGCTGGTACTCGGCGCCGAAGCTCAGGCCGACCGCGTCATCCGTCGTCAGCTTCGTCGCGACCGCCTCGAGCCCGTCCCAGTCGGTCGGGATGTCGGCGTCGGTGAGGCCGGCATCCGCCCACAGCTCCGTGTTGATGATGAGGCCGAGGGTCGAGAAGTCCTTCGGGGCGCAGGTGAAGGCGCCGTCATAGGTGAAGGTGTCGACGAGGCCCGGGTAGAAGTCGCCCGCGTTCGGGAGGTCCTCGGCGTAGGGCTGGAGGTAGCCGTTGGCGCCGTAGGTCGCGAACTGGTCCCAGCTCATGTAGAAGACGTCGGGGGCGTCGTCGCCCGCGAAGCCCTGCGCGAGCTCCTGCGTCAGATCGCTCGCGGCGACCACCTCGACCTCGGCGCCGTTCTCCTCGGCCCAGGCGTCGGCGGCGGCCTGCACGGCGGCCGTCTCGGCGTCGCCGCTCGAGCCGATGAGCATCGTCAGGGAGGCGCCCTCCGGGCCCTGGCCTCCTCCGCCTCCCGAGCATCCGGCGAGCGCGGCGACGGCCCCGATCGCGATGACGGCGGCGCCCAGCTTCCTGGTGTGCATCAGTGTTCCTTCCGTTGCGATGCGCCGGCGTCCTCGCCGGCGGCGGGTTCCTCATCGATGGGCGCCAGGTGACTCGACCGGCGGACGACGAGCTTGGGGGTCACGAGCCGGCGTCCGGGGCCCGCGGATGCGGTGCCGGACGGCAGCACGCGGGTCCCCTCCGTTCCCATGAGCAGTTCGAGGGTGGCGGCGGCGACCTCGTCGAGGCGCTGGTCGACACTCGAGAGGCCGACGGCCTGCGCGACGGGGGTGTTGTCGAAGCCGATGACGGGGAACCGCGGGTGCCCGGCCTCGCGGACGGCCATCATGGCGCCGAGCGCGAGCGAGTCGCTCGCGCAGACGAGCGCCTCGAGCCCGGCCCGCGCAGGGTCGCCGCCCGCCTCGGCGAGGCGCTGCTCGACGGCGCGGCGACCGGGGGCGACCCCCTCCTCGGCCTCGATGCTCAGCGCGGCGAGGGCGGCATCCCCCGTCCCGAGCCGCTCGGCCATGGCCTGCGCCCAGCCGCGGCGGCGGTCGTCGCCCGTGCCGGAGCCGGCGGGCCAGCCGAGCCAGCCGACGCGCTCGTGGCCGCGCCCGAGGAGGTGGCGGGCGGCATCGCGGGTGCCGGCGGCGCCGTCGACGTCGACCCAGCGGCGCGCCGGATCGTCCTCGCCCTCGCGGCCCCAGGGGCGTCCGAACGCGATGAACGGCACCCGCTCGGCGGCGAGCCAGGCGATGCGCGGGTCGTCGTAGCCGGTCGCCGTGACGACGAGCGCGTCGACGTCGGCGCCGTCCCGGAGACGGCGGTACTGCGCGATCTCCTCGGCCTGGTCGGCGGCGGTGAAGAGCATGATCCGCATCCCGCGGGCGTCGGCCTGCTCGGCGAGCGCGTGCAGGTAGCGGTCGAGCACGGAGCCGGAGACGCCGTTGCGGCTCATGGGGTCGAGGCGGATGCCGATGGTCGAGCTCGAGCGGGTGCGCAGCCGGCGGGCGCTCGCGTGGGGTCGGTAGCCGAGCTCGTCGATCGCGGTCTGCACCCGCTCGCGGGTCGCGTCGCGCACGATCGAGGGCGTGTTGAGGACGTTGGAGACGGTCTGGCGGGAAACCCCGGCGAGCTTCGCCACGTCGTCGACGGTGGGCAGCGAGGCGGTCTGCCCGCCGGATGCTCGTGCCGTCATCGCGTCTCCCTCGACTCGATCCCGACCGTTCTTTGAACGATCAAATCATCGGTGTTATGTTACCCGCAGAACCGGACCTGTCAACGAGGACCAGCCAGCTCATGCCCCACCACCCCGACGAGGAGCCGCGGCTCCAGCCGCTCCTCCACGACGCCGCGATCGTGCTCCGCGCACCCGCCCAGGCCTGGTCGCGGCCCGACGGCCGCATCGGCGCCGCCCCCATCGACGGCATCTACCTCTCGGATGTGCGCGTCGTCTCCGCACTCGCCGTCGCCATCGCGGGGCGCGCGGGCGAGCACATCGCGACCTCCCTCGAGGCGGCCGACCGCCTCCGCGTCACGAGCCTCCACCGCGAGCTCGACGACGACCGCGTCGCCGACCCCGACCTCCGCTCCGAGCTCGAGCGCACCGCGCTCGCCGACGGCGTGCTCGACGAGCTCACGATCGTCTCCCGCCTCGACCGCGAGCTGCGGCTCGACATCGAGGTGCGCCTGCGCCCCGCCCTCGACCCCATGGACGCCGTCAAGCAGGGCGCCCCCTCGATCCCCGTCGAGGCGCTGCCCGAGCCGGACGGCGCCGTCTGGTCGGGGGATGCCGTGACGGCCCGCGTGCAGGCGCCCGGCGCCGAGGTCGCGATCGGGCAGGCGGGGGTGCTGCTCCGCATCCCCCTCGCCGTGCCGCCGCGCGGCCGCGCCACCGCGAGCTGGCGGATCCGCGCCGAGGACGCCGACGCCGTCGTGCGCCCCGCCGTGGGGCCCGCCCCCTGGGCCGCGCCCGACGCGCCCGACGACGACCGACTGGGCCGCTGGCTCGAGCGCGCCCTCGGCGACCTCGACGCGCTCCGGCTCCGCACCGCGCACGGCGAGGACGAGTTCCTCGCCGCCGGCGCCCCCTGGTTCCTGACGCTCTTCGGCCGCGACTCGCTGTGGGCCGCCCGCCTCCTCCTCCCGACCGGCACGGCGCTCGCCGCCTCCACGCTGCGCGTGCTCGCCGGGCTCCAGGGGCGGGATCGGGTGGCGGCGACCGCCGAGCAGCCCGGCAAGATCATGCACGAGCTGCGCCGCGGCACGCTCGAGATCCCCGGCGAGGGCGTCAGCCTCCCGCCGCTCTACTACGGCACCGTCGACGCGACGCCGCTCTGGATCTGCCTCCTCCATGACGCCTGGCGGCACGGGATGCCGGAGGCGGAGGTGCGCGAGCTGCTCCCCGCGCTGGAGGCGGCGCTCGCCTGGATGCGCGACTTCGGCGACAGCGACGGCGACGGCCTCCTCGAGTACGTCGACGAGACCGGCACGGGCCTCTCGAACCAGGGCTGGAAGGACTCCGGCGACAGCGTCCAGTGGCGCGACGGCCGGCTCGCCGACGGCCCGATCGCGCTCTGCGAGGTGCAGGCCTACGCCTACGAGGCGGCCGTCGGCGGCGCCGAGCTGCTCGACGCGCTGCGCGGCGCGGGCGCCGGCGAGACCTGGCGCGCCTGGGCGGGGCGGCTCCGGCGCCGCTTCGGCGAGCGCTTCTGGGTCGAGGACGAGACCGGCCGCTATCCGGCGATCGCGCTGGATGCGGCGAAGCAGCCGGTCGACTCGCTCACCTCGAACCTCGGCCACCTGCTCGGCACCGGCCTCCTCGATCCCGCGGAGTCGGCGCTCGTCGCCGCCCGCCTCGCCTCGCCGCAGCTCGCCTCCGGCTTCGGGCTGCGCACCATGTCGACGCTCGAGCGCGGGTACTGGCCGCTGTCGTACCACGGCGGCAGCGTGTGGACCCACGACACCGCGATCGCGGTCCACGGGCTCGCGCGCGAGGGCTTCCACGAGGAGGCGGCGCTGCTCGCCGAGGGGCTGCTGCGCGCCGCAGCCGCCTTCGGGTACCGGATGCCGGAGCTGCACTCGGGGGATGCCGCGGGCGAGCGGGCGGCCCCGGCCCCCTATCCGGCGGCCTGCCGCCCGCAGGCCTGGAGCGCCGCCGCCGCCGTCGCCGTGCACGCCGCGCTCCGCTGACCCTCTCCTCACCCGCGCACACGCACGCGCACACGCACACGCACACGCACACGCACACGCGACAGTGCCCGAACAGCCTCGAGCGCGCCCCAAACTCCGGGCGCGCTCGAGGCTGTTCGGGCACTGTCGGCGGGGGATATGGTCGGGAGCGTGAGCGGCAGCGAGGCGACGGAGCACGTGGAGCGGCACCGGGACGGCAGCATCCGCGGGCGCGGGCTCATGCTCGACTGCGAGATGCACGGCGAGTGGATGTGGTTCCGGCTCGACGGGACCCGCATGCGCTCCGGCGAGTTCGACCGGGGCCGGCGGGTGGGCATCTGGACCACCTACGACCGGGCCGGCGACCCCTACAAGGACACCGACTTCGGCGACTAGCCGAGGCTCGACAGCGTCGCCACGACCTGGCGCGCGATCGTGCGCCCCACCTTGTTCGCGCCGATCGTCGAGGCCGTCGGCCCGTAGCCGGCGAAGAAGATGCGCGAGTTGCGCCACGACGCGCCCTGCCCGACCGTCACGCCGCCCGACTTCTCGCGCAGCTTGAGCGGCGCGAGGTGCCGGAGCTCCGGCCGGAACCCGGTCGCCCAGATGATCGTGTCGATCTGCTGGAACCGGCCGTCCGCCCACCGGACGCCGTCCGGCTCGATCGAGCTGAACATGGGCTCCGCGACGAGGAGGCCGCGATCGATCGCGGCCTGGATGCGGCGGCTGCGCGGCACGCCGGTCGTCGAGACGATCGAGGGCAGCGCCCGACCCGCGCGGGCGGCCTCGTCCTGCTGTGCGACCGCGGCGCCGCCCGCCTCGATGTTGAGCTCCTGCTCCTCGAGGAACTCGATGGGTCGACGCGAAACCCAGGTGATGCTCTCGGCGACCTTCTCGAGCTCGAGCAGGAACCCGATCGCGCTCGTGCCGCCGCCCACGACGGCGACGCGCTGCCCGCGGAGCTGCTCGGCATCCACGTAGTCGACCGTGTGGAGGTGGCGGCCGCGGAAGGAGTTCATCCCCGGGTACCAGGGGATGAAGGGGGCGCCCCAGGTGCCGGTCGCGTTGACGAGGATCCTCGTCGTCACGTCGACCGGCCCGTCGCCCTGGTCGAAGGTGACCCGGAACCCGTCGAGCAGCGAGGTCACGCGCGTCACGTCGGCGGGGCGGACGACCTGCAGAGCGTAGTGCTTCTCGTAGCGGGCGTAGTAGTCGGCGACGACGTCGCGCGCGGGCGCCTGCCGGTCGGCCGTGTCGAAGCTCACGCCGAGCTCGTCCATGCCCGGGAGGTCGTTGACGCGGTGCGCGTAGCCGAGGCGCAGCGCCTCCCAGCGGAACTGCCATGCGCCGCCGGCGCCGGGACCGCGATCGAGCAGCACGACGTCGTTGCCGGGGTCGAGCCCGAGGCGCCGGAGGTAGTAGGCGACCGAGAGACCCGCCTGCCCCGCGCCGACGACCACGACGGAGGTGTCGAATCCCGGGGCGGTCACCCGGCAAGGGTAGCGAACACGGCGCACTCCCGGCCGGGAGTCCGGTGTCCGATCGGGATGCGGCCGGCCGCTCCGGCGGACCCCGGCGGCCAGGCGCGTGGAGCCTCGCGTGATAGACTGCCCGCCAGATTTCTGTCCTGTTCGCCATCCTGAATCATGAGGGGGTCACGCATGGGGCGCGGCCGTCAGAAGGCAAAGCACACCAAGGTCGCTCGCGAGCTGAAGTACTTCAGCCCCGACACGAACTACGGTGCCCTGGAGAAGGAGCTCGGCGGCAACCCGCGACTCGAGGAGGACCTCGAGAAGTGGTCGGAGTACGCCGACGCCGAGGGCGACGACGAGGCCGACGAGTACGGCACGGGCGAGTCGAAGTCGGCCTGAGCCGACTCCGCCCCGTCGGGTCTAGAAGAACCCGATGAGGTCGAGCAGCGGCCCCGCGAACAGCACCCACGCGGCGAGCGAGACGGCGCCGAGCACGATCCCGCCGAGCGCCCGCCGCCGCGCCTCCGGCTCGCGGCGACGCGAGGAGACGCCGAGCACGATCGCGACGACCGGCACGACCCAGATGAAGCCGAGCGCGAGCGAGGCGATGCCGAGCCCCAGGCTCCAGGTGCCGCGGATGCGCGGGTCGGGCGGCGTGGGATCGCCCGCGACGCGGGGCAGCGTGCCGCTCACGAGCGCCGCCGTCAGTCCGCGTAGCGGCCGGTGAGGCGCACGGCGCCGCCGTCGACGCCCTTGGCGCCCTGCTCCCAGCCCTCGCCCTGGGGCGCGTCGCCGCCGAGGGCGACCCGTCCGACCTCCCAGGCCGGCATCCCGTCGATCGCGAGCTTCGCGACGACGTCGTCGGCGACCGCGGGGGCGACGACGGCGAAGAAGCCGATGCCGAGGTTCCAGGTCGCCTCCGCCGACTCGAGCGGCGAGCCCTGCATGTCGAGGAGCACCCGGAAGACGGGCGCGGGCGACCAGGTGCTGCGCTCGAGCTCGGCGCGCGAGCCGCGGGGGAGAACGCGGGCCAGGTTCGCGGCGATGCCGCCGCCCGTCACGTGGCTGAGCGAGTGCACGCCCGCGCCGAGACGCGGATCGGCGAGCACGCGCAGCAGCGGCGAGGTGTAGAGCCGGGTCGGCTCGAGGAGCACCTCGCCGACCGTGCCGCCGAGCTCCGCCGAGTGGTCGCGGAACCCGATCCCGCGGGAGGCGAGGATGTGGCGCACCAGCGAGTAGCCGTTCGAGTGGAGGCCGCTCGAGCCGATCGCGAGGACCACATCGCCGTCCTGGACCCGGTCGGCGCCGAGCACGGCATCCGCCTCGACGGCGCCGACCGCGGCGCCCGCGACGTCGTAGTCGTCGACCCCGAGGAGGCCGGGGTGCTCGGCCGTCTCGCCGCCGACGAGCGCGGTGCCCGTGTCGGAGCAGGCGCGCGCGATGCCGGCGACGATGTCGGCGATGCGCTCCGGCACCACCTTGCCGCAGGCGATGTAGTCGGTCATGAAGAGCGGCTTCGCGCCGACCACGACGATGTCGTCGACGACCATGCCGACCAGGTCCTGGCCGATCGTGTCGTGCTTGTCGATCGCCTGCGCGATCGCGACCTTCGTGCCGACCCCGTCGGTGCTCGTCGCGAGCAGCGGCCGCGTGTAGGCCTTGAGGAAGGACACGTCGAAGAGCCCGGCGAATCCGCCGACCCCGCCGAGGACCTCGCTGCCGTGCGTCCGCGCGACGGCGGACTTCATCAGCTCGACGGCCAGGTCTCCTGCGGCCGTGTCGACGCCGGCCTCCGCGTAGGTGTTCCCGCTCACGAGCCCAGGGTACCGGGGGCGGCGGAGGCCGCCGGTCCGCTCAGACGTCGAGGGCCCACATCCGCTTCGCGAAGGCGAGTCGCTCGGGCGTGCACGTCACACCGGGGTAGGTGGCCCAGTAGCTCGGATCCTTGACCTTGGTCATGCAGTCGGCGCTCTGCTCGTCGGGCCAGCTCGCGTCGTCGCCCGTGAACGCGGAGGGCACCTTCACCTCCACGTAGAGGCGCTGGAACTCCTCGTTCTCGAGGAGGCGCGAGCCCATGCGGTTCTGGACGACGTGCGCGTACTCGTGGAGCATGAGCTGCTTCCAGTCGAGGCCGTAGCGGGCGCGGAGGTCGGCGTCGGAGAGCCCGCGGAGGCGCTCGGCGACGTGGATCGTGGCAGGGTCGCGGCCGAGGACGCAGGCGAGGACGTCCTTCCCCTTGCACTTGCGGTCGAAGACGATCTTCGCGCGGAGGCCGCTGATCCGGTCGACGACCTCCTCGGCTCGGGTGCCCGTGCGGTTGCCGCGCCGCTCCCCCTTCGCGCTGAAGGTCGACCTCCACTCCGCGACCTCGGCGCGCGCGCCGTCGAGGGCCGACCGCATGGAGGCGACCGCGGACTCCACGGTGCCGGCCGCGAAGCGGTCCTCGCCCGCGCCGGCGACGCGCTCGGTGTTCCACTCGAGGTCGCTCTCGAGCGAGCCGTGGCTGTAGCCGAAGTAGTGCTTGCGCTGGAAGGCCGCGGTCTCCTCGAGCACCGCATCCCATTCGTCGAGCGCCGCGGCGAGCGCGGTCGCGTCATCGTCCTCGCCGGTCCCGAAGCCGGGCGAGGTGCTGCCGCTGCCGCCGCCCGCGAGCGCCCCGACGAGCACGACGGCGCCGAAGCCGACCGGCAGCACGACGAAGAGGCCGACGAGGACGAGCACGATGGCGACGATCGCGCCGCCCCCGCCGCGCCGGGGGGCCGGCGCGTCGGGGCGCGGGGCGGCCTGCTGCGGCGCGGGATGCTGCGGCACGGCCTGCGCGGGCGGCACCGGCACCCAGAACTGCCAGCCATGCGGCGCGGGCGGCCAGGCGGGGTCCGGTCGCCAGCCCTGCGGCGGCTGCCAACCCGGTGGGGGCGTCGGCCAGCCGGGCGGCGGGTTGAAGGCGTACAGCACGGGCCCATCCTCTCTCGTGATGAGCCCGACTCGGGACTTCGAGCGGACGTCGGCCGGATCAGCCGAGGTAGTACAGGAAGATCCCGAAGACGACGATGCCGGCGACGATGACGAGGCAGCCCGCGCCGCCCCCGGCGATCGCGAGCTTCGCGCCGTGCGAGAGGCCGCCCTGCGCGGGCTGCGAGACCGGCAGCTGCGAGTCGTACGGCGAGGCGATGATCCGCACCCCGGGCGCCGCGGCGACCGGCTCCGGGGCGGGCGCCGCCGCATCCCCGACGGGCTCCCAGAAGGTCCAGCCCTCCGGGGCGGGTGGCCACGCGGGATCCGGCGTCCACCCGGGAGGCGGCGTCCAGCCCGCGGGCGGTGCAGGCCAACCGGGCGGTGGCGAGAAGCGGTACTCCACGGGCCCATCCTCCCCTGCTCGCGGCGCGAAGCGTCGTCGAGGCAGCCCGTGTCCGCCCAGGACGTGAGCTTCGACGTCCCCGCTCCAGACCCGGCCGTCCGCACGGCGGCCCGCACTGTGGGAGAATCGACCGTGCCCGGTCGGGCACCCGTCACCTCGCATCCACCTGGAGTCTCCACCCGCATGTGCGGCATCGTCGGCATCGTCTCCTCCGGCCCGGTCAACCAGCAGGTCTACGACAGCCTCGCCCTCCTCCAGCACCGCGGTCAGGACTCGACCGGGATCGCGACCAGCGAGGGCAGCATCATCCACATGCACAAGGCCCGCGGCCAGGTGCGCGAGGCCTACCGCACGCGCGACATGCGCTCGCTGCTCGGCACCATGGGCCTCGGCCACGTGCGCTACGCGACCCGCGGCGACGCCGGCAAGGAGACGGAGGCGCAGCCGTTCTACGTGAACGCGCCCTACGGCATCGTCCTCATCCACAACGGCAACCTCACGAACACGCGCGAGCTCACCGAGGAGCTCTTCCGCGTCGACCGCCGGCACCTCAACACGAGCTCCGACACCGAGCTCCTCGTGAACGTGCTCGCCCACGAGCTCCAGGCGCAGGTGCGCGGCACCGACCTCGACCCCGACCAGGTCTTCGACGCGATCGAGACCCTCCACGAGCGGGTCGAGGGCTCCTACGCCGCGATCGCGCTCATCGCCGGGCAGGGACTCCTCGCCTTCCGCGACCCCTACGGCATCCGCCCGCTCGTCCTCGGCAAGCGCAGCGCCGGGCTCGTCGGCGAGGAGTGGGTCGTCGCGAGCGAGTCGCTCGTGCTCGAGTCGGGCGGCTACGAGGTGGTCCGCGACGTCGCCCCCGGCGAGGCGATCTACATCAGCCGCTCGGGCGAGATGTCCTCGCGCCAGTGCGCGAAGGCGCCCCGCCTCATCCCCTGCTCCTTCGAGTACGTGTACCTCGCGCGTCCCGACTCGATCATGAACGGGATCTCGGTCTACGACGCGCGGCTGCGTCTCGGCGACCGGCTCGCCGACACGATCGCCGCCCACGCGCCGGCGGGCGACATCGACGTCGTCATGCCGATCCCGGACTCCTCCCGCCCGGCCGCCATGCAGGTCGCGCGGAAGCTCGGCATCGAGTACCGCGAGGGCTTCTACAAGAACCGCTACGTCGGCCGGACCTTCATCATGCCGGGCCAGGAGCAGCGCAAGAAGAGCGTCAAGCAGAAGCTCAACGCCATGAGCTCCGAGTTCAAGGGCAAGAACGTGCTCATCGTCGACGACTCGATCGTGCGCGGCACCACCTCGAAGGAGATCGTCGACATGGCCCGGCAGGCGGGCGCGAACTCGGTGACCTTCACGAGCGCGGCCCCGCCAGTCCGCTTCCCGCACGTCTACGGCATCAACATGCCGAGCCGCGAGGAGCTCGTGGCCGCGGGCCGCAAGATCCCCGAGATCGCGCTCGAGCTCGGCGCCGACCACCTCATCTACCAGGAGGTCGCGGACATGCAGTCGGCGATCCTCGAGGGCAGCTCCATCGAGGCGCTCGAGATGAGCTGCTTCACGGGCGAGTACGTGACCGGCACCGTCACGCCGGAGTACCTCGCCTGGGTCGAGGCGAACCAGCTCAGCTGAGCCGTCGACGCCTCGCCGCGGTGCGGTAGGGTGACCGCATGCTCGCGACCCGCTCCGCCTCCTGGTGGCCCGCCTCCTAGGCGGACCGACGCGCGCACCACGCACGACCGCCGAACCCGGCGGTCGTTTCGCGTCTCTGCGGGACGGATGCCGGCCCCGACCGAGAAGGACCCCGCACCGATGACCGCGCTCCTCGCATCCCTCCTCCACGACGACGCCCTCCCCTTCGCCGTGCTGCACCGCCGCGGCGCCCCCGAGGTCGACGTGCTCGTCGGCGACGTCGTCGACGTCGAGCGGCTCGCCGACATCCCGCTCGAGGGCTCGACGGTGCTCGCGCTCGTCCCGTTCCGCCAGGTCCGCGAGCGCGGCTTCGACGCGCACGACGACGAGGCGCCGCTGCGCTGCCTCGTGGTGCGCGAGCGCGAGCTCGTGCCGCTCGCGGAGGCGCTGGCGCTGCTCCCCGCCGAGCCGGTCGCGATCGAGGCGGCCGGCTTCGACATCCCCGACGCCACCTACGGCGCGACCGTGCGCCAGGTCATCGAGGAGGAGATCGGCCGCGGCGAGGGCGCGAACTTCGTGATCCGGCGGGACTTCGTGTCGAGCACGCGGGCGGCCCCCGGCGAGGCGGTGCTGAGCTGGATGCGGGCGCTGCTCGAGCACGAGCAGGGCGCGTACTGGACGTTCGCCATCCGCACGCCCGGTCTCGCGGCGGCGGGCGCCACCCCGGAGCGCCACGTGAGCGTCGACGACGGCACGGCCCGCATGAACCCGATCTCGGGCACCTTCCGGCACGGCGCGACCGCGCCGACGGGCGAGGCGCTGCTCGAGTTCCTCGCCGACGTCAAGGAGAGCGAGGAGCTCTTCATGGTGGTCGACGAGGAGATGAAGATGATGAGCGCCGTCTGCCCCGACGGCGGCCGCATCCTCGGCCCGTACCTCAAGCAGATGTCGCGCCTCACCCACACCGAGTACGTGCTCGAGGGCCGCACCGACCTCGACGTGCGCGAGGTGCTGCGCCTCACGATGTTCGCCCCGACCGTCACGGGCTCGCCGATGGGCAACGCCTGCGCGGTCATCGCGCGGCACGAGACGGCGCCGCGCGGCTACTACTCGGGGGTGCTCGCGCTCTTCGAGCCGGGCGCCTCGCCGGGTGCCGAGGGCTACTCGCTCGACGCCCCCATCCTCATCCGCACCGCCTACCTCGACGACGCGGGCCGCGTGACGGTGCCCGTCGGGGCGACGCTCGTGCGCCACTCGACGCCCGAGGGCGAGGTCGCGGAGACCCACGCGAAGGCGGCCGGCGTGCTCATGGCGATCGGCGCGGTCGAGCGCCCCGCCGCCGCGCCGGCACCCGTGCTGTACGAGGAGCCGGGCGTCGCGGAGGCGCTCGCCTCGCGCAACGACCGGCTCGCCGCGTTCTGGCTGCGGCCGCAGTCGCCGCCCGCGCCCTCCGAGCTGACGGGCCTCTCGGCGATCGTCGTCGACCACGAGGACCAGTTCACGACGATGCTCGCCCACCAGCTCCGGCACCTGGGGCTGGATGCGCGGGTCGTCCACTGGGATGCGGTGCCCGAGGGAGCGTCGGCCGATCTGGTCGTCTTCGGGCCCGGCCCGGGCGACCCCCGGCGTCTGCAGGATCCGCGCATGGCGACCCTGCACCGCCGCCTCGGCGAGCGCCTCGACGCCGGCCTCCCCACGCTCGCGGTGTGCCTCAGCCATCAGGTGCTCGCGATGCGCGAGGGGCTCGAGATCGAGCCGCTCCTCGCGCCGCGCCAGGGCGTGCGGCTTGAGGTCGACGTCTTCGGCGAGCGGCCGGCGATCGGCTTCTACAACACCTTCGCGGCGCGCGTCGAGCCGGGCCCGGATGCGGCCGCCGGCACGCGCACGCGTCACGGCCTCGAGGTGAGCGCGGATGCGGCGACGGGCGTCGTGCACGCGCTCCGCGGGCCGAAGGTCGCGAGCGTGCAGGGGCACCTCGAGAGCGTGCTCTCCTCGGACGGCCTCGCGACGCTCGAGCGCCTCGTCCGGCACGCGGTCGCCTAGCCTCCCCCTGCTTCGGGAGGGTCTTCGGCATCCCGGCGGCGTGTCGCGGCCGCACCGGCGGCGTGTCGGCGGAAAACCCTCCCGAAGGGGCTAGTGCTCGGGCTCGGGCGGCGCGGCCGGCGCCGCGGGAGCCCGCTCCACCTCGCGCTCGACGACGACCGTCTTCGCGCGCCGACGCGAGACCGCATCGACGACGAGGCCGATCACCGCGCCGAGGAGGATGCCGGCCGGCACCCCGTACAGCGCGAAGTAGCCGAAGAGCGCCGCGAAGCCGACCCTCGGATCGGCGGGATAGAGCCCCGTGACGAACAGGGTGGCGAGGAGTCCGGCGAGCGCGCCGAAGACGATGAAGACGCCGAGCTTGGGAGCTCGACGGATGCTGACCCGGGTCGACCCGTGGGACTCTGGCCGATCGAGGTCAGGCGCAGGGCCGCCTGCCGTCGAATCGTTCATGCCCCGATTCTCCCAGAGCCGCCTGGGCGCCGGCGACGCCGCGTCCGCGGGGAGACCGGATCGCCTACCCGAGCACCGTGGGGTCGTCCCAGGCGAGCGGCAGATGGGCCGAGAGGTCGGCCCGCGAGCCGGAGGCCGACACGCTCGCCGCGGCCACCGCATCCCCCCAGGCGAGCGAGCCCGTCGCGAGCGCGATCCAGGTCTCGGCGTCCGTCTCGATGACGTTCGGCGGGGTGCCGCGGGTGTGCCCCGGCCCCTCGATCGCCTGCACCGCCCCGAAGGGCGGCACCCGCACCTCGACGGACGCCCCCGGCGCCGCGTCCGCGAGCACCTGCAGCAGGTACCGCACGGCGAGCGCCGTGCCCTGCCGATCCGTCTCGCCCGCGACGGCCTGCCGCACGGCCGCCTCCCCGACGATGGCCACGATCCTCGACTTCGCCATGCACTCCACGCTAACAATGCGCCGGTAGCCTGTTGCGGTGAAGATCCTCGTCCTCGGCTCCGGCGCGCGCGAGCACGCCATCGTCTCCGCCCTCCTCGCGGAGGATGCCGGCCACGAGATCGTCGCCGCCCCCGGCAACGCGGGCCTCGCACAGCAGGTCGAGACCGTCAAGATCGACGCCTCCGACCCGAAGCTGGTCGCCGAGTTCGCCGCCGACAACGCCTTCCAGCTCGTCGTCATCGGCCCCGAGGCGCCGCTCGTCGCGGGCGTCGCCGACCGCGTGCGCCGCGCCGGCATCCCCGTCTTCGGGCCCGACCGGGCCGCCGCCGCGCTCGAGGGCTCGAAGGCCTTCGCGAAGCGGATCATGTCGGAGGCGAAGGTGCCGACCGGCGGCGCGGTGCAGGCGACGACGGTCGAGGAGGTCGAGGCGGCGTTCGCCGAGTTCGGCGCCCCCTACGTCGTCAAGGCCGACGGGCTCGCGGCGGGCAAGGGCGTCATCGTCACCGACGACCGGGAGGCCGCCCTCGACCACGCGCGCTTCTACCTCCAGCAGGGCGGGGTGCTCGTCGAGGAGTTCCTCGACGGCCAGGAGGTGTCGCTGTTCCTCCTCGCGGACGGCCACGACGTGCTCCCGCTGAGCCCCGCGCAGGACTTCAAGCGCGCCGGCGACGGCGACACCGGCCCGAACACGGGCGGCATGGGCGCCTACTCGCCGCTCCCCTGGCTCGCCGAGCGCTGGGAGAGCGAGGCCGACTTCGTCGACGAGGTCGTCGACACGATCGCGCTCCCGACCATCCGCCGACTCGAGGACGAGGGCACCCCCTTCGTCGGCCTCCTCTACTGCGGCCTCATCATCACCGAGCAGGGCATCCGCGTCATCGAGTTCAACGCGCGCTTCGGCGACCCCGAGACGCAGGTCGTGCTGCCGCGCCTCGAGACCCCGCTCTCGGGGCTGCTGCTCGCCGCCGCGACCGGCGCGCTCGGCCGCCTGCCGTATCCCGCCTTCTCGCCCGACGCCGCCGTGACGGTCGTGCTCGCGAGCGAGGGCTACCCGGAGAGCCCCGTCACGGGGCGCGAGATCACCGGGCTCGACGAGGTGCGGGATGTCGCGATCGCGCACGCCGCGACCGCGCTCGTCGACGGGCGCTTCGTCGCGACGGGCGGCCGCGTGCTCAGCGTCGTCGCGCGCGGCGCCGACTTCGCGGCGGCCCGGGCGAAGGCGTACGCGGCGCTCGAGGTCATCGGGCTCGAGGGATCGCACTACCGCCGCGACATCGCGGAGAAGGTCGCCCGATGACCGGCGACTCCGTCGAGGGCTGGGACCACGTCTACTCGGGCAAGGTGCGCGACCTGTACCGCTCGCCCGAGCAGCCGGGCCGCATCCTCGTCGTCGCCTCCGACCGGGTGAGCGCCTTCGACCACGTGCTGGAGCCGGGCATCCCCGGCAAGGGCGCGCTGCTCACGCGCCTCAGCCTCTGGTGGTTCGACCAGCTGCGCGAGCTCGTGCCGAACCACCTCGTCGAGGATCACGAGATCGCGGGCGGCGCGCGCGCGCTCCTGCCCGAGGCCGTCGCCGACCGCGCGATGCTCGTGCGAGAGCTCGACATGCTGCCGATCGAGGCGGTCGTGCGCGGGTACCTCGTCGGCTCCGGCTGGAAGGAGTACCAGGCGACGCAGTCGGTCTGCGGCATCCCCCTCCCCGCCGGCCTCGAGAACGGCGACCGCCTCCCCGAGCCGATCTACACGCCCGCCTGGAAGGCGCCGCTCGGCGAGCACGACGAGAACATCAGCTACGAGCGCACCGTCGAGCTGGTGGGCGAGGCCGATGCGGCGGCGCTGCGCGACACCTCGCTCGCGGTGTTCCGGGCGGCCTCGGCGATCGCCGAGCACCGCGGCGTGATCCTCGCGGACACCAAGTTCGAGTTCGGCCGGGATCGGGATGCGGGGCCGGACGCGCCGATCGTCCTCGCCGACGAGGTCCTCACCTCCGATTCGAGCCGCTACTGGGATGCCGAGGCGTACGCCCTCGGCGGGCCCGGCCGGCTCGCGAGCTTCGACAAGCAGATCGTGCGCGACTGGCTCGCCGCGAACTGGGACGAGGGCTCGATCCACCCCGCCCCCTTCCTGCCCCACGAGATCGTGGAGCAGACCGCGGCGCGCTATCGCGAGCTCATCGAGCGCCTGACGGGCCAGGCGGCCTGATGCCCGGGCGTCGGGCGCGAGTCCGCGTCCGATGTCGCCCTCCTCGTCCCTGCCGTTCTGCGGGAGATCCGGCTCGACGCGCCGGCGCGCGGCCACGGGCGGCGCGGATGTCCTGCACGACGGCTCGCCCGGGAATGGTTGATGCGTCACCCATGTTGGGTCGGGCATGACCGAGCTGCTCGCCGCCGACACCGCCATGGGCCAGGTGACGCTCAACGTCGCCGACCTCGACGCCATGACCGCGTACTACCGCGACGGCGTCGGCCTCGACGTCCTGAGCCAGGAGGGCGGGCGCACCGTCCTCGGGCGCGGCGCCGTGCCGGTGATCGTGCTCGAGCACACGCCCGAGCTCCGGCACGCCGGACCGCGCGACGCCGGGCTCTTCCACACCGCGATCCTCTTCGACAGCCGGGCCGCGCTCGCCGCCGCCGTCTCCTCCGTCGCGCGCCGGCATCCCGGGACCTTCACCGGATCGAGCGACCACCTCGTCTCGCAGGCCTTCTACTTCGACGACCCCGAGCACAACGGCGTCGAGCTCTACTGGGACCGCGACCGCACGCAGTGGAGCTGGGTGCACGGCCGGGTCGAGATGGGCACCGTCTTCCTCGACCCGAACCGGTTCCTCGCCGAGCACCTCACCGAGGCCGGCGCCGAGGAACCCCGGCAGGGCGAGGCCGTCGTCGGGCACGTGCACCTCAGCGTCGGCGACGTCGAGCGGGCGCGCGAGTTCTACGTGCGGCGGCTCGGCTTCGAGGTCAGCGCGGAATACGCCGACACCGCCCTCTTCGTGAGCGCCGGCGGCTACCACCACCACATGGCGATGAACGTCTGGCGCAGCCAGGGCGCCGGCCGCCGCCAGCGCACCCTCGGCCTCGGGCAGGTGGACATCGTGGTGCCGACCGCCGACGACCTCGGCGAGCTGGGCGAGCGGATGGCGCACCACGGCATCCCGGGCCGCGACGACGGGCGGACCCTCGCCTTCGACGACCCCTGGTCGAACCTCGTGCGGGTGCGCGCGGCGACCTGAGCCCCGTGAGGTGGGTTTCTCCGCATTCGCCGCACGGATCCCCGCGGCGAATGCGGAGAAACTCACCTGAATGTTCGGGCGGCGTGGCTAGAATCCCGCGGGTGGACGCCCCTCGCTTCCTCTCGCTCAGCCGCGTGATCGCGGCCGCCCAGTGGCCCGTCGTCATCCGGCAGGCCACCGAGCTCCGCGCCATCGTGCCGCGCCTGCCCGACGCCGAGCGCCCGTGGCGTGGTGAGATGCCCGGCCCCGACCCGCTGCGCCTCCTCGTGCTCGGCGACTCGACCGCGGCCGGGGTCGGCGTGCAGACCCAGGAGGACGGCCTCCCCGGCGCCCTCGCCGCCGAGCTCGCGGAGCGCCTCGGCCGCGGTGTGCACTGGCGCGCGGTCGGCGAGAACGGGGCGAGCTCCCGCGCGCTCCTCGACCGCTTCATGGAAGAGGCGCTCGCGGAGCCCGCCGACCTCGTCTTCCTCAGCGCCGGCGCCAACGACGCCCTCCAGATGCGCTCGACGCGCGTCTTCAGGCGGGATGTCGAGGAGCTGCTCGATCGGCTCGGCGAGGCCTGGCCGCACGCGACGATCCTCATGTCCTCGCTGCCCGCCTTCGTCCACTTCGACCTCCTGCCGGAGCCGCTCGCGACCTCCCTCTGGCGGCACACCCGCGCCCTCGAGCGCGCCGCCCGCCGCGTCGTCGCGCGCGATGAGCGGCGCCACATGTCGCCGCCCGCGGGCGTCTACACGGAGGGCTTCTTCGCCGAGGACCTCTTCCACCCGAGCGCGAGCGGCTACCGCCATTGGGCCGAGTTCGCGATCGACGACGCCTGGGATGCCGGGGTCGGCGAGCGCCTGGAGCTCGCCCGATGAGCCGCGCCCCCGCGATCCTGCTCTCCCCGGTCGTGCTCGCGCAGGCGCGGCGGCTGCGACGCGAGGTGCCGCACCTCGACCCGCCCCCGCCTCCCTGGACGGGCGCGACGGTCGGCGGCGCGCTCCAGCCGGAGGCGCGGCGGCTCGTCGTGCTCGGCGACTCGACCGCGGTCGGCACCGGCGTCGAGCGCGCCGAGGACGCGCTCGCCCCGCGGGTCGCCGCGATCCTCGCCGACACCGGGATCGACGACGGCCGCGGCGTCGTGTGGACGGCGGTCGGCGAGCACGGCGCCACCGCCGACCGGATCCGCGGCGCGCACCTCGGGGATGCCGTCGCCGAGCGCCCGCACGTCGCCGTCATCGCGGCGGGCTGGAACGACGCCATGCACCTCCGCTCCCCGCGCGCCTACGCGGGCGACCTCCGCGAGATGGTGCGCGAGCTGCGTGATGCACGGCACGGCTGCCGGATCGTGCTGCTCGCCCCACCCCGCTTCGGCGCGTTCCCCGGACTCCCGCAGCCGCTCCGCCGCGCGCTCGGGCGCGCCTCCGAGGGACTCGTCCGCGCCGCCGCGCGCGTCGCCCGGGAGGAGCGCACCGCGCTCGCCCGCGGCTTCGACGGCGCCTCCACCGCGGCGGACGGATTCCACCCGGACGCCGCCGGCTACGCGGCCCTCGCGGACGGCATCCGGCGGGCCCTCCGCTCCCGGTAGACTGACGGCATCCCACCCCCGACCCGCCAGGAGTCCACGAGTGCCCACCATCGTCGTCGAGGTCATGCCCAAGGCCGAGCTCCTGGATCCGGCCGGCAAGGCCGTCGCCGGGTCGCTCGCGAAGCAGGGCCGCAGCCGCGTCACCGACGTCCGCATCGGCAAGCGCTTCGAGCTCACGGTCGACGAGATCACCGAGGAGACGCTGGCCGAGGCCCGTGCCCTCGCCGAGGACCTGCTCTCGAACGGCGTCATCGAGGACGTCGTCGCGGTGAAGGCCGCCGAGTAGTGCGCGTCGGCGTCGTCACCTTCCCCGGATCGCTCGACGACCGGGACGCGCGGCGCGCGGTCCGGCTCGCGGGCGCCGAGCCGGTCGCGCTCTGGCACGACGACCACGACCTCCAGGGCGTCGACGCGATCGTCCTCCCCGGCGGGTTCAGCTACGGCGACTACCTCCGCTGCGGCGCCATCGCGGCGCAGTCGCCCATCATGCGCGAGGTCGTGGATGCGGCCGGCCGCGGCACCCCCGTGCTCGGCATCTGCAACGGCTTCCAGATCCTCGTCGAGGCGCACCTGCTCCCCGGCGGCCTCATCCGCAACGACCACGGCGACTTCATCTGCCGCGACCAGGTGCTGCGGGTCGAGAACGCGTCGACGGCGTGGACGAACGGCTTCACGCGGGGGCAGGAGATCACCATCCCGCTGAAGAACGGCGAGGGCGGGTTCATCGCCGACGCCGAGACGCTGAAGCGGCTCGAGGGCGAGGGCCAGGTCGCCTTCCGCTACGTCGGCGTCAACCCGAACGGCTCGCTCGACGACATCGCCGGCGTGACGAACGCGGCGGGCAACGTCGTCGGCCTCATGCCGCACCCCGAGCACGCGGTGGAGGCCGGGTTCGGCCCCGACACGGCGGCCGCCATGCGCTCCGGCGTCGACGGCCTCACCTTCTTCACGAGCGTCATCCGGTCCTCGCTCGCGCGGGCGTGACCGGGGCGTGAGCCCGAAGTCGCTCTTCCGTCTCGTCGCGATCGCCGAGGCGGTCACCTGGACCCTGCTCATCGCGGGGCTCGCGATCCGCGCGGTCGAGCCGGAGCTGCGAGTCGCGGTCACGGTCGGGGGCGGCATCCACGGCTTCGTGTTCCTCGCCTACGCAGCGACCGCCGTCGTCACGGCGCTCAACCAGCGCTGGAGCCTCGGCACCGCGGTGCTCGCGGTCGGCAGCGCGGTGATCCCCTACGCGACCATCCCGGTCGACGTCTGGCTGCACCGCTCGGGGCGGCTCGAGGGCGCATGGCGCGTCGAGGCGGGAGACGACCCGCGGGATGCCCGCGCCGTCGACCGGCTGCTGCGCTGGTTCCTCGCCCGGCCGCTCGCCTTCCTCGGCCTCGCGCTCGCGCTCGTCACCGCGGTCTTCGCGGCGCTGCTCCTCGCCGGCCCGCCCGGCGGGCAGTAGCTCGGCGGGGCTCCGCCGCCGACGGCCCGCGGGACTCAGTCGCGCGCGGGCACGACGGGCATTGACTGCGTGAAGGCCTCGTTCCTGGCGTCCGCCTCGGGGCTGCCGCTGAAGAGCCCCTCCGTCTGCGAGGCGGCCGCGCGGCGCGCGGGGCGTGGCGAGGCATCCTCGCGGCGGCCGAGTTCGAGCCGCTGCACCGGGAGCCCCCGTCGATCGGCCGACACGAGCTGCTCGACCATCGCCTCGCGCACCTGGCAGCGCAGGTCGAAGAGCGTGCCGGCGTCCGCCGCCGTGACGAGGATGCGCACCCTGATGAGCCCCCCGACGGCATCCGTCACCTGGAGCACCTTGGTGCGGCCGTCCCAGAGCTCGCTCTCCGCGAGCACGGCGTCGAGCCGATCCCGGAGCCCGCGGAGGTCGACGCGCCAGTCGACGTCGAACTCGACGGCGCCGAGCAGCTCGCTCTCGCGCCGGGTCCAGTTCTGGAACGGCGTCTGCGTGAAGTAGGTGCTCGGGAGCACGAGCCGCCGGTCGTCCCAGAGCCGCACGACGACGTAGGTGAGCGTGATCTCCTCGATGCGGCCCCACTCCTCCTCCGCGATGACGACGTCGTCGACCCGGATCGCGTCGGAGAACGCCAGCTGCAGGCCGGCGAAGACGTTCGCGAGCGTCGACTGCGCGGCGAGGCCCGCGACGACGGAGGCGAGCCCGGCCGAGGCGAGCACGCTCGCGCCGACCGCCTCGACGCCCGGGAAGGTCAGCAGCACCGCACCGACCCCGACGATCGCGACGGCGATGAGCGAGATGCGCCGCAGGATCGAGACCTGGGTGCGCACGCGCCGCGCGACGCGGTTGTCGGCCATGTCCATGGGATGCCGCTCGAGCACGACCTCGAAGCCGAAGGAGACGACGCCCGCGATGAGCCAGGCGACGGAGGCGATGATGAGGATGCGGGCGCCGTGCTCGATCGTCGGGAGCGCGGCGCGCGCGGGCAGCGTCAGCTCGACCGCGATGAGCAGCGCGACGACGACGAGGAGCGCGCGCAGCGGCCGCAGCACGCGGCCCATGAAGCGCGGCGACCATCCGCGGCGGCGGGCGAGGAGGCGGATCGGGAGGCCGAGGATGGCGGCCGCGACGACGCCCAGGGCGAGGGCGAGCGCGGCCGCGATCGCGAAGGACGGCCAGGAGACGAGGGCGAAGGGCACGGGCGGGGGCCTTCCGTGTCGGCGGACTCGGGCACCGCTCCGTCGCGGACGACCAGGCTAACCATCACCTGCCGAGCTGCACGGCGCATCCCCGCGGACTCCCACCTCGCGCCAAGCCGGGTGCGCGCGCCCGGGCCGACGTCGCACCGGGCCGCGCCGAACGCCCTTCGGACACCCGTGCCGCCGAGGGACGGCGACGCACCGCCGTCCCTCGCGCAAGAGACATGTCTCCTGCGGATCGGACAGCGTCAGTTGAGGGCGGGGGTGTCCTCGGGGATGACGCCGTCGGCGTAGAGGGATGCCGCGAGGTCGCGGTAGGCGCGCAGGGCGACGCGCTGCGTCAGCGGCCCGTAGGAGATGCGGGCGACCCCGAGCGACTCGTACTCGGCCGCCGTGAGCGCGCCGGGGAGGCCGATGACGCTGAGCTTCTGCGGCCCGAAGGCGTCGACGAGGGCCGAGACCGTCTCGCGGTCGAGGGCGCCCGGCACGAAGACGAGGCTCGCGCCCTCCGCGAGGAAGGCCGTCCCGCGCTCGATCGCATCCGCGACCTTCTCCTCGTGGGGCTTGTCGCCGCCGCGGGCGATCGCGTCGGTGCGCGCGTTGAGCTGGAAGGCGACGCCCTCCGCCTCCGCCGCCTGCACGATCGCGCGGACGCGGGCGACCGACTCGTCGAGGGGCTTCAGGCGATCCTCGACGTTCGCGCCGACGACGCCGAGGCCGATCGCGCGGCGGATCGTCTCGCCCGGCTCCGCATAGCCGTCGTCGAGGTCGGCCGTGACCGGGAGGTCGGTCGCGGCGACGATCGCCGGGAGCGCGCCGAGCGCGGTGTCGAGCGGCATCCCGCCGTCCTCGTAGCCGAGGCTCGCGGCGATCGAGTGACCCGCCGTCGCGATCGCCTTCGTGCCGGGGAGGTCGGCGACGACCTTCGTCGTGATCGCATCCCAGACGTTGACGACCCGGAGGATCTCGGGTGCCTCGTGGAGCTGCTGGAGGGCGGTGGCCTTCTGCGTGGTGTCGGTCATGCCTCGACGCTAGCGAGCGAGGGCGTCCCGGCGCCGGGCGCCCGGTGAACGCTCGGGGGCCGTCCAGCCGCTGTCGCGCCGGTAGGATTCAGGGGTCGCCCGGCACGCCCT
This sequence comes from Homoserinibacter sp. YIM 151385, assembly GCF_027912415.1. Lineage (NCBI taxonomy): Bacteria > Bacillati > Actinomycetota > Actinomycetes > Micrococcales > Microbacteriaceae > Homoserinibacter > Homoserinibacter sp. YIM 151385. The sequence goes on along the minus strand of NZ_CP115175.1, from coordinate 2,197,249 downwards.
CGATCCAGGAGCATCAAGCCCACGTGAGCACTTCCGCCGCCACCCCCCACGTCGTCGACTCCGTCGAGAACGCGACGGCCACGCCCGAGCGCGAGCAGCCCTACGGCGCGCTCGGCCTCAAGGCCGACGAGTACGAGCGGATCCGCGAGATCCTCGGCCGCCGCCCCACGAGCGGCGAGCTCGCCATGTACTCGGTCATGTGGAGCGAGCACTGCTCCTACAAGTCGTCGAAGGTGTGGCTGCGCCAGTTCGGCCAGAAGGTCTCCGACGACATGCGGAAGAACCTCATGGTCGGGATGGGCGAGAACGCCGGCGTGCTCGACATCGGCGAGGGCTGGGCGGTCACCTTCAAGATCGAGAGCCACAACCACCCGAGCTATGTGGAGCCCTTCCAGGGCGCCGCGACCGGCGTCGGCGGCATCGTCCGCGACATCATCTCGATGGGCGCCCGACCCGTCGCCGTCATGGACGCCCTCCGCTTCGGCGCGATCGACCACCCCGACACGGCGCGCGTCGTGCCCGGCGTGGTCTCGGGCATCTCGTTCTACAGCAACTGCCTCGGCCTCCCGAACATCGGCGGCGAGACCTGGTTCGACCCGGTGTACCAGGCGAACCCGCTCGTCAACGCGCTCGCCGTCGGCGTGCTCCGCCACGAGGACCTCCACCTCGCGAACGCGCGCGGCGTCGGCAACAAGGTCGTGCTCTTCGGCGCGCGGACGGGCGGCGACGGCATCGGCGGCGCCTCCATCCTCGCCTCCGAGTCCTTCGAGGAGGGTGCGGGCCGCAAGCGCCCCGCCGTCCAGGTCGGCGACCCCTTCGCCGAGAAGGTGCTCATCGAGTGCTGCCTCGAGCTCTTCCAGGGCGACCTCGTCGAGGGCATCCAGGATCTCGGCGCCGCCGGCATCTCGTGCGCGACGAGCGAGCTGGCCTCCAACGGCGACGGCGGCATGCAGATCTCGCTCGACGAGGTGCTGCTGCGCGACCCCACGCTCACCGCCGAGGAGATCCTCATGTCGGAGAGCCAGGAGCGCATGATGGCGGTCGTCACGCCCGAGAAGCTCGAGGGCTTCCTCGCGGTGACCGCGAAGTGGGATGTCGAGACGAGCGTCCTCGGCGAGGTCACCGACACCGGCCGCCTGCGCATCGACTGGCACGGCGAGACGATCGTCGACGTCGACCCCCGCACGGTCGCCGTCGACGGCCCCGTCTACGAGCGCCCCCTCGTGCGCCCGACCTGGATCGACGACGTCAACGCCGACACGGCCTCCGTGCTCGAGCGCCCCACCGAGGGCCCCGCGATCAAGGCGCAGGCGCTGCAGCTGCTCGCGAGCGCGAACCTCGCCGACACGTCGTGGATCACGAACCAGTACGACCGCTACGTGCTCGGGAACACGGCCCTCTCGACGCCCGACGACGGCGGCATGGTCCGCGTCGACGAGGAGTCGGGCCTCGGCTTCGCCGTCGCGACGGATGCCAACGGCCGCTACTGCTACCTCGACCCGTACCAGGGCGCGCAGCTCGCGCTCGCGGAGGCGTACCGCAACGTCGCCGTCACGGGCGCGACGCCCGTCGGCGTCTCGGACTGCCTGAACTTCGGCAGCCCCGAGAACCCCGAGGTCATGTGGCAGTTCAGCCAGTCCGTCACCGGGCTCGCGGACGGCTGCCTCGAGCTCGGGATCCCGGTCACGGGCGGCAACGTCTCCTTCTACAACCAGACGGGCGACGTCCCCATCCACCCGACGCCCGTCGTCGCGGTGCTCGGCACGATCGACGACGTCGCACGCCGCGTGCCCTCCGGCTGGCAGGACTCCGGCGACAACCTCTACCTGCTCGGCACGACCTCCCTCGAGCTCGACGGCTCGCAGTGGGCGGGCGTCGTGCACGGGCACCTCGGCGGGCGCCCGCCGGCGGTGTCCCTCGGGCGCGAGCAGGAGCTCGCGGCGCTGCTCTCGGCGGCGGCCCACGAGGGGCTGCTCAACGCCGCGCACGATCTCGCCGACGGCGGGCTCGTGACGGCGCTCGCCGAGGGGGTGCTGCGCTTCGGCGTCGGCGCCCGCGTGTTCCTCGACGAGCTCATGGAGCGCGACGGCGTGGATGCGGCGACCGCCCTGTTCAGCGAGTCGACCGGGCGCGTGCTCGTCGCGGTGCCGCGCGAGGAGGACGTGAAGTTCACGCGCCTCTGCGAGGGTCGCGGCTACCCGGTGCTGCGCGTCGGCGTCACCGATGCGCGCGGCGCGGAGGCGGCGCTCGAGGTGCAGGGGCTGTTCACGGCGAGCCTCGAGGAGCTGCGCGGCGCGCACGCCTCGACCCTGCCGGAGCACTTCGGGCAGGTCCGCGCGGTCTAATCGCCGGTGCCGTCGTCGGGTTCCGGCGGCGGGCGCCCCCGCACCCCGTACACCGGCCATGCCCCCGGACTGGGGATCACGCGCCGGCGTGTCGCTGCGGGAGCATGGACGGGCGCGAGACGCCGGAGGGGGTCCGGCCTCGTGCGCATGGGGGGAACATGCGGGCAGTCGCCGCCATCTCGGCGGGCGCCGTCGCGCTCGTCGTCGCGACGCTGCTCTCGGCGGCGGGCGCCCAGGCGTCCCCGGACCCGGACCCGGTGGAGACGGATGCCGCGGCCGGCATGCTCGCCGAGCACGCCCACGACGCCGCACCCGCCTCCCTCGAGGACGACGCCGCCCGGCACGAGGGGGAGCCGCGCCTCGCCGTCCGCGGACGCCTCGAGCTGATCCTCCCGGAGGCCGAGCTCGGCGACGACGGCCACGAGCACCTGCCCGAGACCGACCAGCCGGTCGCGTCCGTCCTCACGGAGGAGGGCACCCGCATCCGCCTCGAGGCCGCGCCCGCCGGGGCCGGCGCCGGCGCCGTCGTCGCGCTCGAGCTCGCGCTCCCCGCCGCGCTCCTCGCGGAGGCCGGCGAGAGGGCCGAGGAGGCCGCCGCCGAGTCCGCCGCCGAGGACGAGCCGCTCACCGAGCAGGACGAGGCCGGCGCCGTCGCCGCCGCCGTCGCGGAGGAGCAGGCCGAGCCGCTGCCCGTCGTCGCCGCGCAGGTCGCCGAGCCGGCTCCCGCGCAGCGCGCGCCCGCCCTCGAGCACCGCCTGTACATCGCCGTCGTCGGGCCGAAGGGCGGCGCCGCGCACGGCAGCTTCGCCGACGCCGCCGTCCGCTCGCTCGTCGCGCAGGTCGGCGACTACTGGACCGCGCAGTCGGGCGGCGTCATCAGCCGCGTCGGCATCGCCGGCCTCACCCGCTACACCTCCGCGATCGACTGCGGCTCGGGCATGACGAGCGTCACGCGCTGGTGGGATGAGGCGGGCCCGCGCTTCAACGCCGACCCCGACCGCTTCTTCGCCCCCGGCACGGGACGCCACCTCGTCGTCCTCACCCCCGACGGCGGCGACAGCTGCCGGCGCTCGCTCGGCTTCGTCGGCCTCGGCACGCTCGGCGAGACGAGCGACGACGGCGGCCTCATCCAGTCGCTCGTCGGCACCCGCTACGACGCCCACACCCTCGCGCACGAGCTCGGGCACAACATCGGGCTCGGCCACGCGAACGTCCACACCTGCGAGATACCGGACACCCTCGAGGGCACGCGCGACGGCGCCGGCCCCTGGGCGCCGACCGGCTGCCGCGTCGACCCCTACCTCGACCAGTACGACGTCATGGGCTTCTCGATCGCCGACCAGCCCCGCATCCCCTCGCTCTCCGCCCCCGGCCTCGACCGTCTCGGCTTCCTCGGCGACGACTCGCGCGAGGTGCTCGCGCTCCCCGCCGGCCAGAGCGACGCCGTCGCCTCCCGCACGATCCGCGCCATCGGCACCGGCAGCGGGCCGCGCGTGCTCCGCATCGTCGAGCCCGGCACCGGCGTCCTCTACTGGGTCGAGCTGCGGACCCCGGTCGGGCAGGATGCCGGCATCAAGGCCATGCGGGATGCCGCCGGCTTCTGCGGCAAGGGATCCTGCGCGACCGAGGACGGCTACGCGACCCGCTTCGGCGACGGCATCCGCATCCTCAAGCTCGACCCGAGCCGCAGCACCGCACCCGACACCCTCGCGCTCACCTCGCAGCACGCGACGAGCCGCCAGGGCTACCGCGACCTCGCGATCGACACCGACGGGAGCTGGGCGAGCCGCTCCGGCCGGATCCGCCTGGATGTCGAGTGGTCGGGCACGACGAGCGCCCGCGTTCGCGTCGAGCTGAGCCGCGAGCCGAAGCTCGGCGCGGCGCCGCTCGGGGCCGCCATCGCGAAGGACGGCGCGCGGCTCACGGTGGTGCGCGCGCGCTTCCGCCTCCCCGGCGTGACGACGACGACCCGCTGGTACGTCGACGGCCAGCTGCGCGCGACGGGCACGAGCCTCACCCCGACCGCCGCCGACAGCGGGCGGCAGATCACCGCCCGCGTCACCGCGAGCCGCGCCGGCTTCGCCGACGGCGTCGCCGAGACGCCCGCGATCCGCTGGACGAGCGGCTGGAGCGAGCGGCAGAACCATCGCGTGCGCCTCATGCTCACCGCCGAGGGCGCCGCCTCGGGCCAGGATGCCGAGGGCGAGGCCGTCATCATCGCCGACACCGGCAACCTCCCGGCCGCGGGCACGGTGCGCTTCCTCGACCCCGCGACCGGCGGCCTCTACCCGGGCACCTGGACGCTCGACGAGGACGGCACGATCGCCGCGCCGCTTCCCGCGGGGCTCGCCGCCGGCACGCGCGAGCTCGCCGTGCGCTGGACGCAGGCGGGCACCGGGCTCGCGCTCGACTCGGCCCCCGTGCCGCTCGTCGTCGGACGCGGGAGCACCACGGCATCCCTCGACGTCGTCGAGCAGACCGCCGCCTACGCGACCCTGCGGGCCCGTATCGGCGGCTGGCGGGGGCTCGCCCCGACGGGCGTGCTGCTCTTCACGGCCGAGGGCCGCACGCTCGCGCGCGCCGCCCTCGAGCCGGGCAGCGGCGGCGTCATCACGGTGCACGTGCCGACGCGCGACGCCGCGAACCGCGAGATCGCGGTCACCTACCTCGGCGACGAGAGCTTCCGGCGGAGCACCTCGCCCGCCGCGACGATCGGCGGCTGACCGGAGCGGCGGCCACCCGACCCCTTCCGAAATGCAGGACCGATCGCGCAGTCTCCCCGTCGCCCCGGTGCCCCGTCCGGCTGCAGATCGCCGCCATCCTGCATTTCGGAAGGGGACGGGGGATGCGGGGTCTGCCCCGGGCATCGCCACTTCCGAAATGCAGGACGGGGAGACGCCAGGTGCCGTCATCGCGGTCGCGACGGGCCGTCTCGGGCGGGTTCATCCTGCATTTCGGAAGGGGTGAGAAGGGGAGAGGCCCCCGGAGCGGCGGCTAGGCCTCCGGCTGCTCCGCCGCGAGGCGCTCGTGGTGGTGGATGACCTCCGCGACCACGAAGTTGAACCACTTCTCGGCGAAGGCCGGGTCGAGCTGCGCCGCCTCCGCGAGCGAGCGGAGCCGCGCGATCTGCACGCGCTCGCGGTCCGGATCGCTCGGCGGGAGGCCGTGAGTCGCCTTGAGGAGGCCGACCCGCTGCGTGAACCTGAAGCGCTCCGCGAGGAGGTGCACGAGGGCCGCGTCGATGTTGTCGATGCTCGAGCGGATGTCGAGGAGCTGCGCGCGGGCGGCGTCCTGCTCGGCGGTGGTGGGGTCCTGCGCTGCCATGCACCGACTGTATCGGGCGGGTGCGCCAGGACGCGTCGGCTGCGGCGGCTGCGGCGGCGCTCCTCAGCCGGCGGAGGCGACGGTCGCCCGCAGCAGCGGCCGCGTGGCGCGGATCGCTCCCACCACGAGCAGGACCCCGACGCCGATCGACGACACCACGAGCAGCAGCGTGCCCGTGTTGAAGATGAGCGCGATCCCGGCGAGCGGGAACACGACGATCGCCGCCGAGGCCGCCGCCCAGACGGAGGTCGCGAGCAGCGGGACGAGGACCGCCCCACGCCGCGCCGCATCCGCCGTCGACAGGGGCACCCCCATGCGGTCGAGGCTCACGTTGAGCTCGCGCCGGTCGAGGATGCCGGCCGCCTGGTTGACGCCCACCGAGCACGCCACCGTGAGGAACGCGCCGACGACCGTCACGATGACGCCCGTCCGGATGTCGACGAGCAGCATCCCGCCCTCCGGATCGCTCGGGTCGATGCCGCCCGCCAGCTCGAGCACGGCGACGCCGATGCCCGTGAACACGGCCGTGAACGTCGCCATCGCGACGCCCGAGACCTGACGCCAGGCGTCCTTCGGGGAGTCGAGGATGCGGCGGGCCGCGAGCAGGCGGGCCGGCGTCGAGGCACGGCGGAGGCGGACGCGCGCGACGATCCGCAGCATCCACGGCCCCACCAGATCGAGCACGGCGAGCGTCGCCGCGAAGGCGCCGATGCCGACCGTCATCGCGGCCCCCGACACGAGCCCGCCGATCATGCTCGTCGCCGTGACCGCGAGCGCCAGCACCGCGAGGCCGACGACCGCGACCGGCCAGCTCGAGCGCTCGGCGTCGCTCCGCATCCGCACGCCCAGGGGCGACAGCGACACGCGCCGGAGGCCGAGCATGGCGCTCGCGAGGCCGACGACCGACACCCCGAGCACCACGAGCGTCGCGATCCCCGGGTGCAGGATGACGGCCTCTGCCGTGAGCGGCGCGCCGCGGAAGTGGATGAGGCCGATCGCGGGCGTCAGCGCCAGCGCGCCCGCCCAGCCGAGCAGCCCGCCGATGAGCGCCTGCGCGCCCGTCTCGAGGACGGTGATCGCGGAGACCGTGCCGGTGCTCGCGCCGAGGAGGCGCAGTGTGGCGAGCCGGTCGTCGCGGCGGCGCGTCGCGAGCCGTGCGGCGGAGGCGCCGAGCGACAGCAGCGGGACGACGAGGATCGCGAGCGCGAGGGCCGCGAGGAAGGCGTAGATGACGCGCTCGTCCCCGGCGCCGTCCCCGGCGCCGCCGCCCCAGAAGGCCTGGGCGCCGCCGAGCACCGTCATGATGAGCGTCGTCGTCACCGCGAAGGCGGCGACGGGGAGGACGGCGAGGCCGAGCGATCCGCGCCCCGGCCGCCCCAGCATCCAGGCCAGGCGGGCGATCACGCCGACACCTCGTCGAGGATGCGGCCGTCGGCCATGTGCACGGTGCGGTCGCAGCGCGCCGCGACCGCCGCGTCGTGGGTGACGACGACGAGCGTTCGCCCGTCGCCGGTGGTGGCGCCGAGCAGCGCGTCCATGACCTCGCCCGAGGTGCGCGAGTCGAGCGCGCCCGTCGGCTCGTCGGCGAAGACGACGCCGGCGCCGGTCACCTGGGCTCGCGCGATGGCGACGCGCTGCGCCTGGCCGCCGGAGAGCTGGCCGATGCGCCGATCCTCCATGCCGCCGAGACCGAGGCGGGCGAGCCACTCGCCGCCGCGGCGCTCCGCCTCGGCACGGCGGATGCCGGTCACCATGAGCGCGAGGGCGACGTTCTCGATCGCGGTGAGCTCGGGCACGAGGAAGCCCTGCTGGAAGACGAAACCGAAGGCCTCGCGACGCAGGCGCGAGCGCTCGCGGTCGGAGAGGGAGGCGACGTCCGGCACCTGCGCGCCGGGGAGGGCGAGGCGGATGCCGCCCGCGTCGGGCACCGTGATGCCGGCGAGCGCGTGGAGCAGGGTGGTCTTCGCTGCAATTCCCCCTACATTTTTCCCCCAGAAGTACTGCTTGATCTGGGTTTATGTGGCTCCGCCCGGCCGCATGGACGCTTGCTTTACGCCTCCACTCGCCTCCGCGCGAGCCCACTGAACGGGCGCGGCAGCGAGCCCTCCGCCCACGGGCCAACGACCTGGTTCGGGCAATCACCCGTGAGCTTCGACTCGATTCACTAATAGTTGATCATAACCAAACCATTTCCGTGATATACTTGTCATATGGACAACAATTTCGATCATGGGAGGAGCGGAGCATGAGGCTCGGCGGACTGAGCGAGGTCGCGGAAGAACTGGGAGTGACGCCCCAGCGGATCGCCGCGCTGCGCCAGCGACCCGACTTCCCGGATGCGGTCGGTGAGATCGCTCAAGGCCCCATTTGGGATCTGGACGTCGTCAAGGCCTGGAACGGATCCGGCCTGCGGCAGAGGAAAGCCGGACGCCCGAAGTCCGACCTCACCGTCCGGACCCTGGGTGGACGGTTCATCCTCGAACTTCCGGCGATCGGAAGCGGCGGATTCGCCGACGTCTTCCGCGCAACCGACCGGAAGACCGGGAACCTCGTTGCGGTCAAGGTCCTGCGGGACACGGCAACCGTGGACCCGGAGGCGATCAGCCGCTTCAAGCGAGAACTACGGCTGCTGGAAGGGCTTACCCATCCCAACGTGATCTCCGTGATCGCGCAGGGCGAGACCGACGAGCAGGACGTCTGGTACGCGATGCCGTTGGCGCAGGGCAGCCTGGCCGACTTCATCGAGAAGGTCGACGGCAACCCACCACTGATCGTGGACATCATGCGCCAGATCTGCGCCGGACTCACATACATCCACAGCAACGGCGTCTACCACCGCGATCTGAAGCCGGCGAACGTGCTCCGTCTCGAGAGCGGGGAATGGGCCGTCTCCGACTTCGGCCTGGCGGTTGAGGCCGAGCGGGGCACCACACCTCTGACATCGACGCTCCGGGCAGGCATGGGCTCCTGGGTCTACGCGGCCCCCGAGCAGTGGGCGCGAGCGCGCAGCGCCGATCACCGCTCGGACGTCTACAGCCTCGGCAAGATCCTGCAGGAACTCGTGACCCAGGAGTACCCGGTGAACACCGAGATGGCGGCAGGGCCCCTGCGACCCGTCGTCGAGCGCGCCACCGCGAACAACCCTGCCAGCCGGTACGGTTCTGTCGCCGAGTTCCTCGAGGCCGTCGAGCGTTCGCTCGGCACTCACCAGGAGTACGAGAACTGGGAATCCCGCGAACAGACCGCTGAACGGCTCCGCGACCGGATGCTGAGCCCGTCAACGACACCGGCCGATCTGATCGAGATGCTCGAGTGGGCCACTCTTCTCGACGAATCCGACGAGGACGACATGAAGGCGCTCAGCCGCGTGCTGCCGTGGTGCACCTCGTCGTCCATCGAGTTCCTCTGGAACCGGGACCGTGGCGCGTTCCGTCGTCTGTTCGAGCGGTTCACCGACTACGTCAAGCGCACGGGCTTCTCGTTCGAGTACTGCGACGTGCTCGCGAACTTCATGCGCCGCGCCGTCGATGTCACCGGCGACTCCAGCATCCTGCGCATGGCGGTCGCTGCCCTCGCCGTCCTTGGCCCGGACCACAACCGTTGGCACGTGCGGGACGTGCTGGTCTCGGTCCTGCAGGACGTCAAGTCGGAAGAGATGTCGATGGCCGCCATCGAAGGGTTGCGCTCGGTGAGCCGCAGCCAGGTCGCCTGGTCGATCACCGACTTCACCGTTCGCACGCTGCCGCCGGCGATCCGGATCGGCATCGCCGACTGGATAAGCGAGGCCAGCTGATGACCCTCGCACGACCTCAAGGAAAGAGGTGACAGACATGCCCAAGGGAAGACCGGCCGCGTCACGCGGCCACGCGCGCAGCGCCGTCTCGGGACGCTTCGTGAAGCTCAGCTACGCGAAGCGCAACCCGAGAACGACGGTGGTCCACAAGAACAAGAGCTGAGCGGCTGAGACTTCGCGTGAACCAAGCGGGGCCGCCTTGGCGGGCGGTCCCGCTCCCAGCATAAACACCAACCCATCACCATCATGTTCGGAGCAGTAAGTGAAGACCGACCAGTACGTCGTCGCGCACCCCACGGTTGCCGGCAATCCCGAGCTGCGCGAGCCGCAGATCCTCGCCTATGAGGCGATCGAAAACCACGACTTTCAAGCTGCCGACGGCCGCGAGGTGTCGGTCGTCCTGCCAGTCGGGTGCGGCAAGTCCGGACTCCTCGCCCTTGCGCCCTTCGCCGTGAAGTCGAGGCGCACGCTACTGGTTGCGCCGAACCTGAAGATCGCCGACCAGCTGCTTGGCGACCTCACACCGAGCAACCCGAACTACTTCTACACGAAGCGGAAGGTTCTCGACCGCGAGGCGTTCCCTGAGCCCGCGGAGATTCGCGGGGCCTCGAGCAACGTCGGCGACCTTGAGGAAGCCGACATCGTCGTCACGAATATCCAGCAGTTGCAGCGCGAGAACAACAAGTGGCTCGCGAAGCTCCCCAGCGACTTCTTTGACCTGATCCTCTTCGACGAGGGCCACCACAACGTCGCCGAGAGCTGGGACGTGCTGCGACGCAAGTTCCCCGATGCGCGAATCCTGAACGTGAGCGCGACCCCGGCTCGAGCAGACGGGAAAGTGATGACCGGCGAGGTCATCTACAGCTACCCGATCTCCAAGGCCGTCGAGAAGGGGTACGTCAAGCGCATCAACGGATACCGACTGAACCCGACGACGCTGCACTACGTTCGCCACGAGGGAGACGCCGAGGTCGAGGTCTCTCTGGATGAGGTGCGCCGTCTCGGCGAGGAGGATGCCGGCTTCCGACGCAGCATCGTCAGCTCCGAGGCCACCCTCACCACGATCGCCGAAGCATCCATCCGCAAGCTTCAGGAGATGCGAGAGGCCACCGGACAGCCCCGCCTGAAGATCATCGCCTCCGCTCTCAACATGGAGCACTGCAAGCAGGTCGTCGCGAAGTACCGCGAACTGGGGATGCGTGCCGACTTCGTCCATAGCCAGCTCGCGGAGAAGGCGAACGAACGGATCCACGAGAAGCTCGACAACCACGAGCTCGACGTCATCGTGCAGGTGCGGAAGCTTGGCGAAGGCTTCGATCACCCGTACCTCAGCGTCGCCGCGGTGTTCAGCATCTTCAGCAACCTTGGCCCGTTCATGCAGTTCGTCGGCCGCATCATGCGTACCATCCCCGGCGTAGACCCCTTCGACACCGTCAACGACGGAGTGGTGGTCTTCCATGTTGGAGGCAACATCACCGGGGTCTGGACGGACTTCCAGCAGTTCGCCGAAGCGGACCAGGCGTTCTTCGCCAACCTGATCGACGAAGACCTCATCGAACCCACCCCGACCCGCGAACCCTGCCCCGGAGGCAACGGCGGAGGCGGCAGCCTCCCAGTGATCACCGCTCAAGACGATGTCCTGCTCGAGAGCCTCACCCTGCTCACCGCCGACCCCAAGGTCGCAGCGGCGCTCGCAGTCCTGAAAGATGCCGGTATCAGCACGGGTGAGCAGTTCGACCGCCTGCAGCGGATCACCCCCACCAAGCAGGCGTCCCGTAAGGCGAAGCGGGCGCTTCTCGACGAGCTCGTGAAGACCGCCGTCGGCAAACTCCTCGCCAAGCACAGCCTCAAGCACGCCGGCCGCGACTTCGATAGGACCCGTGAGAACTTCAAGGTCGTGAAGTCCGCGATCGACCTCCGGATCAGGAAGACGGTCCCCAGCGGCGCAACCACCCGCAGCGAGTACTCCGCCGCAGACCTGGACCATCTCATCAACGAACTGCCGAAGATCGTCGACAGCGTGGAAGAGGAGCTGCGTCATGGGTAGCCAACGATCTCTGCTCAAGTCGCTCACTGCCGGTGTCGCCGGCAAGAAGCACTACTGCAAAGGGAACAAGCGCCACGTCCTCCTCAAGGGCGACCGGATCTTGGTGATCAAGATCGAACGCGACAACTTTCACTACTGCCTCGACTGCGGGCTCAAGTTCATCGCCACCGCCCGGAAAGACCTCGCCGCGCTTGAGACCGACCTGCAGGCCACCTTATGACATTCGACCCCCACCCGACAGCCTGGACCTTCGCGCTCGACCAACGAGCCACGCACTCGTCAATCGTCGCGACCGGCAATGAGTCAGGCCCGATCTTCATGACCCCTGAGACGGTGTCAGTACACGCCCAAACCTTCGCGCGCACGACGAGCACCCCCGCCGATGTAGCCGCGCTCCTTCAACTGTCCGTCGACCTGCTCGGAACGAGCGTTATCCACTACGAGTTCGCGGCCCTCGCGATGGAGAAGAGTTTGCAGGCTGTCGAGGCCGCTCTTCGTTACCGTTTCACCGCGGGCAAGAACACCACATTCAGCCGACTAGTTGCACGCTTCGAACGAGAGACTGACCCTGAGCCCGATGTAGTGGAGACGCTGACGTTTGCCCGAGAGTTGAGGAACATGGCTGCGCACCCGATGACTGCCCCAGCCTTTCCGATCGTCGTTACCGTTTCCTCCGTTCGCCGCTCCCACGACCTCGTGGCTGAGATCTTTCCTGAGCTCTGAGGTGCCATGAACGTCGTCCTTTATCGCGTCGCGGACAGCGCCGAGCTGGATGCCTTCCACCGGCGCGCTCAGTCGTCGGAACGCATGACCGTCGCCCTGCGTCGGGATGAAGTTCCTGGTGCCGGCAGCGTGCGGCTATGCATCGTGCTCGCTGACTCGGATGCGATGGAGTACTCCGACTGGGGCGCCGCCCCGTCGCCTGGGGCTTACATCGTGGGTGCCGGCGTCATGCGACCCGCGGGTCGCGCCACTACCGTGCAGACACGGTATGCATTCGATCCGCTGATCATGTTCGACTTCTTGCTCGATGTCGATGAACTGCGAGCAGAGATCGATCTCACGACAGACCAGAAGCGCGTCTTCGAGGAGGGGCTCGACGGTCGACTCCTGTCGCCGAAAACCTCGCAGCGGGTTTGGGACGGACTTCTTCGAATCGCGGAGCCCACCCGCGCGAGGCTGAGGTTCTTGTCTGATTCCGTTCGTCCCTTCACGCCCCCAAGCGCTGCAGAAGGGCGCATCCTTCTCCAGGAACGCGACGCTGTGATGGTCGCCACGGAGATTTTCGGAGGCAGCACCAATCTTCGAGGGGGCCTGCGATACATGTCGCGGGAGACCTCCTCGGCCCCCTTTCTCGCCCGGCTTGCGGATGCTCATCAGCTTGAAGACCAAGTGATCGATAAGGACGCCCGGAACTTCCTGGACTGGGTTGGCCTCGAGACAGAGCACGCAGCGGCGATGACCTTTCATAGCGGGCAGCGGACGCTGACTGTGGTGAACGCAAACAAAGGTCCGATCGAAAAGGCAACCGGCGCCGATCTCATCTACTACAACCACTCGAACGAATCGTTCGTGCTCGTCCAGTACAAGATGATGGAGCACCGCGCCGCCGAGTGGGTCTACTACCCCGACCAACAATTCGAGCTCGAGCGCCAGCGGCTTGTCGCAGTGGAGTCGATCCATCAGCAGGCCGCATTCGACTCGTCGAACCACTTGAACTACCGGCTGGGCGCACCCGTCACCTACTTCAAGTTCTGCCGCCGAAATGCGGCATTCGACGTAAACGATCTCAAGCTGATGCCGGGCAGCTACGTGCCCACCGACTATGTTCAATCGCTCATGGCGTCCATGCACGGCGAAAGAGGCGCCGCCCGCATCGTAGAAGGACCACTCAAGGCGAGATCTCTGGGCAACACATCCTTCGCTGCGCTGGTCAGCACGGGACTTATCGGGACACGCGGAACGGCAACCGACGACCTTGTATCCGTCGTCCAAAGCGCTCTCGACGCTGGCCGTAGCATCGTCATCGGGGTAGAGACCGGGGCACCGGACTCATGATCACGTGAACGACTTGAACCCGGACAGGGCGGAACGGGCCGCTGCGGCGGTGTATCTGCGGATCTCGCAGGATCGCGCCGGGGTCCGTGGCGGGGTGCTGCGCCAGCAGGAGGACTGCCTGGCCTTGGCGGCGCGGTTGGGTTTCGATGATCCGCCGGTATTCATCGACAACGACGTCTCGGCATTCGACGGGGGCCGGCGCCCCGGCTATGACGCCCTCATCGCGCAGGTGGAGGGCGGTGTTACGCACATCGTGGTGTGGCATGTCGATCGCCTCTACCGGCAGCCGCGTGAGCTGGAGAGCCTCATCGATCTGGTCGAGCATCACCCGGTGCGGATCGAGTCGGTGCAAGGAGGCGGGTTCGATCTGAACACGAACGAGGGCCGGCTGATGGCCAGGCAGCTCGTCGCGATCGCCGCCTACGAGTCCGGACACAAGTCCGATCGGGTCAAACGCGCGAACCAGCGTCTCGCGGAGCAGGGCCGCTGGCATGGGCCGTCCCGCTACGGCTACGGGCCGGGCGGGGTGCTCATCCCGGAGCAGGCGGCGGTGATCCGGCAGATGGCCGACCGCTTCCTCGCCGGCGAGTCGATCCGGTCGATCACCGCCTGGCTGAACCGCTCACAGATCCCGCCGCTGCGCGCCGGGAGCGGCACGTCGGGGCTGTGGCACCCTTACACGGTGCGCAGCCTGCTGGCCTCCGCGCGCATCTCCGGGCAGCGCGCGTACTCCCCCGGCACCCGCGCGGATCCCGCCGGCGGGCGGGAAATCCTCGGTCCTGGTGATTGAGAGCCGATCATCACCCCGGAAGAGACGGCGCGGATTCGTGCGATCCTCGCCGACCCGGCCCGGCGCCGCACCACGACGGCGCGGCCGAGCCTGTTGGGCGGGATCGCACGGTGCGGCAAGTGCGGTGCAGGCCTGACCATCGCCGGCCACACATCCGCCCCCGGCGCGAACCCAACCCTCCGATACGTCTGCCAGAAGGACCCTTCTCATCCGGAACGGGGCGGTCTGAGCATCAGCGCCCCGTTGCTTGACGACGAGGTCACCAGGCGCATCCTCCACCGGCTCGGGCGGCCCCGGGCTGCCTCCGACACCTCGCCGATCAGTGTGCTGCTGGAACAGATCGTGGGGATCAACCAGCGGATCGCGTTGCTCGAGGAAGATCACGTCGCAAGGCGCATCACCTCAAGTGAACGCGTGGTCGGGCAACGCGCGGCAGAGGAAGCGCTGCAAGCGGCACACCACCAGCTCGCAGCCGCCGGCGCCGTCGCGCTGCGGACCGTGCCGGTCGGCGATCCTGCCGGCCTGGATTCCTGGTGGCGGCGTCTTGACGTAGCCGATCGACGTGAGGTGATCACAACGCTGATCCGCAAGCTCACCATCGCGCCTGGCCGCCCGGGTCGCGGCTTCGACCCTGCCCGGATCCGCATCACCTACACGTCCTGACCTCGCGCCGCCACGCACCCTCGCGTCCCACAGCGGAGTGGCGGCCAGGAGTGCGCTGCGGCACCGGAGCCTACCATCCAGCCCGAGACCGCCCTGATCTACCTGCGAATCTCTGCCACCAGCGAGCACGCGTCCATCCAGCAACAGCGCGAGGATTGCACCGCCCTCGCCGCCCGCCTCGGCTATACCCGCACGATCGAGTTCGTCGACGAAGCCGTCTCCGCCTACGGGGAGCGAGCCCGTCCCGGCTACCAGCAGCTCTTGCAACGGATCGGGGACGCGCAGGCGGTGACCGTGATCGTCTGGCATCTCGACCGGCTCTACTGGCGCCCGAACGAGCTCGAGCAGCTCCTGGACCTGCTCGACACCAGCCCGGTCCGGATCGAGGCCGTCCAGGGCGGCTCGTTCGACCTGAACCGGCACGAAGGGCGACTGTTCGCGCGGCAGCTCGTCGCGTTCGCGAACTACGAGTCCGCCCACCGAGGCGCTCGCGTCGCCCGTGCCCAGCAGCAGCGAGCCGGAAGCGGGCTGCTGCACGGCGGAAGCCACTCCGGCTACCGGAACGACGGCACGCTCGAGCCGCTCCAGTCCGGGATTGTGCGCCGAATCGTCGACGACTACCTCATCGGCCTCTCCCACACCGCGATCGCTCACGAGTTGGCCGGGGACGGCGTGCCGGCCCCGCGAGCGGACCGCTGGAATGCCACAACCATCGTCGCGATCCTCTCCAGCGACCGGCTCCATCACCGGCGCTTCCAGCGCCCGGCCGCGAAACCCATCGACGCGGCCTGGGAGCGGCTCATCTCCGACGAGGAGTCGGCGCTCGTCCAGCTGGGACTACTTCTCCCGCCGCGCGATGCCGGCCGCTTGTCGACCAGCCTGCTGGGCGGCATCCTGCGCTGCCGACGATGCGGTCGGCGGATGGTCGCTGGGGTGACCCGCTTCGGACGCCGGATCTACGGCTGTCGCACCGCGACCGCGAGATGTCCCGGCCCGTCCTTCGACGCCGACCTGCTGGACGCCCAGGTCGCCGCCGTCACGCTGGAGCAGTACACGATCGCGGCCGCGCCGTGCCTATCTTCTCCTCGCGATCTGCTTCCCGCCGTTCGTCTTGCGCACCAACGGCTCTCTGCTCTCGCTGCCGCCTTCGGCACCGGACATCTCGATCACTCCGCGTACCTCGCAGCGCGCGAGCCACTTGAGCGAGCGCTGCTCGATGGCGCGCTCGCGTTCACCGCGTACCGCCGGGCCCGAATCTTCGGCCTCGAGGCGATTGACTTCCATCATCGATGGGCGGCATCACTGCCGTTCCGGCGGGCGGTCATCTGTGGGTTCCTGCCGACCCAACCGCCTGGCGCTTGATGGTGCGGCCAGAGCTGAATTCCCTGGCCGCCATCGCCGCTCGTCAAAGTCAGTGGCATTGCCCGTGTCACAACTCCCGGCAAATCTTGCGTCTGCTATTCTTGTGGCGGAAGGAGAGCCATGGCCGGGATGCAGTCGATGGTTACCCTCCTCCGCGAGGCGCGGGGGTGGACGCAGACGGAGCTCGCTGAGCGGGCGACGATGAGCCAGGCCGTCATCTCGAAGGTGGAGACGGGAGCGATCGAGCTCGACCCCGAGCGCCTGCAGCGCCTGGCTGAGGCACTCGACTGCCGTCCCGAGTCGCTGGAGCACAACGCAGCCCTGCCTTCGATCGAGATCACCTGCCTGCACCGCCGTCGGGCCAGCACGATGAGCGTGAGCACGATGAAGCGCATCGAGGCCGTGACGCACCTGTCGCGGATCAGTGTCGAAGGGCTTCTCGATGGCATCGAGCTCGCGCCAGCGCGGACACTCGAGCGCATCGAAGTGCTACCGGGCCGTGGGCCCGCCGAAGTCGCCCGCGAGCTTCGGTATCGATGGAATGTGCCGTCGGGCCCCATCGCGAACCTGATCGGCCTCGTCGAGTCGGCGGGCGTGGTGGTGGTGTTCCGCTCGTTCGGCACCACGGGACAAGACGCGGTCAGCACCTGGCCGCAGGATTCGCAACGGCCCCCGATGATGCTCGTCAACGCCGATCTCTCCGCCGATCGGTTGCGGTTCACGGTGGCGCACGAGCTCGGCCACCTCGCTATGCACGCGCTTCCGGTCGATAGCCAGGAGGCCGAGGCGAACATATTCGCCGGTGAGTTCCTGGCTCCGGCCGGCGAGATCCGAGAGAAGCTGGAAGGGCTGACGACCAGTGACTTCCGGCGCTTGATGGCATTGAAGACCCAGTGGGGCATGTCGATGGCTGCGCTCATTCGGCGGGCCCACGATCTGGAGACGATCAGCGACCGGCAGTACCGCGAGTTTCAGGTCCGGCTCGGAAAGCTCGGCTGGCGCACCAGCGAGCCAGGGGATGTCGCCCGGGAGAACCCCTCGGTTGTCGACAAGATCATCGCGTTGCAGCGCAGCGAGCACGACTACTCCGACGACGATCTCGCTCGCCTCGCGGGCATGACGGAGGCCGCGTTCCGGCGGCACTACCTCGCAGCACCCGAATTTGCCGCCACCCGCCCCCCGCTCAGATTGGCCCTCGATGAGTAACCCGACTCTTCTTCGACGCCCGGTCCCCCCGTCGCTGCGCCCGGCGGCAGGGATCGGTGAGTCGTTCTTCGTGCACGCCCCCAACGCCCGCGTCCGGGCAGTCGCGCAGCTGTGTGCGGCCGAGACTGTCGGCGCGATCTACACCATGCCCGTCGGCAAGTCCCGCGACACCACACTCGAGAAGACCCTTGCCACGCACCGTGAGATCGCCGGGGAGTCCGCCACTGCGCTTGCCGACGCGAACCGGTACTACGGCACCAACCGCGTCTCGGCCAGCGCTCCCTTGAGCCTCGAGTGGCTGCAGCGGCAGTGGGACGCCGGGATCCCCTGGGCCATCACCGACAGCGGCTACGTCGACCGCAATGCCGACGACGACCTGACGGCGCTGTTCGCCGGTGGCGACGAGCTGGCTCGGAAGGCCACGGGCCGGTTCTTCCTCGCCATCCCGGCGGACAAACATTGGGTCACCACCCGCGCAGCAGACCTGCGGGCCGCCGTCGAAGCTCACGGCATCCCGGTGATCTACCTCTTCGGATCCACCGGTGACCCGCTGGCCTCCAAGAAGGCCGTGGATGGCCTGCTCTACCTTCTCGATTCCGCAGTGCCGTCCGCGATCATGCGCACCGACCAGGCCGCGATCGGCGCGCTGGCCGGCAATGCCGTGTTCGGAGCGATGGGGACCAACACCAGCCTCCGCCACATCTACCCGCCCAGGCCCGGCGGCGGGTTCCGGACCACTGGCTTCCCCTCCGCATTCCTGCCGCGGGGACTCAGCTTCCACCGCACGGATACGCTCAGCCGCGCAATCGCGCTCAGCCCCGACGAGCTGCACTGGCTCTGCTCCTGCGACCGGTGCGGCGGCATGCGGCTGGATTCGATACTCGACGAGACCCATGCCTTCACCCACAGCCTGCTCTCCCTGACCGAGGTCGCTCGACACGTCCTGTCCGGCGGCGACCGCGAAAAGAGCCTGGCGTCCTGGAGCTCCATGTGCAGGAGCGCGCAGTTCACCCACATCGACATCGAGACGACCACGGGGATGAAGTGGGACTACCCGGACTTCCTCGGCGCCTGGGGTGGCGTCACGCCGTAGAGGTCGGAAGAGAGTCCGTCTTCATCGCCCAGTCGAACAGCTGCTCCTCGTAGAAGCGTCGCCAGACGGGAGACATTGCCGATCCTCTGCGGATGCCGGCATCCCCGTCGACGAGAACCTGCAGCTCTTCTTCCAACGAGACCACCGCGGTCCCTTGAAGATCGAACTCCGCCAACGCCAGCGACGATGCCGCCGCCCAGCGCGGTGTCATCGCCACAGTCCGCCCCATCGACCGCAGCCCCGCTAGTTCTTCGCGCGCCTGCGACAGGGGCGCAACACCGATGAACCCCACCATGGAAAGAACGCTCGGGTAGTCCCTGCACCAGCCCGAGCGACTCAGCACCTCACCGACCGCGGCGGGATGCAGGAGCGGACTCAACCCGCGGTCGAGCCGCATCCACAGAGAATCCGACCGCCACTCCACGACCGGAAACACCAAAGCCCCGGCAAAGCGGGTGAGCGGCAGCGTCTCACCCGGCCCGACCACGTTCGAGACGACGCTCCGAGCGGCCTCGGCGAGATCGATCGATCGCCACCTTCGTGCGGCCGTCGACGTCCACGACGTCTTGCGAAGTTGATGAACCGTCGTCACGGGTCCACCCGCTCCGCTGACCGTGCCACCTCAAAAGTCTGGCGCGGCGACATCATCTCAAGCACCGTCCTGTCCTCTCGAGCACGTACGTAGACCGACCGATCTGAATCCAGGTTCAACACGGTCATCAGTGAGGTAGGTAGGACCAGCTGGCCGACGGATGAAACCGAGGCGCTGAAGCCCTGCCCGACGCCCATGGCGGTGATCAAGATCGTCTCGCGAGCGCCCTCGTCCGCCGACAACGCTACCTTCACGGGCGGCTCGAGCCCGACCGAGCGCAGAAGCGCACGCGGCAGACCGACGATCCTCCGCGAGCTCACCTGCCTCGGACCGGTAACCAGGGACATCCCACGATCGTCTCATCTATCTTAACTTTAAGACAATGTGAACTCGGACGATAGTGGCGTCATTTGTCACACGTGGTCTTGCCGGAGCCGGAGGCGCCCATGATCGCGAGGGACTCGCCGGCCGCGACGTCCAGGTTCACGCCCGCGAGCGCGGTCGTCATGCCGTAGCGCTTCGCGAGGCCGCGGGCCGCGAGCACGACGGGGCGGGGGCCGCCGGCGGCCGCGGCGGGCTGGACGGAGGTCTGGTGGTCGGTCATGCCCCCAGCTTCCGCCGGGCTGACGGGACGGGGCGTCGGCCGCGGGGGCGAACCGGGTCATCCGGGGGGATGACGCGGGCATCGAGACGGTCCGTGGAGCGGCTCAGACGAGCGGGCTCGGCGCTGACCGCCGGGCGGCGGCGTCTCAGCCGCGGGACGGCCCGGGCTCGCGGAAGGCGACCGCCGCCTCCCCGTGCCGGGCCAGCCGCGCCTCGAGGCCGGCGCGCAGCTCGGGCCACTCCTCGACGACGATCGAGAAGATCGCGGCGTCGCGCCAGCTGCCGTCGGCACGCAGCTGGTCGCGGCGGCGGATGCCCTCGAAGTGCGCGCCGAGACCCGCGATCGCGGCGCGGGAGCGGCTGTTGAGCGCGTCGGCCTGCAGCTTCACGCGGCCGAAGCCGTGCGCGAAGGCGTGGCCGAGGATGAGCAGTTTCGCCTCGGCGTTGACCTGGGTTCCCCAGACGCGCGGGTCGTAGGCGGTCCAGCCGAGGTGGGCGCGCTCGCGCCGGGTGTCGAAGTCGCTGAGGCTCGAGGTGCCGACGATCTCGCCGTCGTGCTCGCCGCCGTGGAGGCGCACGACGAAGGGGCGCCCGTGCTCGAGCGGAAGGTAGGCCGGCAGCCAGGAGCGGAAGGCGGCCTCGTCGGCGGGGAGGCCGGCGGGCCCGCCGCCCCAGCCGCCCGCGAAGACCTCGGGGCGCCCGAGCGCCGCCCAGAGGCCGGGCAGGTGCTCGGCGCGGTACGGCTCGAGCCGCACCCAGCGCCCCTCGAGCGCCTGCTCCTCGGGAACCCTCGCCGTCATCCCGTGCCCTCCTTCCGCCATAGACATGTCTACTGCACCGGGGAGGGCGGGATGCGGCTGTCCACGGGTCGGTTCGGGTGTCCGTACGGGAGCGGCGCGGAGCGCGGGCGGCGTGCCCGCTCAGTCGAGGAGGTCGTGCCGGACGACGATCGCGTCGCGACCCGGGCCGACGCCGATCGCCGACATGCGCGAGCCCGACATCTCCTCGAGCGCGAGCACGTAGCGCTGCGCCGCCGCGGGCAGGTCGCCGAACTCGCGGACGCCCGTGATGTCCTCGCTCCAGCCCTCGAGCTCCTCGTAGATCGGGGTCGCGTGGTGGAAGTCCGACTGCGAGACCGGGACCTCCTCGTGGCGCACGCCGTCGACGTCGTAGGCGACGCAGACGGGGATGCGCTCGAGGCCGGTGAGGACGTCGAGCTTCGTGAGCACGAAGTCGGTGACGCCGTTGATGCGCGCCGTGTAGCGGGCGATGGGGGCGTCGTACCAGCCGGTGCGGCGCGGGCGGCCGGTCGTGGTGCCGAACTCGAACCCGGCGGAGCGGAGGAACTCTCCCGAGTCGTCGAAGAGCTCGGTCGGGAAGGGCCCCGCGCCGACGCGCGTCGTGTACGCCTTGACGACCGCGATCACCCGGTCGAAGCGGTTGGGGGCGACGCCGGAGCCGGTGGAGGCGCCGCCGCTCGTCGCGTTCGAGGAGGTGACGAAGGGGTAGGTGCCGTGGTCCACGTCGAGCATGGTCGCCTGGCCGCCCTCGAAGAGCACGATCTTGCCGGCATCCAGCGCCCGGTTGAGCTCGAGCGAGGTGTCGGCGACCATGGGGCGCAGCCGGTCGACGTAGGAGAGCAGGTCGTCGACGATCTCCTCGGCCTGGATGGCGCGGCGGTTGTAGATCTTGACGAGCAGGTGGTTCTTGCTCTCGAGGGCGCCCTCGACCTTCTGGCGGAGGATGTTCTCGTCGAAGAGGTCCTGGATGCGGATGCCGACCCGGTTGATCTTGTCGGCGTAGGTGGGCCCGATCCCGCGGCCGGTGGTGCCGATCTGGCGCTTCCCGAGGAAGCGTTCGGTGACCTTGTCGAGGGTTCGGTGGTAGCCGGTGATGACGTGCGCGTTGGCGCTCACGAGCAGCCGGGAGGTGTCGATGCCCCGGGCGTTCAGCGCGGTCAGCTCGTCGAAGAGCACCTCGATGTCGACGACGACGCCGTTCGCGATGACGGGGGTGACGCCGGGGGTCAGGATGCCGGAGGGCAGCAGGTGCAGGGCGTACTTCTCGTCGCCGATGACGACGGTGTGCCCGGCGTTGTTGCCGCCGTTGAACTTGACGACGTAGTCGGTGCGGCTGCCGAGCAGGTCGGTCGCCTTGCCTTTGCCTTCGTCGCCCCACTGGGCGCCGATGAGGACGATCGCGGGCATGGCGTCTCCCTTTCAATCGGGACGGGATTGCACCCGATCCTATCGGGTCCCAATCTTGCACAACGCTGTGCAATTTCGTATCATCGTGACATGACCGCGCCTCGAGCCCCGCATCACGGCCGCGCCCCGCGACGCGACGCCGCCCTCAACCGGGAGTCGATCCTCGACGCCGCGCGCGCCCTCCTCGGGCACGACCCCGCCGCATCCCTCGAGGCCATCGCCGCCGAGGCCGGGCTCAGCCGCCGCAGCGTCTACGGCCACTTCGCGAGCCGCGACGCCCTCCTCGAGGAGCTCACGGTGCGCGGCACCGAGCGCGTGCTCACGGCGGTCGCGGCCGTCGACGACGAGGACCCGGTCGTCCGCATCGCGCTCATCGCCGCCGCCGCGTGGGACGACATCGAGCACGTCCGCGCCATGACCCTCGCGACCGTGCGCAGCCCGCGCGCCGCCCTCGTCGACGACCGCCTGGGCCCCCTCCGCGCGCGCCTCGTCGAGACGATCGAGGAGGGTCGGGATGCCGGATCGATCCGCGCGGACGTCGCCCCCGAGCGACTCGCCCGACTCCTCGTCGCCGTCGTGCTCGACGTCTTCACCGAGTCCGCGACGAGCCCGCTCGACCGCGACGCCGGCCGCGAGCTCGTCGTCGCCATGACGCTCTCCACGATCGGCCTCAGCGCGCGCGAGGCCGCCGAGGTCGTCGCGCGCCGACCCGAGCTCACCGCGCCCCGCCCGCACGTCGACCCGCTCTGGCCGCCGACCGAGGCGATCCAGGTCGTGCGCTCGTGAGGGTCCGGCTGCGCGGCGCCGGCATCGGGCGCGGCCCCGCCGCCGCCCTGCCGCCCGTGGATGCGCTCCTGCGCCCCGGCGCACCCGTCGCGATCGCGGTCGAGGGCCCCGAGCGGGCGCAGCTGCTCTCGCTCCTGCTCGGGGGCCGCATCCCGGCGGACGTCGGCGAGGTGCTCGTCGACGAGCCGGCGGGCACGGCCGGGCGCGGTGCCGCCGCCGCCCTCCGCCGTCGCGTCGCCGTCGTCGACGCGCCCGCCGCCTCCGAGCCCGGCCCCGGCATCCCGCTCGGCGTCGTCGTCGCCGAGGAGCTCGCCTTCGCGGGGCGGCCCGCCGGCCGCCGGCACGTGCGGGCGCTGCTCGCCGAGCACGGGCTCGAGTCCTGGCGCCGCGCGCGCACGGCCGCCGTCCCGGCCGCCGCGCGCATCCGCCTCCTCACCGCGCTCGCCGCCCGGCGGCCCGGCGTCGAGGCGCTCGTCCTCTGCTCGCCCGAGCGGCACGGCGGCGATCCCGCCGACTGGCTGCCGCACCTCCTCGACCTCGCTCGCGACGGCCTCGCCATCGCGATCGCCACCGACGCCCCCACCGCCGCCGCCCTCCGCGGGCTCGGCGCCGAAGGCGCACTCGAGCCCGCCGGCACCCCGCCGCCGCTCTTCGAGCTCTGACCGCACCGGCCGCCGACCGCGGCCCCCGCATCCATCCCGCACCGGAGACCCCATGCGATTCCTCACCGCCGTGCGCGCCGAGCTGGCGCGCCTCACCGCCACCCGCATCGGCGTGGCCGCGCTCGTCGCGCTCATGACGATCCCCGTCGCCTACGGCGGCCTCTACCTGTGGGGCAACCACGACCCCTACGGCGCGCTCGACCGGGTGCCGGCGGGCATCGTCGTCGAGGACCGCGGCGCGAGCATCGACGGCGAACAGCGGGAGCTGGGGCGGGATGCCGCCGACGCGGTCATCGACGACGCCTCCTTCGGCTGGCGCGAGCTCGGCAGCGCCGCCCAGGCGCGCGCGGCCGTCCGCGACGGGGAGGTCGACTTCGCGCTCGTGTTCCCGCGCGACTTCTCCGCCGACCTCGCCTCCGCCTCGGGCGACGAGCCGGCGACGGCGCAGCTCGGGCTCCTCACCTCCGACACGAACAGCGCGCTCTCGACGACGCTCGCCGAGCAGGCGGCGCGCTCGGTGCGCGAGGAGGTCACGGCCGAGCTCGGGCGCGAGGCGTCGCTGACCCTCCTCGACGGGGTCGCGCAGCTGCGCGAGGGGCTCGTCGACGCCGCCGACGGCGCCGGCGAGCTCGCGGGCGGGGCGGCCTCGCTCGAGGACGGGACGGGATCGCTCGCGAGCGGCACCGCCTCCCTCGCCTCGGGCGCCGGTCGGCTCTCGGGCGGTCTCCGTGAGCTGCGCGACGGCACGCGCGAGCTGCCCGCGCAGACCGCGCGACTCGCCTCCGGCGTCCACGAGGTGCGCGGCGCGGTCGACGAGGCGGCGGCCGCGGTCGAACGCCTCGAGGGCGTCGTCGGCGAGGCGTCGAGCGCGGCGGATGCGGCGCGCGCGGACCTCGTCGCCGCCCTGGACGCGGCGGGCGTCCCGGCGGAGCAGCAGGCGCCGATCCTCGCGCGGCTCGACGGCCTCCGGCAGGCGGCCGCCGGCGCCGCGGGCGAGGCGCAGACGGCGGCCGCCCGACTTCCCGAGCTGCAGCGCGGTGCGGCCGAGCTCGACGACGGCGCCGCGCGCCTCGCCGCCGCGAGCCCGGCGCTCGCGAGCGGCATCGCGGAGGCCTCGACGGGGGCGGATGCGCTCGCGAGCGGCGCGGGGACGGCCGCCTCGGGCGCCGCCCGGCTCGACGACGGCGCCGGCGAGCTCGTCTCGGGCGCGCGGGAGCTGCGCGACGGCCTCCGGGACGGCGTCGAGGAGACGCCCGCCACGACGGCCGCGGAGCGGACCGCGAGCGCCGACGCGATCGCCGAGCCCGTCGAGGTCGCACAGGACGCCCTCACCGAGGCCGCCGACTACGGCGCGGGCCTCGCGCCCTTCTTCATCAGCCTCGCCGCCTGGATCGGCATCTACGCGCTGTTCCTGCTCGTCCGCCCGCTCTCGCGCCGCGCGCTCACCGCGGGACGGCATCCCGTCTCCACCGCGCTCGCCGGCTGGGCGACGCCGGCCGCGCTGGGCGCGATCCAGATGCTCGGGCTGTTCCTCGTCGTCGTGCTGGCGCTCGGCCTCGCCCCCGCGAACCCGCTCGGGATGCTCGGCTTCATGGTGCTCGTCTCGGCCGCCTTCGCGGCGATCGTGCTCGCCCTCAACGTGCTGCTCGGGAGCGTCGGCCAGTTCCTCGGCCTGGTGCTCATGATCCTGCAGCTCGTGACGGCGGGCGGCACCTTCCCCTGGCAGACGCTGCCGGAGCCGCTCGCGGCCCTCCACCAGGTGCTGCCGATGGCGCACGCGGTGGACGGGCTCCGCATCCTCGTCTACGGCGGGGATGCGGCGGCCCTGCCCGGCGCGATCCTCCCGATCGCGGGCTGGCTGGTCGCGGGGCTCGCGCTCGCGGCGGCGGGCGCCGCGCGGCAGAGCCGCACCCGGCTCCTCCGGGAGCTGCGGCCCTCGCCGCTCGGCGGCTGAGCCGCCGGCCCGGCGCGGCCCGCCGTGCCGCGTCTCGGAGAGACCCGGTCCGGCGACGCTTCCGGGTGCCACACAGGCTCGGATCTCCGAGTCCCGGGACGGGCGCGGGGTGGATGCGGGGCGCGACCGCCCAGGCTTGCGGCCGCGGTGGACCGGGACTCGGAGATCCGCGCCCGGAGGCGCTTCCGGCGGCCGCACGGGGCCGGATCTCCGAGTCCCGGGACGGACGAGTGCCTGCGCACGCAGACGAGCGCGCCGCCCGTCGGGGATGCGGCGCGCTCGTCGTGCGGTCGGCGTGCGGTGCGGCGGCTCAGCCGTCCGAGCCGTCGCCGTTGCCGGCGTCGTCGCCGGCCCCGGCCTCGTAGCGCTCGACGCGCGGCACGCAGCTGAGGTCGTCCTCCGCGATGTCGACCGACTCGGACCAGTCGTCGCTCGCGCCCGCCGCGACGCCGTCGACGTCGATCTGGGTGAGGCCGCGGGTGTCGCCCGCGGCGTCGAGGAGCGAGATGTAGATCCGGTAGTCGGAGGTGCTCGTCGCCGAGTTCGTCACGGTGCCGCCGAGCGACCACTTGTCGCCCTGACGCTCGCAGGTCGCGATCTCGAGGTCCTCCAGCGCACCCACGAGGCCCTCCCCCGAGCCGGGCGCGTCGTCGATGTCGGTGACCCCCGCGGGCTTGTCGGCGGAGGCGCTCGGGGTGGGCTCGGGCTCGGGGGAGCCGGTGCAGCCCGCGAGCGAAAGGGCGAGCGCTCCGGCGGCCGCGGCGGAGGCGAGGAGCGGGGTGCGGCGGGGGATCATGCAGTCTCCTTCCGGCGTCGGCGGGTGCCGACGACGATGATCACGAGTCCAGAGAGTAGGAGCGCCAGCGCCGAGAGCCCTGAGAGGGCGGCGTCGGTGCCGGTGCTCGCGAGCCCGCCCGGCGTGGTGGGCGTCGTCGGGTCGGCCGGGCCGGGCACGACGGGCATCGCGGGCAGCGCGATCGGCGCCTGCGCCTCGTCGGTCACCGTGGTGGCGCCGCCGTCGGCGAAGCCGATCGCCTGCGAGGTCCCGGGCACCATCCTCCCCGCGTCCTCGGCGATGATCGCGTAGTACGCGACCGCCGTGACGGACTGCCCGGGGGCGAGGACGCCGAGCTCGCCCGGCCAGTCGAGATACTCGAACGCCCCGAGCCGCGGGTGGTCGTCGGCCACGCGCACGCCGGTCAGCGTCCGATCGCCGGTGTTGGTGATGACGTAGGTGTACTGGAGGCGGTCGCCCGGGAAGCCGGCCCGGCCGTCCGCGATCCTCACCGACATGACGATGCCGATCGCGGGGCGGTTCGGCACCGCGACGGTCGCCGAGTCGGTGTCGCCGACGGTGCCGCCGACGGAGGCCGGCGGGGCCCCGGTGACGGAGGCCGTGTTGGCGATGCTGCCCGCGTCGACGTCGGCGGCGGTGACCGTGTAGGTCGCCGTGCCGATGACCCGAGCGCCCGGGGCGAGGACGCCCGCGACGGCGGTCGGCCAGGTGACCTGGAGGCCGTCGAGCCCGGGCAGCGGGTCGGCCAGCTCGACGCCCGTGAGCGTCACGTTGCCCGTGTTCTCGGCGACGAGCCGGTAGGCGATGACCGTGCCCTCGCGTGCCGGCGCGGTGTGGCTCCGCGTCTTCTCGAGCTCGACGGCCGCACGCTGGACGAGGTCGACCGAGCCGCTCGCCGCATCCTGCGGGGCCCCGCCGCCGCGTGCCGTGGAGGTGACGACCGCGTCGGAGGCGACGGTGCCGGCGTCGAGGTCGTCCTGCGTGAGGACGTACGTCGCGGTCCCGCGGACCTCCCGGCCCGGGGCCAGGGTGCCCTCGGCGCCCGTGCCCCAGTCGACGACGATGCCGCTCAGGCGCTGCTGCTCGTCCGCGACGCGGACGTCGTCGAGCGTGACGGTGCCGGTGTTCTTCACCGTGAAGGCGTAGCTGACGCGGTCGCCCACCTTGCCCGTCGAGCCGCTCGGGAGCGTCTGCGTCTTCGTCAGCGTGATCGCCGGAGCCCGGGTCGCGAGCGGGACCGTGATGGAGGCCGCGGCCTGCGTCACGGGCGTGCCGCCGAAGCCGCTCGCGTCCGCCGTCGCCGAGTTCGCGATGCTGCCGCGATCGATATCCGCCTGGGTGACCCGGTAGACCGCGGTCGCCGTCACATCCTGCCCGGGCGCGAGCACGCCCTCGGCGTCGGTCGGCCACCGGCCCATCTCGAGGGCGCCGAGGTCCTCCATCGTGTCGGCCATGCGGGCATCCCGCACGGTCGCCTCGCCCGTGTTGGCGAGCGTGAGCGTGAAGGTCACGCGGTCGCCCGCCTTCGCGCCCGTCGCCGGCTCGGCCGTCTTGGTGAGGCCGATGCGGCTCACGGGCGCGTCGAGCGGCACGGTCTCGGTCGTGGGACCGCCGGTGACGAGCCCGCCGCCCGGCGCGCGGCCGGTGCCGCGCAGCTCGTTGACGACGCGTCCGGCATCCACCTCGGCCTGCGTGACGCGGTGGGTGCCGCGCACGGTGAGCGTGCCGTTCGGGTCGAGCTGGCCCTCGACGCCCGACCAGGTGAGGGTCGGGTCCTCGAGGCCGACGACGCTCGCGCGGTACGCCGGGTCCGTGAGCGTCACGTTGCCGGTGTTGCGGAGCACGAACTCGAACTCGACCGGGTCGCCGAGCTTGCCGGCGAACAGCGGGTCGGTGGTCGCCCTCTGCGAGACCGCGATCGCGGGGGCCGCGGCGGCGGGCACGAGCCGGTAGCGGTTCGACTCCTGCGTCACGGTCGCGCCGCCCGGGGTGCGCGCGGTGGCGCTCACCCAGTTCACGACCGAGCCGCGGTCCACGTCCGTCTGCGTGAGGCGGTACGTCGCGGTCGCGGTCGCGACCGCGCGCGGGGCGAGGGATGCGGCGCCGGCCGGGTAGACGACGGTCGGCTTGCTCGCGCCCGCCAGCTGCTCGGTGAGGTCGATCGCGGAGAGCGACACGTTGCCGGTGTTCTCGATCCGGAAGGTCCAGCGCACCTGGTCGCCGGCGACGCCGGTGCCGGGCGCGACGACCGAGCCGGACTTCGCGACCGTGTACGCGGGCGCCGCCGCGGCCGTGGCGATCCGCGACTGCGGCGAGACGGCGAGCTGGTCGTCGCCGCGCGCGTCCGTCGCGGCGACGGTCGCGGTGTTGAGCACCTCGCCCGCGTCGACGTCCTTCTGCGCGATCTGGTACGAGGCGGTCGCGACCGCGGAGCGGCCCGGCGGGATGACGCCCTCGACGCCCTCCGGCCAGGTGATGCGCGGGACGGTGAGGCCGTCGAGCGCGTCCGTGAGCTCGACCTCGCGGAGCGTGAGCGTGCCCTCGTTGAACATCTCGATCCGGTAGTCGATCGTGTCCCCGACGCGGTCCGCCCCGGCGACGCGGAGCGCGCCCGTCTTCTCGACGCGGAGCGAACTCGATCCGGCGAGCGGCACCGTGGCGGGGGCGCTCGCGGTCGCGTCGGCGCCCACCGGGGGCGTGCCGGTCGCGGTGACGAGGCTCGACACGGAGCCGGCGTCGACGTCGGCCTGCGTGACCGTGTAGGTCGCGGTGATGGTCGCCTCGGCTCCCGGCGCGAGGCGCGGCGGCGTGCCGCCCGGGTACACCGGGCTGCCAACGCCGGCCGTCGCATCCTCGACCGTCGTCGGGTCGAGGGTCACGTTGCCCTCGTTCTTCACGAGGTAGGTGAAGGTGACGATCGAGCCCTCGCGGCCGTCGCCGCTCGTGACGGCACCGGAGGCGCGGACCGAGATCGCGGGCGCGGCGGCGCGCGTCGGGACGCTCGTCTCGGCCGTGTTGCTCGTGACCGAGTCGGGTCCGCGCGCGGGGACGCCCGTGGCGACGACGCGGTTGGGCACGCTGCCGCGGTCGACGTCCGCCTGGGTGATGGTCGTCGTGCCGCGGTAGGTGACGGTCGCGCCCGCCGCGAGGGTGCCGGGGATGCCGCCCTGCCAGGTGACGGACTCGTCCGTGAGGGCGAGGCCGCGATCCACGTCCATCGCGCTAACGGTCACATTGGAGTCGTTGCGGACCGTGATCGTCCACTCGACGGTGTCGCCGACGATGCCCGTGCCGGAGCGGACGCCCCGGATGGCGGCGGCGAGCTGCGTCGAGGGCTCGACCGTCGGGATGACGATCTCATCCGAGTACGCGTCGACGCGGGTCGCGGGGGTGAGGTCCGGCGAGGAGTACCCCGCGACGTGCGCCCTGTTCTCGATCTGGCCCGCGTCGATGTCCTCGGGCTGGATCGTGTACTGCGCGGTGCCGACGACGACGCCGCCGACCGGCACGTAGCCGGGGCGCGCCGGGTCCGGCCAGACGACCGTGAGCGGGCCGAGGTGCGGCATGGGGTCGACGAGGCGGCCGCCGTAGAGCGACACGTTGCCGGTGTTCGTCACCTCGAGGCGGTAGTCGACCTCGTCGCCGACGCGGCCCCGACCGCCGGCGGCGTAGGCGCCGGTCTTGACGACGTCGAGCGCGCGCTGCGGCGTGATCTCGACGCGCGCGGTCGCCTCGTCGTCGACGTCGTCGCCGCGCGGCGGGGTGCCGACGACGCCGACCGCGCTGATCGCCTCGCCCGCATCGGCCTGCGCCTGCGTGAGGATCGTGCGCGCGGTGACCGTCACCTCGGTGCCCGGCGCGAGGCGGAACGGCCTCGCGGGGTCGGGCCAGGCGCTGTACTCGAGCTCGCCCGACAGCGGGAGCCGCTCGGTGATCTCGAGACCCGTGAGGGTCGTCGTGCCGGTGTTGCGGACGATGTAGGTCCAGACGAGGGCATCGCCCGCACGCCCGGTCGCACCGGGCGCGAGGGTGCCGCGGTCGGTGACGGCGATGGACGCCGTCTGGCCGACGACGCTCGTCACGACCGTGTCGGAGCCCTCCGCCGTCGCGTCGCCGCCGGGCGCCGCGCGGACGCCCACCGCGGTCGCGTCGACCGTGTTCACGACCTCGCCGGCATCCACGTCCGCCTGCGTGACGCGGTAGGTGGTGTCGACGTACAGCGTCTGGCCGGGGCGCAGGGTCTCGTCGGTCACGCCGTCGGGCCAGGTGGTCACGAGGTCGGTGCGTCCGGGCAGGACGTCGCGCACGTCGATGTCGCCGACCGTGACGTTGCCCGTGTTCTGCACCGCGATCCGGTAGGAGATCGTCTGGCCGAGGGTCGCGCCGCCGGCAGGTGTCGAGGCCTTCGAGACGGCGATCGCGGGGCGCGCCGCGGCGACGGTCGTGCGCACCTCGCTCGTCGACCACTCCATGAGGTCGCCGACCGGCGGCTTGCCCCGCGCGACGGCGGTGTTCGCGATGTAGCCGCGGTCGAGGTCGGCCTGCGTCACGCGGTACTCGGCGGTCGCCGTGAGGCGGGCGCCGGGCTCGAGGGTGCCGGGGGTGCCGGGCCACTGCATGTCGGGCGCCGTGACGCCGACGAGCTGGTCCTCGAGGTCGACGAGCGTGAGCGTCACGTTGCCGGTGTTCTCGACCGCGAACTCGTAGTCGACGAGCGAGCCCAGCTCGCCGCTGCCGGCGCTCGTGCCCTCCTTGACGACCGTCGCCGCGGGACGGGCCGCGATCGTGACGCCGTCCGCGTCCTGGACCACGAGGGTCGCGCCGCGCGGCGGCGTGCCGCGGCCGACGACCGCGCTGCGCACGCTCCCGCGGTCGACATCGGCCTGCGTCAGGCGGTACTGCGCCGTGCCGGTGACGGTCGCGCCCGGGGCGAGCTGCCCGGCCGGCTGCCCGGCCGGCCAGGTGTAGGCCACGCCGTCGACCATGGGCAGCTGGTCGGCGAGGGTGACGCCCGTGAGCGTCACGTTGCCCTCGTTGGTGAGCGTGTACTCCCAGGTGACGAGGTCGCCCTGCTCGCTCGCGCCGTCCGCCCGCGCGACCTTCTCGATCACGAGGGTCGGCGAGGAGCCGACGGTGGGCACGGTGCCGGCCGCGGTCGACGGCGCGGGGCCGGTGCCGCGGACGGCAGCGCCCGTGCCGGTCGCCGCGAGCACGACCGAGCCGGCGTCGACGTCGGCCTGCGTGACGAGGGAGGTGCCGCGGACGATCAGGACCGCTCCCGCCGCGAGGCTGCCGGGCGTCCCCGGCCAGGTGGTGCGGACGTCCTCGAGCGGGAACCCGCCCCAGTCGAGCTCGGCATCCGTCACGGTCACGTTGCCCGTGTTCTCGAGACGGATCTCCCAGTCGATGATGTCGCCCCGGCCGGCATCCCCGCGCGCGGCGCCCTGGACGGTCGTCTGGATGCGGGAGGCCGCCTGCTCGGTCACGATGACGACCGTGTTCGAGTCGCTCCCGGTCTCGACCCCCTCGCCCGGCGTGGGCGAGGTGAAGGCGCCCACGGAGGCGGTGTTCTCGATCCGGCCCTCGTCGAGGTCCTTCGGCTGGAGGTCGTAGAGCGCGGTCCCGACGACGGTCGCGCCGACCGGGACGTAGCCGACCCGCTCGGGGTCCGGCCACTGGATGACGAGGTCGCGGAGACCCTCCATCGGGTCCACGAGCGTGCCGCGGTACAGCGTGACGTTGCCGGTGTTCGTGATCTCGAGCCGGTATCGGATGGTCGATCCCAGCTCGCCGGCGCCGCTGATGTAGCTGCCGGACTTCACGGCCGTGAGCTCGGGCTCGATGTCGATCGGGAGCTCGGCGCGGTCGTCGTCGGTCGCGTCGGGACCCGAGGCGGGGGAGCCCGCCGTCGTGACCGTGCTGCGCACGACGCCGGCGTCGGCCTCAGCCTGGGTGAGCAGGTGGGTCGCGCGGACCGTCACCCGCTGGCCGGGGAGGAGGCGGCCAGGCCGGTCGGCGTCGGGCCATGCGCCGTAGCGGTAGCCGCCCGTGATCGCGAGCGCGGACTCCGTCACCGTGACGCCCTCGAGCGTGACGTTGCCGGTGTTCTCGACGACGTAGGTCCAGATGGTCTCGTCGCCGGCGCGGCCGGTGGCGGCGGGCGCGAGCGCGCCGCTGTCGACGACCTGGATGGTCGCGCGGCGCGTCTGGGTCTCGACGCGGACGGAGCCCTCCCCCGTCACCTCGTCGCCGTCGCGGCGGTCGACGCCGGTGGCGACGGCGTCGTTCGAGACGGAGCCCGCGTCGATGTCCGCCTGCGTGACGACGTACTCGGCGGTCGCGACGAGCTCCTCGCCCGGCGCGAGGACGCCCTCGGCGCCCGGCCAGGTGAGGCTGAGCTCGCCCAGGCCCTGCAGGCGGTCCGCGAGCTCGACGCCGTCGACGGTGATGTTGCCGGTGTTCGCGACCGAGATGCGGAACCGGATGACGTCGCCCAGGGCGGGTCGCTCGGGCGCGTCCGCCGTCTTCGTGACGGTCAGCTCCGGGTCGGCGGGCGCGAGCCCGGTGGTGAGCGTGTTCGACGGCTCGTCGAGGCGCGTGCCGCCGGGGGTCGTCGCGCCGACGCGCGCCGTGTTCTCGATGGCGCCCGCGTCGACGTCCGCCTGCCGGACCTCGTAGGTGGCGGTGGCGGTGACGGTCTCGCCGGGCGGCAGGACGCCGGCGGTGCCGGTCGGCCATGCGCCGTACTCGAGCTCGGAGAGCGACGGCAGCTCGTCCTGCACCTGCACGACGCGGAGCGTCGTCGTCCCGGTGTTCTCGGCGACGAAGGTGTAGCGCACGATCGAGCCGACCCCGCCGGAGCCCTCGACGAAGTCCGCCGACTTCACGAGCCCGATGCTCGAGGTCGACGGCACGGGACGGGTGTCGGCGCCCTGGCCGGTGACGGGCGCGCCGCCGTTCGGCGTGTCCGCGCGCGCGGTCGCGACGTTGAGGACGGAGCCGGCGTCCACATCCGCCTGCGTGATCCGGTAGGTGCCGGTCGCGGTCAGGGGGGCGTCACCGGGACGGATGGTGCCGAAGGTCGTGCGTGAGAGGTCCGCGAGCAGCGGGTCGCTCAGCGTCACGTTCGAGAGGGTCTGGTTCCCGCCGTTCGACACGGTGATCGTGTAGTCGACGATCGAGCCCAGCGCCGCGGTGCCGCCGCCTCGGACGACGCCCTGCTTCAGGACCGAGACGACCGGGTCCTTCGCCTGCAGGGTCGTGATGACCTGCGGGGAGACGTCGTCGACGACCTCGCCGCCGACGGTCTGCGCGCTGACGAGGGCGCGGTTCGTCACGATGCCGCGGTCGACGTCCTCCTGGGTGATCGTGTACGTCGCGGTGGCCGTGCCGGTGCCGCCGTTCGGGCCGAGCGAGCGCGGCGCATCCGGGCCGCCGGGCCAGCTCGGGCTGTACGTCACGGGCCCGAGGCCCTCGAGCTCGATGTCGCTGACCTCGACGTCCGTGAGGTTCACGTTGCCCGTGTTGACGACCGTGAAGGTGTAGGTGATCGTGTCGCCGACGCCGCGCGCGCCCGAGACGACCGCGGTCTTGCCGATCTCGATCATGGGGCGGGTGTCGCCGGTCGCGACGACGACCGGGCGCGTCGTGGAGGTCGCGTTCGGCGTGCCCGCGGGGCCGCTCGCGTCGACGCTCGCCGTGTTCGTCAC
Source organism: Homoserinibacter sp. YIM 151385 (assembly GCF_027912415.1). Taxonomy (NCBI): domain Bacteria; kingdom Bacillati; phylum Actinomycetota; class Actinomycetes; order Micrococcales; family Microbacteriaceae; genus Homoserinibacter; species Homoserinibacter sp. YIM 151385. The sequence goes on along the minus strand of NZ_CP115175.1, from coordinate 2,163,259 downwards.
GCGGCCGCGGTCGAAGTCGTCCTGCGTGATCGTGTAGACGGCGGCGCCGGTCACGACGTCCCCCGGGCGCAGCGTGCCCGCGGTGCCGCTCGCCCAGGTGCCGTACTGCACGGCGACGTCGGCGGCGGCGAGCAGCGGGTCCGCGACGAAGGCGTCGCGGAGCGTCACGGTGCCCGTGTTCGTCAGCGTGAAGCGGTAGGTGATCGTGCTCCCGACCCCGCCCTCGCCGGACTCCGTGAGCTGGCCGGTCTTCTCGAGCACGATCGCGGGACCGCGGTTGATCGGCACGGTCGCCGTGTCGGTGTCGCTCGCGTTCCCGCGCGCCGAGGTGCCGGTGACGGAGGCGACGTCCTGGATCGCGCCCGAGTCGACGTCCGCCTGCGTCAGGGTGTAGGTCGCCGTGCCGGTGACGGTGTCGCCCGGTCGGAGCTGCCCGACCGTGCCGGACGGCCAGGCGCCGTAGGCGATCGGCGAGATGCCGGGCAGCGAGCGCGTCACCTCCTGCGTCCCCGACAGCGTCACGTTGCCGTCGTTCGTCAGCGTGAACGTGAAGGTGACCGTCTCGCCCGCGCGCCCCGGCGATCCGCTCGGGAGCGCGCCGGTCTGCACGAGGTCGATCGAGGGTCGCGCCGGCTGGACGGCCGTCGTGATCGGCCCTGAGGAGCCCTCCGTCGAGCCGCCGGACGGGGTCCGGGCGGTCGTCGTGGCGGTGTTCTGCACGGTGCCCGCGTCGACGTCCGCCTGCGTGATGATCTTGACCGCCGTCGCCGTCACGCTCTGCGAGGGCTGCAGGGTCCCGGCGACGCCGGACGGCCAGGTGCCGTAGCTGAGCTGGGATGCGGTGAACATCGGGTCCGCGACCGTCACGCCCGTCAGCGTCGTGTTCCCGGTGTTCTCGGCGACGATCGTGTAGGTGATGGTGTCGCCGACGCCGCCCGCGCCGGAGACGGCCGCCGTCTTCGTCGTCGTGACGGCCGGGGCGGGCGTCACGGTGTCGCGGCGCTCGGTGTCGGTCGCCGAGACGGGCGTGCCGCCCGGGGTGCGCCCGCTGGCCGTCGCCGTGTTCGCGACGACGCCGGCGTTCACGTCCGCCTGCGTCACGGTGTAGTCGGCGACGCCGGTCACGGTCTCGCCCACCCGGAGCGTGTTGGGGGTCTGCCAGCCGCTGTAGGCGATCGTGCCGAGGCCCGCGCGCGGATCGGTGACGCCGACGCCCGTCAGGGTCACGTTGCCGGTGTTCGTGGCGGTGAAGGTGTAGCGGATGACGCTGCCGACCGTGCCCGGCCCCGTGCCGGTGCCGGGCCGGTAGGCCGAGGCCTTGTCGAACTCCAGCGCGCCGTTCGAGGCGAGCGGCACGGTCTGCGGCGTCGACGTCGCGATGCGCGCGCCCGTCGGGGGCGCCGCCGAGGCGCTCGCCGTGTTGACGACCGCGCCCGCGTCGATGTCGCTCTGCTTCACGATGTAGAACGCGGTCGCCTCGAGTGTCTGGTTCGGCGCGAGGGTGCGGTTGGCGCCGACGTACGCGAAGTCCTGGAGATCGGTCATCGGGTCGGCGATCTGCGCGGTCGTGAGCGTCACGTTGCCGGTGTTGCGCAGCGTGAAGCGGTAGTCGATCCGGTCGCCGACGGCGGGGGTCCCGGTCTGGACGCGCGTCCCCGTCTTGACGAGCTCGAGCGAGGGCGCGGCCTGCTGGGTCGGGACGGCGATCGTGGCGGCGCCCTGCACGTTCGCGGTGCCGAAGGAGCCGCGCGTCGTGCCCGTGTTCGTCACGGCGCCCGCATCGACATCCGCCTGGCGGACCGTGTAGGCGCCGACCACCGTGACCGTCGCATCCGGGGCGAGCGTGCCCGCACTCGCCTGACCGGCCGACCAGGTCGTGCTCGTGACGGCGAAGCCCTGGCCGGCGAGGGAGTCGACGACGTCGACGCTCGAGAGCGTCACGTTGCCGGTGTTGCGGCCGACGATCGTGAAGGTGATCTGCTGGCCGAGCTGGACGGGCCCCGCCGTGCTCGCCGTCTTCGTCGTGGTGAGGCGCGGATTGGCGGCGTTCGTGCCGGTGACGACCTCGTTGGAGTCGGAGCGGATCGTCGCGCCGGACTGCGTGCGGCCCTCGACCCGGGCCTGGTTGCGCACCTCGCCGGCGTCGAGGTCGGCCTGGCGGATCGGGTAGCTCGCGGTGGCCGTGACGCTGTCGCCGGGGCGGAGCGTGCCGGCGGTGCCCGAGGGCCAGCCGTTCGCGGGGACGGTCGGCGCCGTCATCCCGTTCGCGGTCTTCGGATCGGCGACCACGACCTCCGTGAGCGTCAGGTTGCCCGTGTTCGTCACGACGAAGCTGTAGTCGACCGGATTGCCGAGGCCGCCCTGTCCGGCGGTGCGCAGCGCGCCCGACTTCACGATCGAGAGCGAGCCGCGGGGCGTGAGGGGCACGGTCGCGGGCGCCGAGGCGGTCGCCGGGCTCGGGGTCACGCCCGCCGGCGGCGTGCCGCGCACGGTCGCCGGGTCGACGACGGAGCCGCTGTCGACATCCGACTGCGTGACGACATAGGTCGCGGTCGCCGTCACCGACTGCCCGGGCTGGAGGGTGCCGGCGGTGCCGCTCGGCCAGGTGCCGTAGCTCACCGTCGAGATGCCCTGCAGCGTCGGCTGGATGACGACGCCGGAGAGCGTCGTGGTGCCGTTGTTCGTCGCGACGAAGCTCCAGGTGACGACGTCGCCCGCCTTGCCGGTCGAGCCCTGGGGCAGGGCGCCGGTCTGCGTGAGGCCGATGACGGCGCTGCGCGCGACCGTCGGGGTGTTCGCCGTCGAGGTGCGGGTGAGGGTCGCCCCCGACGAGGTCGTCGAGGTCGCCGTCGCGGTGTTCGAGATCGAGCCCGCGTTCACGTCGCTCTGCTTGATCGTGTAGTTCGCGGTCGCGACGACGGAGTCGCCGGGGCGGAGCGTGCCGACCGTGCCGGAGGCCCAGGAGGCGGCCGGGATGGTCGGGGTCGAGAGGCCGTTCGCGGTCATCGGGTCGGTGACGCCGACGCCCGTGAGCGTCGTGTTGCCGGTGTTCGCGATCGTGAACGTGTAGTTGACGACGTCGCCCGCGTTGCCCGCGGCGCCGCCGGCGCGCGTGCCGGTCTTCACGAGCGTCATGTCGGGTGCCCGCGTGACGGTGCTCACGCTGATCTGCCCGGAGGTCGCGGTCGGCGTGGAGGCGCCCGCGGGGGTGCGCCCGACGACCGTCGCGGTGTTGAGGACGGTGCCGCGGTCCACATCCGTCTGGCGGATCGTGTACGTCGCGGAGCCGGTCGCCTTCCCGCCGGGCGCGAGGGTGCCCGCCGTGCCGCCCTGCCAGGTGAGGCTCGGGGTCGACAGGCCGGGGAGGGAGTCCGTGAGCGCGATCTGCGAGAGCGTCACGTTGCCCGTGTTCTCGATCTCGAAGTCGAAGCGGACCGTGCCGCCGACGCCCGCGTTCGAGCCGACGACGGCACCGGTCTTCTTCACCGTGAGCGTGCCGGTGGGCGCGATCGGCAGCGTGCTCGTGCCCGACCCGGTCACGTTGGCACCCGTCGGCGGCTTGCCGGTCGCGGTGGCGGTGTTGATGACGGAGCCGGCATCCACATCCGACTGCTTGAGCGCGTAGGAGGCCGTGCCGGTCACGACGTCGCCGGGGCGGAGCGTGCCGACCGTGCCCGACTGCCAGCCGGAGGCGGCGGTCGGGAACGCGATCGCCGAGAGCCCGCTCATCGGGTCGCTCGCGCCGACGCCCGTGAGGGTCACGTTGCCGGTGTTCTCGATGCGGAAGCTGTAGCTCACGGCGTCGCCGGCGCGACCCGTCGCCCCCGCGGCGAGCGTGCCCGTCTTCGTGAGCTGGATGCGGGGGGCGGCGGCCGCCGTCGGCGTCACGACCTGCCCGGAGCCGGCCGTGATGGTCGCGCCAGCCGGCGTGCGCCCGCTCGTCGTCGCCGTGTTGCGGATCGCGCCCGCGTCGACATCGGACTGCTTCACGACGTAGGTCGCCGTCACGACGACCTGCTGGCCGGGCGCGAGGGTGCCCGCCGTCTGGTTCGCGGGCCACTGCGTGTTCGTGACGGTGAGGCCGTTCGCCGTCATCGGATCCGTGACCGCGACGTTCGTGAGCGTCACGTTGCCCGAGTTCCGGCCGGTGATCGTGTAGGTGACGGTGCTGCCGACGGCCGCGCCCGTCGCCGGGCTCGCGGTCTTCGTCGTCGTGAGCGCGGGCGCCGCGGCCGTCGTGTTGACGGTCACCTCGCTCGAGCTCGCGGTCGTCGTCGTGTTCGTCGGGGTGCGGCCGGAGACCGAGGCGAGGTTCTTCACGCTGCCCGCGTCGACATCCGCCTGCTGGATCAGGTAGAACGCGGAGGCGGTCACGGTCTGCCCGGGCTGCAGGGTGCCCGTGGTGCCGCTCGGCCAGGTGCCGTAGGCGAGGCCCTGGAGGCCGGCGAGGCGGTCGGTGACGGCGACGCCCGTGAGCGTCACGTTGCCGGTGTTCTGGACGGTGAAGCCGTAGTTGATGCGGTCGCCGACGACGCCCGTCGCGCCCGAGGCGAGCGCGCCGGTCTTCGCGATCGAGAGGCCGGGGGCCGAGGTGATCGGCTGCGTCCGGCTCGCGGTCGCGGTCGGCCTGGTGCCGCCGTCCGAGTCGGTGCCCGTCGCGGAGGCGGTGTTCACGACGGAGCCGCTGTTCACATCCGACTGCTTGAGCACGTAGCTCGCGGTGCCCGTCGCCGACTGGCCGGCGGCGAGCGCCCCCGAGGCGCCGGGCCAGGTGATCTGGATCGCGGACATGCCGCTCGAGGTCATGGGGTCGGTGATCGCGACGCCCGTGAGGGGCCCGTCGCCCCGGTTCGTCACGACGAAGGTGTAGTTGACGGTCTCGCCGACCCTGCCGGTCGCGCCCGCGGCGAGCGAGCTCGTCTTCGTCAGGCCGATGGCGGTCAGGCCGACGCGCGTCGAGTCGCTGCCCTGCGCGAGATAGTCGCCGACGACCGTCCTCGCGGTCGCCGTCGCCGTCGAGGTGTACCCGGTCGCCGAGCCGGCCGCCGCCGTGCAGGTGTACTCGTACGACTGCTGAGCCGCGAGCGTCGTCCCGGACGGCAGCGTCCGGGCGCAGCTCGCCTGATCGTCGGCGACCTGAATGTTGCGGAGCACGCCGGCCCCGACGTTCGTGAGGCGGATCGTGAAGGTCGCCGGCTCGTTGGCGGTCCGGTACTGGATGTCGTCCGTGCCGTTGAAGGTCTTCTCGACCTTGAGGCCCGCCGTCGGCACCGACAGGATCGAGTTCGTGAGCAGGTAGGAGTCGCCACTCGTCGCGAGCTGGAGCCGCACGTTCGAGTCGCCCGCGACGACGCGCGACAGCGTCGTCGTCGTGACGTCGACGCTCTGGTTCGTGAAGGTGCTCGTGTCCTGCGTCTGCGTGTAGCGGACCGAGCCCGCCGCGCGGCCGATGCCGAAGTTGCCGGTCGCGCCCGCCGAGTTCGGGATCTCGGTGTACGCCGTGTCGGCGCCGCGCCGGTACGAGGCGGTGTCGCCGGTGATGCCGCGGTCGCCCTCGTAGAGCGAGAACCCCGCACGCGTGCCGGTGTCGACCGCGGTGAAGCCGTTGAAGTCGACCGTCAGCGGGGTGTCCTGAGCGCCCTGACGGACATGGCCCTCGTAGTAGACGACCTTGTGCGGGGTCGAGGCGGCGTTGCCGTTCACATAGGTGCCGAAGTCGTACACGACGGTGGCCGACCAGCCGGCGTAGCATCCGGTGCCGGTCGGCGCCCAGATGTTGCCGGCGCTCAGGGTGAGCGCACTGCCCGTCGTCGCGTTCTGGAAGGCGCTCGTGACATCCGCCGTCGCCGAGTAGTACCGGGCCTGCGACTGCGTCGTCGCATCCTCGAGCACCTGGTACGGGCTGTACGACTGGATCGAGCCGCCGCCCACCTTGAACTGGATCGCGCGCGTCTGGTAGCCGGTCGCGCTGCCCGCGGGGAGGGTGGCCGCGCCGAACCCGCTCGCGCCGCAGAAGGCCGAGGTCGTGCCGGAGTAGGTGCCCGTGTTCGCCGACCAGTTGAGGAACGCCTTCACGACCGTCGCGCCCTGCGGGATCGTGAGGTTCGCGCTCGACGAGTTCGTGGTGAAGCCGGTGACGGTGTTCGAGTTGACCATCTTGAACGCGTCGTTGACGTTCGCGTTCTGGTTGCCGGTCGGGTTGTTCGCGGAGTGCAGCTGCGCGCACGTGCCGTAGCCGGCCTGGTTGCCGATCGAGTCGCAGGCGAGGACGCCGTTGCCGGCCATCAGGAAGTCGCCGTTGACGTCGATCTCGTAGCTCGGGTCCTGGCCGTCGTTCTGGCCCCACTGGACGACGACGGCGTTCGCGGCGCCCGTGGGCACGAGCGCGAGGCTGAAGCCGCCGACGACCACCACGAGCACCATGGCGATCGCGCGCGCGAGGCGCGTGAAATACGACGCGCCGGGCTCACCCCACTCGCGTCGATTCGCGAGCACCCCGTTGCGCAGTCCGCGGGCCCGACCCCGCGGACGGATTGCCGTCCCCACTGCTGTTTCCCCCCACGCCCGAGCGCCCGAACGCCCGATATCGCGCTCCGCCCGGTGCTTCGGAACCGGCCGCGACGCCGGTTCGCCCCGCATCGGCAGAGTCCTTGATCCGGAACCCACGATAGGTCAGGCTCCCCCGGATTGATACAGGCTCGGGTATGAGGACCGGGTGAGACGAGCCCCAGAGCGGGTGCCCCTCGCAGAGGGACCCCCGGTCGGGCGGGGGATGCGGAAGCGGCTCAGCCGGGTCCGGCCGCGTCGCCCGGCGTCCCGGATCGGGCGTTGCGGCGCACCCACTCGTGCATGACGACCGCCGCCGCGGCCGCCGCGTTGATGGAGCGCGTCGAGCCGAACTGCCGGATCTCGACCACGAGATCCGCCGCGGCGAGGGCCTCGGCGCTCAGGCCCGGGCCCTCCTGCCCGAAGAGCAGGAGGCAGCGCTCGGGGAGGTCCGCGGCATCCACCGGGATCGAGCCCTCGACGTTGTCGACGGCGACGATCGGGAGGCCCCGCTCGCGCGACCAGGCGAGGAGCGCCGCCACGTCCTCGTGGTGGACGACGTGCTGGTAGCGCTCCGTCACCATCGCACCCCGCCGGTTCCAGCGCCGCCGCCCCACGATGTGCACCGCCTCCGCGAGGAACGCGTTCGCGCTGCGGACGATCGAGCCGATGTTGAGGTCGTGCTGCCAGTTCTCGATCGCGACGTGGAAGGGATGCCGGTGCCGGTCGAGCTCGGCGGTGATCGCCTCCACGCGCCAGTAGCGGAAGCGGTCGACGACGTTGCGCCGGTCGCCCTCGGCGAGGAGCTCGGGGTCGTAGCGCTCGTCGTCGGGCCAGGCGGCGGGGCCCCCGGGCCACGAGCCGACGCCGACCTCGTCGCTCATGCCCCCGGTGTCGCGTCCTCGATGACCGCGACCGCCGCGTAGAACACCTTCGAGAAGTCGAGCCGCTCGTCGCGCATGAGCGTGTTGTCGACGACGTAGGCGATCCCGACCGCGAGGTCCTTCATCCCCTGGTACAGCCGCTCGCCGGCGACGCGGGGCGTCACGACCACCGCCCACACCTGCAGGTCGACGGTGCCGTCCTCGTGGAGCGTGTAGAGCTGCGGGTCCGCCGCGGCGACGTTCACGCCAGCGCCCACGAGCACCGCCTGCGTCGTCTTGAAGCGGATGGGGTGGTCCTTCACGACCGCGAGCGCGTAATCGGGGCGGTCGGGGCCCGGCATGAAGCGGTGCAGCTCGGCCGTGAGCGGCACCTGCGACTGCAGGTCGTCCGGTCCGAGCTCGACGCGCGTGACGCGGAAGGCGGCTCGGGCGGGGTTCGGGTTCTCGCTCGACATGACGGTCACTCTGCCATGCGCGGCTCCGCGCCGCCGCCCCCACTTCGCGACGGATGCGGCGGGACGGCGGCGGCCTCTCCCGCGTTGACGTGCCAGAGCACCGCGGAAGGCTCGTCGACGAGCCCCTCCGCCCAGTCGACGTCGAGCCGCCGACCCCGGCCGCTCGGCTCCTGGATCTCGTCCATGATCACGTCGGCGAGGAACTCAGGGCTCCGGGGCCTGAAGCCGCGGGAGAACACGGGCAGATCGACGAGCATGCCGCTGAGCCAATCCGCGCCCTCCTCTTTGTAGACGATCACGACGACCTGCCCCCTGACCGCCGTCTTCAGCAGCGTCGGCGGATGGAGCACCTCGGTCGGCGAGGCCCGGAGTCGGTGCAGCTCGGCCTCGAACCGCTTCGCGTCGCTCATCGTGTCCCTGCCGATGGGACGTCGAGGAACTCGGTGACCTCGGTTCGCATCCGCGCACCCTACGTCCATCTCGAGGCGCGACGCGCGGGTTGTCCACAGCGGCAACGCGCTCACCCGTGGCACCGTCCCCTCAGACGAGCAGGCGGCGGGCCGCGATCGCGGCATCCGTCGCGAGGGTCTCGACCGCGACGCATGCCGCCTTGAGGCCGGCGGCGTCGTCCTCGACCCGGGTGAGCACGACATCCACGCCCCGGAGCCCGGCCCGATCGAGCAGCGTCCTCTCGTTCGCGATCCACTCGCCGCGCGCCGCGAGCACCGCGTGCGCCGTCTGCGTGACGGCGACGCCCAGCATCGCGAGCGTCTGGGTCGCGCGCCCCGCGGGCGCATGAGCCGTGCGGGCGTAGGCGAGGGTGAGCTGCGCGTCGCCCCACCAGCGCGCGAAGGCGGCGTGCCGCAGCGCGGCCGGATACTCGGGCGCGGCCGGCAGGGCGCCGTGGAGCACGCGCCCGAGCGCGAGCTCCGCGACGAGCAGGTAGCTGGGGATGCCGGCCAGATGGAACATGAGCGGCTCGATCGCGAACTCGCCCGCCTCGGCACGGGTGAGTTCCCGCTCGAGCACCGCGACATCCCGGTAGTGGACGTCGACCGCCCGCTCGCCGATGCGGAGCCAGGCGCCGCCGTCGAAGACGCCGCCGCCCCAGCCGCCGAGCTCCGAGACCTCGCCCGGGTGGCCGAGCGCGCGGAGGCTCGCCGGGTCGAAGCCGGCACGGTAGTGCAGGCCGAGATCCCAGTCCGAGTCGGGGCGGTGGGCGCCCTGCGCGCGGGAGCCGCCGAGGCTCACCGCGACGACGCCGTCGAGGCCCGCGAGCTCGCCCGCGAGCTCGGCGAGGAAGGCGGCGTCGTCCATGCCGCGAGCGTAGCCGCGCGGCATGTGCGCGAGGTCGGAGGAACCGGGCTCCCGGGGCGGATCCGGTGCCGATCGGCAGGATTCTCCGACGTCGCGCACACGCCCGCCCGCGCGCCCGCCGGCGCCGCGGCAATACGATCGACGCATGGCGACGAACCGCGACGAGGTCGAGTGCTGGCTGACCGACATGGACGGCGTGCTCGTCCACGAGAACCACGCCCTCCCGGGGGCCGCCGAGCTGATCCAGCAGTGGCGCGACGCGGGCACCCCGTTCCTCGTGCTCACGAACAACTCGATCTTCACGCCGCGCGACCTCGCGGCCAGGCTCCGCGCCTCCGGACTCGACGTCCCGGAGGAGTCGATCTGGACGAGCGCGCTCGCGACCGCCGACTTCTGCGCCTCCCAGATGCCGGGCGGCAGCGCCTTCGTGATCGGCGAGGCCGGCATCACGACGGCCCTCCACGAGGCCGGCTTCATCATGACGGAGACGAACCCGGACTACGTCGTCGTCGGCGAGACCCGCAACTACAGCTTCGAGGCGATCACGAAGGCGATCCGCCTCATCCGCGACGGCGCCCGCTTCATCGTCACCAATCCGGATGCGACCGGCCCCTCCGCCGAGGGCGTGCTCCCCGCGACGGGTGCGATCGCGGCGCTCATCACGAAGGCCACCGGCCGCGAGCCCTACGTGGTCGGCAAGCCGAACCCGATGATGTTCCGCAGCGCGATGAACAAGATCGGCGCGCACAGTGAGAACACCGGCATGATCGGGGACCGCATGGACACCGACATCGTCGCCGGGATCGAGGCCGGCCTCCACACGGTGCTCGTCATGACGGGCATCAGCGACCGGGCCGAGATCGAGCGCTACCCGTTCCGCCCCGGCGAGATCCTCCAGGGCGTGCACGAGCTCGTCGCCTCGGGCCCCACCGAGTCGGAGCTGTAGCTACTCGCCCTCGGACTCCTGCTGCCGCGCGAAGGCCTTCTCGGCCGCCGCCACGAGGGAGGCCTGGCGGCCGCCGATGATGCTGGCCTCCAGCTCGCCCGACTCGCGCGAGGCGACGCACCCGGCGTAGCGCGGCACGCTGCCCCATTCCGACTCGACCGGGAAGAAGGGCTGGAGCTGCACGTCGTCGTAGTCGCCGGCGACGGCCATGTCGAGCACGCCGGAGCCGGCGCACGACTTCGCCAGCGTGGACCCGAGCGAGTCGACGCCGGGGTAGGCGCTCTCCGGGTCGACGTCCTTCAGCGTCTGCAGCATCACGAGCTGGGCGGCGTGCGGCTCGGCGCAGTCGACGACCGTCGCGACGGAGGCCCAGGGGTCGGCGGAGGTGAGGCACTCGCCGCCTCGCAGATCCGCCCAGGCGGTCTCGCCCGGCTCGACGGGCCCGGGCAGCAGCGCCGGCTGCGCCTCCTCCGGCTCGGCGGAGGCGGAGGGGGTCGGCGCGGGGACCGCCTGCGGCGCGGACTGCCCGCTCCGCAGGCCGAGGACGAAGATGATGACGAGCGCGAGGAGGGCGATGGCGCCGCCCGCGACCCACATGAGGATCCGCTGCCGACGGCTGAGCGGGTCGGCGGGGGCCTTCGGCGGCGCGACCGCGGTCGCGGCGGCGGCACCCGCGGCACCGGCGGCACCCGCACCAGCGGGGCCGGCGGCGCGGCGACCGGACGCGGGTGCGGCGATGTCCGGCTCGTCCTCGTAGTCGGCGAAGTTGCCCTCCGCGAAGAGCTCGTCGAGGGCGGTCGGCTCCTCGGGGAGCTCGGCGGGCACGTCCTCCGGGAAGGCCTCGTCCTTCGGCGTGAGCCGCGAGAACCAGAGCGGGTCCGACTGCGGCGGCTCGGAGAGCGCAGGCTCGGCCGGCAGCGCCGGACCGGGGGATGCGGGCGAGGCCGCCCCCGGCTGGATCGCGGCCGGCTGGGTGGGTTCCGGCTCGACCTGCGACATGGGCTGGGTCGACTCGGGGCTCCCCGGCACCGAGCTGCCCGGCACCGCGCTCGCCGGCACCGAGCCGACGGGTCCGGGCTCCACGAGCGCGGGGGGCTCGACGGCCTCCGTCGGCGGGGCGGGCTCGGCGGGCGCCGGGCTCGCGGGATCCGCCGGCGCCGACTCGGCATCCCCGTCCTCGCCGAACTGCGCGCTCAGCCAGTCCCGGGCGTCGTCCTCGTCGCCCGGCTCCCGCCGATCCGTCATGACGGCCCCAGCCCCAGGTCCTCGAGCTCAATCGCCGCGAGGTACGGGTAGCCCGCGGCCTCGATGCGCTCGCGCGCGCCCGTCGCGCGGTCCACGACGACCGCGACCCCGACGACCTCGGCGCCGACCTTCTCGAGCGCCTCGATCGCGGCGAGCGGCGAGCCGCCCGTCGTGGAGGTGTCCTCGAGCACGACGACCCGCTTGCCCTCGAGATCCGGTCCCTCGACCTGCCGGCCGCGGCCGTGATCCTTCGGCTCCTTGCGCACGACGAAGGCGTCGTAGTCACGGCCGAGGGCGGCGCCCTGGTGCAGCACCGCGGAGGCGATCGGGTCGGCGCCCATGGTCAGGCCGCCCACCGCGTCCACATCGGCGATCGTGTCGACGAGCTCGACCATGACGCGGCCGATGAGCGGTGCGACGCGGTGGTCGAGGCTCACCTTGCGCAGATCGACGTAGTAGCTGGCCCGCTTGCCGCTCGTGAGGGTGAAGTCGCCGTGGAAGACGGCATCCCGCGAGATGTGGGCGATGAGCTGCTGACGGTCGTCGGTCACGCCCGACAGCCTACCGAGCGCACGGCAGGTGCCCGCCCCCGCCCGGTCCGGGATGGCGGACCGGGCCGGAGCGGGCACCTGTGGAGGAGGAGCGGGATCCCTCAGCCGACCGGGTAGGCCGGGAGCCAGTGCGTCTCCTCGCCGGCCACGCCGTGCACGACATCCCCCACCCCGTTGATGGTGTGGCTGATCTCGCCGTTGCCGTTGAGGAAGCGGGTCACGATCCGCTCGAAGCGCACCCCGGGCCGCTCGGGCGCCGTGATCGCGTCGTCGAGGATCGGCCCGTCCTGGATGAAGTAGGAGTAGACGCCCATGCCGGTCGCATGGTGCTCCTGCACGCCCGGGTCGACGGCGTAGGCCTCATAGCCGTTGCCGGTGCCGTCGGTCCACGCCTCGCGTGTGGGCGGGTCGTAGGGGATCTCGTTCTGGTAGAACACGACGCGGCCGCGCTCGCCCCGCCAGATCGTCTGCTCCTGCTGATAGTGCTCGACGAAGAGGCCGGTCGCGGTCACGTCGTCGCCGTTGACGACGACGCCGTGCGCGCCCGTGTTCGAATCCCAGCCGATCCCGTTGCCGTGGTCGCCGCGCCAGGCCCAGATGTTGTCGAGCAGCACGTCGTCGCTGTTGACCTCGATCGAGGTCTCCGCCTTGCCGGCGTGGTGGCCGCCGATCCGCACGAAGACGTCGGTGAGCGTCGTCGGGTCGGAGGCCGCGTCCGCGGACGACCCCGTCGGCCCGACCTCGATGAGCTTGTCGGACTCCTGCAGCCCCGCGTCGATCGTGATGCCCGAGAGCTGGACGCCCGCGACGTCCGCGATCTCGATCGCCCGGTTGCCGGCCGTCGGGATGACGGAGGCCATGCCCATGCCGAGCACGACCGTCCCCGGCTCCGTGATGCGCAGCGGCTCGGCCGTCTCGTAGATGCCGGGCGTCAGCACGAGGTGCTTGCCCGCCGCGAGCGCGTCGTTGATCGACGAGGTCGAGTCGCCGGGCTTCGCGATGTGCACCTGGTCGATGGGGATGCGGCGGCCGTCGGCCTCGCTCGTCCCCCAGTCGACACCCCGGCTGTCGCGCTTCGCGTTCGGCGCGAAGAGCGAGTAGGCGCCGTGCTCGTCGACCGTGAGGAACGGGGCCTCGCGGCTCAGCGGCGTCTGCTCGACGACCGTGTTCGGCACGATCATCGGGTCCTCGACGCGCGGCCCGGGGTAGGTCGGGGCGGGTGCGCCCTCGACGCCCGAGAAGACCATGTTCCAGACGCCGCCCTCCCAGTTCCCGATCTCGCTGTTGCGCGTGAAGTACTGCTGCTGCGAGCCCGAGTACACCGTGCCCGCGACCTTCGAGTTCGCGAGGTAGCCGCCGCTCGAGAAGGCGCCGTAGCGGCCGAACAGGGTGATGCCGCCCTGGATGTCCATGCGGCGCATGGGCGCGGCCTGCGAGACGGCCCAGCGGAAGGCGTGCGGCTGCTCGACGACGCCCTCCGGGTGGGCGCGCGCCGCATCCGCGCCGATGGGACGCTGGATCGGGTTGATCTGCAGGTTCGACATCGAGCGCCAGAAGCGGGTGAGCGAGCCGGGGTCGTTCGCGTTCCACGGCTCGGTCGCGCTGCCCTGCACGGGCTCGACGTGGAGCGAGCCGTTGATGTGGACGTCGCCCGGCTGGCCGCCGAGACCCGCGATGCTCGTGTAGTAGCCGACATCGGCGTTGACGATGTCGGTCGCGTTCAGCGGGTCGTCCTGGCCGGCGGCGCTGCCGTAGCTGCCGGGCTTGAAGAGCACGGCGTGGCGGTTCTCGCTGAACTCGGGCTCGTCTGCGAGGCCCGCGAGGGTGGTGTTGATGCGGTCGGTCGACCAGCTGGGGTCGATGATCGTGACGTTCGGCCCGAAGTCGGGGTCGCCGGCGGCGTTCGCGGCGCCGGCGGCGGTGATGAGGCCGCCGCCCGCGAGGAGCGCGGTCGTGGCGATGCCGGCGCCGAGGAGGCGGCCGGTGCGGCGGCGGAAGGCGCTCCGCGGCGGGGCGTGCTCTGGGGTTCTCACGTGATCTCCTTCGATCGCGGGGGACCCTGCCGCGTCCCGGGTCGATCCGGAAACGTTTACGGCATCCCGCGTGCTCAGCGTACGTCCCCCGAACGGGGGCCGTCAACGCTTCCGTACGCGCCCCCTCCCCGCCTCTTCTTCCGAAATGCAGGATCAGACCCCGCCGCGCCGCGCACGAGCCCCGTCATCCCGGGGTGGAGGCTCCGCGCGTCCTGCATTTCGGAAGGGGCGGGTGGGTGGGCGGGTGGGGAGGGGCTCGGGTGATCGCCGCGGCGCGTCGGCGGGCGGCGATAGCGTGGACGCCATGCGCATCGCGACCTGGAACGTCAACTCCGTGCGCGCCCGGGTGGGGCGCATCGTCGACTGGCTCGGTCGCGAGGAGGTCGACGTGCTGGCCATGCAGGAGATCAAGTGCAAGGACGAGCAGTTCCCGCACGAGGCCTTCGAGGAGGCCGGCTACGAGGTCGTCACCCACGGGCTCAGCCAGTGGAACGGCGTCGCGATCGCCAGCCGGCATCCGCTCGAGGACATCGAGACGACCTTCGCCGGCATGCCCGGCTTCCTCAAGGGCCACGAGGGGCCCGACCTCCCGCTCGAGGCGCGCGCCATCGCCGCGACCACCGGCGGCATCCGCATCTGGAGCCTGTACGTGCCCAACGGCCGCGGCCTCCAGGACCCGCACTACGCGTACAAGCTCGACTGGCTCGAGGCCCTGCGCGCCAGCACCGCCGAGCGGCTCGCCGCGCACCCCGAGGAGCTGCTCGCGCTCACCGGCGACTTCAACATCGCGCCCCTCGACGGCGACGTCGGCGACCCCACCGTCATCGAGGGCGTCACCACCCACGTCTCCCCCGCCGAGCGCGAGGCCTTCCGCGCCTTCGAGCAGATCGGACTCGCCGACGTCGTGCGGCCGCTCCTCCCCGAGGGCTACACCTACTGGGACTACAAGCAGCTCCGCTTCCCGCGGAACGAGGGGCTGCGGATCGACTTCGTCCTCGGCTCGAAGCCGCTGCAGGATGCGGTGGCCGGCGCGAGCATCCACCGCGAGGAGCGCAAGGGCGACGCCCCCAGCGACCACGTGCCCGTCGTCGTCGACCTCGACCTGGAGGACGAGGACGACGACGACCGGCCCATGATCTTCTGAGCCGGCCGGAGCCGCTGATGCTCGGGGAGCGGATGCCGGGATGGCTGCTCGCCGTCCTCGGCGGGCTCATCGCGGGGGTGGGCCTCTTCCTCGTGCAGCACGATCCCGCAGATCCCATCGGCTGGCTCGTGACGCTGTTCTTCGGCGCCTGCGCGCTCATGGGCGTGGTCGACGAGATCGCCCGGTCGCGGGCGCGGCGCGGCGCACGCGGCGAGCACGTGCCCGAGGGGGACCCCGCTCGGCCGCTGGAGATCCTCGCCTTCGTGCTCGGCGCGGTCGCGTGCGCGGGGATCGCGCTCGGGGTCGCCTCGGGCGAGCTTCCGCCCGACCGCGAGTGGGGGATGCTCGTCGTGCCGATCGCCGGCGTCGCAGCCCTCCTCCTCGCGGGCGGGGCGATCGGGATGCTGCTCGGCCGGCGCCGGCGCTGATCAGCGCGTGACGATCGCGAACTCCCCGGGGCGGAGCTCGATGCGCGTCTCGCCGCGGATGCCGCGCTCGCTCCGCGTCGAGCCGTCCGCCTTCACGACGAGCACGGTCGCACGCTCGCCGCGCCAGCCGACCTCGACGCGCTGCGTCGTCCGCGCGCTCGAGGCGAGCAGCTGCGTCGCGCCCTCGCCTCCGAGTTCGGCGCGGGCGACGAGCGGCCGCACGAGGAGCGCGTCGACCCGCAGCGCGGTGAGCGCCCGCACCTCGACGACCTCGCGGCCCGCCGCGAGCGGCCGCGTCAGCAGCTCGGGGCGCAGCACGCCCGGCACCTCGCTGACGCCCTGCGCGGGACCCCGGGCCGCCGTGGCCCCGAGGGTCCCGCGGAGGCCGCGGCCGTCCGTCCACAGCGCCCCCGCCGTCCGACCGGGCTCGAGCCAGAGGATCGGCTCGATCCAGCGCGGCTGCGTCGAGGGCTCGAGCGCGAAGCGCGCCCGGTCGCCGCGGGCGAGGTCGCGGTAGGCGCCGCCGCTGTAGCCGGACTCCCCCGTCCACGACGACTCCGGCACGACCGCCTCGCCGTCGCCCGTCGCATCCTCGGCCTCCACGACCTGGAGGCCGTCGCGCACGCGCTCGGTCGCGACCGCCTGGGCGCGCGCCGCGACCTCGGGATGCGCGTCGAGGGCGATCATCGACAGCAGGCCGTGGATCGTCGACTCGGCGCCGCTGTTGCGGTTGATGGAGCCGTCGGCCTGGAGGCCGTCGAAGGTGACGCCCGTCTCGGGCACGTACATGGCCTCCCCGGCCCGGTTCGCGCCGAAGTACCACGCTGCCTCGATCGCGGCGAGCTGCTCGAGGCCCGCGGAGCGGCGGGCGTCGGCGACCGCGAGCCAGGACTGCAGGCGCGAGTCGGCGCCGTAGGCGATCTGCACGCGCTCGATCGGCGAGGGGTACCAGGCGTTGTCGGGGCCGCCGGAGGCGAGCAGGAGCGGGCCGAAAGAGCTCGCCTCGCGCGCGGCCGGGGCGAGCAGCCGGCGGTCGCCGAGCACCTCGGAGGCCGCGGCGAGCGCCGCCGGCATTTGCGAGGACCAGGCGTGCCACATGCTCGTCGAGCGCGTCCAGGGGCGGATCGCGCCGTACGGCCAGGCGCGCTCGTCGCCGACCGACATCGCGGCGATGCCCTCGGAGAGCTTGCGGAGCGCATCGCGCGCGTCCGCCGAGGCCCGGCGCGGGGCGGCGTCGACGTAGGCGGCGAGCCCGAGCACGGCCTCCGCGGAGGCGTCGGCGCCGTCGACAATGAGCCACGCGGGCACCTTCACGCCGTCGGAGCGCTCCCACGTGCCGTACTCGTCGAGGACCTGCCGGTCGACCGCCTCGACCGCGAGGTCGAGGCGCTCGCGGAGGAACGCGGCGAAGCGCGCATCCTCGGCCGAGCCGCCCGCGAAGGCCGCGTAGCCCTCGCCGTAGGCCCAGATCGTGCGGGCGAGCCAGTAGCTCTCGGCCGAGTCGGAGGGATCGGGCAGCTCGACCGGCTCGGCGCTCGGGTTGAGCTCGCCGGAGGGCTGCATCCACAGCACGACGTTGCCGGCATCCGGTCCCTCGACCGTCTGGAAGTAGGCGAGCGCGCGGAGCAGCTCGTAGGCGGCGTCGCGACTCGAGTCGGCGCCGGTCTGCTGCCAGTGGCGCAGGTAGACGACGGCGGCGCGCGAGACGTCGTCGGCGTTGTACGCGCCCTGCGTCCAGTCGCCGGTCTCCGGGTCGCGCTGGCCGCCGCCGATGCGCTCGAAGGTGCCGCCGTCGCGGGCGTCGGCGTAGGTCCACGGGAGCGTCAGCTCGGGCTCCTCGGCGAGGCGATAGGTGGTGTGACCGGGCACCTCGCCGGGGCTCGCGGTGTCCATCAGCCAGTCGAGGTGGTCGAGGTTCGCGAGCGGCGCGGCGGGGGCGGGGGATGCGGGGGTCGCCACCGCGGGGGCGGCCACCGTGAGCGCGCCCGCGGCGAGGGCGAGCGTGGCGAGGGCGGCGAGGGGTCGCCGCGTCGTGGGCTTCATCGTCGAAGTCCTTCCGTGTGGGATCGGGCGGGGGGGTCAGGTGCGGTCGAGGCGGGCGACGCCGATCTTGGAGTCGGCCATGCCGTAGAACACCCAGTGGGTGCCGTCGATCTCCTCGATCGCGGTCGGGAAGACGACGTTCGGCACGATGCCGCTCCGCTCGTCGTCCGTCTCCGGCTGGAGGAGCGGCTCGCTCGTGCGCGACACGACCTCCCAGGGCCGCTCGGCATCCAGGATCATGGCGCCGGCGGCGTAGTTGACGTGCTGCTGCTGCTCCATGACGCGGGCGAGCTTGCCGGTCACGCCGTGGTGGAGGAGCAGCCAGCCCTCGGGGACGCGGAGCGGTGCGGGGCCGCCGCCGATCTTGAGCGCCTCGAAGGGGTGCTCGGGGCCGGCGACGAAGCGGCTGCCGCGCCAGTGGGTGAGCGCCGACACGTCCTCCTCGACGTCGGCGAGCGGCACGAACGCGATCCAGATGCTCTGGCGCTCGTCCTCGATCCCCGCCGGGAGGTGGATCCCCTCCCCCGCCCGGATCTCGCCGAGATCCCACATCGGCCGGTGCAGCACGGCGAGCGAGCGCGTGCCGTCGGGGGCCGTCACGGGCTCCGGCAGGAACACGGTGTCCTTGTTGTGGAAGAGGTTGAGATCGGTGTCGACCTCCGGCGACCAGGCGAAGGTCACGGGGCCGAGGCGGCGCCACGTGCGGAGGTCCTCCGAGACGGCGATCGCGGTGCGCGGCCCGAGCGGGCCGTACGCGACGTAGGTCATGACGTGGAGGCCGAGGGCCTCGATCCAGGTGACCCGCGGATCCTCCGTGCCGGCGTTCGAGGCGCCGCGCTCGAAGCCGGTCTCGGGCTCGAGGACCACGCCCTCCCGCTCGACCGAGACGGGCACGCCGTCCTCGACGACCACGCGCGCGAGGCCCACGCGGGAGACGTTGCCGGCGGAGACGAGACGCGGCAGCAGGTAGAGCTCGCCGTCGGGACCGCGCCCGCTCGCCGGGTTGAGGACGCCCTCCGCCTCGAGCTCGTCGCCGGGCGCCGGCGTCATGACGACGCCCGCGCGGGTCAGCGAGTACGGGAAGGTGGTCTGGGGCATGGTCAGCCTTTCACTCCGGATCCGATGTCCGTCGACGTGAAGTACCGCTGGAACACGATGAACAGCACGACGACGGGGGCGGCGAGCACGACCGCGCCCGCCAGGGTCGCCCCGAACGGGTTCGCCGTCGAGGCGGCGACGTTCGAGATGTAGTTGGCGAGGGAGACCGCGAGCGGCTGCAGTGCGGCGTCCTTCGTCACGAGGAAGGGCCAGAGGAACTCGTTCCACGGGCCGATGAAGGTGAGCAGGATCACGGTGATGAGCGCCGGCCGCACGAGCGGCACCGCGATGCTCGTGAGCAGCTTCAGCTCGCTCGCGCCGTCGATCCGCGCCGCCTCGAAGAGCTCCTTCGGCAGCTGCAGGAAGTACTGCCGGAAGATGATGACCGCCGCCGAGTTGATGAAGAACGGCAGGATCATCCCGAGGTGCGAGTCGGCGAGCCCGTAGTCGCGCGCGATGAGCACGTAGAGCGGGATCATGAGCAGCTGGAACGGCACCACCTGCACGAGGAGCGCGAGGCCGAAGGTGAAGCCGCGGCCGCGCCACTGCAGCTGCGCGAGCGCGTAGCCGGCGAGGAGGCCGAACACGATCGTGCCGAGCAGCACGCCTCCCGTGAAGATCCCGGAGTTCACGAGGCCCTGGACGAGCCCGATCCGGTCGTTGATGTTCGCGTAGTTGTCGAGGGTGAGATTCGACGGCGCCGGGAACGCGCCCGCGAGCGTCGGGTCGGGCTTCGCCTGCAGCGAGCCGATGACCATGTAATAGAACGGGAAGAGGAAGGCGATCGCGCCGAGCGCGAGCACGACACCGCGGAGGATGCCCGCCCCGCGCGACATGTCGGGTGCACCCGAGCGGGTGCGGCGCCGCGGCGCGCGCCCGGGTCCGGTCTCGGCATCCATCAGCTCTCCCTCCCGACGAAACGGTTCTGCAGCCAGGCGATGATGAGCACCGCGATCACGAGCAGCACGCCGATCGCGGCCGCGACATCCGGCTGCCCCTGCTGCAGCCCGCGCTGGTACATGATCAGGACGGGGGATGCGGAGGCCCCGTTGGGCCCGCCGCCGCCCGTGAGCAGGTACGGCTCGGTGAAGAGGTTGGCGCCCGTGACGGTCGAGACGAGCAGCACCAGCACGGTCGCCGGGCGCACGCCCGGGACGGTCACCGACCAGAACTTCCGGATCGCCCCCGCGCCGTCCGTCGACGCCGACTCGTAGAGCTCCCTCGGCACCGCCTGGAGGGCGGCGAGGTACAGCAGGATGTAGAAGCCGAGCTGCTTCCAGGTCACGAAGATCGCGATCGTCGGCATCGCGAGGTGCTCGTTGATGAGCCACGAGGGGTCCGGCGCGAGCGGGCCGAGGAGCTGGTTGACGAGGCCGTTCCCGTTGAACAGGAAGAGCCACACCGCGACCACCGCGACGCTCGCGGTGACGTAGGGCACGTAGTAGCTCACCCGGAGGAAGGTCCGCGCGCGCACCACCTTGTCGAGCGCCGTCGCGAGGAGCAGCGAGAGCGCGACCGTGAGCGGCACGTTGATGAGCAGGAAGACGCCGACGTTGAGGAAGGAGCGCGCGACCGCCGGGTCGGCGATCGCGACCTGGAAGTTCTCGAACCCCACGAACGGCCGCTCGACCTGGGCGCCGGGCGCCGCGAAGAAGAAGTCGTGGAACGCGATCCAGACGCTGTAGATCATCGGCCACGCGAAGATCGCGAGGACGAAGACGAGGTACGGCGCGCTGAACAGCAGCCCCAGCGGGTTCCGCCCGAGGATGCGGCGCACCAGCGGCTCCCTCCGGCGGGCGGACCCGCCGGAGGAGCGCTGGGCCGTGGTCGCGGTCACGGTCGGCCTACGGCTGCGCCGCGAGCTCGTCGACCTTCGCCGCCGCGTCGTCGAGCGCGGCGTGCACGTCGCCCTCGCCGAAGATCACGCTCTTCGACCAGGCGTCGCGGAGGGTCTGCAGCATCTGCACGGTGTTCGGCCCGGCCGGCACCTCGACGGTGCGGGAGGCCTGGTCGCCGAAGGCCGCGTAGGCGGGGTTCGCCTCGAAGTAGTCGGCGTAGACGGTCGGGAGGTCCTGGCGGAGCGGCATCTGGCCGGTCATCTCGAGGAGCTGGCCGTCCTGCTCCTCGCTGGTGGAGAACTTCAGGACGTCCCACGCGGTCGCCTGGTTGTCGCAGGCCGAGTAGAGGCCGATGTTCTTCGCGTCGCTGAAGGTGTAGGTCTCCTCAGGTGCCGTGCCGGCGCTCGTCGGGACCGGGACCGCGCCCCAGTTCACGCTGTCGCCGTAGACCGAGATCGCCCAGGGGCCGACGATCGACATCGCCGCCTGGCCGTCGGCGAAGGCGTCGCCCTGGTACTGCTCCTGGCCGGCGAGGCCGTCGGCGTAGAGCTGGGCCCAGAAGTCGGCGGCCGCGTAGCCGGCGTCGTCCGCGAAGGTGGCCTTGCCGTCTTCGACGAGCTGCGCGCCCCCCGACTCCGCCGCGTAGAGCGGGTAGAAGTCGAACTGGGTCTGGAAGAACTCGCTCGTCGGGGCCGGGAGGATCGCGTTCGGCGCGACCCCGGCATCCACGAGCGTCTTCGAGGTCTCGAGGAACTCGTCGTAGGTCGACAGGGCCGGGTTCTCGGCGTCGAGGCCGGCCTGCTCGAACAGGTCCTTGTTGTAGAAGATCACGACCGGGTTCGACTTCCACGGCATCTGGAAGTAGGCGCCCTCGGCGTTCTGGTACTGCGTGGCGGTGTCGCCGGAGCGCTCCTCGATGTAGGAGGCGCCGTCCTCGAAGCTCGACAGGTCGACGAGGCCGCCCTGCTTCTCGAACTGGCCGACCGCGCTCGGGGCGGTGTTGTAGATGAGGCAGGGCGCGTTGCCGGCGGTGATGGCGGCGCCGATGACCTCCTCGCTGCTCTTGCCGGCGGGGATCTCCTGTGCGGTGATCTGCTCGTCGGGGTGGTCGGCGTTCCAGGCCTCCACCATCTGCTCGCCCCAGGCGACCTCCGACTCGTTGTTCGAGTACCAGATGGTGATGTCGCCGCGGCTGTCGTTCGCGGCGCCGGGCGTGCCGCCGCCACCGCCGCCGCACGCGCTGAGCGCGAGGGCGGAGGTCGCGGCGAGCGCGAGGAGGGGGAGGCTGCGTCGTGCGGGGGATCTCATGGTGCGACTCCTTCGTCGTGGTGCGGTGGGTCAGCGGGATGGGGCGGCGGTCGAGCCGCGGACGATGAGGCGGGCGGGCTCGAGCTCGAGCTCCTCGGGCTCGCCGCCGTCGACGCGCCGGAGGAGCGCGCGCGTCGCGGCGATCCCCCAGGTGGTGACGTCGGTCGAGACCGAGGTGAGGGGCGGGTAGAGGTACTGGCCGAGGTCGCTGCCGTCGAAGCCGGTGACGCTCAGCTGCTCGGGGACGCGCATCCCCCGCGACTGCGCGATCCCGATGCCGGCGATCGCCATCGGGTCGTTCGCGTAGACGATCGCGGTGGGCGGCTCGGCTGCGGCGAGGAGCCGCTCGGTGGCGCGGGCGCCGGCGGCGGCCGAGAAGTCGGTCGGCTCGACGAGCTCTCCCGGGAGGCCCGCGGCCGCGATCGCCTCCTCGAAGCAGCGTCGGCGGCGCGCGCCGTGGAGCAGCGCGTCGGGGCCCGCGACGTGGGCGATCCGGCGGTGCCCGAGGCCCGCGAGATGCTCGACGGCGTCGCGGATGCCGGGGCCGTCGTCGATCGCGACCGAGCTGTGCGGGCTCGCGGTCTCGGGCCGGCCGAGCGTCACGGCGGGGAGGCCGAGCTCGAGCGCGAGCTGGATGCGGGGGTCGCCCCGGCGGAGGTCGGTGATGAAGACGCCGTCGACGCGGCGGTCCCCGGCGAGCTGGCGGTAGGTCTGCAGCTCGCGCTCCTCGCTCGGCACCATCGCGAGGGTGAGGACGAGCCCGCGCGCCTGGAGCTCCTCCTCGACCCCCGCGATGAAGGCCGGGAAGAAGGGGTCGGCGGCGAGCACGCCCGGGTCGCGCGCGACGACGAGACCCAGCGAGAAGGAGCGGTCGACGCTGAGCGAGCGGGCTCGGAGGCTCGGCGTCCAGCCGAGCTCGGCGGCGACGTCGAGGATGCGGCCGCGGCTCGCGGCGGAGACGCCGGGCCGGTCGTTGAGGGCGAGCGAGACGAGGCCCTTGCTCACGCCGGCGCGCTGGGCGACGTCGTTGATGGTGGGGCGGCTGCTCGGCATCCCGGATCCTCTCTGAACCGGTTCAGGTGCCTTGCACGCTAAACCGGTTCAGGGCACGCGGTCGCGTATTGCCAGCCCATCCCCAGGTACGGCGCGGCGACGAAGGGGTCAGGCGCCGAGATGGAACAGCGCCGCGAGGATGAAGATCACCGGGACCGCGGCGGCCGTCGAGAGCAGCACCGCATCCCGCGCGAGGATCACGCCGCGGCCGTAGCGGACCGCGTAGTTGTTGACGTTCTGCGCCGCCGGGAGCGCCGCCATGATCGTCGCCGCGACGACCTGCTCGGCCGGCAGGTGGAACGCGAACTGCGCGAGCAGGTACGCGACCGCGGGCGCGACGACCGACTTGATGACCGTCGCCGCCACGATCGCGCGACGCCGCGATCCCGGCGCGAGGGGCCGCTGGCCGCGCAGCGACATCCCGAAAGCGAGGAGCATGAGCGGCACCGCCGCGCCGCCGAGGATCTCGAGCGGCGCCATGATCGGCTCCGGCACCTCGAGCCCGAGGATCGCGACGAGCACCCCGAGCGCCGAGCCGACGATGATCGGGTTCCGCAGCGGCTGCGTGAGGATCTTGCCGGGCGAGGCGTTGCCGAGCGCCGACACGTCGAGCAGGCCGAGCACGACGGGCGCGACCACGATGAGCTGGAACAGCATGACGGGCACGACGTACTGCACGTCGCCCACGACGTACACGGCGACCGGCAGGCCGATGTTGTTCGCGTTGACGTAGCCGGAGGCGGTCGCGCCGACGACGGTCTCCGGCATCGGCATCCGGAACAGGATGCGGGAGAGGGCGACGTAGAGGATCGCCGCCGCGACCGCCGTGAGCGCCGCCACGAGGAGGAAGCCTGAGAACACCTCGCGGAGGTCGGCCTCGGCGAGGATCGTGAACAGCAGCGCGGGGCTGGCGACGAAGAACGCGGTGCGGTTGAGCGCGATGCCCGCATCCTCGGGCACGATCCGGATCCGGGCGATCAGGTAGCCCGCCCCGATCACGACCGCGATGATCGCGAACCCCGTCAGCACCCCGATCATCGCCACCCATCATCCTCCTCCCCGACGGGCGACGGAAACCCGCCCCTCCCGCATCTCTCCGGGAGGGGTTTCAGCCGGCGGGCGGCGTGTCGCGCCCGGTCGGCCGGCGCGTCGCGCAGAAACCCTCCCGAAGGGGTGGACGGGGCTAGCGGCCGGCGCTCCAGGCCGACCAGAGGCGCGCGTAGGCGCCGTCCGCGGCGACGAGCTCGGCGTGCGCGCCGTCCTCGATCACGCGGCCGGCCTCCACGACGAGGATGCGGTCGGCGGCCGCCGCCTGCGAGAGCCGGTGGGCGATCGAGATGACGGTGCGCCCCGCGAGGGCCGCGCGCGCGGCGGACTCGAGCTCGCCCGCCTCGCGGCTGCCGGCATCCGCGGTCGCCTCATCGAGCACGACGACGCGCGCCCGGCCGAGCGCCGCCCGCGCGAGCGCGAGCCGATGCTGGTCGGCGGCCGGCAGGGCGAGCCCGGCGTCGCCGAGGACGGTGTCGAGGCCCGCGGGGAGGTGCTCGCGGTCGGCGGGGTCGAGGCCCGTCACGCGGAGGACCGCCGCGATGCGCGCGTCATCGGCCTCCGGCGCCGCGAGCGCGGCGTTGTCGCGGAGGGTGCCCGCGAAGACGTGCACGTCCTGGTCGAGCATCGCGACGAGGCCGGCGCGCTGCCGCTCCTCGAGCTCGGCGATGCGGGCGCCGTGCACCTCGACGACGCCGCCCTCGGGCGCGAGCATGCCCGCGACGAGCCGGGCGATCGTCGTCTTGCCGGAGCCGGAGGCGCCGACGACGGCGACGAGCTGGCCGGCCGGGATCTCCAGGTCCACGGGGGCGACGACCTGCGGGCCGTCCGGATAGGCGGCGGAGGCGGCGGCGAGCCGCACGGCGGGTGCGCTCGCCTGCACGGCCGGCCCGCCCGCCGGGGACTCCCCCGCATCCCCCTCCCCCGCGTCCCCGCGCGGCGGCTCGAGCGCCGTCACCCGCCGCAGCGAGGCGAGCGCCGACTGCAGCTCGTCGGCGAAGAACAGGAGCGCGCCGATCGGCGCGAAGAGCGCGAGCACGAGGAGCGCCGCCGTCGCCGCCTCGCCCAGGGTCGCCTGGCCCGCGGGCACGAGGAGCGCGCCGACGAGCAGCACCCCGAGCATCGCGACGAGCTCGGCGAGGTTCATGCGGAAGAACAGGCGACCGAGCTCGACCCGGGCCCGCACCGCCCAGCGCAGCGCCCCCAGCGAGCGGCCCTCGATGCGGCCCGAGGTCCGGCCGCTCAGCCCGAAGGCGAGCACCGCATCCCGCACCCGGACCGCGTCGAGCACGATCCGCGTGCGCCGGGCGATCGCGGCCCGCTCCGCCGCGTAGATCCGCGGCGAGCGCACGAGATGCACCCGCAGGGCGAGGATGTGGATCGGCACCGCGCACAGCATCGCGACCGCGAAGAGCGGGTGCAGCGCGAGCATGCCGCCGATCGTCGCCAGCACGGCCGCGGCGGAGGCGGCGACCGCCGGGATCGCGCCCGCGCCGGCGCGCTCGAGCGCCTCGATGTCGTCGGTCGCCCTCGAGACGAGCTCGCGGTCGGCGTCGCCCTCGCGCTGCAGCGCGGCCGCGACGAAGTCCTCGCGGAGTCGCGCGAGCACCGGGTCGATGAGGCGGGCGGCCGCCCAGATGCCGAGCGAGCCGAGCACGGCGCCGAGCACGACGCCCGCCACCGCGAGGGCGGCGGCGCCGAGCAGCTCGGGCGTCCCGCCCCCGCCGACCACGGCATCCACGATCCGGCCGAAGGCCATCGGCACGAGCAGGTTCGCGACGGCCGCGGCGGCGAAGAGCGCGGCGGCGAGCGGCAGGATCCGGCGGCGGCCGCGTGCGGCGAGGCCGAGGCGGCGGCGCGACTCGCGGGCGGTGGCGATCCCGAGGGCGCTCACGAGAGGGCCCCACGGTACTCGGCGTGGGCGGCGAGGAGCTCGGCGTGCGCGCCGACGTGCTCGATGCGGCCGTCCCGCACCCAGAGCACGCGATCGGCGACCGCGAGGAGCGCGGGCGCCGCCGCGATGAGGAGGACGGCGCGGTCGCGCACGGCGTGCCGGAGCCGCCCGGCGATCCTCGCCTCCGTCACGGGGTCGACCGCCGTCGTCGGATCGCGGAGCACGAGGACCCCGTCGCCGCTCGCGAGTGCGCGGGCGAGCGCGAGTCGTTGCCGCTCGCCGCCGGAGCGGATCGGGTCGCGGCCGGCGCCCTCGAGCGCGGCCGCCTCGAGCGCGGCGGCCGGCAGGTCGACCGGCAGGACCCCCTCGGCGTCGTGGGCGCGGCTCGGCGCGACGACGATGCGCTCGTGCCGCTCCCCCGCCGGGATGCCGGCGAGCGGCTCGGCGCCGAGCTCGACGGCGCCCGCGCCGGGCTGGACCCGGCCCGCGAGGATGCCGGCGAGCTCGCTCCCGGCCTCGACCCCGGCGAGGACGGCGACGAGCTCGCCGCGACGCACCTCGAGGTCCAGCCCGCGGAGCGCCTCGCCTGCGAGCGAGCGGATCGCGAGGGCGGGGTCGCCGGGCGCCGCGGCCCCGGCCGCGTCGGTGCGGGCGCCGTCGCCGTCGCGGGGATGCGCCCCCGGCGCCCGCAGGACCTCGAGCGAGCGGCGGGCGGAGGCGACCGCGACCGACCAGAGCTCCCCCACATCCACGGCGAGCGCCTCGAGCGGCCCCATGATGACCTGCACGATCCCGACGACGGCGATCACCTCGCCCGGCGTGAGCCGGCCCTGGAGCGCCTCGGCGCCGGCGGCGATCGCGATGCCGACCGAGAACAGCCCGCCCGCGGATCGCGCGACGGCCTCGAAGACGGCCTCCGCCCGGCGCACCGAGAGCGTCGCGGCGAGCGCCGCCCGGCTCGAGGCGCGGTAGCGGCCGATCATGACGCCGCGCGCGCCCAGCGCGCGGAGCGTCCGGTGGCCCTGCACCGCGTCGGCGGCGATCGTCGCGGTGCCGGCGACGGCCTCCTGCGCGCGCTCGGTGCGGCGGCGCAGCGTGCGCGAGACGCGGTCCATGGCGATGAGGAGCAGCGGGCCCGCCACGAGCACGGCGAGGCCGAGCGGGAGCGAGATGCCGAGCAGGATGACCGCCCCGACGACGACCGCCGCGCTCTGGCCGACGGGCCACATCCCGAGCAGGGCGCTCCGGCCGAGGTTGCCGGCGTCGGAGCCGGTGACGGTGAGCAGCTCGCCCGTCGAACGCGCCCCGTCGCGGAATCCGACGGGGTCGAGGATGCGGTCGACGAGCCGCATGCGGACGTCGTGCTGCGTGCGCTCCGTGGCCGAGACCGCGAAGCGCGCGCCGAGGCGGCCGAAGGTCGCGAGGGCGAGGAAGAGGACCACGAGGATGCCGAGCCAGAGCGCGATGCGGGCCGGCTCCCCCGTGCGGATGCCGAGGTCGACGACGGCGGCCGCGACGACCGGGACGAGCACCTCGCACACCTGGTGCCCCGTGGTGAAGAGGGTGCCGGGGAGGATGCGGCGGCGCGAGGACCAGACGGTCGAGGCGACGAGGCGGCGCGGGCTCGCCGCGAGGCGGGGTGGCACGGGTCTCCGATCAGGCGGCCGGGGTGCGCCGCCGAAGGATCAGCTTAGCCTGCCCTAAGTAAACGGGTCGCCCCGCCGCATGGTCCGCGTGCGGTTGTCCACAGGATCCGCCTCGCTCGCGCTCATGCCGCCCGGTCGGGCTATCGTGTCGTACCGATATAGGTGGGGTTGCTCTGGTGCGCCCCACCCCAGCATCCGTCCGAGCTGCCGAGGAGGCGCCGACCGTGACCGTCGCCATCGCCCTCGCCATCGGCGCCCTCCTCGGGGCGCTGCTGGGACTGACCGAGCCGCTCCGCCCCCGCTGGCCGATCCTGCTCGTCGTGGGCGCCGCCCTCGGCCTCGGCATCCTCGGCTTCGTGTCCCTGTTCCCCGGCGACCCGGTGCTGGGCTTCATCGCGCCGCTCACCGCGATCGTGGTCCGACCGCTCGCGGCCGCGCTCGCGTGGTCCGGGGCACCTGCCGCGGCGCCGCTGTCGTACCTCGAACGCGCCCGGCTCCTCGCACGCCACCCGAACGCCTTCCGCGACCCTGGCATCGGCTCGAGGACGGTGGCCCCGCCGAGGGACCAGCGCCGGCCCTGAGCTCGCTCAGCGCCCGGTGAGCGAGGTGAAGAGGAGGCTCGTCTCGGTGTCCCGGACGCCCGGGATCGTGCGGATGCGCTCGAGCGCGACGTCGAACTCCGTCATGGTGGCGGTGCGCAGCTGGATCACGAGATCCCAGCGGCCGAGCGTCGAGTGGATGTGCTCGACCTCGGGCAGGCCGCGCGCCGCGCGCACGATGTCCTGCCCGGCGCTCGGCTCGCTCCGCACCATCGTCACCCCGCGGACGGCATCGCGGTCCACCTCGTTCGCGAGCCGGACGGTGAACGCCTCGATCGCCCCCGAGGCGACCAGCCGCTCGATGCGCGAGGTGACGGTCGCGCGGTTGACCTGCAGCTCGCGCGCGAGCGCGGCGATCGGCATCCGGGCGTCGGCGCGGAGCAGGGAGACGAGGCGGCGGTCGAGGTCGTCGAGCATGCAGAAAGCGTACGTGCGAGCAGCAGAATGCTGTATCACTCGCCCGGATGTCGGCTCCACGCCGATTGATCCTCCATATCGCCGACTCGTACGCTCGAACCCCGCTCGACGGAAGGATCGCCATGATGCTCGCCCTCACCCGCATCGCCGGCCGGATCGGCGACCGCAACGGCCGCGCCATGACCGCCTCCGCGCTCCTCGCCGAAGCGCTGGGCCGGCGTCTCGCGACCGCGCCGACGACCGTCGGGCGCCCCGAGCCCGCGCTCGCCGCCGACTGGCGCGTCGAGCTCGACGCGGCGGCACCGCTGCTGCGTGAGGTCTCGGCGCGGATGCGGGAGGTCCTGCGGCGCGGCGAGCGCCCGGTCACGGCGCTCGGCCGGTGCGCGGCCGCGATCGCGACGCTCCCCGCCGTCGCGCAGGCGGAGCCGGATGCCGTCGTCGTCTGGTTCGACGCGCACGCCGACCTCAACATCCCGACGTCGACCCCGACCGGCTACCTCGGCGGGCTGGCGCTCTCGGCCGCGCTCGGGATGTGGGAGTCCGGCCTCGGCTCGGGGCTCTCGCGGCACCAGGCGATCCTGGTCGGCGCCCGGGATCTCGACCCGGCCGAGCTCGAGCTGACCGCCGTCGGCGGCATCCAGCTCGTCCCGGTCGGCGACGGGATGGCGGAGCGCCTCGGCGCGCTCGTCGCGGGCCGCCCAGTGTACGTGCACCTCGACTGCGACGTGCTGGAGCCGGGCCTCGTGCCCACCGAGTACCGCGTCGACGGCGGCATGCGGCTCGAGGAACTGCGCGCCTGCGCCGCGGCACTGGCCGCCGCTCGCGTCATCGGCGTCGAGATCGCCGAGCTGGAGGCGGAGCCGGGGGAGGACGCCATGGCGGCCGTCCGCGTCGTCGACGCGCTCGAGCCGCTCTGGGGCGCGCTGGGGGCGCCGGACGCGGACTGATCGCGCGATCCGTGCGATCGGCGCACGGGACGCGCGCAGATCGTGCGTCGACGCACGAAGCGTGCGTCGAACGCAACCCTCGTCGCGGCCTCCGTCCATAGGCTCGATGGCGGAAGGAGGCGCTTCATGACATCCATCGCCCAGACCCCGTCCGTCGTCGGCCAGCCGGAGGTCGTCGAGGACGCCTCCGCCGCCGAGCACAGCGCCGCCTGGCAGCAGCTCAAGGCCGCCGCGACCGCGATCCAGCTGCTCCAGATCAAGGACGGCAGCATCCCGGAGCCGGGCGACCACGTCGCCGCGCGCGAGCACGTCGCCGCGATCGTCGCCGGCATCCGCGCGCTCGCGCCCGCCTTCCCGCACGACGCCGAGTACCTCGCGCAGACCGTCGCCGACCTCGAGCGCTGGGCGGGCGAGGGATTCGGCGTGCCCGACTTCCACGACGCGCTCGTCGCCTTCCGTCCCGAGCTGCACCGCGAGGACGGCCTCCGCCACCTCGTCCTGTTCCCGATGACGACCCAGAACGGCAGCCCCGACCGGCTCGTCGAGGCGCTCATCGTCGAGGTCATCTGGCCCGAGTTCATCGCCGAGCTGGAGGCGGGGGAGTACGGCAACAAGCTCTTCGTCTCGCTGAAGCTCGTCGACTTCACGCCCGGCTACGACACGAACTCGGCCGTGCTGTTCCCCGAGACGGTCGCGATGCGGCAGCTCCCCGCCTTCACCTGGGGCGCGATCTTCCAGGACCGCGAGGCCGCACGGTTCCGCCGCGTCACCCGCGCCGCCGCCGACATCACGAAGCTCGAGCTCACGCCCGACGCCGAGCGACTCATCGGCGACCAGCGGCTCGCGGAGGAGACCTTCGTGCTGTGGGACATCATCCACGACCGCACCCACATGCGCGGCGACCTCCCCTTCGACCCCTTCATGATCAAGCAGCGGATGCCGTTCTTCCTCTACTCGCTCGAGGAGCTGCGCTGCGACCTCACCGCCTTCCGCGAGTGCGTGCGCCTCGTGCGCGACGAGGCGACCGACGAGCTCACCCGCGACCGCGCCGCGCTCGCGCAGCTCGCGATCCTCTTCGACCGGCTCTTCCGCTTCCCGCTGACGGGCACGCGCGTCCGCAACTACGACGGTCTCGGCGGCCAGCTGCTGTTCGCGTGGCTGCACCAGCGGGGCGTCCTGCACTGGACGGACACGCAGCTCGCCTTCGACTGGGACGCCGTGCCGGACGTGGTCGTCGAGCTGAGCGACGCCATCAACGAGCTCTACTGGCGCTCCATCGACCGCCCGAAGACGGCCCACTGGCTCGCCGCCTACGAGCTCGTGCGGGCGACGGTCGCGCCGCACCCCGCATCCCGCTGGGCGCGCGGGCTGCCGGACGAGGTGCTGAGCGGACCGCCGAAGGGCTTCACCGACGCCGTCCTGGATGACGAGTTCCCGCTGTCGATGTTCTACGAGGCGCTGTCGAAGAAGATGACCGAGGTCATCGAGTCGACGCGCGGCATCACCGCCCGCGACGCCGACGCGCCCGCGGCCGCGTGAGCGCGCGCGTCGTCGTCCTCCCGGGGGCGACCGGCACGACCGGGCGCGCCGTGGCCGCGGCGCTGCGGGATGCCGGTCACGAGGTCGTCGCGGTCGGGACGGATGCGGAGCGCCTCGCGACCGTGCCGGCCGCCTCCCGGGAGGTCGCCGACCTCGTGGATGCGGAGCAGGCGGCCCGCCTCGCCGAGCGCGTCCTCGAGCGCCACGGCCGGGTCGACGGGCTCGTCCACCTCATCGGCGGCTGGAAGCCGGGCTGGAGCGACGAGACCGCGGACTGGCTGAACGCCCGCCTCGTGACGAGCCTGCTGCACGCCTCCGCGGCGTTCGAGCCGGCGCTGCTCGCCTCGGACGCCGGGCGTCTCGCGATCGTCTCCTCCACGGCGGTCACGCACGACGGCCCGCCCGCCTCCGCCTATGCGGCGGCGAAGCTCGCCGCCGAGTCGTGGGTCGGGCAGCTCGCCACGCGCTGGCGGGAGACGCCGGCCGCCGCCGTGACCTGGGTGGTGCGCTCGCTCGGCGACGGCGAGCAGGACACCGCACCCGCGGTCGTCGCGGCAGCGGCGGTCGACCTGTGGGAGGCGCCGCTCGCCTCCATCGCCGGGGCGCGCATCCGGCTCTGAGCCGGCCGCCGCCCGCGGCGCCGTGCGCGACGCCGCACCAGACACGAGAGGATGGCGGGATGCAGCGACTGCACGACACCGAGACCCGCGGCTTCGCGAGCGACAACTACGCGGGCATCCACCCCGAGACCCTCGAGGCGATCGCCGCCGCGAACGGCGGCCACCAGATCGCCTACGGCGAGGACCATTACACGGCCCGCCTGTCCGAGGTGGTGCGCGAGCACTTCGGCGACGCCGCCGAGACCTTCCCGGTGTTCAACGGCACCGGCGCGAACGTCACCGCCCTCACCGCCCTCATGCCGCGCTGGGGCGCCGTCATCGCGACCGGCACCGCCCACATCCACACCGACGAGGCGGGCGCGCCCGAGCGGGTGCACGGCCTGAAGCTCCTCACCGTGCCGACCCCCGACGGCAAGCTCACGCCCGAGCTCATCGAGACGGAGGCCTGGGGCTGGGGCGACGAGCACCGCGCCCAGCCGCTCGCCGTGAGCATCACCCAGACCACCGAGCTCGGCACCCGCTACACCGTCGACGAGGTGCGGGCGATCGCCGAGCTCGCCCACGCGAAGGGCATGGCCCTCCACATGGACGGCGCCCGCATCTGGAACGCGGCCGCGGCGCTCGACGTGCCGTTCCGGGAGTTCACCACGGAGGCCGGGGTCGACATCCTGAGCCTCGGCGGCACCAAGAACGGCCTGCTCGGCGTCGAGGCGATCGTCGCCCTCGACCCCTCCCGCGCGCCCGGGCTCGTCTACCTCCGCAAGCTCGGCATGCAGCTCGGCTCCAAGATGCGGTTCATGAGCGCGCAGCTGCTCTCGCTCTTCGACGACGGGCTCGGGCTCCGCTCGGCCGCCCACGCGAACGCGATGGCCGCGCGCCTGCGCGGCGCGCTCGAGGCGGGCCTCGCCGACGGCACGATCAGCGGGCTCGGCTTCAGCCAGGCGACCGAGGCGAACGCCGTGTTCGCGGTGCTCGACAACGCGGTCGCGGACCGCATCCGCGAGCGCGTGCGCTTCTACGACTGGGATCGCGCGGCCGGCGAGGTGCGCTGGATGACCTCGTGGGACACGACGGAGGCCGACATCGACGCCTTCGTCGCCGTCATCCGCGAGGAGCTCGCGCGCTAGCGAACCTGCACCCACTGCACGATCCGGGCGTTCCCCCAGCCGGCCTCACCAGGATCGCCTGGTGGACCTCGCATTCGAGCTGACCCCCGACCTCGTCGTCGCCTTCCTCACGCTCTTCATCCTCGAGATCGTGCTCGGCGTCGACAACGTCATCTTCATCTCCATCCTCGCCTCCAAGCTCCCCGTGGAGCAGCAGGCGAAGGCGCGGAACCTGGGCCTCCTGCTCGCGCTCGTGACGCGCATCGGCCTCCTCTTCGCGGCCTCCTGGATCATCGGCCTCACCGACGACCTCTTCGCCGTGTTCGGCATGGGCTTCTCGGGCCGCGACCTGATCCTCATCGCGGGCGGCCTCTTCCTCGTCTACAAGGCGGTGAAGGAGATCCACGAGAAGCTGGAGGGCACGGAGTCCGGCCACGGCCCGAAGGCCGGCTCGGTGAGCTTCGCGGCGATCATCCTGCAGATCGTGCTGCTCGACATCGTCTTCTCCTTCGACTCCGTCATCACCGCGGTCGGCATGGTCGACGAGATGGCGGTCATCATCGCGGCCGTCGTCCTCAGCTTCGGCATCATGATGCTCTCGGCGAAGGTCATCTTCGGCTTCGTGAACAAGCACCCCTCGGTGAAGATCCTCGCGCTCGCCTTCCTCGTGCTCATCGGCGCCTTCCTCATCGCGGAGGGCTTCGACGTGCACGTCGACAAGGGCTTCATCTACGGCCCGATGGCCTTCGCGGTCGTCGTCGAGGGCCTCAACCTCGCGTACCGCGCACGCCAGCGGAAGGCGCACGGGGAGGCGGATGCGCCGGTCGCGCTCCGGCAGTCCACCTCGCGCGCGGACGACGCCGACGCGACCGCCGCCGCCCTCCACCTCGGCGAGGGCCGGGTCGAGCTCTCGCGGAAGCCGATCAGCTCGGCCGGCACGCGTGGCACGGACGGCGGATCGGCTCAGGCGGCCGACCGCGACGCCTGACGCCGCGGCTCGCCGTCTGAGCCGGCGTGCGGTACGGCGGCGGCTCGACGTGACGCCCCATGACGCCCCCGCCCACGGCCCCCGCGCCGCCGCCCTAGCGTGGGAGCGATGACGACCGACGCGCCCTTCCGCGAGCTCCTGCCCGAGACGCGGTCCTTCCCGCCGCCCGCCGAGCTCGCCGCGACGAGCAACGTCGACGCCGGCGCCTGGGATCGCGCCGCGGCCGACCCGGTCGCGTTCTGGGAGGAGGCGGCCCGCCGCCTCGACTGGGCCGAGCCGTGGACGACCGCGCACCGCTGGAGCCCCGCGCTGCAGGCCGACGGCACGCTCGCGCCGCCGGAGGCCGAGTGGTTCGCGGGCGGCCGGCTCAACGTTGCCGTCAACTGCGTCGACCGCCACGTGGAGGCGGGCCTCGGCGAGAAGGTCGCCTACTACTTCGAGGGCGAGCGCGGCGACCGCCGGGTGCTCACCTTCGCCGAGCTGCGGCGCGAGGTGTCGAAGGCGGCCCACGCGCTGACCGAGCTGGGGATCGGGCAGGGCGACCGCGTCGTCGTCTACCTCCCCGTCATCCCCGAGACGGTCATCATCGCGCTCGCGGTCGCGCGCGTGGGCGCCATCCACTCGCTCGTCTTCGGCGGCTTCTCGGCGGAGGCGCTGCGCTTCCGCGTCGAGGACACGGCGGCGAAGCTGCTCGTCACGAGCGACGGGCAGTTCCGGCGCGGCAAGGCGGTTCCCGTGAAGGCGAACGCGGATGCCGCGGCCGCCGGGCTCGAGCACCTCGAGCACGTGCTCGTCGTGCGGCGTACCGGGGAGGAGACCCCCGACCTCGCCTGGACGGACGGCCGCGACGTGTGGTGGCACGAGCTCGTCGACCGCCAGCCGGAGGTGCACGAGGCGGAGGCCTTCGACGCCGAGAACCCGCTCTTCATCATCTACACGAGCGGCACGACGGGGAAGCCGAAGGGCCTCGTGCACACGAGCGGCGGCTACCTGACGGGCGCGAGCTGGACCCACTGGGCCGCCTTCGACGCGAAGCCCGACGACGTGCACTGGTGCACGGCCGACCTCGCCTGGGTGACGGCGCACACCTACGAGCTCTACGGCCCGCTTGCGAACGGCACGACGCAGGTCATCTACGAGGGCACGCCGGATGCGGGGGAGGCCGGGGCCGCCGACCGCGAGCGGCACCTGCGCATCATCGAGCGCTACGGCGTGACCGTCTACTACACGGCGCCGACGCTCGTCCGGACGCTCATGACCTGGTTCCCGGACGGCGTGCCCGACGGCCACGACCTCTCCAGCATCCGCCTCCTCGGCTCGGTGGGGGAGTCGATCAACCCCGAGGCGTGGATGTGGTTCCGCGAGCAGCTCGGGCGCGGCGAGACGCCGATCGTCGACACCTGGTGGCAGTCGGAGACGGGGGCCGCCGTCATGGCGCCGATCCCGGGGCTGTCGACGCTCAAGCCGGGTTCTGCGACGAAGGCCCTTCCCGGGCTCCGCACGCTCGTCGTCGACGATGCGGGCCGCGAGGTGCCGCCCGGCGCCGGCGGCTACCTCGTCGTCGCCGGCACCTGGCCGTCGATGGCGCGCACCGTCTGGGGGAACCCGCAGCGCTACCTCGACTCCTACTGGGCGCGCTTCGCCGAGCAGGGCTACTTCTTCTCCGGCGACGGCGCGAAGGCGGATGCCGACGGCGACATCTGGCTGCTGGGCCGCGTCGACGACGTCATCAACGTCTCCGGGCACCGCCTCTCGACGATCGAGATCGAGTCGGCGCTCGTCGCGCACCCGCTCGTCGGGGAGGCCGGCGTGACCGGCGCCGACGATCCGACCACGGGGGAGGCGGTCGTCGCCTTCGTGATCCCGGCACGCGAGGGGCTCGACGAGGATGCGGTCGCGGCCGAGCTGCGCGCCCACGTCGCGCAGGTGATCGGCCCCATCGCGAAGCCGCGCGCCATCCACCTCACGCCAGAGCTCCCGAAGACCCGCTCGGGGAAGATCATGCGGCGGCTCCTCCGCGACATCGTCGACGGCCGCCCCCTCGGCGACACGACCTCCCTGCAGGAGCCCGAGGGCCCGGCCCGCATCGCGGCGCGGCTGCGCGGCTGATCCGGGCCGGCCCCGGGCGGTCGTGCCGCCGGCGGTCCGCCGCCGTCAGCCGTCAGGCGGCCGCCCGGCGCCGCGCCCTCCGCACGAGGAGGACGCCGAGGCCGAGGAGCAGCGCCGCGAGGCCGAGCGGCGCCGCGTCGCCGCCCGTGCTGGCGAGCCGCTCCGCGCCCGCGTCGGCTCCGGCTGCCGGCGCCGCCGGATCGACGCCGGAACCTGCGGGCTGGTCCGAAGGGGACGTGTCCGATCCGCCCGGGCCGATGACCCGGATCGGCAGCTCGGCGTTGCGCGGCAGCGAGCCCTCGGCCACGAGCGTCAGGACGATGCGGTGGCCGGCGAGCTCGGCGTCGTCGGGGATCACGCCCTCGAGCACGAGCAGGCCGTTCGGCCCGATGACCGCCTCGCCGAGCGGGCTCGGGTTCGAGTGGAACTCGGCCTCGACGGTCGCGCCCTCCGGCAGGCCCGCGGCGCGGAGCACGATCCGCTCGCCGCGGCGCGTCTCCCGGATCTGCGCGCCCGCCAGGTCGTGGACGGTGGGCGCGAAGGCGAAGGGGCTCGCGGTCGCGGCGGCCGCGGCTCCGGGGCCGGCGGCGGTCACCGCGCGCACATCGAAGACGACCGGTGCGCCGTTGCCGAGCCCGCGGATGCGGGTGCTCGTGCCGATCACGATCTGCGTGCCGCCGCTCGGCGTGCCGGGCGTCCCCCAGCGGACCTCGTAGCGGGTCGGCTCGGAGCCGCCGGTCGATGTCGGCGGCAGCCAGCTCAGGGCGACCTCGCCGTCGCCGGCGAGCGCCGTCACCGAGCGCGGCTCCCCGGCGGCGACCGCGAACCGCGCCTCGACGAGCTGCGACGGCTCGCCCCGCCCGGCCGGGTTCTCGGCGCGGACCCTGAACTCGTACAGCGTGCCGGGCTCGAGATCCTCGAACGTCGTCGACCTCGTCCCGACGGGAAGGGTCGCCGACTGCTGCCACTGGCCGGAGCCGCCGGCTGCCCGATGCTCGAGGATCCAGCCCTCGATCGCCCGCCCGCCGTCGAAGGCGGGTGCAGTCCAGCCGAGCTCGATCGTGCCGTCGCCCTGCCCGCGGAGCTGCAGCCCCGGCGCGTCGGGCGCGCGGAACGGGGTCTCCTGCCGTGCCGAGGAGGGGGCGCTCGCTCCCGCCGCATTGTGTGCGCGGATGCGGAACTCGTAGCCCGCGCCGTCCTCGAGGCCGGAGACCACGAGGGAGCGCGCCGCGGCCGCCAGCGACTCCGAGCTCTGCCACACGGCCGCGCCGAGCCTCCGGTGCTCCACCGTGTAGGCCGTGATCGCCGCACCGCCGTTCCAGCTCGGCGCCGTCCAGGCGAGCTCTACCCGCCCCGCGCTGGGCGAGAGCGTCGACACGGCGGGCGCGTCGGGCACCGTGCGGGGGATGCCCCGGGCGATGACGTGCGCACCCGACCGCGAGCGGTTGACCGCGTAGATGCGCGTCGAGATGCCCACGCCGTTGGCGCCCTCCACGCGGTACGGCGACGTCACGGTGCGTGTCGGCTCCCCGGGCCAAGCTGCCTCGTAGCGGAGGATGGGCGAACCGCCGTCGGAGACCGGTGGCTCCCACGTGACGACGATGTAGCCGTCGTGCTCCTCGACGGCCATCGAGCGCGGCGCGCTCGGCGCCGCGGGCGGCGAGGCCGCGATGGCGCTCGCGCCACCCGCGCCGAGGTCGTTCACGGCCGTCACCTCCAGGCGGTAGTCGTGCGCGTTGTCGAGCCCCGCGAGCGTGATCGCGTTCGCCGTGGTCTCCTCGTCCACGGCGAGCGAGGAGGTGGTCGTGTCGATTGCGCGGACGCGGTAGCGCAGTGTCCCGGCGTTGCCGGAGTCCGTCGGCGCGGACCACGTCACGCGGATCCCGCCGTCGAGCCCCGAGGCTGCGAGCTGCGTCGGAGCGCCGGGCACCGAGCGGACCTCGAAGCCGACCGTGCGCTCGGTGGAGAAGCCCGTGGGTGTCAGGGCGCGGAGTCGGGTGGTGAAGGAGCCGTTCGCCGTCGGCGTGCCGGTGACGTACCAGCCGTCCTCGAGGCGCTGCAGCGAGAGCCCCGCGGGGAGCTTCGAGTTCGGGGCGACCGTGAGGTTCGCCGAATCGGGGGTCGCCTGCAGCCGGGCGCCGCTCGCGGGCTCGCCGCGGCGGAGCTCGAAGCTCGCCGCCGCGATCGTGGGCCGATCATCGTCGAGGTAGACGCGGAAGATCAGATCCGCACCGACATCCGTCCAGCCTCCCCCGTCCTCGTCGAGAAGCGCGCCGCCGGGGTAGTCGCTCACCTCCGGGTCGCTCACGGAGATGCTGCCGGTGCCCAGGATGGCGTACTGCTGCCCGGCGATGACCTGGACCGGGGAGTCGTTGTAGATGTAGCGGAAGAACCCGTCGCCGTTGGCTCCCGCGTACTGGGCGTTCGCAGGGAAGCCGGACGGCTGGCCCCCCGAGACGGCGACCACCGCGATCGATCCCCCGCCGTTGTTGCGGACCTCGAGGCTCGTGAGGGACCCGCTCCGCTGTGCCGTGAACGTCTGCGCCCACCGGGACATGAACGTCCTCTGCGCCGCGACCGGGCGCTCGTTCGACGCGTCGAGCGTCCGCGCGGCATGCGCCGCCGTCGCGGGGACGAGCAGCGCCCCGGCGACGATCGCGGCGGTCGCGGCCACCGCCGCGACCCGGCGGGGGAGGAGTCTGAGGTTCACGGCTGGTCCTCTCGGTCGTTTTCGTGCACGTGGTCGGCCTGGGCGGCCGGGAGCATAGCAGCACGCGACAAGTCCTCGCATCCGAGAAGGCGTCTCCGACGATCCATCCCCGGAGCGGTGCAGACGGACGAGCCGCACGACCCCGAATCCCGATGCCTCCTCGCCTCCGCCCCGTAGGCTGGCCGCGTGACCATCGAGACGCCCCGTCCCTGGCTTCGCTCCTACGCTCCCGGTGTCCCGGAGGAGATCGAGGAGGTCGTCGACACCCTCGGCGATCTCATCCGCGGCTCGGTCCGCGAGTTCGGGTCGCGCGTCGCCCTCGAGTTCTTCGGCGCGACCACCACCTACGCGGAGCTCGGCGGGCAGATCGAGCGCGCCGCCGAGACGCTCCGCAAGCTCGGGGTCCGCAAGGGCGACCCCGTCGCGATCGTCCTGCCGAACTGCCCGCAGCACGTCGTCGCCTTCTACGCGGTGCTGCGCCTCGGCGCGATCGTCATCGAGCACAACCCGCTCTACACGCCGCGCGAGCTCCGCCACCAGTTCGAGGAGCACGGCGCGAAGGTCGTCATCGCCTGGGACAAGACGGTCGAGACGATCCAGGCCTTCCCCGCCGATGTCGCCGTCGACCACATCGTCTCGGTCGACATGACGCGCGCCATGCCCGCCCGCACCCGCTTCGCCCTCCGCCTCCCCGTGAAGCGCGCCCGCGAATCCCGGGCGGCGCTCACGACCCGCGTGCGGAACACGATGCCCTGGGAGGATGCGGTCGCCGGCCGGCGGATCAAGAAGTCGGTCCCCGCCCCCACCGTCGACGATGTCGCCCTCATCCAGTACACCTCGGGCACGACCGGCTCCCCGAAGGGCGCCACCCTGACCCACCGCAACCTGGTCGCGAACGCCGCCCAGGCCCGCGCCTGGGTGCCGGAGATCACGCGCGGCGACTGCACCGTGTACGCCGTGCTCCCCCTCTTCCACGCCTACGGGCTCACCCTCTGCCTCACCTTCGCGATGAGCATGGGCGCACGCCTCGTGCTCTTCCCGCGCTTCGACCCGGACCTCGTGCTCCCCGTCATCAAGAAGCGGCCGCCGACCTTCCTGCCCGCGGTGCCGCCGATCTACGAGCGCCTCACGGCGGCGGCGGAGCAGAAGGGCGTCTCGCTCGACGGCATCCGCATCGCCATCTCGGGCGCCATGCCGCTCAGCGAGAAGGTCGTCGCGCCCTGGGAGGAGGCGACCGGCGGCTACCTCGTGGAGGGCTACGGCCTCAGCGAGACGAGCCCCGTGCTCATGGCCAACCCCGTGCACGAGAACCGCCGTGCGGGCACCATCGGGCTGCCGCTGCCGAGCACCGAGGTGCGGGTCGTGTCGCAGGACGACCCGACGAAGGATGTGGCGCCCGGCGAGTCGGGCGAGCTCGTCGTGCGCGGACCCCAGGTCATGTCGGGCTACTGGCGCAAGCCCGAGGAGACCGCGGCCGTGTTCGTCGACGGCTGGTTCCGCACGGGCGACATCGTGTCGATCGACGAGGACGGCTTCATCCGCATCACCGACCGCATCAAGGAGCTCATCATCACGGGCGGCTTCAACGTCTCGCCGAGCGAGGTCGAGGATGCGCTCCGCGGCTTCCCGGGCGTCGCCGACGTCGCGGTGGTCGGCCTCCCGAGCGAGCGCGACGGCGAGCACGTCGTCGCGGCGGTCGTGCCGGCGGCGGGCGCGAGCGTCGACGAGGACTCGCTGCGCGCCCATGCGCGCGACGCGCTCGCCGCCTACAAGGTGCCGAAGCGGGTCGTGATCGTCGAGGAGCTGCCGAAGTCGATGATCGGCAAGGTGCTGCGCAAGAAGGTGCGCGAGCAGCTCATCGCGGACGGCGTCTCGTGAGCGGCGAGGTCTCGTCCGAGGGACTCGACCCGGCGCAGCGGGCGGAGGCGGAGGCCTCGGTCGCCGAGCAGGAGGCCGCCGCCGCGGTCCTGCCGCCGCTGCTCGCCGCGGCACGCGACGAAGGCGCCGCCCCGGAGCATCGCCGGGCGTTCTGGGAGGCCGTGTTCCGCCTCCCGCACTGGATCTTCGTGGCGCGCGGCGAGAGCGACAGCCCCGCCCCGCTCGTCGTCTACGCGGGCCCGGACGGGCAGACGCCGACCATGCTCGCCTTCAGCCGGCCCGAGGATGCGGTGCACACCGCGCGCGCGGCCGGGCTCTCCGAGGAGGAGTCGTCGCTGCTGCTCGCGGTGCCGATGCCCGCGGCCGCCGAGTGGGCGGCCTCCTTCGCGCAGTCGGGCGTGCGGATGCTGCAGGTCGAGGCGCACGACGAGGGCGGGCTCGTGATCCCGCTCGAGTTCCTGCCGCGGATGCGCGCGGACCTGCTCGGCGGGTAGCGCGCGTACGCGGCTGCGCGGCTGCGCGGCTCGGCTCAGCTCGGCGGCGCGAAGCCGCCGTGGCGGGGCGCGGACTCGGCGGGCTCCGGTGCGGGCGCCGGCGCAGACGGCGCGGGCATCGCCGGCTGCGGCTGCGCCGTCGGGGACGCCGGCACGGGCGCGGGCGGCATCCCGTACGCGGGCATCGGCACGGGCGAGCCGAACACGCCCGCCGGAGCCGGGGCGGCCTCCGGGACCCAGCCCGCGGCGGGCGCACCGAGGCGCCGCACCTTGCCGAGGCGCGCCCAGAGCACGATGAGTCCGGCCGCGATGAGGAGACCCGCGAGCGAGATGAGCACCTCGGGGCCGGCCGCCCCCGCCTCGCGCTGGAAGGACTCCTCGAGCCCGCCGAGGAACGCGATCGGCAGGAGCGCGACGAGGTTGTTGACGACGTGGATGGCGACGGACGCCTCGAGCCCGCCGGTGCGCCAGACGACGACGCTGAGGAGCATGCCGAAGGAGAAGTAGAAGATGTTGAGCCACAGGTCGGCGGCCCCGTGGAGGAGCATGAACACGAGGTTCGCGGGGATCGCGCCGACGATGAAGGCGACGCCGGAGTTCGGGATCCACGAGCCGACGACGCGGGGGATGAGCCCGCGGAACGCGTACTCCTCGCCGGCCGCCTGGAACGGGGTCGTGAGGAGCACCGCGATCAAGAGGAACAGCCCCCGACCGTCGAGCTGGGCCTCACCTGGCGGCTCCAGCAGGAAGCCGAGCCCGAGGACGAGCAGCCAGAGCGGCACCACGACGGCAAGACACCGGAGGAGCCACCCCCAGCGGAAGCGTCCCGTGACCGAGGACAGCCAGCCGGGCCGCTGCCCCGTGATCGCCCACTGCAGCAGCATCGACGCGGGGATGAAGGCCGCGAGCGCGAGGTTGTTCGCGAGGAACAGCCACGGGCCCACGGGGACGCTGTCGAGCGTGATGTCGGCCTCGTCGACCCACCCGACCGCGACGTCGAGGAAGAGCGCGAAGGAGGCGAGGACCGAGATGACGAGGAAGGCCGCCCCGACCGCGAGGAGCAGCAGCAGGCTCTTCCACCAGCGCCCGCGCGGGGTGCGGAGGAAGTGGTGGTGCGCGCGCTCGACGACGGGGACGGCGGGCGGCTTCTCGGCGCCGGGGCGGTGGAGCGCGTAGCCCGCGGCCGACGGGACCGCGACCGGCGCCGGCGCGACCGGCACGGGCGCGACGGGCACCGGCGCGACCGCCTGCTCGGGGATGCGGGCACCGGGGTCGGGGGGCGGAGGAAGGCTCACCCGCCCATCCTCCCGTGCCTCGACGACACGGGCGTCCCGGCGGCCGCGACTCGGAGCGCTTCGTCAGCCGCATCCCGCCCGGATGTCCGCGGCTCGTGCCACCGTGGGACCATGAGCTCCCCCCGACTCGGGTTCGCCTTCGTCCCCGCCGCCCCGCCCGAGCGGCTTCCCTCGCTCGCCCGCGCCGTCGAATCCGCCGGCTTCGACGACCTCTGGGTGTGGGAGGACTGCTTCGCCGAGGCCGGCATCGCGCAGGCGGCGATCGCGCTCGCCTCGACATCGCGGATCTCGGTCGGCATCTCGCTGCTGCCGGTGCCGCTGCGCACGGCGCCGCTGCTCGCGATGGAGATCGCGACACTCGCACGCGCCTTCCCCGGGCGCTTCCTCCCGGGGATCGGGCACGGCGTGCAGGAGTGGATGGGGCAGGTGGGCGTCCGCGCCGCCTCGCCGCTCACCCTGCTGCGCGAGCATGCGGCCGCGCTGCGGGCGCTGCTCGACGGGGAGCGGGTCACGACCGACGGCCGCTACGTGAAGCTCGACGACGTGGCGCTCGAATGGCCGCCGGTCGAGCGGGTCCCCCTGTGGATCGGAGCGGGCGGGCCGAAGTCGCTCGCGCTCATCGGCGAGCTCGGCGACGGCCTGCTGATCGGCGCCGCGGCGCCGACCCGCGTCATCGAGGAGGCGATCGCGACCGCGAGGTCGGCGCGTCCGGCCGAGCGGGGCGAGCTGCCCGTCGTCGCGGCGCTCGTCGTCGCGAAGGACGACCCGGCCGCGGGCGATGCCGCGCAGCGCGCGGCTCGGGATGCGGCGAAGTGGCACCCGGAGGCCGACGAGACCACGTGGGCGGCCGGCTCGGCCGAGCGGATCGCGGCGGGCGTCCGCGGACTGCTCGCAGCGGGCGTCACGACGGTGCAGCTCCAGCCGACGGGCGACGAGCCCGACCTCGAGGGTCTCGTCGAGTTCCTCGGCCGCGAGGTGCTGCCGCTCCTGCGCTGAGCCGGCCCGCCCTATCCCGCCAGCCGCGCCTTCAGCGCACGCAGGTGCTCGACGACGAAGGCGTGATCCTCGGCCTGCGGCAGCCCCGAGATCCCGACCGTCCCGACCGGCCCCACGCCGTCGACGACGATCGCGACGACCCCGCCGTGCGCGGCATAGTGCGCCGGGTCGAGGCGCGCATCCTCGTCGAAGCGCTTGCCGGCGGTTCGGAAGGAGGCGCCGACCCCGTACGACGAGCGCCCGTAGCGGCGTGCGACGCGCGTCTTGCGCTCGAGCCAGCCGTCGTTGTCGGCGCTCGACCCGGGCAGCGCGGCATGGAACGCGCGCTGCTCGCCGAGCGAGATCCCGATCGCGACGGGATGCCCCGCGACGAGCGCGGCCTCCCGCATCCGCGAGCCGAGCTCCCACGCCTCGTCGAGTCCGAACCGCGGCAGCACGAGCTCGCGCTCCTCGGCCTCGATCCGCTCCAGCAGCTCCCGCGCCTCATCGCCCATGCCGCGAGCGTAGCCCGACCGGCACGAGCGCGCCCGCGCCTAGGCCGGGCTCGAGGGGGAGGCCGCGTCCGGGTCCGGCGCGGGGGCGGAGCCCAGGTCGAAGCGCGTGACCGTGAGGCCGTCGACGCCGAGCGCGACATCCACCTTGACGGTGTCGCCGTCGCGGATGGCGCCGCCGAGGAGCGACTTCGCGAGCTGGTCGTCGATCTCGTGCTGCATGAGCCGCCGCAGCGGCCGCGCGCCGTAGATCGGGTCGTAGCCGCGCTCCGCGAGCCAGGCACGCGCATCGGGCGTGACCGCGAGCTGCAGGCGCCGGTCGACGAGCCGGCGCTCCAGCCGGTCGATGTAGAGCGACACGATCTGCCCGAGGTCGTTCTCCGAGAGCGGCGAGAAGACGACGATGTCGTCGAGGCGGTTCACGAACTCCGGCTTGAAGGACTTCTGCACGAGCTCGTGCACCGCCGCCTGCTTCGCCTCCCACTCGAGCGTCTGGTCGGTGAGGAACTGCGAGCCGAGATTCGAGGTGAGGATCAGGATCGTGTTCCGGAAGTCGACGGTCCGCCCCTGCCCGTCCGTGAGCCGCCCGTCGTCGAGCACCT
The DNA here is from genome assembly GCF_027912415.1 of Homoserinibacter sp. YIM 151385. Classification (NCBI taxonomy): domain Bacteria; kingdom Bacillati; phylum Actinomycetota; class Actinomycetes; order Micrococcales; family Microbacteriaceae; genus Homoserinibacter; species Homoserinibacter sp. YIM 151385. The sequence goes on along the minus strand of NZ_CP115175.1, from coordinate 2,118,992 downwards.
GGAGGAGGAGGTCGAAGACCTCGGGGTGCGCCTTCTCGACCTCGTCGAGGAGCACGACCGAGTACGGTCGGCGCCGGACGGCCTCCGTGAGCTGACCGCCCTGCTCGTAGCCGATGTAGCCGGGAGGGGCGCCGACGAGCCGCGAGACGGAGAACTTCTCGCCGTACTCCGACATGTCGATGCGCAGCAGCGCCTTCTCGTCGTCGAAGAGCTGCTCGGCGAGCGCCTTCGCGAGCTCCGTCTTGCCGACGCCGGTGGGGCCGAGGAACAGGAACGAGCCGGTCGGCCGGTCGGGGTCGCTGATGCCGGCCCGCGTGCGCCGCACCGCCTCCGAGACGGCGCGGACGGCATCCTTCTGGCCGATGAGCCGCTTGCCGAGCTCGGCCTCGAGCTGCAGCAGCTTCTCGGTCTCGCCCTGGCGGAGGCGGTCGACGGGGATGCCGGTCCACGCGGCGACGACGGCCGCGATGTCCTCGTCGGTGACCTGCTCGCTGACCATGCGCGGCCCGAGCTGCTCGACCTTCTCCGCCTCGGCGAGCCGCTGCTCGATCGAGGGGATGACCTCGTAGTTGAGCTTCGAGGCCTTCTGGTAGTCCTGCTCGCGCATCGCGCGGTCGAGCTCGATGCGGGCGTCGTTGAGGCGGCTCTTGAGGTCGCCGACGCTGTGCAGGGAGGTCTTCTCGGCCTGCCACTGCTTGTCGAGCCGGTCGCGCTGGTGGCGCTTCGCGGTGAGCTCCTCGCGGACCTTCGCGAGCCGCTGGCGGGAGCGCTCGTCCTTCTCCTTCTTGAGCGCGAGCTCCTCGATCTCGAGGCGGGTGACCGCGCGCTTGAGCTCGTCGAGCTCGACGGGGGAGGAGTCGATCTCCATCTTGAGGCGGCTCGCGGCCTCGTCGATGAGGTCGATCGCCTTGTCGGGCAGCTGACGGGCCGAGATGTAGCGGTTCGAGAGGGTGGCTGCGGCGACGAGCGCGCTGTCGGCGATCGCGACCTTGTGGTGCGCCTCGTAACGCTCCTTGAGGCCGCGGAGGATCGCGACCGTGTCCTCGACGCTCGGCTCGCCGACGTAGACCTGCTGGAACCGCCGCTCGAGCGCGGCGTCCTTCTCGATGTACTCCCGGTACTCGTTGAGCGTGGTGGCGCCGATGAGCCGCAGCTCGCCGCGCGCGAGCATGGGCTTCAGCATGTTCGCGGCCGCGACGGAGCCCTCGCCGCCGCCCGCGCCCATGAGGGTGTGGAGCTCGTCGATGAAGGTGATGACGCGGCCGTCGGACTCGTCGATCTCCTTGAGCACGGCCTTGAGCCGCTCCTCGAACTCGCCGCGGAACTTCGCGCCGGCGACGAGCGCGGCGAGGTCGAGGGAGACGAGCTGCTTGTCCTTGAGGGAGTCGGCGACATCCCCCGCGACGATGCGCTGCGCGAGGCCCTCGACGACGGCCGTCTTGCCGACGCCGGGCTCGCCGATCAGCACCGGGTTGTTCTTGGTGCGGCGCGTGAGCACCTGGCTGATGCGCCGGATCTCGGCGTCGCGGCCGATGACCGGGTCGAGCTTGCCGCTCTTCGCGATCTCCGTGAGGTTGACGCCGTACTGCTCGAGGGCGGTCTGCTGCTCCTCCTGCGTGGAGGGCGCGCCTTGCATGTTGGCCATGTTCGAAGAGGTCCGTTCGGTGATGGTGGTGCGTCCGGGTCAGCTGGGGATGCCGCCCGGCATCGTCTGCTCGAACGCGACCGAGAAGGCGATGGCGAAGATGACGATCTGGACGACGACCTCGAGCGCCATGCGCGCGATCGCGACCGCCATGGGGGCCCAGCCCGGCGCACCGCGGCGCTTCGCGACGACGCACCGGCCGATGACGTAGACGAGGCTCACGGGGATGAATGCGAAGGCCCAGTGGAAGGGGCTCTGGATGCCGCGGGCGGCGAGGGTGCGCCAGTCGAGCCAGGCGAGGAGGACGGTGGCGCCGTAGATGAGGAAGCCGAGGACCCAGCCGAGGAGGTCGGCGGCGGTGAAGGCCGTCGTCTCGCCGAACAGGGGGTCGTACGGATCGGAGGCGGCGACGGCTCCCTGGATGAGGGCGTCCCAGTCCTGCAGCGCGAGCGGGATGAGCGCGAGGAGCGGCAGGAGCACGATGAGCCAGATGCTCCAGGTCGAGCTGCTCGTGCCGGCGGGGGCGGGGGCGGGGGCGTCGAAGGGCGAGCGGCCCGGCACCATGCCGTAGGGCTGCTGCTGGGCCGGGGCGCCCTGGCCGTACGGCTGCTGCTGCCCGTAGCCCTGCTGGGTCCCGTACCCCTGCTGCGGCGCGACCGGGGCCGCGGGCGCCGCCGGGGCCGCGACGCCGCGCTGCTCCGTCCACGCGATCCCGTTCCACCAGCGCGTGCCGCCGGGCACCTCCGGGTCGGGGTACCAGCCTGCGGGGATCGACTGCGGGTCAGACACGGGGAGCTCCGTTCGGATCGGGGAGGGGGTGTGCGGCGGGGCGCATGGCGTGCGCCATCCACCACCAGCTGAGGACGCCGACGGCGACCGTCAGCGCGAGGGAGACGAGGCCGCCGACGACGATCGTGAGGGCCCAGGGCGCGAGCGCGGCGACGACGGTCGACTCGACGCCGCCGTCGGAGGTGCCGACCGCGCCGATCTGGCCGATGGTGGCGACCGTCTGGAGGATGACCGAGAGGATCGACTGCAGCACCCAGGAGGCGACGACCGCGATGCCGGTCGCGGCCCAGGTGACGCCCCAGGGTCGCGGGTGCCCGCTGCGCTTGAGGATGCCGGCGCTCGCGAGCAGGCCGAGCGTCCAGATCCCGGCGCCGACGACGATCGCGACCACGAGCAGCCCGGCGATCGCGGCGACGTCGATGCCGGCGAGCATCCGCTCGAGCCGCGCGACATCCTCGGCGTCCTGCCCGGAGCGGGCGATCATCGAGAAGAGGAAGCCGAAGAACGCGCCGAAGGCGAGGAGGCCGGCGGCGGCCGCGAGGAGCGCCCAGCCGAGGCTCATGAGGGTGAAGCCGAGGCCGCCGGCGACGCGCGAGGACCGCGCCAGGCGCGCCTCGAGGGCCGGCCGCGGCGGGCGCGGCGGCAGGTAGCCGGTCGGAGCGGAGGCGTCCGGCCCGGGAATGCTCGCGGTCATGATCGTTCCCCTCTCAGCAGCATCGGCCGCCATACGACCAGCTGGTTGGACCGCTGCGCGCGCTCCCCGGCGCGCAGCGAGATGACGTCTCCGGACTCGCCGGCGGCGAAGACCCGGCGGCCGGGGCGGGCGAGCAGCTCGTCGGCGAGTGCCGTCTCGAGCTCGCGCACCCGGCGGCGCAGCGCGACGACCTCGTCGTCGAGCTGGAGGATCCGGCGGATGCCCTCGAGGTTGAGCCCCTCCTGGCTGAGCTGCCCGATCTCGCGCAGCTTCGCGATGTCGCGCATCGAGTAGCGCCGCGACTTCCCGGCGGTGCGGCTGGGGCTCACGAGGCCGAGGCGGTCGTACTGGCGGAGCGTCTGCGGGTGCATGCCGGCGAGCTCGGCCGCCATCGCGATCGCGAACACCGGGGTCTGCTCGTCCATCGCTCCTCCTCTCCTCGCCGTGTCGATCGCCGCTCGCCACGGCTCGCCGCCGTGCCCGGTCCCGCGCTAGTCGCGTGCCCGGTCGAGCAGCTCCTCGCGGGGGTTCTCCTCCGGCATCGACGCCGCGAAGGCCTCCAGCTTCTCCCGGGCGTCGCCCGGGAGGTGGCTCGGCACCGCGACCATGACGGTCGCGAGCAGGTCGCCGGTGCCCTTCGAGGTCGAGACCCCGCGGCCCTTCAGCCGCAGCACGCGCCCGCTCGGGGTGCCGGCCGCGACCTTGAGCTTGACGGGGTCGCCTCCGAGCGTCGGCACCTCGATGGTCGCGCCGAGCGCGGCCTCCGCGAAGGTGACCGGCACGTCGAGACGCAGGTTGAGCCCGTCGCGGTGGAAGACGGGATGCGGTCGCACGCTCACCTGGAGCACGAGGTCGCCCGCCTCGCCGCCGTCGGGGCTCGGGGCGCCCTTCCCGCGGACGCGGATCTTCTGCCCGTCGGAGACCCCGGCCGGGATCTTCACCTTGACGCTCGTGCCGTCGCCGGTCGTGAGCTGGACGGTGTCGCCCTGGATCGCGGTGAGGAAGTCGAGCGCGGCGGAAGCGCCGATGTCGCGCCCGGGGGTGGGCCCGCCGTAGCCGCGGAAGCCGCCGCTCGACTGACCGAAGCCGCCGTTGCCGAACAGCCCGCCGAGCACGTCGTCGAAGCCGCCCTGCCCACCCGAGTACTGGTACTGGGCGCGCCCGCCGCGACCGCCGGGGCCGAACATCCCGCCGAAGACGTCCTCGAATCCGCCCTGACCGCCGGCGCCGCCCGCGGTGAAGCGGGCACCGGAGCCCATGGCGCGCATCTGGTCGTACTCGGCGCGCGAGCTCGGATCGGAGAGGACCGAGTTGGCCTCGCTGATCTCCTTGAAGCGGGCCTCGGCGGCGGCATCGCCCGGGTTGGAGTCCGGGTGGTACCGCCGCGCGAGCTTCCGGTACGTCTTCTTGAGCTCGGCGTCGGACACATCCTTCTTGACGCCGAGCACGGCGTAGAAGTCCTTGTCGAACCAGTCCTGACTGGCCATGCGGACTCCTTACTGCTGAGGGGTGTGCACCGCGACCTTGGCGGCGCGGATGAGGCGGTCGCCGAGCGCGTAGCCCGGCTCGATGACGTCGGCGATCGTGTTGACCTCGACGTCGGCGCTGGGGATCTGGACGATCGCCTCGTGGAGCTTCGGGTCGAAGACCTCGCCCAGCTCGCCGACCCGGTGCATCCCGTGGCGGTCGAAGCCGCCGCGGAGCTTCTGGGCGATGAGCGCGAGCGGGGTGCCCTCGGTGAGGTCGCCGTGCTTCTCGGCGCGATCGAGGTCGTCGATCACGGGGAGGAGCGAGCGGATGACCTCGGCGATGACGGCCTCGCGGTTCGCCTGCCGGTCGCGCTCGACGCGGGTGCGGAAGTTCTTGAGCTCCGCCTCGGCGCGCGCGGCGCGGTCGCGGTACTCCGCCACCAGGTCGCGCTCGGCCTCGGCGAGCAGCTCGACGAGCTCCTCGTCCGTCGCGTCGGGCGTGCCGGGCCGGTCCTCCGGCGAGGCGGCCGGGCCGGCCGAGTCGGCGGAGGCCTCCTCGGCCTCCGCCTTCTCGCCGCCGGCCGATCCGCGAACCTCGCCCGTCTCCGGATCGATGCGACGCTTGTCGCTGAACTTCGACTCGCCCTTCGGGTCCGTCTCGTCGTGGTTCTGCTGGTCGGCCATCGCTACTTCTTCGGCTCCTCGTCGTCCACGATCTCGGCGTCGACGATGTCCTCGTCGTCGGCTTTCTCGTCGGCCGGGCGGGGGCCGCCGGCGGCGCTGTCCTGCGCCGCCTGGGCGTCCTGACCGGACTGGTAGATGGCCTCGCCGATCTTGGTCTGGCTCGTCGAGAGGTTCGCGAAGGCGGTGCTCACGGCCTCGTCGTCGTCGCCCGAGAGCGCCGTCTTGAGCGCGTCGACGTCCGTCTGGACGCTCGTCTTGACGTCCTCGGGGATCTTCTCGGCGTTCTCCTGGAGGAGCTTCTCGACCGAGTAGACGAGCTGCTCGCCGTTGTTGCGGGTCTCGGCGGACTCGCGACGCGCCTTGTCCTCGGCGGCGTGCTCCTCGGCCTCCCGGACCATGCGCTCGATGTCCTCCTTGGGCAGCGAGGAGCCGCCCGTGATCTTCATCGACTGCTCGGCGCCGGTGCCCTTGTCCTTCGCCGAGACGTGGACGATGCCATTCGCGTCGATGTCGAAGGTGACCTCGATCTGGGGCACGCCGCGCGGGGCGGGGGCGATGCCGGTCAGCTCGAAGGTGCCGAGGTTCTTGTTGTCGCGGGTGAACTCGCGCTCGCCCTGGAAGATCTGGATCGCGACCGAGGGCTGGTTGTCGTCCGCCGTCGTGAAGGTCTCCGAGCGCTTCGTCGGGATGGCCGTGTTGCGCTCGATGAGCTTCGTCATGATCCCGCCCTTCGTCTCGATGCCGAGGCTGAGGGGGGTGACGTCGATGAGCAGGACGTCCTTGCGCTCGCCCTTGAGGACGCCGGCCTGGAGGGCCGCGCCGACCGCGACGACCTCGTCCGGGTTGACGCCCTTGTTGGGCTCCTTGCCGCCCGTGAGGCGCTTGACGAGCTCGGTGACCGCGGGCATGCGGGTCGAGCCGCCGACGAGCACGACGTGGGCGATGTCGCCGACCTGGATGCCAGCCTCGCGGATGACGTCCTCGAAGGGCTTCTTGGTGCGGTCGAGCAGGTCGCTCGTCATCTGCTCGAACTGGGCGCGGGTGAGCGTCTCGTCGAGGTTCGCGGGGCCGTTCTCGGTGAGCGAGAGGTACGGCAGCTGGATGTTGGTGGACGTCGAGGAGCTGAGCTCCTTCTTCGCCTGCTCCGCGGCCTCCTTGAGGCGCTGCTTCGCGATCTTGTCGTTCGAGACGTCGACGCCCGTCGACTCCTTGAAGCGCTTGACGAGGTGGTCGACGATGCGCTGATCCCAGTCGTCACCGCCGAGGCGATTGTCGCCGGAGGTCGAGCGCACCTGGATGGTGGAGAAGTCCTCGTCCTTGCCGACCTCGAGGAGCGAGACGTCGAAGGTGCCGCCGCCGAGGTCGAAGACGAGGATGAGCTCGTCCTCCTTGCCGCGGTCGAGGCCGTAGGCGAGCGCGGCCGCGGTGGGCTCGTTGATGATGCGGAGCACGTTGAGGCCGGAGATCTCGCCGGCCTCCTTCGTGGCCTGGCGCTCGGCGTCGTTGAAGTAGGCGGGCACGGTGATGACGGCGTCGGTCACGTCCTCGCCGAGGTACTGCTCGGCGTCGCGCTTGAGCTTCGCGAGCGTGCGGGCCGAGATCTCCTGCGCGGTGTACTGCTTGCCGTCGATCTCCTGCTTCCACGTCGTGCCCATGTGGCGCTTGACGGAGGCGATGGTGCGGTCGACGTTCGTGACGGCCTGGCGCTTCGCGGTCTCGCCGACGAGCACCTCCCCGTCCTTCGTGAAGGCGACGACGGAGGGCGTCGTCCGGAAGCCCTCGGCGTTCGCGATGACGGTGGGCTCTCCGCCCTCGAGCACGGCCACCACCGAGTTGGTGGTTCCGAGGTCGATCCCTACTGCACGAGCCATGGTGTGGGTGTTCTCCTGTGCTTGCCGATCCGGGCGAGCTGCGTCCCCCGGCTGATCCTGAGACTCGACTTGAGTCGAGCGATGTCAAGTCTGCGGCGGCCCCGCGGCCGTGTCAAGCCGAGACCGTCGAAGTTGAGTCCGATTGACTCAACTCACAGCTTCGCGGCCGTGCGGAGGGGTGCGGCGCCGCGACGTTCACCTCGTCGTCGCCCGCCCGTTCCCCCCGCGGCTAGTCTGCGAGCATGAGCGACACGACGAGCGCGCCCGCAGCGGTCACGCGGAGGCAGGTGCTCTCCTGGGCCCTCTGGGACTGGGCCGCCCAGCCGTACAACACCGTCATCCTCAGCTTCGTCTTCGCGCCGCTCTACCTGCAGTCGGAGCTGTTCCTCGCGCCGGGCCAGACGGAGGACGACCTCTCCGGCCAGATGGGCCTCATCATCGGGATCGGCGGCTTCGTCATCGCGGTCCTCGCGCCCGTCCTCGGCCAGCGCACCGACGCCTCCGGCCGCGGCAAGCTCTGGCTCGGCGTCTGGACCGGCCTCCTCATCGCCGCGACCGCGGCCCTCGTCCTCGTCGAGCCGCTGCCCTCGTATTTCCTGCTCGGCGCGATCCTCGTCGCGGTCGCGAACATCATCAGCGAGTTCGCGAACGTCAACTACTACGCGATGCTCGCGCAGGTCTCGACACCCTCGACCATCGGGCGCGTCAGCGGGCTCGGCTGGGGCTTCGGCTACCTCGGCGGCATCATCATGCTCGCGCTCGTGATCGCGGTGCAGCTCGCCGGCTGGTTCGGCCTCCCGCAGGAGACGGGGCTGCGGCTCGTCGCGGTCGGCTGCGCGCTCTGGACGCTGCTGTTCTGCATCCCGCTCTTCCGCGACGTGCCGTCGGCGGCGCCCGCCGCCGGGCGCGAGCGGGTCGGCTTCCTCCGCTCCTACGTCGTGCTCGCGCAGGACATCCGCCGCCTCTGGCGCGAGTCGCGCAGCACCTTCTGGTTCCTCCTCTCGAGCGCGGTGTACCGCGACGGGCTCGCCGGCGTCTTCACCTTCGCGGGCTCGATCGCCGCCATCACCTTCGGCTTCGACTTCTTCGGCGTCGTCGTCTTCGGCGTCGTCGCGAACATCGTCGCGGGCGTCGTCACCATCCTCGCGGGGCGCCTCGACGACCGGATCGGGCCGCGACGCGTCATCCTCGGCTCCCTCACCGGGCTCGTCATCGTCGGCCTCCTCGTCTTCCTGCTCCGCGACCTCGGCCCCGCCGTGTTCTGGGTGGGCGGGCTCACCCTCGCCGCCTTCGTCGGCCCCGCGCAGACCGCGAGCCGCTCGCTCCTCGCGCGGCTCGCGCCCGCCGACCGCCAGGGCGAGATCTTCGGCCTCTACGCGACGACCGGGCGGGCGACGAGCTTCTTCTCGCCGGTGCTCTGGGGAGCCCTCATCGCGATCGGCGGGTCGCAGGCCTGGGGCATCCTCGGCGTCCTGCTCATCCTGCTCGTCGGGCTCGTGCTCACCGCACTCGTCAAGCTGCCGGAGGGCGCCGGCTGATCGGGATGTCGGCGGCTCCCCTGAGGATCTCGGCATGACCTTCGTGAACGTCGGAACCCTCGGCACGCTGCCCGGCCGCCGGGATGAGCTCGTCGCCCTCCTCACCCGCCCCTCCGTCGAGCTGCGCGCGGCGGGGTGCCTGCGCTACGACGTCGGCATCTCCGACGACGAGCCGGATGCGGTCTTCGTGAGCGAGCTGTGGGAGTCGGCCGATCACCACCGGGCCTCGCTCGAGCTGGCGTCCGTGCGGACCGCGATCGCGGAGGCGCGGCCGCTGCTCTCGGGCGAGATGTCGGGGCTGCGCTTCGAGGTCGCGGGCACGCCTCTCGACGGAGGCGGCATCCCGCAGTAGCGTCGGGGCATGACGGAGCCGTCGCATCCCCTCGGATTCTGGGTCGCGCTCGTCGGCCGGATGCTCGACGAGCGGCTCGAGACCGCGCTCGAGGAGCACGGCGTGACGCACGCGCAGTGGCAGGTGCTCGCGCTGCTGCGCCGCGGGCCCGCCGACGCGCAGCAGGTGCAGGATGCGGCAGACGACTCCGACGATCTCGGCGAGCTCATCGAGAGCGGCTGGATCCTCCACGGCGAGATCGTGACGCTCACCGACCGCGGCCGCACCGCCACCGATGCGCTCGCCGAGGTGCTGGAGTCGATCGGCTCCCTGCTGGAGCGGGTCGTCGCCCCCGAGGATGCGGATGCCGTGGCGCGCACCCTGGAAGCCGCCGCGCGCGAGCTCGGCTGGGCGGAGCAGCCCCCCGCCTGACGCGTCGCCGCGGGCGCAGCTCAGGCTCGCGGCCAGGCGGCCACGAAGCGCGTGAGCAGCTCGGCGAAGGCGGCACGCTCGGCGTCGCTGAAACCCTCGACGGCGGTTGCAACCGCATCCCGTCGTGTCTCGTGAGCGGCGTGGAGGCGCGAGCGCCCGGCTTCGGTGAGCTCGACCACCGCGCGGCGTGCATCCGCCGGGTCGACGCCTCGGCGGGCGAAGCCGTGGTCGACGGCCTCCGCGACGAGCCGGCTCGCGCGCGGCTGGTCGACGCCCACGCGGGCCGCGAGATCGGAGACCGTGCTCGGCCCCGCCTCGAGCGCGTCGAGGAGACGGAAGCGGGCCGCCCCGCCGAGACTGCGGTCGCGGGGGCCGTGCCCGTGGTGGCCGTGGTGCCCGCCGTGGCCGAGGTGATCGCGCTGCTCCGCGCTGCCGGTGCTGCCCGCGCTGTCGGTGCTGTCCGCGTGCGCGTCTCGCCGGCTGAGGCCGTCGGGGCCGAGGCGTCCCCCCGATCGGCCACGGAACCCGGGCCCGCCCGGGAAGCCGCCCGGTCCGCCTCGACCGCGCTGCAGCATCCTCGCCTGCTGGTCGCGCCGCATCTGCATGAGCGCCTGCTCGATCGCGACGATCGGGTCCGAGGGGTCGGGGTCTTGACGCGTCCGGGCCATGTATGTCATCTTACATTTGTTTGTTACAGTACATGCAATGTCGAGCGGACCGCTCGACGAAGGAGGACCCATGAACGACACCACCATCCCCACCGACCGCCGACCCCTCGGCTTCTGGATCGAGACCATCGGCCCCCGCCTCCACGCCGGCACCGGGCGCGCGCTCCGCGCGTCCGGTATCCGCCGCCGCGAGTGGCGCATCCTCACCACGCTGCAGCGCGGGCCCGCCACCTTCGACGAGCTCCGCGAGGCGCTGCCGGGCCGCGGCGAGCGCCGGCATCCGCGCGGCTCCGGCATCGGCCGCAGGCAGCGCTTCGGGCTCGCGCACCGCCCCGCGCGCGGGCACGGCCTCGGGCACCACCCGGGTCTCGGATTCGGGCACCCGGGTGTCGTGCCCGGTCACCCCGGCATGGGCCCGGACGCCGCGCACCAGCACGGCGGCCCGCGACGCCACCGCAGCCTCGGCGACCTGCTCGCCGGACTCGTGACCCGAGGCTGGGTCGATGCGAGCGACGGCCGCTACCACCTCACGGAGCAGGGCCTCGCCGCGCACGATGCGCAGCACGCCCGGATCTCCGAGTTCCGCGCCTCGGTGCGCGAGGGCATCGACGACGCCGACTGGGCGACGACGATGGCGACCCTCGAACGCATCGCCGAGAACCTCGCGGCGGCGGAGCCCGACAGCGACAGCGACAGCGAAGCGGATCGCGGCCATGGCGGCGAGCCGAGCCGCGACGGCGAGCGTCCCGAGCGGGGCGCGGACCCGCGAGGCCCGTGGCACGAGCGCGGCGGACGCACGCCCCACCCCCGTCGCCCGCGCGAGGAGCGCTAGCCGCGACGTACGGCGGACATCCGCTCCCGAGCCGAAGCCGTCAGCGCTTCCGGGGGCGGTCGTCCGCCGTCGCACCCGCCGCGAGCGGCGTGGAGTCAGGAGCAGGCACCCGCACCGACCCGGAATTCGCGCCAGCGCGCTCGCACAACGCCTCGGATCCTGAATCCGCGCCGGCCCGCACCCCACCCCCTCCCGAGCCGCCCCCTCCCGAAATGCAGGATGGGACGACTCCGTCCGCAGCTGGGGCCCAGCACCTGCGGGATCACCCAGCCGCCGATCCTGCATTTCGGAAGAGGGGGGCGGCGCGGGGGCACCGAGCGCGGGATGCGGGATGCGGTCCGGCGCGTCAGCCCGCCAGCGCGAACCAGATGAGCAGCATCGTCGTGCCGAAGCCGGCCGCGAAGTTCAGCCACAGGAAGCGCCGCCACCCCCGGTTCGCAGTCGCCGCATCCTCATCCCGCACCGACCACCACGGCAGCGCGTTCACCGCGTACGGCAGGGCGAGCAGCGCCGCGAGCGGCCCCGGCCAGAGCGTCGTGAGCAGCAGCACCGCGGCGAGCAGGTAGGCGCCGACCGACAGCCGCACGGTCGCGCGGCCGCCGAACACGGTCGCGATGGAGGCGATCCCGCCCTCCCGGTCGGCCACGATGTCCTGCACCGCCCCGAAGGCGTGCGAGGCCATGCCCCAGAGGAAGAACGCGGCGAGCACCGCCCAGAGCTGCGGCGTGAACTCGGCGCCCGCGAGCACGAGCCCGAACACCGCGGGCGAGACGAAGTGCGTGCTCGAGGTGAGCGAGTCGAGCACCGGGCGCTCCTTGAAGCGCAGCCCCGCCGCCGAGTAGGCGACGACCGCGAACAGGCTCACGGCGAGCACCAGCCAGCTCAGCGGCCGCCCTGCCAGCGCTCCCGCGACGACGAGCGCGACGACGAAGGGCACGACCGTGACGATGGATGCCGTGATGGTCGCGCGGTGCAGGGAGCGGTCGAGCAGCGCCCCCTCGACGCCGCCCTTGCGGGGGTTGCGCAGGTCCGACTCGTAGTCGAACACGTCGTTGATGCCGTACATCGCGAGGTTGTAGGGCACGAGGAAGAAGAGCGTGCCGACGACCAGCACCCAGTCGATCTCGCGCGTCGTCATGACGTACGCGGCGGCGAAGGGGTAGGCCGTGTTGACCCAGCTCAGCGGGCGGCTCGAGACGAGGAGGGCGCGGATCACGCGGCCGGCCTCTCCGCGCGGGCGGGCAGCAGCGCCCAGAGCGAGGGCAGGAGGACGAGCGCCGCGACCGTGTAGGTGAAGTCCTCGAGCGGCGCGATGCCGATCATGACGCCCGAGATGCGCTCACCCGAGTAGGCGACGAGCCCGACGCCGATCATCAGGTTGTCGAAGATCGCCGTGAGGATCAGCATGGGGATCGCGGCGAGCCCGATCGCGCGCCAGCGGACGCGCCGCGGGGTGCCGCGGCGGGCGAGGACCGCGGCGACGGCGACGAGCGCGACGATGCCGAGGAACGCGGCGTTGAGGAGCCAGTAGGTCATGCCGGGGTGCTCCCGTCTCGAGACGCGTCCGGCTCCGCCTGGCGCGCCCCGGCGAGCAGGGTCCGCGCCGCCCCGTGCAGGTTCATCGTGAGGTAGCAGAGGAAGGTCAGGAAGACGACCTCCTCGACCGGCAGCTCCGGGCCCACGAGCAGCCCCGTCATGAACTCGGTCTCGCCGCGGAAGAACACGCCGAGCCCGATGCCGGCGACATCCCAGGCGAGGAAGAACAGCACGCCCGCGACGAGGACGATCGCGCCCCGCCGCGCATCCCGCCACAGGAACAGCCGGAACCGCCGGTCGAGCACGACCATCCCGGTCAGCGACACGGCGAGCGCCGCGAGGTAGAGCACGCTCACCGCAGCGGCTCCGGGAGGGGGCCGGCGGTCGTGTCGCCGCGCAGCTGCTTCACGACGAGCTCGGCGCTGATGAGGCACATCGGCAGCCCGATGCCGGGGATGGTGGAGCCGCCCGCGTAGAGCAGCCCGCGCACCTTCCGGCTCCGGTTGCGGGCGCGGAAGAAGGCGCTCTGCCGCAGCGTGTGCGCGGGCCCGAGCGCGGTGCCGCGCCAGGCGTTGAGGTCGACCTCGAAGTCGCCGGGCGCCATCGTCCGGCGCACCACGATGCGCGAGGCGAGGTCGGGGATCCCGGCCCAGTCGGCGATCTGCGCGATCATGCGGTCGCCCAGCTGCTCGATCGCGGCATCCCCGGCGCCGTCGACGCCGCCGCGTCCCAGCGCCGGGTCGGCGGGGAGGGGCACGAGCACGAACAGGTTCGTGTCGCCCTCGGGCGCGACGCCCGGGTCGATGCCGCTCGGCTTGCAGATGTAGAGGGAGGGCGTGTCGGGGATGCGCGCGCGGCTGCCGAAGATCTGCTCGAAGTTGGCGTCCCACTCGCGCGCGAAGAGGAGCGTGTGGTGCTGCAGCTCGGGCACCTCGCCGCGCACGCCGAGGAAGAGGAGCAGGGCGCTCGGGCCCGCGATGCGGCGATCCCAGTAGGCCTGGTCGTAGCTGCGGTCGGCGGGGTCCTCGAGGAGGCGCGTCTCGGTGTGGTGGAGGTCGGCGGCGGAGACGACGAGCTCCGCCTCGAGCACGGTCTCGCGGCCGTCGGCGCCGCGGACGGCGACACCGTGCGCCTCGCCGCCCTCGACGAGGATGCGGGCGACCTCCTGGCCGGTGCGGATCTCGGCGCCCTGCTCGCGGGCGAGCACCTCGATGCGCTCGATGAGCCGCGCGAAGCCGCCCATCGGGTAGCGCACGCCGTCGACCATGTCGAGGTGGCTCATGAGGAAGTACATGCTCGGCGCGAGCTTCGGCGAGGCGCCGAGGAACACGGCCGGGTAGCCGAGGATCTGGCGGAGGCGGAGGTCGCGGACGGTCCGCGTCACGAGCGAGCCGAGCGGCTCGAGCAGGAGGCGCACGAGTCGCGCCGAGCGCGCCCGCACCTCCGGGTCGAAGACGGGGCCGAGCTTCTCGAAGGTCGAGTAGAGGAAGCGGCGGGTCGCGAGGTCCGAGGTCTCGCGGGCGCGCTCGAGGTAGCGGCGCAGGCGCGAGCCCGAGCCCGGCTCGATCCGCTCGAACAGCTCGATCGTCTCCTCGACCTCGGCGGGCACGTCGACGGGCTCCGTCTCGCCCTCCGCCCAGACGCGGTAGGCGGGGTCGAGCTGCACGAGCTCGAGCTGCTCGGCGGAGCTCGTCCCGAGGAGACGGAAGAAGTGCTCGAAGACCTCCGGCATGAGGTACCAGGAGGGGCCTGTGTCGAAGCGGAAGCCCTCGTGCTCCCAGCTGCCCGCCCGGCCGCCGACGGCCTCCCGCTTCTCGAGCACGACGACCTCGTGACCGTCGCGCGCGAGGAGCGCCGCGGTCGCGAGCCCCGCGATGCCGGCGCCGATGACGATCGCGCGGCTCATGCGACGCGTCCCGTCGCGGCGCGCGCGAGGATGCGGAGCTTGACCGGGTCGGGCACGCGCACGCGCGCCTCGATGAGCCGCTCGGCGGGGGTCGCGCGGATGCGGGTCGAGAGCTCCTGGAAGAGCCCCTGCGCGAGCGCGACGGCGCGACGCGAGCTCGCGGGCAGCTGCGGGATGGTCGCGGCGGCGAGCTCGAGCTCCCCGTCGATCTCGGCGAGCAGCCGGAGCTTGTCGGCCTCCGTGAAGGCGTCGACGCGGATGCCGGGGAAGTAGGAGCGCCCGAGCTCGCGGAAGTCGGCGGCGAGGTCCCGCAGGAAGTTCACTTTCTGGAATGCGGAGCCCAGCGCCCGCGCGCCCGGGGTCAGCGTCGTGTACCGCGTCTCGGCATCCGGCTCGTCGCGCAGGAACGCCCGCAGGCACATCAGCCCCACGACCTCCGCCGAGCCGTACACGTAGCGCTCGAAGCTCGCCTGATCGTGCTCGGCACGCTCGAGGTCCATGCGCATGGAGGCGAAGAAGGGCGCGGTGAGCTCGGCGCCGAAGCCCGACCAGCGGGCGCTGCGGGCGAAGGCGTGGACGACGAGGTTCGCCGAGTAGCCGGCCTCGATCGCCGCCGCCGTCTCCGCCTCCAGGGCGTCGAGGAGGCGGGCCGCGACCTCCGGCGAGGCGCCCGCCTCGGCCGCCCCGCCGTCGACGATCTCGTCCGCCACCCGCACGAGCGCGTAGATGTTCTCCACGTGCTGGCGCACACCGCGTCCGAGCAGCCGCGACGCCATCCCGAAGCTCGTCGAGTAGCGGCGGATGACGACGCTCGCGGTCTCGTCGGCGACGCGGTCGTAGAGGGACAGCCGGCTCACGCGGGGCCCTACCGGACCCTCGAGAGCACCGCGTCGGCGACGGGGTGCAGCTCCTCGCGGAGCGCGCGGGGCACGTGCGGCTCGACGAGGCGCGCGAGCGCACGGTTCGCGTAGTAGCGGGCGAGGCCGTCGGCGAAGTCGCGCGCGCCGCTCGTCACGAGCACGGCGCGCACCTGCTCGGCCTCCTCCTCCGTGAGGTCGGGCTTGCCGACGAGACCGCGGATGCCCTCCCAGCCGTGCGCGGAGGTCGCGTAGGAGATCAGCACCGTGCGCTTGCCCTCGCGGAGGTCGCCGATCGTCGTCTTGCCGGTCAGCGTCTCCTCGCCGAACACCCCGAGCACGTCGTCGACGATCTGGTAGGCGATGCCGATCTCGCGGCCGAAGTCGGCGAGGGTCTGCACGGTGGCCTCGGGGGCGCCCGCGAGCACGGCGCCCGCCATGAGCGGGCCCTCGAAGGAGTAGACGGCGGTCTTGAGGCGCTCCATCGTGAGGATGTCGTCGACGTGGGGCATGTCGGGTGCGGCCGCGTAGTCGATGTCGATGAGCTCGCCGGCGGCGCTCGCGAAGATCGCGTCGTCCATGAGCTCCAGGAGGCGGTGGCGCGTCGCGTGGGCGGCGCCCGAGCGGTCGATGAGCCGGTAGGCGTTGAAGAGCGCGAGGTCGCCCGCGATGACGGCGGCGCTGATGCCGCGATGCTGGGCGGCGTCCTCGTCCGCGCCGGCGGCGAGCGCCCGCTCGCGGTACAGGCCTGCGAGGTTCGGGCCGCCGCGACGGCTGAAGTCGCGGTCGATGACGTCGTCGTGCACGATGAGCGCCGTGTGCAGCAGCTCGAAGGCCGCGCCGACGTTCGCGGCGGCCTCCAGGTCGTCGCCGCCGAGTGCCGCGTAGGCGCCCATCACCATGCGGGGCCGGAACCGCTTCCCGCCCGTCGTGCTCTCCTCGAGCCGGCGCCAGAGCTCGACGTAGGAGGAGCCCATCGACGCGGCCCGCAGCTTCGCGAGCTGGAAGAAGCAGTCGAGCACGCCGTCCACCTGCGCCTGCCGCTCCCGCGCGACCGCGAGCAGGTCGGGGGCGTCCATGCTGTGAGACTATCGGGCACATGACCGACCTCCTGGAGCCCTCAGCCGACGTGGAGCAGGTGGTCCTGCTCGACGACGCCGGGGCCCCGATCGGCGTCGCCGACAAGGCCACGGTCCACAGCGAGGACACCCCGCTGCACCTCGCCTTCTCGTGCCACGTGGTCGGCCCCGACGGCCAGGTCCTCGTCACCCGCCGCGCGCTCGGCAAGCGCGCGTTCGCCGGCATCTGGACGAACGCGTTCTGCGGCCACCCGTCCCCGGGCGAGCGGATCGAGGATGCGGTCGCGCGTCGGGCGGAGCGCGAGCTCGGTCTCGTGCTCGACGAGCTCGAGCTGGTGCTGCCCGACTTCCGCTACCGCGCCGTCGACGCCGGCGGCATCGTGGAGCACGAGATCTGCCCCGTGTTCCGTGCCCGCGTCTCGGCGGACCCGCGACCCGCGGCCGACGAGGTCGCCGACTGGGCCTGGGTGCAGCCGGCGCAGCTCTCGGCGGCGGTCGCGCTGACGCCGTTCGCGTTCAGCCCGTGGCTGGCGCTGCAGCTGCGCGAGTGGGAGCTCTACCCCGGCTGATCGCGCGGCGCGGTGCGCGCAACGGCGGACATCGGAGCCTCTCGGCCTCCGGACGCGGTTCCGGCGGCGGATGTCCGCAGTTCCGCAGGCGCCTCGCGCCTAGTTCGCGCCGACGAGCGTCCCGACCAGGAACGACGCGACGAGCCCGCCCGCGACGAGGAGCCCGCCCAGCGTCCACATCAGCGCGAGTCGGCGCCGGCGCACCTTGAGCCCGCGGAACGAGGCCTTGCGGTGGGCGCGCGGCGCGCGGGTCGAGCGGCGCCCGGTGCCGGTCAGCTCGGGGGCCGGGCGGCCGTGGAGGATCGCGGCGACCTCGAGCGCGGTCGGCCGCTCCTCGGGGATGCGGGAGGTCATGGCGCGGAGCAGGTCCCGCCACTCCTCGGCGAGGTCCTCGGGGATCGTCGCGTCGCGGTTGACGCGCGCGACGGCCGACTCGATGACGGTGCCGGGGAACTCCTGCACGCCGGTCAGGCACTCGAGCAGCACCAGGCCGAGCGAGTAGACGTCGCTCGCGACGCCGACGTCGACGCCCGTGACCTGCTCGGGGCTGAGGTAGCCGGCGGTGCCGAGGATGGTGCCGTCGGAGGTGAGGCGGTTCGCCTCCACGAACTGCGCGATGCCGAAGTCGCCGAGCTTCGCCGTGCGCCGGAAGCCCTCGGCCGCGGCGTCGTTGATGAGGATGTTCGCGGGCTTCACGTCGCGGTGGACGATGCCGCGCGAGTGCACGTGGGAGAGCGCGTCGGCGATCTGCCCGCCGATCGCGGCGGCCTCGTGCGCGAGCAGCGGCCCCTCGCCGAGCCGCTTCTCGAGCGAGGTGTGGGAGACGAGCTCCATGACGAGGTAGCGGCGGACGCTCCCGTTGAAGTTGTGCCGCCCCGCGTCGAAGACGTTGATGAGCCCGGGATGCTGCAGCGAGCTGAGCAGGCGGATCTCGCGCTCCTGGCGCACCAGATCATCGGCCATGACGGTCTCGGCGCGGAACACCTTGACGGCGACGTCGCGCCCGAGCACCTGGTCGACGGCGCGGTAGACCGACCCCATGCCGCCCGAGCCGATCGCCTCCGCGAGCTGATACCGACCCGAGACGAGGGTGTTGACTGCTGCCGCAGCGACCTGCGTCATGATTCCCCCACCGTCCGCGAGACGGACGCCCCGATATCTCCGAACTTTAGCGCGGACGGGCGTCGAGTGTGGGGGCTTGTGCGGATGAATGGACTGTGCGCGGGCTGTGATCCCGCGGGCGGACGGTCCGCCCCGCGGTCTACTGTCCGGGCGATCCCGCGTCCGTCGAGCGCACATCCACCTTGTGGAAGCCCTGCCAGGAGCGCGAGGCGGTCGGCCCGCGCTGGCCCTGGTAGCGGTTGCCGTAGGCGCCCGAGCCGTAGGGGTTGTCGACCGGGGAGCTCGTGCGGATGAAGCAGAGCTGCCCGATCTTCATGCCCGGCCAGAGCTTGATCGGGAGGGTGGCGACGTTGCTGAGCTCGAGCGTCACGTGACCCGAGAAGCCGGGATCGACGAAGCCGGCGGTCGAGTGGGTGAGGAGGCCGAGCCGGCCGAGGCTCGACTTGCCCTCGAGGCGGGCGGCGACGTCGTCGGGGAGGGTGACGAGCTCGAAGGTCGAGCCGAGCACGAACTCGCCGGGATGCAGGATGAAGGGCTCGTCGGGCTTCGTCTCGATGAGGCGGGTCAGCTCGGGCTGGCTCTCGGCCGGGTCGATGAACGGGTACTTGTGGTTGTCGAAGAGCCGGAAGAAGCGGTCGAGCCGGACGTCGATGCTCGACGGCTGCACCATGTCGAGATCGAGGGGCTCGAGCCCGATGCGGCCGGCCGACAGCTCGGCCCGGATGTCGCGGTCGCTGAGGAGCATGGGCAAGAGACTAGCGGGATGCCGTTCTTGGTAGGATGGGTGGGTGCACTCCTCTGAGGAGCGCTTCGGGGATGTAGTTCAATGGCAGAACTTCAGCTTCCCAAGCTGATAGCGCGGGTTCGATTCCCGTCATCCCCTCCGATTCGCAGCCACTCACGCTCACGCCGTCGGCGGGAGCCGATCCAGCACCTCCTCCGTGAGGCGGTCGATCGTCAGGTCCCGCCCGGTGCGGCCGAGGACCGCGGGTGCGGCCTTCTCGGCGGGGACCGTGTGACCGCCGCCGCGCACGGTCACGAGCGTGACGGTCGGAGCGCCGGGCTGCCCGTAGTCGGCGCGCTCCATCGCCACCCGGCTCGTCCGTCCGTCGGCGGACGGGATGCCGCTCAGCGCGGGAGCGGTGCGGATGCCGTTGCGCGCCGCGAAGTACTCGGCGGACTCGACCGCCGAGAGCGCGGTCCCGTCGACGGCGAACAGCTTCCGAGCCCACCACGCCATCCGCCCGCCGTCGTAGGGGACGATCCGGTCTGAGGTGCCGGCCACGATGGCGATGGGCGCCGGCCGGCCCGCCGTGGGCGAGAACCCTGCCGTGAACCCCGCGGCATCCGGCATCGTGGCGGCGGCGACCACGGCGCCGGCGGCGAGCTCGGGTGCCTCGTGCAGCAACCGGTACGCCATCTGCCCGCCGTTCGAGTAGCCGACGACGAGCACGCGCTCGATGTCGATCCCGTGGCTCGTCGCCAGCCGCTCGACGACGGCCCGGACGAATGCGACGTCGTCGACGTCCTCGGTGCGCGCCGGGAACGAGCTCTCACGGCGGGCGTCGTTCCAGTTGCCGCGGTAGCCGTCGAGGTAGGCGACGACCGCGCGACCCTCATCAGCGAGGCGGTCGAGCGCGCGCCCGGTGAACTCGCGATGCACCGCACCCGTCTGCTTCGAGCCATGGAGGACGATGACGAGCGCGCGGCCGGGCGGGTCGGGCCGGCCGACCAGCGTGAAGCTGCGGGTCCGATCGTCGACCTCGATGAGCTCGCGGCGCTCGGTGGATGCGGGCATGTGCTTCTCCTCGATCGCGGCCGGCCCTGACGCCGACGCGATCCGACGCTAGACTCTGACATCGTGTCAAGGTCAAGTCGTGAAGATCGGTGAGCTCAGCCGGCGCAGCGGCGTGAGCCCCCGCTCCCTGCGCTACTACGAGGAACATGACCTCATCCACGCCGAGCGGCTGGCGAACGGCTACCGCGACTACGACGACTCGACGGTGGAGCGGGCCAGCGCGATCCGGCTCCTCTTCGAGATGGGCTTCTCGCGAGAGGTCGTCGCCTCCGCGCTGACCTGCCTCGGCGACGTGCCTGACGCCGTTCACGAACCGGTGATCGACCAGCTCCGGCTCGTCCGCGACGACCTGGCCGTGCAGATGGAGAAGCTGGCCGCGACGCACCGGCTCGTGAGCGACGTCATCGACGGCAGGTCGCAGCCCGCCCGCTGAGCGACGCTCGGCGCCATCAGCGGGTCCGCGCCGTCAGGCGGACCGCGACCTCGTCGCCGACCTCCTTGCCGAGCCGCTTCCGGATCGCCGCGCTGAGCGAGAGCATGTGCCCGCCGGCACCGGTCGGCATCAGGCCGACATCACGGAGCTCGATCGCGTCGACGACCGCATCCACCCGCACGGCGCGCCCCGTGCCGAAGAACTCGGCCGAGCCGGGCATCTCGACGCACGACCACGTCTCGCCCTTCACCTCGACGCCGATGGGCGCCGTGAACTCGTGGTCGAGCGGTCCGATCTCGTGCGGCATGGGGCCTCCTCGGGGGATGCGGCCCAGACTAGGGGATGCCGGTGTCAGCGGTCCCAGCACGAGATCGTCTCGAGGTCCTCGAGCGAGAGCGGCTCGTCGTTCTCATCGACGAGCTGCACGACGCAGGTACCCGACTCGCATTCGGGCAGAGGGTCATCGCAGTCGAGACTCGCGGCATCGTCGTCCTCGATCACGCCCCACTCCACGACATCCCACGCCGTCCCGTCCGCCGCGGGCTCCTCGCACGCCCACGTGACCGGGTCGTCCGCATGGCGGCACGTCCCGGGGTCCGGGCCGCGGACGATCCCCGGGTCGCCGAGCGTCGGCGGCGGCGGCGGCGGCGCGAGCACGACCCCCACGCCCCAGGCGAGCGCACCGACCACCGCGAGCGCGATGAGCACCCGCGCCGTCCAGCCGAGGCGCCGCATGCCGCCATCCTCGCCGGGGATCCCGCGCGACGCCATCCCCGGAACGCGGCACAACATCCCCGCCCTCTCAGACGCCCGGACTACGCTCGGCGGGAGAGCGACGCCGCACCACGAGCGGGGAACGGGGACGACGCCATGCCGACCGAGGTCAGGATCGACCGGAGCGCGGGCGGGCTCGCGCTCGAGCTCGCGCGCGAGCTGGCGTACCCCGTCGACCGGGTCTGGGATGCGCTCACGGTGCCCGCGCAGCTCTCCGTCTGGTTCCCGTGCGACGTCGAGCTCGAGCAGATGGCGGGCGGGCGCATCGCCTTCGCGTTCCCCGACGACGACGAGCCGGAGGTCGCCGAGCTGCTCGAGTTCGCCGAGGTGGGCGAGCCGCGCGTCATCGCCTACATCTGGTCGGACGAGCACCTGCGCTGGACGCTCGAGTCCGGCGCCGCGGCCGCCGACGGCATCAGCACCCTCCGCCTCCGCGACGAGATCGCCGACCCGAAGACGGTCGCGCAGATCGCCGCCGGCTGGGATGCCTGCCTCGACGACCTCGCGGCGCTCCTCGACGGCCGGGAGGACGCCGGCACCCGCATCCCCGGCGACGGCGACGTCGCGCGGTTCCGGGCCCTGCTCGGGCTCGAGGGCTGAGCCGTGGACGACGCGCTCATCCCGCTGCCGAGCCCCGGCATCCCGCTCGTCTACGGCGAGGAGGGACGTCCCCTCGCCGTCGTCGTGCACGACATGTACGGACGGCTGCCCTGGCTCGAGTCCTACGGGGCGGCGCTCGCCGACCGCGCGGGGCTGCGCGTCGTCGTGCTCGACCTGTACGGCGGCATCGCGACCGCCGAGGAGCGCGAGGGCGCCCGGCTCATGGACGAGCTGCTCCTCGCCGACGCCGACGAGGCCATCGACGGCGCCATCCGCGAGGCGCGCGCGCAGGGGACGACGCGCGTCGGGCTGGTCGGCTTCGCGATGGGCGGGTGGATGGCGCTCCGCCACGCGCAGACCGGGCAGGCGGATGCGGTGGTCGCCTACGCGGCGGCGCTCGAGCAGTCCGCGCACACCGTCATCCCGTGCCCCGTGCTCCTCCACCTCGCGGAATACGACGAGTGGCCCGAGGGCGACGGGCCCGAGGTCTTCACCGCGGCGCTCAAGGATCACGGCACCCCCGTCACGGTGCACCGCTACCTCGGTACGCAGCACTCCTTCGCGAACGCGAGCCTGCCGGAGCGCGTCGACCGGAACGCCGCCGCGCTCGCCTTCGCCCGCACGGCCGTGTTCCTCGAGCAGCAGCTCGACGGCTGACCGGCGCCGTCGCTAGCCTGAGCCGGGGGAAGGAGACCCGACATGCGCCGCTCGCCCAACCGGATGCTCGCCGTCATCATCGGCGCCGCCTTCGTGCTCATCGGCATCCTCGGGTCCGTCGCCACCTCGAACGCCGGGGTCGGCCTCGTCGCGACCGAGGGCGGGCTGATCCTCGGCATCTTCGAGGTCAACGTCGCGCACAATCTCGTGCACCTGCTCCTCGGCCTGGTGCTGCTCGCCGCCGGCATCGCGGGTCGCCGCGCCGCGAAGACCCTCAACGCCATCGTCGGCACCGGCTGCCTCGTGCTCGGGATCGCCGGGCTGTTCCTCATCACGAACAGCGACCTCAACGTCCTCGCCATCAACGCGCCCGACAACGTGCTGCATTTCGCGAGCGCCGTCGCCCTCCTCGCGGTCGGCCTCGGCGCCGAGCGGGAGGTCCGCAGCCCGGTCTCCTGAGCCGGCCGCGGCCGGCGTGCCCCGGCCGCCGCCGCATCCCGCCCCGCCGCCCCGCCGCACCACCTTCCGAAATGCAGGACGAGCACGTTTCCGGACGAGCGTCGGCCCCGGATTCCCCGGGCGAGCCCGCCGCCCGTCCTGCATTTCGGAAGGTGGTGGAGCCGCGAGGCGGAGGCCGGGGGCAGGGGCAGTGGCCGGACCGCAGGCTCAGATCAGCCGGTCGCTCGCCGCCTCGATGCCGGGCACCCGCTCGGCGCGCGCCATGAAGCGGCGAACGTGCTCGTCAACGATGACGTCGCGCGGGCGCAGCGGGCGCGACAGGTAGAGCCCGTCGAGCGCGGTGATCCGCGAGAGCGCGACATAGGTCTGCCCCGGCGCGAAGCTCCGCTCGCCGAGGTCGACGATCGCGCGATCGTAGCTCTTGCCCTGCGACTTGTGGATCGTCACCGCCCAGGCGAGCCGCAGCGGGAACTGCGTGAACTCCGCGACGACGTCCTTCTGCAGCTCCTTCGTCGAGGGCGAGTAGCGGTACCGGTACTTCTCCCAGACCGAGGGCAGCACCTCGAAGTCCTCGCCGTCGACCTCCACGACGACGGTGTCGCCGATCGACACGACCTCGCCGATGGTGCCGTTCACCCACCGCCCGTCGCCACCGGTGTCGTTGCGGAGGAACATGACCTGCGCGCCGACCTTGAGCTCCAGCTTCTCGTCGGCGGGGTAGGCGCGGCCGCCGAAATCGCCCTCGAGCGCGGCCACGGCGGTGCGGATGCGGCCCGGCAGCTGGGCGAGCCGGCGGGCGTTGATGCGGGTGACGGTCGCGTTCGTGGTCGCGAGCGTGATCGCGTCGTCGGGTGCGGGGCGCGCGCCGACGGTGTTGAGCCGCTCCGCCATCTCGGCGGTGACGCTCCCGTGCCGCACCGCCGTGAGGAGCTGCTTGAACTCGAGCTCATGCTGGCGGTGGATGGCGTGGAGCTCGTAGATGCGGAGCTCGGCCTCCTCCCACACCCTCGCGTCGAAGAACCACATCGAGCGGTAGCGATCCTCGAAGTAGGCCCGCTCGTCGCCGTCGCCCGGCACCGGGGCGAGCTGGTACGGGTCGCCGAAGAGCACCACCTGCACGCCGCCGAAGGGGTCGTGCGGGCGGGCTCGCGCCTGCCGCAGCGCGCGGTCCATGGCATCCACGAGGTCCGCGTTCACCATCGACACCTCGTCGATGACGAGCGTGTCGATCGCACCGAGCAGCTTGCGCAGGTCGGGCCCCTGCGTGAGCTCGTGGTCGGCGATGACGCCGATCGGGAGGCGGAAGAGCGAGTGGATCGTCTGCCCGCCGACGTTGAGGGCCGCGACGCCGGTCGGGGCGCAGATGACGATCTGCTTCGAGGTGTTCCAGGAGAGGTGCTCGAGGAGCGTCGACTTGCCGGTGCCCGCACGACCCGTGACGAAGATGTGCTCGCGGGTGGACTCGATGGCCCGGAAGACGGCGGCCTGCTCGGGCGCGAGCTCGGGCAGGGACACGGAAGCGGGCTCCTCGGGGGTCGGGGTGGCGGCCCTTCACACTACATAGGATGGCCGCGTGCGGCGTCGAGTTCTCCCCTGGGTCGCGGGGAGCGCCGTGCTCGCCCTCGTCCTGGTGGGCGGGGTGGTCGCCGCGAACGCGACCGTGCTCTCCGCGAGCGCCTTCGTCCGCACCTATCTCGACCTCGTGGCGCGCGGCGACGCGGCCGGCGCCCTCGCGCTTCCCGGCGTCCGCCTCGACGGCGCGCAGCGCACGCTCCTCGACCGACGCGCCATGCCCGGTCTCGAAGAGGTGGAGATCACGGGCGAGGAGGCGGATGCGGCGGGCGTCCACCGGGTCACCGCCGAGTGGGTCTCCGACGGGCGAGCCGGCCGCTCGACCTTCCAGGTGGAGCGCTCGGGATCGCGGCTCGGCCTCTTCCCGCGCTGGCGCTTCGCCGTGACGCCGCTGGCGGTCGCCGACCTCACCGTCCAGCACGACCTCCGCTACCGGGTGGGCGGCATCCTCGCGAACACCCCGGGTCGGGAGGCGGCGGCCGGCACGGCGGCGCGCCTCGCCCTCTTCACCCCCGGGCGCTATGTGCTCGAGCACGAGACGACCTACCTCGAGGCGGACCCGCTCGAGCTGCTCGTCGCGGAGCCGGGGGAGGAGTTCGCGGTCGAGCTCGACGTGCGCGCCAACGAGCGCTTCCGCGAGCAGGTGGACGCGCAGGTGCGCGAGTACCTCGACCGCTGCGCCGAGCAGACCGTGCTCATGCCGAGCGGCTGTCCCTTCGGGCTCGAGGTGACGAATCGCATCGAGTCGGAGCCGAGCTGGTCGATCGCGGAGTATCCGGAGATCGAGATCGCGCCGGCGCGCGAGCTCGGCACCTGGGAGGTGCGGGATGCGGCGGCGGAGGCCCGCGTGAAGGTCCGCATCCAGTCGCTCTTCGACGGCAGCGAGCGCGACGCCGACGAGCGCGTCGACTTCGACGTGTCGTTCCGCATCCAGTTCGGCGAGGGGGAGGCGCTCGCGATCCGCGCGATGCCGGCGGAGGGCTAGACGCGCCCCGCGCCGCCCGCGCCGCCCCGCGAGCGCTTCGCGAGCATCTCGTTG
Source organism: Homoserinibacter sp. YIM 151385 (assembly GCF_027912415.1). Taxonomy (NCBI): domain Bacteria; kingdom Bacillati; phylum Actinomycetota; class Actinomycetes; order Micrococcales; family Microbacteriaceae; genus Homoserinibacter; species Homoserinibacter sp. YIM 151385. The sequence continues at coordinate 2,093,638 of NZ_CP115175.1, read as the reverse complement.
TAGGCCTCCAGCTCGGCGTCCCCATCGCGCTCCGCCTTGCGGTCGACGCGCTTCTGCTCGCGGGCGTCGCTGCGGCTCCAGAGGAACGCGACCAGAATCGCGAGCGAGACGGTCGGGATCTCGCCCACGCTCCACGCGATCCCGCCGCCCGCCTGCTGATCCTGGAGCGGCGGATCGCCCCAGGTGCGGCCCATGGCGCCGTACCAGTCGGCGAGCAGCAGCGACTCGGTCGACATGATCGCGAGGCCGAAGAAGGCGTGCATCGCCATCGTCGCGAGGAGCAGCAGCAGCCGGAGCGGGTACGGCGGGCGTCCCGCGACGGGGTCGATGCCGACGAGCGCCTGCACGAACAGGTAGCCCGAGATGAGGAAGTGCACGACCATCCACATGTGGCCGACGTGGTCCTCGGTGGCCCAGCGGAACAGCGGCGAGTAGTAGAAGACCCAGAGGGATGCGGCGAAGATCCCGGCGGCGACCCCCGGGTTCGTGAGCACCTTCGCGACGGGGTGGTGCACCGCGAACAGGATCCACTCGCGCCCGCCACGGCTGCCGTCGTCGCGCCTCGCGATCGCCCGCGACGCGAGCGTGACGGGCGCCGCGAGCACGAGGAAGACCGGGATCGCCATGCTGAGCAGCATGTGCGCGAGCATGTGGGCGCTGAAGAGGTACTGCTCGTAGACGTTCAGCGCGCCGTTCGTCACCCAGAAGAAGAGCAGCATCCCGGCCACCCACAGCACGGTGCGGTGCCACGGCCAGGTGTCGCCGCGGCGGCGGAGGCGGAGGACGGCCGCGATGTAGAAGAAGATCCCGAAGGCGGCGAGCAGCAGCCAGAGGAGGTCGATGTTCCAGCTCGTGATCCAGCGCTCGGGGGTGAGCTCGGGCGGCAGCGGCTTGTCGGTGAGGAGCTCGGCGGGGGTCGGGGCGGGGAGCTCGGCCGTGCCCGTGTCCGGGACGGGCGTCGGCGTGCGGGCGAGCGCCGCGGCGACCCCCGAGGCGAGACCCATGAAGGCGATCTCGAGCACGACGACGCCCCAGAAGGCGGGCGTGCCGCTGCCGCGCCCGAGCTTCCCGATGAGCAGGCGCCGCTGCGCCGCGCCGAACAGGCCGAGCGCGAGCAGCAGCGCCGACTTCGCGAGGACGAGGATGCCGTAGGGGCTCAGCAGACCCTCCGGCTCGCCCACGCGGATCTGCGCGCTGAGGAGGCCGCTCGCCGCGACGACCACGAAGGAGACGAGCGCGAGGCTCGAGTAGCGGCCCATGATCGCCGCCAGCCGACCCCGGTCGAGCACCGGCCGCAGGGCGACGATCGTGACGAGGCCGCCGAGCCAGAGCCCCGCGAAGATCATGTGCAGCCAGATCGCGGTGACCGCCTGGTCGTGGCTCGCGCTGTCGCCCGAGTGCCCCTCGTTCGACAGCCGCAGCAGGGCGAGCGCGGCCCCGACGACGAGCAGCGCGAGGAGCGTGCGGCTGCGGATCGCGAAGCACAGCACCGTGAGCGCGGCGCCCGCGATCGACATGATGAGCCAGCTCTGGCCGAGCTCGACGGTCGTGAGGAAGGTGCCGAGCGCATCCCCGTACGCCGGGTCGAGGGTGATCGGCTGGTTGTAGACGCTCGCGAAGACGAAGAAGGCGGTCGCGGTCGCGCCGACGGTCCAGACGGCGGCGCCGGCGGCGGCGACGTCGACGGCGCGGCCGAAGGCGCGCTCCGTCGGCGTCAGGGCGAAGCAGGCGAGGACGAGCGCGCCGATCGCGACGCCGACCCCGAGGTTGACCGCGAGCTTCGCGATCGGCTGCCCCCAGCGCACGGCCGCACCCGGGTCGAAGACGAGGGGGGCGTCGGCGCCGCCGCCGAAGGCGAGCGAGCCGAGGAGGGCGAGGAGGGATGCGGCGAGCAGCGCCGCGGGGCCGGACACCCAGAGTACGCGCTGCACCGCATGATTCTACGGGCCGCCGCCTCCGCATCCCCTCCGTCTGCCTCGTCCGCAAGAGACATGTCTGCGGCGAGAGGGACGGCGGCGTGGCGGGGTCCGCGGCGCCGGAGACATGTCTCTGGCGGGCAGCACAGCCGGTGCGGGCCCGGGCGGCACACGGCGCGGACGCACGAGAGCCCCCGACCGTCGTGGTCGGGGGCTCTCGCTGAATTCAGGAGACTTACTTGGCGGCAGCCTTGAGCTTCGAGCCGGCCGAGACCTTGACGCCGTAGCCGGCGGGGATCTGGATGGTCTCGCCCGTCGCGGGGTTGCGGCCCTCGCGCGCGGCGCGGTGAGTGCGCTCGACCGACAGCCAGCCGGGGATCGCGACCTTGGTGCCCTCGCCGACCGACTTGGCGAGGATGCCGAAGAGCGAGTCGATGACGCCGGAGACGGCGGCCTGGCTCTGGCCCGACTCCGCGGCGATGGCGGCGACCAGCTCGGTCTTGTTGAGTGAATCAGCCATTGGGTGTCCTCCTGGACGTGTTCGTGGCGAACTTCGTTGGGGTCGGTGAACCCGTTGACGAAGGTCCACCATGTTCAAAGGCGGCCCGGGGTCGCCCCCGAACCGCCTCGAACCTACCAGGAAGACTTGGTGATTCCGGGCAATTCGCCGCGGTGCGCCATGTCGCGGAACCGCACACGCGAGATCCCGAACTTGCTGAGGACACCGCGGGGGCGCCCGTCGATCGAGTCGCGGTTGCGGAGGCGGACCGGCGACGCGTTGCGCGGGAGCTTCTGCAGCCCCTGGCGCGCGGCCTCGCGGCTCTCGTCCGTCCCGTTCGGATCGATGAGGGCCTTCTTCAGCTCGAGGCGCTTCTCGGCGTAGCGCTCGACGACAGCCTGGCGCTGCTTGTTGCGCGCGATCTTGCTCTTCTTGGCCATGCGATCAGCGCTCCTCTCGGAATTCGACGTGCTTGCGGATGACCGGGTCGTACTTCTTGAGCACGAGGCGGTCGGGGTCGTTGCGGCGGTTCTTCTTGGTCACGTAGGTGTAACCCGTGCCCGCGGTCGACCGGAGCTTGATGATGGGACGGACGTCCTGCTGCTTCGCCATCTCAGATCTTCTCCCCGCGCTTCAGGAGCTCGGCCACGACCGACTCGATGCCCCGGGCGTCGATCACCTTGATCCCCTTCGCGCTGAGCGTGAGGGTGATCGTGCGCTTGAGCGACGGGACGTAGTACTTCTTCTTCTGCACGTTCGGGTCGAAGCGGCGCTTCGTCCGGCGGTGCGAGTGCGAGATGTTGTGTCCGAAGCCGGGAACGGCTCCGGTCACCTGGCACACAGCTGCCATGGTTCTTTCCTTTTCTGGCTACCGTGGGGCGAGAGCCCCACCCAAGGTCACTTGTCGGCGCGCCGAGACCCGATCCGAGGATGCAGGCGGCGCACAAGAAGCTGCACGGAGTCCGCGCAACCCTCCGAGGGTACACGAGGGATCGGGCGCAGGTCCAGCCGAGGCGTTCGGGGCGCTCGGAGCTGTCGAGGGTCAGGGGGCGGGTGCCGGGGGCGCCGCGGGGGATGCCGTGCCGGCGCCGGCGGTCGCGGCGGCCGCCGCCGCGGTGCAGTCCGCGCAGAGCCCGAAGACGTCGACGATGTGCTCGGGGCGGGTGAAGCCGTGCTTCGCCGCGACATCGTGCGCCCACTGCTCGACCTCGTCGGCCGTGATCTCGACGGTCGTGCCGCAGCTGCGGCAGATCAGGTGGTGGTGGTGGCTGCCCGGCGTGCAGGCGCGGTACAGGTTCTCGCCCTCCTGCTGGAGCGAGTCCGCGGCGCCCTCCTGCTCGAGGTCGGCGAGCGCCCGGTACACGGTCGCGAGCCCAATGTGCGAGCCGGCGTCGCGGAGCGCCGAGTGCAGCGCCTGCGCGCTCACGAAGCCCTCGCGCCCGTCGAGCGCCTCGCGCACGGCCTCGCGCTGCCACGTGTTCCGCTTCACGACCATCCGGTCACCTCCGAAGTCCTCCCCTATTGTGCCCCCGCGAGGCGCCTCGCGGCACGGCGGCCGCGATCCCGGCGCCACGCGACGAGGCGGCAGACGAGGTAGATGAGGAACGAGATCGTCGTGATGTACGGGCTCACCGGCAGTGTGCCGCCGAGCGCGAGCAGGATGCCGCCCACCGCCGAGCCGAGCGCGAAGACGATGCTCAGCACCGGCACGAGCACCGGATTCGCGGACACCCGCAGCGCGGCCGCCGCGGGCGTCACGAGCAGCGCGAGCACGAGCAGCGCGCCCGTCACGTGGACGGCCGCCGCCACGACGAGGCCCAGCATCGCCATGAACAGCAGGGAGAGGGCGCGGCTCGGGACCCCGCGTGCCGCCGCGACCTCCGGATCCAGGCTGTCGAAGCTCAACGGCCGCCAGACGAGCAGCAGCACGACGGTCACCGCGATCGCGACGCCCGCGAGCCAGCCGAGCTGCGGGTCGTCGACCGCGACGATCTGGCCGGTGAGGAGCCCGAACTTGTTGCCGCTGCGCCCCGGATAGAGGGCGAGGAGCAGGATGCCGAGGCCCAGCCCGAACGGCATGAGCACGCCGATGATCGAGTTGCGGTCCCGCGCCCGCGCCCCGAGCACGCCGATCAGCCCCGCCGCGATGAGCGAGCCGACGATCGAGCCGAGCACGACATCCGCGCCGATGAGGAGCGCCGCGGCCGCCCCCGCGAAGGAGAGCTCGCTGATGCCGTGCACCGCGAAGGCCATGTCGCGCTGCATGATGAAGACGCCGATGAGGCCGCCCACGACGCCGAGGAGCGCCGCCGCGATGATCGAGTTCTGCACGAGCGCGAGGAGCGCGCCGTAGTCGCGGAAGTCGAAGACCTGCGAGAGCCAGTCGCCCATCAGCGCAGCTCGCCGCCGTGCTCGGGGGCGTGCTCGTGACCGTGGCCGTGATGCACGTCCGCTTCGGGGACGCCGACCACCGCGACGCGGCCGGCCGCGCGCAGCACCTCGACGCGCGTGCCGTACAGCTCCGAGAGCACCTCCGAGCGCAGCACCTCCGCCGGCGTCCCGATCCGGAAGCGGCCGTTCGCGAGGTAGAGGATGCGGTCGACCATGTCGAGCACCGGGTTGACGTCGTGCGTCACGAAGAGCACCGCGGTGCCGGCCTGGCGACGGCGGCCGTCGATGAGGGAGGCGACCGTCTGCTGCGAGGGGAGGTCGAGGCTCAGCAGCGGCTCATCGCAGAGCAGCAGCACGGGGTCGCCGACGAGCGCCTGCGCGACCCGCAGCCGCTGCTGCTCGCCGCCCGAGAGCTCCGAGACGGGCGTCGAGGCGAGGTGGGCGGCGCCGACCGCGGCGAGCGCCGCATCCACCCGCTCCCGCGTCTCGCGCGAGCGGAGGGGGAGGCCGAAGCGGTGGCCGTCCGCGCCGAGCGCCACGAGGTCCCGGCCGCGCAGCGGCGTGCCGAGCGGGAGCGGTCGCTGCTGCGGGATCGTGCCGATCCGGGCGTCGCCGCGGCGCGCCGGCTCTCCCGCGACCCGGACCTCGCCCCGGTCGAGGGCCCGCTGGCCGAGGATCGCGCGGAGCAGGCTGGTCTTGCCGGAGCCGTTCGCGCCGAGGACCGCGAGGAACTCGGCCTCCGCGACCACGAGGTCCAGCTCCCGCCAGAGCTCGCGGTCGCCGACGCGCAGCGACGCCCCCGTCAGCTCGAGGACGGGGGCGGTCGGGGATGCTGCGGCTGGGCTCACGCGGTCAGCGCCTGCTCCAGGCGGTCGACGTTGTCGTCCATCCAGCTCACGTAGTCCTCACCCTCGGGCAGCGTCTCCGAGAAGTCCACGACCGGGATGCCGGCCGACTCGGCGGCCTCGCGGACGCGCTCCGTCTCGGGGCTGCTCGTCTGGGAATTGTAGGCGAGCAGGGCGAGGTCGCCGGCGTCGATCGTGTCGAGCAGCTCCTGGAGGGCGAGCGGGGGGACGTCGGCGCCCTCCTCGATGGCCTCGCTGAACGCCTCGGGGGTCGCGTTGCCGAGACCGGCGTCGGCGAGGAGGTAGAGCGGCACGGGCTCGGTGATCGCGGCGTCGCGACCGGCGGCGAGCTCCTCGAGGCCGTGCAGGCGGTCGTGCACCTCGTCGAGGCGGTCGGCCAGCTCGGCCGCGTTCTGCTCGTAGGTCTCGGCGCCCTCGGGGTCGAGCTCGCCGAGCTCGTGGGCGATCTCGTGCGCGAGCGCGTCCATCGCGTGGAGGTCGTACCAGACGTGCTCGTTGACGCCCTCGATGTGGTCGTGGCCCTCGTGGTCGTGCTCGTCCTCGGCGTGCTCGTCGTCCTCGGCGTGCTCGTCGTCCTCGGCGTGGGCCTCGTCGGCGTGCTCCTCGTCCTCGGCGTGCTCGTGGTCCTCGGCTCCCTCGGCGACGCCGGAGACCTCGACCGCGTCGATCACGGGGGTCTCGCTCGCATCCGCCTCGAGCAGCTGGGTCGCGAAGGCGTCGTACCCGCCCCCGTTGACGATGACGAGGTCGGCGCGGCTGAGCGTGAGGCGGTCGCGGGCGCTCGCCTCGTAGGAGTGCGGGTCCTGCGCGGCGCCCTCGATGAGGCTCGTGACGTCGATGCGGTCGCCGCCGACCGAGCTCGCGAGGGAGCCGTAGACGTCGGTCGAGGCCACGACCTGCAGCGTGCCGTCGCCGGACTCCGCGGGGGTGCCGCCCGCGCATCCCGCGAGGGCGAGCGCCGGGAGGGCGAGCAGGGCGGGGAGGGCGAGGCGGCGGGCGCGAAGTCGGGTCACGAGAGGGAACGCTACGCCGAATCGAGAACCATTGTCAAAACGGTTCTCAATAAGCCGCTCGCCCCTCCTCGCCATAGACACGTCTCTTGCGTTGCAGACACCCGTCTACGAGCGTCTGCGGCGCAAGAGACGTGTCTCTTGCGCCAGGGCGGAGGGGCAGCGGGGCGGGGTCAGTCGAGGAGGAGGGCGGGCTCCTCGAGGACCGCCGCGATGTCCGCGGTGAAGCGGCTCGCGACATCCCCGTCCACGACGCGGTGGTCGAAGGAGGCGCCCACCGTCGTCACGAACGCCGGTCGCACCTCGCCGTCGATCACCCACGGCTTCTGCTTGATCGCGCCGAGCGCCACGATCCCGACCTCGCCCGGGTTCAGGATCGGGGTGCCCGTGTCCATGCCGAAGGAGCCGAGGTTCGTGATCGTGATGGTGCCGTTCGCCATCTCGGCCGGCTGCGTCTTGCCGTCGCGAGCCGTGAGCGTCATCTGCTCGAGCGCCTGCGCGAGCTCGCGGAGCGACATGTCCTGCGCGTCCTTGAGGTTCGGCACGATGAGGCCGCGCGGCGTCGCCGCCGCGATCCCCAGGTTCACGTAGTGGTGGACCACGATCTCCTGGTCGGTCCACGTCGAGTTCACGCTGGGGTTGCGCTGCACCGCCCAGATCACGGCCTTCGCCATGACGAGCAGCGGGCTCACGCGGATGCCGGCGAACTGCGGCGAGGCCTTGAGGCGCTTCACGAACTCCATCGTCCGGGTCGCGTTGACGTCGCTGAAGACGCTCACGTGCGGCGCTGTGAAGGCGCTCTTCACCATGGCGGCCGCGATCGCCTTCCGGACGCCCTTGACGGGGATGCGCTCCTCGCGCTCCTCGCCCCACTCGGGCGTCTCGATGTTGCGGAACACGCTCGCCTGCTGCGCGTGGCGGATGACGTCGTCGCGCGTGATCTCGCCGACGAGGCCGGTCGCCTGCACGGTCGCGAGGTCGACGCCGAGGTCCTTCGCCAGCTTGCGGATCGGGGGCTTCGCGATGACGGGGGTCGCGGATGCGGCGGGCACGGATGCGGGACGCGCACCCTGCCCCGCGGCCTCCGCACCGGCCGGCGCGCCCTCGGCGGCAGCCCCTGCGGCCTCCGCGGCGTCGGCCTGCGCGGACTCCGGTCGTGCGGGCCGACGGCGGCGGGTGCTGGCGTGGCCGCCCTTCGTGCCGTAGCCGACGAGGACGGCGCCGCCGCCCTCCTCCGCCGCGGGCGCCGCCGGCTGGGGCGCCTCCGCGGCGTCCGCGACGGGTGCCGGCGCGGACGGCTCGGTCGGGGCGGTGTGGCGGGCGTCCGCCCGGTCGGTCACGTGGCCGGTCGGCTCCTCGTCGCCGGGCGCCTGGAGCTCGATCGAGCCGGCCGCGGAGTCCACCCGGATGATCGGGGTGCCCACCTCGACGGTCGCCCCCTCCTCGACGAGGAGCTCCGACACGGTGCCCGCGAAGGGGGAGGGCAGCTCGACGAGCGACTTGGCGGTCTCGATCTCGACGAGGACCTGGTTGACGCGGACGGCATCCCCCGGGGCGACCTTCCAGTGCACGATCTCGGCCTCGGTCAGTCCCTCCCCGACATCGGGAAGCGGGAACTCCGACACAGTCATGTGGTCTCCTCGTCGGCGGCGGCTAGTAGGCGAGCGCGCGGTCGACGGCCTCGAGGACGCGATCGGCATCCGGGAGGTACGCCGACTCGAGCTTCGCCGGGGGGAAGGGGGTGTCGAAGCCGCTGACCCTGAGGACGGGGGCCTCGAGCGAGTAGAAGGCGCGCTCCGCGACGGTCGCGGCGATCTCGGAGCCGACGCTGACGTTGCCGGGCGCCTCCTGGGCGACGATGAGCCGACCCGTCTTCTGCACGCTGCGCACGATCGGCTCGAAGTCGATGGGCGAGATCGAGCGCAGGTCGACGACCTCGATGCTGGTGCCCTCCTGCGCCGCGAGCTCGGCGGCCTGCAGGAGGGTCGCGACCATGGCGCCGTGGCCGACGACCGTCACCTCGGTGCCCTCGCGGACGATGCGCGACTCGTGCAGCTCGCCGGGGTCGCCGTCGACGTCCACCTCGCCCTTCGGCCAGTAGCGGCTCTTCGGCTCGAGGAACAGGACCGGATCCTGGCTGCGGATCGCCTGCTGGATCATGTGGTAGCCGTCGTGCGGGGTCGCGGGGCTCACGAGGCGGAGGCCGCCGGTGTGCGCGAAGTAGGCCTCGGGGCTCTCCTGGTGGTGCTCGACGGCGCCGATGTGGCCGCCGTAGGGCACGCGGATGACGACCGGGAACGCCTGCTGCCCGGCATGCCGGGCGGTGAGCTTCGCGAGCTGGGTCGTGATCTGGTCGAAGCCGGGGAAGATGAAGCCGTCGAACTGGATCTCGCAGACCGGGCGGAAGCCGCGCATCGCGAGACCGATCGCCGTGCCGATGATGCCGGCCTCGGCGAGCGGGGTGTCGAGCACGCGGTCGCCGCCGAACTCGGCGTGGAGGCCCTCCGTCACGCGGAAGACGCCGCCGAGCGGCCCGATGTCCTCGCCCATGAGGAGGACGCGGTCGTCATCCAGCATGGCCTTGCGCAGGCCGAGGTTGATGGCCTTCGCCATCGTGAGCGTCTGGCTCATGCGTCGCCTCCGAAGCCGGCCTCGTACTGCTCGAGCCACGCCTGCTGCTCGCGCATGCGCACGTGCGGCTCGGTGTAGACGTGCTCGAAGATCTTCGACAGCGGCGGATCCGGCGCGTCGAGGGTGCGCCGCCGGGTGTCGGCGGCGAGGTCCTCCGCCTCCTGCGCGATCCCGGCGAAGACCTCGTCGCCGGCGCCGCGCTCGCGGAGGAAGGCCTCGTATCGCGTGATCGGGTCGCGCTCGCCCCAGTAGTGGAGCTCCTCGTTCTGACGGTATTTCGTGGGGTCGTCGCTCGTCGTGTGGGCGCCCATGCGGTAGGTGAGCGCCTCGATGAAACGAGGGCCCTCGCCGGCACGGGCGGCATCCATGCTCGCCCGGGTCACGGCGTAGCTCGCGAGCACGTCGTTGCCGTCGATCTGGACGGACGGGATGCCGAAGCCCGCGGCCCGCAGATAGAGCGGCGTGCGCGACTGGCGCTCGACGGGCACGGAGATCGCCCAGTGGTTGTTCTGCAGGAAGAACACCTGGGGCGTCTGGTAGCTGGCGGCGAAGACATAGGCCTCGTTGACGTCGCCCTGGCTGGTGGCGCCGTCGCCGAAGTAGACGATGACGGCCTCGTCGCGGTCGGGGTCGCCCGTGGCCATCGCCGTGTCGAGACGGAGGCCCATGGCGTAGCCGGTCGCGTGGAGCGATTGCGAGCCGATGACGAGCGTGTAGAGGTGGAAGTTGTTGTGCGCCTTCGGATCCCAGCCGCCGTGATCGAGGCCGCGGAGCATCTCGATGATGCGCATGAGGTCGACGCCGCGGATGCGGGCGACGGCGTGCTCGCGGTAGGCGGGGAAGACGTGGTCCTGGCGGCGCGCGCCGTAGCCGGAGCCGACCTGGGCCGCCTCCTGACCGAGGCTGGGGATCCAGAGCGCGAGCTGCCCCTGCCGCTGGAGGTTGCCGGCCTCGATGTCGAATCGTCGCGTGACGACCATCTGGCGGTGGAGCTCCTGGAGCTGCTCGTCGCTCAGCGCCTCGACGAGGGGGAGATAGGACTCGGTCGCCGCGTTCCGCACGATCCGGCCCTCGGGCGAGAGCAGCTGGATCGTCGCCTCCGTGGTGGACATGCTGACTACCCTATCCGCGCGATTCAGCCTCGTTCTGTCGAACTCCGCCAAACCTCGGCGGCAGCCTGTAGGAGCTTCTCGACAGATGCCTCCTCCCCGATGGAGACCCGGACGCCGTCCGGCGGGAAGACGCGGGCGACGATCCCGTGACGCTCGAGGACCTCGGCGGCGGCCGCCGTGTGCTCGCCCGTCGGGAGCCAGACGAAGTTGCCCTCGGGACCCGCGATCGCCCAGCCCTGGGCCCGGAGCGCCTCCGCGACGCGCTCGCGACGCTCGACGAGCTCGGCCACGCCTTCGAGGATCTCGCCCTGGTGGTCGAGGGCGGCGCGCGCGGCGCGCTGCGCCGGCTCCGTGACGGAGAGCGGGATGGCGGCGGAGCGGGCCGCGTCGAGCAGCGTCTCCTCGCCGAGGGCGTAGCCGACGCGGAGGCCGGCGAGGCCGTAGGCCTTCGAGAAGGTGCGGAGCACGACGAGGTTCGGGTGCTCGGCGAGCAGCCCGATCCCGTCGACCGCCTCCGGGTCGGTGACGAACTCTCGGTAGGCCTCGTCGAGGATGACGAGCAGCGTCTCGGGGACCGCGGCGAGGAAGGCGCGGAACTCCGCCTCGGTGACGATGGCGCTCGTCGGGTTGTTGGGGGAGCAGACGATCGCGACCCGGGTGCGCTCGGTGACGGCGGCGGCCATCGCCTCGAGGTCGTGGCGCGCGCCCTCGAGGAGCGGCACCGTCGTGCTCGTCGCACCCGCGACCGTGACGAGCCCGGGGTAGGCCTCGAAGGAGCGCCAGGCGTAGAGCACCTCGTCGCCGGGGCCGGCCGCGGCGAGGATGAGCTGGCCGAGAATGGAGACCGAGCCGGCGCCGACGTGGACCTGATCGAGCGCGAGCCCGTGACGGGCGGCGAGCTGCTCACGGAGCGCGACGGCGGCTCCGTCGGGGTAGCGGTTGAGCTCGGAGCGGCCGATCGCCTCGAGCACGGCCGGGTGCGGGGGCGCCGGGTTCTCGTTGGAGGAGAGCTTGAACGCGTCGGCCGCGGCCGGCCGGCCCTGCCGATAGGGCGTGAGCGCGGCGATCTCGGGACGCAGGGTGACGGCCATGGGCCCAGCCTAGAGCGGCGGCGCGCGCCATCCGCGGTCGCGCCTGCGAGAATGGTCGACATGGGTCGGTTCATCCTCAGGCTCGTCATCAACGCCTTGGCGCTCTGGCTGACGACGCTGCTGCTCGGCGGCCACGTCGCGGTGGTGCCGTTCGCGCCCGGCGACACGCTCGCGAGCGTGCTCACCTTCCTCCTCGTCGCGCTCATCTTCGGCATCGTCAACGGGGTCATCGGCAACTTCGTGCGCATCGTGGCGTTCCCGCTGTACCTCCTCACGCTCGGTCTGCTCGCCCTCGTGGTCAACGGCCTCCTGCTGCTGCTCGTGGCGTGGATCTCCTCCCTCTTCGGCTTCGGCCTCCGCGTGGAGTCCTTCTGGTGGGGCGTGCTCGGCGCGGTCGTGCTCGGCCTGCTCAGCTGGCTGATCGGCGTCCTCCTCCGACCGCTCATGGGCCGTCGGGAGACCCGGTAGACCAGGGCGTCGCGGGGGCGCTCCGCGGGCTCAGCACCACATCCCGCTCGTCGACGAGCCGCTCCGCGCGGTACGTGACCGCCTCGACCGTGCCGCCGCGCTCGGGGGAGTAGCGCGCGAGCGCGTCGTCGATCCCGTCGACGCGGTCGCGCACGGCGGCGGAGCCGGCACGGTCCACCGCCCCGGCGGTCTCGAGGTAGCCGGTGATCTGGTGGCCGGGCACCGGCTCGTCGGCGGCCGGGGACCGCCCGGCGAACAGCTCGCGCTGCACGAGCGTGCGCCCCTCCGCGACCGGCTCGCCCGCGAGCTTCGGCACGAAGTCCTCCCGGTGCTCGATGCTCACGCCCGCGAGGTCGCCGTCGAGGGGGATGCCGCCGATGGGGGCGCCGGCGGTCTCGAGACCGGTGACGTTCCACCCCGGCGATGCGGCGATGTGCGCCGCGACGAGCCCGCCCTGCGAGAAGCCGATCATCGTCACCTCGTCGTCGGCGCCGATCCCGGCCTCCGCCATCGCGAGCTCGGTCGCGCGGAGCGAGGCGGCCGGCTCGCCCGCGACGCCGCCGACGTTGCTCGCGAGATCCCAGGGCTCCGAGGTGAGCTCCGGGCTGAAGGTGCGCGTCGGCGCGACGTACACCACGAAGCGCTCCGGCTCGCCCGGCGCCGTGTACCGCTCGATGCGCACCTGGTCGCCGCTCGCCGGGACGCGCTCGAGCCGCTCCCGCATCCCGATCGCGGGCGTCGCGGCTCCCGTCCGGCCCCGCTCGATCGAGACCGGCGAGTCGCGCAGGAGGCCGACGGCGCGAGCGGCGCCCAGCACGATCGCGCCGGAGGCGGCGGGCCCGAGCCCGAGCAGGCTCAGCGCGAGCATCGCCTCGCGGCCCCCGCCCGGCATGAGCAACCCCGCGATCGCCTCGTCGACGCCCCCGCGCGCGATCCCGACGAGCTCGGCGAAGAGCGGGTTCGAGAGCAGCTCGGGGTGCTCGCCGATGAAGCGGCCGACGGCGGCGAGCGCGGGCCGGTCGTCGTCACCGCCCGCGAGCCATCCCAGGATCCGGTCGGCCGCCGTCGCGCCCACCGCACCCGCGATGAGCACCGGCAGCAGGAGCCGGACCGAGGGGCCGAGCATGAGCGAGAGCAGGCCGACGAGCCCGCCGGAGGTGCCGATCAGCCCCTCCTCGGCATCCTCGTAGGCGCGGGCCGCGGCGGCGAGCCGGGTCCGGAGCTCGGCGGCGGCGTCGCGTGCGGCCGCCGTGCGGTGCTCCGCCTCGAGCGCCGTGGGCTCCGGGGCCGGCACGGCCATGGCGGAGGCCGCAGCGGCGGAGCGGGTCGAGGCCTCGTCCAGCTCGACCACGACCGCGATCAGGCGGCGGACCCGCTCGTCGAGGCGATCCTCGACCTCGGCGAGGCGGTCGGCGCACTGCAGCATGCGGTCGGTCGAGACGCCCAGGTGCCCGCCGCCGCGGACGAGCAGGGGGCCGCCGTCCTCAGCCACCGAGCGCCGCCACGCTGCGGTCGATCGCGAGCGCGAGGTCCTCGCAGGCGTCGAGCGCGCCGCGGAGCTGGACGACCCACCGCCCGCGCGCCACCTGGAAGGCGTGCGCCGCATCCCCAGTCCACTCGTCCTCCGGGATGCCGGGCGGCGCGGCGGCGTCGACGGCGGCGTCCGCGGCGATGCCGCGAACCCGCACGCCCTGCTCGCGCAGCTGCTCCCGCGCGAGCTCCGTCGCCGCGGACTGCCGCGGCATCCCGCCTGCTCCGACCGCCGTCATCTCCAGCACCGACGCGCTCTGCATCCCCTGCTCCTCTTCTCCGGCCGGGACCGCGGCCGGGCGTCGATCGTGCCCCGGATGGCGCGCGCGTCACGTCGTCTGCGGCCGGATGGTGGACAAGACGGACCGGAACAGGGCTGTTGGGGAGAGGGGCCCGAGGACAGAATGGGGAGATGACCCCTGCTCCTCGCGGCGGCGCGCCCGCGCCGTTCCGCGTGTGCTTCGTCTGCACGGGCAACATCTGCCGCTCGCCCATGGCCGAGGCCGTGTTCCGCGACCTCATCCGACGGCACGGGATGGAGCGCTCGCTGCAGGTCTCGAGCGCGGCCACGGGGGACTGGCACGTCGGCGAGAACGCCGACCACCGCACCGTCACCGCCCTCGCCGCCCGCGGCTACGACGGCTCGGAGCACCGCGCGAAGCAGTTCGACCCCGCGTGGTTCGACGAGCTGGACCTCGTGGTCGCCTTCGACCGCGGACAGGCGCGCATCCTGCGCGCCCAGGCGCCGACCGAGCTCGATCACGCGAAGGTACACTTGCTGCTGGGCTTCGATCCCGAGAGCGGCGACGCCATCGACGTGCCCGACCCCTACTATTCCGACGCCGTGCACTTCGCCGCGGTGCTCGCCATGATCGAGCGCGCGAGCCTCGCGCTGTTCAGCCAGATCGAACCGGGAATCCGACAAGGAGCTCCATGAGCCTGCCTCCCCAGCCCCTCAGTCCGCTCGACGGCCGCTATCGCGCCGCGGTCCAGGGGCTCGGCGAGCACCTCTCCGAGGCGGGTCTCAACCGCGCCCGCGTCCACGTCGAGGTCGAGTGGCTCATCGCCCTCACCGAGCGCGGGATGTTCGGCTCCTCGCCGCTCGAGGCGGAGCAGGCGCGTGCGCTCCGCGCCTTCGCCGCCGACTTCGCGCAGCCCGAGATCGATCGGCTCGCCGAGCTGGAGGCGACCACCCGCCACGACGTCAAGGCCGTCGAGTACCTCGTCCGCGAGCGCCTCGACGCCCTCGGCCTCGAGCGGGTCGCCGAGCTCACCCACTTCGCGTGCACGAGCGAGGACATCAACAACCTCTCCTACGCCCTGACCGTCCGCGCCGCCGTGGCCGAGGTGTGGCTGCCCCGCGCCCGCCAGGTCGTCGCGAAGCTCCGGGAGTGGGCCGAGCGCACCCGCGACGTGCCGATGCTCGCCCACACGCACGGGCAGCCCGCGACGCCCACCACCGTGGGCAAGGAGTTCGCCGTCGTCGTCCACCGCCTGGAGCGCCAGCTCGCGCGCATCGAGCGCGGCGAGTACCTCGGCAAGTTCAGCGGCGCGACCGGCACCTTCGCGGCCCATGCCGCCGCCGACCCCGAGGCCGACTGGCAGGCGATCTCGCGTGACTTCGTGACCTCCCTCGGGCTCACCTGGAACCCGCTCACCACCCAGATCGAGTCGCACGACTGGCAGGCGGAGCTCTTCCAGGCGGTCGGGCACGCGAACCGCATCCTCCACAACCTCTGCACCGACGTGTGGACCTACATCTCGATGGGGTACTTCTCGCAGGTGCCGCAGGCGGGCGCGACCGGCTCCTCGACGATGCCGCACAAGGTCAATCCGATCCGCTTCGAGAACGCGGAGGCGAACCTCGAGCTCTCCTGCGCGCTGCTCGACTCGCTGGCCGCGACGCTCGTGACGAGCCGACTGCAGCGCGACCTCACCGACTCGACGACGCAGCGCAACATCGGCGTCGCGCTCGGGCACTCGCTCCTCGCACTCGACAACATCCACCGCGGCCTCGGCGAGATCGCGGTCGCGGAGGCGGCGCTCGCGGCCGATCTCGACGGCAACTGGGAGGTCCTCGGCGAGGCGATCCAGACCGTCATCCGCGCCGAGGTGACGGCCGGGCGCTCCTCGATCGAGGACCCGTACGCGCTGCTCAAGGAGCTCACGCGAGGCCGGCGGGTCGGTCAGGCCGAGCTCGTCGCCTTCGTCGAGGGGCTCGACATCGGCGCCGAGGCGAAGGAGCGCCTCACGGCGCTCACGCCGGCGACGTACATCGGCGTCGCGCCGGCGCTCGTCGACCACCTGGGGGAGTAGCCCCGCCCCTCCCTCCGCGCACGTCGCGGCGGCATCCCTCGCGCCTCATCGCGCCGCCATCCCGCGCGCGATGTGAGTTTCTCCGCATTCGCCGCACGGATCCTCGCCGCGAACGCGGAGAAACTCACATCTACGGGATGCGAGTGCGGGCGGGTGTGGGCGGGCTGCGGCCTGGCGCGGCGGGTCGTGGGGCACTGAGACGACGGATGCTCGCGTTCGACACGCCGCAATTCCGTAAACGTTTCCAATTTTTTTGTTCGGAGTCTTTCCTTTTGGCGCAAGGGGAGTCGGGGGGTCCCGGCCGCTCGCGCCCGCTGACCCCCTTTCGGGGGGCGCATCCCGGTTGCTAGCGTCCCGACATCCCCCCAGGGCTGTCCATGGAGACCGTGATGAAAGGGAAGACGATGAAGTCAGCTTCGACCGGGCGCCACGCGCCGGAGGCATCGCGCCGGCGCCGGATCGGGGGTGCGATCGCGCTCGCCACGGCGGCGCTGCTCGCCCTCCCCCTCGCCCCCGCGATCGCGCAGACCGGCCCCGCGACCACCGCCGGCGCCGCCACCGCCACCACCGCCGGCGCCACCACCACCACCGCCACCACCACCACCACCGCCGCCGCCGCCGCCGCCGACCGGAAGGTCGTCGGCTACTTCGCCGAGTGGGGCGTCTACAACCGCAACTACGACGTCAAGAACATCGCGACGAGCGGCTCGGCCGAGGAGCTGACCCACATCCTCTACGCCTTCGGCAACGTGACGAACGGGGCGTGCCAGATCGGCGAGAGCTACCCCGCCTACGAGAAGGCGCACACCGCCGAGGAGAGCGTCGACGGCGTCGCCGACACCTGGGACCAGGAGCTCCGCGGCAACTTCAACCAGCTCCGCAAGCTCAAGGCCGCGAACCCCGACCTCAAGGTGATCTGGTCGTTCGGCGGCTGGTCCTGGTCGGGCGGCTTCGGTCAGGCGGCGCAGAACCCGGTCGCCTTCGCGCAGTCGTGCCGCGCGCTCGTCGAGGACCCGCGCTGGGCCGACGTGTTCGACGGCATCGACATCGACTGGGAGTACCCGAACGCGTGCGGCCTCAGCTGCGACACGTCCGGCCCGGATGCCTACCGCGAGGTCATCAAGGCCCTCCGCGACGAGTTCGGCACCGACCTCGTGACGAGCGCGATCACGGCCGACGGCACCGACGGCGGCAAGATGGACCTCGCCGACTACGGCGGGGCCGCCCAGTACCTCGACTGGATCATGCCCATGACCTACGACTACTACGGCGCCTTCGCGGCGCAGGGTCCGACCGCCCCGCACTCGCCGCTCACCGACTTCGCGGGCGCGCCGAACCCCGGCTTCGACTCCGAGACCGCGATCGCGAAGCTCACGAGCCTCGGCGTCCCGAGCGAGAAGATCCTGCTCGGCATCGGCTTCTACGGCCGCGGCTGGACGGGCGTCACGCAGGAGGCCCCCGGCGGCACCGCGACGGGCCCCGCGCCCGGCCAGTACGAGCCCGGCATCGAGGACTACAAGGTGCTCAAGGAGCGCTGCCCCGCGACCGGCGAGGTCGGCGGCACCGCCTACGCCTTCTGCGACGGCCAGTGGTGGAGCTACGACACCCCCGAGACCATCGCCGGCAAGATGAGCTGGGCGAAGGATCAGGGCCTCGGCGGCGCCTTCTTCTGGGAGCTCAGCGGCGACACCGCCGACGGCGAGCTCGTCCACGCGATCGGCGAGGGGCTGCGCTGATGGGCGGCCTGACGCGACGCGGATTCCTCGGCACGGCCGCGCTCGGCGCGGTGGGCGCCTTCGGCCTCGCGACCGGCGGCGGGCTCCTCGCGCCCGCCCCGGCGCGGGCCGCGGGCCTGCCGATCACCATCCGGAACCTCTCCGGCGCCTACGAGAACCAGAACGTCTGGGTCCACGTCGTCGGCACGAGGATCGACACGGGCCAGCAGGGGCACGTCGACCTCTCGGGCGCCTTCGTGCCCGCCAGCCTCGGCGACAACTCCGGGCCCGGCGGCACGGCCGTCTACGGCTTCCCGCTCACCGACTGGGGCACCATCCAGCTGCCGCAGCCGATGTCCGGCCGGATCTACCTCTCGCTCGGCGAGCGCATCCCCTTCAAGGTCGTGGACACCGCGGCCGGCCCCGGGATCGCGCACCCGGCCGGGTGGGTCGAGAGCGATCCGTCGTTCGGCATCCTCTACGACTCCTTCGAGTTCACGCACCAGAACGGCGCGATGTACTGCAACTCGACGCAGGTCGACATGTTCAGCGTGCCGATCGCGATCCGGCTGCAGGGCGTGAACGATCAGACGGTCGGCGCCATGAAACCGGGCGGGCGCGCGGCGTTCTTCGACACGCTGCGGAACACGGAAGGGTTCTCGGGGCTCGTCGTCGACGACCGCCGGGTCATCGCGCCGAGCCACGGCATCGGGGCGGGGCGCTTCAGCGGCACCTACTTCGACGGCTACATCGCGGAGAGCTGGGATCGCTACAGCTCGGCCGAGATGTCGGTCGACACGGGGATCGGGCAGTACCGGCTCCGGCGGGACGGCGGCTCGCTCGTCGCCTTCCAGGGCGGCACGGAGCGCGTGCGCTTCGAGCGCCCCTCGACGAGCGACGTGCTGTTCTGCAACGGCAAGCTGGATGCGCCCAACGACGGCCTCCGCGGGCCGATCGCCGCGATCCTCGGCGCCGCGCTCAACCGGAGCACGATGCGCGACATCACCTCGCAGCCGACGACCGATCCCTCGCAGTTCTACCGGCAGCCGATCACGAACCACTACGCGGCGGCGACGCATGTGGCGCACTCGGACGGGCGCGCCTACGGCTTCGCCTTCGACGACGTGGCGGCCTTCGCCTCCTACATCGAGGACGGCGCGGCGAGCGCCGTGGAGCTCACGATCGAGCCGCTGTAGCGGGGTCGCGGCTCCCTCCTCGACCGGGGGTGCGGCGGCTAGTGCCCGCGCGGCTCGTCGTCGCGCTTGCGGCCCGCCTCGGGGTTCGCCGCGAGGACGAGCATCGCCATGACGACGAGGATGACGATGAAGGCGATGCCGGCCCACACCGCGGCGGTCGAGAACTCGCGCACGCCGAGGAAGACGATCACCCCGACGCCGAGCGCGAGCACGGCCGAGATGCCGAGGAGCTCGGCCGGCCGCGTCCGGTCGCGGCGGCTCGGGCGCCCGCTCACGCGCCGGGCTCCGGCGCCGAGGCCGCCGCGGGGCGCGCGTCCCCGCGGAGGCTGACGGCCGAGATCGAGAGCAGCACGCCGAGCAGGACACCCCAGGCGCCGAGGAGGCCGGCGACGAAGAGCGCGCTCGTGAGCACACCCCGATTGCCCTCGTCGCCGACGAAGGGCTGCGCGAGGTCGGCGGGCACGAGCAGCAGGGCGAGGCCGAGGAGCAGCGTGAGCCCGCCCGCGACGACCCAGTCGCGCGCGGCGTGGACCCGGCCGCGACCGCGGAGGCCGGCGGCGAGCTCGAGCGCCCCCGTGACGAGTGCGAAGCCGATCGCGATCCAGAGGAGCGAGCCCGGCAGGGCGAGGGAGGCGAGGGCCGCGACGAGCACGAGGAGCGTCGCGACGGCGTGTGCGAGGCGCAGCGGTCGCGTCGCCGCATCGAGGGGGTCGCGCCGGATCGCGAGCAGGAGCGGCACGCCGCTGAGCGCGTAGATCGCGAGGGCGAGGCCGCCGAGCGCCCAGGAGTGGTCGGCGGTGAAGGTCACGAGGAGGCCCATCGCGAGCGCGAGGATGCCGCGGGCGAGGACGAGCGACCAGGCGGTGCCGGGTGCGACGGAGCTCGCGGGGGCACCGGCCGATCCGGCCTCCGGGAGTCTCGACACGCGGCGACCTTCCTGCTGGACTTCGCTGCCAGTCTACGCGCGGCCCGGCTGCTCGGCCGCACCGGGCGGCGACCGTCGACCCTCCCGGCTCGACGCGGAGCAAAGGTAAGGCTAAGCTCACCCCACGTGACCACCGAGCTCCGCGGCGACGACCTCGTCCTCGCCTATCAGCGCGAGACGGTCGTGCACGGCGTCTCCGTCCGCATCCGCCCCGGCGTCGTCACCGCGCTCATCGGGCCGAACGGCTCCGGCAAGTCGACCGTGCTCCGCTCGCTCGCCCGCCTCCACCGCCTCGAGGGCGGCCGCGTGCACGTGCTCGACACCGCGACGGACGGGGAGCCGGATGCCGGGGCCGCCCCGTCCGGATCGCCCGCCCTGAGCGCCCGCGACTTCGCGCGCCGCGTGACCCTGCTCTCGCAGTCCCGGCCGCATCCCTCCGGCCTCGACGTCCGCGACGTCGTCGGCTTCGGCCGGCACCCGCACCGCCGGCGCTTCGCCGCCATGGGGGCCGAGGACCTCGCCGCGATCGACCGCGCGCTCGCGCTCACCGGCCTCGAGCACATGCAGCACCGACCCGTCGACCAGCTCTCGGGCGGCGAGCTCCAGCGCGTCTGGCTCGCGACCTGCCTGGCGCAGGACACGGGCGTGCTTCTCCTCGACGAGCCCACCAACCACCTCGACCTCCGCTACCAGGTCGAGACGCTCGACCTCGTGCGCGAGCTCGCCGAGGACCACGGCACCGCGCTCGGCGTCGTGCTCCACGACCTCGCCCACGCGGCGGCCGTCGCCGACGAGGTCGTGCTGCTCGAGCACGGCCGGGTCCGCGCCGCCGGCGCACCCCACGAGGTCCTCACCGACGCGCATCTGACCGAGGTGTACGGACTCCCGATCGACGTCGACCGCGACCCCGCGACCGGCGCCCTCCGCGTGCACCCGCGCGGTCGGCGGATCAGCCGCATCCCGGTCTGAGGCCCGTCGCCGTGCGCCGTCCGGAGCCCCGGCCGCGCGCAGCACCACCGCACCGCATCCCACCACCGCATCCATCACCGAAGAGAAGAGACCCCGTGACCCGCCGCACCATGCGCGCCGCCCTCGGCGCCGCCGCGATCCTCCCCCTCCTGCTGCTCACCGCCTGCGGCACCACCCAGCCGGGCGCCGACGCCGAGGCCCCGGCCGCCGCGGGCGGCGAGTGCGCCGACGACACCACCGCGACCTCCACCGGCCCCGTCTCGCTGACCGACGCGTTCGACCGCGAGGTCGAGCTCGACGCGCCCGCCGAGCGGATCGCGGTGCTCGAGTGGCAGCAGATCGAGGACGCGCTGACCCTCTGCGTCACCCCCGTCGCCGTCGCCGACGTCGAGGGCTACACCACGTGGGACACCGCCGAGACGCTGCCCGAGGGCGTCACCGACGTCGGCACCCGGCAGGAGCCGAGCTTCGACGCCATCCTCGGCGCCGAGCCGGACCTCATCATCGTCGAGGCCTCCGCGCCCGACGACGAGATCATCGGCCAGCTCGAGGAGTACGGCATCCCCGTCCTCGCGACGAAGGGCGCGGACGCGGCCGACCCGATCGGCCAGATGACCGACACCTTCGAGCTCATCGCGCAGGCGACCGGCCGCGAGGAGCGCGCCGAGGCGGTGCTCGCCGAGTTCGACGAGAGCGTCGCGGCGGCGAAGCAGGCCGTCGCGGACGCGGAGCTCGTGACCGACTCCTTCGCCTACTTCGACGGCTGGATCGACGGCGGCAACGTCTCGGTCCGCTTCTTCAGCAAGGGCTCGCTCATCGGCGCCCTCGGCGAGGAGCTGGGCCTCACGAACGCGTGGACGGGCGAGGCCGACCCGGCCTACGGCCTCGGCGTCACCGACATCGAGGGCGCGACCGCCGTCGGCGACGCCTACCTGCTGCACACGACGACGATCGACGGCGACACCGACATCATGCCGGAGCTCGCGAAGAACGACGTCTGGAACTCGATCCCCGCCGTCGCGGAGGACCGCATCGCCGGCTTCCCGACCGGCATCTGGACCTTCGGCGGCCCCCGCTCGGCCCAGCAGATCCTCGACGCGTACGTCGACGCGCTCACGCGCTGATCGCGCGAGGCGGGCAGGTCGTGGCGATCGAGACGCGAGCCGTGGAGGCGGCGGGCACCCCCGGTGCCGTCCCGCCTCCCGCTCCCGGCGACCCCGACCGCGGGGGCGCGCGCCGTGCCGCCGGCGCCGTCCGGGCCGTCGGGGCGATCGCGCTCGTCGCCGGCCTGCTCGCCCTCGCGGCCGGCATCCACCTCACGCAGGGCACCTCCGGGCTGGGTCTCGCCGAGCTCTGGCCGGTCCTCACCGGCGACGGCTCCGCGCAGGCCGGTGCCCGGGAGATCCTGCTCGGCTCCCGCATCCCGCGCCTCGCGGCGGGCATCACCGTGGGCTTCGCGCTCGGCGTCGCGGGCGCGCTCTTCCAGTCGCTCGCCCGCAACGCCCTCGCCTCGCCCGACACCCTCGCGGTGACGAGCGGCTCCTACCTCGCGGTCGCGCTCATCGCGGCCTTCGGCGTCTCGGTGCCGATCTGGGCCTCCGGCGGCGTCGCCTTCCTCGGCGGGCTCGCGGCGGCGGCGATCGTCCTCGGGCTCGCGGGCGGGGCGGGCTCCTCGACGACACGGCTGATCCTCGCGGGCTCGGCGGTCATGCTCGCCCTGCAGGCGGCGACCTCCGCGATCCTCATCCTGTTCGCGCAGGAGACGACCGGCCTGTTCGCGTGGGGGAGCGGCAGCCTCAGCCAGCTCGGCCTCGGCGCCTTCCTCCAGGCGGCACCGGTCGTCATCGGCGCGACCGTCGTCGGCGTCCTCCTGTCGCGGCGCCTGGATGTCGTGGCGCTCGGCGACGACACGGCGCGATCGCTCGGGGTCCCGGTGCGCTCGACACGCGCGATCGGCACGCTCCTCGCGGTGCTCCTCACGGCGGCCGCCGTGACGCTCGCGGGACCGATCGGCTTCGTCGGGCTCGCGGCGCCCGTCATCACGCGGCTCCTCGGCGGAGTCGTCCCGGCGCTCCACCGGCACGGCGTCCTGCTGCCGGCCTCGGGGCTCGTGGGCGCGCTCGTCGTGGTGCTCGCGGATGTCGTGATCCGCGCCCTCATCGGCGCGGAGGCCGCCGCCTCGATCCCGACCGGCATCGCGACGACGCTGCTCGGCGCGCTCCTGCTCATCGTCCTCGCGCGGCGGAGCCGGGATGCGGGCCCCACCCGGCGTCCGCCGGCGGCGACGATCGGGGTGCGCGGCCGCGGTCGCGTCGTCGCGGTGGTCGCCGTCGCGGGTGTGCTGCTCGTCGCGGCCGTCGTCATCGGGCTGCTCGGCGGACACCGCTGGCTGCTGCTCGGCGACGTCGCGCTGTGGGCGCAGCGGGAGGCCGCCCCGGTGATCCGCTTCGCGCTCGACGAGCGGGCGCCCCGCGTGCTCGCGGCCGTCACCGCGGGGGCGGCGCTCGCCCTCGCGGGCACGCTCGTGCAGGCCTCGAGCCGGAACCCGCTCGCGGAGCCCGGCATCCTCGGCATCACCGGCGGCGCGGGGCTGGGGGCGGTCGTCGCGCTCTCGACGGGCGCGGCGGCGGGTGCCGGCATCCTCCCGCCCGCGATCCTCGGCGCGCTCGCCGCCTTCGCGCTCGTCTACGGACTCGCCTGGCGGCGCGGGCTCAGCGCCGACCGGCTGGTGCTCATCGGCATCGGCGTCTGGTACGCGACGGCGGGCCTCTCGACCTTCCTGCTGCTGCGCGCGAACCCCTACGACACCCCGGCGATCTACACCTGGCTCTCGGGCACGACCTACGGACGGTCCTGGTCGGACGCGCTGCCGGTCGCGGGCGCGCTGCTCCTCGCCCTCGCGGTCGTGACGCTGTTCCGCCGCGAGCTCGACCTCCTCGCGCTCGACGACGACACCCCGCGCCTCGCGGGCGTGCGCCTCGAGCGCACGCGGCTGCTGCTCCTCGTCACGGCGGCGCTGCTCGCGGCCTTCAGCGTGAGCGCGATCGGCGTGCTCGGCTTCGTCGGCCTCATCGCCCCCCACGCGGCGCGCGCGCTCGTCGGCGGGCGCCACAGCCGCATCCTGCCGGTCGCGATGCTGCTCGGCGCGACGCTCGTCGCGATCGCCGACGTGCTCGGCCGCACCGTCATCGCCCCGGCGCAGATTCCCGCCGGCATCGTCGTCGCGCTCGTCGGGGCGCCGTACTTCATCTTCCTGCTGGCGCGATCGCGCGCCTGAGACGCCGCGGGCCCGTCCCGCTGCCGATCGCAGCGGGACGGCCCCGTGTCTCTGCCGGCGTCAGGCTGCGGGACCGGCGCCCCGTCGGCGGCGGACGAGGATCGCGATCCCGCCGCCGAGGAGAAGCAGGAGCACCGCGGCGCCCGCGACCCAACCCGCCTCCGTGCCGGTGGCCGCGAGGCCGTCGACGCCCGCGCCATCCGTCCCGGACCCGTCCGTCCCGGATCCGTCCGAGTCGGATCCGCCGTCGTCTGCTGCCGCCGCGACCCGCATCCCGTCCCAGCCGAGGAGCTCGCCGTCGGCGAGCGCGACCGCGAGGCGGTGGTCGCCGAGGGCGGCGCGGGCGGGCACGGTGACGCGGATCTCGCCGTCCGCGTCCACGGTCGCGGCCCCGAGCGGCGTCGGCGTCGAGAACAGCCAGGCGTGCACCTCGGCGCCCGCGTGCTGCTCGCCGACGACGACCGTGATCGTCTGGCCGCGATGCGCGAGGTCGGGGGCCGCGACATCGCCGCGGTTCGCGTCGGTCAGCTGCGAGGCGTCGGGGGCGACGGGCTCGACCGGCTCGACCGGCTCCTCGACGTCCGTGAAGCGGAGGCTCCAGTCGGCCGTCGCGCCCTCCCGGATCGCGAAGCCCTCGAGCGCCCGCGCCCGCACCGTCACCTCGCCGCGGCCCGGGTGCGTGCCCGGCTCCACGACGTCGTCGGCGACGAGGTACTCGACCCCCTCCGACACGGGCACCGTGAAGGTGTCGGATGCCGTCCCCGGCAGATCCGCGAAGGTCACCGCCGCGGGCGTCACGAGCGTCGGCTCCGGCGGCTCGACCGTGCCGTCGCCCGGCTGGATGAGCGTCAGGCGGTCGATCCCGATCGTGCCCGCATCGAGGCGGAGGCTCAGCGTCGGCGCCCAGCCCTCGAACACGGAGCGCTCGATCGTGAGCGGCAGGAGCCCAGAGCGGATCGGCTGCCACTCGCCGTCCTGCTCGATCCAGGAGCTCAGCTCGCCCTGGTCGAGCACGGTCGCCAGACGGTCGCCCGGCTCCCAGGCCACGGCGAGCGAGCCGCGACCGGAGGAGAGGCTCCGTCCCGCGCCGCGCTCCACGATGTCCAGACCGCTCGATCGGCGCGAGTGGTTGTACCAGCTGTGCGCACGGTTCGTCGGGCCGTCGGTGAGGCCGAGGAACAGGCTGTCCTCGCTCGCCCCCGTGCCCGCCATGGACTCCGGGGTCACGATGAGCGCGAAGCGCTCGCCCGCCTCGGCCGGCAGCGCCACGTGGCTCCAGCGGCGGCCGTCGGCCTGCGCCTCGAGCACCCCCGCGTCGGTGTCGACCGAGAGCGCAGCGGAGGCCTCGGCGGTGTCGCCGAAGATCTCGTACTCGTCGAGCCGGTCGGTCGTGAAGTCGTCCTCCCACACGACCTCGCCGAAGGTCTCCGGGTCGAAGGTGCCGCTGAACGGACGCTCGTGGTTGACCGGCGGGGTCGAGGCGTCCGGCACCTCGACGCCGGCCTCCGTGACCCACTTCGCGCCGTCGGCGCGCTTCGTGATCGTGAAGCGGTCGAGCGTGTCGCCCGCCTGCGTGCTCGCCGCGCCGCCGGGCCGCGTGTAGGTGACGACCGACTCGTAGCTCAGCGTGTCGCCGTCCACCCGGATCGACTGGAAGGTCGAGGTGTCCTGCGCCCGCTGGACGGCGACCGCGCCGTTCCGCGTCCAGATGTTGTCGTCGGCGCTCGGCAGCGTGTACTGCTTCTGCCCCGCGTTCGAGACGACGTAGACGGGACCCGCGGTCACGCCCGGCATCCCGGTCGCGGTCGAGGAGTGGTGGCCGCGGCCGTAGGTGTGGTCGTGTCCCTGGAGGACGAGATCCACGTCGTGCTTCTCGAGCACCGGCAGCACGTACTGGCGCCAGTCGCTCTCGTCGCGGAGGCCGTTGCCGCTGATGCCGGTCGAGAAGACGGGCTGGTGCGCGAGCACGACCGTCCACTCGTTCGGGTTCTGCCGGAGCACCCGGTCGAGCCAGGTCGCCTGCGCCGTCATCCACGCGCGCTTGCCGACCTCGCAGCCCGAGGTCGCGCCCCCGGAGAGGAGCATCGGGCAGATGTCGTCGCGGTTCGCGTTGAGCGAGACGAAGCGCACGCCCTGGTAGTCGGTGACGTAGACGGTGTCCTCGAGGATCTTCTCGAGGTGCGCGCCCCACTCCCGCTCGTACTCGAGGGCGTCGGCGGCGACGGGGCCGTTCGCGTCGTACTCGAAGGAGTCGAGGTAGGACTCCATGAACGGCTCCGGCCCGACCTCGTGGTTGCCCGGCGTCGTGAGCGAGTTGGTGCGCGCGCCGAGGTCCTCGATGCCCGCGAACCAGTCGCGCCACTCGCTGTCGTTGGTCGAGGTGTTCACCATGTCGCCCGCGTAGAGGGCGAGCTCGGCCTCGGGACTCGCGGCGACGGCGGCGTCGACGCTGTCGTGCCAGACGGAGCCGATCCCCTCCTGCGCGTCCCCGAAGTAGAGGAAGGTGAAGGGCTCGGCCTCCGCGGCCGCCGTCGTGAAGGTCCGCCAGACGCTGCGCTGGCTCCCCGACGCGACGCGGTACTGGTACTCCGTGTCGGGCTCGAGACCGGTGATCCGCGCCGAGTGGCTGCGCGCGGGGTACCCGCCGATCGAGCGCTCGGGCTTCTGCACGGCCCGCACCGTGCGCACCTCGCCGCCCGGCGTCCGGATCTCGACCGTGCCCTGCAGCGTCAGCGGGCTGCGCGAGCGCCACGTCACGTGCTGGGAGGTCGAGGGGTCGGCGGTCGGGTTCAGGATGACGCGCTCCGGCGTCCCGGTCGGCGCGTCCAGGTCGACGTACTCCTGCTCAGAGGTCGCGACGTCGAAGATGTGCATGATGCCGCGGTCGGTCTGCTGCGGCAGGATGACGGCCTCGACGCGCTTGGTCACGTCGAGCAGCGCGGGGCGCGTGCCGAAGACCCGGAAGGTGCCGTTCGCGGAGCCGTTCGCCATGTTGTTGCGCGAGCCGACGGTGACGAGCGTGGAGCCGCCCGCGACGGGGTTCGCGCTCCAGTCCGCGAGCTCGACGCGCACGTCCTGGGTCGTGCCGTCGGTGTACTCGACGACCGCCGTGCCCCAGGCGGGGCCGTTCGTCGCGAGGCCGAGGAAGGCGAGGCTGCCGGCGGTGCGCCCGCCGAGCTCGATCCGCTGACCGTGCGGGATCCAGTTGTCGGGTCGGCCGGGATCGGTCTGGGGCCAGGTGAACTCGATGCCGGTGCTGCCGTGACGGATCTTCTGCCCCGGTCCGGCGCCCGCCGCGGCGAGCCCCTCGCGGGAGAGCGACCAGTCGCTGAGGTCCATCGAGCCGAGGTTCCCGCGGCCGTTCGGGGTCGTCCCCACGTTGTTGCGGGCATCGGCGCCGTCGGTGTGCGAGCGGGGGACGTCGCCCGCGCCCGTGCCCCAGGTGCCGGGGCGGTCCGAGAGCGTGAACTCGAGCGTGCCGCCGTCGCGGGCGAAGTCCTCATCCAGCCAGGAGGCCGTCTGCGCGACGCCGTCGACCTCCAGTGCGGTCGTGTAGCGGGTGGCGCCGCCGGCCGCCGCGCCCGGCGCCACGATGTCGTAGACGCGGTCGCTGTCGGCGCTGCGGATCGTGATGCGCTCGAAGAGGGGCGCGGTCACGACGAGATCGGCGGTGCCGTGGATGACGGGCGCGATGCCGAGGTTCGCGAAGACGTACCAGGAGCTCAGCGCGCCCTCGTCGTCGTTGCCGGGCAGGCCAGACGGCGTCGTGTCGTACAGCTCGGTGACGGCACGGTGCAGGACGTCGGTGGAGGTGTGCGGGGCGCGGAGCCAGTTGTAGACCCAGGGGGTCGTCAGGGCGGCCTCGTTGGAGAGGTAGTTGCCCGTCTGCGTGTACGCGCCCGCGTCCAGCTGGGCCATGAGCACGTCGAGCTCGCGCGCGGACTTCTCGATGCCGCCGCGCTTCTCGATGAGCGTGCCGATGTTGTGGGGCACCATCCAGCCATACTGGTAGCCGGTGGACTGGTTGAACTGCCCGCCGCCCGTGCCGTCGCGGCCGCGGAGATCGAAGCTCCGGTCGAAGCCGGCTCGCGCCCGGGGGCGGATGTGCTGGGTCTGCGGGTCGAAGACGTTCATCCAGTTCTGGGCGCGGACCATCATGCGGTCGTAGGCGTCCTCGTCGCCGAGGCGCTTCGCGAGCTGGGCGATCGCGAAGTCGTCGACCGCGTACTCGAGGACGCGGCTCGTCGCGAAGTCGCCCTTCGCGTTCTCGATCATGCCGGTCGCGAAGTACTGGGCCGCGTTGCTGCGGGTCGACTCGGTCGCGGGGAGCTGCTGCGTCCGGAGCATCGAGTCGAGCGCGGCCTGCCGGTCGTAGTCGGTCGCCCCGAAGGCGTCGAGCGTCGAGAGGATCACCTGGTAGTTGTCGCCCGACATGCGCGCGGCCCCCGGCGACCAGCGCCCGGTCTGCTGGGTGAGGAGCACGATGGAGCGGTTGATGTCGTTCGCGACCTCCGGGAACAGCATCGCGATGAGCTGCGCCTGGCTGCGGTACATGTCCCAGCCCTGGCCCGCGAAGTTGATGCGGCGGAAGAGGTCCCGGCCCTCGGCGACCTCGTGGATGCGGCCGTCGAAGCCGAGGTAGCGGCCGTCGACATCCTGGCCGATGGTCGGCTGGAGGAGCGAGTGGTAGAGCGCGGTGTAGAGCTTCGTGCGCTCCTCCTCCGTACCGCCCTGGGCGTCCAGGGTCCCGAGCGCCGACTCCCAGGCGCCGCGCGCGTCCGCACGGACCTCGTCGAAGCCGGCGTCGCCGACCTCCGCGGCCGCGTTCGCCGCGGCGGACCCGGTGCTCACGTAGCTGAAGCCGGTCGTCGCGGTGACGACCGCGTCATCCGCGAAGGTCACCCAGCCGCCGGTCTTGTGGCGCTGGTCGGAGCTCGTCGCCCCGGCGACCGCGGCGCTCGTCGACCCGGCGGTCATCGCGGCGTCCTCCCAGGTGCCGAAGGAGGCGAAGTCCTGGTCGTAGGTGGTGGAGAAGTAGGCGCGGTAGTGGTTGCCGTTGTCGCAGACGTCGGTGCCGTACATCGAGCCGCTCACCGTGCGCGTCTCGGCGTCGATGTCGAGGGAGACCTCGAAGGTGCGGTTGTTCGCGCCTGAGGCGTCGAGGATGAGGGTGGAGCCCTCCGCGCCGCTGAAGTCGAAGCGGCTGACGGCCGTGCGGGCCGTCGCGGTGAGCTCGCTCGTGGTGCCGTCGGCGGTCGTCACGGCGTAGTAGCCGGGCTCGGCGACCTCGTCGTCGTGGCTGAAGCCGAGGAAGTAGGAGCGGTGATCGGTCGCCGGATTGCGGGGGAGGACGCCCTCCGCGCCGAGCTCGCCGGTGAAGGGGATCGTCGGGAACTCGTAGCCGCCGAAGCGGGTGTGGCAGCCGGTGCCCGAGTAGCGCGTCATGCCGAAGCCGCGGATCTGATTCGCCGTGTACTCGTAGCCGCCCTTCTCGCGGACGAGGTCGGCCGTCTCCCCCAGCTTGTAGGTGGTCGGGCTGGGCTGCACCATCCCGAACGGCACCGAGGCGCCCGGGTAGGTGTTGCCGTAGGCGTCGTTGCTCTTGTTCTGCGTCGTATCGAGCTCGGTGCCGATGAAGAGGTCGACCGCCTCGAAGGGGCTCAGCTCGGCCGCGACGGCCGGGCTGCCGGCCACGAGGAGTCCGCCGGCGAGGGATGCGACGAGGCCTCCCGCGAGGAGCCGCGGCCGTCGCCGGGCTCGGGGGGTGGTCGATCGATTCCGGCCGGATGCGCGCACGGGTGGTCCTCTCGGTTCCAAGGGGGATGGTCCCACCGTGGTCAGGGCGAGCGTCGCGGCGGCGTCGCGATCGTGTCGCGAAGGTGAACGCGAGATGGATGACAGCGCTGTCTGCCTCGATCCTCAGGCACATCCTGGCATGCGGCTGCGCTCCTCGTCGACGGCGGGGGCCGCGCGGAGGGCGAGCTGTCGTCGCGCGTCCGCGACGGCGGCGTCGAAGCCGGAATCCGGGTCGTCCATGATGCGTCGCGTCGCGATCGCGTGGGTGCCGACCTCCGGGTCGGGATGCCGCTCGGCCGCCTCCAGCGACGCCTCCGCCGCCGTGCCGAGCATCGCCATCGCCCGGCTCAGGCTGCGCTGCACCTCGCGCGCCCCACGGCCGAGCTGCCCGGCGAGCAGCGCCGCGAGCGCGGGCGCCTCGGCCTCGGGCACGAGGCCCGCGGCGGTCCGCCAGGCGGCGCGCGCCACCTCGTCGTCGGGATCGCGGAGCAGCTCCGGCGTGATCGCCGGCCACGCGCGCGCCTCGCCGAGCTTCGAGAGCGTGTGGAGCGCCTGACTCCGGGCCTGCGCCGCCGCGGAGCCGAGCTCGGCGAGCAGCCGCTCGAGCGTCGCCTCCCGCTCCTGGCGCACGAGCGCCCACGTCATCATGTCGCGCACCCCGAAGTCGGGCTCGACCGCGCAGCGCGCGACGAGCACCGGGATGAAGCCCGGATCGGGCGCCGTGCCCGCGGTGAGCGCGGCCTGCAGCCGCACCGAGCCGTCGGACGCCGCGAGGGCGGCGGCGAGCCGTGCCGCCGGGGTCGACGCCGCCATCCCGCGCTCCTCGCCGTGCTCGGTCTCGCTCATGCCTCGACCCTGACACGGGCGGGCACGCAGCGCGCGAATGTGACGCGCGGCGCCCGGCCGGGTCGCGGCCCTACTCGGGCGCCATGTCCGCGAAGCGGGAGAACGCGCCCTGGAACGCGACCGTGACGGTCGCGGTCGGGCCGTTGCGGTGCTTCGCGACGATGAGGTCGGCCTCGCCGGGTCGCGAGCTCTCCTTGTCGTAGGCGCTCTCGCGGTGGAGGAGGATGACCATGTCGGCGTCCTGCTCGAGCGAGCCGGACTCGCGGAGGTCGGAGATCGCGGGCTTCTTGTCGGTGCGCTGCTCCGGGCCTCGGTTGAGCTGCGAGAGCGCGATGACCGGCACCTGCAGCTCCTTCGCGAGGAGCTTGAGCGCGCGCGAGAACTCCGAGACCTCCTGCTGGCGCGACTCGACGCGCTTGCCGCTCGTCATGAGCTGCAGATAGTCGATGACGACGAGGCGGAGGCCGTGCTTCTGCTTGAGGCGGCGGCACTTCGCGCGGATCTCGACGAGCGTCATGTTCGGGCTGTCGTCGATGTAGAGGGGCGCGTCGGCGATGCGGCCGCGGACCTGGGCGAGCGTCGTCCAGTCCTCGGAGCGGACCTGGCCCTTGCGCATGTTCTGGAGGTAGATGTTCGACTCGGCGGAGAGGAGGCGCATCGCGATCTCGGCGCGCCCCATCTCGAGCGAGAAGAAGATGGAGGGCATGTCGTGCTTGATCGACGCGGCCCGGGCGAAGTCGAGCGCGAGGGTCGACTTGCCGAGCGCGGGTCGTGCCGCAATGAGGATGAGCTGACCGGGGTGGAGGCCGTTCGTGAGGTTGTCGAGCTCGGTGAAGCCCGTGGGCACGCCCGTGAAGGCGCCGTCGCGGCCGCTCGCGACCTCGATCTCCTCGCTCGCGGCCTCGATGGCCTCGACGAGCGGCACGTAGTCCTCGGCCTGGGTGTCGCCGGCGACGCCGTAGATCTCGGCCTGCGCGTTGTTGACGAGGTCGGTGACCTCGCCCTCGCTCGCGTAGCCCATCTGCACGATGCGGGTGCCGGCCTCCACGAGGCGGCGGAGCACGGCCTTCTCGGCGACGATCGAGGCGTAGAAGCCGGCGTTCGCGGCGGTCGGCACGAGGCCGGTGAGCGTGTGGAGGTACTCGGGCCCGCCCGCCCGCTGCAGCTCGCCCGTCTTCGTCAGCTCGTCGGTGACGGCGATGACGTCGGTGGGCTCGCCGTGCGAGTAGAGGGAGAGGATCGCGTTGTAGACGACCTCGTGCTTCGGGATGTAGAAGTCGACGCCCCGGACCATCTCGAGCACGTCGGCCACGGCGTCCTTGGACAGCAGCATGCCGCCGAGCGCGCTCTGCTCCGCGAGCAGGTCGTGCGGCGGCGTGCGGTCCCCCTGCCAGCCCTCTCCGCTGCCGCGGGGCTCGCGGTCGCCGGCGAGTCCGAGATGGGCGATCGACACGGGGATACCTCCTGGTGCACACGGTAGAGGGAGCGACCGTCATCCCGGTCGGCACGCGCGCACGCGGATGGATTCGGGGGGTGGCCTGGTCGGCGTCAGCCACGATAGGAGCGCGCGCCGGGAGTGCAAAACCTGCCTGTGGACAACGCTGTGGATGATTCGGGAGAAACGCCGGGCGCGATGTGAAGAACCTGTGGATCATTCTGTGGAATGTCCGGTGGACCAGAACAAAAATAAGGTCCTGATCAGGCGATTCCGCATCCACACCATGTGTGTAGAAACATGTTTAGAGTGGGACTTGAGGGTTGCTGGTTTTGCCCGGATACCTGTGCACAGATCCCTTGACACGAGCCCGGAACAGACGATAGCGGGAGGCCCGGAAGGGCCTCCCGCTATCGGGTGGAGCGTGCGCTACTTGGCGGCGACGACCTGCAGCGTGAGCTGCGCGACGACGTCCTCGCGCAGGCGCGCGGTCGCCTCGTGCTCGCCGATCGCCTTGATGGGCGAGGTGAGCTCGACGGAGCGCTTGTCCAGCTCGCCGAGGCCGGCGGCCGCGACCGCGGCGACGACGTCGGCGGTCGTGACCGAGCCGAACAGGCGGCCCTCGCGGCCGGCCTTCACCGACAGCTTCACGGGCGCGGACTCGAGACGGGCCTTGAGGGCCTGCGCGTCCTCGAGGGTGGCGAGCTCGCGCGCCGCGCGCGCGGAGCGGAGCTGCTCGACCTGCTTCTCGCCGCCACGGGACCACGCGACCGCGAAGCCCTGGGGGATGAGGTAGTTCCGGGCGTAGCCGTTGCGGACCTCGACGACGTCACCGGCCGAGCCGAGGCCGGAGACCTCGGACGTGAGAATGAGCTTCGACATTCGACGACTCCTTAACGGCCCGAGCCCGCGTACGGGAGGAGCGCCATCTCGCGCGCGTTCTTGACGGCGCGGGCGATGAGGCGCTGCTCCTGCACGGAGACACCGGTGATGCGGCGGGCGCGGATCTTGCCGCGCTCGGAGATGAACTTGCGGAGGGTGGCGACGTCCTTGTAGTCGATGACACCCACCTTGACGGACTTCGCGGGAGCGGCGTTCTTGCCGCCCTTCGGCCCGCGGGGCTTGCGGCGGTCGCCGCTGCTCTTTCCAGCCATGATGACTTCTTCCTGAGTTGATCAGACCCGGTCCGGCGCGCGGCCTAGAACGGGGTCTCGTCGTTGTAGTTGCCGGGCGTGTTCCACACGTCGCCCCCGGCGGAGTTGGACTGGCCGCCGGACGGCGCCCACGGCTCATCGGCGACGGCGCCCTGCGAGCGCCCCCCGCCGCCGTTGCCGCCGCCACCGGACGCGCGGGTGACCTGCGCGGTCGCGTAGCGGAGGCTGGGGCCGATCTCGTCGACCTCGAGCTCGATCGAGATGCGCTTGTTGCCGTCGCGGTCGTCGTAGGAGCGCTGCTTCAGACGGCCCTGCGCGATGACGCGCGAGCCCTTCGTCAGGCTGCCCGCGACGTGCTCGGCGAACTCGCGCCAGCAGGACGCGCGGAGGAACAGCGCCTCGCCGTCCTTCCACTCGTTCGCCTGGCGGTCGAAGGTGCGGGGCGTCGACGCGATCGTGAAGTTCGCGACGGCGAGTCCGCTCTGCGTGTAGCGCAGCTCCGGGTCGGCGGTGAGGTTGCCGACCACCGTGATGATCGTGTCCCCGGCCATGATCAGGCCTTCTCGGCCCCGGCGGGCTTCGCCGACTCGGCGGGCTTCGCGGCCTTGACGGCGGGCTTCTCAGCCTTCTCCGCAGGCTTCTCGGCGGGCTCGGCCTTCTCCGACTTGTCCGCGCGGGCGGACTTGCGGGCGGCCTTCTCGGCCTGCTCGGCCTCGTGCGCGGCAAGGCGCGCGACGGCCTCCTCGGCGCGGAGGACCTTGGTGCGGAGCACGGCCTCGCTGAGCTTCAGCTGGCGGTCGAGCTCGTTCGTGGCGGCCGAGGTCGCGGTGAAGTTGACGACGGCGTAGATGCCCTCGGACTTCTTCTTGATCTCGTACGCCATGCGGCGGCGACCCCAGATGTCGACGTTCTCGATCGTGCCGCCGTCGTTGCGGATCACGCCGAGGAACTTGTCCAGGCTGGGTGCGACGGTGCGCTCATCGATCTCGGGATCGAGAATCACCATCAACTCGTACTGATGCGTCATTGACCCACCTCCTCTGGTCTCGAACGGCTGCAGAGGCTCTGCAGCAGGAGGGTTGAATGCATCGCTGCCCGCGGACGGGCAACCTCGCAAGGGTACCCGCTTCACGCCGGGGATTCAACGCGAGCGCTCGGACCACCAGGCCAGGAGCCGGCGCTCCGCCTCCTCCGCGGCGAGGGGCCCCTCGTCGAGGCGCAGCTCGAGGAGGTGGCGGTAGGCCTCGCCGACCTCCCGGCCGGGCCCGATCCCGAGGATGCGCATGATCGCCTCCCCGTCGAGGTCCGGACGGATCGCGGCGAGCTCCTCGGCCTCCTGGAGCTCCGCGATGCGGCGCTCGATGTCGTCGTAGGCGTGGGCGAGCCGCTCCGCCTTCCGGCGATTGCGCGTCGTCACGTCGGCGCGGACGAGGATGTGGAGCCGCTCGAGGAGGGGGCCCGCGTCTCGCACGTAGCGGCGCACGGCGGAGTCCGTCCACGCGGAATCGGTGTAGCCGAAGAAGCGGAGATGGAGGCGCACGAGCTCCGCGACCGACTTCACCGTCTCGGTCGGGAAGCGCAGGGCGCGCAGCCGCTTCGCCGCGAGCTTCGCGCCGACCGCGTCGTGGTGGTGGAAGGTGACCGCGCCGCCCGGCTCGATGTGCCGCGTCGCCGGCTTGCCGATGTCGTGCAGCAGCGCCGCGAGGCGGAGCACCAGGTCGGGCTCGTGGCCGCGCTCGCGCTCGAGGTCGATCGCCTGCCGCAGCACCGTGAGGCTGTGCTCGTAGACGTCTTTGTGGTGCGCGTGCTCGTCGATCTCGAGCCGCAGTGCCGGGACCTCGGGGAGCACGACGGCCGCGAGCCCCGTCTCGACGAGGATGCGGATGCCGGGCACCGGGTCCGGGGCGAGGAGCAGCTTCGAGAGCTCGTCGCCCACGCGCTCCGCCGAGATGATCTCGAGCCGCCCGGCCATGTCGGCCATGGCCTCCAGCGCCTCCGGGTCGATCTCGAAGCCGAGCCGGCTCGCGAAGCGGGCGCCGCGCAGCATCCGCAGCGGGTCGTCGCCGAAGGAGACCTCCGGGGCGCCGGGGGTGCGGAGCCGTCGGACGAGGAGGTCGTCGAGACCGCCGGCGGGGTCGACCAGCCGGGGCGCGCCGCCGGGCTCCGCGTCGAGCCGCAGCGCCATGGCGTTGACGGCGAAGTCGCGACGCGTGAGGTCGGCCTCGAGGCTGTCGCCGAAGGCCACCTCCGGCTTGCGGCTCGACGGGTCGTACTCGTCGCTGCGGTAGGTGGTGATCTCGACCGTCTGCCCCTGCACGCGCGCGCCGATCGTGCCGAACTCGCGCCCGATGTCCCAGTGCGCCTCGGCCATGGGGGCGACCAGCTCGAGGATGCGGGCGGGGCGCGCGTCGGTCGTGAGGTCCAGATCCGAGACGGGACGGCCGAGGAAGGCGTCCCGCACGGGGCCGCCGACGAGGGAGAGCTCGTGGCCGGCCTCCGCGAAGCGGGTCGCGAGGGCGGCGATGGCGGGGGATGCGGCCAGCTGCTGGAGCCGCTGCAGGGCGGTGGCGACGCTCTCCATGGTGCCCCGAGCCTACCCGGCGGTCCGCGCGTGGAGGCCGCTCCGGGGGAGGCGGGCTCTACACTCGGAGGCATGCCGGCCGAGCGCACCCGAGGTTTCCGCGCGTGCGGATGACCCTGCTGCGCGCAGGGGCGGCCCTCGGCCTCGCCGCCCTGCCGATCGCGGCGCTGCCGACGGCCGCGAGCGCCGCGGCCCCCGCCCCGTCGCCGGCGCCGAGCACGAACTCGACGACCGCGCCCTCCGCGGGCGGCGTGCTCCGCACCCCGAGCCCCGCCGAGGCGCGGCGCACGGCGGGCGACGGCCTCCAGGTGGCGATGGTCGCGCCGCTCGTGCTCCCGCCGACCGCCGGCGGACTCGTGAGCGCGGAGGATCTCGAGGTCTTCACGGGGCCCGACGGGATGCTCACCCGGCAGCTCGACGCCCTCGCCGACCGCCCCGTGACGATCGGCATCGACCCGCGGATCATCGCCTCCATCCGCGTGCTCGGCGGCTCGGCCCCCGCCACGGCGACCGCCTGGCTCGACCGCCTCGACCGCGTCTCGAACGAGACCTTCCTCCTCGCCTACGCGGATGCGGATGTCGTCGCGACCGCGCAGGCGGGCGGCCGCGCGGCGCTCGACCCGGTCGACTTCGGCTTCGCGATCCAGGCCGACCGCTTCTCCGAGCCGGTCGAGGAGCCGGAGGCGCCCGAGGCGCCGACGCCCGACCCCGACGCGACCGCCGACCCCGACGCGACGGCGGCCCCGCCGGCCGCCGAGGACGAGGAGCCCGCGCAGCCCGCGCCGGGCGGGCTCCCCCCGCGCCCGGTCGACGTCGAGGATGTCGTCGGCTGGGACGCCGACATCGAGGGTCTCGCCTGGCCGGCGGACGACACGGTCGTCCAGGCCGACCTCCCGATGCTCCAGGAGGCGGGCGTCGAGCATCTCCTCCTCGGCTCGCGGAACGTGCGCGGCGACGCGCCCCGGCTGCAGCTCGACGACGGTCTCGACGCGCTCGTCGTCGACAGCGCGCTGAGCGACCGCCTCCGGGTCGCCGCCGAGGCCGCCTCGCTCGAGGAGGGTGCGGATGCGCGCCGGGTGCTCCGCCGTGCGGTCTCGGCCGCCGTGCGCGCCGGCGAGGGCGAGCTCGTCCTCGCGCTCGACCGCGCCTGGCCCATCCAGGACGACCCGCAGATCGGCGAGGCCGTCGACGCGGTCGCCTCCGTCGACGGCGTCCAGACGACCGGGCTCGGCGCGCTGCTCGAGGGCGATGCCGAGGCGGGCGAGATCCGCGATCGCGCCGAGGACGAGGAGCGGGTCACGCGCGTCGGGCGCCTGCTCCGCGCCGAGAGCGCCGATCAGCGCTACGCGGTGATCGCGGAGGACCCGCTCATCCTCACGGGCGAGCGACGGCTCGACCTCCTGGCCGCCCTCTCGACGACGTGGCTGCGCAACGCGACCGACTGGGAGGTCGCGACGGACGAGTTCCTCCAGCAGTCGCGCGAGCTGCGCGCCTCCGTCCAGGTCGTCGACAGCAGCGACCTCCTCGCCCTCGGCGCCGAGGCGCGGCTGCCGGTGACGGTGAGCAACGCCCTCGACGTCCCGGTGCGCGTCTACGCGACCGCCGACCCGCAGCGGCCGGTACTGTCGATCCCGGCGTCGGCCCAGCCGGTCGAGATCGTCGTGCAGCCCCAGTCGACCGCCACGGGCTACATCCCGGCGCAGGCGATCTCGAACGGGCAGGTCGAGGTCCGCATCGCGCTCGCGACCGCGGGGGAGCGGCCCGTCGGCGCCGCGAGCCGCGTCCGCGTCGACCTCCAGGCCGGGTGGGAGACGGCGGGCGTCGCGATCATGGGCGCGCTCGTCGTCGTCGTGTTCGGCGCCGGCATCGCGCGGAACATCGTGAAGCGCCGTCGCGCCCGCAGCGCCGGCGAGGCCGCCGGGGATGCGGGCGCCGAGCCCGCCGCGGACCGTGGCTGAGGCGGGCCGCAGCGGCGGACTCGGCCGCGCCAGCGTCCTCCTCGCCTCCGGCACGCTCGTCTCGCGGGTGCTCGGCTTCGTCAACGCGGCCGTGCTCGCGGCGGTCATCGGCCTCAACGGCCAGGCCTCGACGGCCTTCGCGGTCGCGAACCAGCTGCCGAACAACATCTACGCGATCATCGCGGGCGGCCTGCTGAGCGCCGTCCTCGTGCCGCAGATCGTGCGGGCTGCGCTCCACGACGACGGCGGCCAGCGCTTCATCAACCGCCTGGTGACCCTCGGCATCGTCGTCTTCGCGGGCGTCACCGTGCTCGCCACGCTCGCGGCGCCGCTCCTCGTCCGCGTCTACGCCAGCTCCGGCGGCCAGCTGCAGGGCGACGCGCTCGACCTCGCGATCGCCTTCGCCTCCTGGTGCCTGCCGCAGATCTTCTTCTACGCCGTCTACAGCCTCCTCGGCGAGGTCCTCAACGCGCGCGGCGTCTTCGGCCCCTTCACCTGGGCGCCCGTCCTCAACAACCTCGTCATGATCGGCTCGGTGCTCGCGTTCGCGCTCGCGCTCGGCGGCGACGTCCCGCTCCGCGACCCCGCGTCCTGGACGGCGGATCGCGTGGCCTGGCTCGCGGGCGGGGCGACGCTCGGCGTCGCGGCGCAGGCGCTCATCCTCGTCGTCTTCTGGCGGCGCACGGGCCTGGGCTTCCGCCTCGACTTCCGCTGGCGCGGCGTCGGCCTCGGCGCTGCGGGCCGCGCGGCCGGCTGGACCTTCGGCATGATCCTCGTGACGCAGCTGGCGGGCATCGTGCAGAGCCAGGTCGCGACCTCGGCGGATGCCGTGGACGCCTCCTCGCGCGCGCTCATGGTCGCCTGGCTCGTCTTCATGCTCCCCCACTCGATCATCGCCGTCTCGATCGCGACGCCGTACTTCACGCGCATGAGCCATCACGCCCGCGACGGGGAGCTGGATCGGGTCCGGGCGGACCTCGCCGACTCGCTGCGGACGGTCGGGATGCTGATCTTCGGCACGGGCGTCGCGCTCGTCGCAGCCTCCGTCCCCTTCGCGGCCCTCTTCGGCCGCACGGGCGCCGAGATCACGAGCACCGCGCTCGTGCTCGTCGCCTTCCTCGTCGGCCTGGTGCCGTTCAGCACGCTGTTCCTGCTGCAGCGCACGTTCTACGCGCTCGGCGACACCCGGACGCCGTTCTTCATCCAGCTCGTGCAGGCGGGGGTCTTCGTCTCGGGCGCGCTCCTCGTGCTGCTGCTCCCCAGCCCGCTCATCGCGATCGGCCTCGCGATCGTGACGACCGTCGCGGGCACGGTCCAGGCGATCGTCGCCCTGCTGGTGCTGCGGCGGCGCCTCGGCGGCCTCGACAGCGCCCGCTGGATCTCGGGCTTCGGGCGCTTCGCGCTGGCGACCATCCCCGCGGGGCTCGCCGGCCTCCTCGTCCTCTGGCCGCTCGGCGGCCTCGGACTCACCGGCGGCGCGGGGGAGCCGGGCGTCTTCGCGACCGCCCACCCCGTGAGCTCGGCGCTCTCCGTGGGCCTCGTCGGGGCCGCATCCCTCGCCGTGTACCTCGGCGTCATCGCGCTCATGCGGGTGCCCGAGCTGCGGGTCATGGCCGGCCCGATCCTGCGCCGACTGCCCGGTCGGGGCTAGGGCTCCGAACCCCTCGGCGACCCCGCCGGCGGGGAATGGCGAGCACCTAGGATGTGTTCTACCCGCCAAGGCAGCGACCAGAAGGAGACCTGCGCGATGCGCCAGCTCATCATCATCGGCTCGGGACCGGCGGGCTACACCGCGGCGATCTACGCCGCTCGTGCGAACCTCCGCCCGCTCGTCATCGCGAGCTCCGTCGAGTTCGGCGGCGAGCTCATGAAGACGACCGAGGTCGAGAACTTCCCCGGGTTCCCCGAGGGCATCATGGGCCCCGAGCTCATGATGAAGATGCAGGAGCAGGCCGAGCGCTTCGGCGCCGAGATCGTCTACGACGACGTCACCGACCTCGAGCTGGCGGGCGAGGTCAAGACCGTGCGCACCGCGCTCGGCGAGACCTACGAGGCGCTGACCGTCATCTACGCGACCGGCTCCGCCTACCGCAAGCTCGGCCTCGAGAGCGAGAACCGCCTCAGCGGCTACGGCGTCTCGTGGTGCGCGACCTGCGACGGCGCCTTCTTCAAGCAGAAGCACGTCGCGGTAATCGGCGGCGGCGACTCCGCGCTCGAGGAGGCCACCTTCCTCACGCGCTTCGCCGAGAAGGTCTCCCTCGTGCACCGCCGCGACGAGCTCCGCGCCTCCGCCGCGATGCAGGAGCGCGCCTTCGCCGACCCGAAGATCGAGTTCCTCTGGAACCAGGAGGTGGCCGACATCTCGGGCGCCGAGAAGGTCGACGGCATCACGCTGACCTCGACGCTCGACTCGGGGGAGCGCACCTCGCTCGACCTCGACGGCGTCTTCGTCGCGATCGGCGCCGACCCGCGCACGCACCTCGTGCACGGGCAGCTCGACCTCACCGCCGAGGGGACGATCGCCGTCGAGGGGCGGAGCTCGAAGACGAACCTCCCCGGCGTCTTCGCCGCGGGCGACGTCATCGACCCGACCTACAAGCAGGCGGCCACGGCCGCCGGATCGGGCGTCGTCGCGGCGCTCGACGCCGAGCACTACCTCGCGGCGCTCCCGAAGGAGACGCTCGCGAAGGCCGACGGCGTCGTCCCGGTCGACGAGATCAACGGCCGCGCCGAGGGCTCGTCGCCCGCCTGAGCCGACGGCCGCCCGGCCGATCCG
This sequence comes from Homoserinibacter sp. YIM 151385, assembly GCF_027912415.1. Classification (NCBI taxonomy): domain Bacteria; kingdom Bacillati; phylum Actinomycetota; class Actinomycetes; order Micrococcales; family Microbacteriaceae; genus Homoserinibacter; species Homoserinibacter sp. YIM 151385. Next base: position 2,053,180 of record NZ_CP115175.1, on the reverse strand, counting down.
AACCACGCGTCCCCCGCGGGCCGCACATCGAAGGAGCAGATATGTCCAACGCCAAGGCCGTCACCGACGCCGACTTCGCCACCGAGGTCCTCTCGAGCTCGAAGCCGATCATGGTCGACTTCTGGGCCGAGTGGTGCGGCCCGTGCCGCGCCGTCTCGCCCATCCTCGACAAGATCGCCGAGGAGCACGCCGACAAGATCGACATCGTGAAGCTCGACGTCGACGCGAACCCCGAGACCGCTATGAAGTACGGCATCACCTCGATCCCCGCCATGTACGTCTTCAAGGACGGCGAGGTCGTGAAGCGCATGGTCGGCGCGAAGCCGAAGCCCGCCATCGAGGCGGACCTCGCCGAGTTCATCGCCTGATCGGCCGGTCCACCCCGGTACCCGTGGCCCCGTTCCCGCTCGCGGGGGCGGGGCCCCGTCGTTCCCGCCCGTATCCTGGATCCCATCGACTGATCGGACGAGCAGCATGACGACACCGGCATCCCAGGGCACCAACCTCGACCCGTGGTTCGGCGCCTACGCCGCCCGCACGGCCGGCCTCAGCGCCTCCGAGGTCCGAGCCCTGTTCGCCGTGGCCAGCCGCCCCGAGGTCGTCTCCCTCGCGGGCGGGATGCCGTACGTCTCCGCGCTCCCCACCGAGCTCCTGCAGTCGGCGGTGGATCGGGCGGTGCGCGAGCAGGGACCGGTCGCCCTCCAGTACGGCTCGGGCCAGGGCTCGCCGGCACTGCGGGAGCAGATCCTCGACGTCATGTCGCTCGAGGGCATCCGCGCCTCCGTCGACGACGTCGTCGTGACGACCGGCTCGCAGCACGCGCTCGAGCTCATGGCGAAGCTCTTCCTCGACCCGGGTGATGTCGTGATCGCGGAGGGACCGAGCTACGTCACGGCCGTGACCGTCTTCAAGTCCTTCCAGGCGGAGGTCGTGCACGTCCCCATGGACGACGAGGGCCTCCAGCCGCAGGCGCTTCAGGAGACGATCGACCGGCTCAAGGCCTCGGGCCGCCGGATCAAGTTCATCTACACGATCCCGTCCTTCCACAACCCGATGGGCGTGACCCTCCCGTGGCAGCGCCGCGTCGAGATCCTCGAGATCGCCCGCCGTGCCGAGATCCTCGTCGTCGAGGACAACCCCTACGGCCTCCTCTACTTCGATCAGGCGCCGCCGCAGGCGATGCGCTCGGTCGAGGAGGACGGCGTCGTGTATCTCGGGACCTTCTCGAAGACCTTCGCGCCCGGTCTCCGCGTCGGCTGGGCTGTCGCCCCGCACGCCATCCGGGAGAAGCTCGTGCTCGCCAACGAGGCCGCGGTGCTCTCGCCGTCGAGCTTCTCGCAGACCGTCATCTCCGAGTACCTCGCGACCGCCGACTGGCGAGGCCAGATCGACACCTTCCGCGGCGTCTACCGGGAGCGGCGGGATGCCATGCTCGACGCGCTCGGACGCCATCTGCCCTCGCTCGACTGGACGGTGCCGAGCGGCGGCTTCTACGTGTGGCTGCGGCTGCCCGAGCACCTCGACTCGAAGGCGATGCTCCCGCGCGCCGTCAAGGAGCTCGTCGCCTACACGCCGGGCACCGCGTTCTACGCCGACGGGGGCGGGCGCAGCGCGATCCGCCTGTCGTTCTGCTACCCGACCCCCGACTTCATCCGCGAGGGCATCCGCCGGCTCGCGAACGTCATCAACGGCGAGCTCGAGCTCCTCGGCGAGTTCGCCCAGACCGGATCGCTCCCCGCACAGACGGAGCAGACCCGCCAGAACCTGCTGCCCCCGAGCATCGGCTAGGAGCCATGACCGCATCCTCCCTCTCCCGCGTCGTCGTGCTCGCCGGCGGGATCTCGCACGAGCGCGACGTGTCGCTGCGCTCCGGCCGCCGCGTCGCGGACGCGCTGCTCGAGCACGGCGTCGAGATCGAGCTCGTCGACCCCGATGCGAGCCTCCTCGAGCAGCTCCGCGCGAATCGGCCCGATGTCGTCTGGCCCGCACTGCACGGCGCGAGCGGCGAGGACGGCGCGCTCCGCGGGCTCCTCGAGTTCCTCGGCGTGCCCTTCGTGGGCTCGGATGCCGCCGCGTCGCGTCTCGCCTGGGACAAGCCCACCGCGAAGACGATCGCCGAGCGCGCCGGCGTCCCCACGCCCCGCTCGATCACCCTCCCGCGGGACGCGTTCCGCGAGCTCGGCGCCGATGCGGTGTTCGCGGCGATCTCGGACGAGCTCGTCCCGCCGCTCGTCGTGAAGCCCGCCCGCGGCGGCTCGGCTCAGGGCGTGACGATCGTCGAGGACGCGGCGGGCCTGCCGCGCGCGATGGTCGACGCCTACACCTACGGGGATGTCGCGCTCGTCGAGCAGCGGATCACCGGCACCGAGATCGCGGTCGGCGTGATCGACACGGGTGACGGCCCGGTCGCCCTCCCGGCGGTGGAGATCGAGCCGCTCTCCGGCGTGTACAGCTTCGAGGCTCGTTACAACGCGGGGGAGACCCGCTTCTACACCCCGGCCCGGATCTCCGAGGAGGTCGCGGCGCGCGCCGCCGAGGCCGCGCTCACCGCACACCGCGCACTCGGGCTGCGGCACGTCTCGCGCGTCGACCTCATCGTCGACGGCGCGGGAACGCCGTGGTTCCTCGAGGCGAACGTGCTGCCCGGCCTCACGGAGACCTCGCTGCTCCCCCAGGCGCTCGAGGCCGCGGGACACGACCTCGGCTGGGTCTACCTCAAGCTCGCGGAATCGGCCGCAAAGCCGGTCTGATCAGGACTTTCTGCGGCCGTCGGCTCTGCTACCGGAAGCCGTCCTGACCCAGCACCCCGAGGATGCGGTTGAGGTCGCCCACGCTCGCGAAGTCGATCGTGACGGTCCCCTTCGCACGCCCGAGCTGGATCTTCACCCGCGTGTCGAGTCGGTCCCCGAGCGCACCCGCGATCTCGTCGAGCTGACCCTGACGCCCTCCCGCCAGTGGCTTCGGCTTCGCACCCGACTTCTTCGCCTCGCTCGTGAGGGCCTCTGCAGCGCGCACCGAGAGGTCCTCGTTCACGATCTTCGCCGCGATGCGCTCCATGGCGGCCGGCTCGCCCGCCGAGAGGACGGCGCGTGCGTGGCCGGCGCTGAGGACACCCGCCGCGACCCGCCGCTGCACCGACTCGGGGAGTCGGAGGAGGCGCAGCGTGTTCGTGATCTGCGGGCGCGAGCGGCCGATGCGCTCCCCGAGCTGCTCCTGCGTGATCCCGAAGTCGGCGAGGAGCTGCTGGTAGGCGGAGGCCTCCTCGAGCGGGTTGAGCTGCGCACGGTGGAGGTTCTCGAGCAGCGCGTCGCGCAGCATGTCCTCGTCCGCGGTCTCCCGGATGACGGCGGGGATCGCATCCAGCCCGGCCGCCTTCGTGGCGCGGAGACGCCGCTCGCCCATGATGAGCTCGTACTTCGGCTCGCCCGCGGCGGCGCCCGCACGGGGGCGCACGACGATGGGCTGGAGGACGCCGAACTCCCGGACGGAGAGGATCAGCTCGTTGAGCTCCTCCTCGCGGAATTCGGTGCGCGGCTGCACCGCGTTCGGCACGATGTCGGCGGGGTCGAGTCGCGCGAGCCGCGCGCCCGGCACGGCGACGAGCTCCGGCTCCTCGACGCGCGGCGAGCCGCCCTCGGGGAAGAACACGTCGACCGGCCGCTGCTGCGTCGTCGATCCGTCGTCGGAGGTCGGGATGAGCGCGCCGATGCCGCGCCCGAGTCCCGTCCGCTTGGGAGCGGCCATCAGCGCTCTCCTCTCATGGCGATCTCGGCGGCCGCCTCCCGATAGGAGAGGGAGCCGGCCGAGTTCAGGTCGTAGCTGATCACGGTCTGCTGGTAGCTGGGCGCCTCGGAGATGCGGACGCTGCGGGGGATGAGGGTGTCGAGGACCTGCTCGGGGAAGTGCTCGCGCACCTCCTCGACGACCTGGTTCGCGAGATTGGTCCGAGCGTCGTACATCGTGAGCAGGATCGTCGAGACGCGGAGCTCGGGGTTGAGGTGCCGCTCGATGAGCTTGATGTTGTTGAGCAGCTGGCTCAGCCCCTCGAGCGCGTAGTACTCGCACTGGATGGGGATGAGGACCTCGCGCGCGGCGACGAAGGCGTTGATCGTGAGGAGGCCGAGGGAAGGCGGGCAGTCGATGAAGACGTAGTCGACCGGATCGTCGGCCTCGGTGAAGTACTCCTCGAGGGACTTCTTGAGCCGCTGCTCGCGTGCGACGAGCGAGACGAGCTCGATCTCGGCGCCCGCGAGGTGGATCGTGGCCGGCACGCACCACAGGGTGTCGAACTCGGGGCTCTTCTGCACGACGTCGTCGATGGGGATGTCGTTGATGAGCACGTCGTAGACACTCGGCGTCTCGGAGCGGTGCTCGACGCCGAGCGCGGTCGACGCGTTGCCCTGGGGGTCGAGATCGATGACGACGACGCGCGCGCCCGCGCGCGCGAGCGACGCCGCGAGGTTGACGGTCGTCGTGGTCTTCCCGACACCGCCCTTCTGGTTCGCGATGGTGAGGATGCGGGTGCGCTCGGGCCGGGGGAGGACCTGCTCCGCGAGGTTCTGCCGTCGCCGCGCGAGATCGGCGACCTCTCGCGCGAGCGGTGTCGCGGCGTCGTAGGGCTGCTGGGTGCTCACCGGTGGATCGAACTCCTGATGTTCCACGTGAAACACGCGGATCTCGCTGGCGCCGTGACGGGTCTCGGCTCGGGCGGGGGACCTCCCAACTGTACCCGCGGCGGCGGCACCGCGACGGCGTCGGCCGGAGGTGGATTCCCGAGGAGCTCGCGCAACGCCGCCCCGTCCATGTGCATGCGGCACGTCCCCGCCCCGACGCGCCATGGGAGCTCGGACGGTCATGCGAGTCGGCACCGTCTCGCGACGCGCGGGACACGCTCCGGCGCCGCGCATCACGCCGTGCCGTCGCCGGCCGGCGTGCGTCTCGGGCCGCTTCCGTGCCGTGGTGTGCGCTCTTCGATTCGGGCGTCCGTGCACGCCGAACGCGATGTCGCCCGGAATCAGGCCCTCGGTTTCACGTGAAACATCCCCGGGCACCGCTCATCTGCCAGGACCGCCCCGCGCCCGCCCCGACACGGAGGAGAACCGTTGCGGCCGTACGCCGCAATCCACGCGGACACCGCCCGGGAAGCCTGTCATCGGCGACACGCCGTCCCCGCCTGCCGGATCTCGTCCCAGGGCGAATCCCGGAATCACCTGGGTCGCGCGCGATCGTCGCGCGCCCTCGTGACGTGAGAAGGCAGCCGATCGCGCCGGGCCTCCAGCCCATCGCACTCCGAGGGCGTCGGCTGGGCATCGTGCTCAGGTCCCGCGAGACCACCCGCTTCGCCTCAGGAGGCGTTGAGCTCGGCCCGGCGGATCGACCGGGCCTCCGCGGCCCGGTGGACTCCGGCGACCTCAGCTTCGAGTCGACGGGATCTCACGCCAGGAACCCGAATCCGGCAGCCGCCCACCTCACCGCGCGGCACCGCCCGCACTCCATCGATGAGATCGAGCGCGTTCGCTCGCATCAAAGAACCGTGTCGAGAGCTCCGACGGTGGGCGACCACCTGACCCCACAGCCCCGTCCGTCACCCGGACGTGCGGCCTCCGCCGGACGCGCCCGCGCGACGCGAGCGGGGGCCGGAAGCCCGTCGTGCAGGATCGTGCCATCGCCGACCGCCATCAGCCCCACCGCCCCGCGCACTCGGAGAGCGGTCCACATCACCGTCCGTCATTCTGCGGCGAAGGGTCGGCCCAGCGCGACCGCGCGAGCCGGGGAAGGCCTGCACTCCTCGCGCAGGATCACGGCGCCACCACATCGTCGGACGTCGACTCGCAGTCCATCATCGGCGAGCATCGCGCCATCGCCGACCACCACCAGCCCACCGCCCTGGGCACTGGGGGAGCGGCCCGCATCGCCGCCCGTGATCCGGACGTACGGCGTCTGCCCGCCGTGATCGCGCGAGCCGGGGGAGAGGGAGGGGGAGAATCCCGTCGCGGAGCATCGCGCCATCGCCCACCATCACCAGCCGACCGCGCCGCGCAATCAGACGAGGACCGATATCGTCACGTCCCGGGGCGGCGAGAGAAGACATCGCTCGCGGTGATGTTTCACGTGAAACCCCCATCTCATACGACCGACATTCAAGCGAACCATCCGCACGGCCTTGATGCCGCCAACGAAGCCCGCTCCGGACGCGTCCGATCACATCCCGTCGCCTCAGCCACGTTGTCGACGAAGTCCATCCGCCCCGGTGCGCTGGATCCGAACAGACGGCCTGCATGACCGCACTGGATCACGTTGCCGGCCCCGCCGGTCACCGCGCGCCGACCGCGCGCGAACCCGAGGCCGAGCCCGAGTCACGACCGACTCAGGCGGACGCCGGCTTCGTCGCGCGGAAGACGCGCGTGACCTCGGAGATCACGCCCTCGCCGAGCACGACGGTCGACACGCTCTCGAGTCGCGCCTTCTTGATCGCCTTCTGCGCCGCCTCGATCTCCTCCTCGATGCGCGCACCCTTCATGAACACGAGCTCGCCACCGGGCTTGAGCAGGGGAGCGGTGATGGGGATGAGCTTCGAGAGGGCGCTGACCGCCCGCGCCGTCACCTGATCGAACTCGCCGCGATGCGGGCCGAGCTCCTCGGCGCGAGCGCGCTCCACCGTGACGTTCTCCAGGCCGAGCCGCTGCTGCTCCGAGCGGAGCCAGTCGACGCGGCGCTCCATCGGCTCGACGAGCACGAACTCCAGATCGGGGCGCGCGATCGCGAGGACGATCCCGGGAAGGCCCGCCCCGCTCCCAATGTCGGCGACCCGCCCGCGCAGCAGCGGCGCGACGAGCGCGCAGTTGAGCACGTGCCGCGTCCACAGGCGCGGGACCTCGAGCGGCCCCACGAGTCCCAGCTCCTCGCCGCGGCGCGCGAGCTCCCAGGTGTAGGCGCGGGCGAGCGGCAGCCGCTCGCCGAACAGCGACTCGGCGGCCGCGGGCTCGAGCTCGAGCTCGGTCGGCACCGTCGACGGGGGAGTGGGGGAGTCGGTCCCGCGGATCTCGCTCATCGATGTTTCACGTGAAACGCGTCAGGCGCGCGTGATCACCGTGTGGCGGTCGCGACCCTCGCCCTCGGACTGCGAGGTGAGACCGCGATCGGCGACGATGTCGTGCACGAGCTTGCGCTCGTAGGAGGACATCGGGGGCAGGGATGCCGTGGTGGCGCCCGCCTCGATGCGCTCGACCGCGTGGTCGACGAGCGCGGCGAGCTCCGACGCGCGGGCGTCGCGCGATCCTCCGACGTCGAGGATGAGACGTGAGAAACGCCCCGTGCTGCTCTGCACGGCGAGGCGGGTGAGCTCCTGCAGGGCCGTGACGGTCTCCGGCTTGGCGATGAGCGACAGATTCGACTCGCCCGAGGCCGTCACCGAGAGGTAGGCGCGGCCGCCGCGGGCATCGATGTCGATGTCGCCGTCGATGTCCGCGAGGTCGAGGAGCTCCTCGATGTAGTCCGCGGCGATGTCGCCCTCGTCGACGAGCTCCTGCTCGGTCGGCTCGTCACCGGACGCGCGCTCGGTCTTCACTGCATCGGTCATGGGGGGATCCCGTCATCTCTTGGCGCCGCCGCCGGACTTCTTCGATCGGTTCTTGCCCACCGGCTGCTGGCGCTGGGTCGTGACCTTCTTCTGCTCGATCTCCGCGACCTGCTCCTCAGCCAGCGTCTGCGCGTCATCCGCCATGCGGGCGCGGTTCTTCTTCGCGAGGCGTGCCTCGCGGGCGAGCGCCGCCTCGCTGCCCGGCGTCGGCATGTTGCGGATCACGAGGAACTGCTGGCCCATGGTCCAGAAGTTCGAGACGAGCCAGTAGAACATCACGCCGATGGGGAAGGCGAAGCCGGAGAAGGCGAAGACGAGGGGGAGGATGTACAGCAGGATGCGCTGCTGCCGGAACATCGGGCTGGCCATCATCTCGGGGCTCTGGTTCTTCGACATGATCTGCAGCTGCGTGATGAACTGCGACGCGGTCATGAGGATGACCATGACGGCGGCGATGATGATGACGGTCCAGTTGACCGGGTCCTGCTCGAGCGAGCTCTGGATGCTGAACCGCAGCGGGGCGATCCCGAAGAGCGAGGCGCTGCCGAACTGCTCCGACAGCTCCTGCGAGAGGAGGCCGACGCCCGCGCGGAAGCTCCCGTCGGGCTGCGGCTTCGCCTCGTTGAGCACCGAGAAGAGGCTGAAGAAGATCGGCATCTGGATCAGCAGGGGGAGGCACGAGGCGAACGGCGAGGTGCCGGCCTTCCGGTACATCTCCATGGTCTCTCGCTGCATCGCCTCGCGAGAGTACTGATCCTTCTTGCCGCGGTACTTGTCCTGGATCTTCTTGAGCTGGGGCGCGACCTCGAGCATCTTGCGCTGGCTCTTGATCTGGCGCACGAAGATGGGGATGAGCGCGGCGCGCACGATGAGGACCAGGCCGACGATCGAGAGCACCCAGGTGAGGCCGGCCGCCGGATCCATGCCGAGGAGCTCGAGCAGGGTGTGGAACCCGACGAGGATCGCCTCGATGACCCACTTGATGGGCCAGAGGATGGTGCCGATGATGTCCATGCCGGGTGTCAGGCCTTTCCATTGCCCGCGAGCACGAAGCCGAAGCGGGTGATGCGGTGTCGGGGAGGGTCGAAGTGCCCGGGGACGTCGTCGACGCCGCCCGCGGCCCAGGGGTGGCAGCGCGCGATCCGCTTCGTCCCGAGCCAGATCCCGCGCACGACGCCGTGGCGCTGGATCGCTTCGAGAGCATAAGCCGAGCAGCTTGGGTAGTACCTGCACACCTGGCCGTAGAGCGGCGAGATCACCGCGCGGTAGACGCGGAGGATCACGACGCAGACGTTGCGGGGGAGCAGCAGGATGCTCTGCCCGAGCCCGCGGATCATGCCCGCACCGACGAGGTCCGGCGCATCGCCGTCTGCAGCTCCTCGCGGAGCTCGTGGAAGTCGCGATCGGCGCAGCCCGGGAGCCCACGGACCACGACGTCCGCGCCGACGGCCCCCGCATCCACCATCTCCCGGCCGATGGCCCGGAGACGACGACGCCACCGGTTCCGCTGGACGGCGTTGCCGATGGCGCGCGAGGCGATGAAGCCGAATCGCATGGGCTCGTCCGAGCCGCGCTCGAGGCGATAGACGACCGAGGTCGGCGAGGTCGACCGTCGACCGCGGCGCACGGTCAGGCGGAAGTCCTGCGCGCGGACCACCCGGTTCGCCTTCGCGAGCACGGGACGGGTCAGGCGGAGAGCTCGGTGCGGCCCTTGCGACGACGGGCGGCCAGGATGGCGCGGCCGGCGCGGGTGCGCATGCGCAGACGGAAGCCGTGCACCTTGGCGCGACGGCGGTTGTTCGGCTGGAAGGTTCGCTTGCTCATAGTGGTCTCCAACGCCCGGCGAGGGACCGGGATGGTCGCGACCGGGAAGATCAGGTTGCAGCCGGGGGCTGCGTCAACTGATTAAAGATAGGCCCCCGGATGCCGAGGGTCAAACTGCGCAGGGCAAACGCCCATCATGCACGAGCCGTCGCCACCGGCGGGGAACGGCGCGCCGTGAATCCCGGGCGTGTCGCAAGGTCGGTCGCTGTGCTGGTTCTCCCCACGGGTTTCCACAGATCGCCCACAGCGTGGATAATCCTGTGGATAACCCATCCCGTCGAGAGGAAGCGCACGACATGGCCGACGAAGCCGACGCGACCCGCGAGCTCTGGGATGCCGTCACCGCCCGGCTGGGCGACGACACCCGCATCACGCCGCAGCTCCACGGCTTCATCAACCTCGTCGAGCCGAAGGGCGTGCTCGCCGGCACCCTCTACCTCGAGGTCCCGAACGAGCTGACCCGCGGGATGCTCGAGCAGCGGATCCGCATCCCACTCCTCGACGCCATCTCGTCGACCGGCGGCGAGTTCGGCGTCCAGAACTTCGCGATCGTCGTGAACCCCGAGATCCGCACGGAGGTCCTCAAGCCCGTCGAGGAGACGGCCGCCTCCATCTCCTACGTCGAGGACACCGCACCGCCCATCCAGGCGACCCGCGGCGACAGCCGGCTCAACCCGAAGTACAACTTCGACAACTTCGTCATCGGCGGCTCGAACCGCTTCGCGCACGCTGCGGCGGTCGCCGTCGCGGAGGCGCCCGCGAAGTCCTACAACCCGCTCTTCATCTACGGCGACTCCGGGCTCGGCAAGACGCACCTCCTCCACGCGATCGGCCACTACGCCGAGAACCTGTATCCGGGGATCCGCGTCCGCTACGTGAGCTCCGAGGAGTTCACGAACGACTTCATCAACTCGATCGCCTCGAACCGCGGCTCGGTCTTCAACACCCGCTATCGCGAGATCGACATCCTCCTCATCGACGACATCCAGTTCCTCCAGGGGAAGGACTCGACGCAGGAGGCGTTCTTCCACACCTTCAACACGCTGCACGACCACAACAAGCAGGTCGTGATCACGAGCGATGTCGCGCCGAAGCACCTCACGGGATTCGAGGACCGGATGCGGTCGCGCTTCGAGTGGGGCCTCATCACCGACGTGCAGGCGCCCGATCTCGAGACGCGCATCGCGATCCTGCGGAAGAAGGCCCAGAGCGAGAAGCTGCAGGTGCCGCACGACATCCTCGAGTTCATGGCGACGAAGGTCTCCTCGAACATCCGCGAGCTCGAGGGCACGCTCATCCGCGTCACCGCCTTCGCGAACCTCAACCGCACGGCGGTCGACCTGCAGCTCGTGCAGACGGTGCTCAAGGACCTCATCACCCTCGACGAGGACAACGTCATCGCGCCGGTCGACATCATCAACCACACCGCGGACTACTTCAAGCTCACGGTCGACGACCTCTACGGCTCGAGCCGGAGCCAGGCGGTCGCCACGGCGCGGCAGATCGCGATGTACCTGTGCCGCGAGCTCACGAGCCTCTCGCTGCCGAAGATCGGGCAGCTCTTCGGCAACCGCGACCACACGACCGTGATGTACGCGAACAAGAAGATCAGCGAGCTCATGAAGGAGCGCCGCTCGATCTACAACCAGGTCACGGAGCTGACGAGCCGCATCAAGCAGGACCAGCGCTACCGCTGAGCCGCGCCGGTCCGCCGGCCGTCGGATGCCGTCACCGGCATCCGCGCGCTCCAGCCGCCGTGTCGGAGACCGGAAGAACCCCCTCCTGCCCCCTGTTCTGGGGACTCCACTTCCCACATGTGGAGAAGTTGTGGAAAGTCGTGGACAACGCCGGAGGGGCCTGTGCACAGATCATGGTCGCCCTGTGGATTCCGGATCGGCCATGGCACGCGTCTCCACGGATGCCGCCGCGGTCATCGACAGCTCGTCAACAACTCACACGCGTGTAGTTCCCCGCCGCGAAAAGGCATCGCCGGAGTTGTCCACAGTCTCCACAGGCGTTAAGACGTTTAACGAGAGAAGATGATCCGGCTCCGTGCCGCAACCTCCTGTGGATGGGAGGCGAGACGAGCGACGGGGTCCGCCTCCCCGCCCTGATCCCGCCGTCCCTGTGACAGGATCGCTGTGGGAGTATTGACCCCCACGCCATCTCGAGCACGACAAGGGGTTCCGTCTGTGAAGTTCCAGGTCAATCGCGACGTCTTCAGCGAGGCCGTGTCCTTCGCGGTCAAGCTCCTCCCGCAGCGGACGACGCAGCCCATCCTCAGCGGCGTGCTCCTCACGGCGGAGGGCGGCTCGCTCACCCTCTCGTCCTTCGACTACGAGGTCTCGTCGCAGACCGAGATCACGGCCGAGGTCGACGAGCCCGGCACCGCGCTCGTCTCCGGCCGCCTCCTCGCCGACATCGCCAGCCGCCTCCCGAACGCGCCGGTCCAGTTCTCGACCGTCGACGGCAAGATCGCGGTCAGCTGCGGCTCGGCCAGGTTCACGCTCCTGAGCATGCCGGTCGAGGAGTACCCGACCCTGCCGAGCGTGGGCGAGCGCACGGGCGTCCTCCCGGCCGAGGACTTCGCGGCCGCGGTCTCGCAGGTCGCCGTCGCCGCATCCCGCGACGACGTCACCCCCGTGATCACCGGGGTCCAGCTCGAGGTCGCCGACAACAGCATCTCCCTCGTCGCGACCGACCGCTACCGCGTCGCGGTCCGCTCCATCGACTGGGACTCGGGCTCGACGAGCGCCGAGGGCGCGACCGCGCTGGTGCCGGCGCGCACGCTCTCCGAGATCGGCAAGACCTTCGGGCACAGCGGCACCGTCGCCGTCTCGATCGTCCGCACCGACGAGCGCGAGCTCATCGCCTTCAGCGCCGAGAAGAAGACGGTGACCTCGCTCCTCATCAAGGGCAACTTCCCGCCGGTGCGCCGTCTGTTCCCCGAGACGGTCGAGAACTACGCGGTCATCAACACGGCCGAGCTCGTCGAGGCCACGCGCCGGGTCTCGCTCGTCCTCGAGCGCGAGGCGGCCCTCCGCTTCAGCTTCTCGATCGACGGCCTCACCCTCGAGGCGGCCGGCTCCGAGCAGGCGCAGGCCTCGGAGACGATCGACGCGCACCTCGTCGGCGAGGACACGGTCGTGTCGCTCAAGCCCTCCTTCCTGCTCGACGGCCTCAGCGCCGTCCACTCGGAGTTCGTGCGCATCTCGTTCACGAAGACCGAGAACCCGAACAAGCCGGGGCCGGTGCTCATCACGAGCCAGTCGTCGAAGGAGCAGCCGGGCTCCGACGACTACAAGTACCTGCTGCAGCCCAACCTGCTGCTGCGCTGATCGGGCGACGGGCCCGCCCGGCGTGATCGTCACGCACCTGCAGCTCTCCGACTTCCGCAACTACGCGGAGGCGGAGCTCGAGCTGCACCCGGGCCCGAACCTGCTGGTCGGCCGCAACGGCCAGGGCAAGACGAACCTCGTCGAGGCGATCGGCTATCTCGCGACGCTCGGCTCGCACCGCGTCTCGAGCGATCAGGCGCTCGTGCGTCAGGGGATGGATGCGGCGATCGTCCGCGCGCAGCTCGCCTCGGGTGATCGCCGGCTGCTCGTCGAGCTGCAGTTGAACCGCCTGGGCGCGAACCGCGCCCAGGTGAACCGCGCCCCCGCGAAGCCGCGCGACCTCCCGCGCCACGTCTCGAGCGTGCTGTTCGCCCCCGAGGACCTTGCGCTCGTGCGCGGCGAGCCCTCCGGCCGCCGTCGCTTCCTGGATCAGCTGCTCGTCCAGCGCGCACCCCGCTTCGCGGGGGTGATCGGCGACTACGAGCGCGTGCTCCGGCAGCGCAACACGCTGCTCAAGACCGCCCGCGCGGCCGCGCGGCACGGCGACCTCTCGACGCTCGAGGTCTGGGACGAGCGGCTCATCGCCCTCGGCGCAGAGCTCGTGGTGGCGCGGCTCGAGCTCGTGGCCGAGCTCGAGCCCTTCGCCGCGGACGCGTACCGCGCGATCGCCGGCGAGGAGCACGTCGCGCAGCTCGCCATGCGGCTGAGCGTCCTCGGCGAGCAGCCCGATGACGAGCCCGTGTCGGAGGGGGATGCGGTGCACGGCCGGCGGGATGTCGTCGAGACCGCGGCCGCCTTCCGCGACTCGCTCGCACGGGTGCGCCGGCAGGAGCTGGATCGCGGCCTGACGCTCGTCGGACCCCACCGCGACGACCTCGAGCTGCAGCTCAACGGCCTCCCGGCGCGCGGCTATGCCAGCCACGGCGAGTCGTGGTCCTTCGCCCTGTCGCTCAAGCTGGCTGCGGCCGGCATCCTGCGTCGAGACTCCCCGACGGGCGATCCGGTGCTCGTGCTCGACGACGTCTTCGCGGAGCTGGATGCGACCCGGCGCCTCCGCCTCGCCGACGCGGTGAAGGACTACGAGCAGGTGCTCATCACGGCGGCCGTCTTCGAGGACGTCCCCCAGGAGCTCGCCGGCCATGTCGTCCGCATCCGGGCGGGCCGGATCCTCGAGGAGGGCGAGGCGTGATCCGCCGCGAGGAGGAGCCGGCCCACCTCGAGGCGTACCGGCGGGTGCGCGCCCGCTTCGGGGATCCGGCGATCGTCTCCCGCGACGGCCGGCGCCGGGCCGCGAAGGCCGAGGCCGAGTCGGAGCGCAGCACCCCGTTCTCGCCGGGCCGCGACCCGCGCGAGCTCGGCGCGGTGCTCGAGCGGCTCACCCGGCAGATGGGCTGGGACTCCTCGCTCGCGAAGTCCGACCTCCTCAACGACTGGGCGGACATCGTCGGCGCCGAGGTCGCGGGTCACACGGAGCCGGTCTCGATCGAGGACGCGACGCTCACGATCCGCTGCGACTCGACGGCCTGGGCGCACCAGCTGCGGAGCATGCGGACGCAGGTCACGACCCGCATCGCCGAGCTCCACCCGACGGCGGGGGTCGAGACGGTCCGCTTCATCGGGCCGGACACCCCCTCCTGGAAACGGGGCCCGCGAGCGATTCCAGGGCGCGGTCCTCGCGATACCTACGGCTAGGGCGACAAATCCGGTCACCCTCGCCGGGAAAACCCGTCAGAAGGCGGTTTCCGGCCGCCCGAAACGACCTCCTGGGATAGCATGGGGAGGTCGTGGAGCGCCTTCTCGAGGCCCCCGCGTGAGCCTCGTCAGGAGCAACGACTACATGACCTCATCTGCCCCGGATCCCACCCCCGCGGCGTCCGGAACGGACAGCTACGGCGCCGACCAGATCCAGGTGCTCGAAGGCCTCGAGGCGGTCCGCAAGCGCCCCGGCATGTACATCGGGTCGACCGGTCCGCGCGGTCTCCACCACCTCGTGCAGGAGATCGTCGACAACTCGGTCGACGAGGCGATGGCCGGCTACTGCGACACCATCCTCGTGACGATCCTCGCCGACGGCGCCGTGCGCGTCGTCGACAACGGCCGCGGCATCCCCGTCGACGAGCACCCCGTCGAGAAGAAGTCGACCGTCGAGGTCGTGCTCACCGTGCTCCACGCGGGCGGCAAGTTCGGCGGCGGCGGCTACGCGGTCTCCGGCGGCCTCCACGGCGTCGGCAGCTCGGTCGTCAACGCGCTCTCGACGCGCCTCGACGTCGAGGTCCGCCGGCAGGGCAGCGTCTGGCGGCAGTCCTTCCGCGACGGCGGCATCCCGCAGGCGCCGCTCGCGCAGGGCGAGCCGACCGACGAGACCGGCACCACGATCACGTTCTGGCCGGACGACACGATCTTCGAGACCGTGGTCTTCGACTTCGAGACCCTCCGCACCCGCTTCCAGCAGATGGCCTTCCTCAACAAGGGCCTCCGCATCGAGATCTCGGACGAGCGCGAGACGGATGCGGAGGGCGCCTTCCGCGGCGAGGTCTTCCACTACGAGCGCGGTCTCGTCGACTACGTCGAGTACCTCAACTCGACGAAGAAGACGGAGACGATCCACCCCGAGATCATCGCCTTCGAGTCGGAGGACACGGAGCGCAAGATCTCGCTCGAGGTCGCGATGCAGTGGACGACCGCCTACTCGGAGAGCGTCCACACCTACGCGAACACGATCAACACGCACGAGGGCGGCACGCACGAGGAGGGATTCCGCGCGGCGCTGACGACGCTCGTCAACCGCTACGCGCGCGAGAAGGGCCTCCTCAAGGACAAGGACGACAACCTCTCGGGCGACGACGTCCGCGAGGGCCTCACCGCCGTCATCTCCGTCAAGCTCGGCGAGCCGCAGTTCGAGGGCCAGACGAAGACGAAGCTCGGCAACACGGAGGCGAAGTCCTTCGTGCAGCGCATCGCCGGCGATCAGCTCGGCGACTGGTTCGAGCGCAACCCGCAGCAGGGCCGCGAGGTCGTGCGCAAGGCGATCCAGGCGGCGACCGCGCGCCTCGCCGCGCGCAAGGCGCGCGAGCAGACCCGCCGCAAGGGCCTCCTCGAGGGCGGCGGCATGCCGGGCAAGCTCTCCGACTGCTCGAGCAAGGACCCGACGCGCTCCGAGATCTTCCTCGTCGAGGGGGATTCCGCGGGCGGCTCCGCGAAGACCGGCCGGAACCCCGAGACGCAGGCGATCCTGCCGCTGCGGGGCAAGATCCTCAACGTCGAGAAGGCGCGCCTCGACCGCGCGCTCGGCAACGCCGAGATCCAGGCGATGATCACGGCCTTCGGCACCGGCATCGGCGAGGACTTCGACGGCGAGAAGGCCAGGTACCACAAGATCGTGCTCATGGCCGATGCGGATGTCGACGGCCAGCACATCACGACCCTCCTGCTGACGCTGCTCTTCCGCTACATGCGGCCGCTCATCGAGATGGGGTACGTGTACCTCGCGCAGCCGCCGCTGTACCGGCTCAAGTGGACGAACGCCGACCACGAGTACGTGTACTCGGATCGCGAGCGCGACGCCGTGCTCGCGGACGGGCTCGCCGCCGGCCGCCGACTCCAGAAGGAGAACGGCGTGCAGCGCTACAAGGGCCTCGGCGAGATGAACCACCAGGAGCTGTGGGACACGACGATGAACCCCGAGTCGCGGACGCTGCTCCAGGTCACTCTCGACGACGCGGCGATCGCCGACGGCGTCTTCTCCACCCTCATGGGCGACGACGTCGAGGCGCGTCGCACCTTCATCCAGCAGAACGCGAAGGACGTGCGCTTCCTGGACATCTAGCGGCCGGATCCACCGCCCGCCCGCAGCCCAGACGAGACGCAGGAACAGATGACCGACGACACCACCACCACGCCGGACGGCACCCCCGCCGACCGCATCGAGCAGGTCGACCTCCAGCTCGAGATGCAGCGCAGCTATCTCGACTACGCGATGAGCGTCATCGTCGGGCGCGCGCTGCCGCGCGTCGAGGACGGCCTCAAGCCCGTGCACCGCCGCGTGATCTACACGATGTACGACGGCGGGTACCGCCCCGACCGCGCCTTCTCGAAGTGCACGCGCGTCATCGGCGATGTCATGGGCCAGTTCCACCCGCACGGCGACAGCCCCGTCTACGACACGCTCGTCCGACTCGTGCAGCCGTGGGCCATGCGCTACCCGCTCGCCCTCGGCCAGGGCAACTTCGGCTCGCCCGGCAACGACGGCGCGGCCGCCCACCGGTACACCGAGACCAAGATGGCGCCGATCGCCATGGAGATGGTCCGGGACATCACCGAGGACACGGTCGACTTCCAGGACAACTACGACGGCCGCACGCGCGAGCCGGTCGTGCTCCCCTCGCGCTTCCCCAACCTGCTCGCCAACGGCTCGGTCGGCATCGCGGTCGGCATGGCGACGAACATCCCGCCGCACAACCTCCGCGAGGTCGCCGACGGCGCCCTCTGGGCGCTCGCGCACCCGAACGCCCCGCGCGAGGAGCTGCTCGAGGCGCTCATCGAGCGCATCAAGGGACCCGACTTCCCGACCGGCGCGCAGGTGCTCGGCGTGAAGGGGATCCGGGACGCCTACCGGACCGGCCGCGGCTCCATCACCATGCGCGCGGTCATCGAGGTCGAGGAGATCCAGGGCCGCACCTGCCTCGTCGTCACCGAGCTGCCGTATCAGGTGAACCCCGACAACCTGGCGATCAAGATCGCCGAGCAGGTGAAGGAGGGCAAGCTCGCCGGCATCGCCGACATCCGCGACGAGTCCTCGGGCCGCACCGGCCAGCGTCTCGTCATCGTGCTCAAGCGCGACGCCGTCGCGAAGGTCGTGCTCAACAACCTCTACAAGCACACGCAGCTGCAGGACAACTTCGGCGCGAACATGCTCGCGATCGTCGACGGCGTCCCGCGCACCCTCACGCTCGACCAGTTCATCACGCACTGGATCTCGCACCAGGTGAACGTGATCGTCCGCCGCACGCAGTACCGCCTCGCCGAGGCGGAGGCGCGGGCCCACATCCTCCGCGGCTACCTCAAGGCCCTCGACGCGCTCGACGAGGTCATCGCGCTCATCCGCCGATCGCCGACCGTCGACGAGGCCCGGGCCGGCCTCATCGAGCTGCTCGCGATCGACGAGCTCCAGGCGAACGCGATCCTCGAGATGCAGCTGCGCCGGCTCGCCGCGCTCGAGCGCCAGAAGATCATCGACGAGGCCGCCGAGATCGAGCGTCGCATCGCCGACTTCCAGGACATCCTCGCGAAGCCGGAGCGCCAGCGCACCATCATCGCCGAGGAGCTCACCGAGATCGTCGCGAAGTTCGGCGACGAGCGCCGGACCGAGATCCTGCTCGGCTTCGACGGCGACGTCTCCGTCGAGGACCTCATCCCCGAGGAGGAGATGGTCGTCACCGTCACCCGCGGCGGCTACATCAAGCGCACGCGGAGCGACAACTACCGCTCGCAGCACCGCGGCGGCAAGGGCGTGAAGGGCGCGGCGCTGCGGGCCGACGACCTCGTCGAGCACTTCTTCGTGACGACGACGCACCACTGGCTCCTCTTCTTCACGAACCAGGGACGCGTCTACCGCGCCAAGGGCTACGAGGTCGCCGAGGGCGGTCGCGACGCGAAGGGCCAGCATGTCGCGAACCTGCTCGCGATGCAGCCGGATGAGCAGATCGCGCAGATCCTCGACATCCGCGACTACGAGGTCGCCGACTACCTCGCGCTCGCGACGAAGGGCGGGCTCGTCAAGAAGACGCGCCTCTCCGAGTACGACACGAACCGCACGGGCGGCATCATCGCCGTCAACCTGCGCGAGGGCGACGAGCTCGTCTCGGCGATGCTCGTCGACGCCGACAGCGACGTGCTCCTCGTCTCGCGCAAGGGCATGTCGGTCCGCTTCACCGCGGAGGACGGCGCGCTGCGCCCGATGGGCCGCTCCACCTCCGGCGTCACCGGCATGAAGTTCCGCGAGGGCGACGAGCTGCTCTCGGCGAGCGTCGTCCCGAAGGCCCCGGACGGCGAGGATGCGCACGACGCCTTCGTCTTCACCGTCACCGACGGCGGCTTCGCGAAGCGGTCCGCGATCAGCGAGTACCGGGTCCAGGGACGCGGCGGCCTCGGCATCAAGGTCGCCAAGCTCAACGACGATCGCGGCTCGCTCGCGGGCGCCCTCATCGTCGGGCGGGACGACGAGGTGCTCGTGGTCCTTGCCAGCGGCAAGGTGGTAAGGTCTGCCGTGGCCGAGGTCGAGGCGAAGGGCCGCGACACCATGGGCGTCGTGTTCGCCCGGTTCTCGGGCGGTGACCGGATCATCGCCGTGGCCAAGAACAGTGAACGCAACCTGGGCGCCGATCTGGAACCCCAGGATCTCGACGAGTCGGCCGGTGCCGACGCCGGGAAGGACGAACCCACCTCATGACCAGTGTCGCCGAACGGCTGCAGCGGAAGTCGCAGCGTCAGGTGTCCTCCAAGCAGGTGCGACTCCGCCTCGTCTACGTGGACTTCTGGTCCGTCGTGAAGCTGTCGGCCCTCATCTGGGCCTGCCTCGGGATCGTCCTCGTCGTCGCCGCCTTCCTCGTGTGGACGGTGCTCGCCTCGACCGGCATCTTCGGCACGATCGACGGCCTCCTCCAGGATGTGCTCGGCGACTCGACCGCCTCCGTGACCGCCGGCTTCGGCGTGGGCCAGGTCGTCCTGTTCTCCTTCGTGATCGCGGTGCTCAACGTCATCATCGGCACGGTGCTCGGCGCCATCGGCGCGCTGCTCTACAACCTGAGCATGCGCATCACCGGCGGCCTGCTCATCGGCTTCACCAACAACTGAATCGGTCCCCGCGCCGGCGTCGGGCCGTTTTGGTCCGACCGGCTGGCGTGGGGTACTGTTCTATTCGGCCCGGCGCGTTCCGGGCCGGACGGGGCTATAGCTCAGGCGGTTAGAGCGCTTCGCTGATAACGAAGAGGTCCGTGGTTCGAGTCCACGTAGCCCCACTGTGTTGATATCGCGCCGCCGCTTCTGCGGCGCGATCGTCCGGGATGCTCGTCGAATCCGCCGGTAGACTGCTCTCGCACGGGGCCTTAGCTCAATTGGTAGAGCGCCTGCTTTGCAAGCAGGAGGTCAGGGGTTCGATTCCCCTAGGCTCCACCAGCTTCCGCGTCTCCTCCCGCGTGGCGTGCGCCGTCGTCGTGACGGGGTCAGCTGATGGAGGCGCTTCCCGTGTCGAGCGCGATGAAGGCGTCGTCGAGTGCGTCGCGGAGCGTGGGGGTCTCGCCGGCCGCCCACCGTCGCCAGGCGAGATCGAGGATCGCGAGGGCGGCGAGCACGATCGGTCTCGCCGCCGAGCTCGGATGGATGCGTGAGCCGAGTGCTTGCGTGAGGGCTTCTTCGTGCCCGTAGCGTCGATCGGCGAGTCGGGCACGGAGTGAGGGCGTCGTCTGGATCATCCGCACCCGGGCACGCTCTGCCTCCGATGCGGTGTCGATCGAGGTCAGCGCCTCCTGGAACAGGCGGTGCAGCAGCCCCCACGCGTTCTCGCCGGTCACCGCCGGGAGCCCCGCGAGGATCCCCCCGAAATCGATGGTGCGGCCATCGACCAGCGTGAGGACGGCATCCTCTTTCGACCCGAAGTAGCGGAAGAACGTGGCGCGGGAGATCCCCACCTCGCTCGCGGCGTCGTCCACGGTCACCGCGTCGAAGCCGCGCTCGGCGAAGATCGCGCTCATCGCCTCCGCGATCTCCGTGCGCATCGCCTCCCGCGCTCGATCCCGCACGCTCATGGTCATACGCGAAGTGTACCGGAGACGAGATGCAGCACCGCTTCTGCTAGTCTATCTCGGTCTTGATACTGAGTCTCACGTGAGGGGTTGTCGTTGTCGAACACTGGAGAGATCGTCGTCCCACCCGCGACGGCGGATCGGGGCCGGGTGCGTCCCGGTCCGGTGATCGCGGTGCTCGCGTTCGCGGGCATGGTGGGGTCGTTCATGCAGACGATCCTCATCCCGATCCAGGGTGAGCTCCCGGAACTGCTGAACGCATCGCGTGACGACACGGCGTGGGTGATCACGATCACCCTGCTGGTGTCGGCGATCTGCACCCCGATCACCGGGAAGCTGGGCGACATGTTCGGCAAACGCCGCATCGCCCTCATCCTCCTCTCCCTCCTCGTCGCCGGATCCGTCGTCGCGGCCCTGTCGCCGACCGTGGTGCCGCTGATCATCGGCCGCGGCCTGCAGGGGCTCGGGATGGGCGTCATCCCGCTCGGCATCACGATCCTCCGCGATGTGCTCCCCAGCCAGCGGCTGGGTTCCGCGATCGCACTCGTCAGCGCGACCCTGGGCGTGGGCGGGGCGCTCGGGCTCCCGTTGAGCGCGTTCGTCACGCAGAACGCGGACTGGCACATGCTGTTCTGGCTCGCCGCCGCCCTCGGTGTGATCGTGCTCGCCCTCATCGCGTGGATCGTTCCGGAGAGCCCCACCCGCACCGGCGGCCGTGTCGACGTCGTCGGTGTGATCGGTCTCGCGATCGGCCTGACCGGGATCCTGCTCGCCGTCTCCCGCGGCAACGAGTGGGGATGGGTCTCGCCCCTCACCCTCGGTCTCCTCCTCGGCGGGGTGCTCGTGCTGCTGCTGTGGGGGTGGTGGGAGCTGCGGACGTCCGCGCCGCTGGTGGATCTGCGGGTGAGTGCCCGCGGGCCGGTCCTGATCACGAACCTCGCCTCGATCGCGATGGGATTCGCGCTGTTCTCCTCCCAGATCGCGTTCCCGCAGCTCCTCGAGATGCCCGCCCAGACCGGCGGCATCGGCCTCACGCTCCTGCAGGCGAGCTTCATCCTCATGCCCGCTGGTCTCGCGATGCTCGCCATGTCCCCGATCGCGGGACGGCTGGAACGCACGTGGGGACCGAAGCCGTTGTTCATCATGGGCGGCACCATCATCGCGGCCGGCTACCTGGTCGCCGTGCTCATGGATCTCGGCCCCTGGCACATCCTCACGATCAACCTCCTCATCGGCATCGGCATCGGCCTCGGCTACGCGGCCATGCCGACCCTGATCATGCGCGCGGTGCCCGACACCGAGACCGGTGCCGCGAACGGTCTCAACACGCTGATGCGCGCCCTCGGCACCGCCACCGCGTCCGCGGTCATCGCCGCGGTCCTCGCGAACTCCACCACCGTGGTCGGCGGCGTCGCGATGCCCACCACGGACGGATTCCAGACCGCGTTCCTGTTCGGCCTGGCCGCCGCGCTGATCGCCACGGTGATCGCGGTCTTCATCCCGAAGCCCGTTCATCACGCCGGGGAGCACGAGGCCCTGACCGACGATCAGCTCTGATCCGAGACGAGGCGCCGATCCTCTCCTCGGCTCGCTCGGGACGCTGGAACGCGAAGCGGTCCTCACCCGCGAACACGTGCTCGTCGTCGCAGCGGTAGCCGCGCAGCCACGAGACGCCGTCGACGACGCGGAGGTAGAAGCCCTTCGGGTCCTCGTCGTCCGTGCTCAGCGGATCGGATGCGACGGTGAGCGAGTCCGCGGGGGCCCGACCCGTCGACATCCGCGGATCCGAGGAGGCCGTCTGATCCGAGAGGGCGAGGCGGAGGTACGGCGCGGTGTCGGCCGGGCACGGCCCGAGTCCGAGCTCCGCCGCCGCGGAGAGGAGCTCGGGAAGCGTGGCGCCGGCAGGCCGACCGAGCTCGGCGACCGAGCGGACCGCGATGACGATCGGCTCGACGGGGCGCCGCTCGAACACGGGATGCGCGAGCAGCGTCTCGGCGTGCGCGTTGCGCGCCACCCCCGCGGCATCGAGCGCGGCGAGGAGCTCGGGCCGGCTCAGCCCGCCGACCCCGAGGCGCAGGCCGTCCGCATCCCCGCTCACCGGTGCGCCAGCAGCTCGATCGCGATGACCGCGAGGCCGAGGAGGCCGGCCGCGCCGAGCGCGATCAGCCGGCGCCACCAGGTGAGGCGGGTCCGGCGGATCGCGACCCAGCCGATCACGACGAGGGTGACGACGAGCGTGATCGTGCTGGTCCGCAAGGCCGATGCGGCACCCCAGCGGCCCGTCGCCGAGATCGCGAGGAACACGATCGGCAGCGTCACGGCGCCGATCGCGCCGAAGCTGACCCGGAGTGCGCGGCGGAGCTCGTCCGCCGACATGAGGCGCTCGTGGATCGCCACGTGCGAGACGAGGTCGGCGACGAAGATCGCGAGGAGCGTGCCGACGACCGTCAGCAGCAGCGTGATGAGCGCGGCGAGGGCGTCGACCTCGCCGTGCGCGCCGGTCGCGACGAGGATCGCGAGGGCGGTGAAGCTGACGTAGATGCGCTCCTTGAGCTGATCGGCGGCCTCCCCGCGATCCCGGGGAGCCGACCACCTGCTGCTGCGTCTCGCCACGGCGAGGATGCTACCCCCGAGTCGGCCCGGAGACGACGGAGGCCCGCCGCAGATGCGGCGGGCCTCCGGACGTGCGGGGCGGGACTACGCGTCGGGCGTGAGCTCCGACTCCTCGAGGTCCTCGATCCAGAGGTCGTCGTCGGCGCGGAGCGTCTGCCAGGCGGCGTACGCGACACCGGCGGCGGCGACCACGCCGAGGCCGAGGAGGATGAACTTGCCGACCCCGCCCGAGGAGCTCGGCGGCTGGATGCGCTTCTGCGCCTTCTTGCTGAGCTGCGAGGTCGTCTTGCCGGCCTTCTTCACGACCTCCCGGACCCGCGGGTCCTTCGCGGCCGACAGGACGGCGAGCGTCGAGCCGATCGCGCCCGAGACGGCCGGGATGACGTCCTCGGCGATGCGGGAGCGGGCGTTGTAGGAGGCGGCGCGGCCGGCGGCGAGCGAGCTCGCGACCGTCGGCTTCAGGCGCTGGTCGTAGGCGTCGCGCACCCGGGGCGCGACATCGTCGCGGGCGTAGTTGCCGAGCTGTCGGCGAGCCTCGCGGAGCACGTCGTTCGCGTGGTCGAGGACCTCGCGCTGCTCGTCGAACACGTTCGAGGTCGAGCGCTTGAGGCGCTTGAGCTCCTTCGTGCGCTTGCGTGAGGATCCCATGGGGTGTCTCCCGTCGTCGGCGTAAGCGGTGCCCCAATCCTCCCACGGCACCTGCTCGGGTCAACCGGGATCGCCTGGGCGGCACCTGGGAGCCCGCTGGCATCCGACTCGGCTCCGGGGGCGAGGCGCTGTGGAAGAATCGAGCCATGCCTCTTCACACCGCGGTCGCCACCATCCACACCAACCACGGCGACATCCGCATCGACCTGCTCGGCAACCACGCGCCCATCACGGTCGCGAACTTCACCGGCCTCGCCACCGGCGAGCGCGAGTGGACGCACCCGCAGAGCGGCGAGACCAAGAACGAGCCCCTCTACGACGGCACCATCTTCCACCGCATCATCCCCCAGTTCATGCTTCAGGGCGGCGACCCCCTCGGCCAGGGCATCGGCGGCCCCGGCTACCAGTTCGACGACGAGATCCACCCCGAGCTGAACTTCAACGAGCCCTACGTGCTCGCGATGGCGAACGCCGGCATCCAGATGGGCCGCGGCACGAACGGCTCCCAGTTCTTCATCACGACGGTGCCCACCCCGTGGCTCCAGGGCAAGCACGCCATCTTCGGCACCGTGAGCGACGAGGACTCGAAGCGCGTCGTCGACGCGATCGAGAAGGTCGCGACCGACGGTCGCGACAAGCCGCTCGAGGATGTCGTCATCTCCTCCATCGAGATCGCCGAGGTCTAGGTGACCGACGGCCTCGACGACGCCGACTACTGCTACCGGCATCCGGGCCGGCAGAGCTGGATCCTGTGCCAGCGCTGCGGCCGGACCATCTGCCCCGAGTGCCAGATCCAGGCGCCCGTCGGCGTGCAGTGTCCTGAGTGCGTCGCCGAGGCCAACGGAGGTCGCGCGCCCCGCTGGACGCCGGCATCCGGATCAGCGCCCCGCGCGAGCAAGGCGGCGAGCAACGTCACCGCCTTCCGGCGCACCCCGCGCTGGCAGCAGTGGCTGAAGCGCTTCTTCTCGCCGGGCTCGAGCGCTCCGGTCGTGAGCATCGTCGTCATCGCGCTCACCGCGCTCGTCTCGATCCCGACCCTGCTCACCGGCATCCCGGGCCTCTTCCTCTACGCCGACCCGTCGACCTCGGTGCAGGTCTGGCGCTACTTCACCTCGGCGTTCGTGGTGCTCAGCCCGCTCTCGCTGATCCTCAACGCCGTCTTCTTCATGCTGATCGGGCCGACCGTCGAGCAGATGCTCGGGCGGGCGCGCTTCGCGACGGTGCTCGCGTCAGGCGCCGCGGTCGGCGCCTCTGCGATGCTGCTCTCCGGCGGGGCGGCCGCGGGGCTGACGGGAGCGATGTTCGGCATGTTCGCCGCCTACTTCGTCATCGGGCGCTCGATGGGCGCGAACATGACGCAGTTCATCGTGATCATGGGCCTCAACGTGATCCTCACGCTGGTGGTCAGCCCGGCCTACATCTTCATGCTGGTGGGCGGCGCGATCGGCGGCGGCGGCGCGGCCTGGCTGTTCTTCTGGCATCGCGACAAGGGGACGCGGAACGCCCGCCTTCCGTACCTGCACATCCTGGCGGGAGTCGCGGGCTTCATCGCCCTCGCGATCATCCGCTCGCTCGTCAGCTGAGTCGACGCCAGCGGGTTCGGCAGGTTCTCCACAGATCCGTCCACAGTGTGGACGAATCACAGGCGTGTAATTCAGCTCCGGATCAGCGCCAGCGGGTCGTCATCAGGAAGCCGATGAACATGATCCCGAAGCCCACCAGGATGTTGCCCGGGCCGAGGTCCGGGATCGGGAACTGCTGGTCGCTGACGTAGTAGACGATGATCCAGACGAGCCCCAGCAGCATGAAGCCGAACATCACCGGCTTGAACCACACCGGGTTCGGAGCGTCCTGGCCCGAGCGGACCTCGGCATCCTCGGGCTGGGAAGAGCGTGCGCGCGATCGGGCCATGCCCCCGATTGTAGCGGCGTAGAATCCAGGCATGAGCGCGGATCCGGCACGCGCGCGACCGCGTCGGCGCGTCTCCGTCCTGGGCGTGCTCGGCGAGCTGCTCATGACCGCCGGCGTCCTCGTGCTCCTGTTCCTCGGCTGGCAGCTCTGGCTCAACGACATCATCGTCGGCGGCCGGCTCGAGACGGAGTCGACGCAGCTCTCCCAGGAGTGGGACCTCGAGGCGGTCCCCGCGCCCCGGCCGAGCGAGAGCGCGGAGCCCGGCGACCCGCCGGTCGGCACCGCGCCCGCGAACGCCGAGCGCTTCGCGCTGCTCGCCGTCCCGCGGTTCGGCGCCGACTACTATCGGCCGATCGCCGAAGGGATCGGGGTGGCTGACGTCCTCAATCAGGGCGAGCTCGGCCACTACCCGAGCACGCAGATGCCGGGCGCGGTCGGCAACTTCGCGATCGCGGCGCACCGGAAGGCGTACGGCGGCAACCTCGAGCACATCGGCGAGCTGCGGCTGGGCGACGAGATCTTCGTCGAGACGCGGGAGGGCTGGTACGAGTACCGCTTCCGCAACCTCGAGTACGTGCAGCCGAGCGGGGTGGGCGTCATCGAGCCCGTCCCGCAGCAGACCGGCTTCGAGCCGGGCGACCGGCTCATCACGCTGACCAGCTGCAACCCGTTCTTCTCCACCGCCGAGCGCATCATCGCGTACGGCGTCTACGAGGGCTTCACGCCCCGAGCCGACGGCCCGCCCGGGTCGATCGCGGCGACCGTCCGGAAGGGAGCCTGATGTACGGCGCGCTCTGGCGGATCCTCCCCGGGCCCTGGTGGGTCCGCGTCCTCATCCTGCTCGTCCTCGCGGCTGCGGCCGTCGCGGCGCTGATCCTCTGGGTGTTCCCCTGGGTCGATCAGTTCGTGGCGCCGCAGGAGGTCACGGTCGGCGGATGACGCGTGTGCTCGTCGTCGACAACGACGACAGCTTCGTCTTCACCCTCGTCGCCTACCTGCGCGAGCTCGGGGCCGAGGTCGCGGTCCGGCGGTCGGATGCCGTGGAGGCCGGCGAAGGTCCGGCCGTCCTGCGCGGGCTGGACGGCATCCTGGTCTCCCCGGGACCTGGGACCCCGGCGGCGGCGGGCCGCGCGCCGGAGCTGGTGCGCGCCGCGCTCGAGACGCGACTGCCGCTGCTCGGCGTCTGCCTCGGACACCAGATCCTCGCCGAGGTGCTCGGCGCCCGGGTCGGGCACGCGCCCGAGCTCGTGCACGGCATGACCTCCCGCGTCGTCCACGACGGGGGCGCGCTCTACGCCGGGATCCCGAGTCCCTTCGCGGCGACCCGATACCACTCGCTCGCGGTCGAGGAGTCGAGTCTGCCGCCCGAGCTGGAGGTCGTCTCGCGGACGGACGGCGGCGTCGTCATGGGCGTGCGCCACCGCGAGCTCCCGGCCGAGGGGGTGCAGTTCCACCCCGAGGCCGTGCTCACCGAAGGCGGCCACCGACTGCTCGGCAACTGGCTCGAGGGGATCGGGCTCGACGGCGCCGCGGCGCTCGGCGCGGGGCTCAGCCCGCGCAGTAGGTGAGCTCGACCGCCGACTTCTGCGCCTGCTCGCCCTTGAGCGACTGCGCCGAGACCGCGCGCCCGCCGCAGCCCCGATCCGCGATGACCTTCACGGTGAGCTGATACTGGGCGCCGCTCAGGGTCGTCTGCGCCTCGTCGATCGACTTGCCCGTCACATCCGGGATCGAGATGCGACCGGTCGACACGATCAGCGTGACCTCCTGCCCCTTGTGCACCTCGCTCGCGCCGGCGGCAGGCTCCGTGCCGATCGCGACGCCCTCGGGCACGTTCGGGGAGTTCTCCTTGCGGGTCTCGCCGACGGCGAGCCCCGCCTTCTTCAGCGCCGCGGCCGCCTTCTTCGCCGACTTGTAGGACACGTCGGGGATGCGGACCATCTCCGTTCCCGACGACACGGTCAGCGTGATCTGCTGCTGCGGCGGCACCACGACATCCGGCCCCGGCTGGGACTTGATCACCTGACCGGCCGGCACCTCCTCGTCGACGACCTGCACCTGCACGGCGCGGAGGTTGGTCTTCGTGAGCTCGGCCTCGGCCTGCTCGAAGGTCATGCCCGCGACGTCCGGCACGCGGATCGCGACATTGCCGCTGTTGAGCGACGGCGGCGTGAGGTTGAAGACCCAGACGAGCGTGACGACCACGACGATCGCCATGAGCGAGATGCCCGCCCAGATCCAGGCGACCGGCGGGCGGCTCTGCGTGCGCGGCACGCGGTCGTCCTCATCGGCGGAGAGCCGGCGCAGCGTCGCGGCGGAACCGGCCGAGGCGCTCGGGTTGACCCCGAACAGCGTCGTCGAGAAGTCGTCGTCGCGACCGCCCGGGGCACGATCCGGGACCTTGCCCTCGACGGCGACATCCACATCCTCGCGGAAGTCGACCGCCGACTGGAAGCGCTCGAAGCGGTCCTTCGCGAGCGCGCGGAGCACGACCGCGTTGAGGGCGGGGGAGACCGCCGGGACGAGCGTCGCCGGCGGCACGGGCGCCTCGCTGAGGTGCTGGTATGCGACGGCGACCGCGGTGCCGCCGGAGAATGGCGGACGTCCGGTGAGCATCTCGTAGAGGACGATGCCCGCCGAGTAGAGGTCGGTGCGGGCGTCGACGGACTCGCCGCGGGCCTGCTCGGGCGAGAAGTACTGCGCCGTGCCGAGGATCGCGCTCGTCTGCGCGATCGTCGCCGCCGAGTCGGAGATGGCGCGGGCGATGCCGAAGTCCATGACCTTCACCTGGCCGGCGGCGGTCACCATGATGTTGCCCGGCTTGATGTCGCGGTGCACGACGCCCGCGCGATGCGAGTACTCGAGGGCCGTGAGCACGCCGTCCATGATCTTCACGGCGCGCTCGGGAGCGAGCGGGCCGTCGGCGATCATGTCGCTGAGCAGACGCCCCTCGACGTACTCCATGACGATGAAGGGCACCTGCACCTCGACGCCCGAGTCGTCGCGGATCGTCTCCTCGCCGGCGTCGTAGACCCGCACGATCGTCGGGTGCGCCATGCGCGAGGCCGACTGCGCCTCCTGGCGGAAGCGGCTCCGGAAGGCCGGATCGTTCGCGAGGGTCGGCTTGAGGAGCTTGATCGCGACCTTGCGGCCCAGCCGCGAGTCGCTGCCCTCGTACACGTCGGCCATGCCGCCGCGCCCCAGGAGGTCGCCGACCTGGTAGCGGCCCGCGAGGATGCGGACGCGCTCCGTCATGCGATCGGTCACAAGGGCTCCAGGCGGGGTCGGGGAATGCCAGATCAGTGTAGCCGCCGGGCCCGCGCGGATCCCGTGTCGCGCGTCTCGATCAGCTCACGATCCCCCTCGGGGCTCACTGGGCGGTGATGCTCAGCGAGCCCGACTCCGCACTCGAGATCTCGCCGCCGCAGATCGCGTGGAAGGTCACGGTCGCCTGGCCGGGGCCCTCGAAGGTGGCCTGCATGCTCGTCGCCGCGGCCGTCACCGGGTTGCCCGTGCCGAGCGAGATCGGGCCGGTCGAGGTGAACTCGTAGCCGGAGAGGGCGAAGCCGCTCGGGCAGCCCCGGTACGCCGCCCAGCTGATCGTGATCGTCTCGTCCGCCGCCGGCTGCGCGTTCGGCGTCGTCGGGGTGGCGGGAGCGCTCGGCGTCGGGAAGGCGCCGTACACGCGGATCTCGAGGGCCGCGTTCCGCGCGACGTTGCCGTCGGGCGCGATCGTCTGCACCCGGCCGACGAGATCGGGGCGCGGCGCCGCCGAGCCCGTCGTCTGCGTGTACGAGAACTCGCCGCCGAGCTGGTCGAGGCGGCTCCGCGCATCCTGCACCGTCAGCCCCTCGTAGTCGGAGGCGTCGATGCGGATCGTCTCGTCCTCGGTCTCGGTCGGCGTCGGCGACGGGGACGCCCGCGTCGGCTCGGGTGTCGCCGAGGAGTTCGAGGGCGAGGGCGTCGGGTCGCCCTGCGGCTGCAGCGCGAGCACCAGGATCAGCGCGATGAGCGCCACCGCGAGCACCGAGACGATCGCGATGAGCGGCCAGAACCACGGGCTGCGCTTCTTCTCCTCCTCGATCGGGACGTCGGTCGCCGTCGTCGCCGCGCCGTTCGCGCCCGTGAGCACGCGCGTCGCCTGCGTCTGGCCGTAGTTGGGGACGTCGATCGGGTTCGCGCCCGCGACACCGGGGACGGCCGCGATCGCGCCCGCGACATCCCCGCGCCGCAGCGCCTGCGCGGCGCGTGCGAGGTGCGCCGAGGAGGCCGGGCGGTCCTCGGGCTTCTTCGAGATCGAGGTGTAGACGAGGTTGCGCACCGGCTCGCTCACCGTCACCGGGAGCTCCGGCGGGGCCTCGTTGATCTGCGCCATCGCGATCGCGACCTGCGACTCGCCCGTGAAGGGGCGACGGCCCGCGAGCGCCTCGTACGCGACGATGCCGAGCGAGTAGATGTCGGTCGCGGCGGAGGCGGGCTGGCCGCTCGCCTGCTCGGGCGAGAGGTACTGGACCGTGCCCATGACCTGTCCGGTCGCGGTCAGCGGCACCTGGTCGGCGATGCGCGCGATGCCGAAGTCGGTGATCTTCACGCGGCCGTCGGGCGTCATGAGGAGGTTGCCCGGCTTGATGTCGCGGTGCACGAGGCCCGCCTGGTGCGCGGCCTGGAGGGCGGACGCGGTCTGGGCGACGATGTCCATGACGCGGTCGGTCGAGAGCACGCGCTCCCGCTCGAGCACCGCGCTGAGCGCCTCGCCGGGGACGAGCTCCATCACGAGGAAGGCCGAGCCGTCCTCCTCGCCGTAGTCGAAGACGTTCGCGATGCCCTCGTGGTTGACGAGCGCCGCGTGACGGGCCTCCGCGCGGAAGCGCTCCAGGAAGCCCGGATCGCCGAGGTACTCGTCCTTGAGGATCTTGATGGCGACCGTGCGCCCGATCACGAGATCGGTCGCCTGCCACACCTCGCCCATGCCGCCGATCGCGATCCGCGACGACAACTGGTATCGACCACCGAAGGTGAGCCCGCTGGAGGGTCTCATCTGCTCAGCACCGCCTCAATCACACTCTTGGCGACGGGAGCTGCGAGCAGGTTGCCGAAGCCGTCCTGTCCCATCCCGCCGCCGTCCTCCACTACGACCGCGACCGCGACCTGAGGGTCGTCGGCCGGAGCGAACCCCGAGAACCAGAGGGTGTACGGCTCGCCCTCGCCGTTCTCGGCGGTTCCCGTCTTGCCGGCGACGTCGACGCCGTCAATTCTTGCATTGCTGGCCGCGCCGTTCGTCACGCCCTGCACCATCATCTGGGTCATCGTCGCCGCCGTCTCCGGGCTGATCGGCTCGCTCAGGACCTCGGGCTCGAAGCCCTCCAGCACCGAGAGATCCGGGGCCGTGATCTCGTCGACGAGATCCGGCTTCATCAGCCGGCCGTCGTTGGCGACCGCCGCCGAGACCATCGCCATCTGCAGCGGGGTGACGCGGTCGCTCGCCTGGCCGAAGGCGGAGAGCATCGTCTGCGCCTCGCTCTCCGTCGGCGGATACACGCTCGGCGTCACCTTGAGCGGGATGCGGAGATCCTGCTCGAAGCCGAAGGCCTTCGCCTGGTCGGAGATTGCCTGCCAGCCGAGCTCGCGGCCCAGCTCCGCGAAGGGGATGTTGCAGCTGAGCCGCAGGGCCGTCGCGATCGTCGCCTCGGCGCCGCCGCCGCAGGTGCCGCCGCTCGAGTTCGTGATGACGCTCGAGGTGCCGGGGAGCGTGAGCTGCGCGGGGTTGTCGAAGGCGTCCTCGGGCGTGTAGCGGCCGCTCTCGAGGGCGGCAGCCGTGACGACGAGCTTGAAGACCGAGCCCGGGGGGTTGAGGTCGCCCGCGATCGCCCGGTTCTGGAGCGGCTGGTCCGCATCCGCGAGCAGCTGGTCGTAGCTCTGGATGACGGAGCCGGAATCGTGGACCGCGAAGACGTCGGCGTCGAAGGTCGGGCGGGACACCATCGCGAGGATCCGGCCCGTCGCCGGCTCGATCGCCACGACCGCGCCCTTCTTGCCCTCGAGCGCATCCCAGGCCGCCCGCTGGACCTCGGGGTCGAGGCTCAGCGAGACCGCCGCGCCCTTCGGGTCCTGGCCGGTGATGGTCGCGTTGAGCTGGTCGAGGAACTGCTCGTTGCTCGAGCCCGAGAGGTAGTCGTTGAGCGCGCCCTCGATGCCCGTGTTGCCCTGGTTGAGCGTGAAGTAGCCGGTCACCGGCGAGTAGATCCGGTCGGCGTAGCTGCGCTGGAAGCGGTACTGGTCGTCGACCGGCGTGCTCTCCGCGATCGCCTCCCCGCCGACGAGGATCGGGCCGCGCTCGCGCGAGTAGCTGTCGTAGAGGGTGCGGGTGTTCCGGCTGTCGGCGCGCAGCGAGTCCTGCTGGAAGACCTGGATGAAGGTCGACGAGCCGAAGAGGGCGAGGAACATCAGCAGCACGACGAAGCTGACCCGGCGGAGCTCCTTGTTCACGAGTCGATCACCAGCCTCGGCTGGTTGCGGACGGTGTCGGAGAGCCGCAGGAGCAGCGCCACGATCATCCAGTTGGCGACGAGGGAGGAGCCGCCCGCCGCGAGGAACGGGGTGGTGAGGCCGGTGAGCGGGATGACGCGGGTCACGCCGCCGATGACGATGAAGACCTGGAGCGCGATGACGAAGGCGAGGCCGACCGCGAGGAGGCGGCCGAAGTCGTCCTGTCCGCTGAAGCCGATGCGGAAGCCGCGCGAGACGAGCAGCAGGTAGAGCGCGAGGATCGCGAAGAGCCCGATGAGGCCGAGCTCCTCGCCGAGGCTCGAGATGATGAAGTCGCTCTCCGCGAGCGGCACGAGGTCGGGGCGGCCCCGGCCGAGGCCCGTGCCGACGAGACCGCCGTTCGCGAGGCCGAAGATGCCCTGCACGACCTGGAACGAGCCGCCGTCGGCCGTGAACACGTCGTTGTCGAAGGCGTCGAGCCAGGTGTGGAAGCGCCCCTGCACGTAGGTGAGCGTGCTCGAGGCGACGAGCGCGCCCGCCCCGAACATCCCGAGCCCGAGGAGCACCCAGCTGAGGCGACCCGTCGCGACGTAGATCATGACGAGGAAGATGCCGAAGTAGAGCAGCGCCGTGCCGAGGTCGCGCTGGAACACGATGACGCCCATCGCCGCGATCCAGATGATGAGGATCGGGCCCAGGTCGCGGACCCGCGGGAACCGCATCCACAGGAGCTTGCGGCCCACCATCGAGAGCGACTCGCGCGCCGTCACGAGGTAGCCGGCGAAGAACACGGCGAGCGCGATCTTCGCGATCTCGCCCGGCTGGAACGACATCGGGCCGAGGCGGATCCAGACCCGCGCCCCCGAGATCTCGCGGCCGATGCCCGGCAGCATCGGCAGGAGCAGCAGTGCGATGCCCGTGAACATGGCGATGTAGCGGTATCGGGCGAGGACGCGGTGGTTGCGCACCACGAGCAGCACGGCGACCGCGGCGACGATCGCGATGACCGCCCACACGATCTGCCGGACGGCCGCCGCATCCCAGCCGAGGAGCCCCTCGGCGATGTCGATGCGCGAGATCTCGGCGATGCCGACGCCGTTGAGGAGGAACGCGATCGGCACGAGGAAGGGGTCGGCGTCGGGCGCGGTCACGCGCAGCACGATGTGGACGACGAGCACGAGCGCCGCGAGCAGGCCGAAGGCGGCGAGCATGCCGGCGTCGGGCTGCCCCTGGGCGCCCAGCTGCACGAGGAGCAGCGCGGCGCCGGCGAGGAGGATCGAGATGACGAGCATCACGAGCTCGCGATTGCGCAGTCGGGCCGGCTGACGGAGGCGGATGCGGATCGTCCCGGTGAGCGAGGTGCGGGGACTCGCGTCGATCGGGCGGGGGGTCGTCGCGGCCGTCACGCTACTGACCCGCGGCCGAGGCGAGGCGGGCGACGATGTCGTTCGCCTCGCGGAGGTTGTCGGCGCTGATGGTCGCCTCGACGGACTGTCGCTGGAAGCTCGGGAGCTCCGAGAGCTCGATCGTCGTCGTCTGGTAGACGCTCGAGAGCGGGATCGGCCCGATGTCCTGCTGGACGCCCTGGAAGATCGCGACGCGGCCCTCGTCCTCGCCGACGAAGTAGTGCGCCTGCGTCCACTGGTAGGCGAGGAGGGCCGCCGCGACGATCGCCGCGATCGCGACCGCCACCATCGACAGCCACGCGATCCGCCGACGTCGGGCCCGCCGCTTGTCCTCCTCGATGAGCTCGACGAGGTAGTCCTCGCTCTCCGGCTCGAAGTGGGAGGGATCGGGCTTCGTCGCCTTGAGGGGATGCAGCAGCAGCGTCGGCAGGTTGAGCGGCCGCCGCGTCGTCTCGGCCTCGAAGCTGAGCGGCTGGCTCGCGGAGCCGACCAGCTCCGGCCGGGCGAGCGGCGCGTCCTCGTCGTCGGTGATGTCGAGGAGGACGACCGTCACGTTGTCGGGGGCGCCGTGGTCGAGGCTCTCGCGGACGAGCCGGTCGGCGGCGTCCTGCGTCCGGGGTGCGCTCGCGAGGATCGCGGCGATCTTCTCGTCGGAGACGTAGCTGGAGAGGCCGTCCGAGCAGACCAGCCACCGGTCGCCGGGGAGGGTCGTCAGGATGGAGGTGTCGATCTCGGGGGCGGCGTCGACATCCCCGAGCACCCGCATGAGCACCGAGCGCCGCGGGTGGACCGCCGCCTCCTCCGGCGTGATGCGGCCCGAGTCGACGAGGCGCTGCACGAAGGTGTGGTCGGCGCTGATCTGCGAGAGCTCGTCGTCGCGGTACAGGTAGATGCGGCTGTCGCCGATGTGCGCCATCGCGATCTGATCGCCGACGCGGACGAGCCCCGACACCGTCGTGCCCATGCCGGTGAGCTCGGAGTGCTCGAAGACGGTCTCGGCGAGCAGCGAGTTCGCGGCGATGAGCGCCGACTGGAGGGCGAACTCCGCATCCGTCGCCGACTCGTACTCGCGGTCGGCCTCGGCGATGCGCTTCGCCGCGATCGCGGAGGCGACGTCGCCGCCCGCGTGGCCGCCCATGCCGTCCGCCACGAGGAAGAGGTGCCGGCCCGTGTAGCCGGAATCCTGGTTGCTGGACCGGATCTTGCCGACATGGGAGACGGCCGCGCTCGTGGGGGTCGCCAAGGTCACCGCCGCAGCTCGAAGCTGGTCTTGCCGATGGTCACGGATGAGTTCATGGGGATGGGCGTCGGGAGTGTGACGCGCTGGCCGTCGAGGAAGGTGCCGTTCGTCGAGTCTAGATCCTGGACCACCCACTGGTCGTTCCAGAGCATGAGGCGCGCGTGGTGCGTCGAGGTGTAGTCGTCGCGGATCACGAGGCCCGACTCGCTCGAGCGGCCGATCGTGAGCTGCTCGGCGGGCAGGTCGATCTCGATGCCGGCGCGCGGGCCGCTCGTGATGACGAGGCGGCGCGCGGTGCGATCGGAGGCGGCGGGCACGGCCCGGCCGACCGGCTCGGTCGGGAGGGCGAGCGGCGGGGTGGAGGGGGATGCGGCCGCGCCGGAGGGCTCGGGGCGCGAGCTCATCGGCGAGCTCGGGTACTCCGACTCCGCGGGCATCTTCCGCGCGCGCTGGCCGAACAGGTCGGAGCGGAGCGTGTAGACGATGAAGAAGACGAAGCCCCACATGAGGATGAGGAACGCGATCCGGAGGACCAGCAGGGTGAGCTCGCTCAACGGCCGCCCTCCGTCCGGAGGTCGGCGAACTGGTCGACGTCGGAGGACTGCGCGAGGACCCGGAAGACGATCCGCGTCCGGCCGAGGTCGATCACCGAGTCCGGCTCGAGCGGCGCCTGGCCCAGCTTCTGCCCGTTGAGCTTCGAGCCGTTCGTCGAGCCGAGGTCGTTGACCTGGCCGCGCTTGCCGTCCCAGAGGATCTCGACGTGCTTGCGGGAGATGCCGGTGTCGTCCACGGTGATGTCCGCATCCGATCCCCGGCCGATGATCGTGCGGCCCTTCGTGAGCGGGTAGCGCTTGCCGTTGATGTCGAGCACGGGCGTCCAGGTGACGGCGCCCTTCATGTTGTCGGACTCGACGCGGACCATGCCGGTGCTCAGCGAGCCGTCCTGCACGAGCTGGATCGAGATCCCGCCCGCGAAGGAGTAGTGCTGCGCGGCGGCGTGCTGCTGGACGAGCTGCGTGAACTCGTCGAGCAGGGCGGGGCCGAGGGCGACGAAGCGCTCGTGGTCGGCGGCGGCGAGGCGCACCCGGAAGCGGTTGGGGACGAGGATGCGGTCGCGCGCGACGACGGCGGCCTTCGTGTCGAGCTCCCGGCGGAGCGCGGCTGTGACCTCGAGAGGCTGCAGGCCGCTCTTGAAGGTCTTCGCGAAGGCGCCGTTGACGGCGCGCTCGAGACCTTTCTCGAAGTTGTCGAGAATCCCCAAGGATCTCCCTCTCGGCCTGGAACGATCTCAGAAGAGACTAGTCGGCTGGGCTCGGGGTTCGGGGTGAACCTGCGGACCGGTCGTTCTGCGTGGCG
Organism: Homoserinibacter sp. YIM 151385; assembly: GCF_027912415.1. Taxonomy (NCBI): domain Bacteria; kingdom Bacillati; phylum Actinomycetota; class Actinomycetes; order Micrococcales; family Microbacteriaceae; genus Homoserinibacter; species Homoserinibacter sp. YIM 151385. Next base: position 2,016,980 of record NZ_CP115175.1, on the reverse strand, counting down.
GGTGCCGCCGCGGGCGCCCCTGCCGAAAGTGCCCGAACAGCCTCGACCGCGCCCGTCGTTCCGGGCGCACTCGAGGCTGTTCGGGCACGCTCGCGGCGGCCGCCACGCGTGATACTCTCGTGCGGTTGAGCGCGACGCCGCGCTCCTCACGCGCGAGTGGCGGAATTGGCAGACGCGCTGGCTTCAGGTGCCAGTACTCGCAAGGGTGTGGGGGTTCAAGTCCCCCCTCGCGCACATCGGGATCCGATTCGGGTCCACCTTCTCGGAGTCGCCCGTCTCGGGCCTGCTCGAGGGCTCAGTCCCCGATGCGGCGCAGGTCCCGATCCGGCACGCCGTCCTCGTTCATGTCGGCGAGGCGGGCCTGGCGGGCGTCCCAGCGGAGCCAGAGGGCGGCGAGCACCGCCGAGATGCCCGAGCCGAGGAGCACGGCGAGCTTGGCGGCATCCGTGTGCTCGGCATCCGGGAAGGACAGCTCCGTGATGAGCAGCGACACCGTGAAGCCGATGCCGGTGAGGAAGCCGACCGGGAGCAGGTCGCGGATGCCGATCGAGTCGGGCAGGCGCAGCGGGGTGAGGCGCGTGATGAGCGCCGTCATGCCGAGCACGCCGACGAGCTTGCCGAGCACGAGGCCCGCCGCGATCGCGATGAGCACGGGCTGCGCGACGAGCTCGCCGAAGCCGCCGCCGTCGGCGACGGAGACGCCGGCGGAGAAGAACGCGAACACGGGCAGGGCCACCGCGGTCGACCAGGGCCGCACCGCGCCCTCGAGCTGGTGCGTGCGCGGCTCGGACTCGCCGTGCACGGGTCGCGCCGGCACCGTGAAGCCCATGAGCACGCCCGCGATCGTCGCGTGGACACCCGACTCGTGCATGAGCACCCAGGCGACGAGCGCGACCGGGATGAGCAGCCACCAGCGCGAGAAGCGCGAGCGGATCACGAGCCCGAAGACGGCCACGGCGGCGAGGGCGCCGAGCAGGGCGAGGATCTGGATGGATGCCGTGTAGAAGACGGCGATGACGACGATCGCGAGCAGGTCGTCGACGACCGCGAGGGTCAGCAGGAAGGTGCGGAGCGCGACCGGCAGCCCCCGCCCGAAGACCGCGAGCACGCCGAGGGCGAAGGCGATGTCGGTCGCGGTGGGGATCGCCCAGCCGTGGAGTGCGACCGTGTCGCCGGCCGCGAGCACGACGCCGCTGAAGACGAGCGCCGGCACCGCCATCCCGCCGACCGCGGCAAGCACGGGCACCGCCGCCTCGCGCGGGCTGCGGAGGCTGCCGGCGACGAACTCGTGCTTGAGCTCCACCCCGACCACGAAGAAGAACACGGCGAGGAGGCCGTCGGCCGCCCAGGTGGCGAGGCTCAGATCGAGGTGGATCGCGGCCGGCCCGACCACCGTGGAGGAGACGGCGGCGTAGCCGTCGCGGAGCGGCGAGTTCGCCCAGGCCAGCGCGAGGGCGGCGGCCGCGAGGAGCAGGATGCCGCTCGTCGTCTCGAGGCTCAGGACGCGGCGGATGCGGGCGCGGGCGCCCGGGCGACCGGTTCGGGCGGTGTGGGTGTCGGTGCCGGGCACGGAGCTCCTCTCGGACACCCGACCCCTCGCCGGGTGACGCCGACCAGACTTCCCGGCACACCTGCTGTCGATGGTAGCGGCAGCGGAGAGGATGGGCTCATGGAGCAGCATGAGGACGCCGAGCTGGTCGCGGCCGCGGCGGCGATCCTCGGGCGCGAGCTCGAGCCGGTCCGCGTGCTCACCGCGGGGCAGCACGCCCGCACGATGCTGCTGCGCACCGCCCACGGCGGCGAGCCCGGCCCGCGCGAGCTCGTCGCCCGGGGGTTCCCGCCCGGCGATCCCGCCGTCGCGGACGAGGTCGGCATCCTCGCCCGGCTCGGACCGCTCGGCGCGGCGGCGCCCCGGCTGCTCGGGCACGGATCCTGGACCGGCGGCGAGATCATCCTCACGACCGCGATCCCGGGCGGCACCCCGCCGCCCGAGCTGCCGCTCGACGTCGTGGCCCGCGAGCTCGGCACGGTCCTGGCACGCATCCACGAGCTCGACGGCCGGGGTCTGCCCATCGGTCCCGACGCGCCGCCGGAGGGACGGCATCCCGTGATCGCGCGCGCTCGCGCCGAATGGCCGGAGCTCGATCGCGCCGAGCTCGTGCTCGGTCACGGCGACTTCTGGAGCGGCAACGCGGTGTGGGCCGACGGCCGGCTCACGGGCGTCGTCGACTGGTCGGGCGCGCGGCAGACGCCGCGCGGCGTCGATCTCGCCTGGGCGCGGATGGATCTCGCGCTCCTCGGCTCGGCGGATGCGGCCGAGACGCTGCTCGACGCCTACGAGCGGGCGGCCGGGCGCGCCATCCCCGACATGGTGTCGTGGGATGTGCACGCCGCGTCGCGCGCGGTCGAGCGCGTCGGGACCTGGGCGCCGAACTACGCCGGCATCGGCCGCGCCGACCTCGCCTCGGCCGAGCTGCATCGCCGGATGGACATGTGGGTGGAGAGCCTCCCGCCAGCGCGGTGATACCCCCCGGGGGTATGATCGGCACCATGCACGGCTACACCGACGACAAGACCGAGCTCCTCAAGCGCCTCCGCCGCGCCGAGGGCCAGGTGCGCGGCATCGCGCGCATGGTCGAGGAGGACCAGTACTGCATCGACATCCTCACCCAGGTGTCCGCCGCCACGAAGGCGCTCGAGACCGTCGCCCTCACCCTTCTCGACGACCACCTCTCGCACTGCGTCGCCGAGGCGACGAAGGAGGGCGGCGAGGTCGCCGAGGAGAAGATCCGCGAGGCGAGCGCCGCGATCGCGCGGCTCGTCCGCTCGTAGCCGCGTCCGCGCACCGGAGCCAGGGAGAGACATGAACGACATCGAGGTCCTCGTCGAGGGCATGACCTGCCAGCACTGCGTCATGAGCGTCACCGAAGAGCTCGGCGAGCTCGCCGAGGTGGAGGGCGTGGCCGTCGAGCTGCGCCCCGGTGCCGCGAGCCGGGTCGCCATCACCGCATCCGAGCCGATCGACGGGGCGCGCATCCGCGCCGCCGTCGAGGAGGCCGGCTACACCGTGGCCGGCGGCGCCGCGTGAGCGCGCCCGGGCTCGACGTCGAGCTCGACATCGCCGGGATGACCTGCGCGAGCTGCGCGACCCGGATCGAGCGCAAGCTCAACCGGCTCCCCGGCGTCGAGGCGAGCGTCAACTACGCCACCGAGAAGGCGCGCGTGCGGGGGAGCGGCGAGAGCGCCGGGGCGCTGCCGGACGAGGCCGCGCTCATCGCCGCCGTCGCGTCCGCGGGGTACCGGGCCACCATCCCCGCGCCGCCCGAGGAGACGCCGGACGCCGCCGACGCGGGGGATGCGGGGGATGCCGGGTCGGCCGCCGAGGACGAGGAGACGCGCGTGCTCCGCCGGCGGCTCGTGATCAGCGCCGCCCTCGCGCTGCCGGTGCTGCTCCTCTCGATGGTCCCCGCCCTCCAGTTCGAGAACTGGCAGTGGCTCGCGCTGACGCTCGCCGCGCCCGTCGCCGTGTGGGGCGCGTGGCCCTTCCACCGCGCCGCCGCCGTGAACCTCCGGCACGGCGCCGCCACCATGGACACGCTCATCAGCGTCGGCGTGCTCGCCGCCCTCGGCTGGTCGCTGTACGCCCTGTTCCTCGGCGACGCCGGCATGCCCGGCATGCACATGACCTTCACGCTGCTGGGGCGGCCCGAGGCGGGCGCATCCGAGATCTACCTCGAGGTCGCCGCCGTCGTGACCGTCTTCATCCTCGCCGGGCGCTACGCCGAGGCGCGGGCGAAGCGCTCCTCCTCGGCGGCGCTGCGCGCGCTGCTCGAGCTCGGGGCGAAGGACGCGGCGGTGCTCCGCGACGGGGTCGAGCGCCGCATCCCGATCGCGCAGCTGCAGGTCGGCGACCGTGTCGTGGTGCGTCCCGGCGAGCGCATCCCCTCCGACGGGCTCGTCGTCGAGGGCGCCTCCGCGATCGACGCGAGCATGCTCACGGGCGAGTCGGCGCCGGTCGAGGTCGAGGCCGGCTCGCGCGTCGTCGGCGCGACGAACAACATCGGCGGCCGGCTCCTCGTCGAGATCACGCGCATCGGCGCCGACACGGAGCTCGCCCGCATCCGCCGGCTCATGGTGGAGGCGCAGACCGGCAAGGCGCAGGTGCAGCGGCTCGCCGACCGCATCTCGGCCATCTTCGTGCCGGTCGTGATCGGGCTCGCCGTCATCGCCTTCGCGGCCTGGGCGCTCGGCGGCGCCCCGCTCGAGATCGCCTTCACGGCGGCCGTGACGACTCTCATCATCGCCTGCCCGTGCGCGCTCGGCCTCGCGACGCCGACCGCGCTCCTCGTCGGCACCGGCCGCGGATCGCAGCTCGGCATCCTCATCCGCGGGCCTCAGGTGCTCGAGCAGACGAAGCGCATCGACACCATCGTGCTCGACAAGACGGGCACCGTGACGGAGGGCCGGATGTCGGTCTCGGCCGTCGTGCCCGCGCCCGGCATCGAGCGAGACCGGCTGCTCGCGCTCGCGGCGGGCGTCGAGGACGGCTCCGAGCACCCCGTCGCGCGCGCGATCGTGCAGGAGGCCGGGGCCGGCTTCCCGACGGCCGCCGACTTCGCCTCCCACGCCGGGATGGGCGTGCAGGGCGTCGTCGACGAGCGGCTCGTCGTCGCCGGCCGCCCCGCGTGGATCGGCGAGCACTGGTCGATCGAGCTCGGCGGGCTGGCGGCGGAGGCAGCGCGGCTCGAGGATGACGGCGCGACCGTCATCGCGGTCGCCGCCGACGGCGTCCCGCTCGGGCTCGTCGCCGTCGCCGACACCGTGAAGCCGACGAGCGCGGCCGCCATCGCGGAGCTGCGCCGCCTCGGCATCCGCCCCGTCCTCGTGACGGGCGACAACGCGGGCGCGGCCGCCGCGGTCGCGCGCGAGCTCGGCATCGAGGAGGTGCGCGCGGGCGTCACCCCCGCCGGCAAGCTCGACGCGATCCGCGAGCTCCAGGCCGCGGGCCGCGTCGTCGCAATGGCGGGCGACGGCGTCAACGACGCGGCGGCGCTCGCCGCAGCGGACCTCGGCCTCGCGATGGGCGGGGGCACGGATGCGGCGATCGCGGCGAGCGACATCACGATCGTGGGCGACGACCTCCTGCTCGTCGCCGACGCGATCCGCCTCGCCCGCCGGACGCTCCGCGTGATCCAGGGCAACCTGTTCTGGGCCTTCGCCTACAACGTCGCGGCGATCCCCGTGGCGATGCTCGCCCTCCTCAGCCCCGTGCTCGCGGGGGCGGCGATGGCGGCGTCCTCGGTGCTCGTGGTGCTCAACAGCCTGCGGCTGCGGCGGTTCCGGGCGACGGGGGCGCCGGAGGTCGCGCGCGCGGTCCGGCCGACGGGCTCGGACCGGGATGCGGCACCGCTCTACGAGACGGGCCGGGCGCGGCCCCATCCCGCCCGTCCCGCGAGGTAGGCGCGGCTGCGCTCGTCGGGCGCGAGCTCGGCGGCCCGGCGGAAGGCGGCACGAGCCGCCTCCTCGCGACCGGCCCGCGCCAGCAGCTCGGCGCGTGCCGCGTGGAGCGGCTGGAAGTCGGCGGGCGCGGCGGAGGCGAGCTCCCGGAGCGCCTCGAGTCCGGCATCCGGCCCCCGCGTGCGCCCGAGGATCGCGGCGTGCGCGACCCGCGCGCCGAGCGTCGGCGCCACGGCCAGCAGCGCCGACGACAGGGTCTCGAGCGCCGGCCAGTCAGTCGCGGCGGTGCGCGCGCGATCCGCGTGGACGGCCTGCATCGCCGCCTCGAGCTCGAAGCGGCCGGGCGGGTGCGGGCTCGACGCGGCCCCCGCCCGCCGGAGCAGCGCCTCGCCGTCCGCGACGAGCGCGGCATCCCAGCCCGCCGGATCCTGCTCCTCGAGCGGCACGAACGCGTCGGTCCGGGAGCCGGCGCGCGACAGCGACAGCGCGACGAGCGACGCGAGCCCCCAGGCCTCCGGCTCGTCCTCGAGGAGCGCCGCGAGCGCGACCGCCAGGTGCAGGGCCTCGCCCGCCATCGACTCCGCCGCGTCCGGGCCGGCGCCGTCGGCATCCGCCCAGGCGATCGCGAAGCAGCCGTACACCGCCTCGAGCACGCCAGGCAGGCGCTCCGGCATCTCGCGCCGCTCCGGGATCCGGAACGGGATGCCGGCATCCCGGATCCGCCGCTTCGCCCGCACGAGCCGCTGCGCCATCGTCGGCGCCGGCACCGCGAACACCCGCGCCACCTGCGCGGCCTCGAAGCCGAGCACCGTCTGCAGCATGAGCGGGGTGCGTACCCCGGCGTCGATCGCCGGATGCGCGCAGGTGAAGAGGAGTGCGAGCCGGCGATCGGGGATCGCGTCGGGGTCGAGCTCGGCGAGCGGATCCACGGCGGCGCCCTCCTCTCCGTCCTCGAGCGGGGCCGCGGTGCGGACGGCGGCCGACCTCCAGGCGTCCCGCTGACGGTTGCGCGCCACCGCGAGCAGCCATCCCTCGGGATTCTCGGGCACGCCGGCCTGCGGCCAGCGGGCGAGCGCCTCCTCGAAGGCGCCCTGCAGCGCGTCCTCCGCGAGCGCGAGGTCGCGCGTCCCGGCGGCGAGCAGCGCGAGCAGCCGGGCGCGGGAGGCGCGGGCGGCGTGCCCGGCCGCCGCGCGCGCCCCCGCCGCCCGGTCCGAGGTCACGCGTTCGGCACCCACGTCCCGTCGACCGTGTGGGTCGCGCCGGGTCGGATCTCGACGGCGCCCCACGCCACGGGGGGTGCCTGCCTCGCCCAGCCGAGGGCGGCATCCAGGTCGGGTACGTCGATGACGACGATGCCGCCCAGCTGCTCCTTCGTGTCGGCGAAGGGACCGTCCTGGACGCGCAGCTCGCCGGTCGCCGCCGAGACGGTGGTCGTGGCGCTCGAGGGCTGGAGGACCTCGGCGCCGAGCAGGACCCCGGCGCCGCGCAGCGCCTGCGCGTAGGCGGCGAAGGCGCGCTGGCCCTCCTGCAGCATCTCCTCGCCCAGCTCCTCGGGCGCCATCTCCGGATAGTGCAGCAGCAGCGTGTATCGCATGGTTCCGATCCTCCACTCGGGGCCACGCCCCGTCCAGGGCCGTGTCTCGGCCCGTTCAGGAGGGTGACGATCGAGCACGACGCGGATCGACAGCTCCGGGCGGATCTCTCGGTATCCGTCGCGAGGATGACGCGGCGAGCGGGCGCGGTCCCGTAGCGTCGGAGCTCCACGACGGGGAGGTGCGGATGCTGGCACGAGGGATGCGCCTCGCGGTCGCCGCGATCCTCGCGGGCGCGCTCGGGACGGCGCTCGCGGCGCTGCTCTGGCCGGGTCCCGGGTACCTCGAGGGCGGCGGCATGTGCGCCGACACGCTCGGCGCGCTGGCCGGCGCCGACGCCTACCGCTTCGTCGGCGACGGCGATCCCGTCTTCGACCCGGCGAGCTACGCCCGCTGCCTCGAGCTCGTCGCGCCCGCGACCTCCGTGCTCGGCGGGGCCGCGGGCGTCGCGGCGCTCGCGGGCGGCATCCTGCTCGCCGACCGCGCGCTCCGGCGTCGTCAGCCGCGGGGCTCGGCCGGCGCGATCCCATCCGGGGCCGGCGCCTCGGCCGCGGCCGGCGACGAGGGCACGAGCTTGAGCCCGATGACCGCGCCGACGATGCCGGCGAGGAACACGAGCTTCCAGGGCGAGAGCGGCTCCTCGCCCGAGACGATCGCGATCGCGACGGTGAGCGCCGCGCCGACCCCCACCCACACCGCGTAGGCGGTGCCGATCGGGATGCCGCGGGCGGCGCGCCCCAGGCCGAGCATGCTCAGCACGAGCGCGACGAGGAACACGAGCGTCGGGAGAGGCTGGGTGAGGCCCTCGGAGCGGCCGAGCGCGGTCGCCCAGACCGCCTCGAGGACGGCGCTCGCGAGCAGCACGATCCACGGCATCCTCAGCTCACCGCCTTGAGCCCGACGACGGAGCCGACGAGCAGGACGAGGAGCAGGATGCGCGCGACGGAGGCCCGCTCGATGCCGCGGATCATCGCCCACACGACGGTGAGCGTGGCGCCGATGCCGACCCAGACGGCGTAGGCGGTGCCGGTCGGCAGCTCGGTCATGGCGAAGGCGAGGCCGGCCATGCTGAGGAGGAGCGCGACGGCGAACACGATCGTCGGGCCGACGCGGCGGAACCCCTTCGAGGAGGCGAGCGCGGAGGCCCACACCGCCTCGAGGAGGCCGGAGAGGATGAGGACGAGCCAGGACATGACGGGACTTCCCGAGTCAGTCTTGTCCGGTGCGGGTACTGCTCCCTCGTCCGCAGGCCCGGGATGCGGGCCTCTGCGACGAGCGTAGGGCACCTCCCTGATCAGGACCCGTGCAGCGATCGCCCGGAGCCGAGACCGACCGTGCGGTCGAGCGGCTGAGCGGTCGCTGCGCGGCGGCCAGCGCCGCGGCGTGCCGCCTCAGCCGTCCGAGCGCACGGCGTCACGCCCGGTCGTGCAGCGTGATCCGGTAGCCGTCGGGGTCGGCGAAGGTGAAGGTGCGGCCGAAGGGGCCGTCGATCGGCTCGGCGACGATCGGCTGCCCGGCGGCGACCAGCCGATCGTGGATGCCCTGGACGTCGTCGGCGCGGAGCCAGATGGCGACGCCGATGCCGGGGTGGGGTGCGGCCTCGAGCTCGGTGCCGGGCACGATGTCGCGCAGCGCGAAGGCGATGGGCGCCGTCTCGAAGACGACGGCGTGGGGCGGGCCGGCGGGCGAGCGCACGAGTCCGAGGTGCTGCTCGTAGAAGGCCTGCGATGCGGCGAGGTCGCGCACCTGGATGGAGATGAAGTCGGGTCCGATGGCGGTCATGATGGCTCCTCTGTGTGTCAGTTTACTGACATGCTACACCATGTGTCAGGATGCTGACATGACGGACGAGGATCGCATCCACCTCCCGAGCTCGCTCGGCTACCTCCTCAAGGAGGCCGCCTCCGCGCTCCGCATCGCGATGGAGGACGTGCTCCGACCCCTCCACATGACCGTCACCCGCTATTCCTGCCTCGAGCTCCTCGCCCAGCGGCCCGGGCTCTCCGGCTCCGAGCTCGCCCGCGGCGCCTTCATCACGAGGCAGTCGATGGGCGTGCTCCTCCAGTCGCTCGAGGAGGAGGGGCTCGTCGCCCGGGCGGAGACCCCCGCCGTCGGCAAGGCGCTCCCGGCCGAGCTCACCGCCCTCGGCCGGGAGCGGCTCCGCCTCGCGAGCGCCGCGGTGCGCGGGGTCGAGCTCCGCATGCTCGACGGCATGGGGCCCGACGAGCAGCGCGCCGCCTTCGAGCTGCTGCAGCGCATGACCCGCGCGCTCCGCGACCTGCCGGAGCCCTCGGCGCCGCCCGGTCCGGAGGGGTGACCGCGCCGCCTCCGGCCGCCTCCCCGCGCGCGTCTGCGAGGATCGAGCCCGTGCAGTGCGACTACTTCGACCGCGGCGTCTGCCGCTCGTGCACGCACATGGGCGAGCCCTACGCGACCCAGCTCGCCGCGAAGGACGCCCGCACGCGCGCCCTCCTCGCCGGCGCGAGCGGCGCCGGTCGGACCGAGTGGATGCCGCCGATCGCGAGCCCCGAGGAGGGCTACCGGAACAAGGCGAAGATGGTCGTCGGCGGGACCGCCGAGGCGCCGACCTTCGGCATCCTCGACGAGGCCGGCCGCGGCGTCGACCTCCGGCACTGCGGCATCACGGCGCCCGGGATCCGCGCCGCGCTCCCCGTCATCGCCCGCTTCACGACGCTCGTCGGGCTCGAGCCCTACGACGTGCCGGCCCGGCGCGGCGAGCTCAAGCACGTGCTCGTGACGGAGGCGCCCGGGGGCGAGCTCATGATCCGCCTCGTGCTCCGCTCGACGGCCGATCTCGCCCGCATCAGCAAGCACCTCCCCTCGCTGCTCGAGGCGCTGCCGCGCGCCGTCGTCGTCACCGCGAACATCCACCCCGAGCACCGCGCCCTCCTCGAGGGCGAGCGCGAGATCGTGCTCACCGAGGCCGACACGCTGCGGATGCCGCTCGACGAGGTCGCGCTGCACCTGCGCCCGCAGAGCTTCTTCCAGACGAACACCGCCATCGCGACCGCGCTCTACCGGGAGGCCCGCGAGTGGACCCGGGGCCTTCCGGCCGCGAGCGTCTGGGATCTGTACTGCGGCGTCGGCGGCTTCGCCCTCCACCTCGCCCGGCCGGGACGCGAGGTCCTCGGCGTCGAGCTCAGCGCGGAGGCCGTCGAGAGCGCACGACAGAGCGTCGCGGAGGCGGGCATCGAGGGCGTCCGCTTCGAGGCGGGGGATGCGACCGCCTTCGCGCTCGGGGCCGGCGCACCGCCCGAGCTCGTGGTCGTCAACCCGCCGCGCCGGGGCATCGGCCCGGCGCTCGCCGGGTGGATCGAGGCGAGCGGGGTCCGCCACGTCCTCTACTCGAGCTGCGAGCCGGCATCCCTCGCCCGGGATCTCGAGCGGATGCCGTCGATGGCGCTGCGGCGCGCGCGGGTGCTCGACATGTTCCCCCAGACCGCGCATCTGGAGGTGCTCACGCTGCTCGAGCGCGAGGATCCCGCACGGATCTGAGAGCTCCGGCCGTCCCGCCGAGAAGCGACCCCGCGATCAGCGGGTCGGGGTGCGGGCGTCGTAGGCGCGGAACGCCGGCTGCACCCGCATGAGCACCGCGATGATCGCCATGATGAGCAGCCCGCCGAGCACGGGCGGGAACCACAGCACGAGCGCCGTCGCGAGGATGCCGGCGTACAGGTCGCCGAGGCGCGGCCCGCCCGTCACGACGATCGTGAAGACGCCCTGCAGGCGCCCCCGCATGTCGTCGGGCGCGGCCGTGAGGAGCATCGTCGAGCGGAAGATCGCGCTGATCTCGTCGCTCGCGCCCATGCCGACGAGCGCGAGCCCCGCGCAGGCGAGCGCGACCGCGTTCGCCTGATCGAAGCGCTCGCCGACCGGCCCGCCGGCCCCCGTCTGCATGACGAGCACGACGACGCCGAACAGCCCCGCGAAGGCGCCGTAGACGGTGATCGCCCGGCCGATCGCGACGCCGTGCCGGTGCACGTGCGCGACCGGGCCGCTGAACAGGCTCGCGAGGAAGGTGCCGATCGCCATCGACGCCGTGAGGATGCCGACCGTCACCGGCCCGCCGCCGATCACGGTCGCCCCGACCGCCGGGAACAGCACGAAGGGCCGCCCGAAGGTCATCGCGACGATGTCGACGAGGAAGCTCATCCGGATGTTGGGGGCGCTCCGCAGGAACGCCCAGCCGTCGAGGAGCGAGCGCAGCCCCGGCTTCGCGACCTCGCGCAGCGGCGGGAGCTTCGGGAGGCGCACGATGCCGATGAACACCGCGGAGGCCAGCACGGCATCCACCGCGAAGGTCGGCGCGAAGCCGATCGAGGCCACGAGCACGCCGGCGAGCGCCGGGCCGACCGTGAGCTGGAAGCCGAAGCCGATGCCGTTGAGCGCCGCCGCCCGCGAGACGAGCTCGGTCGGCAGGATGCGGGGGATCACGGAGGCGCGGGTCGCGTTCTGCACGGTCGCGGCGACGGAGGCGATCGTCGTGAGGACGTAGAAGGGCCACACCTCGACCCGTCCGCCCTGCGCGACGAGCATCGCGTCCGCCGCGGAGAGGGCGACGAGGCCGAGCGTCGCGAGCCAGCCGAGGACGGCGCTCGCGATGAGCACGCGGCGGCGGTCGAAGGCGTCGGCGAGCATCCCGCCCCAGAGCCCGGCGATCACCATCGGCACGAGGGCGATGCCGCCGACGAGCGCGACCGCGAAGGTCGACCGCGTGATGTCGTAGAGCTGCAGGCCGACCGCGACGACCGTCAGCTGGGCGCCGACGCCGGAGATCGTCGCGCCGATCCAGAGGCGCGCGAAGGCGGGGGATCGCCGGAGCGGCGTCAGGTCGACGAGGCGCCGGCGCGGCGCGGGGTCGGCGGGGGGGGGGGGGGGCTCGGGCGCCGGGGCGCTCAGCTGCGCGCCAGGGCGACGAGGCCGGCGGTGATGCCGACGACTCCGCCGAGGGAGATGAGACCGATGAGGATCCAGAAGTACTCGACCACGTCCGTGCCGTCCTTTCGCGCGCTCCCTCGATGGTAACCGGCTCGCGCGACCGCGCGGACCGCGCTCAGCGCCGTGCGAGGCGGAAGACGGGGATGCGGCGGCCCTGGGTGCGGGTCTCGTACTCGCGGAAGCCGTCCGAGGCGCTCGTGAAGCGATCCCACGCGGCCGCCCAGGCGGGGTCCTCGAGCTGCTCGGCTCTGACCTCGGCGGTCTCGACGCCGTCCGCCCCCGCGAACTCGATCTCGATGTCGGGGTGCGCGCGGAGGTTGTGAGCCCAGGCCGGGTCCTTCGGCGAGCCGGCCGCGGAGGCGGGGATGATCCAGCCGTCGCCGTCAGGCAGCCCCATGACGGGGTTCTCACGCGGTTCGCCCGAGCGCGCGCCCGTCGTGTGGAGGATCACGAGCGCGTCGCCGAAGCGCGCCACCCGTCCTCCGTTGGCGCGGAACTCGGCCGCGATCTGCTCGTTGAATCCGCTCATGCGCGGGCCTCCTCGTGGATGCGGACCCGCAGGGTGCAGGCCCGGGCGTCCTCGCTCAGCATGGGGGCGAGGTTCTGCGGGTCGTGCCCGTACTTGGCGGTGAGCGCCGCGTCGAGCGCCTCGTGCTCGGCCGCGTGGACCGCGTCGTCGGGCACGTGCTCGACGGCGAGCTCGACCAGCTCCACCCACGCTGCGCTCGGCGTGCCCTCCGTGTCCTCGGGCTCGGCGCCGAGGTCGAGCCCCATCCAGCCGTCGGCGGTCGCGCGCCGGTACCACCAGGATCCGGGGCCGAAGGCGCTGCGCAGGTAGCCGACGCGGTCGCCGGCGCCGTCCGCGACCGCCGACCAGATGAAGGTCGGGACGAGCTCGCCGCTGCGACGCCTCGTCGCGATCGTGATGGTGTCGGTCTCGTCGAGGTGCTGGATGATGCGGTCGGCGTCGCTCACCCGGCCATGCTCGCATCCCCGGCCGGTGCCGCGCTGGCGACCGCCCGGTACCCTGGGGGCATGACCGGTTTCCTGCGTTTCGTCCGGGGTGCCGGGCTGCTCGTCCTCGTCGCGATCGCGGCGCTCATCGTCGTCGGCTCGATCGCCGTCGTCGGGCTGAGCCTCATGCCGGAGACCGCGATCGGCATCTTCTCGCACTAGCCGCCCGGGAATACGACACCCGTCGTCCGCGCTGGTCCCGGCATGACCTCTCTCGACTTCGGCCCCCTCGTACTCGGCGGCAACATCTTCGGCTGGACCTCGGACCGCGAGGAGAGCTTCGCCGTCCTCGACGCCTTCGTCGCCGCCGGTGGGCGCGCCATCGACACCGCCGACGTCTACTCGGCCTGGGCGCCCGGCAACTCCGGCGGGGAGTCGGAGACCATCCTCGGCGAGTGGCTCGCCAGCCGCGGCAGCCGCGAGGACGTCGTCATCGCGACGAAGGTCTTCTCGCTCGAGGCGCGCCCCGGCCTCTCGGCCGCGAACATCCGCGCTGCCGTCGACGACTCGCTCCGCCGCCTCCAGACCGACCACCTCGACCTCTACTACGCCCACCGCGACGACGAGTCGGTGGAGCAGGAGGAGACCGTGGGCGCCTTCGCCGAGCTCGTCGCGGCCGGCAAGGTGCACGAGCTGGGCGCCTCCAACTTCACGGCCGGGCGCCTGCGCAGCGCGGTCGAGATCGCGCGCGATGCGGGACTCGTCGGCTACACGGTCGTGCAGGACCACTACAACCTCGTGGAGCGCGGCTACGAGACCGCGCTCCGTCCGACCGTCGAGGAGCTCGAGCTCGTGGAGCTGCCCTACTCCTCCCTCGCCTCGGGCTTCCTGACCGGCAAGTACCGGCCGGGCGCCGAGGTCGAGTCGGCCCGCGCGGGCGGGGCGGCGAAGCTCCTCGAGGAGCCCCGCAACGTCGAGCTGCTCGGCACGCTCGACGAGATCGCGGCCGAGCACGGCGTCAGCGTGACGGCCGTCGCGCTCGCCTGGCTCCGGCAGCAGCCGACGGTCGCCGCGCCCATCGCGAGCGCCCGCGTCGTCGAGCAGCTGCCGGCGCTCCTCGAGTCGGCCGAGCTGCAGCTGAGCGCGGAGGAGCTCGCCCGCCTCGGCGCGTAGCCGCACGCGGACCGCCTGGCCGCGCGCCCCGGCATCCCCGGTCTCGCGCCCGACCGAGCGCCCGCGAAGGTGCCCGAACAGCCTCGAACGTGCCCGTGCTTCGGGCCGCGCTCGGGGCTGTTCGGGCACGTTCGGCGCGGGTCAGGCCGGTTGCGGCTCGGGGGCGGTCTCGGCTCGGTCCGGGTCGGAGGACTCCGCGGGATCGGATGCGGGCGCCGGGGACCGCGGCGTCCGCCCGTGCGGCAGGAGTGCCGCCGCGACGACCGCCGCGAGCGCGACGAGGCCGCCGACGAGCACGGCGGGGCGCGCCGCATCCACGTAGAGCTCCGGTGTGAGCTGCCCGCCCGCGTTCGTGAAGATCGCGGTCAGCACGGCGGTGCCGAGCACGATGCCCATCTCGCGGAGCGTCGCGTTCACGCCGGACGCCTTCGCGTGATCCTCGCCCCGCAGGGTCGCGAGGAGCGCCGTCGCACTCGGTGCGAAGAACAGGCTCATCCCGATGCCCGCGACGACGAAGGGCGCGACGAGCGCCGAGTACTCGACGGTCGGGCTCATGACGAGGGCGAGCCAGACGAGGGCCGAGCCCTGCAGGAGCACGCCGCCGACGAGCAGCGCGCGCGTGCCGACACGCGGCGCGATCATGCCGGCGAGCGGGGCGATGAGCATGGGCATGAGCGTCCACGGCGTCGTCTGCACCGCCGCCTCGAGGGGCGTCGAGCCGTGCACCACCTGCAGGTACTGGATGAGCAGGAAGATCGCCCCGAAGGCGCCGAAGCTGAACGCGAAGCCGATGAGGTTCACGAGCGTGAAGGCGCGGTCGCGGAACAGCGCGAGCGGGATGAGGGCGGCGCCCCCGCGTCGGCGCTGCCAGAGCACGAAGGCGACGAGCAGGATGCCGCCGAGCGCGTACTCGAGGGCGATGGTGGGCGAGTCCCAGCCGTCGTCCGTCCCGCGGACGGTGGTGTGGACGACGGCGAGCACGCCGAGGGCGGCGAGGGCCGCGCCGGGCAGGTCGAGCGGCACGCGCGCGCCTCGCTGCTCGGGCAGCGCCCACAGCACGAGGGGGATGGCGACGATCGCGACGGGGATGTTGAGCCAGAAGATCGCCTGCCAGTCCCAGCCCTCCATCACGATGCCGCCGACGAGCGGGCCGAGGGCGACGCCGAGGCCCGAGATGCCGCCCCAGATCCCGATCGCGAGCGGTCGCCGCTCGGGCGGGGTGGCGCCGGTGAGGAGCGCGAGCGACAGCGGCATGAGCGCGGCCCCGCCGACGCCCTGCAGGGCGCGCGCCGCGATGAGGCCGGAGGGGTCGGTGCTGAGCGCGGCGAGGGCGGAGCCGAGCGCGAAGATCACGATCCCGGCGAGGAAGACCCGCCGGCGGCCGAGCCGGTCGCCGAGAGCGCTCGCGACGAGGATCAGCGAGGCGAACACGAGCGTGTACGCGTTGACGAACCACTGGAGCTCCTCGACGCCGGCGCCGAGCTCGCGGTGCAGCACGGGCAGCGCGTTGGTCATGACGAGGTTGTCGAGGGTGGCCATGAACATCGGCAGGGACGCGGCGATGATCACGAGGGCGAGCGGGCGCGGTCGGCGGGCCGCGGGGGATGCGGGCGGCGCGTCGGGCGCGAGGGTGTCGGTCACGAGTCCTCCGTACTAGGTAATCGAATGATTACAACACCAGCACTGTAGGTAATCGACTGATAACATGTCAAGCATGAGCACCGGAACCGCCGCCACGCCGGCCGAGCAGGGCGGAAGAGCCGCGTCCCGCATGAGCGCCGGCGAGCGCCGACCCCTCATCCTCGAGGCCGCCGTCGCGGTCTTCGGCGCCAACGGCTACAGCGGCACCACGACCGATCTCGTCGCCAGCGCGGCCGGCGTGAGCCAGCCGTACGTCGTCCGCATGTTCGGCGGCAAGCAGCGCCTCTTCCTGGAGGCGCTCGACTGGGCCGTCGATCGCATCTCCGCCGCCTTCGTCGAGGCGGCCGGCCCCGCGCCCGACGGCGGCGTGCACGAGCTCGGCGCGCTCCAGGATCGGCTCAGCGCCGCCTACGTGCAGCTGCTCGAGGTCCGCGGCCTGCACCTCATCGTCAGCCAGGCCTTCCTCCTCGGCGGCGAGCCCGTCATCGGGGATGCGGCCCGGGCCCACTTCGCCCGCATCTGGACCCTGCTCCGCGAGATGGGGATGTCGGCACAGGACGTCCGCGAGTTCTACGCGGGCGGCATGCTCATCAACACGATGGTCGGCCTCCGCCTCGCCGACTCGATGGACTCCGACCCCGAGGTCACCGACATGCTCCGCGCCTGCTTCTCCGGCTCGCTCGAGGAGGTCGCGAAGACCGTGCCGCGACCGGCCGACGCCTGGTAGGCGGCGGGGTCGACAGGTGCGCGCCGGCGCGGATTCAGGAGCCGCGCCGCCTCGGCCCGCGTTGACCCTCCGGGGTCGCCGCCGCTCGCCGGGTCCGCCGGGCTCAACCCGAGCGCGACTCCTGAATCCGCGCCACCTGGGAGGAACGCCCCACACCGGATCGCGGCGGCCCCCGATCGATACGCTCAGGTGATGTCGCGCATCGTGTCCGTCGCGCCCGTCCTGCCGGAGCACGAGAACCCGCAGGCGGCGGTCACGGCCGAGCTGTCCCGCATGATGGCCGACGCCGAGCCCGGCCACCACGCCGCCCTCCTCGAGCGCTTCCACGGCGCGGCGGGCGTCGCCACCCGGCGCAGCATCCTGCCCCTCGAGGCGTACCGCGGCATCCGCGACTTCGACGAGAGCAATGCGATCTGGATGCGGGAGGGCACGGCGCTCGCGGCCCGCGCGGTGCAGGCGGCGCTCGCCGCGGTCGGCCTCGCCGCGGCCGACGTCGACCACCTCTGGTTCACCACCGTGACGGGCGCGGGCGCCCCCACGATCGACGCGCACATCGCGCCGCTCCTCGGGCTGCGGCGCGACGTCACCCGCGTGCCCTCCTTCGGCCTGGGATGCGCTGCCGGGGCGGCGGGGATCGCGCGCGTCCACGACCACCTGCTCGGGCATCCCCGCGACGTCGCCGTCGTGCTCTCGGTCGAGCTCTGCTCGCTGACCCTCCAGCGCGGCGACGTGTCGGTCGCAAACGCGATCGCGAGCGGCCTCTTCGGCGACGGCGCGGCCGCGGTCGTCATGGTGGGCGACGAGCGCGCGGCCGAGCTCGGGCTCCCCGGGGCCGAGGTGCGCGGCGCGCGCAGCGCCCTCTACCCGGACTCCGCGAGCATGCTCGGCTTCGATCTCGGCGGCTCCGGGTTCCGGATCGTCCTCACGGCGGAGATCGGCGACGCCATCCGCGCGAACTTCGCGGGCGACGTGGACGCGGTCCTCGCCGACGCGGGACTCGGCCGCGACGACGTGGACCTGTGGATCGCGCACCCGGGCGGCCCCCGGGTGCTCGACGCCTTCGAGGACTCCCTCGGCCTCGACCACGACGATCTGGAGCCGAGCCGCCGCTCGCTCGAGGCGGTCGGCAACCTCTCCTCGGCATCCGTGCTCCACATCCTCGCCGGGCTCCTCGAGCAGCCCGCCGGCACGCGCGGGATGCTGTTCGCGCTCGGCCCGGGGGTCACCGGCGAGGTCGTGCTCCTGGAGTGGGCGGCATGAGCGTCGCGCTGTTCGCCGTCTTCGTGCTGCTGACGGGCGTGGAGCGGCTCAACGAGCTGCGGGTGTCGCGCCGCAACGCGGCCGAGGCCTTCGCGAGCGGCGGCGTCGAGTCGGGGCGCGGGCACTTCCCGGCGATGGTCGCGCTGCACACGGCGCTCCTGCTCGGCGCGGTCGCGGAGGTCGTGCTGCTCGACCGCCCCTTCCTGCCGTGGCTGGGCTGGCCGATGCTCGCGATCGCGGTGCTCTGCCAGGCCGGCCGGCTGTGGATCATCGCGTCGCTCGGGCGGCAGTGGAACACGCGCGTCATCGTCGTGCCGGGTGCGGAGCGGGTGCGCCGCGGGCCGTACCGCTGGGCCTGGCTGCCGCATCCCAACTACCTCGTGGTGGTGATCGAGGGCGTCGCGCTGCCGCTCGTGCACTCGGCGTGGATCACGGCCCTCGTCTTCACGGTGCTGAACCTGGTGCTGCTGCTCGGCTTCCGGATCCCGGCGGAGGACCGTGCGCTCCGTGCGCTGCGGGATGCGGGCGGGGCCGGCCCCGATGCGGGCGCCGCGGGCTCGACATGACCGGGATCGACGCCGAGGTGCTCGTCGCGGGCGGCGGTCCGGTGGGGCTCGTCGCGGCGATCGAGGCGCGGCTCGCGGGGCTCGAGGCGATCGTGCTCGAGCCGCGCGATGGCCCGATCGACAAGGCCTGCGGCGAGGGGCTCATGCCGGGCGCCGTGCCGCTGCTCGGCCGGCTCGGGGTCGCGCCGCACGGGATCCCGCTGCGCGGCGTGCGCTACACGGACGGGAGCCGGGATGCCGTGCACCGCTTCGCGGAGGGCGGCGCGGTCGGCCTCGGGGTGCGGCGGACGACCCTGCACGACGCGCTCGCCGCGCGGGCCGCGGCGCTCGGGGTCCGCGTCGAGCCCGTGCGGGTCGCGGAGGTCGCGCAGGATGCCGACGGCGTGCGGGCCGCCGGGCTCCGCGGGCGCTGGCTCCTCGGTGCCGACGGCCTCCACTCGACGGTCGCGCGCGCGGCGGGCCTGGCCCGGCCGGCGCCGCGGGGGCGCCGCCGCTACGGGCTGCGCGAGCACCGGCGGGTGGCGCCCTGGTCGGAGCTCATCGAGGTGCACTGGACGCCGGAGGCGGAGCTCTACGTGACGCCCGTCGACGACCGGCTCGTCGGGATCGCGGTGCTCGCGCGGCAGGGCGTCGGGCTCGAGCGGGCGCTCGCCGGGGCGCCGGAGCTCGCGGCGCGCCTCGCGGACGCGCCGGTCGCGGGATCGCGGCTCGGGGCCGGCCCGTTCCGGCAGCGCACCCGCGCGCGCACGGCGGGCCGCATCCTGCTCGTCGGCGACGCGAGCGGCTACACGGACGCCATCACGGGCGAGGGCCTGCGCCTCGGCTTCGCGCAGGCGCGTGCCGCGGTCGGGGCGGTCGCGGCGGGTCGACCCTCGGGGTACGAGGGGGAGTGGATGCGGATCACGCGCTCGTTCCGGGTGCTCACGGGGGCGCTGGCGGGGGCCGCATCCTCGCCGTTCCGCGGGGCGGTCGTGCCGGCGGCGTCGCGGCTTCCGCGGGTGTTCGGCGCGGCCGTGGAGCACCTCGCGCGCTGAGATGCCGCGGGATTCGCGGACGACGGGCGCGCGTCTCAGGCGCCGCGGCTCGCCTCGAGGAGGCGGGTGAGCGCGTCGCGCGTCGCCTCGAGCTCGTCCAGCCCCAGCCCGAGTCGCGCGACCACCTGGCCGGGCACCTCGAGGGCGCGCTCGCGCAGGGCGACGCCGGCATCCGTCAGCCGGATGTCGAGGCTGCGCTCGTCGCCGGCGCGGCGCTCGCGGCTGAGGAGGCCGGCCGCCTCGAGCCGCTTCACGAGCGGGCTGAGGGTCGCGGGCTCGAGCGAGAGCGCCTCGGCCACGTCGCGGAGGGTGCGCGGGCTGCGCTCCCAGAGCGCGAGCATCACGAGGTACTGCGGGTGCGTGAGGCCGAGCGGCTCGAGCACCGGCTTGTACACGCCGACGACGCTGCGCGCGGTCGCGACGAGCGCGAAGCAGACCTGCCGGTCGAGGGCGAGCGGGTCGGCGGCGGTCATGCGATCAGCATAGCGGGCGAACAGTTAGTACACTCATCATCATGACGAAGGATGCGGACCGCGATCGATGGTGGGATCGCCTCAACCGCGCGCTGTTCCCCTACTTCGGTCCTGCCCAGCTCGGCACCGGTCGGCAGCCCGACCAGCCGCTCCCGAGCGCCGAGCGCCGCGCCGAGCGCCCGTGCCCGCTCTGCGGGCGGCCCATGACCGAGCACCGGCTCGAGCGCACGCGCGACCAGCACACCTCGACGCGCCTGCACTGCCCGGTCTGAGCGCGCGGCGCCCTCAGCTCGCGCGGTCGAGCGCCGTCAGGCCGAGCGCAGCGCGCAGCTCCTCCGCCGTGTCGACCGCCGTGATCGCGCCCGCCTGCTCGGGCGGCGAGCCGTATCCCCAGGTCGCGAAGATCGTCGGCACGCCGTTCGCGGCCGCGCCCTCGACATCGTGCGAGCGATCGCCGACGTGCACGACCCGCGCGAGGTCCGCGCCGCCCGCGCCGAGGCGGCGCAGCGCCTCCGCGACGACATCCGCCTTCGCGCTGCGCACCTCGTCCTCGCTCGCGCCCGTGACCGCGGTGAAGCAGGACGTGAGCTCGAGACGGTCGAGGATCAGCCGCGCCGGATGCTCCGGCTTCGAGGTCGCGAGCGAGAGGGGGATGCCGGCCGCCGCGATCTCGCGGACCACCTCCGGCACGCCCGGGAACGGGGTCGCGTCGAGCGCGCCGATCTCGAAGTAGTGCTCGCGATAGAACGCGAGCGCGAGGGCGCTCTCCTCCGCGTCGAAGCCGGCGAGGTCGCGCATGGAGTCGAGGATCGGCGGGCCCACCCAGGTGAGGAGCTCCGCGGGCGCCGGCACCGGCCGCCCGAGCTGCTCGTACATGTGGGCGAGCGAGGCGGTGATGCCGGGCGCGGAGTCGACGATCGTGCCGTCGAGGTCGAGGAGGATCGCGGTCCAGGGGGCCGCAGGGAGGTCGGGTCGGGGGCTGCTCATCTCGCGCTCAGCCTAGGTGCCGCGGGTGGACGGGCTCAGAACAGCCGGTTCTCGGCGTTGTCGAGGCCGCGCATCGCGTCGTAGTCGAGCAGGAGGCAGCGGATGCCGCGGTCCTCGGCGAGCGCGCGCGCCTGCGGCTTGATCTGCTGCGCCGCGAACACGCCCGCGACGGGCGCGAGCCGCGGGTCGCGGTTCATGAGCTCGAGGTATCGGGTCAGCTGCTCGACGCCGTCGATGTCGCCCCGCCGCTTGATCTCGACCGCGACGGAGCCGCCCGCGGCATCCCTGGCGAGGATGTCGACCGGCCCGATCGCGGTCATGTACTCGCGGCGCACGAGCGCGTGCCCCTCGCCGAGGAGCTCGATCTGCTCCGCGAGGAGGCGCTGCAGGTCGGCCTCGACGCCGTCCTTCTGCAGGCCCGGGTCGATGCCGAGCTCGTGGCTCGAGTCGTGGAGGATCTCGTGGATCGAGATGACGAGGAGGTCGGCCGTCTTCGCCTGCGCGACGCGCCAGATCTCGGTGACCCCGAGCTCCGCGCGCTCCTCGTCGACCTCGACCTGCGTGAGGGTGCAGGGCGGGCTCATCCAGTTGAGCGGCTTGTAGCTCAGCGAGTCCGAGTGGACGAGGACCGACCCGTCGCCCTTCACGAGCAGGAGCCGCGTGGCGAGCGGGAGGTGGGCGCTGAGCCGGCCCGCGTAGTCGACGGAGCAGCGGGCGATGACGAGGCGCACCCGACGATCCTACGGGTGGCCGGATGCAGCGCCGAGCCGCCAGAGACATGTCTGCGGCGCCGCGGACAGCCGTATGCGACCGTCCGTGGCGTCGCAGACATGTCTATTGCGAGAGGGCGGGCTACTTCGCGGGGGGACGGCGGCTCGCGCCGAGGCCCGCGCCCTGCTCGCGCGCGGCGGGCGTCGCGACGAGCGCGAGCGTGATGAGCGCGAGCACCACGATGAGCGCGTTGAGGATGCCGACGTGGTCGCCGAGGAAGCCGAGCACCGGCGGGCCGACGAGGAACGCCGTGTACGCGACCGTCGCGACCGCGCTCACCCGGGCGGCGGCCTTGCGGGGATCGTCGGCCGCGGCCGACATCCCGACCGGGAAGCCGAGCGAGGCGCCGATGCCCCACAGCACGATGCCGATCACGGTGACGGGCAGCGAGTCCACCCAGATCACGAGCGCGAGGCCGACGATCGCGGTGAGGCCCGCGCCGCGGAGCACGGGGATGCGGCCGAAGCGATCGAGGAGCGGCACCCCCGCGATCCGTCCGAGCGTCATCGCGGCGGTGAACACGCCGAACAGCAGCGCGCCCGTGCCGTGCGAGACGCCGCGCTCGTCGACCATCGCGAGGGCCAGCCAGTCGTTCGCGCTGCCCTCCGTGAAGGCCATGCCGAGCATGATGAGGCCGATGAGCAGCGTGCGCGGCTCGACCCAGATGGCGAGGCGGTCGCGGAGCGTGAGGGCGGGGGCGTCCGCGTCCTCCACGGCATCCTCGTGGCGGGGGATGCCGCGGAGCGCGAGCGGGCCGGCGATCAGCACGAGCACGGCGGCGCCGAGCAGGTGCCAGAACACGCCGATGCCGACCGGCCCGGCGGCGAGCGCGCCGATGCCGGCGCCGGAGACGGTGCCCAGGCTCCAGGCGGCGTGGAACCACGGCATGATGTTGCGGTCGAGGACCCGCTCGACGGCGGCGCCCTCGACGTTCATCGCGACATCCCAGAGGCCGGTCATGAAGCCGAAGATCGCAAAGCCGGCCCAGGCGACCGGGTAGCTCTCGAGGAGCTCGGCGCCGACGCCGAGCACGACCAGGCCGACCGCGAGGCCGGGCACGGTGAGGACGAGCGTCCGCCGCGAGCCGAGGCGGTGCACGATCTGGCTGGAGAGCGCGAGACCGAGGATGGACCCGACCGAGACGCCGAGGAGGAGCAGGCCGACCTGGCCGGCGTCGATGCCGAGGTGGTCGCGGATGCCGGGGACGCGCGAGACCCAGCTCGCCATCGCGATGCCGTTGAGGGCGAAGACGGCGAAGACGGCGTTGCGCCAGGTCGCGGTGCGGGTCGTGGTGGTGCTGGTCATGCTCGCTCTGCTCGCTCGGGGTGGGACTCGCGGGTCGGGGGATCGAACTCTCGAATCGATTCGATCGAATCGTTTCGACTACGATAGCGAGCCATGAGCGCCGGAGCAACGACCCGACCCACCCTCGCCGCCGTCGCGGCGCGCGCGGGCGTGTCCGCCTCCACCGCATCCCTCGTGTTCAGCGGCGCCGGCCCCGTGGCCGAGGCCACCCGCGAGCGGGTGCTCGCCGCCGCCGCCGAGCTCGACTACGCCGGCCCCGACCCGCGCGCGCAGTCGCTGCGGCGCGGGCGCTCCGGCATCATCGGCGTCGTCCTCGAGGACTCCATGAGCGACTCGCTCCGCGACCCCATGAACCTCGCGCTCCTCGACGGCATCGCCGCCGGCCTCGACGACGCCGGCAGCTCCCTCCTCCTCCTCGCGAACGCGGGCGAGGATGCCGGCGCCGTCTCGACCGCGCCCATCGACGCCGCCGTGCTGCTCGGCTGCAGCGCCTCCGTCGCCGTGCCCGTCGAGCTGCTCGGCCGCCGCCGCATCCCCGTCGTGGGCGTCGAGACCGAGCGCTTCCCCGGGGTCGCCGTCGTCGACATCGAGAACCGCGCCGGCTCGCGCGCCGCCGCCGCGCACCTCCGCAGCCTCGGGCACGAGCGTGTCGCGATGGTGACGATGGCGCTCGAGGCACCCCGCGCGCGCGGCGCGCTCACGCCCGAGCGCGAGGCCGCCGCGACCGGCCGCACGACGATCGAGCGCATCCGGGGAGTCCGCGAGGTGTACCCCGACGCCGACGGCCTCGCGACCTTCGGCAGCACGATCGACGAAGGCCGTCGAGCCGCACGCGAGCTGCTCGCGGCGCCCGCGGGCGCACGGCCGACCGCGATCCTCGCGCAGAGCGACCTCCTCGCCGTCGGCGTGCTGCTCGAGGCGGAGGAGCTCGGGATCGCCGTCCCGGCCGAGCTCAGCATCATCGGCTTCGACGGCGTCCGCGTCGACGACTGGACGACGCACCGGCTCACGACCGTCGTGCAGGACGGCCGCGAGAAGGGCCGCGCTGTCGGCCGGGCGCTCGCGGCGGCCGCGCGCGGGGAGACGGCGGAGCCGGTCGTGCTGCCGTGCGAGCTGCGGATCGGCACGACGACCGGGCCGGCGCCGCACGACTGAGGCGCGGGCGAGGCACCCCACCGGCACCGCCGCGAGCACTGCCTCGACAGATCCTCATCCGGTACGACCACCCCGGCCTGCCGGAGATGCTCGGGAGGATCGCGGCGCGCGATGACCAGTCCACGCCAAGGACCGCGGTCCGCTCGCTGCGCCGGGGACTTGAGTCGATGCGCGACGAGCAAATACAGGAGGCCAACGTGGGCTCTCCGAGCCATATCAGCTTTCGAGAAGTGCCAGAACTCATACGTGACGCCCGCACCCAAGTCAGGGTGCAGGCGCTACGCGGGGCTGTATCAGCCGACTTGATCGTGAGCCGAAGCAGTGGGCCTCGGCTCAGGCCCGGCCGGTTCAGATGCATCGTCAACGGCAGTGGTTTCGAGGACCCTGGCGTTCCAGGTGACGAACCAAGCACGGTGCCAGAACCCGATATCGCTGACCAGCGGATGCTCTGCCCACCGCACCGAGCCCGCTAGGCCGGCGCCCACGACCGCGAAGGGCGCCACGAGAAGCCAACCGAAACCGCCAGGGGATACGGTCTGCAGCCCGACGATCGCGAAAGGCAACAGGGCGATGCTCGCAGCGACTGGGATCCATCGGTGTCGGCGAAGGCCAACCGAGCCGAGGAGAGCGCCAAATGCGAGGCCGAGGAGCGATGCTGCGAGGTAGTCCATTGTGAGTCCTGCCCTACCGTCCGCTTACTTGCAGTGGGCGTCATGGTATCGGAATATGAACGGTCCGGGTGCGACGACCAAGAAGAGGCACGTCTTCTTCGGCCGATCGCTCTCAGCGAGGTTCGCTTGGGCCACCATGTAGGCCGCATACGCTGTGCAGGCGACGACGAAATTCGGGAAGCGCTTCGCCAGGGCACCACACATACCTAGTGCGATGCCGTAGTCGCGCACTTTCTTCGTCTCATAACGGTTCAATTTCGCGCCGTAGCCTGCGTACATCCAGATCCACACCGGGTCGGCGACCACTGGGTATTCTGCGGTCGCGTCACGTCCGATTACCTGGACGATCTCGTTGCCCCGAATCTCATAGTTCGTGGCAACTGCATTTCCTCCTGCATCACGTGCCCATGCCTCGCCGAGCGGGACGAACTGGCCGTCCTGACCTAGAAAGCCGAATTGCTCGCCGGTGTCATCGCTGACCGGGACGTAGCCTTCGATGGAGTAACCGAATTCGTGCACGGAGTCCGATGAACCGATGATGGTTTGGACTCTCGTCGAGCCGTCATCGAGGAGCTGTACCGCCAAGGCGTCACCGGTTCTGTCCCTTGCGGGATAGACGACGGTGCCGTCCGAGGCAGGCCTACCCGCGCCAAGCGGGAACTCATCGGGGAGCGCGAGGTTCACGGTGTGTTCGTCAGCGTCCACCAAGAGCGGCACCGTCGCGTACTCAGGAATTTCAGCAATCACCCCGGCCGCGGTCGCGGTAACGCCCGCTGCGGTGTCGACTCCCGCGACGACATCACCCTGATCAGGCGCAACGTCCTCGATCAGCTCGGCCGTCGCCTCGACGTGATCGGTCGCGACAGCTGGAGAGACCCCTGTCGTCAAGAGCGCCAAGGTGGTGATCGCGACGGGGGCGAGAAGGAGTCGTCGGCGATGGACCGACGTGAGCTCGCGCATAGAAGGCCCTCCGGTTCGGGTCGAGCGCCCGATGTGGGCGCTCTGGTGGCATGACGTTACGAGCCCGACGGCCTACCGTGAAGTCCTCATTATGGAGGACATGACTATTCGTCACATGTAGGCCTCGAGCCCTGCCGATGGGTGGGCGAGGCGGATCACCATGCAGAGCGAGATCCGCTCACCGCCTCGAGCTCGGCGTGCAGACCGGCCTCGCGGCAATCGGTACAGATCGCTGACGCTACCGGTGCCCCGTCACCATCCAGCGGCCGCCGCGGACGCGCAGCCCGAGCGTCGTGACGCGCGCGAGCATGTACCCGACCGCGAAGACCGCCTGCACGGCGATCACCGCGCCGACCGCGTCGAGCTCCGCCGTGCCGACGAGCACGAGCAGCGGCAGCACCGCCGCGAGGTTCACGAGCCCCGTCCAGGCGAGATAGCGCGCATCGCCCGCGCCGATCAGCACCCCGTCGAGCACGAACACGACCGCCCCCACCGGCAGGCCGAGCGCGAGCACGAGGATGCCGCCCGGCAGCGCCGCGAGCACCGCCTCGTCGTTCGTGAACACCCGCCCGAGCACGGGCGACACCGCCGCGAGCAGCACCGCCAGCCCCACACCGCCGAGCACCCCGATCTCGAGCAGCCGCCGCAGGATCCCGCGCACCCGGCCGGTGTCGCCCGAGCCGAGCGCGTGGCCGATCATCGCCTGGCCCGCGATCGCGAGCGAGTCGAGCGCGAGCGCGACGAGCGCGAAGAGGGTGAAGAGCACCTGCGTCGCGGCGAGGGATGCGGTGCCGTGCGCGGTCGCGACGGCGACCGTGGCGACGAGCGCGACCCGCAGGCTCGCCGTGCGCAGCAGCAGCCAGCCGCCGGCGCCCGCCGAGCGGAGGATGCCGGCGCGGCCCGGCAGCAGGCCGACCCCGTTCCGACGGGCGTGCCGCACCGCGATCGCGATCGCCGCCGCCGCCATGCCCCACTGCGCGAGCGCCGTGCCGACCGCCGAGCCCACGAGCCCCCAGCCCGCCCCGTAGATGAGCAGGGCATTGAGCGCGCCGTTCGCGGTGAAGCCGGCGACCGCGATCCAGAGCGGGGTCCGGGTGTCCTGCAGGCCGCGGAAGAGCCCGGTCGCCGCGATGACGAGCAGCATGGCGGGCAGCCCCCAGACCGCGATGCGGAGGTAGTCGGCCGCTGCCTGGGCGACCCCCGCATCCGCGCCGAACCAGCCGACGACGAGGGGCGCACCCGGCAGCCCGACCGCGACGAGCCCCGCCCCCACGACGAGCGCGAGCCACAGCCCGTCGATGCCGGCCGTGAGCGCGCCGGGCAGGTCGCCGGCGCCGATGCGCCGCGCGACGGCGGGCGTCGTCGCGTAGGCGAGGAAGACGAGGAGGCCGACCGCCGTCTGGAGGACGGTGCCGGCGATGCCGAGGGCCGCGAGCGGCTCCGCCCCGAGGTGCCCGACGAGGGCGGTGTCGGTCGCGAGGAACAGCGGCTCGGCGACGAGCGCGCCGAGCGCGGGGACCGCGAGGGCGGCGATCTCGCGGTCGTACGGGCGTCGGCGGGGCACTCCGCAACGCTAGCCGTGCGCACCGACGGACATCGGGCTGCGGGGGGAGGGGTGCGGCGGGCCGGATGTCCGCGCTCGCGCACGCCGTGCACGCGGCATCCGCCCCGGTAGCGTGGCCGCATGCCCTCAGCGCCCGAGGTGCTCGCGATCGGCGAGACCATGCTCCTGCTCGCCCCCGAGCCCGGCGCGGGGCTCGCGATCGGGGCTCCGTACCGCATCGGCACGGGCGGGGCCGAGTCGAATGTGGCGACGGCCCTCGCGCAGCTCGGCGTCCGCGCCGCGTGGGCGAGCCGTCTCGGCGACGAGCCCGTCGGCCGGCTGATCCGGGATGCGGTGGCCGGCCGCGGCGTCGACGTCACGAGGGTCGAGCTCGTCCCCGGCGCCTCGAGCGGCCTCTACCTCAAGGATCCCGCCTCGGCCGAGCAGAAGGTCGTGTACTACCGGGCGGGCTCGGCCGCCTCGACGATGGGCCGCGAGCTCGCGGAGCGCCTCGGCGCCGGGACCGCCCGGGCCGCCGGGACCGCCGACCGCCCCGCTTTGCGGATCGTGCACGTCTCGGGCATCACCGCCGCCCTCTCGGCGAGCTGCCGCGACCTCCTCCGGGCGGTCGTCGTCGACCGGGTGCTCGGCGAGGCCGCCGTCGTCTTCGACGTCAACCACCGCGCCGCGCTCTGGTCGGCGGAGGAGGCGGCACCGGTGCTCCGGGAGCTCGCGGCACACGCCGACGCGGTCCTCGTCGGCCGCGACGAGGCGGAGGCCCTGTGGGGTGCCGCGACCGCGGAGGAGATCCGCGGCATCCTGCCCGGGCCCCGGCACCTCGTCGTGAAGGACGCCGATGTCGAGGCCGTCGAGTTCGAGGGCGACACCCTGCACCGGGTGCCGACGCCGCCCGTGGAGGTCGTGGAGCCGGTCGGCGCCGGCGACGCCTTCGCGGCCGGCTGGGAGGCGGCCTGGCTGCGCGGCCTCGACGCGGCCGGGCGTCTCGGCATCGGGCACGCCACCGCGGCGGCGGTGCTCGTCGAGATCGGGGACCACGCGCCGCACCTGGACGGCGTGCGCGCTCGGCTCGCCGACTCCCAGCCCGACGTCGGGCGCTCTCAATAGGCTGGCCGCATGACCGACGCGCCCCTCGCCTCCGGCATCGAGATCGACCAGCTCGACCCCGCCGCCCGCCCCCAGGACGACCTCTTCCGCCACGTCAACGGACGCTGGCTGGATGCGACCGAGATCCCCGCCGACAAGGCCCGCTGGGGCACCTTCTACGTGCTCGCGGAGGAGGCGGAGGCCGCCGTCCGCGCCATCATCGAGGAGGCGCAGGGCGCCGAGCCCGGCACGGTCGAGCGCAAGGTCGGCGACCTCTTCGCGAGCTTCATGGACGAGGAGCGCGTCGAATCGCTCGGCACGGCGCCGCTCGCGCCGCTGCTCGCCGAGGTCGACGCGATCGACACGGTCGAGGCCCTGCTCCCCGCGATCGGCCGGCTCGAGCGCGGCGGCGTCGGCGGCTTCTTCCGGGCCTACGTCGACAACGACCCGGGCGACCCGGAGCGCTACATCGTGACGCTCCTGCAGGGCGGGCTCGGCCTCCCCGACGAGGCGTACTACCGCGAGGAGAAGCACGGCGAGCTCCGCGCCCAGTACCTCGAGGCGATCGCGCGCATCCTCGAGCTCGCCGGGCTCGACGACGCCGGCACGCGCGCGGGCCGCATCCTCGGCCTCGAGACGGCGCTCGCGGCGCACCACTGGAACAACGTCGACAGCCGCGACAGCTCGAAGACCTACAACCTGCGCAGCTGGGCGGAGCTCCGCGAGCTCGCGCCCGGCGTCGACCTCGACGGCTGGCGCGACGGCATGGGGGTGCCGGCGGGCGCCTTCGACGAGGTCGTGCTCGCGCAGCCGTCGTTCGCCGAGGCGCTCCCGGGGCTCATCGCGCCCGAGCAGCTCGAGGCCTGGCGCGACTGGCTGCGCTGGAACGTCATCCGCTCCCTCGCGCCCTACCTCTCGGGCGCGATCGTCGAGGCGAACTTCGAGTTCTACGGCCGCGCGCTCCAGGGCGTGCCCGAGATGCGGGCTCGCTGGAAGCGCGGCGTCTCGCTCGTCGAGGGCTCGCTCGGGGAGGCGGTCGGCCGCGTCTACGTGGAGCGCCACTTCCCGGAGAGCGCGAAGACGGCCATGGACGAGCTCGTCGACAACCTCATCGAGGCCTACCGGCAGAGCATCCGCGGCCTCGACTGGATGACCCCGGCGACGCAGGAGCGCGCCCTCGAGAAGCTCGAGAAGTTCACGCCCAAGATCGGCTACCCGGTGCGCTGGCGCGACTACAGCGCGCTCGAGATCGACCCGGCCGACCTCGTCGCGAATGTGCAGGCGACGACCGAGTTCGAGTTCCAGCGCGAGCTCGGCAAGATCGGCCGCCCGATCGACCGCGACGAGTGGTTCATGACCCCGCAGACGATCAACGCGTACTACAACCCCGGCTTCAACGAGATCGTCTTCCCGGCCGCGATCCTCCAGTACCCCTTCTTCGACGAGGGGCGGGATGCCGCGGCGAACTACGGCGCGATCGGCGCCGTCATCGGGCACGAGATCGGGCACGGCTTCGACGACAACGGCTCCCGCTTCGACGGCGACGGCCGGCTCGCCGACTGGTGGACGGCCGAGGACCGCGAGGCCTTCGAGGCACGGACCCGGGTGCTCATCGAGCAGTACGACGCGCTCTCGCCGCGCGACATCCCCGACGCGACGGTGCCCGGCGAGCTCACGATCGGCGAGAACATCGGCGACCTCGGCGGCCTCGGCATCGCGTGGAAGGCCTGGCAGCTCTCGCTCGACGGCGCCGAGCCTCCGGTGATCGACGGGCTGACCGGCGCCGAGCGCTTCTTCCTGAGCTGGGCGCAGGCCTGGCGGGCCAAGTACCGCCCGGCGGAGGCGCGTCGCCTCATCGCGATCGATCCGCACGCGCCGAACGAGTTCCGCTGCAACCAGATCGTGCGTAATATCGACGCCTACTACTCCACCTTCGGCGTCACCCCCCAGGACGCCCTCTGGTTGCCCCCGACTGACAGAGTGACGATTTGGTAGACACCTCGCTCGCGCACGGGCGGCGTGAGCGGCTCCGCTCGCGGCGCACGCCGCGGCACCGCGCCCCGAACCCGGTCTCGAACTTCGCCGGGTCCTTCGCCTCGCTCGGCGAGCTCGCGATGGAGGGCGCGCACGTCTCCGCCTCGGTGAGCGATCTCGACACGGGTCAGCCGCTCGTCGCGATCGACGAGCGCATCGTGCTCCCGACGGCGAGCGTCGGCAAGGTGCTGCTCCTCATCGAGGTGTCCACGCGGCTGACGCAGCGCGACTTCGCCGGCTACGGCATCCTCGACAAGGCACCCGCCGAGCAGGTCGGCGACAGCGGCATCTGGAAGCATCTCCAGGCGCCCTCGCTGCCCTTCGCGGATCTCGCGGCGCTCGTCGGCTCGACGAGCGACAACCTGGCGACGAACGCGCTGCTGCGCCAGGTGGGGCTCGGCGCGGTGCGCGCCCGCACCGAGTCGCTGGGGCTCACCCGCACGGCGCTCCTCGACTACGTGCGCGACCACCGGGGGCCCGACGACGCCCCGCAGCTCTCGGTCGGCTCGGCCGCCGAGCTCGCGTGGCTGTTCGCGGCACTCGCGCGCGGCGAGGTCGTCGACTCGATGACCTCCAGCCGGGTGCTCTCCTGGCTGTCGCTCAACGCCGACCTCTCGATGGTCGCCGGGGCCTTCGGGCTCGATCCGCTCTCGCACCGCTCGACCGATCACGGCATCCTGCTCGTCAACAAGACCGGCACGGATGCGGGGGTGCGTGCCGAGGCGGGCGTGGTCCGCGGTCCGCGCGCGGCGGTCGCCTACGCGGTGACGGTGCAGTTCAACGACTCGGGTCTCCCGGCACGCCTGCGGGTGCTCGATGCGCTCCGCACGATCGGCACCGACCTGCTGGAGTACGTGCACTAGCCGCCCCCCGGCCGCCCGCCCTGCCGTCCCCGCCCCGCCACCGTCCCCCTCCGCCGTGCCTCTTCCGAAATGCAGGATGAGCGCGGGGTAAGCCACCTCGAGCTCCCGCCAGCTCGGGCAGGCGACCTCGATCGTCCTGCATTTCGGAAGAGGCACGGCGGCGGGGGAGGGTGGGGATGCGGGGCGGGTGCGGCGGGCCCGGCCGGTCAGGCCGTGCGGGACGCCCACTCCTCGTCGAGGATCGCCCAGATGCCGGTGTCCGACCAGCCGCCCGCGCCGACCGGCCAGTCCTTGCGGAAGTGCGCCTCCTCGCGCATCCCGAGGCGGGCGCAGAGGCGGGTGGAGGCGGTGTTGCGGGGGTCGAGCTGGGCGACGACGCGGTGCGCGGCGCCGGCATCGGGGCGGAAGGCGAGCTCCAGGATGGCGAGGGCCGCCTCCGTCGCGAAGCCCTGCCCGGCGACGTCCGGCGAGAACACCCACCCGACCTCGTAGCCGTGATTCGCGGCCGAGGTGAGCACCAGGTGCAGCTCGCCGACGACTCCGCCGCCGTCGAGCCGCTCCGCCGCGAGCACCGCGCGCGCGCCGTCGATCGCGAGGCGGGTGGTGCGCGACTGGTGGGCGAGGCTCGAGCGCACCTGCTCGCGCGTCTGCGGCCCGTAGGGCAGGTAGCGGGTCACCGCGGGGTCGCGACGCCAGCCGTGGACGGCCGAGACGTCGACCTCGGTGAGGGTGCGCAGCCGCAGCCGCGCCGTCTCGATGGGCGCCGAGAGGTCGAGTCGCGCGGTCACCGTGGGGGCCTCGGGATCCTCGACCTCAGGAGGCGGAGGCGACGGAGCCCGCGGGGCCGTCTGCGGCATCCCCGTGCGGGGGGAGCGGCAGCTGCTGCGGTGCCGCGGCGGGGCGGATGCCGAAGACCGCCTCGAGGCCGGCCGTGAACTCCTCGCCGCGGCCGTCGCGGGCGAGCTCGCGCCCGCGCACCGAGGGGGTGTGGAGGATGACGCCGGCCAGATGCCGCAGCGCCTCGACGGTGCGCTCGTCGCCACCGCGGCCGCGCGCTCGCGCGATCTCGGCGTCGAGGGCGTCGAAGACGTGCTCGCGGAGCGCGACGATCGCGGGCGCCACCTCGCGGTCGGCGGCGTAGGCGCTCGCCGCGGTGTCGACGAGCCCGCGGGCCGTGTCGGCGGAGAGCTCGGGCAGCGGCGCGTGGAGCGCGATGATCTCGAGGTCGAGCAGCTCGACGCCGGGGATCCCGCGCACGGCCGGGTCGACGTTGCGGGGGAGGCCGAGGTCGATGACGAGGCGGCGGCGCGCGTTCGCGAAGTCCTCGGGAACGACCGTGTAGCGGGCCGTGCAGGTGATGACGACATCCGCCTCGGCGATCGCGGCGGGCAGGCCGTCGACCGCGTGGATGCCGTAGCGGCGGGCGAACATGGCCGCGCGCCCGGTGCGCGAGTAGACGCTGATGTGGGCGGCGCCGCGGTCGCGGAGTGCGGCGATCGTGGTCGCGGCGTAGCTGCCGGTGCCGACGACGAGGACCCGGGCGTGCGCCCAGTCGGTGATGCGGCTCGAGGCGAGCTCGAGCGCGAGCCGGACGAGCGAGCGGCCGGAGCCGCCGAGGTCGGTCGCGGTGCGGACGGCGCGCGAGGTGCTCGCGGCCCGCTGGAAGAGGCGGTCGAGTTCGCGGCTCGAGGTGCCGTCGCGCTTGGCGGCGTCGAAGGCGCGGCGCACCTGGCCGGCGATCTCGTCCTCGCCGACGACGACCGACTCGAGCCCGGAGGCGACGGCGAAGAGGTGCTGCGGGACCTCGGGGTCGCGCACGACGGAGACGGCGGCGCGGAGCTCGTCCGCATCCACCCCTCCCGCGGCGCTCATGACCTCGATCGTGCGGTCGACGGCGGACGCCGGATCCGCGGAGCGGTCGTCGAGGTCGAGGTAGGCCTCGAAGCGGTTGCAGGTGGCGATCACGACGGCCCCCTGCACGGCCTCCGCCTCGGCGACGAGCTCGGCGGTCGCCGACGGCGCGGCCGTCGAGAGCCGGTCGAGCAGGTCGAACGCCGCATTGCGGTGGTTCGCCGTGAGGCAGAGGAGCACGGACCGATTCTAAATCCACCTGCCCATCAGGGGTACGAAGGCGGCCCTTACCTCGCGCGCGGGGGACAATGGAGCCCGTGAGCCTTCCCGAGTCCCATCCCCTCGTCGACGGGCGCACCGCCGCCAGCCCCTTCGTGCGGGCCTACCGCGGCGAGCGCGTCCCCGTCCGCCCCGTCTGGTTCATGCGCCAGGCCGGCCGCAGCCTCCCCGAGTACCGCGCCCTCCGCGAGGGCCGGCCGATGCTCGAGTCGTGCCTGACACCGGAGATCGCGAGCGAGATCACGCTGCAGCCGGTGCGCCGGCACGGGGTGGATGCGGCGGTCTTCTTCAGCGACATCGTCATCCCCGTGAAGCTGGCCGGGATCGGCGTCGAGATCGTCGCGGGCCGCGGCCCGGTGCTCGAGCACCCCATCCGGACCGCCGCCGACGTCCTCGCGCTGCGCCCCCTCGACCCGGCGGCGCTCGACCCGATCCGCGAGGCCGTCGCGCTGACGGTCGCGGAGCTCGGCGAGACGCCGCTCATCGGCTTCGCGGGCGCCCCGTTCACGCTCGCGAGCTACCTCGTCGAGGGCGGTCCCTCGAAGGATCAGGGCCGCGCGCGGGCGCTCATGTACTCCGACCCGCACGCCTGGGCCTCGCTCCTGAACTGGTGCGCCGACGCCTCCGGCATGTTCCTGCGCGCGCAGGTCGAGGCGGGCGCGAGCGCCGTCCAGCTCTTCGACTCCTGGGTCGGCTCGCTCGGTCGTCGCGACTACCAGCGCCGGGTCGCACCGCACTCGCGCCGCGCCTTCGACCACCTCCGCGGGCTCGATGTGCCGAAGTCGCACTTCGGGCTCGGCGGCGGCGACTTCCTGGACGTCATGCGCGATGTCGGCGCGGACGTCGTCGGGATCGACTGGCGGCTCCCGCTCGACGAGGCGAATCGTCGGCTCGGCGGCACGTCGACGCTCCAGGGCAACATCGACTCGGCGCTCCTCGGCGCCTCCTGGTCGACGCTGCGCGCGCACATCGACGACGTGCTCGACCGCGGCGCCGAGGCGCCCGCGCACATCGTGAACCTCGGCCACGGCGTGCCGCCCGAGACCGACCCCGAGGTGCTGACCCGCATCGTGACGTACGTCCACGAACGGGGCTGACATGGCCCGGGAGCGCGTGCTCGTCGTCGGCGGCGGCGTCGCGGGGCTCGTCGCGGCGCGGCGGCTCGCGGCGGCGGGCATCCCCGTGACGCTGCTCGAGGCCTCCGACCGCCTCGGCGGGCAGCTCGCCCACCAGACGGTGGCGGGGGTCGAGGTGGATGCCGCGGCCGAGTCCTTCGCGACCCGCGGCGGGCAGGTGGCGGCCCTCGCGACCGAGCTGGGGCTCGGCGGCGAGATCGTGACGCCGCTCGACGCGCCCGCCTGGCTGCATCGCGCCGACGGCTCGAGCCTGCCGCTGCCGGCGACGAGCCTCCTCGGGATCCCGGCGGTCCCGCTCGCGGCGGACGTCATCCAGGCGGTGGGCGTCCGGGCGGCGCTCCGCGCGCAGCTCGACGTCCTGCAGCCGGGCCCGCGCGGCGCGAAGTCCCAGACGCTCGGCGAGCTCGTGCGCACCCGGATGGGCGCGGGCGTGCTCGAGCAGCTCGTCGCGCCGGTCGTGCGCGGCGTGCACTCCGTCCACCCCGATGAGCTCGAGGTCGATCGCGCGGCGCCGGGCCTCCGCACGGCGCTGCTCCGCGAGGGCTCGCTGGGGCACGCAGTCCGCAGCCTCCGCGACCGCGCCCCCGCGGGGTCCCAGGTGGCGGGCCTCCGCGGCGGCGTCCACCGGCTCGTGATCGAGCTGGTCGCGGACCTCGAGCGCTTCGGCGCCGAGCTGCGCACGGGTGCGCGCGTCCGCGCCGCCGAGCCCGGCCGCGTCGTGCTCGAGGGCGGCGAGGTGATCGAGGGCGAGGTGTTCGTCGCGGCGCCGGGGCTGGCGCGCCCTGCCCGGGCCGCCCGCCGCATCCACCTCGCGACGCTCGCCGTCGAGGCGCCCGAGCTGCGCGACGATCCCCGCGGCACGGGGGTGCTGGTCGCGCCGGACGCGCGGGATGTCGCGGCGCGCGCGCTCACGCACTCGACCGCGAAGTGGGCGTGGCTGCGCGAGCGCGCGGGCGGGCTCGAGATCGTCCGGCTCTCCTACGACGAGAAGCCGGCCTCGCTCGCGCAGGTGCGCGCGGACGCGTCGGCGCTCCTCGGCGTGCCCGTCCCGGAGCCGGTGGAGGCCGTCGTCGTCGAGTGGACGCGCGGCGCCCCGAGCCCTGAGGGGGTCGACGGGATGCGGCTGCTGGGCGAGGCGGGCGCGACGACGGGGCTCGCCGCGATCGTGCGTGAAGCCGGAGAGCAGGCTGAGCGTTTCCTCAGCGGAGGCGTCGACCCCGAGGGCGGGGCCCCTAGTGTGGGAACCCCGAGTCCGACCCAATCAGGGAGCTGATCATGAAGGGCAAGATCCTCCTCGTCACCGGCATCGCCATCGGCTACGTGCTCGGTGCGCGGGCCGGCCGCGAGCGCTACGAGCAGATCAAGACGGCCGCCGGCCGCATGTGGAACGACCCGCGCGTGCAGCGCCGGGTCGACACCGTCGAGGACTTCGTGAAGGACAAGGCGCCGGACGTCGCCGAGTTCGTCGCGGACGGCGCCAAGACCGTCGTGTCGAAGGTCGCCTCCAACCGCCGCAGCACGGCGCGCGGCGCCTCGTCCTCCTCGCGCTCGAGCGGCACCCGCTCGGGCTCGAAGAGCACGACGACGCGCAGCACCAGCGCGAAGAAGCCCGGCAGCTCGTCGAGCAGCAGCTCGAGCTAGCTCGCGCACGATCGAATCGGAGGCGGTGACCGCATGACCGAGGACGGCATCCCGCGCACATCGCGGAGGTCCCTCATCCAGCTCGTGACCGAGCTGCCGGAGCGCGTGACCGAGCTGGTCCACAGCGAGATCGAGCTCATCAAGACGGAGCTCATCGGCAAGCTCAAGGCGCTCGGCATCGGCGCGGGGCTGTTCGCCGCCGCGGCGGTCGTCCTCCTCTTCATGGTGGGCGTGCTGCTGACGGCCGCGATCCTCGCGCTCTCCCTCGTCATGCCCGGCTGGCTCGCGGCGCTCCTCGTGGCGCTCGTGCTGCTGATCGTCGCCGGCATCCTCGCGCTCATCGGCTGGCGGACGATGCAGGCGGGCATCCCGCCGATCCCCGACCAGTCGATCGAGAGCCTGAAGCGCGACCTGCGCGCCATCAAGGGGATCGGGGCCACGACCCCCGTCTCCCGCAACGACCGCCGAACCGACAACGGAGGAGCACGATGAGCACCCTGGACGACGCGAAGACGAAGGCCGCCGAGGCGCGGGCCGAGCTGGCGAGCACGCTCGACCAGATCGAGGGCAAGCTGAACATCCCGAAGCGCGCCGGCGAGCTGAGCAAGAAGGCCCAGATCGCCTACGAGGACAATCCAGTGCCCTTCATCGCGGCGGGCGCCGCGATCGCGGCCGGCGTCATCGGGCTCGTCGCCTGGGCGATCTTCAGCGACGACTGACCTCGCCCCGCGCGGGCCTACTCGCGCGAGAGACATGTCTGCGGCGCCGGGGACGGCGCCGCAGTCGTGTCTCCGGCGCAGTTCGAGTGTCCCTCCGGTGGCTGCGCCGCCGGTGGCCGGCCGCCTGTGGATAACCCGCCGGCCGCGACAGCGCTCGGAGGATGATCGTCGCGTGAGCGCGGCGGACGACGGGCGAGAACTTCCCGACGGCATGTATGCGATGCGCGGCGGGCGGATCATCCCGGAGTCGCGCGTGCCGATCGTGTGGACACAGGATCCGGCGGCGAGAGGATCGAGGGCGGCGGAATCGGTCGGCCCGACCCGTCTGCGGTTCTTCCTCGACTGGGGCGGCGGGATCCCGATCTGGTGGGACTTCGGCGGCGGCGGCGATGATGACATCGCCGCCCTCGGGCTCTCGGACCGGCTCCTCGAGGGCTTGCGTGCCTGGCAGCTCGACTGGGAGCGAGACTTCGACATCGACACGGGGTTCCCCACGCCCGAGCTCGAGCGGATCCACTGGCAGACCGGCGACGAGCTCCTCGCGCGGCTCCGCGCGGAGGTGGGGGATCGCGCCGTGGTCCTCGATGAGCGCTGAGGATCGAGGCTAGGATTCGCGGGGATGCGCCCGACAGGCGAGAATAGGGGCATGAGCGACGGCTCGACCCCTGCACCGACCACCCAGCCCGACTCCGGCAGTACCCCCGGCGACGGCGACGCACTCGGCTACACGCTGTACGCCGTGCTGCGCCGCGTCCGCGAGGTCGCCGCACCCCCCGAGGCGCTCGAGCGCGCCATCGTGGAGCTCGGCGCCCTCGACGTCGAGGTCCGCGGCCTCTACGACGTCTCGGGCATGCGCGCCGACGCCGATCTCATGATCTGGCTCACGGGCCCCCGCCCCGAGGCGCTCCAGTCGGCGCTCCGCCGGCTCCGCCGCGTCGAGCCGATCGCCTCCCTCGAGCCGACGTGGAGCGCCATGGGCGTGCACCGCGACGCCGAGTTCAGCCGCAGCCACGCGCCGGCGTTCTTCCGCGGCCTCCCGCCCAAGACCTGGCTCACCGTCTACCCCTTCGTGCGCAGCTACGACTGGTACCTGCTGCCGGAGGAGGAGCGCCGCACGATGCTCGCCGACCACGGCCGCAAGGGCTCCCAGTACCCGCAGGTGCAGGCGAACACGGTCGCGAGCTTCGCGCTCGGCGACTACGAGTGGCTGCTCGCGCTCGAGGCGGACGAGCTCGTCGACCTCGTCGACCTCATGCGGCACCTCCGCAACACGGAGGCGCGACGCCACGTCCGCGAGGAGGTCCCGTTCTACACGGGCCGCATGATCACCCCGCGCGAGCTGCTCGAGGTGGTCTCGTGACCATCACGAACAACGGCTCCGCCCCCGAGACCGGCGACACCGCGGTGCGCGTGCCCTTCGCGACGGATGCGGCGATCTGCGGCCCCGAGCATGTCGAGGAGGCCGTCGCGTACGACGCGATCCTGCTCGCCGGATTCGGCGGGCCGGAGGGGCAGGAGGACGTCATCCCCTTCCTCCGCAACGTGACGCGCGGCCGCGGCATCCCGGACGAGCGCCTCGAGGAGGTCGCGCACCACTACCGGCACTTCGGCGGCGTGAGCCCCATCAACCAGCACAACCGCGAGCTCAAGGCCGCGCTCGAGGCGGAGCTCGCCGCCCGCGGCATCGAGCTCCCCGTGCTGTGGGGCAACCGCAACTGGGACCCGTACCTGCGCGACGCGCTCCGCGAGGCGGAGTCGCGCGGCTTCACGCAGCTCATCGGCCTCGCGACGAGCGCCTACAGCTCCTTCTCGAGCTGCCGGCAGTACCGCGAGGACTTCGCGATCGCGCTCGAGGAGACGGGCCTCGCGGGCGGGATCCGCATCGACAAGGTGCGCCAGTACTTCGACCACCCCGGCTTCGTCGCCCCCTTCACGGAGGGCGTGCGCGACGGCCTCGCCGCGATCGCCGCGCAGGGTGTGGCACCCGAGGCGACCCGCGTGCTCTTCGCGACCCACAGCATCCCGACCGCCGACGCGCAGCGCTCCGGCCCGCGAGATCGGGACTTCGGGAACGGCGGGGCGTATGCCGCCCAGCACCTCGCGGTCGCCGAGGTCATCATGCGCGAGCTGGGCTCGGAGGTCGGGTGGAAGCTCGTCTACCAGTCGCGCTCCGGTCCGCCCACGCAGCCGTGGCTCGAGCCCGACATCAACGACGAGATCGCGGAGCTCGAGGGCGCCGGGGTGAAGGGCGTCGTGATCGTGCCGCTCGGCTTCGTGAGCGACCACATGGAGGTCATGTGGGATCTCGACACGGAGGCGATCGAGACGGCCGAGGAGCACGGGATGGTGGCGGTCCGGACGCAGACCCCCGGCACCCATCCCGCCTATGTGACGGGCCTCGTCGACCTCGTGATGGAGCGCGTGCAGGGCACGCCGACGGCCGAGCGCCCCGCGCTGACGGAGCTCGGCCCCTGGTACGACGTGTGCCGCCCGGGATGCTGCGAGAACGTGCGCGCCGGGTTCAAGCCGGCCGCGGCGGGGATCGCGCCGTGACGCTCCGGATCGGCACCCGCGCCAGCGCCCTCGCGATGGCGCAGTCCGGCTGGGTCGCGCGCCGCCTCGGCGACGCGGAGCTCGTGCCGATCACCTCGGAGGGCGACACCTCGACCGAGTCGCTCGCCTCGCTCGGCGGCACCGGCGTCTTCGCGACGGCGCTGCGCGAGGCGCTCCTCGCGGGGGAGGTGGATGCGCTGGTCCACTCCCTCAAGGATCTCCCGACCGCCGCGGCGCCGGGGCTGTCGATCGGCGCCGTGCCGAAGCGCGCCGACGCCCGCGACGTGCTCGTCGCCCGCGACGGCCTCACGCTCGAGACGCTGCCCGAGGGCGCCCGCGTGGGCACCGGATCGCCGCGCCGCCGCGCGCAGCTCGCCTCCCGCCGCCCCGACCTCGAGCTGGTCGACATCCGCGGCAACATCGACACCCGCATCGGCCGCGTGCTCGGCGACGCGGTGGAGCCCGGTCGCCGCCTCGACGCGATCGTGCTCGCCGCGGCGGGACTCGAGCGCACCGACCGGCTCGACGTCGCGACCGAGCACCTCGGCCTCGGCTCCTGGCCGACCGCGCCCGGGCAGGGCGCGCTCGCCGTCGAGGTGCGCACCGGCCGCGAGCAGCTCGTCGCGAAGCTCGACCACCGCCCCTCCCGCCTCGCGGTCGAGGCCGAGCGCGGCGTCCTCGCCCGGCTCGAAGCGGGCTGCGCCGCCCCGATCGGGGCGACCGCGGAGCTCG
The DNA here is from genome assembly GCF_027912415.1 of Homoserinibacter sp. YIM 151385. Classification (NCBI taxonomy): domain Bacteria; kingdom Bacillati; phylum Actinomycetota; class Actinomycetes; order Micrococcales; family Microbacteriaceae; genus Homoserinibacter; species Homoserinibacter sp. YIM 151385. Next base: position 1,976,840 of record NZ_CP115175.1, on the reverse strand, counting down.
CCGACGGCCTCCTCTTCCTCTCCGGCCGCGTCTACGCGGTCGACGGCTCGGCGCACCTCACGAGCTCGCACGCCCTCTACCCCGAGGATGCGGCGGACCCGGCGGCCGAGCTCGCGGGGCGGGTCGCCGCGGAGCTGCTCGAGCAGGGCGCGGCCGAGCTCGCGCCGCTCGGACCGGACGCGGGCGGCACCGCGTGACGGGCTCCGGCTCGGCGTCCGCCTCCGCCGACAAGACGCTCGCCGGCTGGCGGGTGCTCGTGCCCCGCGGCGGCAAGTGGGGCGACGGGGTCGCGGCCGCGCTCCGCGTCCACGGCGCCACGCCCGTCATCGCGCCGCTCATCAATTTCGCGAGCGCCGAGGATCCGGCGCCGCTGGCGCGCGCCCTCGAGGAGCTCGCGCAGGGTCAGTTCGACTGGCTCGTCGTCACGAGCGCCACGACCGTCGACGTGCTCAAGAGCCAGTCGGTGCGCGTCCCCGAGACCACCCGCATCGCGGCCGTCGGCGAGACGACGGCCGCCGCGCTCGGCCTCGCGGGCTACGCCGTCGACTTCGCGCCATCCGCCGACAACTCGGCGCGCGGGCTCGTCAAGGAGTGGCCGAGCGCCGCCATCCACGGCCGCGTCCTCATCCCGCAGTCCGACATCGCCGAGCCGACGCTCAAGGCCGGCCTCCTGCAGCTCGGCTTCGCCGTCGAGTACGTGACCGCCTACCGCACGGTCGGCGTCGAGGTCGCGGAGAAGGTGCGGACGGATGCCGCCACGGGCCGCATCCGCGCCGTCCTCGTCACCTCGGGCAGCGTCGCGCGCCAGGTCGCCGAGCAGCTCGCGCCGCTGCCCGAGCGCACCGTCGTCGCCTGCATCGGCCCGCGCACCGCCTTCGACGCGCGCGCCGCCGGCCTCCCCGTCCACGTCATCGCGGAGGAGCGCTCCGCCGACTCCCTCATCGCCGCCCTCGTCGAGTACGCGGCCGAGACCGAGGAGGAGGGCGCGCCATGAGCGCCGACCCCCGCGACCGGCACCGCCCCGTCATCCGCCCGCGCCGCCTCCGCGCGACGCCCGCCATGCGCCGGCTCACCGCGGAGCACCGGCTCCACCCCGCCCAGCTCGTGCTCCCGCTCTTCGTCCGCGAGGGCGCGGCCGAGTCGCGGCCGATCGGCTCCATGCCGGGCGTCGTGCAGCATTCGCTCGACAGCCTCCGCGCCGAGATCGGGCGCGCCGCCGCGGCCGGCATCGGCGGCGTGATGCTCTTCGGCGTGCCCGAGCACAAGGACGCCATCGGATCCGGCGCGACCGACCCCGACGGCATCCTCAACGTCGCGACCCGCGTCGCGGTCGCCGAGGCGGGGGATGCGCTCGTCGTGCAGACCGACCTCTGCCTGGACGAGTTCACCGACCACGGCCACTGCGGCGTGCTCGCCCGGACCGCCTCGGGCGAGCTCGTCGTCGACAACGACGCGAGCCTCGAGCGCTACCGCGACATGGGCCTCGCGCAGGCCGAGGCCGGGTCGCAGCTCCTCGGGCTCAGCGGGATGATGGACGGCCAGGTCGCCGCCGTGCGCGACGCCCTCGACGGCGCCGGCCGCACGGGCACCGCCCTGCTCGCCTACTCGGGCAAGTACGCCTCCGCCTTCTACGGCCCGTTCCGGGAGGCCGTCGTCTCCTCGCTCCAGGGCGACCGGCGCGGCTACCAGCTCGACCCCGCGAACCGCCGCGAGGGGCTGCGGGAGGCCGCGCTCGACATCGAGGAGGGCGCCGACATCGTCATGGTGAAGCCCGCGCTCTCCTACCTCGACGTCCTCGCGGACACGGCCGCCGCATCCCCCGTCCCGGTCTGGGCCTACACCGTGAGCGGCGAGTACGCGATGATCGAGGCCGCCGCCGCGAACGGCTGGATCGACCGCGAGCGCGCGATCGACGAGGCGCTCACGAGCCTGGTGCGCGCCGGCGCCGACGCGATCCTCACCTACCACGCGATCGAGGCGGCCGAGCGGGCCGCGGGAGGCGGGCGCTGATGGGCGGCAACGGCTGGCAGTTCGAGCGGGCGCGGAGCGTCATCCCGGGCGGCGTCAACTCGCCGGTGCGCGCCTTCGGCTCCGTCGGCGGCACCCCCCGCTTCATGCGGAGCGCGCGCGGCGCGACCATCACGGACGTCGAGGGCCGCGAGTACGTCGACCTCGTCGCGTCCTGGGGTCCGGCGCTGCTCGGGCACGCGCATCCCGCCGTCGTCGGGGCCGTGCAGGAGGCCGCCGCGCGCGGGCTCTCCTTCGGCGCCTCGACCCCGGGCGAGACGGAGCTCGCGGAGCTGATCCGCGAGCGGCTCACGATCGACGGCACCCGCGGGGTCGAGAAGGTGCGCCTCGTCTCGACGGGCACCGAGGCGACCATGACCGCCATCCGGCTCGCGCGCGGCGCGACCGGGCGCGATGTGATCATCAAGTTCGCCGGGCACTATCACGGGCACTCCGACGGCCTCCTCGCGGAGTCGGGATCGGGTGTCGCGACGCTCGGGCTCCCCGGCTCGGCCGGCGTGCCCGCCGAGGTCGCGGCGCTCACGATCGTCCTGCCGTACAACGATCTGGGCGCGGTCCGTGCCGCGTTCGCCGCGCATCCCGGCCGCATCGCGGGCGTCATCACGGAGGCGGCCGGCGCCAACGCGGGCGTCCTCGCGCCCGAGCGCGGCTTCAACCGCGCGCTGTCGGGGATCGTGCGCGAGCACGGCGCGCTCCTCATCGTCGACGAGGTCCTCACGGGATTCCGGGTCGGCCCGGCCGGCTGGTGGGGGCTCGAGGCCTCCCGCGTCGTCCCCGACGGCGCGGGCTGGGTCCCCGACCTCGTGACCTTCGGCAAGGTCGTCGGCGGGGGGATGCCGCTGGCGGCCCTCGGCGGACGCGCCGACATCATGGACCAGCTCGCGCCCCTCGGGCCGGTGTACCAGGCGGGGACGCTGAGCGGGAACCCGGTCGCCGTCGCCGCCGGCATCGCGACGCTGCGGAACGCGAGCGCGGAGGTCTACGAGCGCGTGAACCGTGCCGCGGACACGGTCGCGGGTGCGCTGGGGGAGGCGCTCGCCGCGGCGGGGGTCGCGCACCGGATCTCGCGCGCCGGCAGCCTCTTCTCGGTCGCCTTCCGCGAGGGCGAGGTCCGCGACTACGACGACGTCCGCGATCAGGAGAGCTGGCGCTACGCGCCCTTCTTCTCGAGCATGCTCGAGCAGGGCGTCTCGCTGCCGCCGAGCGTGTTCGAGGCCTGGTTCCTCACGGCCGCGCACGACGACGCGGCGCTCGGCCGCATCCTCTCGGCGCTTCCCGCGGCGGCGTCCGCGGCGGCGTCCGCGAGCGCGCCGGGGAGCTGATCAGGGTCAGCCGACGCGGACCCGCTTGCAGCCGAGCAGCTTGTCGGCCTGCTTCGGCCCGGCGTTGACCGCCCAGACGCAGACCGCGTGCGAGCCCTTCCGCGCGGCGATCACCTTCGTGAACCCGGTGCGCGCCGGCGCCGCCTCGTAGCGGGCCGCGACATCGCTGCGGCTGCGGTCGGCGCGGATCGACTTCGAGCCCTTCTTGCCGTCGACCGTGAAGCGGACGGCGATCGACGTCGAGGCGTCCTCGTCGAAGGCCCAGCCGCTGATCCGGATCGCCGAACGGCCCCCGCGCACCAGCTCGAGCCGGCCGACCGCGGCGTGCGCCGCCGCCGGCGCGGTCGCGTACCGGCCGAAGACCTGCGTGTAGTAGGGGCGACCCTGGCTGTCGGTCGCGTAGCCGATGCCGATGTGCGTGTACGAGCCGGTCATGTTCGCGAGATGGCCGGGGGAGCCCTCCCAGCCGTCGACGACGCTCGTGTAGCCGTAGCCCATCGCGACGTTCTCGGCCGCGCCCGACCAGCCGGCCGGGATCTGCGAGGCGTAGGAGGGGTTGTGCGACATCTTCTTCGCGGCGGCCTGCTTCTTCGACCACGTCATGGCGACGGTCTGCATGCGGCTGTCGGCCTTGAGCGCCGGCTTGCCGGCACGCGAGCGGATCGCGTTGGTGTCGGCGAGGATGCGGTCGACGACCGTCTGCGCGCTCACCGCGGCGCGCGTCTCGGCGCCCGTCGGCGCGGCCTGCGCGGCGAGCGGGGTCAGCGCGGATGCGCCCAGCGCGAGCACGGCGGCGGCGACGGCGAGGAGCCGGGCCCGAGGACGGCGCGAGCGAGTCGTCGAACGGATGTCGGATGCAGCAGATCGCATGGTGGGGTCCCCCCGAACCCGGTGCGGCCTCGGCGCCCCCGCGCCGGCCTCTGATGCGCAACAGTATGCGCGAGCGGGGTGGCCCTCACAACCCCCGGCAGCGTTTTCAGACCGCGGGTCCAGCTCCCGTCGCGCTCCCCGCGATGAGCAGCGCGAGGGCCGCGAGGGGCAGCACGCCCTGCGTCGCCGCAGCCCGGGCGAGCTTCGGGCTCGAGGTCACGAGCACGACGGCGGCGAGCACCATCGAGGTGAGCGCGAACAGCAGCACCCCGAACCCGGCCGCCTCGAGCGGCAGGCCGCCGCCCCGGTTCCGGATCGAGTAGAGCACGATCCCGGTCACCACGCCGATCGCGAGGAACAGGTTGTAGAAGCCCTGGTTGTAGGCCATCGGGCGGACGTGGTCCGCCTCCTCCTGGGTGCTGAGGCCGAAGCGCCGCCAGGTGCGCGGCTGCGACCACGTGACGCTCTCGAACACGAAGATGAGGACGTGGACCAGGGCGGCCAGGGCCGCTGCGACGAGGCCCGCGATGCTGAGCGCGCTCATGGGCTCAGTCTGCCACCGCGGCGCCGCCGATGCCCACGACCACCCGACCCGTCGTCGCGCCGCGCAGGATCCGGGCGCCCGCATCCTCGACCTCCGCGAGCGGCACCTCGGTCGTGAGGGCGTCGAGCAGCGTCGGGTCGATGTCGCGCGCGAGCCGGGTCCAGACCTCCTCGCGGGCGGCGAGCGGCAGCTCCACCGAGTGGATGCCCAGCAGCGACACCCCGCGGAGGATGAAGGGGTGCACGCTCGTCGGCAGCTCGGCGCCGCCCACCAGCCCGCACGCGGCGACCGCGCCGCCCGGCACCGTCTGCGCGAGGACGTTCGCGAGCGGGATGCCGCCGATCGAGTCGACCGCCCCGGACCAGCGGGCCCGCTGCAAGGGCTTTCCGCGCTCGGCGAGCTCGGCGCGGTCGAGGAGGCTCGAGGCGCCGAGGCGCTCGAGCAGTCCCGACTGATCCGGGGAGCCGGTCGCGGCGACGACCTCGCGGCCCGCTCGCGCCAGCAGCGCGACCGCGAGCGTGCCGACGCCGCCGGTCGCGCCCGTCACGAGCACGGGGCCGTCGGGGATGCCGTGCCGTTCGAGCGCGAGGACCGACAGCGCCGCCGTGACGCCGGCCGTCCCGAGCGCGGCCGCGCGCCGCATCCCCAGCTCCGCCGGCACCCGAACGAGCAGGCCGCCGTCGAGACGGGCGCGGTCGGCGTAACCGCCGTGGCGGGTCTCGCCCAGTCCCGCGCCCGTGAGGACGACCTCGTCGCCGGGCTGCCAGCGGCCTCCCGAGCTCTCGAGCACCCGTCCGACCGCGTCGATGCCGGGGACGAGCGGGTCGACCCGCATCACGCCTCGGCTGCCGTCGAGGGCGAGGCCGTCCTTGAAGTTGAGGCTCGAATAGGCGAGCTCGACGAGCGTGTCGCCCTCGCCGAGCTCCGCGTCGGGCAGCTCGCGGAGCTCCCGTCGCACCTCGTCGCCGTCGCGGGTCACCAGGAGCGCCTGTGCCATGCCGCCACCCTACGCGGCGCCGGCTGGCGCGGGCTCAGGAACGGCGCCGTGCGCCGTCGGCGCGCACGCGCCATCCGCCCGTGATGCCGGCGCCGACGGCTCGGACCGCCGGCGCCGCTCCTGAATCTGCGCCACCGGATCGCGCGGACGCGGGCCGGCGCGGATTCAGGACGCGGCAGCCGGCCGGGTGGCGGGCGGCGTCGTTCGTCCGCGATGCCGCGCAGCCGGGCGGCGTGCGAACACGCGACTCCTGATCTCGCGCCGAGGAGCCGACGCGAACGCGGCGGGTCGGTGCCGTGCAGGCGGGCTCCGGCTCAGCCGAAGAGGATCGCCGCCTCCTCGTAGCGGGACTGCGGCACCGTCTTGAGGCGGCCGAGCGCGTCCTCGAAGGGCACGTGCACGATGTTCGTGCCGCGCAGCGCCACCATGCGGCCCCAGTGGCCCTCGAGCACCGAGTCGATCGCGGCCATGCCGTAGCGGGTCGCGAGCACGCGGTCGTAGGCCGAGGGGGTGCCGCCGCGCTGGATGTGGCCCAGCGTCGTCGAGCGGGTCTCCATGCCCGTGCGGGCCTCGATCTCGGGGGCGAGGATGTCGCCGATGCCGCCGAGTCGCGGGCGGCCGAAGGCGTCGAGCCCGCGCTCCGAGTGCGCGTCGTCCATGGTGTCGAGCTTGAAGCCCTCGGCGACGACGATGAGCGGGGCGCGGCCGCGCGAGCGGGCGGACTCGACCCATTCGGTGAGCTCGTCCATCGTGGTCTTGCGCTCGGGGATGAGGATCGCGTGCGCGCCGGCCGCCATGCCCGAGTGCAAAGCGATCCAGCCGACGTGGCGGCCCATGACCTCCGCGACCATGCAGCGGCCGTGCGAGTCGCCGGTCGTGCGGAGGCGGTCCATCGCCTCGGTCGCGATCTGGACGGCGGTGTCGAAGCCGAAGGTGTAGTCGGTGGCCGAGAGGTCGTTGTCGACCGTCTTCGGCACGCCCACGATCCTGATGCCGGCATCCGTGAGCCGCTTCGCCGCCGCGAGGGTGCCCTCGCCGCCGATCGCGATGATCGAGTCGATGCCCTGCTCCTGCATCACCTCGGCGACGCGCTCGGCGCCGCCGCCCTCGAAGGGGTTCGTGCGGGAGGTGCCGAGGATGGTGCCGCCCTGCTTCGAGATGCCCATCACCTGGGGCCGGCCGAGCGGGATCGTGTCGCCCTCGACGACGCCCTTCCAGCCGTTGCGGAAGCCGACGAACTCGAGGTCGTGGGCGGTGATGCCCTTGAGGACGGCCGCGCGGATGACGGCGTTGAGGCCCGGGCAGTCGCCGCCCGACGTGAGGATGCCGATGCTCATGATCCCCCATCATGCCGTGTTTCGGCGACCCGTCGCGCGCAGGTCGGAGGGCGCGGCTATCGTCGAGCCGATGCAGCCTGTCGAGTCCGATTACGCGCCCCCGCGGGAGGTGGCGCTGCGGCGCGTGCTCGGGGTGCTCGCGCAGGGCGGCACCGACCCGACCGTGCAGCGCGACGGCGAGATCTGGTGGCTGACGCTGCGGTTCCCCCACGGCACCGCGAGTCTCGCGCTGCGGCCGGCGGGCGCCGCGATCCGCGCGACCGCCTGGGGCACGGCGGCGGAGGCGGCGATGGACCTCGTGCCCGGTCTCCTCGGCGCGGACGACGACGACGAGGGCTTCGACCACGCTCGGCACCCGCTCGTCGCCGAGCTGCACCGGCGCGCGCCCGGGCTCCGGCTCGCCCGCACCACGCAGGTGCTCGCCGCGCTGATCCCCGCGATCCTCTTCCAGAAGGTGACCGCGAAGGAGGCGAAGGCGAGCTGGCGACGCCTCCTCCAGTGGCACGGCGAGCCCGCGCCCGGGCCTGCGCCGATCGGCATGCGCGTCGCGCCCGACCCGGCGACCTGGCGCCGCATCCCCTCATGGGACTGGCACCGCGCCGGCGTCGGGCCCCAGCGCAGCGACACGATCATGCGCGCCGTGCACGCGGCGGGCGGGCTCGAGCGGACCGCGGGCGTCGCGGGCCCCGAGGCGCGGCGCCGCATGCGGACGATCCCCGGCATCGGCGAGTGGACCGCCGCCGAGACGGCGCAGCGCTCCCACGGCGACCCGGATGCGGTCAGCTTCGGCGACTTCCACACCTGCAAGCGGGTCGGCTGGGCGCTCACCGGCGCGCGCGTCGACGACGACGGGATGCGGGAGCTGCTCGAGCCGTGGGCGGGCCACCGGCAGCGGGTGATCCGGCTCATCGAGGCATCGGGTGCGGGCGACTACGAGCGGCACGGGCCGCGGATGACGATCGCCGACTACCGGGCGTTCTGAGCGGGCCCAGCGGCGGCGCCGCTCGAACAGAGTTTCGAACAGGTGGAGAACCTGTGGATAACCGCGCCCGCCGACTCAGGCCGAGAGCGCGACGAGCACGGCCGGGAGCTCCGTCCAGCCCTCGCGATCCACGAAGTGGCCGGCGCCGGGCACGACCTGCGTGCTCGCGCCGAGCCGCGTCTCCATTCGCTCGCTGAACTCCGGCGGCACCGTCGCGTCGTCATCGGAGTGGATCGCGCGGATCTCGCCCGCGACCTCCCGGATCCTCGCGACCTCGGCATCCGACAGGCCCGCCGCGAGGTAGTCGTCGAGCGCCGGCAGCGTCGGCACCGGCTCGATCGTGCCCGCCACGAGCACCACGCCGCCGATGCGCGAGCCCGCCGACAGGGAGGCGACCCAGCGCAGCGCCGTGATCGCGCCGAGGCTGTGGCCGACGATCCACAGCCCCTCCGAGGCGCCGCCGAGCGACTCGGCGGCGGCCGCCACCGCATCCCCCCAGGCGCGCACGTCCGGGTGGTCGGAGTCCGGCAGCGGCACCACCACGGCCTCGGCCCCCGCCTGCTCGGCCTCCGCGGCGAGCCACGGGAACCAGTGCTTCGCGGGGGAGGCGGTGTAGCCGTGCACGACGACGAGACGCTCGGGGAAGCTCACACGACGACGCTAGTCCTTGTCTGCACCGCACAACCCGACCCGCGTCACACGCCGACGCATCCGGAGACGACCGACAGGGATGCGGCCCCCGGCGCGAGGCGGGCGTAGCGTCGCCGCGTGGACATCCTGCTGCGGGCCGCCCGCTACCTCCGCATCCGCGTCTCGAAGGCGCCCTCGCTCGAGCCGACCGATGTCGGCCGGATGAGCTTCCGCGTGCAGCTCAGCGACCTCGACGAGCTGCGGCACATGAACAACGGCGTGTACCTCTCCACCATGGACCTCGCCCGCGTCGACCTCATCTCGCGGACCGGCATCTGGGCGCGCATGCAGGAGCACGGCGTCTACCCGGTCGTCGCCGCGCAGACCATCAGCTACCGGCGCTCCCTCGAGCTCGGGCAGCGCTACGACATCGAGACGCGCATCGTCGGCTACGACGCCCGGGCCGCCTACCTCGAGCAGCGCTTCGTCGTCGACGGCGAGATCGTCGCGCGCGGGTACGTCGCGGGCCGGTTCCTGCGGCGTCGCGGCGGCGTCGTCTCCATGGAGGAGCTCGGCGAGATCACCGGCGTGGATGTCACGGCGCACCCGGTGCCGGACTGGATGCGGGAGTGGGCGGCGGCGGTCGCCCTCCCGTCGCGGAAGGCGAGCGCGCCGAGCGAGTGGTGAGGGGCGCCGCAGCGACTCGGTGTCGGCGCCTGATGCCAGCCTGATGAGGTGAGTGGTGGGACCGCGATGCATGCCTGGGGCGACGAGAGTGCTCGCACCCCGCGGCATGCCGAGCCCGCGTATCTCCTCGGCGCGGTGATCGCCGATCCCGAGGCCTGCGACGACTACCGCGACCGGCTGCGTCAGCTGCAGACGACGCGTTCCAAGCTCCACTGGAAGGATCTCGACCGCCGTCACCGCGACCGCGTCGTCGAGACGATCGCCGCGTTCGGGCTCGATCACCTCGTGATCGCCGCGACGCCGCTGGAGCTCAGGAGGCAGGAGCGTGCTCGCGCGCTGTGCCTGGAGCGCCTCGCCTGGGAGCTCGGCACGAGCCACGGCGTCACGCAGCTCGTCCTCGAGGCGCGGCCCGAATCGCTCATGCGCCGCGATGTGCGCACCATCGACACGCTGCGCTCGAAGCGGGCGATCCCGGCCGACCTCCGCGTCGACCACGGGCTCCCTCGCGAGGAGCCCATGCTCTGGATCGCTGACCAGGTGCTCGGCGCACTCGGTGCGTCGATCGTCGGCGAGGACCGGTGGTACACGGCGATCCGCGATTCGATCGAGGTCGTGCGGATCGACGTCTGAGAAGCGCGAAAGCCGGGTCCCGTCAAAGGGCGGGGATCCCGGCTTCTACTTTCCTGCTCCCAGCGGGAGTGGACCCCCTCAGGATACGGCAGTGCCCTGCTCTTGACCAGCCGGCATACGAGCGTCTCGAGACGCGTGCGCTCTGCGACGGGCAAAAGGGGGAGGCGGTCAGCCCGCCTGGAGGAGCGCCATCGCCGCGTTGTGGCCGCCGAGGGCGCTGACGGCGCCGCCGCGGCGGGCGCCCGAGCCGCAGAGCAGCACCCGCTCGTGCGCGGTCGCGACGCCCCACTGGCGCGCCGGGGTGCCGAGATCCGCGTCGTCCTCGACGAACGGCCACGAGAGCGGCCCGTGGAAGATGTTCCCGCCCGGCATCCGCAGCGCCTCCTCGAGGTCGCGGGTCGTCTTCGTCTCGATGCAGAGGCGACCCTCCGCGTCCTTGCGCAGCAGCGGCTCGACGGGCTCGCCGAGCACCGAGTCGAGGGAGGCGAGCACCTCGCGCTGCAGCCGCAGCCGGAACGCGTCCTGATCGGGGGCGGCGAGCGCGAGCCGGTCGGGCACGTGCAGGCCGAAGACGGTGAGCGTCTGCGCCCCCGAGGCGGCCAGCTCGGGCGGCAGGATCGACGGGTCGCTCAGCGAGTGGCAGTAGATCTCGGCCGGCAGCGGGTTCGGGATGCGGCCCGCGCTCGCGGCGTCGTGCGCGGCGCCCAGCTGGGTCCAGGTCTCGTTGATGTGGAAGGTGCCGCCGAAGGCCGCGGCCGGGTCGACGTCCTCGCGGAGGCGGGGGAGGCGCGAGAGCAGCAGGTTGACCTTCACCTGGGCGCCCTCCGGCCGCGCCGCAGCCGGGTCCGGCTCCTCGCCGAGCAGCCGCGCGAGCTCCGCGGGGGCGACGTTCGCGAGCACGTGCCCCGCGCCGATCCGCACGTCGTCGGCGTCGTCGTCGCCGAGCCGGACCGCGACCTCCCCGTCCGGGTCGATCGCGGTGACCTCCGCATCCACGACGATCTCGGCGCCCGCGTCGACGGCCGCGCGCCAGAGGGCGCCGCTGACCGCGCCCATGCCGCCGACCGGCACATCCCAGTCGCCCGTCCCGCCGCCGATCACGTGGTACATGAAGCAGCGGCTCGCCGCGAGCGAGTCGTCGACGTTCGGCGCGAAGGTGCCGATGAGCGCGTCGGTGAGGGCCACGCCGCGCACGAGGTCGCTCTGGAAGGTGCGCTCGATGGTCGCGCCGATCGGCTGCTCGACGAGCTCCTCCCAGATGCGGTCGTCGCCGAGGAGGCGGCGCGCCTCCGAGCGGGTCGCGAGCGGCTCCGTGGTGCTCGGGAACAGGGCGCGGGCGAGCCGCCCCGTGCTCTCGCCGAACTGCTGCCACGCGGCGACGTCGGCGCCCGCGCCCACCGACCAGAAGGACTCGGCGGTCGCCGCCGGGTCGCCGTGGTCGACGAGCAGGCCGCCCTCGCCGCCCGGCACGGGCGTGTAGGACGAGTAGCGCCGCCGGACCAGGCGGATGTCGAGACCGAGATCCCGGATCACCCGCTCGGGCAGCATCGAGACCAGGTAGGAGTACCGCGAGAGCCGCGCCCCGGTGCCGGCGAAGGCCTCGGCGCTGACGGCCGCGCCGCCGGTGTGCCCCAGGCGCTCGAGCACGAGCACGCTGCGCCCCGCCTGCGCGAGGTAGGCCGCCGCCCCGAGGCCGTTGTGGCCGCCCCCGACGATGACCGCGTCGTAGCGGCTGCGGCTCGGACGTCGCGGGCTCGGGCTCATGGCGCGAGCGTAACGCCTCGTCATGCGCGAGCGGCGGGCGCGCGGTTCCGCCTACCCTCGTGGAGGCCGTCACGAGCGGCCCCCACTCCACAGGAAGATCCGCCATGAGCCTCAGCGCCCGCCTCCGCCCCGTCGTCATCGCCGCCGCCGCGGCCTCCGCCCTCGCCCTCGCCGGCTGCGCCGGCGGCGGCTCGGGATCCGAGGGCAGCGCGAACGGCACGGGCGGGCTGACGCTCGAGCAGGTGCAGGACGCCGGCAAGCTCGTCGTCGCGACCGAGGGCACCTACCGTCCCTTCAGCTTCCACGAGGGCGGCGCGGGCGACCTCACCGGCTACGACGTCGAGGTCATCGAGGCCGTCGCCGAGAAGCTGGAGGTCGAGGTCGAGTTCCAGGAGACGCAGTGGGATGCGATCTTCGCCGGCCTCGACGCGGGCCGCTTCGACCTCATCGCGAACCAGGTCTCCATCAATCCGGAGCGAGAGGCGAAGTACGTCTTCAGCGAGCCGTACACGGTCTCGCCCGGTGTGCTCGTGGTGCCCGACGACTCCGACATCGCGGGGTTCGAGGACCTCGAGGGCCGCAGCTCGGCGCAGTCGCTGACGAGCAACTGGTACGAGGTCGCCGAGGGCTACGGCGCGAAGGTGGAGGCCGTGGAGGGCTGGGCGCAGGCGGTCGAGCTCCTGCGCGCGGGCCGCGTCGACGCGACCGTCAACGACGAGCTCACCTTCCTCGACTCGGAGAAGAACGGCGACGCGGAGGGCATCCGCATCGTCGCCGAGACCGACGACCCCTCGCTCAGCGCCTTCGCGCTCCGCGAGGGCAGCGACGACCTGGCCGCCGCGATCGACGAGGCGCTCGCCGAGCTCCGCGCCGACGGCACCCTCGCCGAGATCAGCGAGAAGTACTTCGGCGCCGACGTCACCGAGTAGCCTCCGGGGATGGACTGGCAGCTCGTCTGGGACTCGCTCGGGCCGATCGCCCTCGCCGGCGTCCTCGGCACGATCCCGCTGAGCCTCGCCTCCTTCGCGGTCGGCATGGTCCTCGCGCTGCTCCTCGCGCTGGCGCGGATGTCGCCGATCCTGCCGCTGTCGCTGGCATCCCGCTTCGTCATCTCGCTCGTGCGCGGCACGCCCCTGCTGCTGCAGCTCTTCATCGTCTTCTACGGGCTGCCGCTCATCGGGCTGAAGCTCGAGCCCTGGCCGAGCGCGATCCTGGCGCTGTCGATCAACGTGGGGGCGTACGCGGCGGAGGTCGTGCGCGCCTCGATCCTGTCGGTGCCGGCCGGGCAGTGGGAGGCCGGGTACACGGTCGGGATGTCGCGGGCGCTGACCCTGCGGCGGATCATCATCCCGCAGGCGGCGCGCGTGTCGGTGCCGCCGCTGTCGAACACCTTCATCAGCCTCGTGAAGGACACCTCGCTCGCATCCCTCATCCTCGTGAACGAGTTGTTCGCCGAGGCGAGGAAGATCGCCGCCTTCAGTCAGGAGTTCCTCGTGCTCTACGCGACGGCGGGCCTCGTCTACTGGGTGATCTGCCTGGTGCTGTCGACCGCGCAGGTGCGCCTCGAGAAGCGATTGGACCGCTATGTCGCGCACGCCTGAGCCCGCCGCGGTGCCCGGGGCGGCGCCTCGGCTGACGGTCGCCGGCCTCCGGAAGTCCTTCGGGTCGAACGAGGTGCTCAGGGGCGTCGACCTGGAGCTCGAGCGCGGCCGGGTCCTCGTGCTGATCGGACCGTCCGGCTCGGGCAAGACGACCGTGCTGCGCTCCCTCAACGCGCTCGAGGTGCCGGATGCGGGCGTCGTCGCGATCGACGGCGAGGCGATCGACTTCGGGGCGCCGGCGTCGGCCCGGGTCCGCGCCGAGCAGCGCGCGCGGCTGCGCGACGCCTCCGGCATGGTGTTCCAGCACTACAACCTCTTCCCGCATCGGACCGTCCTGCAGAACGTGACCGAGGGGCCGGTCGTCGTCCAGCGGCGGCCGCGCGAGGAGGCGGAGCGGGAGGCGCTCGCGCTCCTCGAGCGCGTCGGCCTCGCCGAGAAGCGGGATGCCTTCCCCTTCGAGCTCTCGGGCGGCCAGCAGCAGCGGGTCGGCATCGTGCGGGCGCTCGCGCTCAAGCCGCGCCTGCTGCTCTTCGACGAGCCGACCTCCGCCCTCGACCCGGAGATCGTCGGCGACGTGCTCGCGATCATGTCGGAGCTCGCGCGGGAAGGGTGGACCATGGTCGTCGTCACCCACGAGATCGGCTTCGCGCGCGAGGTCGCCGATGAGGTGCTCTTCCTCGACGGCGGGGTCATCGTCGAGCGCGGGGCGCCCGCCGAGCTGCTCTCGGCGCCGCGCGAGCCGAGGACCCGCGCGTTCCTCGAGCGACTGCTGCACTAGCGCCGTCGCGCGTCGACGCGGACGTCAGTCGGGGGCGTCGAGCAGCTCGCACACCGCCGGGTCGAGCGTGTCGAGGACCCGGCGCGAGGCCCGTTCCATGACCTCCAGCTCCTCGGGGGTCAGGAGGTCGAGGTAGAGGCGCCGCACATCGGCCGCGTGCCCGCGGATGGCGTGCAGGATGGTGCGCCGGCCCTCGAAGGTGAGCCCGATCCAGGTGGCGCGCGCGTCGTCGGCGCAGTCGCTGCGCTCGAGCAGCCCCCGCGTCTCCATGCGGGTGACCTGGTGCGACACGCGGCTCTTCTCCCAGGCGAGGAGCGAGGCGAGCTCGCCGACCCGCAGCTGCCGGTTCTCGGCGTTCCAGATGGTGACGAGCACGCTGAAGTCGGCGTGCGAGATGTCCGAGTCGCGCTGCAGCTGACGGTCGAGTGCGCGCGCGAGCTGGCCCTGCATCGACAGGAAGCTGCGCCACGAGGTCCATTCCTCGGGCCCGATGCCTGTCGCGTCGACCATGCGGTCAGTGTACGGGCGCTCCGACGCCTGTCGCCCGACGTGCCGGCGGTCGGACGGCGCGGACTCAGGAGCGCCCGGGCGGAGATCTCGGGGGATGCCCGTGCTCCCGGCGCACGCGGCGGTCGGGGCGACGGCGCTCCTGAATCCGCGCCAGGTCGATCAGCCGAGGAGCGCGTCCCTGACCGGTGCGCGCCGCGACGCCTCCACCGCGTCCGCGAGGATCCCGCGCACGGCCCGGATCGCGGCCGAGTCCCGGCCCGCCCGCCGCGCCGAGGTGAAGACGGTCCGCCGCGGAGCGCCCGCCAGCTCGACGAGGTGCACGCTCGGCGCTCGCCCCGCCCAGACGAGGTCGGGCAGCAGCGCGACCGCGTGGCCGGCCTCGATGAGCCGGATGTGGGCCTGCAGGTCGGCGGTCTCGAAGCGGACGTCGGGCTCGAAGCCGGCGACCCGGCAGGTCTGCTCCGCCCAGTGGCGGGAGGCGGTGCCGCGCGGCTCCATCACCCACGGCAGGCGCGCCGCCGCCTCGAGCGAGTCGATCCCGGCGGGCGCGCCGAGTCGGATCGCGTCGCCGACGAGCGGCTCGCGGTCGAGCTCGGCGAGCCGCGGCGCCGCGTGGTGCGGGTACTCCTCGGCGATGACGAGATCGAACTCGCGGGCCCACACCGCGGCGAGCGCCGTCTCGGGCTCGTGCTGCGTGACCTCGACGCGGAGCTGGGGATGCCGGGAGCTGAGCAGGGTGAGCGCTCGGGGGACGATGCCGAGCGCCGCCGACTGGAAGACGGCGAGGCGCACGGTGCCGGCCACCGCATCCCGCACGCCCGCGAGCTCTGTCTCGAGTCGCTCCATCTGATCGAGGAGCCGCTCGGCGTGCGCGACGACGAGCTCGCCCTCGGCGGTGAGGCGGACCCGCCGCCCCGACTTCTGCAGCAGCCGCGTGCCCGCCTCGCGCTCGAGCTGGGCGAGCTGCTGGGAGACGGAGGAGGGGCTGAACGCGAGGTGCTCGGCGACGGCCGCGATCGTCCCGAGGCGCGCGAGCTCGCGGAGCAGGCGCAGCCTCCGCAGGTCGAGCACGGCATCCCCCGATCGTTCGGTTCCTCCGACGATTATCGTGCAGGATTCATCGCTGTTCCCGGCGGATCCGAGACGCGACACTGGTGCCGTCCCGGCCGATGCCCAGGTGTCGGCGCCGAGCCAGAGGAAGCCCGAGGCCTATCGTGGTGAGCATGTCGTCCCCCGCGACCGAGGAGCAGGAGCCCGAGGGCAGCGCTCCCGAGAACCCCGAGAACCCCGCCCCCGAGACGCCCGCCGCGCCCGCCACGCAGCCCGCCGCCGGCCTCCCCGACGCGCGCGAGGTGATCGAGCTCGTGCGCCGCTGGCTGGCGCGCAGCCGCGACCTCCCCGTCGACCCGGGCGCGACGCGGCTCGCGGGGGTCCTCAAGGACCCCGACGGCCTCGACTTCACGCTCGGCTTCGTCGACCGCGTCGTGCGTCCGGAGGACCTCGGCGTCGCCGCGCGCAACCTCGAGGAGCTGGCCCGCCGCACCCCCCGCTTCCTGCCCTGGTACCTGCGCGCGGCGATCGCGCTCGGCGGCGCGTTCGCGCGCATCCTGCCATGGCTCGTCATCCCGATCTCGCGGCGCGTGCTCCGCGGCATGGTGGAGCACCTCGTCATCGACGCGACCCCCGCGAAGCTCGACACGACCCTCGCCGCCCTCCGCGCCGACGGCCGCCGGCTCAACATCAACCTCCTCGGCGAGGCCGTCCTCGGCGACGGCGAGGCCGACCGCCGCCTCGCCGGCACGATCGACCTGCTCGGCCGGGACGACGTGGACTACGTGTCCGTCAAGGTCTCGGCCGTCGCCTCCCAGCTCAGCATGTGGGGCTTCGACGAGACCGTCGACCGCGTCGTGCAGCGCCTGCTCCCGCTCTACGGCGCCGCCGCCCGGGCGCGCACCCGCACCTTCATCAACCTCGACATGGAGGAGTACCGCGACCTCGACCTCACGATCGCGGTCTTCACGCGCCTGCTCGAGAAGCCCGGGCTCGAGGACTTCGAGGCCGGCATCGTCCTGCAGGCCTACCTCCCCGACTCCCTCCAGGCGCTGCAGCAGCTCACCGCCTGGGCGCGCTCCCGGCGCGCGGCCGGCGGCGCCGCGATCAAGGTCCGCATCGTGAAGGGCGCGAACCTCGCGATGGAGCGGGTGGATGCGGCCGTGCACGGCTGGCCGCTCGCGACCTGGGGCTCGAAGCTCGAGACCGACGCGCACTACAAGCGCGTGCTCGCCTGGCTGCTCACCCCCGAGCGCACCGACGCCGTGCGGGTCGGGATCGCGGGCCACAACCTCTTCGACCTCGCCTTCGCGTGGCTGCTCGCGCAGCGTCGCGGGGTGGAGTCCCGGGTCGAGTTCGAGATGCTCCTCGGCATGGCGACCGCGCAGGCGGAGGCGGTGCGCCAGGACGTCGGCGGGCTCCTCCTCTACACGCCCGTCGTGCACCCGCACGAGTTCGACGCCGCGATCAGCTACCTCGTCCGCCGCCTCGAGGAGAACGCGAGCGAGGAGAACTTCATGTCGGGGGTCTTCGACCTCACGAGCGACGAGGCGATCTTCCGGCGGGAGGCGGAGCGCTTCGCGGCCTCCCTCGACGCCCTCGACGCCCGCGTGCCCGCCCCGAACCGCACGCAGGATCGCCTCTCGCCCGGCGTTCCGTCGGCCCCCGCCGACTTCGAGAACGAGCCGGACACCGATCCGGCGCTCGCGGCCAACCGGGCCTGGGGACGCGGCATCCTCGAGCGTGCCCGGGAGTCGCGCATCGGGATCGAGACGATCGAGCGGGCGGCCGTGGGGGATGCGGCGGCGCTCGGCGAGCGGGTGCGCGCCGCCCGCGCGGCCGGCGTCCGCTGGGGCGCCCGCCCCGCCTCCGAGCGCGCGGAGCAGCTCGACCGCGTCGGCGAGGTGCTCGAGGCCTTCCGCGGCCGTCTCGTCGAGGTCATGGCCGCCGAGACCGGCAAGACCATCGCCGAGGCCGACGTCGAGGTGAGCGAGGCCGTCGACTTCGCCCGCTGGTATGCCGCCCGCGCCCGCGAGCTCGACGCGATCGAGGGCGCCCGGCACGTGCCGGACGCGCTCACCGTCGTGACGCCCCCCTGGAACTTCCCGGTCGCGATCCCCGCCGGCAACGTGCTCTCGGCGCTCGCCGCGGGCTCCGCCGTCATCCTCAAGCCGGCCGGCCAGGCGCGACGCTGCGGGGCCGTCCTCGCGGAGGCGATCTGGGAGGCCGGCATCGACCGCGAGACCCTCACCCTCGTGCAGCTCGGCGAGCGCGAGCTCGGCCAGGAGCTCATCACCGCGCCCGAGGTCGACCGCGTGCTCCTCGTCGGCGGGTCCGAGACGGCGGAGCTGTTCTCCGGCTGGCGCCCGCAGCTGCCGGTGCTCGGCGAGACGAGCGGCAAGAACGCGATCGTCATCACCCCGAGCGCCGACCTCGATCTCGCGGTCGCCGACCTCGTCAAGAGCGCCTTCGGCCACGCCGGCCAGAAGTGCTCGGCGGCGTCGCTCGCGATCCTCGTCGGCTCGGTCGGCCGCAGCGAGCGCTTCCGGCGCCAGCTCGTGGATGCCGTCTCCAGCATCCGGGTCGGGTCGCCCTTCGAGGCGGACACCCTCATGGGCCCCGTCATCGAGGAGCCCCAGGGCAAGCTCCGCCGCGGCCTCACGACGCTCGGCGAGGGCGAGTCGTGGCTCGTCGAGCCGCGGCAGCTCGGCGAGGATCCGCGCCTGTGGAGCCCCGGCGTGCGCGACGGCGTGCGGGCGGGCAGCGAGTTCCACCTCACGGAGTACTTCGGGCCGGTGCTCGGCATCATGACCGCCCCGACGCTGGAGGCGGCGATCGCCCTCCAGAACGGCACCGACTTCGGGCTGACGGCCGGCATCCACTCGCTCGACCCGCACGAGGTCGCCGTCTGGCTCCGCTCGGTCGAGGCCGGCAACCTCTACGTCAACCGCGGCACGACGGGCGCGATCGTGCGCCGGCAGTCCTTCGGCGGCTGGAAGCGCTCCGCCGTCGGCGCGGGCGCGAAGGCGGGCGGCCCGAACACGCTGCTCGTGCTGGGCGGCTGGGAGCCCGAGTGGGAGGCGCCGGGCGGCGCGCTCGGCAACCTGCGGCTCGACGGGCTGGACGAGGATGTCGCCGGGCTCATCGCGGCCGCGCAGCCGGCCCTCGACTACGAGGCCTTCGCGCGGGTCCGCCAGGGCGCGCTGAGCGACGCGGCCGCCTGGGAGTCCGAGTTCTCGGTCTCGCGCGACAGCGCCGCGCTGGGCGTCGAGCGGAACGTGTTCCGCTACCGGCCGGCGGAGGTCGTGGTGCGGCTCGGCGAGGGCGGCGAGCTGGGCGAGCTCGTGCGCGTGCTCGCGGCGGGCGTCCTCTCGGGGGCGCGTCTGCAGGTCACGAGCGCGGTGCCGCTGCCGAGCGGGCTGCTGCCGTACCTCTCGGGGCCGGCGCCGCTGCTGCGCGGCGCCTCCCTCGCGACCGAGTCGGACGCCGCCTTCCTCGCGCGCGTGCCGGCGGAGCGCCCGGAGCGCATCCGTCTCGTCGGCGGGGATGCGGCGGCGGTCCGCGAGGCGCTCGCGGGCTCGATCGACACGGCGGTCTGGGCGGGGCCGGTGACGCCGGCGGGACGACTCGAGCTGCTGCCGTTCCTCCGCGAGCAGGCCGTGTCGGTCACGGCGCACCGCTTCGGGAACCCCGACCCGCGGATGGCGGCCCTCGCCGTCTGAGGTGGGTTTCTCCGCATTCGCCGCACGGATCCGCGCGGCAGATGCGGAGAAACGCACATCTCGGCGGGGATGCGGCGACCTAGCGCCCGAGCAGCGCGTCCAGCCCGACGGCCATGGCGGCCGCGAGGCGGTAGTCGACGCGCTCGTCCGGCACATCGACCGTGTAGCGGTCGCGCAGCGAGAACTGGCGCTCGCTCGACATCACGACGCGGCCGCTCGTCTTGTCTGTGAAGTCGAAGTGGAAGGAGAAGGGGAGGTCGACGAAGCGGCGGATGAGCGCGATCGCCTGGTTGCGCTCCTGGCCGTAGGCGTCGATCCCGGGGCCTGCGAGGTGGAAGCTGGAGCGCAGCAGGCTGGCCGTGAAGTCCTTCTGGAACCAGCCGAGCGCCACGCCCTGGCCGTCGGTCACGTCGTAGATCGCGGCGAGGTCCATGACCTGGCGCGCCCGGAAGGAGAAGACGGGCTGCGTGCGCTGCTCGTCGGCGTAGAAGGTCACCTGCTCCTTGAGGGCGAAGCGCTTCTGCTGCGCCATCCCGATGATGCGGCCCTCGGAGCCGTCGGGGTTCGCCGCTCGGATCTCGTAGCGGTTCACGCCGAGGGTGATGCGCTGCTTCACGAAGAAGCGGGGGAGGTGCTGGGGGGCCCGCGCCGGGGCCGGGGGGACGTTCGCGTCGGTCACGTGCCGAGCATAGGGGAGCTGAGCGCTGCTCAGGCGCTCCCCTCCAGGGCGGCGCGCACGAGCTCGGCGGCGTGCTCGGGGGCGACCCCCGCATCCCGCGCCTGCTGCGCGTAGGCCTGGGCGGCCTCCTCGAGCCGGCGCTCGGCCGCATCCGTCGACCAGGCGACGATCGTGCCGCCGCGGCCGCGCGTCTCGACCGCACCCGCCTGCTCGAGCTCGCGGTAGCTCCGCGCGACGGTGCCCGGGGCGAGGCCGAGCTCGGCCGCGAGGGCGCGGACCGAGGGGAGGCGGGTGCCGCCCGCGAGCGCACCGTCGCGGATGCGCGCGAGCAGCTGCTCGCGCAGCTGTGATGCGGCGTTCGGGGAGCCGGGGTCGATGCGGATGCCGTCCACGCTCGAACGCTACCCCGACTGCTCGGGGACCCGCGCTCAGATCACCCCCGAACTGGGCCCTGTCCTCCATTGTGCGGACAGCGATCTGTACCCCATACTGGTCTGCGGGGAGTGACCCACATCGCCCCGACATCGATCGAACCCGAACCTCGATCGACGTCAATTACCACAACAGCCGCCCGTACCCTGATCCCGGCGCGGCTGTGCCGATGGCGCCGGACCCCGATATGCCGGCGCCATCGGAGGTCCCGCTCGAGCCCCGCTCGCGACCCTCCTCCTCCTCGTTCTCCGCCAGAGACATGTCTGTTGCGCGAGGGACGCGCGCGTACGAGTGTCCGCGGCGCCGCAGACATGTCTCTCGCGGCCCGGGCTACTCGGAGCGGCGCTGGATGAGCCGCGACAGCACGATCGCCGAGCGCGTGTGGTCGACGCTCGGCGCGATGCGCACGCGCTCGAGCGCGTCCTCGAGCGAGGGGATGTCGCGCGAGCGGATGCGGACGATCGCGTCCGCGTCGCCCGTGATGGTGCAGGCGTCGACCACCTCGGGCACCCCGGACAGGATCCGCTTGAGGTCGTCGGGCGCGACGGTTCCACGGCAGAACAGCTCGACGTAGGCTTCCGTCGCGAGGCCCTCGACCGCCGGGTCGACCTGGATCGTGAAGCCGCGGATGACCCCGTCGGCGACGAGCCGGTCGACGCGTCGCTTGACGGCGGAGGCGCTGAGGCCGATGCGGTCGCCGATGTCCCCGTAGCCGGCTCGAGCGTTCTGTCGGAGGAGGTCGAGGATGCCGTGGTCGAGGTTGTCCATCCTCAGAGCGTACGCCGATTCATTGCGTTGTGCCTCTGATCTGCGCAATGACAGTGCGCATCATGCCGAGAAACGCCGGAAACCGCGTGTGACCATGGAGACGTGACGCTTACGCAGCCCGCAGCCGGCATCCCCGTCCGCACCGCGACCGCCCGCACCGTGCTCATGTGCCGGCCCGAGCACTTCACGGTCTCGTACCGGATCAACCCGTGGATGCATCCCGAGGCCCCCACCGACACCTCGCTCGCGCTGCGCCAGTGGGAGGTCCTGTACCGCACCTACCTCGATCTCGGCTTCGACGTGCACCTCGTCGACCCGATCGCCGGCCTCCCCGACATGGTCTACGCGGCGAACGGCGGGTACGTGCTCGACGGCGTCGCCTACGGGGCGCGCTTCCAGTTCGACGAGCGCGGCCCCGAGGGCCCCGCCTACATGGACTGGTTCCGCGCGGACGGCTTCGAGGTCCGCGAGCCCGTCTCCACGAACGAGGGCGAGGGCGACTTCCTGCTCGTCGGCGAAACCATCTACGCGGGCACCGGCTTCCGCTCCGACGCCGCGAGCCACGACGAGCTGCGCCGCATCTACGGCCGCGAGGTCGTGACGCTCAAGCTCGTCGACCCGAGCTTCTACCACCTCGACACCGCCTTCGCGGTGCTCGACTCCCGCGGCGGCCCCGACAGCGTGGCCTACCTGCCGAAGGCCTTCGACGACGCCTCCCGCGCGATCCTCGAGGAGCGCTTCCCGCAGGCGATCCACGTGAACGACGAGGATGCCGCCGTCCTCGGCCTCAACTCCTTCAGCGACGGGCGCAACGTCGTCATCGCCGCCCGTGCCGTCGACTTCGAGCGGCAGCTGCGCGAGCGCGGCTTCACCCCGATCGGCGTCGACCTCTCCGAGCTGCTGCTCGGCGGCGGCGGCGTGAAGTGCTGCACGCTGGAGCTGCGGCGATGAGCGCCGGCGCCGGGGCCGACGCGATCCGCGCGGAGGCGACGCGCACCGAGCGGGTCATCGAGCAGGCCGAGCGCTGGGGCGCCCACAACTACCACCCGCTGCACGTCGTCGCCGCCTCCGCCGAGGGCGCCTGGATCACGGACGTCGACGGCCGCCGCTACCTCGACTGCCTCGCCGCGTACTCGGCCGTGAACTTCGGGCACGGCCATCCGGCGCTCGTCGCCGCCGCGAAGGCGCAGCTCGACCGGCTCACGCTCACCAGCCGCGCCTTCCACAACGACCGCCTCGGCCCCTTCCTCGAGCGGCTCGCCCGCCTCGTCGGCAAGGAGATGGTCCTGCCGATGAACACGGGCGCGGAGGCGGTCGAGTCGGCCATCAAGATCGCCCGGGCCTGGGGATACCGCGTCAAGGGCGTGCCGACCGGCAAGGCCCGCATCGTGGTCGCGAACGGCAACTTCCACGGCCGCACGACGACGATCATCAGCTTCAGCGACGACGCGGAGGCGCGCGCCGACTTCGGGCCGTACACGCCCGGCTTCGTGTCGGTGCCCTACGGCGACCTCGCGGCGCTCGAGGCGGCGATCGACGAGAACACGGTCGCCGTGCTCCTCGAGCCCATCCAGGGCGAGGCCGGCATCCGCGTCCCGCCCGCCGACTACCTGCCGGGCGTGCGCGCGCTGACGACGGAGCGGAACGCGCTCTTCATCGCCGACGAGATCCAGTCGGGACTCGGCCGCACCGGGGCGACCCTGCAGGTGCGCAACGCGGGCGTCGAGCCCGACCTCATCCTGCTCGGCAAGGCGCTGGGCGGCGGGATCGTGCCGGTGAGCGCGGTCGTGGGGGATGCGGACGTGATCGGCGTCATCCAGCCCGGCCAGCACGGCTCCACCTTCGGCGGCAACCCGCTCGCGGCGGCCGTCGGGCTCGCGGTCGTCGAGCTGCTCGAGACCGGGGACATGCAGACCCGCGCCCGCCAGCTCGGCGAGCACCTGCAGCAGCGCCTCCGGGCGCTCGTCGGGCAGGGGCTGACCGAGGTGCGCGGCGTCGGGCTGTGGGCCGGCATCGACGTCGACCCGGCGCTCGCCTCGGGCCGCCGCGTGTGCGAGCTGCTCGCGGAGCGCGGGGTCCTCGCGAAGGACACGCACGGCTCGACCCTGCGGCTCGCGCCGCCGATCGTCGTCGAGCTCGCCGATCTGGACTGGGCCGTCGACCAGCTGGAGGCGGTGCTCGCGGAGCTCCGCGGCTAGGCCGTCGGCGGTGCCGCCGGCGCCGGCGGCAGCAGGAACACGCGCGCGAACTCCTCGAACGCCGCGGCCATGTCGAATTCGGGTTCGAGCAGCCACTGCTGCTGGAGGCCGTCCATGACGGCGGGGATGATGCGCGCGGCCGTGGCCGCATCCAGGTCCGCCCGGACGAGGCCGTCGCGCTGCGCATCGGCGATGACGGCCCGCGTGCGCTCGGCGCTCGCCGCGTAGCGCGCCCGGAAGTCCTCGTGGGCGGGATGCGAGGGGTCGGTGGCCTCGGCCGAGACGACCGTGTAGAGCGAGGTGAGCCCGCGCGTGCGCTGGTTGTGGGCGACGACCTTGCGCGACTGCTCGAGGAGGGTGTCCTCGGTGACGATGCCGGCGGCATCCTCGACTCGGCGGTCGCGCTCGCGGAGGACCTCGAGGAAGAGCTCCTCCTTGCTCGTGAAGTGGTGCATGACGCCGGCGCTGGTGAGGCCGACGCGCTTCGCGATCTCGCGGAGTGAGCCCGCGTGGTAGCCGCTGCGGGCGAAGACCTCGACGGCGGCGTCGAGGATCTGCTGGCGGCGCAGGATGCCCTTCGCGTAGGGCCCGCGCGCACGGTTCTCGGGCATGTCAGCACGGTAGCGGCTCGCATCCCGAATGAAAACCTTGCATGCGTTCAGGGTTCGGCCTAGCGTTGGGTGTTCCCGGCATCGTCGCCGGTCCCGACGGAAAGGCCGCCATGACCTCCCCGAACTTCCCCGCATCCTTCCTGTGGGGCGCCTCCACCGCCGCGCACCAGGTCGAGGGGGGCAACACCAACTCCGACTGGTGGGCGCGCGAGCACGGCCACCTCGGCGCCCCCGTACACGAGCCCTCCGGCGACGCCGCTGACAGCTACCACCGCTACGCCGAGGACATGCGCCTGCTCGCGCAGGCCGGGCTCACGAGCTACCGCTTCAGCATCGAGTGGGCGCGCATCGAGCCCGAGCCCGGCTTCGTCAGCCGCGCCGCCATCGACCACTACCGCCGCATGGTCGGCACCGCCCGCGAGCTCGGCCTCGAGCCGATGGTCACGCTGCACCACTTCACGAACCCGCTGTGGCTCGCGCGCGAGGGCGGCTGGCACGAGGACGGCGTCGTCGACCGCTTCGCCCGCTACGTCGAGGCGGCGCTGCCCGTGCTCGACGACGTGCGCCTCGTCTGCACCATCAACGAGCCCAACATGGTCTCGGTGCTCGCCGACCCGGAGGTCGGATTCCCGAGCGCGGGGCTCCCGCCGGGCGTCCCCGGCGTGACCGAGCGCCTCGTCGCCGCCCACCGCCGCGCCGTCGACCTCGTCCGCGGCATCGGCGCCGAGGCCGGCTGGTCGGTCGCGACGCAGGCCTATCAGCCCGACCCGGGTGCGGAGGCGGTGCGCGACGAGTACGCCTGGTCGCGGGAGGACGTGTTCCTCGACGCCGCGAAGGACGACGACTGGATCGGCATCCAGGCCTACACGCGCACCCGCATCGGCGCCGAGGGCCCCATCCCGTGGGCGGAGGACGCCGAGCGCACCCTCACCGGCTGGGAGTACTACCCGCCCGCGATCGGCGACGGCATCCGCAACTCGGCGCGCTGGGCGCCCGGCGTGCCCGTCTACGTCACGGAGAACGGGATCGCGACCGCCGACGACGCGCGCCGCATCGACTACACGGCCGGTGCCCTCTCCTCGGTGCTCGAGTGCATCGAGCGCGGGATCGACGTGCGCGGCTACCTCCACTGGAGCGCCCTCGACAACTACGAGTGGGGCACCTACGACGCGACCTTCGGCCTCATCGCCTGGGATCGCGAGACCTTCCAGCGGCACCCGAAGCCCTCGCTCGCCTGGCTCGGCGAGGTCGCGCGCGCGAACGCGCTGACGCGGGTCTAGGTCTGCGGGCTTCTCAGGGCGCGGGGCGTCTCGCGGCGTCGTGATGGGTGTCGCGGCCGTCCTCGCCCGAGAAGCCCGCGGTGAGGTCGTCGTACCGAGCTGCCGCGCGTCGGGCGGCTTCGATCTGCGCATCGTTGAGCTGGCCGCGGAAGTGCAGGTCGATCGAGTCGCTGACGGCGCCGCTCAGTCGTCGTGTGTCGAGGATGCTCTGGAGCCGGTGCATCACCCCGGCCAGAGCCGCGGCGGCGTCATCGATGCGTGCCATCGGCGCGGCGTCGTCGAGCGCGAGGAGATCGGCGGCGACCGCGGCGAGCTGCGCGGACTCGGCCTCGCTCAGCGCACCGAGCGAGGCGAGGGACGGCGAGTCGAGAAGCAGCTCCAGCACCGCCGCCGCATCGCCTTCCGTCTGCATCGACTCGGGCGTGACATCGGCGCGGGATCCGAGGGCGGCGATGTACTCGAGCGCATATGCGGGGACGTCCGCGTGAGGACCTCGCCGGCGCAACCCCGAGATGATCTCGCGCCGCTCCTGGAGCTCCTCGATCTGCTGCGCGTAGCGGCGGTCCAGCTGGGCGAGTTCGTCGTCGACGTCGACCGCGGAGTCGATGTTGGCGAGCGGCACGCCGAGCTCCGCGAGCCGTCTCACCCGCAGCACTCGCACCAGGTCCGCCGCGGTGTACGCGCGATAGCCGTTCGCGGACCGCTCGGGCTCCGGCAGGACGCCGATCTGGTGATAGTGGCGCAGCGTGCGCACCGAGACGCCCGCCAGCCGCGCGAGATCCCTGCTCCTCACGCGGCCGCCTCGCGCGTCTGCGGAGCTCCCGTGATCCGCGGGGTCATCTTCCAGAGCGCCGCCGTCGCGATCGCGACCACCAGGATCGGGATGACCACGAGCGGGCCGGACGGCGTCGAGACGGTCGCCAGCTCGTCCGCGAGGATGACCGGCAGGAGCAGCAGGGTGTTGTTCGTGGCGTGGATCAGGACGGGGAGCTCGAGGCCCCCGGTGCGCTCGGTGAGCACGGCGAACATGACGCCCATGAAGATGTAGTACACCACCGACCACGCGTCTGACGCGCCGTGGATCAGGCCGAACTGCAGCGCGGTGACGGCGGTGGCGACCGCAGACGCCACGAGGGGCCGCGCGAACCGGGCACCGATGGCGGGGAAGATCAGCCCGCGGAAGAGGTATTCCTCGCCGGCGGACTGGAAGGGGATCGTCACGAGCGCCACCACGCAGAGCACGAGACTGACGGCCGTCCACTGCGGGGCGCCGGTGCCGAGCGCAGGCTGGATCGCGAGCGCGTAGACGAGCCACACCGGCATGACGACGAGGGCCGCTCGGGCGAGGACCCCCCAGCGGAAGCGACCCGCCGCCGACGACATCGTGCGGAGTGCCCCCGCGCCGTACGCGAGCCTGCGCAGCAGCATGCTCAGCGGGATCAGCAGCGCGATCATGATGTTCCCCGAGACCCACAGGCCGATCGTGAACGACGGAGCCGCCGGGTCGAAGGGCTCGATGCCGAGCAGCATGTCCACGGCGATCCCGACCGGGACGGCGGCCGCGGTGAGGCCGAGGAGGGCGGCGATGCCGCCGACGGCGGCGACGAGCGTCCGCCAGAGCTGAGGTCGATGGCCGAGTGATCGGGCGTAGCCGGAGAGCGCCGGATGCCGGGACGGGGACGGGGACGGAGCGGACACGAGGTGATTCCTTCTGTGAGAGAGGCCGATCTCCCCAGGAGAAACTATGACGCTGCGTCGGGGTCAAGTCGCGCAGCCGCGCGCATCGCGACAGCTCCGACAACGCACCGTGCCCTAGGGTCGCCTCATGGCGCGTCGACCGTGGTACCGACGTCCATCGCGCCTGCTGCCGACGGTCGCCCTCCTCGCCGGTGTCGCGGTCGCCGGGGCGACGCTGCTCAGCCCCTGGCCCGGTGCGTTGGCGATTCGAGCGCTGTTCGAGCACAACGGCAGGGTGACCGCGGAGGAGATGAGTCGGCACGCGCCGGAGTCGGGTGTGACGAGCCGTCTGGATGTCGACACCGGTGCCCCCGGCTCGCGGCCGTTCGACCTGTTCGCGCCGGCCGCAGCCGATCCGGGCCCGCGCCCGGCCGTCATCTGGATCCACGGCGGTGCCTGGATCTCCGGCGAGAAGGGCGCGGTCGGGCCCTACCTGCGCCTGCTGGCATCCGAGGGATACGTGGCGGTGGGTCTCGACTACGCCCTCGGTCCCGAGCACGTGTATCCCGACGGCCTGCGCGAGCTGGCATCGACCATCGCCGCGATCGCGGACGACGCCGACCGATACGGCATCGACGCCTCGCGGATCGTGCTCGCCGGCGACTCCGCCGGGGCGAACCTGGCCAGCCAGCTCGCGCTCCTGGTGACCGACCCCGCCTACGCCGCCGAGGTCGGCATCCCGGCGCCGGTCGAGCGGGGGCAGCTGCGCGGTGTCGTGCTGAACTGCGGCATCTACGACGTCTCCGGCATCCCCGACGCGCCCGGCATCACCGGGTGGGGCTTCCGGGTCGCGCTGTGGTCGTATCTCGGCGAACGGGACTGGTCCCGCACGGCGGGAGCGGAGCAGATGTCCACGCTCGACCGCGTCACCGCCGCCTTTCCGCCGACCTGGATCTCCGGAGGCAACGGCGACCCGCTCACGGCGACCCAGTCCGAGCCGCTCGCCAGACGTCTCGAGGAGCTGGGTGTCGTCACCGTCCCCTTCCTCTTCCCGGACGACCACGAGCCGCGACTCGGGCACGAGTACCAGTTCGAGCTCGACGACCAGCCCGCGCGCGGCGCGTTCGACTCGACGATCCGCTTCCTCGACGCCGCGGTCGACGGCGGCTCGCGCGAGGAGTAGCCGGGCCGCTGGACTACTCGACGAGCCGCGGGCTCTCTCGCGTCGCCTGCGCCGCGGCGCCGATCAACGCGACCGTCTGATCGACGATGGCGGCTCGGTCGGACTCGAACGCGGCGCTCGTGAGCTCCGCCGGATCCTCGGGGTATTCCAGCGCAGAGATGTGGAGGTGGCCCCCCGGCAGCTGCTCCTTCCCCGCACCGAGGCGGAGGCGGTTGACCCGGTACATGCTCTCGTTGGAGAGGTAGTTTCCACCTGAGCCGGCAGCGGCCCGGGCGTTCGGGCTCGGCTCGAGGCCGAAGGTCAGCGCCGCGGAGTCGGGGTAGGTGCCGGCGGGCCATTCGAAGACACCCGGGTTGAGCGTGACCGGCAGGGGCCCGGTCTCGGCGTCGATCATCTGCTGAGCGGGCAGGGTGGTCTCGATGAACTGCGGCGAGGGCTGCGGCTGCGGCCACCGCGGCGACGCCGACACCGGCCCCCAGTTGAGCGCTCTGCTGTTGTCCGGGTCGCCGCCGCGGAATCCGCCCGCCCACTGCTCGATGTCCATCCTGCCTCGGTCGGTCTGGCTGAGCGTCATCACGAGATCGGCGTCGCCCGCGTGCTCCGGGTGGTCGTCGGGCACGAGCCACGGGCCGAAGGCGTCCTCGACGATCCCCTGATCGAAATCGGACCAGTTCACGGGCAGCATCACCGCCTGCACCCGCACCTGCCCGCGGTCGGTGTCGATCACGCGACCGTCGAGCTGCAGCGCCGCGGCTCCGGACGGATTGGAGGTGCGCAGGCTGTCGTCGAGGCCGAACGGGTCGAAGCCGCTGACGAGCACCCGGGTGGCGTCGTCGCCGGTGTCCTCGAAGTCGACCTCGTCGATCCCGCGCGAGGCGGAGGAGAAGCGGTGGATGAGCGCCTGGCGCTGCAGCGGATCGAGCTCGGTCTTCGGGCTCCACGCTCGAAGCGCCTTCGTGATCGCGGTGCGCGCCCAGTACAGCGGCCGGTCGTCGTACGCGTCCGCCGCCCCGTCCTCGGGCTCCCCCTGCGCTCGCTCGACTGCGGTGCGCCACAGCTCCGCTCCCGCCGCCCGCACCGCATCGTCGGCCTCCGGCCCCGGCTCCATCGCACAGAGCGCACGCTCGAAGTCGGCGACCTTCGCGTCGAAGCCGCTTCCCTGCATCAGCTGCTCCCCGGCGGGGACGTCCTCACCGGGCAGGGCTGCGGCGAGCCGCTGCTCTTCGACGGTGAGCTCGACGCCCGTCGTGAAGCAGTCTCCCGCATGCTCGCGGACGGTCGGGCTGCCCTGGGTCGAACTCGCCTGCTGCGGAGCCGAGCAGCCGACCAGCCCGACGCCGAGCGCCAGGGCGAGGGCTGCGGAGGTGGGGCGTCGAGGGGATCGTGAAGCACTCATGGTCCCAGTGTTCAAGGCCGCTGCCGGGCGATCATCAGCCCCGGGTCGGTCCCGCCTGGTCCTCGAGGATGAACTCCGTGGGCCGTGTCACGCTCGGCACCGTGCCGCGCCCGCGACCCGCGGCGTAGGGTCGAGCCGTGACCGTGCTGAGCGAGGAGCTGCTGGCCCGCATCCGCGAGCGGGCCGCCGTCTACGACCGCGAGAACCGCTTCTTCGACGAGGACCTCGTCGAGCTCCGCGAGGCCGGCTACCTCGCGCCGCGCAGCCTCCTCGACACCGCGCGCGATCAGCGTCGGCTCGCGGCCGCCGCGCCGGCGACGGCGCTCGGCATCAACATGCACCTCGTGTGGGTGGGCGTCGCCCGCGTGCTCCGCGAGCGCGGCGACGCGAGCCTCGAGTGGGTGCTGCGCGATGCCGCCGCGGGCGAGCTCTTCGCCTTCGGCAACAGCGAGCCCGGCAACGACCTCGTGCTGTGGGACTCGCTCACGACCGCCACCGAGACCCCCGACGGGGGTTACGCCTTCGCGGGCACCAAGATCTTCACGAGCCTCAGCCCCGCGTGGACGCGCCTCGGCGTCTTCGGCAAGCAGGCCGACCACCCCGACGGCCCTCGGCTCGTCCACGGCTTCCTCACGCGCGACACCCCCGGCTGGCGCGAGCTCGACGACTGGGACACGCTCGGGATGCGGGCCACGCAGAGCCGGACGACCCGCCTCGAGGGGGCGGTCGTCCCGCCCGAGCGCGTCAGCCGCATCCTCCCGGTCGGGCCGAACGCCGACCCCTTCGTCTTCGGGATCTTCTCGAGCTTCCTGCTGCTCATCGGCTCGGTCTACGCCGGCCTCGCCGATCGCGCGCTCGAGCTCGGCGTCGAGGCCGCCGAGCGGCGCACCAGCCTGAAGAGCGGGCGCTCGTACGCGCAGGACCCCGACATCCGCTGGCGGCTCGCGGACGCGGCGCTCGCCCTCGACGCGCTCGCCCCCGAGCTCGAGGGGCTCGCGGCCGATGTCGACGGCGTCGCGGATCACGGGTCGGCCTGGTTCCGGCGGCTCACCGGCGCGAAGCACCGGGCGACCGAGACGGCGCGCGTCGTCGTCGACCACGCGATGCGGGTCGCGGGCGGCGGAGGCTACCGCAGCTCGAGCGAGCTCGCGCGGCTGCAGCGCGACGTGCTCGCCGGGATCTACCACCCCTCCGACACCGAGTCGGTGCACGCGACGGTCGCCGCGAACCTGCTCGGGCCGCTCGAGGACTGAGCGGCGGCACGAACGCCGAGGCGCGGCGCGTCATTCCGCGCGGTACACGACCTCGAGGATCAGCTCGCGCGGCGTCTGCTCGAGCTCCGCGCCCGGGAAGAAGCGCCGCAGCAGGGCCGCGAACCAGGAGAGGCTCCGGCCGCGCGGCACCGCGAGCGTCGGCACCGTGAAGGTCGCGAGCACGGCGTCGTCCTGGGCGCGGAGCCGCGCCTGGATCGCGGACGGCGCGACGACGCCGGTCGAGCGCAGCTCGCCGAGGAAGGCGCGGAGCGCGAGCCGCTGCTGGCTCGACATGAGCTCCGCGAGCCGCTCCGGGTCGTCGATCCGCCCGACGAGGCCCTCCAGCCAGTTGCGCCCGCTGTCGGCCGACATGGTGTCGCGGAGCGCGCTCGCGAGCCGGCGCGCGTGGTCGCTGTCCTCCGCCGTGAGCTGCCCCGCCGCCGCGACGCGGTGCAGGAAGGGCGCCACCTCGGCGTCGAGGAGCGCGCTGCGGGCCGCATCCACCTCGGGCGCGATCCGGCTGCGGAGGCCGGCGACGGCCGTCCGGCTCGCGTCGCCCCGGCTCCGGAGGGCGCTGAACTGCCGCACGATCCCGAAGGCGACCGCGGTCGCGGCGGCGCCGGTCGCGGCGACGGGCGCGACCGCGACCGCGACGAGCACGACCGGCGGCGCACCGGGGCCGTCGAAGGATCCCGCGGCGAGCTCGGCGAGCGCGATCGCCGCGGTCGCCGCGACCGAGATCGCCGCAGCCGAGAGGACCTCCCATGCCGGGCGGTACACGGCCGTGAAGAGCACGATCATCGCCATCGCGACGGGCGGCCAGTCGTCGCGGACGAGGGCGTTCGCACCCCACCGCGCCACCGAGTCCAGGACGGACGCGGCGAGCAGCAGCCCGATGACCGCCGCGTGCCGGAGCCGCCCGAAGGGGAACCGGAAGGGGCTCGCGCCCCGGACGAAGAGGATGCCGGCGAGCCCGAGCGCCAGGAAGGCCGCCACCTCGAAGGCCGGCGCCCAGATCTCCTGCGCCGTCGCGAGCGCCATGCCCGCGCCGATGACGAAGGCGCAGACCGCCGCCGTCCACGCGGTCGTGCGCGCCGCGACCCCGCCGAGCGGGTCGAAGAGCTGGGGGCTCTGCCAGCCGCTCACGACGCCTCCCCGCCCGGTCGCGGGACGTCGAGGAGGATCGAGGCGCCGGCTCCGGGCCGGCTCCAGACGCGGACCGTGCCGCCGAGGGCCTCGACCCGCCCGCGCACGGATCCGCTGATCCCGAGCCGGCCGGCATCCACGCCCTCCGGGTCGAAGCCGACGCCGTCGTCGATGACCATGATCGAGATCGACTCGTCCTCGGGCGTGACGACGAGCTCGGCGCGGTCGGTCCCGGCGTGGCGGAGCACGTTGACGAGGCACTGCTCGACGGCGAGCGCGATCGCCGCGGCCGGCTCCGCGTCGAGCTCGTCGAGGACGGCCGGATCGCCCGTGACCTCCACCCGGAGCCCGTCGGCGCGGAAGCGCTCGACGAGTCCGTGGAGCTCGCTCGTCGGCTCCGGCTCCGAGCCGGCCCGCGGTGCGCTCTGCGGCGCGGGCCCCTCGGCGAGGCGGAGCGAGCGGGCGAGCTGGTCGAGCCCGCGCTCGGGGATGCGGCCGGGCGTCGTCGTCGCGAGGACCGCGAGCTCGTTGAGGATCGTGTCGTGGACGAGCGCGCGCGACTCGGCCTCGAGGAGGTGCCGCGCGCGGGCCTCCGCCTCCGCCTGCTCGGCGAGGTCGAGCGCCTCCGCCGAGCGCCGTCCGCGGAGCCGCGAGGCGCCGACGAGGAGCTGCGCGAGGGCGATCCCGAGCACGGTGAGGAGGGTCGGCACATCGAACTGCACGGCGCCGCCCGCGAGGAGCACGCCGGCATCCACGGCGCCCTCGGCGAGGAGCACGGCGACGATCGTGCCGAGCGGCCCGCTCGTCCAGCGCTCCGCCATCGAGCCGATGACGGCGACCGAGATCTTGATGAAGCTGAACACGACCGAGCCGGAGCCGCCCGGCAGCTCGGGCAGCGCGCCGATCAGCGAGGCGGCGTACCCGATGATCGCGGCGACCGTGAGCGGCGTGAGCAGGAGCACGCGCCAGAGCGAGGCGAAGGGGGTCTGCGAGAAGACGGCGGCCGCGATCCAGATGATGCCGAGGAGCGGGATGCCGAGCCAGTGCGTGCGGTCGGGGACCGAGAGGAGGAGGCCCGCGTCGAGGACCGCGACCGCGCCGAGCAGGATCGTCGAGAACCAGAAGTAGCCGCCGAGCAGCGCGCGCCGGAACGCCTCGAAGCCGGCGTCCCGTGCGGGAGCGCCTGTCGTCATATCAAGGTCCCCCTGGCTGATCCACGATCAGTCATATCCCATCGCCGGTCGCGGCGCGAATCCCCGCCCGGGACCGGCTCGGGCGGCGGGGGTAGGCTCCCGCCCCATGCGGCCCATCCTCTTCATCGGCGACAGCATCACGGACGCGGGGCGACGCGGCGATCCCGAGGGGCTCGGCGCCGGCTGGGTCCGGATCGCGGCGGCGGCGCTCCGCGAGCGGGGCGACGACCGGCCGGTCGTGAACCGCGGGATCAGCGGCGACCGGGTCGTCGACCTCCGCCGTCGCTGGGTGCCGGACGTCATCGATCACGAGCCCGAGCTGCTGACCGTCTACGTCGGCATCAACGACACCTGGCGGCGTTACGACTCGGACGACCCGACGAGCGCGGGCGACTTCGAGGCCGACTACCGCGGCATCCTCGAGCAGCTGCAGGGCGATCCGGCGCTCATCCTCGTGGAGCCCTTCGTGCTCCCGGTGACGGCGGAGCAGGAGCGCTGGCACGAGGACCTCGACGCGAAGCGCGCGGTCGTGCGGGCGCTGGCGGTCGACTTCGGCGCGGAGCTCGTGCCGCTGCAGTCGGTGCTCTCGGCGGAGACGGCCCGCGCCGGTGCGGAGGCGCTCGCCGGCGACGGCGTGCACCCGACGCCGCTCGGCTCGCGCCTCATCGCGGAGGCGTGGCTCGCGGCCTACGACGCCGAGGCGCGAGACGGGGCGGCATCCGGCTCGTCGTAGTGCGCCTGCCCGCTCACCGCAGGGCCGGCAGCACCTCCGTCGCGATGAGCTCGAGGTGCTCGAGATCCCGCGTGTCCATGATCTGCAGGTAGAGGCGGTCGGCGCCGAGCTCGCGGATGCCGCCGATGCGGTCGATCACCTGCTGCGGCGAGCCGAAGAGGCGCACGTCCTCGCGCTCGACCGGTGCGCCCACGCGGGTCGGCAGCGCCGCCGACAGCCGCAGCGTCGCCGGGTCCCGATCGATCGCCTCCGCGGCGGCCCGCGCGCCCGCGAACTTCTCGGCGATCGCATCCCGCCCCACGAAGCCGATGTTGAACTCCGTCGCGAAGCGGGCCGCGATCGCCGGCGTCCGCGTCACGCCGGCGCCGCCCACGATGACCGGCACCGGCGACTGGAGCGGCTTCGGCAGCGCGGGGGAGTCGATGACGTCGTAGTGGCGCCCTGAGAAGTCGTAGCGCCCGCCCTCCGGGGTCGACCACAGCCCGGTGATGATCTCGAGCTGCTCCTCGAGGATCCCGAAGCGCCTGGGCGGGTACGGGATCCCGTAGGCGGCGTGCTCCTGCTCGAACCACCCGGCGCCGAGCCCGAGCTCGACTCGACCGCCCGACATCCGATCCACCTGCGCGACCTGGATCGCGAGCAGGCCCGGATGCCGGAACGTGACCGGCGAGACGAGCGTGCCGAGGCGGATGCGGCTCGTCTCGCGCGCGAGGCCCGCGAGCGTCGTCCAGGCGTCCGTCGGACCCGGCAGGCCGTCGCCGTCGCCCATCGCGAGCACATGGTCGGAGCGGAAGAAGCCGTCGAAGCCGAGGCGCTCCGCGGCTCGCGCGAAGGCGAGCAGCTCCTCGTAGTCGGCGCCCTGCTGGGGCTCGGTGAAGACGCAGAACTCCATGGGCCCAGTCTGCCCCGGGCCTCCGCTTCCTGCCGACTCGGTCACGATCGCGCGTCGCGCGCGGCGAACAGGCCCCGCAGGGGTTCTGATGAGCGGGTGCCTCCCACTGCCGTCTCCCGCCGCCGCTGGGACGTCGTCGCGACCCTCGCCTTCGTCCTCGCGGGCGCCGCGTTCTGCGTCGTCGCGGGCGTCATGAGCCTCTGGGCGAGTTTCGCCTTCGAGGCGTGCGCCGAGGGCGGATGCGACCGCTCGCTGGGGGATGCCGCGTATCAGCTGGGCGTGTGGGGGCCGACCGCGGTGCTCGGCCTCCTCCTCGTCGCGCTGCTCGTGCGCGTGAGGCGCCGCCGACGCGGCTGGCCGCTCGCGCTCGTCGCGCTCGCCCTGCAGTCGGCGCTGCTCGCCGTCTCGTGGGCGCTCGTCTCCCTCGCGCTGACGGGGCCGCATCCCCTGCCCTGGCTTCCGCTCTAGCGGCCCCGAGTCGCCACCCGACCGCCACCGGCCGTTCACCGGACCCACCCGCGCGCGTTGGATCCCCCTCCGTACGGTGACGGGAATCAGTCCGCGGGGAAGGGAGCCGTCGTGTCCGTGATCGCCGTCATCCCCGCGCGCGGGGGCTCCAAGGGCGTGCCGTTCAAGAACCTGCGCACGGTCGGCGGGGTGCCCCTCATCGCGCGTGCCGTGCGGGCTGCGCTCGCCGCCTCCGCGGTCGACCGCGTGATCGTCTCGACCGACGACCTCGACATCGCGACCGCCGCGCTCGCCGCCGGCGCCGAGGTCGTCGACCGGCCGGAGGAGCTCGCCGACGACGGCGCGAGCTCCGAGTCGGCCCTGCTCCATGCGCTCGAGCACCTCCGGGAGCGCGGCGACGCGCCCGCCGGGCAGCTCGTGTTCCTCCAGGCGACCTCGCCCTTCATCGACCCGGCCGCCCTCGACGACGCCGTGCGCCGGGTGCGCGACGGCGAGGAGGATGTCGTCTTCTCCGCCGTCGAGACGCACGTCTTCCTCTGGCGCGACGGCGGCGCGGGCGCGACGGGCGTCAACCACGACGCCGCCCACCGCCCCCGCCGCCAGGACCGCGAGCCCCACTACGCCGAGACGGGCGCCTTCTACGTGATGGACGCCGCCGGCTTCCGCGCCGCCGGGCACCGCTTCTTCGGCCGCGTCGGCATCGCGCTCGTCGACCCGCGCGGCGCCGTGGAGATCGACGACGTCGACGACCTCGACCTCGCGGAGGCGATCGCGCCCGTCATCGACGGCGAGGCGGGGGCGCGCGCCGACACGGCCGTCGCCTCCGGCGCGGAGCTCCTCTCGAGCCGCGAGCAGCCGATCGACGCCGAGGCCGTCGTCACCGACTTCGACGGCGTCCACACCGACGACCGCGTCATCGTGAGCGACGACGGGCACGAGTACGTCATCGCGAACCGCGCCGACGGGATGGGGGTGCGGCTGCTCCGCGAGGCGGGCGTCCCCATGCTCATCCTCTCGACCGAGGTGCACTCGGTCGTCGCCGCGCGGGCCCGCAAGCTGCAGGTGGATGTCATCCACGGCAGCGACGACAAGGCCGCGGCCCTGCAGTACTGGGCCGAGGAGCACGGGGTCGACCTCGCGAAGGTCGCCTACCTCGGCAACGACGTCAACGACCTCGGCTGCCTCGACCTCGTCGGGTGGCCGGTGAGCGTCGCGGACGCCAATCCGGAGGTGCGGGCCGCGTCCCGCATCGTCCTCCAGTCTCCCGGCGGCCACGGCGCCGTCCGGGAGCTCGCCGACCGCGTCCTCCGCGGTCGAGCGGATCACCGCAGGAAGCGCAGCAGGGAGCGAGCCGGATCATGACCATCCGCATCGGACAGCACGAGGTGGGCCACGGCGCGCCCGTCTACGTCATCGCCGAGATCGGCCTCAACCACAACGGCGACGTCGAGCTCGCGAAGCGGCTCATCGACGTCGCGGCGGACGCCGGGGCGCAGGCGGTGAAGTTCCAGAAGCGCACGCCGGCGATCTCCACCCCCGAGCACATGAAGCAGACCCCGCGCGAGACGCCGTGGGGCACCATGACCTACCTCGAGTACCGGTACCGCGTCGAGTTCGACCGCGAGCAGTACATCGAGATCGGCGACCACGCGACCATGCGCGGCCTCGACTGGTTCGCGTCGCCGTGGGACGTCCCCGCGGTCGAGTTCCTCGAGGAGCTCAACACCGTCGCCTACAAGATCGCCTCCGCCTCCGTCACCGACCTCGAGATGCTCGAGGCGATCGCCCGCACCGGCAAGCCCGTCATCCTCTCGACCGGCATGTCGACCCTCGAGGAGATCGACCGCGCCGTCGCGGCGCTCGGCACCGAGAACCTCGTCATCCTCCACGCGACCTCGACCTACCCGCTGCCGCCCGAGGAGGCGAACCTGCAGACGATCGCGACGCTCCGCGACCGCTACCAGGGCGTCCCCGTCGGCTACTCGGGTCACGAGCGCGGCCTCCAGATCTCGCTCGCCGCGGTCGCCCTCGGCGCCCTCGCGGTGGAGCGCCACATCACGCTCGACCGCACCATGTGGGGCTCGGACCACGCCGCCTCCCTCGAGCCGCAGGGCCTCGAGCACCTGGTGCGCGACATCCGCGTCATCGAGCAGGCCATGGGGGATGGCGTCAAGCGGGTCTTCCCGGGCGAGCTCGCGCCGAAGGCGAAGCTCCGCCGCGTCGGCGCCGACGCGCCGCCGGCGTGAGCGAGGGGGCGGCGAGCCTCCGCCGCCTCACCGCGATCGCGATCGCCGACACCGACTCCTACGTCAAGTGGGGGGCCGCGCTGCTCGACCGGGCGCCCGCCGAGTGGGATCGGCGCATGCTCGTGCTCGACTCGCCGCTGCGGCCGAGCGACGCGCAGCTGGGGGCCGCGCTCGCCGGGACCGCCTTCGCCGCAGGCCCGGCGGACGGGGATGCGGATCCGGTCGCCCGACCCGCGGGGGGCGCCGTCGGGCCGCACCCCGCGGAGGTGGTCGGGCTGGCCGGCTTCACCCGCCGGATCGCCGAGCTGCGGCCGGATGTCGTGCTCCTCACGGCGCGCGGGCCGGCCGTCAAGGTGCTGCTGCGCGCCGCACTCCAGGCACGCGGGGTGCGCCCCGTCTTCGTGACGGGCCTCCCCGGCATCTCGATCCCGGCGACCCGCCGGGCCATCGGC
Source organism: Homoserinibacter sp. YIM 151385 (assembly GCF_027912415.1). Lineage (NCBI taxonomy): Bacteria > Bacillati > Actinomycetota > Actinomycetes > Micrococcales > Microbacteriaceae > Homoserinibacter > Homoserinibacter sp. YIM 151385. The sequence continues at coordinate 1,938,781 of NZ_CP115175.1, read as the reverse complement.
TACCGGACCCAGTGCGACCTCTTCGTCGTGCACAGCCGCCGGGAGGTGCGCGAGTTCGGGCTCCTCGCCGAGCGGATGCGGCTCCCGCAGCGCTTCGCGCTCGCGACCCTGCCCTTCCTCGCCGACCGCGGGCCGCAGGACGCCGGCCACTCGCACTCGGGCGGCGACGTCATCTTCGCGGCGCAGGCCAAGGTCCCCGTCGCCCGCGAGGAGCGCCTCGAGCTGCTGAGCTGGCTCGCGGAGGCCGCCCGCCGGGCTCCGGGGCGCCGGGTCGTCGTGAAGGTGCGCGGCCTCCCGGGCGAGCCGCAGACGCACGTCGAGCGCTGGAGCTACCCCGAGCTGCTCGCCGAGCTCGACCCCGCGCCGCCCGCGAACCTCGTCGTCGCGGGCGGGCCCATGGCCGAGCATCTCGACGGCGCGGCCGGGCTCGTCACCGTCAGCTCGACGGCCGTCGTCGAGGCGGTCGCCGCGGGCGTGCCCTCGCTCGTCCTCGACGACTTCGGCGTCTCGGACCGCCTCATCAACTCGGTGTTCGTCGGCTCCGGCCTGCTCGCCGGCTCGCGCGAGCTCGTGACGGGCCGGTTCCGGCATCCCGACCCGGCCTGGCTCGACGACAACTACCTCCACGATCCCGCCGACGCGGACTGGGCGGCACAGGCCGCCGAGCTCGTCGCGGCGCGGGACGCGGGGATGCTGCCCCTGCGCCCGCAGCGCTTCGGCGCGGCCGGCGGCCCGCTCCGCCGCGCCTGGGATCGCAAGCGCGCGCTCGGCTCGGCCGACCGCTCGCTCTCGGGGCTGCTCGCGCTCGGCGTCGGGATCCCGGCGCGCGGGCTGCTGCTGATCGCCCGCGAGCTGCGGGCGCGGCGGACGGCGGCGGCCGCAGCGGCTGCTGCTGCGGCTCAGTCGGCGGGCGTCGCGGGCGGGGTGCCGAGCTCGGTCTCGAGCTCATCCCAGAACCCGGTGGGGATGCCGGCCGCCGCGGCCGCGAGCCCGGGCAGCGCCTCGACCCGCTCGAGCGAGTAGACGCCGACCACGGTCGAGTGGATGCGCGGCTCGCGCATCGAGAAGGCGAGCGCGACGGCCGCGACGTCCAGCCCGTGCGCCGCGCAGAGCGCGTGCAGGCGGTCGATCCAGGAGGCGAGGTCGTCGCTCGCCGGCTGGTACGCGTACTGCTGCCCGCGGAACGCGGAGCCCGCGAGGATGCCGCCCCCGAACGGCGCCGCGTTGAAGACCGTCATGCCCCGCTCGGCCGCCGCCTCGATGATGCCGAGCCCGGATCGCTCGACGAGCGTGTACCGGTTGTGGGTGAGGACCGCGTCGAAGACGCCGCTGCGGACGTACTCCTCGACGAGCGCCCGCGTGCCCGCCGCGATCCCGATCGCGCCGACGAGCCCCTCCTCCTTGAGCCGGAGGAGCGCCTCGACGGGGCCGCCCTTCCCGAGGCCCTCCGCGACGGTGATCGTATAGGGGTCGTGGAGGTGCAGGAGGGGGAGCGTGTCGAGGTGGAGGCGCCCGCGCGTCTCCTCGAAGGAGCGCATCGCGCGGTCGTAGTCGAAGACGCCTGTCTCCGGGTCCTGGTCGATCTTCGAGAACACGACCTTGCCCGCGGGGAGCCCGCCCGCCTCGTCGAGCGCGGCGCCGAGCAGGCGCTCCGTCTCGCCGAGCGCGTAGTTGTTGCTCGTGTCGAGCTGCGCGAGCGGCGACTCGAGCATGGCGCGCGCGACGCGGGCGTCGGCGCCCGGCCGCTTGCCGAGTCCGCTCGTGCCGATCGTGACGGGTTCGAGGTCGATGCCGATGCCCATGCCCCGATCCTCGCATCTGCTCACCGGGCGTCTCGCGCCGGCCACCTCCGGATCGCCCGGGTATCGTGCGGGCCGCAGGAGGCGGGTCCGGCAGCGCCGGCGCCCCCTGCCGCTCAGTCGCGGCGGAGGGGGAGCCGTCGGGTGGAGTCGATCGCGAGCGCACCGATGCCGAGTGCCGTGAGCACGGCACCGAGCAACCCGAGCGGCATGGTGTCCGTGCCGGTGGTCGCGAGCCGTCCGCCGTCCGCCCCGCGGCCGCCGCTCCCGCCCGCGCCGTCCGTCGCGCTGCCGCCGTTCCCGCCGCCGTTCCCACCGGGCGGCTCCTGCTCGCCCGGTGCAGCCGCGACGGTCAGCTCGACCTCCGCCGCCGTCACGGGCGCATCGCCGAAGCTCTGTCGCACGCGGTACACGCCGGTGCCCGTCGGGAGCGGCTCCGCCGGGCGCAGGACGAAGGTCCCGTCGTCGCCGACCCGCGCCGTGAGCGCGCCGCCCACCAGCCGGACCGGGCGTCCGGCCGGGTCGATGAGCTCGACGCTCGCGCCGGGCTCGCCCGTGCCGCGGAACACGGCATCAGGCCGCACGGTGTCGCCGGCAGCGGGCGAGCGGACCTCGACGGGCTCCGCGACGAGACGCTCCGTGACGGCGATGGCGTGCCGCAAGCCCGCCGTGACGAGGCCGACCCGCTCGCCCACGAGCGCCGTCCCGGCGGTCGTGACCCGCGTCGCGAGCGTGCTGTGGTTGCGATCCGGCTGGAGCGGCGGGGCGCCGAGCTGATCCGAGCCGTTCCCGCCCCAGCTGACGGCCTCCCCGCGGTCGGTGAGGGCGACGGTGAACTCCTCGCCCGCGCTCACCTGCTCGACGGTGCGTCCTGCGAGGTCGGAGGTCGTCATGTCGACGGCGACCGGGCGGAGTTCGCTCGCGGTCGTGCCGGTGCCGAGCTGGCCAGAGTAGTTCTGGCCCCAGGCGTAGAGCCGGCCGGAGCGGGTGAGGGCCACGCTGTGCTCGAGCCCGCCGCCGAGCGCGACGACCGACTCCCCGGCCGCCGTCAGCGCGCCGAGGTCGACGCGCACGGGGCTCGCCTCGTCGCCCGTGCTGCCGGTGCCGAGCTGCCCGGAGTTGTTGAAGCCCCAGGCGAGCACGGCGCCGTCGGAGGTGAGGGCGAGCGAGTGCCGCTGCCCCGCCGTGATCGCCGTGACCTCCGCACCGGCGGGGATGTCGCTGCGCAGCGGCACGGAGGAGTAGCGGTCCCGGTCCTGCTCGGTCGTCCAGACGTCGCCGCGCCCGAGCTGGCCGAGGTTGTCGCGCCCCCACATGGCGACGGTGCCGTCCGACATGAGCGCCATGCTCTGGCTCTCGCCCGCCGAGACGGCGGTCACGGTGAGCCCGTCGAATTCGTCGCCGAAGCTCACGGGGGTCACGGTCCGCGCGTCGAGGACGGTGCCGTCGCCGATCTGCCCGAAGAAGTTGAGGCCCCAGGCGTACACCGTCCCCGCATCGGTGAGGGCGAGGACGTGCTGGTCGCCGCAGGCGATGGCGGTCACGGCGACGCCGCCCGGCAGCCCGAGCGCGACCTCGACCGGGACGGCGGAGTCGGTCGTGGTGCCGTCGGCGAGCTGCCCGTAGTAGTTGCTGCCCCAGGCGAGCACGCGCCCGTCGCTCGTGAGCGCCGCTGAGTGCTCATAGCCGGCGCAGACCTCCACGAGGTCTGCGCCGCCGAGCGCGTCGAGGTCGACCGCGGTGGCGCGGGAGCGGTTCGAGCCGGCCTCGCCGATGCCGAGCTGCCCACGGGAGTCGAAGCCCCAGGCGGCTGCGCCCGTCGTCTCCGTCGTCGCGGCGAGTGCGGGCGTCGCGGCGAGCCCGACGACGCCGGTTGCGAGCGCGGCGGCAATCAAGAGCGACAGCCTCGTGCGCACCTCGCCACCTCGTCTCGTCGGGTCCCGCCGTCATCGGTGCCGTGACATTCTGGCACGCCCGCCAGACGCCGTCGAGTGCTCAGCCCCGCTGCGACGCCGCCTCGACGACCCCGCCTCGACGACGGCGATCACGGGGGCGGGAGCGCGGCCGCCGCGCGGCTCAGAAGAGCGGGTGGCCCTCGCCGACCGCGATCGTGCCGGGGACGGCGAGCGTGGAGCGCAGCAGGCGCGAGCGGTAGCGCCGCGCGAAGATGAGGCTCGTGCCGGCGCCCGCCTCGGAGACCTCCACCATGACGGCGTCGCCGATGCCGTTGCCGACGGTCACGTAGCCGTCCCAGCAGAGCAGCGCGCGGTCGTAGCCGGTGCTCGCGCGGAGGAAGTGGCGTGCGGCGCCCGTCGACTGCTCGAGCCGCTCGGTCGCGAAGCGGTGGAACTCGCGCTCGCCGGCGCGCTCCGTCATGACGAAGGGCACGAAGGGGCGACGGCCCTCGAGGATCTCGCCCATGGCGCGATCGAGCGCGGTCTCGGCGAGCTCCTGGATCGCGGTGGTGGTGACGAGCATGGCGCCACGCTATGGTCACCCCGGGCTCACCCGGGAGTCCCAGTAGGGGTCGCCCCCGACCGGGGTACAGCGCCGGGGGACAACTCCTCAGGATCCTCGAACCCGCATCCGAAACACCCGCGCAACACGTGCCGAATAGGCTCGGGTCATGGGCCACCTCTTCGAGGGCTACGACGCGACCGCGACCCGGAGGCGGGGCGCGCTTCCCTTCGACGAGATGTTCGCGCCCGGGAGCGACGTCCGCATCCCGTATCGCGAGATCCACGACGCGCTCGCCGCGATGACGCAGGAGGAGCTCCGCGGCCGCACCGAGGCGCTCGCCTCCAGCTACCTGGCGCAGGGCGTCACCTTCGACTTCGCGGGGGAGGAGCGGCCGTTCCCGCTCGACGCCGTGCCGCGCGTCATCCCGCAGTCCGAGTGGTCGGAGGTGGAGGCGGGGGTGGCGCAGCGGGTGCGCGCGCTCGAGGCCTTCCTCGCAGACGTCTACGGGCGGCAGCGGGCGGTGCGCGACGGCATCATCCCGGCGCGGCTGATCAGCTCCTCGAGCCACTTCCACCGCGAGGCGGCCGGCATCGAGAGCGCCAACGGGGTCCGCATCCAGGTCTCCGGCATCGACCTGATCCGCGACGAGCACGGCGGATGGCGGGTCCTCGAGGACAACGTGCGCGTGCCGAGCGGCGTCAGCTACGTCATCTCGAACCGCCGCGTCATGGCGCAGACCCTCCCGGAGCTCTTCGTCTCGATGCGGGTCCGTCCGGTCGGCGACTACCCGCAGAAGCTCCTCCATGCGCTCCGGGCGGCGGCGCCGCGCGGCGTCGACGACCCGACGGTCGTGGTGCTGACGCCCGGCGTCTACAACTCGGCCTACTTCGAGCACACGCTCCTCGCGCGCCTCATGGGCGTGGAGCTCGTCGAGGGGCGCGACCTCTACTGCTCGGGTGGCCGCGTCTTCATGCGCACGACCGCCGGCCCGACCCGCGTCGACGTCATCTACCGTCGGGTCGACGACGAGTTCCTCGACCCGCTGCAGTTCCGCGCCGACTCGATGCTCGGCTCGCCCGGCCTCCTCCTCGCGGCCCGCCTCGGCAACGTGACGATCGCGAACGCGGTCGGCAACGGCGTCGCCGACGACAAGCTCGTCTACACCTACCTGCCGGAGCTGATCCGCTACTTCCTCGGCGAGGAGCCGATCCTCAAGAACGTCGACACCTGGCGCCTCGAGGAGCCGGGCGCGCTCGAGGAGGTGCTCGACCGCCTCGACGAGCTCGTGGTGAAGCCGGTCGACGGCTCCGGCGGCAAGGGGCTCGTCGTCGGCCCCGACGCCTCGCCGGCCGAGCTCGACGCCCTCCGCACCCGCCTCCTCGCCGACCCGCGCGGCTGGATCGCGCAGCCGGTCGTGCAGCTCTCCACCATCCCGACCCTGGTGGAGGACGGGATGCGGCCGCGGCACGCCGACCTGCGCCCCTTCGCCGTGAACTCGGGCGACGACATCTGGGTGCTGCCGGGCGGCCTGACGCGCGTCGCCCTCCCGGAGGGGCAGCTGGTCGTGAACTCCTCACAGGGCGGCGGCTCGAAGGACACCTGGGTCGTGGGGCCGGCGAGCCCCTGGGGGGCGCCCGTCCCCGCCCCCGGCGAGACCCGCATCCAGGACCTCGTCGCGGATCAGGCCTCGGTCACGCAGTCGATCCCGATCGTCGCGGCGGAGCACCTCCAGGACCACAACCCCCAGGACGCCCCCCACCGGGACCAGCAGCAACAGCAACAGCAGGCCGCGATAGACATGTCTGCTGCTGGGCAGACGGCGGTATGCGGCTGTCCCCCCGGCGAGAGACGTGTCTCTGGCGAAAGAGGAACCGTCGAGGGGAGCGCCGCATGCTGAGCCGCATCGCCGAGAGCCTCTTCTGGATCGGGCGCTACATCGAGCGCGCCGACGGCACCGCGCGGATCCTCGACGTCCACCTCCAGCTCCTCCTCGAGGATCCGTGGATCGAGGAGGACACCGCCTGCCGCTCGCTCCTCAGCGTCATGGGCACCGAGCCGCCCGCCGAGACCGCCGTCGGCCGCGGCGACGTGCTCGGCATCCTCGCCGTCGACCGGCACCAGCCGGCGTCGATCGCCTACTCGCTCGGCGCCGCCCGCGAGAACGCCCGACGCGCCCGCGAGGTCGTCTCGACCGAGCTCTGGGAGGTCCTCAACACGACGCGCGCGCGGATGCCGCGGCGCATCGCCCAGGAGAAGGTCAGCGACTTCTTCGCCTGGGTCCGCGATCGCTCGGCGCTCGCCGTCGGCACCATGGAGTCCTCCTCCAGCCGCGACGAGGCCTGGTCCTTCTTCACGCTCGGCCGCTCCATCGAGCGCGCCGACATGACGGCGCGCCTGCTCGCCACCCGCAGCCTCACGGAGGCGAGCGGGCCGAGCTGGACGACGATCCTCCGCTCGGTGGGCGCCTACGAGGCGTACCTGCGCACCTACCGGGGCGTGCCGAGCGCGCGCAACGCGGCCGAGTTCCTGCTCCTCGACCGGCTGTTCCCGCGTAGCATCCTCTTCGCGGTCACCCGCGCCGAGTCCTGCCTGCGCGAGATCGAGCCGCGCAGCGAGCGCGTCGGCGTCGGCGACCCCTCGCTGCGGCTGCTCGGGCAGATCCGCAGCCAGCTCGAGTTCCGCTCCGTCGCGGACACGCTCGACGACCTCCCCCGCCACATGGACGAGGTGCAGGTCGCGACGAGCGCCGCGAGCGAGGCGATCCGGCAGCGCTACTTCCCGACGAGCGCCGCCCCGAGCTGGGTGGGGGAGCTGCCGTGAGCCGACTGCGCATCCGACACGAGACGGGCTTCCGCTACGAGGGCGAGGCCGCCTCCTCCTACAACGAGGCGAGGATGCTGCCGCAGTCGAGCGACGGGCAGCTCGTGCTCGCCTCCGCGCTCGACATCGCGCCGGTCTCCGGCGTCCACGACTATCTCGACTACTGGGGCACGCGCGTCTCCTCCTTCGAGGTGCTCACCCCGCACCGCGAGCTCGTCCTCACCGCGACGAGCCTCGTCGAGGTGCGTCCGCGCGCCCACCCCGAGCACCGGCTCGAGTGGACGGCGCTCGCCGATGCCGCCGACCGCAGCTCGGAGCTCGTCGAGCAGCTCGGGCAGACCGCTCGCACGAGCCCGCCGGACGAGGTGCGGGAGCTCGCGGCCGGCATCCTGAGGGATGCGGCGACGCCCTGCGAGGCGGCCCTGGCGATCGCGCGCGCGATCGGCGAGCGCATCGAGTACGTGCCGGGCTCGACCACGGTGACGACGACCGCGGCGGAGGCATGGGCGCACCGGAAGGGCGTCTGCCAGGACATCGCCCACCTCGCCCTCGGGGCGCTGCGCTCGGCCGGCATCCCCGCCCGGTACGTCTCCGGCTACCTGCACCCGGTGCCGGACGCGGAGATCGGCCAGGCGGTCGCGGGCGAGTCGCACGCCTGGGTCGAGTGGTACTGCGGCTCATGGCGCGGCTTCGACCCCACGAACCTCATCGACATCGGCGAGCGGCACGTGACGGTCGGCCGCGGCCGCGACTACGCCGACGTGCCGCCGCTGCGCGGCGTCTACGCGGGGCCGACCTCCTCGCAGCTGTTCGTGCGCGTGGAGATCACGCGGGAGGCGTGAGCGCGGCGCGCAGCGCCATGCCTCCGCTCAGACCTTCGTCGGCCAGACCTGCGGCACGCCCGGTCGCGGCATCCGCAGCTCGTCGAGCACGCTCGAGCGCAGCGGCACCGTCACCCAGCGCGCCTCCGCGGTGCCGGCCGCGGGATCGAGGGCGACGCGGAGGCGGTGCGGCGTCTCGAGGAAGGCCAGGTCGGCGACGAGGCCGCCCGCCGCGTCCCAGCTCGCCGAGCCCGCGACCGGCACGGGCTCCTCGGTGACCGCCCACGCGCCGTCGCCGAGCTCGAGCTCGTGGACGCGCTCGCCCTCGTGGAGCTCGAGGATGCGGCGCACGCCGTCGACGCGCACGGCCGCGCCCGTCACGGTCGTCTGGATCTCGGCCCCCTCGCCCGTCGCGGGCAGGAGGCCGATCGCGTCGCCCGGCTCCGCATCCCGGGGCCGCGGCTCGAGCGCGAGTCCCGCGAGGCGCGCCGCGAGCTCCCCCTCGGCGATCGGGTCGGGCTCGCGCGCCTCGCCGACGGCGGGCAGCAGCGTCGACCACACGGCGTCGAGCACGGCCTGCCCGTCGGTGCTCTGCGTCGTCAGCGCGACGACGAGCTCGAGCTCGGGGACGACGATCGCGAACTGCCCGTAGGCGCCGTCGCCGCGATAGCCGTGGCGGGACATCCAGAACTGGTACCCGTACCCCTGTGCCGAGTCGGGGGCGCCCTCGCCGGCCGTCGAGACCTGCTCGCGCGTCGCCGCATCCACCCACTCGAGGGGGACGAGCTGCCGGCCCTCCCACTCGCCGCGCTGCAGCATCAGCTGCCCGAGCCGCGCGACCGCGTCGGTCGTCGCGTGCAGTCCCGAGAAGCCGAAGTCGCGCCCCGGCGGGTGCTGCTGCCAGCCGACCTCGCCGATGCCGAGCGGGTCGAGGAGCCGCGGCCGCAGGTACTCGGTGAGGGTCTGGCCCGACTCGCGCTGCACGATGGCGCCGAGCGCGTAGGTGCACGGCTGGTTGTAGGCGAAGACGCTGCCCGGCTCCTCCTCCGGCGGGGTGAGGAGGAAGCCGCGCACGGGCTCCAGGAAGTCGATCGCGAGCGCGCCGTCGAGGGTCTCGCCCGTGTGGCCGCTCGCCATGGCGGCGACGTGGCGGACGAGGATGCGGCGGCTCCGCTCATCCGTCACCTCGGCGTCCAGCTCGGGGAAGTAGGAGAGCACCGTGCGCTCCGGGTCGAGCAGGCCCTCGTCCACGGCGATGCCGGCGGCGAGCGAGGTGAAGCTCTTCGAGAGCGAGTAGAGCAGATGCGGGCGGTGCGCGGCGTACGGGGTCCACCAGCCGGCGGCGAGGAGCTGGCCGCCGCGCAGCACCATGAGCCCGTGCGGCTCGATCTGCGGCGAGGCCTCGAGTGCGTCGACGAGGGCGTGGATGCCGGCCGGGTCGACGCCGGAGGCGGCGGGGGATGCGGTGGGCAGGGACGTCGTCGTCATGCCTCCACGCTACGCGCGCGCCCTGCGCGCCCGCTCCGCTCTCGGCATCCCCGCATCCCCGCACCCCGCCGTGTGAGGGGTGCGTAGGGATCGGCCCCCGCGGCGTGAGGATCCCGTGAGGAGCGCCTGGAGAACGGTGCCCCGGGAGTCGAATGGACGAGGCGCCGCGAGGTGCGGCGCCTGGACCCGACACCCGAGACCTGGAGTCACCCCGTGCTCGACATCCTCTACGTCGCCGGCGCCCTCGCGCTGCTGGCGCTCGTCGGCGTCATCGGCCGGGCGGTGGAGAAGCTGTGATCGCCTTCGAGCTGATCGCCGCCGTCCTCGCCGTCGCCGCGATCGTCTACGTCGTCATCGCCCTCGTCCTCCCGGAGAAGCTCGGATGAGCCCGGAGATCTGGGGCGGCATCGCGAGCATCGCGATCCTCTTCGCCGCCCTCGCCATCACCCTGCGCCCCCTCGGCGACGGGATCGCCCGCATCTTCACCTCGGAGCGCCACCTGCGCGCCGAGCGCTGGGTCTACCGCATCATCGGGGTCGACCCGGACGGGCGTCAGAGCTGGGGCGCCTATCTGCGCTCCGTGCTTGCATTCTCAGCCGTCGGCTTCGCGGTGCTCTACCTCCTGCAGCGCACCCAGCACCTGCTTCCGCTCTCCCTCGGCATGCCGCCGACGAGCGAGCATCTCGCCTTCAACACGGCGATCTCCTTCGTCTCGAACACGAACTGGCAGTCCTACTCGCCGGACGCGACCTTCGGGTACGCGGTCCAGGCGCTCGGCCTCGCGGTGCAGAACTTCGCCTCGGCGGCGGTCGGCATCGCGGTCGCCGTCGCGCTCTTCCGCGGCCTCGCGGCGCGCGGCACGGGCGACATCGGAAACTTCTGGGTCGACCTCGTGCGCGGCACCTTCCGCCTGCTCCTCCCGCTCTCGGCGGTGGCGGCGGTCGTGCTCCTCGCCGGCGGCGTCATCCAGAACCTCAACGGCTTCCAGGCGATCGAGACCCTCACGGGCGGCGCCGCCACGATCCCGGGCGGACCCGTCGCCAGCCAGGAGGCGATCAAGCTCCTCGGCACGAACGGCGGCGGCTTCTTCAACGCGAACGCCTCGCATCCCTTCGAGAACCCGAGCGGCTGGACGAGCCTCTTCGAGGTCTACCTCATCCTCGTGATCCCGGTCTCCCTCACTCGCACCTTCGGCCGCATGGTCGGGGATGTGCGCCAGGGCTGGGCGGTCCTCGGCGCGATGGGAGCGCTGTGGCTCGTCTCCGTCTCGCTCCTCTCGTGGGCGGAGCTCTCGGCCGGCGGCACCGCGCCGCAGGCGGCCGGCGGCGCCATGGAGGGCAAGGAGCAGCGCTTCGGGATCCTCGCCTCCGTCCTCTACGCCGCGAGCACGACGCTCACCTCGACCGGCTCCGTCAACTCGATGCACGACAGCTACACCGCCTTCGGCGGCGGCATCGCGCTCGTGAACATGATGCTCGGCGAGGTCGCCCCCGGCGGCGTCGGGGCCGGCATGTACGGCATCCTGGTGGTCGCCGTCGTGGCGGTGTTCGTCGCAGGCCTCATGGTGGGCCGCACCCCCGAGTACCTCGGCAAGAAGATCGGACCCCGCGAGATGAAGCTCGCGAGCCTGTACATCCTCGTGACGCCGACGCTCGTGCTCGCGGGCTCCGCCCTGAGCTTCGCGATCCCGGCCGTGCGGGCGGACGTCGAGTCGACGAGCATCTGGAACCCGGGTCTCCACGGCTTCTCCGAGCTCCTGTACGCCTTCACGAGCGCCGCGAACAACAACGGCTCCGCCTTCGCCGGACTCACGGCGAACACCCCGTGGCTCAACACGGCGCTCGGCGTCGCGATGCTCCTCGGGCGCTTCCTCCCGATCGCGTTCGCCCTCGCCCTCGCGGGCAGCCTCGCCGCGCAGAAGCCGGTCCCGGCGACGAGCGGCACGCTTCCGACCCACCGGCCGATGTTCATCGGCCTCCACATCGCCACGATCCTCATCGTGTCGGCCCTCACCTACTTCCCGGTGCTCGCACTGGGCCCCCTCGCAGAAGGACTCTCGTGACCTCCGCATTCTCGATCGGCCAGCTCCGGCAGGCGCTCCCGGGCGCCATCCGCAAGCTGAACCCGAAGCACCTCTGGCGCAACCCCGTCATGCTCCTCGTCGAGGCCGGCGCGGTGCTCACCACCGCGATCGCCATCGCGGAGCCCTTCATCGGGCGCGACGCGAGCGGCGGCAGCGAGCTGCCCGTCTCGTTCAGCGCCGGCATCGCGGTCTGGCTCTGGGCGACCGTCCTCTTCGCGAACCTCGCGGAGTCGGTGGCCGAGGGCCGAGGCAAGGCGCAGGCGGCCTCCCTCCGCGCCACCCGCACGACGACCCAGGCGACACGCGCCGAGTCCTACGACGAGCAGGGCGACCCGGAGGCGCGGCGATCGCGCACGGCCTCCGTCGCCTCCGCGGATCTGCGGCTCGGGGATGTCGTGATCGTCGAGGCCGGGGAGCTCATCCCCGGAGACGGGGACATCGTCGCGGGCATCGCGACGGTCGACGAGTCCGCCATCACGGGCGAGTCGGCGCCGGTCGTGCGCGAGCACGGCGGCGACCGCTCCGCCGTGACCGGCGGCACGCGGGTCCTCAGCGACCGCATCGTCGTGCGCATCACCTCGAAGCCGGGCGAGACCTTCGTCGACCGGATGATCTCGCTCGTCGAGGGCGCCGCGCGGCAGCGCACGCCCAACGAGATCGCGCTCAACATCCTGCTCGCGAGCCTCACGATCATCTTCCTCGTCGTCGTCGTGACCCTGAACCCGATCGCCGACTCCGCGGGCACCGCCGTCAGCATCCCCGTCCTCGTCGCGCTCCTCGTGTGCCTCATCCCGACGACGATCGGCGCGCTCCTCAGCGCGATCGGCATCGCCGGCATGGACCGACTCGTGCAGCGCAACGTGCTCGCGATGTCCGGCCGCGCCGTCGAGGCGGCGGGCGACGTGACGACGCTGCTGCTCGACAAGACGGGCACCATCACCTACGGCAACCGCCGCGCGGTCGAGTTCCTCCCGCTCGCGGGCGTCGAGCACCTCGACCTCGTGGATGCCGCGAAGCGCTCCTCGCTCGCCGACCCGACGCCCGAGGGCGCCTCGGTCGTCGAGCTGGCGGGGGGCCCGATCGAGCTCGCGAGCTCGGCCGTGCCCGTCCCCTTCACCGCGCAGACCCGCATGAGCGGCGTCGATCTCGCCGACGGCACCGAGATCCGCAAGGGCGCCGCCTCGGCGGTCGCGACCTGGGTCGCGGAGTCGGGCGGCGACCGCGACGGCGAGCGCTCGGGCCTCGACGCCATCGTGGAGCGGATCTCGGCCTCGGGCGGCACCCCGCTCGTCGTCGCGGTGCGCTCCGCGGGCGGCGCGGCCGCGACGCTCGGCGTCATCCACCTCAAGGACGTCGTCAAGGAGGGGCTCCGCGAGCGCTTCGCGGAGCTCCGGGCGATGGGCATCCGCACGATCATGATCACGGGCGACAACAAACTCACCGCGACCGCGATCGCCGCGGAGGCGGGTGTCGACGACGTCCTCGCGGAGGCGACACCGGAGGACAAGCTCGCGCTCATCCGACGCGAGCAGGAGGGCGGCAACCTCGTCGCGATGACGGGCGACGGCACGAACGATGCGCCCGCCCTCGCGCAGGCGGATGTCGGCGTGGCCATGAACACGGGGACCTCCGCCGCGAAGGAGGCCGGCAACATGGTCGACCTCGACTCCGACCCGACGAAGCTCATCGACGTCGTCCGGATCGGCAAGCAGCTGCTCATCACGCGCGGCGCGCTGACGACCTTCTCGATCGCCAACGACATCGCGAAGTACTTCGCCGTCATCCCGGCGATGTTCGCGGGGGCGCTCCCGGGCCTCCAGGCGCTCGACATCATGCAGCTCTCGAGCCCGGCGTCGGCGATCCTCTCGGCGATCATCTTCAACGCGCTCGTGATCATCGCGCTCATCCCGCTCGCCCTGCGCGGTGTGCGCACGCGGGTCGGGTCGGCGTCGAGCGTCCTCGGGCGCAACCTGCTCGTGTACGGGCTCGGCGGCGTCATCGCGCCCTTCATCGGCATCAAGCTCATCGACCTCGTCGTGAGCCTCATCCCCGGCTTCTAGGAGCAGATCAGCATGGCCACCCGCCACCCCCTCCGCCAGACCTGGACGGCCGTCCGCGCCGTCCTCGTCCTCACCGTCGTGCTCGGCCTCGGCTACACGGCGATCATCACCGCGATCGGCCAGGTCGTGATGCCCTCGCAGGCGAACGGCGCGCTCCTGCGCGGCGTCGACGGCGAGGTCGTCGGCTCGGCGCTCATCGGCCAGTCCTTCACGGACGCCGACGGGAACGCGCTGCCCGAGTGGTTCCAGTCGCGGCCCTCCGCTGCGGGCGACGGCTATGACGGCTCGGCATCGAGCGGATCCAACCTCGGCCCCGAGAACGAGGACCTCGTGGCCGCGATCGAGGATCGTCGAGCCGCGATCGCCGAGCTCGAGGGCGTCGACCCGGCCGTCGTCCCGGCGGACGCGCTCACCGCATCCTCGTCGGGCCTCGACCCGCACATCAGCCCCGAGTACGCCGCGATCCAGGTCGCGCGCGTCGCCGAGGCCCGCGGCCTCGAGGTCGCGCAGGTCGAGGAGCTCGTCGCCGCCGCGACGACGCCCGCCGACCTCGGCGTCGCCGGCCGCCCGGTCGTCAACGTGCTGCAGCTCAACCTGGCGCTCGCCGAGCTGGATGCCGGCTAGGCTCGGCGGCCGCCCCGGGGTGGGAGACTGACCGCCATGGGACGAGGCCGCCTGCGCGTGCTGCTCGGCGCCGCGCCGGGCGTCGGCAAGACGTACACGATGCTCGAGGAGGGTCGGCGTCTGCGGGCGGCCGGCGTGGATGTCGTCGTCGGGGTCGTCGAGACGCACGGCCGGGCGGCGACGGCCGCGCTCGTCGAGGGGCTCGAGCTCGTGCCGCGCCGCCGGGTCGAGCACCGCGGGGTCGTGCTCGAGGAGCTCGACCTCGACGCCGTCATCGCCCGAGCGCCGCAGCTCGCGCTCGTCGACGAGCTCGCCCACACGAACGCCCCGGGCTCCGCGCACGCGAAGCGCTGGGGCGATGTCGAGGCCCTGCTCGATGCGGGGATCGACGTCATCTCGACCGTCAACATCCAGCACATCACCTCGCTCGGCGATGTCGTCACGCAGATCACGGGGGTCGTGCAGCGCGAGACGATCCCCGACGACGTCCTCCGACGCGCCGAGCAGATCGAGCTCATCGACCTCGCACCGCAGGCGCTCCGCGACCGCCTCGCGCAGGGCGTCGTCTACCCCGCCGCGCGCATCGACGCCGCCCTCAGCAACTACTTCCGTCTCGGCAACCTGACCGCCCTGCGCGAGCTCGCGCTGCTCTGGCTCGCCGACGAGGTCGACTCCGCGCTGCAGCGGTACCGGGCCGAGCAGGGCATCGACGCCGCGTGGGAGGCGCGCGAGCGGGTCGTCGTCGCGCTCACCGGCGGCGCCGAGGGCGAGACGCTGCTCCGCCGCGGTGCCCGCATCGCGGCGCGCTCCGGCAAGGGCCAGCTCGTCGCCGTCCACGTCGCGAGCCCGGACGGCCTCCAGGACGCGGATGCGGCCCGCCTCGCCGAGCAGGCGGATCTCGCGCGCACCCTCGGCGGCAGCTACCACCGCATCGTCGCGGAGGACGTCGCGGCCGCGCTCGTCGAGTTCGCGCGGGCCTCGAACGCGACCCAGCTCGTCATCGGGGTCTCCCGCCGTTCGCGCGTGACCCGCCTCCTCGGCGGCTCGGGCACCTCCTCCGAGGTGATCCGCCGCTCGGGCGACATCGACGTGCACATCGTCACCCATGCGGAGGCCGGCGCGGTCCGGCGCTGGCAGCTGCCGAAGATCGGCGGTGCGCTGGCGCCCTCGCGGCTCATCGCGGGCTTCGCGCTCACGCTGCTCGGCCTGCCCGCCCTCACCTGGGCGCTCGTGCGGTTCCGCTCGGAGGCGACCGTCGTGAGCGACGTGCTCCTCCTTCAGCTCTTCGTCGTCGTGGTCGCCCTCGCCGGCGGGATCTGGCCCGCACTCCTCGCCGCGATCGCGGCGGGCGTCGTCTTCGACTACTTCTTCGTGCTGCCGTACTCGACGCTCGCGATCGACGATCCGCTGCACGCGCTCGCCCTCGCGATCTTCGTCGCCGTCGCGGTGCTCGTCTCGATCGTCGTCGACCGCGCGGCGCGGCGCGCCCGCGTCGCCGACCGCGCCCGGGCCGAGGCCGAGGTCCTCGTCTCCGTGGCGGGGGCGATGCTGCGCGGCGGGGATGCCCTCGGCACCCTCGTCGACCGGCTGCGGGAGGCCTTCGGGATGGCGAGCGTGCTGCTGCGCCAGGACGGCCGGATCGCGGCGGCCGCGAAAGAGCCCGAGCGGCTCCGCGGCGACGACGAGGAGACCGAGATCCCGCTCGGCGCGGGCGCCAGCCTCTACCTGCGGGGCCGCCCGCTGAGCGCCTCCGACCGCCGCATCCTCGGCGCCTTCGTCGCCCAGCTCGAGGGGGCGCTCGAGCAGCGCCGCCTCCAGGAGGTCGCGGCCGAGGCGGCGCCGATCGCCGAGGCCGACCGCCTCCGCAGCGCGCTCCTCGCGGCCGTCGGGCACGACCTGCGCCGCCCGCTCGCCGCCGCGACCGCCGCCGTCGGCTCCCTCCGCACCTCGGGCGCGAAGCTCACGAAGGCGGACCGCTCCGAGCTCCTCGAGACCGCCGACGAGAGCCTCGCCTCGCTCGGATCCCTCGTCACCGACCTGCTGGATGCCAGCCGCCTCCAGGCGGGGGTCCTCGGCGTCGCGCTCGCCCCGGTCGCGCTCGAGGAGCTCGTCGTGGGGGCGCTCGACGAGCTCGGCCTCGCCCCCGGCGACGTCGAGCTGCGCCTCGACGAGACCCCGTCGGCCCTCGCGGATGCCGCCCTCGCGCGCCGGGCGATCGTCAACATCCTCGCGAACGCGCTGCGCTTCGCGCCGGAGCCGCCCGTCGTCGCGACGAGCGCCTTCGCGGGACGCGTGCAGCTGCGCGTCGTCGACACCGGCCCCGGGGTCCCCGAGGACGAGCTGGAGCGGATCTTCCTGCCCTTCCAGCGCCGCGGCGACCTCGACAACACGGCGGGCGTCGGGCTGGGTCTCGCGCTGTCGCGCGGCTTCGCGGAGGCGATGGGCGGCGCCATGCACGCCGAGCCGACCCCGGGCGGCGGCCTCACGCTCGTGCTCGACCTGCCGGCCGCCGAGCGGGGGGAGGCCGCGGCATGAGGATCCTCATCGCCGACGACGACCCGCAGATCCTGCGGGCGCTCCGCATCACCCTCGCCGCCCACGGCTACGAGGTGACGACCGCCTCCGACGGCCGCGCCGCCCTCGAGGCCGCGAGCCGCACGCATCCCGAGCTCGTCGTCATCGACCTCGGGATGCCGGGACTGACCGGCGTCGAGGTCATCCAGGCGATCCGCGGCTGGAGCGCCGTGCCGATCCTCGTCGTCTCGGGCCGCACCGAGTCCTGGGACAAGGTGGAGGCGCTCGACGCGGGCGCCGACGACTACGTGGTGAAGCCCTTCGCGATCGAGGAGCTGCTCGCCCGGCTCCGGGCGCTCGGCCGGCGAAGCGCGCCCGCCGAGGAGGCGCCCGTCGTGTCGTTCGGGGATGTCGTCGTCGATCTCGCGGCGCGCGTCGTGACTCGCGATGGCCGCTCGGTGCGGCTCACGCCCACCGAGTGGCGGCTGCTGGAGGTGCTGCTGCGCAGCCCCGGCCGTCTCGTCAGCCGCGAGCACCTGCTCACCGAGGTGTGGGGTCCCCAGTACACGCGCGACACCGGCTACCTGCGCCTCTACTTCTCGCAGCTGCGCCGCAAGCTCGAGGTCGACCCCTCGAACCCCGTGCACCTCGTGACCGAGCCCGGCATGGGCTACCGCTTCGCGGAGTAGCCCGCCGCGCCTGCCTGGCTGCGCCGCCTGGTCCCGTCCCGCATCCCCTCGCGCGCGCTCGCATTCCCGCAAAGCGACCTGCGCTCGTGAGGGGTCCCATATGACGGGTTCCGGGGTTCTCGAACGGTCATATGGGACCCCTCGCGGGAGGCGGGAGGCGGGAGACGGGAGACGGGAGGCGGGAGGCGGGAGGGCGCGCCGCTCGCGGGTCAGCCGCGCTGCGCCGCCGCCTCGACGACCGCGATCTCCTGCGTCGCGAGCTCGCGGTCGCGCCCGTCGCCGCGATACCGCCAGCTGAGGCGGAGGCGCGCGTCCGGGTCGTAGCGGAGCCGCAGCCCGTGCGCCCGCATCATCCAGGCCACGGCGATCCCGGCGGCGAGCACGCCGGAGAGGGCCCCGACCCCCATCGACCAGCGCGGGCCGGCGAGGTTCGCGATCCACCCCACGAGCGGCGCCCCGACGGGCGTCCCGCCGACGAAGATCGCCATGTAGAGCGCCATCACCCGGCCGCGCATGACGGGCGAGGTCGTCGTCTGCACGTAGGCGTTCGCGCTCGTCATCATGGTGAGCGAGCAGAAGCCGACCGCGACGAGCACGGCGGCGTAGCTCCACAGTCCCGGCATGAGCGCGGCGGTCGCGGTCGCGAGCCCGAAGCCGCCCGCCGCCGCGACGACGATCCGCAGCCGGGGCCGCTCGCGCCTCGCCGCGATGAGCGCCCCCGTGACCGAGCCGATCGCGATGATGGAGCTCAGCATCCCGAACTCCCCGGCATCCCCGCCGAACTCGACCGCCATGGTGGAGGCGAAGATCGGGTAGTTCATGCCGAAGGTGCCGACGAGGAACACCATCGCGAAGATCACGAGGATGTCGGGTCGGCCCCGCACATAGCGGAACCCGGCGCGGATCTGGCCGCGCTCGCGGGCGGCGCGCGTCGCGGGGCGCAGCTCGCCGCGGCGCAGGAGGAGGGTCGCGCCGACGACCGCCGCGAAGGTCGCCGTGTTGATCATGAAGACCCAGCCGGCGCCGACCGCCGCCGTGAGCAGGCCGGCGACTGCGGGGCCGATGAGTCGCGCCCCGTTGAAGGAGGCCGAGTTGAGGGCGACCGCGTTCGCGAGGTGGGTGTCGGGCACGAGCTCGCCCACGAAGGTCTGGCGGGCCGGGGCGTCGAGGGCGGAGACGATGCCGAGGGCGAGCGCGAAGCCGTAGACGATGAGGAGCGTCGCGGTGCCGGTGACGGTGAGGATGCCGAGGCCGAGCGCGAGGAGCCCCATGGCGCTCTGGGTGAGCAGCAGCATCCGCCGCCGGTCGACGCGGTCGGCGATGAGCCCCGAGACGGGCACGAGCAGCAGCTGCGGCGCGAACTGGAGCGCCATGGTGACGCCGACGGCGGCCGCGTCGTGGTCGGTGAGGTCGGTGAGGACGATCCAGTCCTGGGCGGTGCGCTGCATCCACGTCCCGACGTTGGAGACGAGGGCGCCGGCGAACCAGATGCGGTAGTTGAAGACCCCGAGGGATCGGAACATCGCGCTCACGAGTCCGCGAGGCGGCGCAGGGTGGGGATCACCGCCTCGAGGGCGCGTCGCTCGTCCTGGGGGAGGTCCTCGAGTCGCAGCGTGAACCATCGGCTGCGGAGGCGCCGGGTCTCGGCGATGACCGCACGGCCGGCGTCGGTGAGCTCGACGTCGACCTTCCGGCCGTCGTCGGCGCGGGGCACGCGGCGGATGCGGCCCTCGGCCTCGAGGGCGTTGAGGGTTCGGTTGACGGAGGGCGGGGTGACGCGCTCGTGCTCGGCGAGCCGGCCGGGGGTGAGCGGGCCGTGCTCCTCGAGGCGGAACAGGATGCTGAGCTGCGCGTCGCTGATGGCCTCGTCGGCCCGGTTCACGCGGATGCGGCGCGAGATCTTCTGGAACAGGATGCGGAGCTCGTGGTCGATCGCGTCCTGATCCCGTGCCGTCATAATCTCATTAGCCTAGCTCATTAGCGCGGCTAATGTTCCCCGCCCCCGCGTGTGACCGCCATAGACATGTCTCCGGCGCCCGGGACGGCCGTGCATCGATGTCCGCGGCGCAAGAGACATGTCTATGGCGAGGGGGGTGCGGGGGGAGCGGCCGTAGGATGCGGGCATGCCCGAGGATGCCGGCGTCGCCCGCGAGGACCGCAGCTACACCGACGCGTGGGGGATCCGCATCCACGCCTACCTCTGGCCCGCGCGCGAGCCGCGCGGGATCGTGCAGATCGCGCACGGCGTCGGCGAGCACGCCCGCCGCTACGAGCACGTCGCGCAGGCGCTCGCCGCCGCCGGGTGGACCGTCGTCGCCGACGACCACCGCGGCCACGGCGCGACCGGACTCGGCCAGCACGGCGGCGACCACGCCCGGCTCGGCCGCCTCGGCCCCGGCGGCACGCACGCCGCGACCGAGGGGGTCCGCGGGCTCACGCGACTCGTCCGCGAGGAGCTTCCCGGCCTCCCGCTCGCGATCCTCGGCCACAGCTGGGGCTCCCTCCTCGCGCAGCGCATCATCGACCGCCACGCCGGGGAGTACGAGGCGGTCGTGCTCAGCGGCACCGCCCTCCGCACCCTCCGCCGCATGAACGGCGGCGACCTCGCGAAGCGGCACCGGCCGCCCGGAGGCGGCACCGGCGTCGAGTGGCTGAGCCGCGACCCCGAGGTGGCGGAGGCGTTCCTCGCCGACCCGCTCACGCTGGATGCGAAGGTGCCGCAGCTGTTCGGCGTGCTCGAGGCCGCGAAGCTGCTCGGCACCCCGCGCCGGCTCGCCCGCGATATCCCGATGCTGATCCAGATCGGCTCCGAGGACACCCTCGGCGGTCCCCGCAGCGTCGAGCTGCTCGCGGCCGCGTACCGGCGGGCCGGCCTGAGCGAGGTCGAGGTGCAGATCTACGAGGGCGCCCGGCACGAGGTCTACAACGAGACGAACCGTGCCGAGGTCATCGCGGAGCTCGCCGACTGGCTCGACCGGCACCTCGCCCCTGCGCCCGCCTAGGCTGGCCCCATGCACGGAGAGTTCAAGGTCCCCGGCGGCAAGCTCGTGGTCGTCGACCTGGAGGTCGTCGACGGCCGCATCCGCGACTTCCGCCTCGCGGGCGACTTCTTCCTCGAGCCCGACGACGCCCTCGCCGCGATCGACGCCGCCATCGAGGGCCTCCCCGCCGAGACGGATGCGCGCAAGCTGGCCGCCGCCGTCCAGGCCGCGCTGCCCGAGGGGGCGGTCCTGCTCGGCTTCGCCCCCGAATCCGTCGCGACCGCGATCCGCCGCGCCATCACGACGACGACCGACTGGTCCGACTACGAGTGGGAGCTGCTGCATCCCGGCCCGCTGCCCGCGAACATGCACCTCGCGCTCGACGAGGTCCTCACCCAGGAGGTCGGCGAGGGGCGACGCCGCCCCACCCTCCGCATCTGGGAGTGGAGCGAGCGCACCGTCGTCATCGGCAGCTTCCAGTCGGTGCGGAACGAGGTGGATGCCGTGGAGGCCGAGCGGGAGGGCTTCCGCGTCGTGCGGCGCATCTCCGGCGGCGGCGCGATGTACATCGAGCCCGGCAGCGCCGTCACCTACTCGCTCTACGTGCCGGGCGAGCTCGTGCAGGGCATGACCTTCGCCGACAGCTACGCCTACCTCGACGACTGGGTCATCCAGGCGCTGCAGGGCCTCGGCATCGACGCGGTCTACAAGCCGCTCAACGACATCTCGTCGCCCACCGGCAAGATCGGCGGCGCCGCGCAGAAGCGGCTCGGCGGCGGCGGCGTGCTCCACCACGTGACCATGTCGTACGACATGGACGGCGAGAAGATGTCGCGCGTGCTCCGCATCGGCCGCGAGAAGCTGAGCGACAAGGGCACGACGAGCGCCGCGAAGCGCGTCGACCCATTGCGCAGCCAGACCGGACTGCCGCGCGAGGAGATCATCGAGCGGATGCTCGACACGTTCCGCTCGCTCCACGGGCTCGCGCCCGGCGAGCTGACCCCCGAGGAGCTGGCCCACGCCGAGCAGCTCGTCGCCGACAAGTTCGGCACCGAGGAGTGGCTGCACCGCGTCCCCTGACGTCATAGATACGTCTCTTGCGCTCGGGACGGCGAGATGCAGTGGTCCGCAGCTCAGTCCGGGTGTCTGAACGGGCGCGGAGGGAGACGTGCACGAGGCGCGGATCCGCATCCGCCTCGGGGGAGTCGACGCGCGTCGCGGGCAGCCGGGCGGCTAGCGGTCGAGGAGCTCTCGGTAGGCGGGGTTGTCCTCGATGACGTGCGCCACGAAGGGGCAGGTCGCGATGACGCGGTCGGTGCTGTCGTCGCCGATCTCGTCGAGCGCTCGCGTGACGAGCAGCTCGCCCATGCCCTGCTCGCGCTTCTCGGGATCGATGCCGGTGTGCGTGAGCTCGATCTGCCCGGGCGCGCGCACGTAGCGCAGCTCCCCGAGCTCCTCGTCCCCGCGGAGGAGCACGAAGCGCTGCTCGGCGGGGCGGTCGACGACGGTCATCCCAGCGGCCATCCCCTTACGCTACGCGCTTCGCGCCGCGCGTGCCGCGCGTGCCGCGCGTGCCGCGCCAGGTCGGGCGCGGATTCAGGAGCGCGTTCCCGAGGGGCGCCCGGGCGGCGAGGGCGAGCCCCGGGATCCCGGCGGAGTCGTGGCCGCGGGGACGCCGAGCACGCGGTCGACTCCTGAATCCGCGCCGGGCCGCGAGCCCCGAACGGCGGGCCCGCGCGCCGAGCTGCGCTCGACGCCCTACGCGCTCTCGCGCACGACCACCTCGGTCGGCATGATGCGCGAGCGCGGCACGTCCTCGCCCGCGAGCATCCGCAGGAGCGTCCGCGCCATCTCGGCGCCCATCTCGACGGAGGGCTGTCGCACGGTCGTGATCGCGATCTCGCCGCTCAGCGCGGCCGGGCTGTCGTCGAAGCCGAGCACCGCGAGGTCCTGGGGCACGCGGAGCCCGCGCTCGCGGATCGCGCCGAGCGCGCCGACGGCCATGAGGTCGCTCGCGACGAAGACGGCGTCGATCTCGGCCTCGCGGGCGAGCAGCTCGCGCATCGCCCGTGCGCCGCCCGGCAGCGTGAAGTCGCCCTGCGCGACGAGGTCGTCGCGGAGGTCGGCCGCCCGCAGCGCGCGGCGCCAGCCCTCGAGCCGGTCGATGCCGGCGGGCATGTCGGCGGGGCCGGCGATCGTGGCGATGCGGCGGTGCCCGCGCTCAACGAGGTACGCGACGCCGGATGCGGCCGCGGCCGCGTTGTCGACGTCGACCCAGCATCCCGAGTCCGTCGCCGGGTCGAGGGGGCGGCCGCCGAACACGACCGGCATGCGCTCGCCGAGCGAGGCGAGGAAGCCGTCGCCCGTGTGATGCGAGACGACGAGCGCCCCGTCGACGTTGCCGCCGAGCAGGTACCGCACGGTCTTGTCGGAGGGGCTCTCGGGGCTCGCGAGCTGCAGGTTGAGCACGTAGTCGCTCGCCTCGAGCTCGCGCGTGATGCCCTGCACGATGGCCGCGAAGTAGGGGTCGCCGAAGAAGCGGGCGGTCGCCTCCGGCACGACGAGCGCGATCGCCATGGTGCGCCGGGCGGCGAGGGAGCGGGCGGCGCGGTTCGGCGTGTAGTCGAGCTGCTCGATCGCGAGCTGCACGGCGCGCATGACGTCGGGGCTCACCTTCGGCGAGCCGTTGACGACCCGCGACACGGTCGAGCGCGACACCCCGGCGGCGGCCGCGACCTGCTCGAGCGTCGGCGCTCCGGCGCCTGCCGTCGGGATCATGCGAGGAGTCTAGAGCGCCCGCGCGTCGATGATGCGCTGGTACTCGCGGCCGCTCCGCTTGACGGTGCGCCGCTGCGTCTCGTAGTCGACGCGCACCAGTCCGAAGCGCTTGTCGTAGCCCCAGGCCCACTCGAAGTTGTCCATGAGCGACCAGTAGAAGTAGCCGCCGACGCGGGTCCCCTGCTCGATCGCGTCGAGCACGGCGCCGAGGTGCGCCCGCAGGAACTCGGTGCGCGCGGCATCCTCGACGAAGCCGTCCGCATCCGGCCGGTCGTCGTAGGCGGCGCCGTTCTCGGTGACCATGAGCCGCACGCCCGCGGGGCCGGCGTACTCGCGGTCGAGTCGGCGGAGCAGCCGCGTGAGCCCCTCCGGCTGCACCTCCCAGTCCATCGCCGTCACGGGGAGGCCGCGGGAGTGCCAGTGCACGCCGTCGACCGCCGGGAAGGGGGTGCGCTTGGGCCGCTCGGAGGGTGCGGCGCCCGTGCTGACGACGCCGGGTGCGGGCCGCGAGCTCACCGCCTCCCCGTGGTAGTAGTTCACGCCGAGCACGTCGATGGGGCTCGAGATGGCCTCGAGGTCGCCCGGCTCGACGGGGATGCGGAGGCCGACCGCCTCGAGGTCGCGCACGACGTCCTCGGGGTACTCGCCCCGGAAGATCGGGTCGAGGAAGATCCGGTTGAGCTGCCCGTCGATGCGGCGCGCGGCGTCGAGGTCGCCGGGGGATCCCGGGTCCACGGGGTCGGCGATCGTCTGGTTGAGCGTGATCCCGAGCTCGAGCGAGGCGTCTCGGCGCCGGAGCTCGCGGATGACGAGCCCGTGCGCGAGGAGCAGGTGGTGCGCCGCGTCGACGCCCGCCTGCGGGTCCTGCCGGCCGGGTGCGTGCTCGCCGCCCGTGTAGGAGAGGAAGGAGGCGCACCACGGCTCGTTGAGGGTCGTCCAGGCGTCGATGCGGTCGCCGAGCGCGTCGTGGACGTCGCCCGCGTACTCGAGGAAGCGCTCGGCGGTCGCGCGCGAGGTCCAGCCGCCCTGCTCCTCGAGGGCCTGCGGGAGGTCCCAGTGGTAGAGCGTCAGCCAGGGCTTGATGCCTGCCTCGAGCAGCTCGTCCGTGAGCCGCGAGTAGAAGTCGAGCCCGACCCGGTTGAGCGGCCCGCCGTCGGGTCGCACCCGCGACCAGGAGGTGGAGAAGCGGTAGGTCTGCATCCCGAGCTCCGCCATCATCCGGACGTCGTCGCGGGAGCGGTGGTAGTGGTCGCAGGCGGTGTCGCCGTTGTCGGCGCCGACGACGGCGCCGGGCACGCGGCTGAAGGCGTCCCAGATGGAGTCGGTGCGGCCGTCCTCGTGGGCGGCCCCCTCGATCTGGTAGGCGGCGGTCGCGACGCCGAAGAGGAAATCCTCGGGGAAGGCACGGCGGCCGGGCGCGGTGCGGACGGGCTGGGCGAGGGTGTCGGTCATCCCTTGATGGCTCCTTGCATGATGCCGCTGACGAGCTGCTTGCCGGCGACGACGAAGAGGATCAGCAGCGGGATCGTCGAGAGGACGACGCCGGCGAGCACGATCGAGTAGTCCACGAAGTGGTTGCTCTGCAGCAGCGAGAGCGCGACCGGGAGGGTCGGGTCCTGGGGGTTGAGCACGATGAACGGCCAGAAGAAGTTCGTCCAGGTGGCGATGAAGGTGAACAGCGCGAGCATCGCGGCGGCGGGCCGCGCGGCGGGCAGCGCGACCGACCAGAAGGTGCGGATCATGGAGGCGCCGTCGACGCGGGCCGCCTCGATGAGCTCGGAGGGGAGCGCCTGCGAGAGGTACTGCGTCATCCAGAACACGCCGAAGGCGGTCACGAGCGCCGGCAGGATGACGGCCCCGATCGTGCCCTGCAGCTGCAGGTCGCGCATGACGAGGAACAGCGGCACGACGCCGAGCTGGGTCGGCACCGCCATCGTCGCGATGACGAAGACGAGCAGCGGGCGGCTGCCCCGGAACCGGAGCTTCGCGAAGGCGTAGCCGGCGAGGGTCGAGAAGAACACGACCGAGACGGAGACGACGGTCGAGACGAGGATGCTGTTCCCGATCGCCTTCCAGAAGTTCACGGCCGGGTCGTTGAGGACGGCGGCCGCGTTCGCGAGGAAGTTGCCGCCGGGCCACCACGGGATGTCGCGGCGGTTCACGGTGGAGGCGTCGCCGGATCCGATGAGGAACGACCAGTACAGCGGGAACACGCTCGCGATGAGCACCGCGATGAGGAACACGTAGGCGGGCCAGCCGGCGCGCTGCCCGTTGCGGAGGCGTCCGCGGCGCCGGGGCGCGACCGGCTCGCCGTCCTTCCGGCCGGGTCGGGCGTCGAAGCTCGCGTCGTAGGGCGCGGGGGCGAGGGGCACCTGGCTCATCGCGCGACCTCCTTCTTCCGGCGGCGGGCCCGCGGCGCATCGGCCGAGGCGATCCGCTGCGAGATCAGGTAGTTGAGGATGCCGAAGACGACGATCAGCAGGAACAGCAGCCACGCGACCGCGGCGGCCTTCCCGAAGTCGAGCTGCCCCCAGCCGAGGTTGTAGAGGTAGATGGTGATCGTCATCCACTGACCCGAGGCGCCGCCCTGGCCGTATTGGTCGAACATGCGCGGCTCGTCGAAGATCTGGAGCCCGCCGATGGTGGAGGTGATGATGACGAAGATGAGCGTCGGCCGGAGCGACGGGATCGTGACGGAGAGGAACTGGCGCAGCTTCGAGGCGCCGTCGATCTGGGCGGCCTCGTAGTAGTCGCGCGGGATCGCCTGCATGGCGGCGAGGAGGATGAGCGCGTTGTAGCCGGTCCAGCGGAAGTTGACCATGGTGGCGATCGCGAGGTGGCTGGAGAGGGTGTCGGCGTGCCAGCGGATCGGCTCGATCCCGAGGGAGGTCAGGACGTTGTTCACGACGCCGTACTGATCGCCGAACATGTTCGTGAAGATCAGCGACACCGCGACGGGCGCGACGACGTAGGGGAGCAGCACGCCCATCCGCCAGAACGTGCGGGCGCGGAGGTTCTGGTCGAGGGCCGCCGCGATGATGAGCGCGAAGATCACCTGCGGCACGCTCGAGACGAGGAAGATGCTGAAGGTGTTCCGCATCGCGAGCCAGAAGCGGTCCTGGCCGAGCACCCAGGCGAAGTTGTCGAGGCCGACGAAGTCGCCCTGGCCGCCGATGAGGTGCCACTCGTGCACCGAGACGACCGCCGTGTAGAGGAGCGGGAAGAGCCCGGTCACCGCGAAGAGGATGAAGAACGGCGAGATGTAGAGATAGGGGGAGAGCCGGAAGTCCCAGCGGGAGAGCCGCTGCGAGAAGGCGATGCGGCGGATGCGGCGGGCCTCGGCACGCGGATCGGGGCGGGGCGCGCGGCCGTCGGGGGAGCCGCCCGCGGGGGCGGCGTCGGCGCCGCGGGTGATGGTGTCGGTCATGTCTTCCTCGTCGAGTGGTGCGCGGGCCGCACGGGGGTCCATCCGTGCGGCCCGCGAGTCGTCAGGCGACCGGCCTAGCCGAGCGCCTCGACCTCCTTGACCCACTCGTTCCACGACTCGTCGACCGACTGGCTCTTGTCGACGTCGACGCGGGTGAGGGCGCGCTGCAGCGCGTCGTTGATGGGGAAGTACTTCGTGCTCTTGTAGGGCGCGACGGTCACGGCCTCCGAGCGCGAGATGAGGATCTCGCCGGTGGGCGCGTCGTTGAAGTACTCGTTGGTGGCGCTGGTCAGCTCCTCCGACTCGTAGGTGTCGACCTGGCTCGGGAAGGTGCCGGCGTTGGCGAAGGCCTGGAGCTGCACCTCGGGCGAGGTGAGCCAGGCGGCGAACTCCGTGGCGGCCTCCGCGTTCTTGCCCTGCGCCGGGACGGTCAGGTACGAGCCGCCCCAGTTGCCGCCGCCGCCCGGGAAGGTGTCGGCGATGTCCCAGCCGGTCACCTCGGGCGCCAGGCCCTCGATGACGCCGAGCATCCAGCCGGGGCAGAGCATGGTGGCGAAGTCGCCGTTCGCCATGCCCGCGTTCCAGTCCTCGCTCCACTGGCCGAGGTGCGCGGAGAGGTCCTCGCTCTCGGTGAGGACCTTCTCGAAGTTCTCCTTGATGACGGGGTTCTCGGTGGCGATGACCGAGCCGTCCTCCTTCTCGTAGGCGTACTCGACCTGGTTGATCATGCCCTGCCAGGTCGCGCCGGCGGAGTCGAAGAAGGGCTTGCCGGTGGCCTCGGTGTACTGGTGGCCGACCTCGAAGTAGGTGTCCCAGTCGCCCTCGAGGAGCGCCGCGACCTCCTCGCGGTCGCTCGGGAGGCCGGCCTCCTCGAACAGGTCCTTGCGGTAGCAGACGCCCTCCGGCCCGATGTCGGTGCCGTAGCCGATGAGGCGGCCGTCGGCGTCGGTGGCGGCGGCGCTCTTCCAGTCGACCCAGCGGCCTTCGAGCTCGGGGTCGGAGAGGTCGGAGAGGAGGTCGGAGTACTGCATCATCTCGGCGAACCAGTCGATCTCGACGGCCTCGACGTCGGCGAGGCCGGAGCCGGCGCCGAGCTTGGTGAAGAAGTTCTCGCGGGCGTCGTTGGAGGTCGCGGCCCGGTTGTGCTCGATCTTCACGTTGGGGTGCTCCTCGGTGTACTGCGCGAGGAGCTCGTCGGTGTAGCCGAAGTCGTTGAAGGTGGCGAGCGTCAGCGTGACGGGGGCGTCGGGGTCGGCCTGGCTGGAGCCGCCGGCGCAGCCGGTGGCGACGAGGGCGATGGCGGCGGCGGTCGAGACCGCCGCGGCTGCGGTGGTGCGTCGTGAACGTCTCACGGTCACTCCTTTGTGTGCGTGGATGTGGTGGTGCGGGCGCGTGGGAGCGCTCTCATGCGCGGGGCGTGGGAGCGCTCTCACGATGTTGCGCACACACTATGCAAGCGCTTCCGGCGGTGTCAATCCCCGGGTTGAAAACGTTACCGGCGGGGTGGCGGGCGCCGGCGCGATGCGGCGGAGCACCCCGCCCTCGCATGCAGCGCACCCCGCGAGTCGTCACGTTCCGCCCCCGAGCCGGCTCGGGACGGGCGGAACGCGACACCTCGCGGGGTGCGGGGTGCGGGGCGGGGGGCGGGATGCGCCCCGGTCGCGCTACCGGGGGCCCGCGCCGACCGTCGGGATGCTGTCCGTGTTCGGCGCGACGGGCGCGCCCACGAGGTCCGCCGCCCGGCGCGCCTCGACCTCGAGCTCGGCCGCGGCCGCGCGCGCCTCGGCGGCCTCCGCGACCGCCGACTTCTGGCGCAGCGGCGTCGCCTTGAGGAAGAAGCTCAGGAGGAACGCGACGAGCACGACGAGCGCCGACACCCAGAACACCGTCACGGTCGCGGTCGCGAAGCCGTCGCGGAACGGCGCGGTGAGCGCGTCCGAGGCGCCGTTGAGGAAGGAGCTGTCGGTCGCGAAGGAGCCGCCCGCACCCGAGCCGCCGCCGAATCCGCCCGCGCCCGCCTGCTGCACGATCTGGTCGACGACGCCCGCGCGCACCTGGTCGTCGGCGAGGTCGACGCCGGCCGGGAGGTTCGCGGCGACCTGCTGCGTGATCGGGCCGTAGACGCCCTCCATGATCGCGGCGTTCTCGGGAGCCTGCGCGACCGCCGGGTCGAGGGCCGCATCCAGCGCCGCGCGCAGCAGCTCGGGCTTCTGGAACGACTCCGAGATGGTCTCGGCGACCCGCGAGAAGAGCACCGAGAAGACGATCGCGACGCCCAGCGTGCCGCCCATCTGGCGGAAGAAGGTCGCGGCGCTCGTCGCGACGCCCATGTCCTTCGCCCCGACCGCGTTCTGGCTCGCGATCGTGAGGGTCTGCATGAGCTGGCCGAGGCCGAGCCCGGCGATCCCCATCCCGATCATCGTGAACCAGAGCGGCTTGTCGTAGCTCGAGAAGGTGAGGAGGAGGAACGCGCCCGAGAGCAGCCCGGTGCCGAGGATCGGGAAGACCTTGTAGCGGCCGGTGCGGGCGATGATCTGGCCGCTCGCGATCGACGAGATCATGAGGCCTCCGATCATCGGGAGCATCATCCAGCCGGCCTCGGTGGGCGTCGCGCCGTCGACGAGCTGGAGGTAGAGCGGCAGCGTCATCATCGCGCCGAACATGCCGAAGCCGACGAGCACGCTGAGGATGGTCGCCATCGAGAAGGTGGGCGAGCCGAAGAGCCCGAGCGGGATGAGGGCGTCGGCCCCCATGCGGCGCTCGACGAGGATGAAGGAGACGATGCCGATCGCGCCGAGGACGTAGCAGAGGATCGCGCCCGCGGAGCCCCAGCCCCACTCGCGGCCCTGCTCGGCGACGAGGAGGAGCGGGACGACGGCGAGCATGATCGTCGCGACGCCCCACCAGTCGATGCGCACCCGGCCGGGCGCGTGGTGCGGGATGTGGAGGAAGGCCATCACCATGATGAGCGCGCCGACGCCGATGGGGAGGTTGATCAGGAAGACCCAGCGCCAGCCGGTGATGAAGAGGATCTCGTCGGCGCCGGCGAGGAGGCCGCCGACGAGCGGCCCGATGACGCTCGAGATGCCGAAGACGGCGAGGAAGTAGCCCTGGTACTTGGCGCGCTCGCGCGGCGCGAGGATGTCGCCCATGACGGTGAGGGGGAGCGCCATGAGGCCGCCCGCGCCGACGCCCTGGAGGGCGCGCCAGGCGGCGAGCTCGATCATGGTGTTGGAGAAGGTCGCGAGGACGGAGCCGGCGAGGAAGATGACGATCGCGATGATGAAGAGCGGGCGGCGGCCGAAGAGGTCGCTGAGCTTCCCGTAGATCGGCGTCATCACGGTCGAGGTGATGAGGAACGCGGTCGTCACCCAGGCCTGCTGGTCGAGCCCGTGGAGGTCGTCGGCGATGGTGCGCATCGAGGTGCCGACGACCGTCTGGTTGAGGGACGAGAGGAACATCGCGGCCATGAGGCCGACGATGACGAGGGTGATCTGGCGGGGGGTCATCTCGCCGCCGGCCTCGGCGAGGGCGCGGGCGCGCTCCCGTCCGCTGAGGCGCTTGGTGCTGCTGGTGCTCATGGGTGCTCCGTGTCCGGTGGTTCTGGGGGTCGGGATGCGGCCGACGCACGGGAGGCCACCGGGACGCGGGTCCGACGGTGGCCTCGAGAAATTTGCGCGACGTGCAAATTTACATCTTGCGCACCCAATCGCGCAAGACGGGGCTCGTCGGCATCCCGCCGTAGGCTGACCGCATGACGTCCCCCGGCGCCGAACCCGATCCGCTGCCCTCCCGACGCGACGCCCGGATGCGCGTCACGCGCCGCGGTCGGATCGTCGGGGCCGCCGCCCTCGCGATCGTGCTCGTCGTCGCGGTCGTCGCCGTCCTCGTGCTCCTCCAGCCGCAGCCGGCGCCGCCCGCGGCGACCCCCGAGCCGACCGCGAGCGCGCCGAGTGCGACGCCGACCCCGACCGCCACGCCGACCCCGACGCCCGAGCCCGAGGAGACGTTCGACATGACGAGGAACTCCATCGACGACCCCGGCAGCTTCTGGGTCGTCGTCGACAAGCTGCGACCACTCGAGCCGCGCGACTACGCCGCTCCCGACCTCGTCGACGTCCCCGTGCCCTACGTCTACGCGCCGAAGCTGCGCAAGAAGGCGGCGGATGCGGTGGTCGCCATGTTCGCCGCCTACGAGCGGGAGACGGGGCTGCGCATGCAGTCGCAGAGCGCGTACCGCGCCTACGCGACCCAGGTGACCACCTACAACGGGTGGGTCTCGCAGCTCGGGCAGAAGGGCGCCGACCTCACGAGCGCACGGCCCGGATACAGCGAGCACCAGACCGGCCTCGCGATCGACATCAGCGCGCTCCCCGCGAACTGCGCGCTGCAGGCGTGCTTCGCCGACACCCCGCAGGGCACCTGGCTCGCCGAGAACGCCTGGAAGTGGGGCTTCATCCTCCGCTACCCGGAGGGCAAGACGAGCGTCACCGGCTACGAGTTCGAGCCCTGGCACTACCGCTACGTCGGGAAGGCGCTCGCCGCGGAGATGCGCGAGCAGGGCGTCGAGACGATGGAGGAGTTCTTCGACCTCCCCGCCGCCGCGGACTACGCCGGCTGAGCGGGAGGCTGCTCAGCCGCCGAGCGCGGCATCCACGATCGTCTTCGCCTCGGCCTGCACCTCGGCGAGGTGCTCGGGCCCGCGGAAGGACTCCGCGTAGATCTTGTAGACGTCCTCCGTTCCGGACGGGCGGGCCGCGAACCAGGCGTGCTCGGTCTCGACCTTGACGCCGCCGATCGCCGCCCCGTTGCCGGGCGCCGCCGTCAGCCGGGCGGTGATCGCATCGCCCGCGAGGGTGTCGGCCGTGATGTCGGCGCCGGACAGCCTGCCGAGGCGCGCCTTCTGCTCCTTCGTCGCCGCGGCATCCACGCGGGCGTAGGCGGGCTCGCCGAACTCGGCGGTCAGCTCCGCGTAGAGCTCCGACGGGCTCCTGCCGGTGACCGCGCGGATCTCGCCCGCGAGGAGCGCGAGGAGGATGCCGTCCTTGTCGGTGGTCCAGGTGGAGCCGTCGAGCTCGAGGAAGCTGGCCCCCGCGCTCTCCTCGCCGCCGAAGGCCACCGAGCCGTCGACGAGGCCCGGCACGAACCACTTGAAGCCGACCGGCACCTCCCACAGGCGACGGCCCAGGGAGGCGGCGACCCGGTCGATCATGGAGCTCGACACGAGCGTCTTGCCGATCGCGGCATCCGTGCGCCAGCCCTCGCGGTGCTCGGCGAGGTACCTGATCGCGACCGCGAGGTAGTGGTTCGGGTTCATGAGCCCCGCGTCGGGCGTGACGATGCCGTGCCGGTCGGCGTCGGCGTCGTTGCCGGTGACGATGTCGTACTGCTCGCGGTACCGCAGCACCGAGGCCAT
This sequence comes from Homoserinibacter sp. YIM 151385, assembly GCF_027912415.1. Taxonomy (NCBI): domain Bacteria; kingdom Bacillati; phylum Actinomycetota; class Actinomycetes; order Micrococcales; family Microbacteriaceae; genus Homoserinibacter; species Homoserinibacter sp. YIM 151385. The sequence goes on along the minus strand of NZ_CP115175.1, from coordinate 1,906,821 downwards.
GGCGGAGGGCGAGGACGGGTCCATCCGGATCCTCCCGTCCCAGTCGAGCGTCATGAAGCGCCAGGTCGGGTCGACCTCCGGGTTCACGACCGTGAGGTCGAGGCCGTACCGCTCGCCGATGAGCTTCCAGTAGCCGACGCTCGCGCCGCCCAGCGGGTCGGCGCCGAGCCGGATGCCGGCCTGCTTGATCGCGCCGACGTCGATGATCGAGGCGAGGTCGGCGACGTACTCGCCGCGGAAGTCGTAGGTGTCGACCCCGCTCGGCTCGCCGCGGCGGACGTCGCGGTTCCCGCCCGCGATGAGCTCGTTCGCTCGGCCCGCGATCCAGTTCGTCGCGTCCGAGTCGGCGGGGCCGCCGTGCGGCGGGTTGTACTTGAAGCCGCCGTCGCGGGGCGGGTTGTGACTCGGGGTGATGACGATGCCGTCCGCCTGGGGGGCGCCCTCGGGGAGGCCGCGGTTGTGGCGGATGATGGCGCGGCTGAGCGCCGGGGTCGGCACGTAGTCGTCGAAGGCGTCGACGAGCGCGTGCACGCCGTTCGCCTCGAGCACCTCGAGGGCGGTCGTCTCGGCCGGGCGAGAGAGGCCGTGGGTGTCGCGGCCGATGAACAGCGGGCCCGTGATGCCCTGCTCGGCGCGGTACTCGACGATCGCCTGCGTGATCGCCGCGATGTGGGTCTCGTTGAAGGCGGTGTCGAGGCTCGAGCCGCGGTGGCCGCTCGTGCCGAAGGCGACGCGCTGCGCCGGATCCGCCGGGTCGGGCGTCCGCTCGTAGTAGGCCTCGACGAGCTCGCGCACGTCGATGAGGTCGGATTCCTGGGCGGGGGTGCCGGCGCGGTCCGTCATGGGACGATCCTGGCATCCGGGGCACCGTGCGCGCGATCCTCCCGCCGCATCCCGCACCCGCCTCCCAGTCTGTCTCGGCGGGAGGGTCTCTGACCGACACGCCGCCGCCGGGTCGCCCGTGGGCGGCGTGTCGGTCAGAAACCCTCCGCAGGCGAGCGATCTGCGGACCGCTAGGCTCGCGGCATGGCAGCCCCCGAGTCTCCCGCGGTGTACAGCTACCTGGGACCGGTCGGCACCTTCACCTGGACGGCGCTCATGCAGTCGCCGGTGTCGGAGGGGGCCGAGCTGCGCGACGTGAACAACGTCGGCGAGGCGATCGACGACGTGCTCTCGGGGCGCAGCCGCGGCGCCATGATCGCGATCGAGAACAGCGTCGAGGGCGGGGTCAGCGCGACGCAGGACGCCCTCGCGACGATTCCCGGCCTCCGCATCGTCGGCGAGGAGCTCGTGCCCGTCGACTTCGTGCTGGTCGCGCGGCCCGGCACCCGCCTCGAGGACGTCCGGACCGTCACCGCGCACCCCGTCGCCTACGCGCAGTGCCGGCTCTGGCTCGACGCCGAGCTGCCGAGCCACGGCCACCTGCCGGCGACCTCGAACGTGGCGGCCGCCGCATCCCTCCTCGAGCGCGACCTCGCGGACGCCGCGATCGCCCCGCCCGGGATCACCGAGCACTACGAGCTCGAGGTGCTCGCCGAGCACATCGGCGACAACCCCAACGCCGTCACCCGCTTCGTGCTCGTCGAGCGCGAGGGCGCCGTGCCGGAGCGCACCGGGGCCGACAAGACGAGCGTCATCGTCGAGCTCCCGAGCGAGGCGCCCGGCTCGCTGCTCGAGATGCTCGAGCAGTTCGCGACGCGCGGCGTCAACATGAGCCTCCTCGAGTCGCGTCCCATCGGCGACGCCCTCGGGCGCTACCGCTTCGTCATCGACCTCGACGGGCACGTGCGCGACGAGCGGGTGGCGGACGCGCTGCTCGGCCTCAAGCGCTTCAGCCCGGGCGTCACCTTCCTCGGCTCCTACCCGCGAGCCGACCGCGAGCCGGTCGTCGTCGACGACCGCTACCGCGACGAGGTCTTCATCGACGCGCGCGACTGGCTGCGCGAGCTGCTGAGCGGGGAGGCCGGGCGGGCATGAGCGGACCGGACGGCGTGGATCGACGCTACGACCCGAGATTCCAGCGGGGATTCCAGGGCGGCGATCCGGGTGCCGAGGCGGCCCCGCAGCCCGCCGTGCCGCCGACCGCGCAGCCCGATGCCCAGCCCGCCGTCCGGGCGCCGGAGCCGATCCGCGTGAGCGCGGCGCCCATCGCATCCGATCGCCCGTCCGCCGCCGAGCCGCGCGGACGCGAGCCGGAGCCCGAGCCGGAAGAGCTCCCGCGGGAGTCGATCTGGCGGAACCCCTACCTCGTCGCGATGCCGATCCTCAGCGCTGCGATCATCGCCTTCGGCTCCTGGTGCGTCTGGCTGATCGCCGAGCAGCAGCGCCTGTGGAGCTCCGGCGGCGGCGAGGTCGACCTGGACGACGGCTTCGCGCGCTTCGTCGAGACCCTCGGCTACACGGGCGCCGGCTCGCTCCTCGCGGCGGGCGCCACCGGCCTCCTCCTCACGCTCGTCACGGCGGCCGTGCTGCACCGGCGCGACCGGGCCTGACCGTGCTCCTCGGGCGCTCGGCGATCGCCGCCGCCTGGGCCGCGGCGCTCGCCCTGCTCGCCCTCGCCGCGACGCTCGCGGTCGGGGTGCTCGACCGGCAGCGGCGGCTCGTCGAGCTGTACCAGCGGGCGGAGGACGGTGTCACCGGCGGGGCCGTCGACACGATCGGCCGCGAGCTGGATGCGATCTCCGCCGCCTCCGACCTCCTGACGGGGCTCTTCGGCGGCGCGCTGCTCGCCGGAGCGCTCGCCCTGCTCGGCGCGCTCATGCTGCACGCGCTGCGCCGCGCCGCGAGCTAGGTCTGCGGCTGCGCCGCGTCGGCGGGCTCCTCGGTGTGGCGCGGGCTGTCGATCGTGCGGCCCTCGGGGATGCGGACCCGCAGCGCGAGCGGATCGACCGTCGTGCGGAAGGCGATGACCTCGCCGAACACGTCGCCGTCGAGCTCGAACTCGTCGGGCCGGTCGAGCCGGGCCGTGAAGGTCGCGCCCTTGAGGTAGCGCAGCGTGCGCACCTCCTTCGTGAGCCCGATGAGCTTGCGCCCGACCTGGCTGCGGCGGAGCACCCCGTTCTCCCAGATGATCTTCGTCCAGATCTGCACCCAGCCGATGAAGCCCTCCGGCCGCAGCGCGACGATGTCGAAGAACCCGTCGTCGACCGCCGCCTCGGGCAGCAGCAGGATGTTGCCGGGCAGCGAGCCGCAGTTGCCGACCATGAGGGTGTGGACGCCCATGCCGCGCACCGGCTGGTCGTCGATCTCGTAGCGGACCCGGATGCGGTCCCGGTCGCGCAGGGACTTGATGATCGCGTCGACGTAGGCGAGCCAGCCGACCTTCTTCTTGAGCTCCGGGTTCGTGTTGACGACCATCTGGGCGTCGATGCCGATGCCCGCCATCACGAGGAAGGCGTGCTCCTCGCGCGTGCCGTCCTCGCGCTCGAGCCGCGCGATCCCGAGGTCGATGCGCTCGTCGTGGCCGGTGAAGGCGGTCTCGACGGAGCCCTCGATGTGGTCGAGATCCAGGTTCAGGTTGCGGGCCAGGAGGTTGCCGGTGCCCGAGGGGAGGAGCGCGAGGGCGGTGTCGGCGTCGCGCAGCGCCTCGGCGACCGCGCGCACCGTGCCGTCGCCGCCCGCCGCGATCACGACGTCCACGCCGGCGTCGACGGCCTCCCGCGTCTGCCCGCCGCCCGGGTCCTCCTCGCTCGTCTCGAGCCAGAGGGTCTCGGCCCAGCCGTGCTCGCGCTCGGCCCGGCCGACCGCGGCGCGCACCGCATCCTGATCGATCTTGATCGGGTTGTAGACGACGGCGGCGCGGCGTGCTCCGCGGGTCTCGGGGGCGGCCATGGCACCACCGTAGGGCATGTGCCGCCCGTAGGATGGGGCGCGTGATCGACCCTCAGCTGCTTCGCGACAACCCCGACGCCGTGAGGGCCTCGCAGGCCTCCCGCGGCGAGTCGACCGAGCTGGTGGATGCGGCGCTCGACGCCGACGCCGCGCGCCGTCAGGCGATCTCCGAGTTCGAGGCCCTCCGCGCCGAGCAGAACGCCTTCGGCAAGACGGTCGCGAGGGCGAGCAAGGAGGAGAAGCCGGCGCTCATCGCGCAGGTGCAGGAGCTCGCCGAGCGGGTCAAGGCGGCCCAGCAGCGCAGCGGGGAGGCGGAGGCCGAGTTCGAGCGCCTCGCGCGGGGCATCGGCAACATCGTCCTCGACGGGGTGCCGGCCGGCGGCGAGGACGACTACGTCGTGCTCAAGCACGTCGGCGAGGTGCCCGCCTTCGACTTCGAGCCGCGCGACCACCTGGAGCTCGGCGAGAAGCTCGACGCGATCGACATGCCGCGCGGCACCAAGGTCTCGGGCGCCCGCTTCCACTATCTCAAGGGCATCGGCGCGCGCCTCGAGCTCGCGATCATGAACCTCGGCCTCGACCGGGCGCTCGCCGCGGGCTTCACGCCGCTCATCACGCCGACGCTCGTGCGCCCCGACATCATGGCGGGCACCGGCTTCCTCGGCGCCCACGCCGACGAGATCTACCGCCTCGAGGCCGACGACCTCTACCTCACGGGCACGAGCGAGGTGGCGCTCGCCGGCTACCACAAGGACGAGATCCTCGACCTCTCCGCCGGTCCCCTCCGCTACGCCGGCTGGTCGACCTGCTATCGCCGCGAGGCGGGCTCGCACGGCCGCGACACCCGCGGCATCATCCGCGTGCACCAGTTCCAGAAGCTGGAGATGTTCAGCTACGTGGAGCCGGCGACGGCCGTCGAGGAGCACGAGCGGATGCTCGCCATGCAGGAGGGGATGCTGCAGTCGCTGGGCCTGAGCTATCGCGTCATCGACACGGCGGCCGGCGACCTCGGCTCGAGCGCCGCGCGCAAGTACGACGTCGAGGCCTGGGTGCCGACGCAGGGCGCCTACCGCGAGCTCACCTCCACCTCGAACTGCACCACCTTCCAGGCGCGCCGCCTCGACACCCGTCACCGCACGGAGAGCGGGAAGACCGCGCCCGTGGCGACCCTCAACGGCACGCTCGCGACGACGCGCTGGCTGGTCGCGATCCTCGAGACCCATCAGCAGGCGGACGGCTCGGTGGTCGTGCCGGAGGCGCTGCGCCCGTACCTCGGCGGCCTCGCCGTGCTCGAGCCCGTCCGATGACGGCCGCGCGCCGGGCGCTCGTCGCGCTCGACATCGACGGCACGGTGCTCCACGAGGACGGGACGCTCTCGGACGCGGTGCGCGAGCAGATCCTGCGGGTCCGGGATGCGGGGGTCGAGGTGACCCTCGCGACCGGCCGCTCCGTCTCCATGACGCTGCCGGTCGTGGCGCGGCTCGGCATCCAGCCGGAGTACGTGGTGTGCTCGAACGGCGCCATCACGATGCGCCGGGACGAGACCGCCGAGGACGGCTACGCGCGCTGGCACGTCGAGACGTTCGACCCGACCCAGGTGCTCACCACCATCCACGAGAACCTCGAGGGCGCGAGCTACGCGGTCGAGGACGAGCACGGCGCGTACCGCTTCGAGGGCCGGTTCCCGGAGGGCGCGCTCGGCACCACGAGCGAGCAGGTGTCCTTCGAGGAGCTGCTGCGCACGGGGGCGACGCGCGTCGTCGTCATCTCTCCCGAGCACGACACCGAGGAGTTCCTCCAGGTCGTCGAGCGCATGGGCCTCCACCAGGTCAGCTACAACATCGGCTGGACCGCCTGGCTCGACATCGCGCCCGACGGCGTCAACAAGGGGACCGCGCTCGAGCGGGTCGCCGAGGAGCTCGGCGCGGACCGGGATGCGGTGGTCGTCATGGGCGACGGGCGGAACGACATCGACATGTTCGGCTGGGCGGTCCGCGGCGGCGGCACGGCGGTCGCGATGGGCCAGGCGCCGCCCGAGGTCGTCGAGGCCTCGAGCGAGCAGACCTCCACCGACCTCGAGGACGGCGTCGCGGCGGCGCTGCGCCGCCTCTTCCCCGGCTGACGCGCCGAGCTGACGGAATCCCAGGTCCCTCCAGGGTTGCCGGGCGACCCTCGGTTATGATCGAGGCTCCGTCGGGAGGGCTGTCCGAGCGGCCGATGGAGCTGGTCTTGAAAACCAGTGGGCAGCAATGCCTCGTGGGTTCGAATCCCACGCCCTCCGCGTATCCGACCCGACCCGCCCGCCTGAGCCGGCGAGCACGAGCCAGGGAGAACCCCGCATGAGCGAGCTGACGCGGGACCGCGCGAACCGCGCGCCCAAGCCGCCGAGCGTGGCCCGCCACGGGCGTCTGCCCCGGCGCGGCGCGGGGCGCACGATCGCGGCGCTCGTGTCGAGCACGCTCGCGGTCCTGCTCGTCGGGGGCGGCTCCGTCGGCGCGATCTGGGCCTGGCAGTTCCAGACCGGGATCGCGGACGAGGCGGTCGCGATCAACGAGGACGGCGAGGTCGCGGTCCCGCCGACGATCGGCGCGTACGAGGGCGGCTTCAACATGCTCGTCGTCGGCAGCGACGCCGACTCGGATCGCGAGAGCGTCCTCAACGACGTCAACATCCTCATCCACGTCTCCGCCGACCAGACGAACGCGGTCGCCGTGAGCCTGCCGCGCGATCTCGTCGTGCCCTTCCCGTCCTGCAAGCGCTCCGACGGGACGGAGAGCTCGCCCATGGCCGGGCGCCCCATCAACGAGGCGCTGTACTACGGCGGCCTCGCCTGCGCCGTGAAGGTCGTGGAGGGCGTCAGCGGCGTCGACATCCAGTTCGCCGGCATGATCACCTTCGACGGCGTCGTGAAGATGTCGAACGCGATCGGGGGCGTCGACGTCTGCGTCGCGCAGGACATCGACGACTCGTACACGGGCCTTCATCTCAAGGCCGGGGTGCACACCTTGAAGGGCCGGAACGCGATGCTCTTCCTCCGCACCCGGCACGGGGTCGGCGACGGCTCCGACCTCACCCGCATCAGCTCGCAGCAGGTGTTCCTCTCCTCGCTGCTGCGCAAGGTGAAGAGCGAGGACACGCTCACCGACCCGGGCAAGCTGTTCAAGCTGGCGGGCGCCGCGCAGAAGAACATGACCCTGTCGAAGGAGCTCGCGAGCCTCGACACGATGGTCGCGATGGCGCAGGCCCTCAACAACATCGGCCTCGACCGCATCACCTTCGCGCAGTTCCCGGGCACGACGGGCGTCGGCGGCATCTACGAGGGCAAGGTCGCCCCCATCCAGGCGCAGGCGGACGCCCTCTTCGCGGCCATCCGCAACGACCAGCCGATCGCGTTCGAGACGGCGGGCGACGACCGCGGCTCGACGGCCGACCCGAACGCCACGGAGGAGCCCGAGCCCGATCCCGAGCCGTCGGCGACGCCCGGCACGGGCGAGACCGCCTCGCCGAGCCCGACGAAGAAGCCCGGCAAGGACCCGGTCACGATCCCCAGCCTGCGCGGCCAGACGGCAGCGCAGCAGACCTGCTCGGTCGGGCGGTAGGCCGTGGCCGACGAGCAGGCACGTCCCCGCACCCGCCGGGAGGCGCGGGAGGCCGCGCCCGCCCGACCCGCGGGGCTCGCGCGTCACGGCCGCCTCGCCCCGCGCCGCGCGATCCGCGGGGTGCTCGCGCTCGTGGCCTCGACGCTCGCCGTCGCCCTCGTCGCGAGCGGCTCGGTCGCGGCGATCGCCGGCTGGCAGCTCCAGCAGAACATCGCCGGCGGCGTCGACCTCGACCCCGACGGCGGCGAGCCGATCGTGCCGCCGACCATCGGGGCCTACCCCGGCGGCTTCAACATGCTCCTCGTCGGCAGCGACGCGGACGCGGCGACGCGCGACTCGGTCCTCAACGACGTCAACATCCTCGTCCACGTCTCCGCCGACCAGACGAACGCGGTCGCGGTGAGCATCCCCCGCGACCTCATCACGCCCTTCCCGCCCTGCAAGCGCGAGGACGGCACGATGTCGAGCGCGCTCTCGGGGGCGCAGATCAACGAGGCGCTCCTCTACGGCGGGCTCGGCTGCGCCGTGACGGTCGTCGAGAGCATCACCGGCCTCGACATCCAGTTCGCGGGCATGATCACCTTCAGCGGGGTCATCAAGATGTCGAACGCCATCGGCGGCGTCGACGTCTGCGTCGCGCAGGACATCGACGACTCGTACACGGGCCTCCACCTCGCCAAGGGCACCCACACGCTCAAGGGCAGCCAGGCGCTCAAGTACCTCCGCAGCCGGCACGGCGTCGGCAACGGCTCCGACCTGACGCGCATCAGCTCGCAGCAGGTCTACCTCTCTGCGCTGCTGCGCAAGCTCAAGAGCGACGAGACCCTCACGGATGTCGGCAAGCTCTTCTCGCTCGCGAACGCGGCGACGAAGAACATGGAGCTCTCGAAGCAGCTCTCGAATCTCGACACCATGGTCGCGATGGCGAAGGCGCTCGACAACATCGACCTCTCGCGGATCACGTTCGTGCAGTACCCGACGACGTATCTCACGGGTGCGCAGGCGGGACGCGTCACGACGAACGTGCCGAAGGCGCAGGAGCTGTTCGCCGCGATCAAGGCCGACAAGGGCGTCAAGCTCGACAAGGCCGGCGACGACGAGGGCTCGACCGCCGACCCGAACGCGACGAAGACGCCGAAGCCGGATCCGTCCGGCTCGGCGAGCGCGGACCCGGAGGCGAGCGAGCAGCCGGACGACTCGGCCGTCGTCGGCGGCGTCTCGGGCCAGGACGCCTCGCAGTCGACCTGCTCGGTCGGCTTCGGCGGCTAGTCTTCCCCGCCCTCCGGGCTCAGCGGCGCTGCGCGCTCGGCGTCCGCCGCATCCACGGGAGGCGGTCCTTCGCGCGCATCGCCGGCGCCTCGACGAGGTGCCAGCTCAGCAGGGCGAGCACCGCGCTCACCAGGGTGACGAGGCCGATGCCGGCCCACACCGGCATCCCCGGGCTCAGGTGGAGCAGCGTCTGCTGCACCGGGAACGCCCACAGGTACATGCCGTAGGAGAGGTCGCCGAAGCGCGCCGCGCGTCGCGCGACCGGCGTCGAGGCGAGACCCGCCGCGACGATCACGAGGGGGAGGGCGACCCAGCTGAGCAGGCGGCCCGCCTCCGGCAGGAGCGCGCTCGCCACCGCCCACAGCCCGAGCGCGAGGAGCGCGGGCAGCGGGCCGAGGAGGCGGCGCGGCGCGAAGCGGAGGAGCGCGCCGGCGCCGAAGTAGACGAGGACGTCGGCGGCGGAGGACACGTCGGCGTCGGCGACGCGGAGGTCGAGCATCGAGATCGCGGCGGCCGCGATCGCCGCCGCCGCGATCGCGCCCGGGCGCGCGCGGGCCGGGACGAGCGCCAGCAGCGCGACCGCGAGGTAGCAGAGGAACTCGACGCGGAGGGTCCAGAGCGAGCCGTTCACCGCATCCGGGTACGGCAGCTCGGTGAAGACCCCGGGCAGCTCGTACTGCGGCACGACGGGCACGAGGTTCGCGAGGTACGCCCAGGTCGCGCCGCTCGAGAGGTACTCGCCGAGCGGCAGCGTCGAGACGAGCGGGCCGAGCAGGAAGGCGCAGACGAGCGTCACCGGCACGAGGGCGGGGAGGATGCGGGCCGCCCGGCTGGTCGCGTAGACCGCGAGGGCCGGCCGCCGCATCCAGCTCCCCATGATGAGGAAGCCGCTGATCGCGAAGAAGATCGCGACGCCGAGCGTGTGCAGCGCGAGACCGAAGGCGTAGGGCGTGCGCCCGGGCTCCCCGTGGAGCACGAAGCCGTGGCCGACGATGACGAGGACCGCGCCGAGGAGCCGCAGCGCGTCGAAGTCGTTGCCGTGACGGCCGCCCGCGGATGTCGGCTCGGGCGGGTGGGAGGTCACGGTCACCCAGTATCCCGGATGGCGCCTGCGCGCCTGCGGATCGGTTCGGCGGGGTGCCGTGCAGAGCTGCGGACATCCGGGTCGAGAGGGCTCCGATCCGCGCCGGATCGCCCGGATGTCCGCAGATCGGCACGGCGCGCGGAGTGTGGCAAGATAGCCGGGTACTTGGAGACGTCGCATAGTCCGGTCGAGTGCACCACCCTGCTAAGGTGGAGTCCCCGCAAGGGGACCGCGGGTTCAAATCCCGCCGTCTCCGCCACACGCGAAGCCCCTGGTCTCCAGGGGCTTTCGTCGTTTCCGGGGGGAGTCGGCGCGGGGCCGGCGCTCGCGAGGAGCGCCCGGCCCCGCACCCCTCAGACGTCGCGGCGCCGCAGCACCGCCGTCGCGATGCCGAGCGCGAGGGCGGTCAGCGCGAGCAGCGCCGCGCCGGCGACGGCAGGCGGCAGGAGGCCGGGCGCTGCGCCGATGGTCGCGCGGGCGAGCGCGAGGGGGAGCACCTGCGCCCAGGCGGGCAGCTCGCCGACGATGAGCTGCGCCGCGGACTGGATGATCGGCTCCAGGAACAGGATGCCGAGCATCGCGAGCACGCCGGCCACGCCCCGGCGGGCGATGAGGCCGACCGCGAGGCCGATGACGGCCAGGCAGGCGATCGCCCCGATGCCGCGCCCCAGCGTGGCGATCACATCGAGCGGGCCGAGGACGAGCGGCGTGCGGAGGATCGCGAGCGAGCCGGCGAGCGCGAGCCCGCTGACGAGTGCGTAGACGAGCCCCGCGACGGCCCCGGCGACCGCGACCGCGGCCGCCTTCGAGGCGAGCAGCCGGCCGCGGCGGGGCTGCGCGATGAGCGCCGACGCGATGCCGCCGCTGCGGAGGTCGCTCGTGCCGGCGAGCACGCCGAGCAGCGCGATCGCGATGACGGCGACCCCGATGGAGCCGGCCCCGCTCGACCCGCCGAGCGGATCCAGGGCGCCGAGCTGGGCCGCGCGCGAGGCGAGGTCGACGACCGGGAGGTCCTCGCCGAGCTCCTCGACGCCGGGCCCGATGGCGCCGGACGCGAGCGCCGGGATGAGGGTGACGAACAGCAGCTGGGTGAGGGCGAGGCCCGCGGCGCCGATCGCGATCGCGATGCGCGGCGCCGGCAGGGTGGACAGCTTGAGCAGTTCTGCGCGGACCATCAGCGCACCACCGCCCCGCCCTGCACGAGCTGCAGGTAGAAGCGCTCGAGGTCGCCCGCCGCGGTCGCATCCGCGAGCGTGACGTCCGCGGCGACGCGGCCGCCCACGATGACGACCACGTCGTCGGCGATCTGCGCCACATCCGCGAGCAGATGCGAGGAGAGCAGGATGGCGCCGCCCGCATCCGCGAAGGCGCGCAGCCGGCCGCGCAGCCAGTGCATCGCCTCCGGGTCGAGCCCGTTCGCCGGCTCGTCGAGGACGAGCAGGCTCGGATCGGCGATCAGCGCGGCGGCGAGGGCGAGCCGCTGCCGCATCCCCAGCGAGTAGCCGCCGATGCGGCGATCCGCGGCGGCGCCGAGCTCGACCTCCGCGAGCAGGGCGTCGACCCGGTCTGCGCCCGCGCCGGCCTGCGCCGCCGCGATGCGGAGGTGCTGCCGCCCGGTGCGGGCGCCGTCCAGGCCGCCGCCGTCGAGGACGGCGCCGACGATGGAGGCCGGCCGCGGGAGCTCGGCGATCGGCCGCCCGCAGATGAGCGCGTCGCCCGCGTCGGCCGAGGCGAGGCCGAGCAGGATGCGCATGGTGGTGGTCTTGCCGGCGCCGTTGGGGCCGAGGAGCCCGACGATGCGGCCGGGCCGGACGGTGAAGCTGACCTCGTCGACGGCGACGGCCCGGCGGTAGTGCTTCCGCAGGCCGCGCACCTCGACGGGCGGGGCGAGTTCGGTTTCCATGCCTCGATCGTCGCGATCGGGCGCGGCGCGCGACCCCTCCCCGGGGCCGGTCGACCTGGCCGGGGGGACAGGATGCGGGCGTCCGCCGTTCTCCCGCTCGTCAGGTCGCGCGGTATCCCAGCCGCTCCGACATCCGCGCCGAGGCGTCCCGCACGGCGAGCCCGACCTCCTCGATCGACATCGTCGCGAGGCGGTCGGCGGGCATCGACATCGTGATCGCGCCCGCGCACCGCCCGCTCGCGTCGAAGAACGGCGCCCCGATGCCGGCCCCGTTCGGCACCCAACGGCCGGGGGAGTAGGTGTAGCCCAGCTCGCGGTCCTTCGCGAGCTGCTCGCGGACCTCGTCCGCCGAGGCGAAGCTCTGCGGGGTGTTCCGGTCGATCGGCCGGCGGAGGACGGCGTCGATCTCGTCATCGCGGAGGCCGGAGAGGATCGCGAGGCCGGAGGCGCCGCCGACGAGCGGGAACGGCTTGCCGAGCTCGATGACGTAGCGGATGGTGTGCTCGCAGTCGACCTTGCTGCGGAAGACGAGGTGGTCGTCGACGCGCGCGCCGAGGTAGCAGGTCTCGTTGAAGCGCTCGACGAGCTCGTGGAGGAGGGGGCTCGCGGCCCGCACGAGGGAGTCGCGCTCGCTGAGGGCGGCGACGAGGGAGAACAGGCGGGGGCCGGGGCTGTAGACGCCGCGCTCGCCGTCCTGCTCGACGTAGCCGAGCTCGTCGAAGTGGGTGAGGATGCGGCTCACGGCGCTGCGATCGATGCCGGTGCGGCGGGCGGCGTCGCGCACGCCGATCCCGTCGCCGTGGCTGGAGACGAGCTCGAGCAGGGTGATCGCCCTCGTCAGGACGCTCGGCTTGCCGCCCCCGTTCAGCGATTCGGTCTCGCTCATCGTCCGCGTCCCATCTCGTGGCGGCCCCGCGCCCGGCCGCCGCGGCCGAGCGGTCCACATGCTACGGGAACGGCGACGGGGGCCTTGACAGATGCGCGCCGCGTCTCGTAGTAATAAGACATCGTCTTGTTGAACAAGACACATGCAACGGCCGCTCGACGACGAGCGGACGCCGGCGATGAGAACGGAGCGGTTTTCATGGTGGAGACGACGGGTGCGCGGTACCTGGCGCGGGCGCTCGACGCCGCCGGCACGACCGCCGTCTTCCTCGTCCCGACCGTGCTCTCCGCGACCCTCGTCGCGATGGAGCAGGAGACCGGCATCCGCCGCATCGTCACCCACGGCGAGAAGGCCGCGGCGTACATGGCCGACGGCTACGCCAGGGCGAGCGGGCGCGTCGGGGTCTGCATGGCGCAGAACATCGGCGCCGCCAACCTCGCCGCGGGGCTCCGCGACGCCGTCCTCGGCTGCTCGCCTGTCCTCGCGATCACCGGCGGGCCCTACCCGTACAGCCGCGGCCGCAACTACTACCAGGAGATCGAGGACCTCCCGCTCTTCAAGCCGGTCACCCGCTCCAGCCGCCAGGTCTTCGAGGCCGAGCGCCTGCCCGACCAGCTCGCGCAGGCGCTGCGGGATGCCACGGTCGGGAAGCCGGGACCGGTCCACCTCGAGCTCGCCGGGCACACGGGCGACCTCGTCGAGAACGGGACCCTGGATGCGCCCCCGCCCCCGCCCCGCGAGGCGCGCGTGCCCGGCATCCGGATCGAGCCGGACCGCGACGCCGTCCGGGCGGCGGCGGCCGCGATCGCGGCGGCCGAGCGGCCGGTCGTCGTCGCCGGCGGCGGTGTGCGCGCCTCCGGCGCCGCGGCCGAGGTCGTCGCGCTCGCGGAGCGGATCGGCGCGCCCATCGCGACCTCCATGAACGGCAAGGACACGGTGCCGTCCGACCACCCGCTCGCGATCGGCATCCCGGGGCTCTACGCGCGCGCCTCCGCCAACCAGGTCCTCCTCGAGGCGGATCTCGTGATCTACGTCGGCAGCCAGACGGGCAGCCAGCTCACGCTCACCTGGCAGGTGCCGCCTCCCGAGACGCGCGTCGTGCACCTCGACATCGAGCCGAGCGAGCCCGGGCGCCACTACGCCGACACCCTGCCGCTCGTCGCCGACGCCCGCTCGGGCCTCCGCGCCCTGCTCGAGGCGCTCCCCGAGACGGACCTGGATGCGGGTGCCGCCTGGCGCGAGCGCGCCCGGGAGCTCGCGGCGCGCTGGCGGGAGGAGGTCGCCCGGCACGTCGAGTCGGAGGCCGCCGAGCTCCGGCCCGAGCGGCTCGTCACCGAGCTCTCGCGCCTGCTGCCGGAGGACGCGATCGTCGTCGCCGACACCGGCCACGCGGGCATGTGGACGGCCGCGCACCTCGACCTCGCGCATCCCGGGCAGGGCTTCATCCGCGCGGCGGGCTCGCTCGGCTGGGGCCTCCCGGCCGGCATCGGCGCCCAGATCGCGCGCCCCGACGCCCGCGTGGTCGTCTTCACGGGCGACGGCGGGCTGCTCTACCACCTGAGCGAGCTGGAGACGGCGGCGCGCTGGCAGATCCCGCTCACGATCGTCGTCAACGACAACAGCTCGCTCAACCAGGAGATCAACCCGTACACCGTCGCCTACGGCGGCGAGCTGTCGGGCCGCCACGGCGAGCTGTGGCACTTCCGCGAGACGGACCTCGCGGCGGTCGCCGAGTCGCTCGGCGTCACCGGCATCCGCGTCACCAGCGCGAGCGGGCTCGCCTCCGCGATCGCGCAGGCGGACGAGACCCCCGGCCCCGTGCTCATCGACGTCGTCACCGACCGCGCCGCCGTCGCGCCGAAGGGCTCGTCCGAGCGGGCGCGCTGACCACCCGAACCCTGACCACCCGATCCCAGACCACCCGAACCCAGACCCCGGAACCGAGGACCCCGCATGAACCTTCACACGCTCAACGTCCGCTCCTTCCTCGAGGACGCGGTCGCCGGCAACGCGTCCTCCCCCTACCTGATCTGGGAGGACACGGAGCAGAGCTACGAGGACTTCAACGCCCGCGTCGACGAGGCGGCGGCGCTCTGGCACAACATGGGCATCCGGAAGGGCGACCGGGTCGCCTTCATGGCCGACAACAGCCCCGGCTTCCTCCACGCCTGGCTCGGGCTCGCGAAGATCGGCGCCGTGCTCGTCGCCGTCAACACGGGCTTCAAGTACGAGGAGGCGAAGTACCTCATCGACCACTCGGAGGCGCGCTTCGCGCTCATCGACCCCGCGCACGGCGAGCTCTTCCGCCGCATCTCCGACGGCTCCCCGCATCTCGGGCAGACGCTCGCGCTCGGCGCCGCGGACGGCTACGAGGACTTCGCCGACGAGGCACGCCGTGCCGGGGGCCGCGCGCCCTCCGTGCAGCTCGAGGGGGACGACCTCATCAGCCTCATCTACACCTCGGGCACGACGGGTCGGCCGAAGGGCGTGATGCAGACCCACCGCAACTACGTGCTCACCGGCCAGGCCTACCCCGCCTGGATGAAGATGGAGCGCGGCGACCGCATCTACGCCTGCCTCCCGCTCTTCCACATCAACTCGCAGGCCTACTCGACGATGGGCGCGATCGGGGCCGAGGGCGCCATGGTGCTCGCCCCCCGGTTCAGCGCGAGCCGGTTCTGGCCGGAGGTGCGCCGGCACCGCGTCAACGTCTTCAACTACATCGGCGCCATGACCGTCATCCTCTCCAAGAGCGAGGTCACCCCCGAGGACCGCGATCACGACGTCCGCGTCGCCTACGGCGTCCCGGCCCTCCCGCACGATGTGCGGATGGGCGTCGAGGAGCGCTTCGGCGTCGCCTGCGTCTCCGGCTTCGGCATGAGCGAGACGACCTACGGGCTCCTCGAGCCGATCGACGGCGAGCGCGTGCCGGACTCCATGGGCGTGCCGCGCTCGCATCCCGACCCCTCGGTCCCGAGGACGGAGGCCATGATCATCGGCGAGGACGGCGCGGAGCTCCCGCGCGGCGAGGTCGGCGAGCTGGTGCTCCGCGGGCCGGCGACGATGCTCGGCTACTTCAAGGACCCGGAGAAGACGGCCGAGGCGCTCGTCGACGGCTGGCTGCGCACGGGCGACAGCGCCTGGCAGGACGCCGAGGGCCGCTTCTTCTTCGTCGACCGGAAGAAGGACATCGTCCGCCGCCGCGGCGAGAACGTCTCCTCGCTCGAGGTGGAGATGACGATCAACACCCACCCGGATGTCCGCGAGAGCGCCGTGATCGGCGTCCCCTCGGACATGACCGACGAGGAGCTCTGCGTCTTCGTCGTCGCGCAGCCGGGCCGCGAGATCGACCCCGAGTCGATCATCGCGTGGGCCGACGACCGTCTCGCGGCCTTCAAGATCCCACGCTACGTCGAGACGATCGAGGCGCTGCCGAAGACCCCCACATCCAAGATCGAGAAGCACCGCCTGCGCTCGGGGGACTACTCGGCCGGCCCGCGCTACGACGGCGGCGTCCGGAGCACCCGACGGACCCCGGCCTGACCGCGATCCGCCCCATCCACGCACTCGAAGAAGAGGAAGCAGAACCGATGACCACCGAGAAGCCGTCCGTCGACACCGTGCGCGAGCTCAGCGAGCGCTACCGCAACTGGGGCCGCTGGGGCGACGACGACGAGCGCGGCACCCTCAACCACGCGACGCCCGAGCGGGTCGCCGCGGCCGCCGCGAGCATCCGCTCCGGCAAGCGGATCTCGATGGCGCTGCCCATGGACGCCACCGGCCCGCAGGTCGCGGGCGGATTCGGCGGTCGCTTCAACCCCATCCACCTCATGTTCCGCGACGGCGGCGACATCGAGATGGGGACCGTCATCGACGAGTTCTACGGCGGTCGCGACCGGCACCTCCGCGGCACCGACGACATCATCATCATGGCGCTGCAGTCCTCGACCCAGTGGGATGCCCTCGCGCACATCTTCTTCGACGGGCACATGTACAACGGGCGCACGCCCGACCAGGTCACGAGCAAGGGCGCCCGCTTCGGCTCCGTCGCGAACGCGACCGACCAGATGGCCGGCCGCGGGGTCCTGCTCGACATCGCCCACCTCAAGGGCGTCGACGCGCTGGAGCCCGGCTACGCGATCACCGCGGAGGATCTGGAGGCGGCGGAGGCCGCGCACGGCGTCACGGTCGGCGAGGGCGACTTCGTCATGATCCGCACCGGCATGGTGGGGGAGCGCCGCGGCGACTGGGGCGACTACGCGGGCGGCCCGGCCCCGGGGCTCGGGCTCGAGAGCGTGCCCTGGGTCGCGGAGCGGAACATCGCCGGCCTCGCCGTCGACACCTGGGGCATGGAGGTGCTGCCGAACCAGACGGAGGACGTCTTCCAGCCGCTGCACTGCGTCTTCATCGTCGCGATGGGCCTCTGGGTGGGCGAGATTTTCGACTTCGAGGAGCTCGCCGCCGACTGCCGCGAGGACGGCCAGTACGACTTCTTCTTCTGCGCGCCGCCGCTGCCCTTCACCCGCGCGGTCGGCTCGCCCGTGAACCCGATGGCGATCAAGTGAGCTCCCCGCGGCACCACGCCGTCGCGGTGCTGCCGGGCGACGGCATCGGCGTCGAGGTCATGCCGCCCGCGCTCGAGGCCGTCGACCTCCTCGGCGGGCTCCACGGCTTCGAGGTGGCGTGGACCGAGTACCCGTGGGGCTGCGACCACTACCTGGAGCACGGCGCGATGATGCCGGAGGACGGGATCGCGGCGCTCGCCGAGCACGACGCCATCCTCCTCGGCGCGGTCGGCGCGCCCGGCGTGCCCGACCACGTGTCGCTGTGGGGGCTGCTCATCCCGATCCGCCGGGCGTTCGACCAGTACGTGAACCTCCGCCCGGCGCTCCTCCTGCCCGGGGTCGAGAGCCCGCTCCGTGAGACGGCCGGCGGGATCGACATCCTCGTGGTCCGCGAGAACAGCGAGGGCGAGTACTCCGAGATCGGCGGCCGGGTCTTCCCCGGCACGGACCGCGAGCTCGCCCTGCAGGAGGCCGTGTTCTCGCGGCGCGGGATCGAGCGGGTCGTGCGGTTCGCGGCCGGGCTCGCCGAGTCGCGCGGCGGCACCCTCGTCTCGGCGACGAAGTCGAACGGCATCATCCACTCGATGCCCTTCTGGGACGAGGTCTTCGCCGACGTGCTCGCCGAGCACCCCGGGGTGGAGGGGCGGCTGCTCCACGTCGACGCGCTCGCGGCCCGCTTCATCAGCCACCCGGGCGAGCTCGACGTCGTCGTCGGCTCGAACCTCTTCGGCGACATCCTCACCGACATCGGCGCGGTCATCGTCGGCAGCATGGGCATGGCGCCCTCCGCGAACCTCAACCCCGAGCGCGAGCACCCCTCCATGTTCGAGCCGGTGCACGGCTCGGCCCCCGACATCGCCGGCCGCGGCATCGCGAACCCGATCGGCCAGATCTGGTCGGCGGCGATGATGCTCGACCACCTCGGGGAGCGCGCCGCGCACGATGCGGCGCTCGCCGCGATCCGGCGGGTCCTCGGCGAGACCGGGATCCGGACGCCCGACCTCGGCGGCACCTCGAGCACCCGCGAGGTGGCGGATGCCGTGCTCGCCGCGATCCGGGACCACGCGATGGCGGGCGCGCGATGAGCCCGGCGACCCGGCGGCCGCATCCCGCACTCCGCGGCGAGGAGCAGGTGTTCTACGACGCGCTCCGCGAGCACCGGCTCGTGTACCAGCGCTGCGCGGAGGACGCGGCGGTCGTCTTCCCGCTGCGCACCGTCTGCCCGCGCTGCGGGGGCGCCGAGCTCGCGCTCGAGACCTCCGCCGGACTCGGCGTCGTGCACTCGCACACCACGCAGTATCGAGCGGGCTCGCCGATCCTCGGGGATCTGGCGCCCTACGCGCTCGCGCTCGTCGACCTCGACGAGGGCTTCCGCGTGCTGACTTCCGTCCCGGAGGGCGTGGAGGTCGCGGTCGGCACGCCCGTGCGGATCGCGTTCGACGACGGGGACCCGGAGCTCACGGTGCTCGCCGTCGAGCTCCGCGACCCGGCCGAGGAGGGAGCAGCATGAGCATCAGCGGCAGCGCGGCGATCATCGGCGCCGCCCAGGTCGACACCTTCAAGGCCCGGGGGCGCTCGCCCGCGGGCGTCATGGCGGTCGCCGTCGCACAGGCGGTGCAGGATGCCGGCCTCCGGCTCTCGGACGTCGACGGGCTCTTCACCTCCTCCTCCTACTACGCGATGCCGACGCTGACGCTCGGCGAGTACCTCGGGGTGAACCCGACGTACGTCGACTCGACCGCGCTCGGCGGCGCCTCCTTCGTCGCGCACCTCGGCCACGCCGCGGCAGCGATCCAGGCCGGCCTCTGCTCGGTCGCGGTCGTCGCCTACGGCAGCACCCAGCGCAGCGACGCCGGCTCCCTTGTGAGCATGGCCGAGCAGTCGGCGTACGAGCTGCCCTACGGGCTCATCCACCCGATCGGCGCCTTCGGCATGGTCGCCCACCGGCACATGGCGCAGTACGGGACGACGGGCGAGCAGCTCGCGGCGCTCGCCGTCGCGGCGCGCGAGTGGTCGCTGCTCGTCGACGACGCACCCTTTCCGGAGCCGCTCACGATCGACGAGGTCATGTCCTCCCGGGTCATCGCCTCGCCCCTCCACAAGCTCGACTGCTGCCTCGTCACCGACGGCGGCGGCGCGGTCGTCCTCGTCTCGGCCGAGCGGGCCCGCGATCTCAGCCCGCATCCCGTCTACCTGCTCGGCTCGGGTGAGGCGCAGAACCACCGCAACGTCTCGGCGATGCCGGACCTCACGACGACGGAGGCGGCTCGCAGCTCCGAGCGCGCGCTCGCGATGGCGGGGGTGCGGCTCGACGAGATCGACACGGCGCACGTCTACGACGCCTTCACCATCAGCCTGCTCGTGCTGCTCGAGGACCTCGGGTTCTGCGCGAAGGGCGAGGGCGGCGCGTTCGCGGCGAGCGGCGCCGTCGCCCCGGGCGGGAGCCTCGCGCTCAACACGAACGGCGCGGGGCTGTCGTACACGCACCCCGGGATGCTCGGCATCTTCCTCGTGATCGAGGCGGTGCAGCAGCTGCGCGGCGCCGCGGGCCGGCGGCAGGTGCCGGATGCGCGCCTCTCCCTCGTGCACGCGATGGGCATGACCCTCGCGGGGCACGCGACCGCGGTGCTCTCGAACCGACCGGAGGCATGATGAACGTGAACGCCATCCCGCACCCGACCCCGAGCGCCGCGAGGGAGTGACGCCATGCAGGCCTGCGAGCGCGTCTCGATCACGATCCTCGTCGACAACTACATCGACATGCTCATGCAGAACACGCCGACGATCCGGCGGCAGGGGATGCCGGAGCACTTCCTGCCCCGGCGCGGCACGCCCCTCGCCGAGAACGGCATCTCGTTCCTCATCCGCGCGACGACCGCGGGACGCACGACGACGATCCTCTTCGATGCCGGCATGAGCGGCATCCCGATCATCCACAACGCCGGCGTGCTCGGGGTCGACCTCGCCGAGGTCGACCAGGTGGTGCTGAGCCACGGGCACCCCGACCACTTCGGCGGCATCTATGCCGCCCTCGGGGCGATCGGGCGGCGCGTGCCGCTCGTCGTGCACCCTTCGGCGTTCCACCCGCGCTCGATCCGCCGGCCGGATCTCATGCTCCAGTACTTCAACCGGGCGCTGACGGAGGCCGAGCTCGTCGAGGCGGGCGCCGGCGTCGTCGCGGTGCGCGAGCCGCTCGACCTCGCGCCCGGCATCACGACGAGCGGCGAGATCCCGACGACGGTCGACTTCGAGCACGAGGTGCCCACCGGCCGCATGACCATCCGCGACGGCCACGTGCACCCGGACCCCATCGAGGACTACCTCACGCTCGTGCTGAACGTCGCCGGCGTCGGACTCGTGGTGCTCGACCCCTGCGGGCACTCGGGCGTGCTGAGCTCGCTCGACCACGCGCGGACCGTCGGCGACGGCGAGCGCCTCCACGGCGTCCTCGGCGGCTTCCACCTGGGCCACGCGGGCATCACGCAGGAGAAGATCGACCAGACGGTCGACGGCCTCATCGAGCGCGAGCTGCGGCTCGTCTCCCCGATGCACTGCTCCGGGTTCCGGGCGCAGCGCGCGGTCGCGGAGCGGATGCCGGAGGCCTTCGCGCTCATGACGGCGGGCGCCGAGCTCGTGATCGAGGCGCGGGCCGAGTCCGAGCGGGTCCCGACATGATCCGGACGAGCACCACCCGAGGCGCCGGGACGCGCGCCGGCACCCCCCTCTGCACCACCCTCTGCACCGAACCGAAGGAGATTCGAGCATGAAGAAGCAGCACCTGGCGCCCGCGGTCATCGCGGTCGCCGTCCTGGGACTCACCGCCGGCTGCACCGGAGGCGGCGACGACGGCGCCGACGGGCGCCAGTCGATCACCATGGCCATGGCCGCCGCCGACACCTACACCGCCGAGTGGTGGGGCTGGCTCGCCGCCGACGAGCTCGGCTACTACGACGACCTCGGACTCGACGTCGACTTCGTCGCGACCGGCGGCTCGGGCGATGCGATGGAGCAGATCATCGCCGGCAACGCCGACGCGGGGAACCCCTCCGCGCCGGCCTTCGGCGAGGCGGCCCTCGTCGGCCTCCCCGTCGTCAACATGTTCACCTACTCGAGCGGCGCGATCTTCGGCATCTTCGTCCCCGAGAGCGAGGGCATCAGCGACATCGCGGGGCTCAAGGGCAAGAACATCGGGATCTCGGAGCCGGGCGGCGGCGAGGTCGCGTTCCTCGAGGCCGCGCTCCGCGACGCCGGGATCGACCCCATCACGGAGGTGCAGCTCATCCCCATCGGCGACGGCGGACCGGAGACGCTCGCGGCGCTCGACAGCGGCTCCGTCGACGCCTACTCCACCGCCTACAACGACATCTTCGCGCTCCAGACGGCCGGCTACGACCTCCTGGACTTCACCCCCGACATCTACAACACCTTCCCCGCGCGCGGCATCATCACCACCCAGTCGGTGATCGACCAGAAGCCGGAGGCGCTCCAGGCCTTCGCCCGGGGCACCGCGATGGGCATCTACTTCTGCCTGCAGAACGAGGACGCCTGCCGCGACATGATGAAGGGCGCGATCCCGGCCGCCTTCGAGCCGAACGCCGACGGCGTCTCGCAGGGCGACCTCCGCTTCGACCTCTCGCTCGAGCAGGTGCCGCCGGCGGACGAGGCCGCGATCGGCGCGCACGACACCCAGGGGACGCAGGAGTTCCTCGACCTCATCCGCTCGACCTCCGACGAGTACCAGGAGACGAGCGCGGACTCCGTGCTCAACTCCGAGTGGATCGAGTACGCCAACGACTTCGACCGCGACGCCGTGGCACAGGACGCCGCGGACTACGAGCTGCAGAACGGCTGAGGCCGCGAGCAGAGGAGAGGAGAGGACCATGACGACGACGACGGAGACGTCGGCACTGGTGCAGACGAGAGGGATCACGAAGACCTTCGGGTCGGGCGATCGGGAGATGGTCGCGCTGAGCGGCCTCGACCTCGAGGTGCGGAAGGGCGAGTTCCTCTCCCTGCTCGGGCCGAGCGGCTGCGGCAAGTCCACCGCGCTCAACATCATGGGCGGCCTGCTCGCCCCGACCTCGGGCGACATCACCTTCGACGGGCAGCCGATGACGGAGCCGCGGCGCGACATCGGGATGATGTTCCAGCAGGCGGTCATGTTCCCGTGGCGCACGACGCTGCAGAACGTGCTCCTGCCGGTCGAGATCGCGGGCGAGTCGAAGAAGGCGCACGCGCCGAAGGCCCGGGAGCTGCTCGGCATGGTGGGGATCGGCGAGTTCGCCGACTCCTACCCCTGGCAGCTCTCGGGCGGCATGCAGCAGCGCGCGGCCCTGTGCCGGGTGCTGCTCGACGACCCGAAGCTGCTCCTGCTCGACGAGCCCTTCGGGGCGCTCGACGAGTTCACGCGCGAGACCATGAACCAGGAGCTGCTGCGGCTCCAGGCCTACTCGGGCAGCACCGCGGTGCTCGTGACGCACAACATCACGGAGGCGGTCTTCATGTCGGACCGGATCGCCGTGATGAGCGCCCGGCCGGGGCGTCTCGTGGACATCATCGAGGTGCCCTTCGACCGCCCGCGCACCCCCGACCTCCAGACGACGAGCGACTTCGTCGCACTCGTCGCGAAGGCCCGCCGCATGCTGGAGCTCCAGTGACCGTCATCGCGCCGGACCCGGGCGTCACGCGGGTGCCGGCGAGACGGCCGGGGGTCGTGCGGCGCATCCGCGAGGGCTCGGCCTGGATCACGATCGTCACGATCGGCGTCATGGTCCTCGCCTGGGAGCTCGTGCCCCGCCTCGAGGGCGTGAACCGCATCCTGTTCCCCACCTTCAGCGACGTCGCCGCCGGCTTCGTGCAGCTGCTCGGCTCCGGCTACTGGTGGGAGGACCTCGGCAAGACGATGGGCGCCGTCGCGATCGCCTGGGCGATCGGGGTGTCCTTCGGCTTCGCGATGGGCGTGCTGCTCGGCACCTCGCCCTTCATCCGCACGGCGATCACCCCCTACGCGATCGCCGTCCAGGCGCTGCCGAAGGTGGTGCTCGCACCGCTCCTCATCGGCTGGCTCGGCTTCGGCCCGGAGAGCAAGATCGCGCTCGCCGTCATCATCTGCTTCTTCCCGGTCTGGATCGACACCATGGTCGGCCTGGCGCTGCCCGCCGCGAACGAGTTCAAGCTCATGCAGTCGCTGCGGGCGTCGCGGACGCAGGTGTTCCTCAAGCTGCAGCTCCCCTCGGCGCTGCCGATGATCATGGTCGGCGTCAAGCACAGCCTGCTGCTCGCGTTCACGGGCGTGCTCGTCGCCGAGATCCTCTCCGCCTCCGATGGCGGCCTGGGCAAGCTCGCGAAGGAGTTCGCCTCCCAGCTGAACATGCCCCTCACCTACTCGGTGGTCCTCGTCGTCGTCGTGCTCGCCGTCGTGCTCGTCTCGGTGGCCGACGTGATCGAGCGCCGAGTCGTGTTCTGGTCCGACGAAGCCCGAGCGAGGAAGCGATGACCCGCACCGAATCCCTGGCCGTGGCCGCCGAGCGCGGCTCCACCGCGGCGCGCCGCCGACGGCGCTCGCCGTACCTGCTGACCGCCGCCATCCTGCCCGTGATCCTGCTCGCCTGGTTCGCGGCGACCGAGACCGGGGCCGTGCCGCGCATCCTGCTCCCCTCGCCGATCGCGGTGCTCGAGTCGATCCCGCGGGTCGTGGGGGCGAACGGCTTCGGCGCGCAGGTCGCGCGCACCCTGCTCGAGATCGTCGGCGGCTTCACCCTCGGCGGCGCGGTCGGCTTCCTGCTCGGGATGCTGCTCAGCGCCTCGAGCCGGCTGCGGGCGGCGTACCTGCCGTTCCTGTCGGCGCTCGAGGCGATCCCGACCGTCATCCTCGCGCCGATCATCATCGCCGCGCTCGGCTTCGGCATCGAGGGCAAGGTGCTCCAGGCGGCGATCGCGTGCTTCTACGCGGTCTTCATCACGACGCTCTCGGGCCTCGGCCTCGCCGAGCCGAACGCCGTGAACCTCATGCGCTCGCTCGGCGCCTCGAAGTGGCAGACGATGGTGAAGCTGCGCATCCCGACGGCGCTGCCCGTCATCTTCGGCGGGCTCCAGCTGGGCGCCACGACCGCCATCATCGGCGCGATCGTCTCCGAGTTCATCGGCGCGAACGGCGGCCTCGGGTACCTGATGCTCCGCTACCGCTCGGGATTCGACACCCCCGCGTACTGGGTCATCATCTTCCTCTTCCTCGTGATCGGCCTCGTCGCGTACCTGCTCATCTGGTTCGCCGAGCGGCGCATCGTGTTCTGGCGCGCGGCCGCGATCACCCGACCCGACCTGGAGAAGTCATGACGATCGACATCCACGCCCACACCGTGCCGGAGGCCTTCATCGAGGAGCTCCGCGGCACGGTGCCGGAGGCGGCGCCGAGGATCGTCCGCGAGGACGACGGCTGGTGGTTCGAGTACGGGAGCGGGCGTCGCAGCGGGCCGATCCCCGCCGGCATGTTCGACACGGAGGCGCGCCTGGCGGACATGGACCGGCTCGGGATCCAGGTGCACGCGCTGAGCGTCCCGCCGCCGCACTTCCACTACCGGCTCGCGCCCGAGGCGGCCGCGGAGGCCGCCCGACTCCACAACGCGGCGATGC
This sequence comes from Homoserinibacter sp. YIM 151385, assembly GCF_027912415.1. NCBI lineage: Bacteria > Bacillati > Actinomycetota > Actinomycetes > Micrococcales > Microbacteriaceae > Homoserinibacter > Homoserinibacter sp. YIM 151385. The sequence goes on along the minus strand of NZ_CP115175.1, from coordinate 1,882,052 downwards.
TCGGGATGGCGCGCGCGCATCCCGAGCGCTTCGTCGTGCTCGGCCACCTGCCGATGCAGAGCGAGGAGCACGCCCTCGCCGAGCTCGCCCGGCTCGTCGCCGATCCCGCCGTCGTCGGGCTCGAGCTCGGCACGAACGTCGCCGGCGTCAACCTCGGCGACCCGGCGCACGACGCCGTCTGGCGGGCGATCGACGCGGCCGGGCTCGCGGTGGTCCTCCACCCGGGCGCGGACGTCGCGGGGGCCGACCGCATGCACGACCACTACCTCCACAACTTCGTCGGGAACCCGACCGACACGACGATCGCGGCGGGCTCGCTCATGTTCAGCGGGGTGCTCTCGCGCAACCGCGCGCTGCGCTTCGGCCTGCTGCACGGCGGCGGGTTCCTGCCGTACCAGATCGGCCGCTTCGACCACGGATGGGAGGTGCGGTCCGAGCCGCGCGAGCAGCTCGACGTGCCGCCGTCGACCCTCCTCGACCGCTTCTGGTTCGACACCCTCACCCACGATGCGCACGCCATGCGGTTCCTGCTCGAGCGCGTCGGCCCCGACCGGCTCTGCCTCGGCAGCGACTACCCCTTCGACATGGCGGATGCGGACCCGGTCGCCTCGGTTCGGGCGGCACTCGACGAGCGGCCGGAGGTCATCGAGCGCGTGCTGCACGAGAACGCGCGGGAGCTGCTCACCCGACGGCCCGCCTGAGGCTCGGTCCGCTGAGCCGCGCGGCTCAGTGCCGGTGCCGCAGGGAGCGCCGGAGCCGCGAGCTCGCGGAGGCCATGTGCGCCGCCATCGCCTCGGCCGCGCCCTCGGGGTCGCGGATCGCGATGGCGTCGTAGACGAGCTCGTGCTCGCGGAGCGTGCCGCTGAGGTCCGCCTCCTCCGCGACGGCCCGCGCGACCCAGACCTGCAGCAGCGAGCGCACGCTCGAGAGCAGCTCGACGATGACGGAGTTGCGCCCGGCGGTCGCGGTGAGGAGGTGGAACTCGACGTCGGCCTCCGCGAAGGCGGCGGGGTCGCGCACGCTCGCCCGCATCCGCTCGAGGCAGGCCGCGAGCGCCTCGAGGTCGGCCGCCGCGGCGCGCTCGGCCGCGTGCCGCGCGGATGCCGCCTCGAGGTCCTGCCGCAGCTCGACGAGGTCGAGGGTGCGCGGCTGGTCGAGGATGAGGCCCCAGTCGATGACGTTCGACAGCAGCGAGGAGGAGGTCGAGCGCACGTAGGTGCCGGAGCCGTGCCGGGTCGTGACGATGCCGAGCACGTCGAGCACGGCGAGGGCCTCGCGCACCGTGCTGCGCCCGACGCCGAGCCGCTCGGCGAGCTGGCGTTCCGGCGGGAGGCGGCTGCCGCGCTCGAGCGCGCCGGAGGCGATGACCTGGATGAGGCGCTGCGCGACGGCCGAGACGCTGGGCTCGCCCTCGAGGGGGCCGAGGAGGTCGACCTCTGCGCGGCCCGCGCGGCCTCCGTCTGCAGTCATGCGACCACGGTAGCGCGACGCGAACGGCGGGCCGGGCACGCGCGAGCGCCCAGTTGGTCGATCTATTTGCGTAAGAGGTTGACCAATTGCGCGCCGGGCGGGTAACGTCATCCGCGACCCGGCCGGGCAGCACCGGCCGCACCGCACAAGGGAGTGAGGCACCGCCTTGATCGACGACGACACGACGGCCCGCGAAGGAGCAGGACGATGAGCGAGCAGAAGACGGCATCCCTCGAGATGTTCCGTGCCTACAAGTCCATCGGCGACCAGGCGATGACCCCCGCCGAGGAGCGCTTCGAGCGCCGCCGCCAGACCTCCGGCCTCATCCTCGCGCCGCTGCTCGGCGCGGTCATGCTCTTCGCGCCGCTCGATCTGCCCTGGAACCAGCAGTCGCTCGCGGCCGTCTTCATCTTCACCATGGTGCTCTGGCTCACGGAGGCGATCCCGATCCCGATCGCCTCGCTGCTCGGCGTCGCCCTCATGATCCTCTTCGGCGTCGCGCCCGCGAACGAGGTGCTCGCCTCCTTCGGCAACACGATCGTGCTGCTCTACCTCGGCGCCTTCTTCCTCGCGCAGGCGCTCCTCAAGCACGGCGTCGCGCAGCGCATCGCCTACTCGGTGCTCGGCTCGCGCGTCGTCGGCGACTCGGTCGTCAAGATGATCGTCGCCTTCGGCGCCGTCACCTGCGTCTTCTCCGCCTTCGTCAGCAACACCGTGACGGTCGCGATGCTCCTGCCGACCGCGCTCGGCCTCATCGTCGCCGTGAGCCGCCAGCTCGGCCAGGAGGATCCCACCAAGCTCCGCATCGGCACCGCGCTGCTGCTCATGCTCTCCTTCAGCGCGAGCATCGGCGGCGCCATCACGCCCGTCGGCGCCCCGCACCAGCTCATCGGCCGCGACCTCATCGAGGCGGCCACGGGCAACACCATCAGCTTCTTCTCCTGGGTCGGCGTCGCGCTCTGTGCCGCGATCCCGCTCTTCGGCTTCCTCGTGCTCCTGCTGACGAAGCTCAACAAGCCCGAGGTCACCAGGCTCGCGGGGCTCCGCGACAGCATGCGCGCCGAGCGCGAGAAGGCCGGCCGCATGAGCCGTGGCGGCGTCGCGGTGCTCGCGGTGTTCGGCCTCGTCGTCATCGGCTGGCTCACCCCCGGCTTCCTCGGCCTCGTCGCGGGCACCGAGTCGGAGATCTACACGGCCGTCGGCGACGTGCTCGACGAGGGCATCGTCGCGATCGTTGGCGCCGCCCTGCTCTTCCTCATCCCCGTCGCCTGGAAGAAGCGCGAGTTCGCGATGACCTGGGGGGATGCCGTCAAGACCGACTGGGGCACGCTCCTCTTCATCATCTGCGCGGCCGCCTTCGGCTCGCAGCTCTCCTCGACCGGCCTCGCCGAGCGCGTCGGCCAGCTGCTCGGCGACACCTTCGGCGTCGCGGACGTCGTCGTGCTGACCTTCGTCGCCGTGCTCCTCGCGATCCTCATCTCGGAGGTCGGCAGCAACCTCGCCGCCGTCGGCGTCGTCGTGCCGATCGTCATCTCGATCTGCACCGCGAGCGGCATCGACCCGACGCTCCCCGCGCTCGCGGCGACCTTCGGCTCCTCCTTCGGCTTCATGCTGCCGATCTCGACGCCCCAGAACGCGCTCGTCTACGCGACCGGCGCGGTGCCGATCACGCGCATGGTGCGATCGGGCATCGTGTTCGACGTGCTCGCCGCCGTCTTCGTGACCGCCTCGGTGACCCTCACGGGCCGCCTCTTCGGCATCGTCTGACCCGCCCCACCCGGAAGGAACCACCACCATGTCCAGCTACCGCATCGCCGTCCTCGCCGGAGACGGCATCGGCCCCGAGACGACGGCCGAGGCCCTCAAGGCCGCCGACGCCGCCGCCCTCGCCACGGGCCTGCCCGCGCTCGACTACGAGCACCTCGACGCGAGCGCGCAGCGCTGGGTCGACACGGGCGTCGCCATGACGGACGAGCAGTACGACGCCTGCGCGGCGGCGGACGCCATCTACATGGGCGCGATCGGCCTGCCCGAGGCCCGCCACCCCGACGGCCGCGAGGTCAACGGGGATGTCATCTTCCGCCTCCGCTTCGGGCTCGACCTCTTCGCCGGCATCCGCCCGATCCGCACCCTCCCCGGGGTCCCCTCGCCGCTCGCGAAGCCCGAGGGCATCGACTACGTCGTGGTCCGCGAGAACGTCGAGGGCCTCTACGCCTCGCGCACGGGCGGCACCAACGTGCGCGGCGAGGTCGCGACCGACACGATCGTCATCACGAAGGTCGGCACCCAGAAGGTCGTGCGCCAGGCCTTCGAGCTCGCCCGCGCCCGCCACGAGAAGAACCCCGAGCGCCCCGCGAAGGTCACCTGCGTCGACAAGGCGAACGTGCTCTCGAGCTACGCCTACTTCCGCAGCGTCTTCGACGAGGTCGCGGCCGAGTACCCCGACGTCGAGGCCGACTACGCCTACGTCGACGCCATGACGGCCTTCCAGGTGCTGCGCCCGCAGCAGTACGACGTGCTCGTCGCGGAGAACATGTTCGGCGACATCATCTCCGACCTCGCCGCCGCGAGCGTCGGCGGCCTCGGCCTCTCGGGCTCGGGCGATGTCGGCCACGACCACGGGCTCTTCCAGTCCTCGCACGGCTCGGCGCCCGACATCGCGGGCAAGGGCATCGCGAACCCCGTCGCGGCGATCCTCTCGGCGGGCATCATGCTCGACTGGCTGGGCCGCCGGAGCGGCGACCAGGCCGCGGTCGAGGCGGGCGCGCTCGTCGACGCCGCCGTCGAGCACGCCCTCCAGGACCCGGCCAACCGCACGCCCGACCTCGGCGGCACCGCCACGACGGTCGAGCTCGGCGACGCCGTCGTGCGCAGCATCCAGGCCCTCGCGGCGGAGCGCGCGTGAAGACCGTCGTCCTCGACGACGATCCCACCGGCACCCAGTCGGCCGAGGCCGTCGAGGTGCTGCTCGAGTGGGACGCGGACGCGATCAGGGAGGCGCTGTCGGTGGCAGACAGCGTCTACCTGCTCGCGAACACGAGGGCGATGAGCGAGGAGGCCGCGGTCTCGCGGCTCGCGGAGACCCGCGAGCAGTGCGCCGAGGCGGCCGCCCGCCTCGGCGCCGAGCTCGCCTTCGTGCTCCGCGGCGACTCGACGCTGCGCGGCCACGTCATGGCCGAGACGGAGGTCTTCGCGCAGCCCGACTCCGTCATCGCCTTCGTGCCCGCCTTCCCCGCGGGCGGCCGGGTGACGCTCGACGGGGTGCATCTCGTGCGCCTCGACGGCGAGCTCGTGCCGGCCGACCGCACGGAGTACGCGGAGGACCCGGTCTTCCCCTTCGACACCGCGGTGCTCGTCGACTACCTCGCCCAGCGCACGGCGCGGCCCGCGATCGCGGTCCCGCTCGCGGTCGTGCGGGATGCCGCCGCCCTCGACGCCGCCGTCCTCGAGGCGGCGGCGGGCTCGGTGCTCGCCTTCGACGCCGAGACGGACGCCGACGTCGTCGGCATCGCGAGCGCGATCCGCGCCGCGCAGGCCGCCGGCCGATCGCTCGTCGTCCGCTCGGCGGCGACCCTCGCGGCCGAGCTCGCGGGCGTGCGCAGCCGCGGCCTCCTCGAGGCGCCGCTCGCGCGCGATGCGGGCCGCACCCTGCTCGTCTGCGGCTCGCACACGCAGGGCGCCTCGCGGCAGCTCGCGCCCGTCGCGGCCGCGCACGGTGCGCCCGTCGAGATCGACACGGCGGCGGCGCTCGACGCCCCCGAGGATGCCGGGCGCGCGGCGGGCGCACGCGTCGTCGAGACGCTGCGCGGCGGCCGTCTCGGATTCCTCGCGACCGAGCGCGTGCGCTCGGGCGCGCACGACACCCTCGACCACGGCGAGCGGGTCATGCGCGCCCTCACGACGGCTGTCGCCGAGGCCGAGCCCGAGGTGACCGCGGTCGTCTCGAAGGGCGGCATCACCTCCGCCGAGGTCGCGCGGCTCGGGCTCGGCGCCCGTCGCGCGCGCGTGCGCGGGCAGGTCGCGCCAGGCGTCTCGGTCTGGGATCTCGAGGGCCGCAGCGGCCGTGCGATCACCTACGTCGTCGTCCCCGGCAACGTCGGGGCGGAGTCCACGATCGTCGACGCGCTGGGGGCGCTCGGCGTCGCGGCGCCGACTCCGGCCCCGGCATCCGCGGGAGGCGCGTCGTGATGCGCGCGATCGACCACGTCGCGGTGGCCGTCCGCGACGCGGACTCGGCCATGCGCTACTACCTCGACGTGCTCGGCCTCGAGCTCGTCGGCGACGAGGTGGCCGAGGATCCGGGCGTGCGGCTCGTCTACCTCGCGGCGGGACCCGACCGCGTGCAGCTCGTGCAGCCGCTGCGGCCGGGGCCGGTGCAGACCTGGATCGAGGAGCGCGGCGAGGGGCTGCACCACGTGTGCTTCGAGGTCGGCGACATCCCGGCGGTGCTGGGCGGCATCCCCGGCCAGGCGGAGCGCCCGGTGTTCCGCGGCGGGCGCGGGCGGCGGGCGTGCTTCCTCGCGGAGACCCCGACGGGCGTCAACATCGAGCTGACGGAGACCGAGCCGAGCTTCTAGGCGTCGGCGGCGGGCTCGGCCCCGAGCGGAGCCCGCTCCGTCAGACCTGCTCCGGCGCTGCGCCGCCGCCCTCGCTCCAGGCGGGCTTGCCGCCCTCCGCGGTCGAGGTCACGGTGCGGCCGATGACGAGGAAGCTCGCGCCCGCCGCCGACACGGGCGCGTGCTGGACGCCCTGCGGGACGACGAAGAGCTGACCCGGCGAGAGCGGCACGGCGCGCTCCTCGGGGTCGCGGAGGCGCACGACGAGCTCGCCGCTCAGCACGAGGAAGGTCTCGTCCTGGTCGTCGTGCTGATGCCAGGAGACCTCGCCGATGCCCTTCGCGACCTTGAAGAGGCTGCCGTTCGCCTCCGCGAGCACGCGCTGCGACCAGAACTCGTCCAGTCGCGCCGCCTCGTCCTGCAGGTCGATCGCCTCGCTCATGCGGCCATCCTCTCCTCGTCGTGCGGTGATCCCGGTCCGAGTCTGCGGCGTCGTGCGACCGGGGTCGCGGGCCGATCCGGGCACCGTGGCTCCCGGGTCGCGGCCGCGCGGGGCATCCCGTCGCATACGATTCGATCGTGGCGAAGACGACGGCGACCGCGGAGGCGGCGACCTCCGACATCCAGGCCGTCGCGCGCGTGGGGCAGATCTGCGCGCTCTTCGGGCAGTCGGCGGTCGAGCTCACGGCGGCGGACGTCGCCGAGCGCATCGGCCTCAACCGGACGACCGCCTACCGCTACTGCGCCTCGCTCGCGGCCGCCGGCATCCTCGACCGCGGTGCTCGCCGCGGCACTTTCGTGCTCGGCGGCCTGCTGCTCCGCCTCGGCATCAACGCCCTCGCGCACCGCCCCGTCGTCGACGTGGCGCCGCCGCACCTGGCGCGACTGCGCGCCGCCGTGAGTGCGACCGTCGTCCTGAGCCTCTGGACCGCGGAGGGCCCGGTCGTCGCCCTCGTCGACGAGGATCGCAGCCGCACCGTCGTGCTCACGATCCGGCCGGGCGCGCAGCTGGATGCGGCCGCGGCGCAGACGCACGTCTTCCTCGCGCACCTGCCGGAGGCCTCCCGCGCCGACTGGCTGCGCGCGCATGCCGCGACCGCCGAGCGCGAGTCGCTGGATGCCGTGATCGACGAGGCGGCCGAGCTCGGCTACTCGGCAGTGGCCGAGCCGCGCGGCTACTTCGCCGCCGTGCCGGTCCTCGGGCCGGCGGGCATCGTCGCGACGATCGCGGGGCTCGAGCCCGATCCGGCACTGGACGAGGCCGCGCGATCCGCGTTCGTCGGCGAGCTCCGCGCCGCGGCGGCGGCGATCGGCGCGGAGCTCGGAGCGGCCGCGCCCGGCCGCGCGGGCTAGCACGACCGGAGCACCTCGACCGCGAGCTCCATCGCCTCGCCCGCCTCCGGGGTCCGCCGGGCGGCCATGAAGAGATGGAAGCCGGACGGCCAGATCGCGAGGCGACACGCGCCCCCGGCCCGCGTGATCCGCTCCGCGAGCCGCTCGGCGTCCTCCACGAGGAGGTCGTGCCCGCCCGCGAGGATCGTCACCGGCGGCAGGCCGTCGAGCGCGGCACGGAGGGGGCTCACGAGCGGGTCGTCGACGGAGCGCGCCCCGGCCCAGAGTCGTCCGGCCCGCCGGAGGGCCGCGACCGTGAGCATCGGGTCGCGCCGCGGGAGACGCGGGTCGACGCGGTCCGGGACGGCGAGGTCGAGCCAGGGCGAGAACAGGAGCACCGCCGAGACGGGCGACCCGGCGTGCCGGCTGCGGACGGCGGCGGCGAGGGCGAGCCCGCCGCCCGCGGAGTCGCCCGAGAGCACGAGCGGCACGTCGGGCGCGCGCGCCGCGACCTCGGCCAGCACCGCCGCGAGGAAGCGTGCGGCGTCGTCGGCCGTCCCCGCGGGCGCGAGCTCGTACCGCGGGACGTGGATGTCGGCGCCGGAGCGCACCGCGAGCTCGGCGAGCCCCAGCCAGTGGGCCGCCTGGATCGCCCCGACGTAGGCGCCGCCGTGCAGGTGCAGGACCTGCGCGCCCGTGCGGCGGCTCCCGTCGCGGGCGGTCAGCGTGACGACCGGTCGGCCGGCGATCTCCCGCTCGACGACGTCGCAGCGCTCGTGCACGCGGCTCGGCACGGGCGCCGGCCCCGCCCGCGACGCGAGGAAGGCGGGCGTCGCCAGGGCGTCGCGGCGCGCACGGTATCGCCAGCGGACCACCGCGCGTGCGATCATCATGCGAACGGTCATTGCGCATCCCGAACTTCTCGTGGCTGTGCTCGACATTCTCAACCGATTCCGCGCGAATCGCCACTCGATCGAAGAGGATCCCCATGGACGACGAGCTCACGACCCCCCTCGCCTTCGCGGATGCGCTGCCGCCGGACTACGGCCGCTTCCTGCGCGGCGCCTTCGACCTCCACGCGCACGGGCAGCCGGATCTGTCCGCGACGGCGCTCAACCGCGGTCCGGATGTCGGCGTCGCGCGGCTCGCGAGCGCGTACGGCATGCGCGGCTGGGTCCTGAAATCCCATCTCTGGCCCACGATGGATCGCGCCGCGATCGTCCAGCGCGAGCTCGGCGACCTCCCCTTCGAGGTGCTGGGCAGCATCACCCTGAACCCGCAGCTCGGCGGCGTCGACCCCGCGGTCGTCGAGCTCGCGGCGGACGCCGGCGCCGAGGTCGTCTTCCTGCCCACCTGGGGCGCGCGGGCCGACGTCGAGCGCTGGGGCTACATCTCGCGCCTGCTCGAACGCCAGTCCCCGCGGTTCCGCGGCTTCGCCGAGGCGAACGCGGTCTCGCTCCTGGATGCCGGGGGCGGCCTCCGGAGCGAGGTCGCCGAGGCGATCGAGGTGTGCGCGCAGCGCGGGCTGCTCCTCGGCACCGGCCATGTGTCGCTCGAGGAGAGCCTCGCGGTCGTGCGCGAGTGCCGCCGCCTCGACGTGCCGGTCATGCTCACGCATCCCCTGCACTTCACGGACGACCCGGCCGAGCTCCACGTCTTCACCGAGCTCGGTGCGAAGGTCGAGTTCTCGAGCGCGCCGCTCATCAACCCCGAGTCGCATCACGGCGTCCGCGACTTCGCGGCGGCCATCCGCGAGCTCGGGCCGGAGCACGTCGTGCTGAGCTCGGACGTGTTCTCGCGGTGGGTGCCGCCCCTGCCGGAGTCGCTGCGCACCCTCGCCGAGCAGCTCTTCTACCTCGGCCTGACCCCGGAGGAGCTGCGCCGGATGCTCGTGGTGAACCCGCATGAGCTGCTGCGCCGTCCGGTGCCCGAGCTCGAGGCCGCGGCATGAGCCGGGTGCCGGCGATCGATCCGGCCGGGCTCGAGGGGGCCGGCGCCGAGCTCTACGCGGTCTACACGACGGGGGAGCGCGCCGCGCCCGGGGCCGACTTCCGGCTCGTCGACGATCTCGGCCGCCTCACCGGCCCGCCGGCGAGCTGGATGCTGCATCCCGAGCTCGGGCTGGCCCTCGAGGGGCTCGGCGGGCGGGTGCGCTTCGGCCTCGACCTGTCGCCCCGGCAGCGGGAGCTCGTGATCCTCGCGGTCGCCGAGGCGGAGGACAGCGACTTCGAGCGCTTCGCCCATCACCGCGCGGCACGGCGGGCGGGGATCGACGACGCGGAGATCGCCCGGCTCGCGACGGGCGGCTACGAGCCGCGCGACGCGGGGGAGGCGGTGCTCCTGGAGCTCACGGCGGACCTGCTGGCGGGTTCCGACGTCGCCGACGAGCTGTGGGGGCGGGCCGAGGAGCAGCTGGGCCGTCGCGAGGTCTTCGAGGTCGTGACGCTCATCGGGTACTACCGGATGATGGCGCTGCAGCTGCGCGCGTACCGCATCCGTCCACCTATGTGAACTTCATGTTCACGATACGCATTGACATGGATCGTATGACAGTCGTACAGTGCTCCTGTCCACCGGCGCCGCAGTCCGCTCGATCCCTCACCGAGCGGCAGACCACGGCGGCCGGACTCGAAGATGAGAGAAGGGCCCCATGAGCACCGCAGCCGGCGTCGACACCTCGACCACCGATCCCACCGTCCGCCGGAGGCGCGCCATCCGCGGCGCCTTCTTCGGCTTCCTCGTCGATTCCTTCGACATCTACCTCCCCTCCGTCGCGCTCCTGCCGGCGATGATCTACTTCACCCAGGGGCTCGACCCCGCGCAGACGGCCGTCGTCACGGGCTTCACCCTCGCCGCGACCCTCTTCGGACGCCCGATCGGCGCCTTCCTCTTCGGCCACCTCTCCGACCGCCTCGGCCGCAAGCGCGTCGGCGCCATCGCCATCTACGGCTTCAGCGTGGTCACCGTGCTCATCGCCTGCCTGCCGGGCGCCGAGCAGATCGGCGGCGTCGCCGCGATCTCCCTGCTCCTCCTGCTCCGCTTCGTCGACGGCATCTTCCTCGGCGGCGAGTACACCGCGGCGACCCCGATGGCCATCGAGTACGCCAAGACCAACCGGCGCGGACTCGTCGGCGGCTTCGTGCAGAGCGCATCGACGGTCGGCTACCTCGCGATCGGCGTGTTCACCTTCGTCGCACTGCAGATCGCGCCCGCCTCCGACATCGACTCCGCCTACGTCCAGTGGGGCTGGCGCATCCCCTTCGTCGTCGGCGCGGTCTTCGGCTTCATCGTGGCCCGCTTCCTCCGCAAGGACGTCGAGGAGTCGGTCGTCTGGATCACCTCCGAGAAGGCCAAGCACCCGATCCGCGAGATGCTCGGCCGCCGCGGCATCGCCGCCTTCATCCAGGTCTTCATCCTCATGACCGGCGTGTTCTTCATGGTCAACATGGTCGGCTCGGTCGTGCCGCAGCTCATCATCGGTCGCGGGTTCACCCCGAACGAGTTCAGCCTGAGCATCATCTTCGCGAACATCGTGGTGCCCTTCGCCTACATGCTCTCCGGCCTCCTCAGCGACCGCTTCGGCCGCAAGCCGATCCTCCTGACGGCGGGCCTGCTCGTCCTCCTCGTCATGACCTCGCTGTTCTGGCTGCTCGGCAGCGACGTGCCGCTGCCCTTCGGCGTCCTCATCGCGGTCATCTTCTTCGTGCAGTGCGTCAACGGCTTCACGATCGGCACCCTGCCCTCGTACATCAACGAGCGCTTCCCGACCCGGATCCGCTCCTCCGGCTGGGGCATCGGCTACTCGCTCGCGGTCGTGATCCCCGGCTTCTTCGCCGCCTACCAGGCGGGGCTGTCGAACTTCATGCCGCTCACGCTCACCCCGGTCGTGCTGCTCGTCATCGCCGGCCTCCTCATCATCGGGAGCGTGCTGGCCTCGCCCGAGACGCGCGGCATCGACCTCGCGGGCGAGGAGATGGTGAGCGCGACCGCCCGGAAGAAGGCGGCGCCCGCCGTCGCGGACGCCGATGCCTGAGCTCGCCGAGCTGCCCTCCTACCGGGACCTGCTGGCGCGCACCGACGCGCCGGCGGGCTCCTCCTGGAACGTGTTCGGCGAGGGCGACCAGCTCGGGGCGCTCGGATTCATCGGACCGGAGCAGGCGGTGCACGCCGCCTCGCTCGTCCGCACCGGCCGGGTCTTCGATCTCGACTACCCGATCAACGCCTTCGTCCCGAGCATCGCCGGCACGCGGCCCGCCACCGAGCACCGCATCTTCGCGAACAACCCCAACCACCGGGACGACTGGCTCGACTCCTTCTACCTGCAGTCCACCTCCCAGATCGACGGGCTGCGGCACATGCGGCACCCCGAGCACGGCTTCTACGGCGGCGTGCCGGATGCGGCGATCGCCGAGGGCACGCCGGATCTCGGCATCCAGCTGCTCGCGGAGCGCGGCATCGTCACCCGCGGGGTCCTGCTCGACATGCCCCGCTACCTGGAGTCCGTCGGGCGGCGGCTCGAGCTCGACCGGAACCAGGCCATCACGGCGGCGGACCTGCGCGGGGCGGCGGCCTTCCACGGCGTCGTGTTCCGCCGCGGCGACGTCATCCTGCTGCGCACCGGCTGGGCGGAGGACTGGCTCGGCCTCACCCCCGCCCAGCAGGAGGCGCGCAAGGCCGACTGGGGCACACCCGGCATCGCGCAGAGCCACGACGTCCTGGAGCTGCTGTGGGACGAGGGGATCGCGATGATCGCCTCCGACAACGCCGGCGTCGAGGCGTTCCCCGTCGACCCCGACTCCGGATTCATCGACCCCGAGGAGCCGCTGCCCGAGCGCGGCCCGATCCACAACGGGATGCTGCACCGTCCCCTGCTGGCGCTCCTCGGCATCTACCTCGGCGAGCTCTGGCGCCTGGATGGGCTCGCCGAGGCCTGCGCGGCCGACGGGCGCTTCGAGTTCCTCCTGACCTCGAAGCCGCTCGCCGTGCCCGGCGGCGTCGGATCGCCGCCCAACGCCATGGCCGTGAAGTAGCGGCCGGAAGGATCACCATGACCGTCATCGACGACCTGCTCGACGGAGCCGTCGACCTCCACTGCCACTCCGGGCCCTCGCCCATGCCGCGGCGCATCACGCACGTCGAGGCGGCGCAGCAGGCGGCCGACGCCGGATTCCGCGCCATCCTCGTGAAGTGCCACTATCACGACACCGTCACCGACGTGCTGTCGATGGCGCCGCAGCTCGAGGGGCTGCCGACCGCCGTCTACGGCGGGATCGCCCTCAACAGCGTCAACGGCGGGCTCAACCCCTGGGCGACCGACCGCTCCTTCCGGATGGGCGGCCGCATGGTGTGGTTCCCGACCATCTCCTCCCGCATCCACCTCGCGCACGCCGAGGCGCACGCCGAGACGAAGGCGCACTTCCAGCCGCTCGGGATGCTGCAGAGCGAGGAGGTCGCGGTCGTCGACGGCGACGGCGAGGTCCGGCCCGAGGTGGGCGCGATCATCGAGCAGGCGCGCGACGCGGGCGCGATCGTCTCGACCGGGCACCTCGACTCGGCGTCGGCGCTCGCCGTCGTGCGCACCGCCCACGGGCTGGGGCACGACCGGATCGTCGTCAGCCACCCCGACTTCGTCTCCGACATCGGGCGCGAGCAGCTCGCCGAGATGATCGAGCTCGGCGCCGTCGTCGAGCACGAGATCGCGATGTACCACCGCGACCACATCTTCCCGGCCGAGCAGCTGGTCGACTGGATCCGCGCCCTGGGACCCGAGCACACCATCCTCGGCTCCGATCTCGGCCAGGTCGGCAACCCGCTGCCCGTCGAGGGCTACCGCGGGCTCCTCGGCCGGCTTCTCCAGCTGGGCGTCGCCGAGGAGGATCTCGCGCTCATGGTGCAGCGGACGCCCGCCCGCCTCCTCGGGCTCGAGTCATGAGCGTCGGACGCCGTCCCGGCTTCGCACGCGCGCTGCGCGAGGCCGACCGGGCGCTCGTCGGCACGTGGGCCAAGATCCCCTCGCTCGAGACGGTCGAGATCCTCGCGCTGGCGGGGTTCGACTTCATCGTCATCGACCTCGAGCACGCGCCGCTCGACCTCCCGTCGGCGTACGCGGCGACGGTCGTCGCGCAGGGCCTCGGCCTCCAGGTGCTCGTCCGCGTGCCGGACCGCTCCGGCAGCCACCTCCAGCGACTGCTCGACTCGGGTGTCGACGGCATCCTGGTGCCCAGGGTCGAGACCCCGGAGGAGGCGGCGGCCGCCGCGAGCGCCATGACCTTCTCGCCCCGCGGCACCCGCGGCAACGGCAGCACCTCGCGTGCCGGCGCCTGGGGCGGGATCGGGCTCGAGGAGTACCTCGCCCGCGGCGACGACGCGCTGCGGGCGGTGCAGATCGAGGACCTCGACGGGCTCCGCGCGGCGCCCGAGATCCTCGCCGTCCCCCACCTCACGGGCGCGTTCCTCGGCATGGGCGATCTCCAGCTCTCGAGCGGGATGCCGGCCGGCGACCCCGTCATCCAGGCGGCCGTCGACCGGCTGCTCGAGACCGCCGCCCGCCACCGAATCCCCGTCGGCACGGCCGTGCAGACGCCCGAGCAGGTCGAGGCGGCGGCCCGCCGCGGCTTCGCCTACGTGATGGTCGCGAACGACGCCGGGATCCTGCGCGGCGCCGCGACCTCGCTCGTCGACGACATCCGGGCTCGTCTCGACGCCTGAGCCCGCCCCCAGCCCACCGACACGGAGGACCCCCATGCCCTACGACGCCGCCGACCCCCGCTCGGCCCTGACCGCCCCCGCCGCCGCCCCGGCCGCGACCGACTACTCGGGGATGTCGTACGCCGAGTTCTCGGAGCTGCCGCCGACGCTCGTGGAGCCCGGCCGTGCCGAGTGGATCGCCCGTGCGCAGAACCTCGTCCTCGCGCTCGCGACGGTCGACGGCGACACCGATCTCGGCGAGCGGGACGAGCCGGAGGAGCACATCGCGATCGCCGTCGACCCGGGCGTCTCCCTCGTCGTGGAGGCGGGCGGCGAGCGGGTCGAGGCGCCGGGGGAGCGGCTCGTGATCGTGCCGCCCGGGCGCTCCCGGATCACGGCGAGCGGCTCCGGTCGCGTCCTGCGCCTCGTGCGCTCGACCGCCTCGGACCTCGTCGCGCAGAGCGTCAACGCCGAGGACTACGCCTCGCCGCATCACAACGTGCCGCCCTTCGCCGCGTGGCCCGAGCCGGTCGGCGGGTATCGCATCCGCGTCTACGACCTCACGGTGCCGACGCTGCCCGGCTCGCCGTTCCGCCTCTACCGCTGCACGACCTTCATGGTGAACTGGATCGCGCCGCAGGACGGGCCGCGCGACCCGGCGAAGCTGTCGCCGCATCACCACGACGACTTCGAGCAGTGCTCGCTCGTGCTCGAGGGCGAGTACGTGCACCACATCCGGTGGCCGTGGACCACCGACCGCACCGTCTGGCGCGAGGACGAGCACCACCTGACGCCCGCGCCCTCGCTGGCCGTCATCCCCCCGCCCAGCCAGCACACGAGCGAGGCGGTCGGCGAGGGCCGGAACCGGCTCGTCGACATCTTCAGCCCGCCGCGCCTCGACTTCTCGCGCATGCCGGACTGGGTGCTCAACGCCGAGGACTATCCGATGCCGGCCGGAGCGGAGGCGTGAGCCGCGGCGGGCGCAGGCGGCTCCGCGTCGGCATCATCGGCTCGGGCTTCGGCGGGATCGCCCTCGCCGTGAAGCTGCAGCGGCGCACCTCCGCCGAGTTCACAATCTTCGAGCAGTCGGAAGGCCTCGGCGGGACCTGGTTCGAGAACCGCTACCCCGGCTGCGAGGTCGACATCCCCTCGCACGCGTACTCGTTCTCGTTCATGAAGAAGGACTGGCCGCGCACCCACGCGACCCAGCCGGAGCTGCTCGCCTACGCGAACGAGGTGGTCGACCGCTTCGGGCTCCGCTCCCGCATCCGGCTGTCGACGCGCGTCGAGGAGGTGGTGTGGAGCGACGAGCGGCGCGAGTACACGGTCACGACCGCCGACGGCTCGACGGAGCGCTTCGACGTCGTCGTGTCGGCCGTCGGCCTGCTCAACGTGCCGCGCTACCCGGAGTGGCCGGGGCTCGAGGACTTCCGGGGGATCGCGTTCCACACCTCCCGCTGGGAGCCGCAGCACGACCTCGCGGGCAAGCGGGTCGCGGTCGTCGGCACCGGCTCCACGGCCGCGCAGGTGGTGCCGGCGCTCGCGCCCGAGGTCGGCGAGCTCAGCGTCTACCAGCGCGAGCCCGGCTGGATCGAGCCGAAGTTCGAGCGGGCGTACACGCCGCGCGAGCGCTGGGTCTACCGGCACGTGCCGCTCGCGCAGCGCCTGCATCGCGCGTACCAGTTCGCGGTCGCGGGACGCCGCTTCAAGGCGAACGACGTCGAGAGCCGGCGGCAGCGGCAGATGCGGCAGATGTGCCTCGACTACATCGCCGAGTCGGTCGACGATCCGGCGACGCGCGCGGCGCTCACGCCCGACTACCCGTGGGGGTGCAAGCGGCCGATCGTCGCCTCCACCTACTATCCCGCCTTCAACCGGCCGAACGTCTCGCTCGTCCCGCACCCGGTCGTGCGGGTGACGGAGACCGGGATCGTGGATGCGACCGGCGTCGAGCGGCCCGTCGACGTGCTCGTGCTGAGCACGGGCTTCCAGCCGCAGCAGTTCCTCTCGAGCCTGCGCGTGACCGGGTCGGGCGGCCGCGACCTCCACGAGGCCTGGGTGGAGCGCGCGACCGCGTTCCTCGGCATCACGGTGCCCGAGTTCCCGAACTTCTTCATCCTGTACGGGCCGAACACGAACGGCGGCACCTCGATCATCGCCCAGCTCGAACGGCAGGCGGAGGTCGCGGTGAGCGCCATCCGCCGTCTCGAGCGCGGCGGCGGCATCGTCGACACGGATGCCGGCGCGACGCGCGAGTGGGTGCGCTGGATCGACGAGCAGCTCGACACGCACGCGTCGGCGATGAGCGCGGGATGCCACAACTACTACACGGTGGCGGGCGGCGCGAACGTCACCCAGTGGCCGCGGACGCACCTCATCTACCTGCTCGTCACGCGGCTCCTGCGGGGGCGGGGACTCCGGTACCGGCGGTAGCGGCCGAGCGGGCGGCCGCAGGGTCGGCGACCGGTGTCAACAATGTTGACAAACCGGGGTCCGCGGGCGCACACTCCTGCTGACGCCGCCGCCGACGAAGGAGTGCCATGTCCGAGAAGCCGATCACCGCCAAGTCGTCCATCGGGCAGTGGCTCAAGCACCCCGAGGGCGGCCGCATCCTCCGCGAGATGCTCGCGCAGGCCGGCCAGACGGAGAAGGCGCTCGCGCCCGCGAAGCTGTTCTCGCTGGAGCGGGTCGCCGGCATGAGCAACGGGATGCTGACCGCAGAGATGGTGGCCGACATGGTCGCGCGCGCGAACGGCGGGGCCGTGCCGGCCGCCGGCGAGGGCGACGAGGACGACGCCGCCGCGGCCGCGATCGCCGCGCCCTTCGAGGAGCGCATCACGCCCGGCCGGTTCGCGGGCCGGACCGTCATCGTGACCGGGGCGGGCAGCGGCATCGGCCGCGCCACCGCCAGCCGGATCGTCCGGGAGGGCGGCCGCGTCATCGGCGTCGACGTGTCCGCGGAGCGCCTGGAGGCGCTCGCCGCCGAGCACCCCGGGGCCGACATCGTCGCCGTCGTCGGCGACATCACGGCGCAGGACGACGTCGACGCGATCGTCCGCGCCGCCGGCGGCCGCATCGACGGCCTCGCGAACATCGCGGGCATCACGGACGACATGACGCCCCTCCACGAGGTGGGGGACGCGGTCTGGCAGCGGGTGTTCGCCGTCAACGTCGAGGGCACCATGCGCCTGAGCCGCGCCGTGCTGCCCATCATGCTCGCGGCGGGCTCCGGCTCGATCGTCAACACCTCGTCCGAGGCGGGCCTCCGCGGCTCGGCGGCGGGTGTCGCGTACACGGCGTCGAAGCACGCCGTCATCGGGATCACGAAGAGCAGCGCGTTCATGTATGCCGGCTCCGGCATCCGCGTGAACGCGGTCGCTCCGGGCGGCGTCGCGACGAACATCGGCGCGACCTTCGCGTCCGAGTTCGCGGCCGAGCGGCTCCAGGGCGCGATGGCGAACATCCCCTCCGTCGCGGAGGCGGCGCAGCTGGCGGCCTCCATCACCTTCCTGCTCTCCGACGACGGCACCAACGTCACCGGCGCCGTGCTGGCCTCCGACGGCGGCTGGTCGGCGGTCTGAGCACCCGCCTGCGGGCCCGTCCCGCCGGCGAGGTCAGGGCGTGATGAGCCGCTGCAGCAGTGCGCCGTAGCGCACCACGATGAGCTCGGGGTCGGCCGCTGCGAGCGCCTCGTCGCGGACGGCCCAGAACGAGTAGAGCAGCCCTCCGACGAGGGATGCCGCGAGCCGGGCGCGCAGGTCGGCATCCGGTCCCTCCAGTCGGGCGCGGAGCGGCTCGACGAAGAAGCGGTCGTGCACCGCGCGCAGCCGCGAGCCGATCCCGTCGGCGTCGCTCGCGCGGAGCAGGGCGAGGAACACGCCCCGCACGTGGGCGTCGCTCGAGAGCACGAAGCGGATGAAGTCCTCGCCGACCGACTCGAGCGGGCCGTCCAGCGGCGCCGCCTCCGGCATCCGCTCCTCGACCGTGCGGAGGAACAGCTCCTCCTTCGAGCCGAAGTGCCGGATGATGAGCGACGCGTCGACCCCGGCGCGCGCGGCGATGTCGCGGAGCGGGGTGGCCGCGTAGCCGCGCTCCACGAAGAGCCCCGCCGCGGCGTCGCGGATGGCGTCCTTCGAACCGGGCATGCCGCCAGGCTAGTCGCGCGCGTCCGGCGCGGCGCCCGGCGGGGCATCCGCGGTCGGCACCGCGCCCGTCGTCGGGCCCACCGGATCCACCGCGATCGCGGCGTGCGGATCCTCGGGTGCCGGCTCCTCCTCGATCGGCGCCGCGAACTGCGCCGCGGAGAGCCGCGCGTACGCGCCCCCGCGGGCGACGAGCTCCTCGTGCGTGCCCTGCTCGACGATCGAGCCGGACTCCATCACGAGGATGAGGTCGGCATCCCGGATCGTCGAGAGCCGGTGGGCGATGACGAAGGAGGTGCGGGAGCGTCGCAGCTCCCGCATCGCCCGCTGCACGAGCAGCTCGGTGCGGGTGTCGACGCTCGAGGTCGCCTCGTCGAGGATGAGCAGCGCGGGCCGCGCGAGGAACGCGCGCGCGATCGTGATGAGCTGCTTCTCGCCCGCCGAGACGTTGCCGCCCTCCTCGTCGAGCACCGTGTCGTAGCCCTCGGGCAGCGAGTGCACGAAGCGGTCGACGAAGGCCGCCTCCGCCGCCTCCAGGATCTCGGCCTCGCTCGCATCCGGCCGCCCGTAGGCGATGTTGTCGCGGATGCTGCCCTGGAACAGCCAGGTGTCCTGCAGCACCATGCCCGTGCGGGAGCGGAGGTCGTCGCGCGTCATCTCGCGGACGTCGACGCCGTCGAGCGTGATGCGCCCGCCGTCGAGCTCGTAGAAGCGCATCACGAGGTTCACGAGCGTCGTCTTCCCGGCGCCCGTCGGGCCGACGATCGCGATCGTCGAGCCCGGCTCCGCGACGAAGGAGAGATCGTCGATGAGGGGCGTGTCGGGCGCGTAGCGGAAGTCGACCGCCTCGAAGGCGAGCCGCCCCGCGCCCGCGGGCGCCGTCACCGGGGAGGCCGGATCGTCATCCTGCTCCTCGGCGTCGAGCAGCTCGAACACCCGCTCGGCGCTCGCGACGCCCGACTGCAGCAGGTTCACGATCGAGCCGAGCTGGCTGAGCGGCTGCGTGAACTGCCGCGAGTACTGGATGAAGGCCTGCACGTCGCCGAGCCGCATCGACCCGTTCGCGACCATCAGCCCGCCGACGACCGCGATGCCGACGTAGACGAGGTTCCCGACGAACATGCTCGCCGGCATGATGATGCCGCTGATGAACTGCGCGCCGAGCGAGGCGCGGTAGAGCTCGCCGTTCTTCTCGCCGAAGCGCGCCTCCACCTCGCGGTGGCGACCGAACACCTTCACGAGCGCGTGGCCCGAGTAGGCCTCCTCGATCTGCGCGTTGAGCTCACCCGTGTGCGCCCACTGCGCCGCGAACAGCTTCTGCGAGCGCTTCGCGATGAGCGCCGTGATGAGCAGCGTCAGCGGCACGGCGACGAGCGCGACGAGGGCGAGCAGCGGCGAGATGACGAGCATCATCGCGACGACGCCGATCACCGTGAGCACCGCCTGGATCATCTGGCTCAGCGTCTGCTGGAGGCTCTGCGAGACGTTGTCGATGTCGTTCGTGACGCGGCTGAGGAGCTCGCCGCGCGGCATCCGGTCGAAGTAGCCGAGCGGGAGCCGGTGCACCTTCGCCTCGACGTCCTCGCGGAGCCGGAGCACGGTCCGCTGCGTGATGCCGTTGAGGATGAGCCCCTGCGCGTACTGGAACACGGAGGAGAGCACGTAGAGCAGCATCGCCGCGCCGAGCACGAGGTGGAGGGCGGCGAAGTCGATGCCCTCACCCGGCACGATGTCGAGCCCGCGGAAGAACTCCGCCTGCTGCGTCTCGCCCGCCGCGACGAGCGCGTCGACGACCTGCCCCTTCGTCGTGCCCTCGGGGAGGCCGGCCGAGATCGCGCCCTCGAAGATGAGGTCGGTCGCGGCGCCGAGCACCTTGGGGCCGGCGACCGCGAGCGCGACGCTCACGATCCCGAGCAGCACGACGAGGACGACCCCGGCGCGTTCGGGGCGGAGGCGCCCGAGCAGGCGCTTCGCGGAGGGCAGGAAGGCCGCGCTCCTGCCGGTGGGCGGGGGTGCTCCGAAGCTCATCGTCCCGCCTCCTCGGCCGCGAGCTGGCTCTGCACGATCTCCGCGTACTCGGGGGAGGTCTCGAGCAGCTGCGCGTGCGTGCCGCGTCCGACGACCTCGCCGTGGTCGAGGACCAGGATCTGGTCGGCCTCCACGATCGTCGCGACGCGCTGCGCGACGACGATGCGCGTCGCCTCCGGGACGGCCGCGTCGAGGGCGGCGCGGAGCCGGGCGTCCGTCGCGGTGTCGAGCGCCGAGAAGGAGTCGCCGAAGAGGTACACGGGCGGGCGCTTCACGAGCGCCCGCGCGATCGCGAGCCGCTGGCGCTGCCCGCCCGACACGTTCGTGCCGCCCTGCGCGATCGGCGCCTCCAGCTGACCCGGCATGGCCTCCACGAAGTCCCGCGCCTGGGCGATCTCGAGCGCCCGCCAGAGCGCCTCGTCGTCCGCCTCCGGGTCGCCGTAGCGGAGGTTGGAGGCGACGGTGCCCGAGAACAGGTAGGCCCGCTGCGGCACGAGGCCGATGCGCGACCAGAGCGCCTCGGGGGCGAGTCGCCGGACGTCGACGCCGTCGACGAGCACGGCGCCCGCGGAGGCGTCGAACATGCGCGGCAGGAGGCCGAGCAGCGTCGTCTTGCCGGAGCCGGTGCTGCCGATGATCGCCGTCGTCGTGCCGGGGCGCGCCTCGAGGTCGACGCCGCGGAGCACCGGCTCCTCGGCGCCCGGGTAGGCGAAGGTCACATCCCGCAGCTCGACCACCCCGCGGGCGGGCGGCGCGGGCTCGGGGTCGCTCGGCGGGACCACGCTCGACGCCGTCTCGAGGACCTCGCCGATGCGGCCGGCCGACACGGTCGCGCGCGGCAGCAGGAAGGCGAGGAAGGTCGCCATGAGCACGGCGCCGAGGATCTGCATGATGTAGCTGAGGAAGGCGATGAGCGAGCCGACCTGGAGCGTGCCGTCCTCGACGCGGGCCGCGCCGAACCAGAGCACGGCGACACCCGACACGTTGAGCACGAGCATGATGAGCGGCATCATGAGCGCGAACAGGCGGCCCACCCGCATCGCGGTGTCGGTGAGCTCGGCGTTCGCGTCCGCGAAGCGCGCCACCTCGCGGCGCTCGCGCACGAAGGCGCGGACCACGCGGATGCCGGTCAGCTGCTCGCGGAGCACCCGGTTGACGGCGTCGATGCGGTCCTGCATGCGCCCGAACAGCGGGGTCATCCGCACGATGAGGAGGCCGACGCTCAGGATGAGCACCGGGACCGCGACCGCGAGGATCCAGGACAGGCCGGCGTCCTCGCGCAGCGCGAAGACGACGCCGCCGATCGCGAGGATCGGCGCCGACACGATCATCGTGCAGGTCATGAGCACGAGCATCTGCACCTGCTGCACGTCGTTCGTCGTGCGGGTGATGAGCGAGGCCGGGCCGAAGCGGCTCACCTCCTGCTCGGAGAACCGGCCGACCTGGGCGAAGAGCGCCGCCCGCACGTCGGCGCCGAAGCCCATCGCGGCGCGCGCCCCGAAGTAGACGGCGGCGATCGTGCACGCCACCTGGAGGAGCGTGACCGCGAGCATCGCGACGCCGAGCCCGACGATGAGGCCCGTGTCGCCCTGCGCGACCCCGTCGTCGATGATGTCGGCGTTGAGCGCCGGGAGCACGAGGGAGGCGATGGACTGCGCCGCCTGGAACAGGACGACGAGCAGGAGGAGGTGCCATGAGCCGCGCAGGAAGCGCACGAGGATTCTGCCGAGCATGCCGTCAGTAGACACCCTGCCCCTGGGGCAGGGTCAAGTCGGATCGGTCAGGCCTTCTGCAGGGATCGCGCCCGGCGGACTCCGAGCAACGCCGTGGCCGCGATGGCGCCGGCGATCATGGCGAGACCGAGGACGGTGATGACGGTCCCGCCTTCGACGAACACCGAGAGCTCGCCCCCCGCGGCGCGAGCGAACCGACAGGTCATCCCGGTCGGCAGGAGCGAGAACGTCGGCGGTTGCTCGCTTTCGTGTTCCAGCCCCTGTTCGGGGCCATCTCCCGGCCATGCGCACGACCATCATCGACGTCCTGTCACCGTGCCCGGCGCCAGGGCGTGCCGCGCCGCGTCACTCGATGTCGCCGGTCTCCGCCAGCTGATCTCGCAGCACCTTCCGCGCGCGGGAGAGGCGGGCGCGGATCGCGGGGGCCGGCCTGCCGAGCACCGTCGCGACCTCCTCCTGCGTGAAGCCGTCCCAGTAGACCAGGCGCACGATCTCCTGGTCGATCTCGGGGAGGCGGGCGATCAGCGAGCGGACATGCTCCAGTTCGTGATCGTCCGCGGCAGAGGCCTGCCGGGTGTCGAGCTCTGCCGCGAGCGTCGTCCGCAGACGGTCGCTCAACGCGGAGCGCCGGCCCCGTCCGCGACGGTACCTGGACATCGTCTTCCGGGCGATGCCGAACAGCCAGGCGCGAAGCAGATCCGGCTCGACCGTGCTCGTCCGGCTGGACTGCCAGGCTGCGAGGAACGTGTCGCTCACCAGGTCGGCGGCGTCCTCCGCTGGAACGCCGCGCTTGATGAAGAACCCCAGCAGGCCGCCCGCCTCGCGCCGGAACGCCTCCGTCAGATCTGCGCTCACCCGCGCTGGAGTCGACATCGTCGCCGCGCCGGTCAATGCAGCTGTCCCGCGCAGTCGGTCTGCAGCTCGGCCGCGCCGCTCTGGCCCGACGACAGTCCGAGCTCGTTCTCGACATCGAGCACGATGAAGTTCAGCATCGACTCGGTGAGCGCGCTGCGGTCCGGCAGGGGCTCCCAGTCGGGACTGCTCCCGTCGCCGGGGAGCCAGCCCACGGAGTCGGGGAGGTCGGCCGGGGTGCCCTGCTCGTCCCCGGCGAGGACGAGCGCGTAGTCGTAGATGCGCTGGCCGATCCCGTCGGCGGCGAACTCGTGCGTCGAGTAGTACTCGGCGACGTCCGCGAGCCGCGGCGAGAAGAGGGAGCTCGAGATGTGGGCGGTGCAGGACACCGTCACGCCCGTGTCGGTCGTGTACTCGACCGCGATGGGCACGTCCAGCCGCGTCATCTGCTCGGCCACGACGGCGCCGGCGGTCAACGCGCCCGCCGCGATCACCGCTCCCGGGACGAGCCAGAGCAGCTGCTTCCGCCGTCTGCCTCCACGCCCGGACCCCGCGTTGCGCGACTCGAGGACGAGCGCGTCGAGCGCCGCCTCCGTCGCGACCGAGGGGACGAAGGTCGGGTTGCTGCCCGACAGGACCTCATCAACGCTGCGCTTGCTCATGCCTGCCCCATCCATCTGCGACGGCGGGACCTCCGCCGTCACAGGGAGATGCCCGGCACGACGCGAAGTGTGACATCGCACCCGCGAGCACCCGGGCGGCTCAGTCGTCCTCGCGGACCGTCTTCCCGGGGCGCACGCTCGCCGTGTCGGCGACGTCGATCCGGGTCCGGCCGTCCTCGCCCTCGCTCGTCTCGATGCGCGGCGCCGCATCCCGTTCGTCCGACTTGGGGGCGCGGGTCAGCTGATCGTGCCGCTTCTCGTCATCCGTCATGTCCTCGACCATGACGGCAGTCTCGCGCAGCGCGACGGCCCCGTCGCCAGGGTCTCAGCCGCCACCCGGCTCGTGGCTACTCGGGCTCCTCGCCGACGAGCGGCGCGGGGATGCTCGCCGTGATGACCGAGCCGTCCGGGCGCCGCTGGCCCGCGATGTCGGCCGAGGCGGGCGTCCCCTCGATGACGACCCCCTGATGCGCGAGCGGCACCGAGACCGGCTGGCCCGGCATCACGACGACGGCGGAGCCGCGCACCGAGACCGTCACGGCCTCGCCGGACGCGATCTCGAAGGCGATCGCCTCGCGCGTCAGCGTGACCCGCAGCCGCGAGCCGCGCAGCGCGATGGAGAACGCCAGCTCCGTCCAGGCCTCCGGGAGGCGCGGATCGAAGTCGAGCTGCCCGTCCCGATCCCGCATCCCGCCGAAGCCGTTCGTCAGCGCGCTCCACACGCCGCCGGTGGACGCGACGTGGATGCCGTCCGCCGTGTTGCGGTGCAGGTTCGCGAGATCGACGTAGATGGCGGAGGTGAAGTAGTCGATCGCGAGGTGCGCGTAGCCGACCTCCGCCGCCACGATCGACTGCACGACCGCCGACAGCGTCGAGTCGCCGGTGGTCAGGGCGTCGTAGTACTCGAAGTCTCGGCGCTTCTCCTCGGCCGTGAACTCGTGGCCCTGCAGCCAGAGCGCGAGCACGACATCCGCCTGCTTGAGCACCTGGAAGCGGTAGATGACGAGCGGGTGGTAGTGCAGCAGCAGCGGCCGCTTGTCGTCGGGGGTGTTGTCGAGATCCCAGAGCTCGCGCTCCAGGAACTGCGCGTCCTGCGGGTGCACCCCCAGGCCCTCGTCGTAGGGGATGTGCATCGCCTGGGCCGCATCCCGCCACTCCGCGAGCTCCGCCGTGTCGAGGTCGACGCGCAGCGCCATCCGCGCGTAGGCGTCGGGGTCGTCGCGGAGCAGCCGGTCGCACATGTCGACGGCCGCCTGGAGGTTCGCCTTCGCCATGACGTTCGTGTACAGGTTGTCGTTGACGACCGTCGTGTACTCGTCGGGGCCGGTGACGCCGTGGATGTGGAAGCCGCGCACGCCGTTGCCCCGCCAGAAGCCCAGATCCGCCCACATGCGGGCCGTCTCCACGAGGATGTCGATCGCCCCGCGCGCCACGAAGTCGAGGTCGCCCGTCGCGTTGACGTACTGCATGAGCGCATGCGCGATGTCGGCGTCGATGTGGTACTGCGCGGTGCTCGCCGCGTAGTACGCGCTCGACTCGAGGCCGTTGATGGTCCGCCACGGGAACAGGGCGCCGCGCTGGTTCAGCTCGGCGGCGCGCTCGCGGGCGGCCGGCAGCATCCCGAGCCGGAAGCGCAGCGCGTTGCGCGCCACATCGGGGGTCGTGTAGCTGAAGAAGGGGAGCGCGTAGATCTCCGCGTCCCAGAAGTAGTGGCCGCCGTAGCCGGAGCCCGAGACGCCCTTCGCGGCGATGCCGCCGCCGTCGGTCCGCACGCTCGCCTGTGCGAGCTGGAACAGGTTCCAGCGCGTCGCCTGCTGGATGTCGGGGGCGCCCCCGATGCGGACGTCGGAGCGCTCCCAGAAGTCGGCGAGCCATGCCGCCTGATCGGCGAAGAGCTGCACGGCCCCCGCCTCGGCGGCGCGGTCGAGCGTGCGGTCGCAGCGGTCCGCGAGCTCGCGCGTCGGCACCCCGCGGGAGGAGTGGTACGTGACCGTCTTCGTGAGGCGGGCGGTCGTGCCGGGCGTCGCGCGGATCCGGTACACCTGCTTCGCGTGATCCTGGTCGAGGTGGGCCGACTGCTCCCACTCGTCGAGCGTCTCGAAGCGGTGGTCCATGCCCGCCGCGACCGTCATCCGGGAGTTCGCGGCGCGGTAGCCGAGCAGGTAGCGCCCGCCGCGCTCGCGGCTGAGCTGCGGGATGAGGACGCGCTCCGTCAGGGACTCCGCCTTGCGCGGGTCGAAGTCCTCGTCGCCCGAGAGCGGCTTCGCGCGGTACTCGTCGGTCGCGTCCTGGCGGTTGAGCATCTGGCTCGAGATGAGCACCGAGGCGTGCGCGTCGAGCACCGTCACCTCGTAGTCGATGACGCCGAGGTGCCGCTCCACGAAGGAGACCATGCGGCGCGAGCGGATGCGCACGTGCTTGCCGCTCGGGGTGCGCCACACGAGCTCGCGCGTCAGGACGCCCGTCTTCAGGTCGAGCGCGCGGCGGTACTCGGTGATGTCGGCCTCGAAGGGCACGAAGGGCTCGTCGTCGACGTAGAGGCGGATGATCTTCGCATCCGGCACGTTGACGATCGTCTGCCCGACCCGCGCGAAGCCGTAGGCCTCCTCCGCGTGGCGGATCGACCAGGTCTCGTGGAAGCCGTTGACGAAGGTGCCGTCCATGTGGCTGTCGCGGCCCTCGTCGAAGTTGCCGCGCATCCCGAAATAGCCGTTCCCCACGGCGAACAGGGTCTCGACGGCGCCGAGGTCGTCGCGGCGGAGCTCGCTCTCGATGAGCGACCACTCGTCGACGGGGAACCGCGTGCGGTCCATGGGGTCGGCGGTGATGCGGTGCACGGTCAGTCCTCTCCGTCGCGGCGGGATGCGCCGACGAGCACGTGGGTCAGCTCGGCCAGGTCGTCGACCACGAGGTCGGCGCCCGAGGCCGTCAGAGTGTCGGCGCCGACGCCGCGGTTCACGCCCAGCACCAGGCCGAAGCCGCCGCGGGCGCCCGCCTCGACGCCGGAGTGGGCGTCCTCGACGACGACGCAGTGCTCCGGGGCGATGCCGAGGGCGCTCGCCGCGTGGAGGTAGGTGTCGGGCGCGGGCTTGCCGGGCAGCCGCTCGGCGCGGGCGACCTGCGCGTCGACGACGAGCTCGACCCGGTCGAGGAGGCCTGCGGCGCGCAGCACCGGGACCGCGTTCGCCGAGCTCGAGACGACCGCCGCGCGGATGCCGGCGGCGAGGCCCGCATCCAGGAACGCGACCGAGCCCGGGTACGGGGCGACGCCGTGCTCCTCGAGCTCGCTCGTGAAGGCCGCGTTCTTGCGGTTGCCGAGCCCGCAGACGGTCTCCGCCTCGGCGGAGTCGGTCGGCTCGCCCTCGGGCAGCGTGATGTCGCGCGAGGCGAGCATCGCGCGGACGCCGTCGTAGCGGGGTCGGCCGTCGATGTACGAGAAGTAGTCGGCATCCGTGTACGGGCGCGCGTCGCCGCGGGCGGCGAGATACTCGGTGAAGAGCCGCGCCCAGGCGCGCATGTGCACCTCGGCGGTCGGGGTGAGGACCCCGTCGAGGTCGTAGAGGATGGCGCGGGCGGCGTCCAGCGGCAGCGGGGTGCGCATCGGTCCTTCGCTTGGTCTCGGGTGGTTCGCGGGATGTGGTGCGGGGTGCATCGGCAGGGATGCGCGTCGGTGCGCGGGGACCAGTCTTGCGCACTCGCGGCACCCGTCGGAACCGGCTCGCGCGGATTCGGCGGGGCGACATCCTGGGTGCGGCGGGTGCGCGAGGGCGGGGGGACGCGCGCTCGTCCCGCCGTGCGGGCGCGCGGGCGGCGCCGGTCCGCGCTCAGGAGGACAGACCGGGTCGTCGCGTAGGGTCGCGCGGGTGGACGTCCTCGCGATCATCGGCCGCACCGTGCAGCAGCTCGGCGTCATCGGCTTCGCGGTCGGCGTCCCCGTGCTCGCCGCCGCCCTGCTGCCCGTGACCTCCCGTCTGCGGGCGGACCGACGGCGCTCGCTCCGGCGCGCCGGGCTGTGGCTGGTGCTCGGCGGGGTGGCGCTCGTGCTCCTCGTGCCGCTCCTGCAGCTGGGCCTCGCCGCCCTCGGGCTGCGCTAGCCGCACACGGCCGTCCCGCGCGCGCCCGTCCCGCGCCCCCGTCGAGCTCCGGTCGGCCGGACGCCGTGAGGGGTCCCATATGACGGGATTCGGGTGCCCGAACCGGTCATTCGGGACCCCTCACGCGCGGGGCGCGCCCCGATGGGCCGGGACCGGGAGGCGGTGGCGCGGGCGCGAGCGCCGCCGTCAGCGTCGGCGGGGCTGGGCCGCGAGGCGCCGGAGGATCGTGAGCGCGTCGTCGGCTCGGTGCACGGGCACCACGAGATGGTCGTGGCGGAGGCCCGCGATGACGTTGCAGGGGATGCTCGCGTTCGCGAGCGCGCCCGAGACGGCCGCGGTGAGCCCCACGAGGTCGAGCGCCGAGTCGACCGAGAGGGTGATCCAGGCGCCGACGAAGTCGTAGGAGATGCCGCGGGCGTCCGCCTCGGCCCGGCTCATCACGACCGACAGGCCCTCGGGCTCGCGGACGCTCGCGAGTACCTCGACCTCGGGCGGGAGGCCGTCGCCGATCGCGAAGACGACCTCGCCCTGCCGCACCTGCGGCTCGAGCGAGCGCATGATGTCGACGATGTCGGGCCGGGCCATGCCCGGCATCCTCCCACGCGATCGGCGCCGGATGCGAGGCGACGGGTTCCTGCCGTCGGCCCGCGACGGCCTGCCAGACACGGCGGGATGCGGTCGGCGGCGGTGCGGGAGGCCGTAGCGTCGCGGCATGACCGACACCGCCGCGACCGAGCCGACCTCGCACGAGCAGCTCCCCGCGCCCGCCCCGCTGCCCGCTCTCCTCGAGACGATCGACACCTATTTCCGCGCCCTCCACGCCTGCGACGTCGACCTCCTCGACGCGGCCTTCGACCCGCGCGCCTCGCTCTTCGACGCGGACGGCGGCGAGCTCCTCGCGGAGCCCTACCCCGAGTGGCGGGAGCAGGTCCGCAGCCGCCGCTCGCCGGCCGATGCCGGCCAGAGCCGGCACGACGAGGTGCTGCTCGTCGACTGGCTCTCGCCCCGGATCGCCGTCGTCAAGGTGCGGCTGCGCATCCTCGACGAGGTCTTCGTCGACCATCTCAGCCTCGTGCAGGGCGCCGACGGGCGCTTCCGCATCGTCGCGAAGACCTGGCACTCCCAGCGTCGGCTGCCCGGCGCCGCCTGAGCCGGTGAGCTCGATCGATGGATCGGGTACCCCTCGTGCCGTGATATCGTCGTCAGGTTGCGTTCGCGACATCCGATCGGCTCTGCCGGTCATGCGCCCGTAGCTCAACGGATAGAGCATCTGACTACGGATCAGAAGGTTGGGGGTTCGAATCCCTCCGGGCGCACACTGGTTGAGACAGTCCGAAGGCCCCCGCATCGCGGGGGCCTTCGTCATTCCCGCGCTCCTCGTCCGAGCCGTCGGCGGAGTGCGCCTGTTCTGCAGGAGATCCCGAGCCGGACACGCATCCGATGGCGGGCTGGGCCCGGCGGTCCTGCAGAACGGCGACATCGGCGGCTGAACCGACGCCTGAGCCCCCGCCGCTCCGCTAGCGTCGGCACGTGACCGTCGACATCCGCCGCGCCCCCGCCGCCGAGCTGGACCCCGTGACCCTGTACCGCATCCTCGAGCTGCGGGTGCAGGTCTTCATCGTCGAGCAGGCCGCCGCCTACCCGGACCTCGACGGCCGCGACATCGAGCCCGGCGCGGAGCTGCTCTGGGCCGAGGAGGACGGTCGCGTGCTCGCGACCGTCCGCGTGCTGCACGAGGGGGATGCGATGCGGATCGGGCGCGTCGCGACGGCGCTCGAGGCGCGCAGCCGCGGCGTCGCGAGCACGCTCATGCGGGCCGCCGTCGAGCGCTGCGAGGAGCTCGCCCCGGCCTCCCCGATCGAGCTCGGGGCGCAGGCGCACCTCGCCGACTGGTACGGCCGCTTCGGCTTCCGGCCGACCGGCGAGCTCTACGAGGAGGACGGCATTCCCCACACCGGGATGCGCCGCCCCGGACTGGGGTGACCCGAGCGGTCCATTCCGGGTGAATCTCCCCGCGGGCTGACGTATCCTCCGGGCATGGACCTCGGATCTCGACTGCGCCGCACGCTCGCCGCGCTCGCGGGGATCGTCGTCGCCTCGGTCGTCGCGGGCGCCCTCGTCGCGGTCATGCTCGCCCCCGCCGTCGTCCTCACCGGCAGCGCCGCCTCGAGCACCATCGGCGTCTTCGAGTCGCTGCCCGAGTACATCCAGATCGGCCAGCAGAAGCAGCGCAACGAGATCCGGATCAAGAAGGCGGGCGGCGGCACCATGCGGATCGCCCAGGTCTACGACCAGAACCGCGAGGAGATCCCGCTCGAGAAGATGAGCGACGCGCTCAAGCTCGCGGCCATCTCGGGCGAGGACCGCCGCTTCTACGAGCACAACGGCATCGACACGAACTCGGTCGGCCGCGCGCTCGTCGGCGTCGTCACGAAGCGCAAGGACACCGGCGGCGCCTCGACGCTCACGATGCAGACCGTCCGCAACATCCTGCTGCTGCGCGCCTTCAACGACGACTCGCTCTCCGAGGAGGAGCGGGCGACGGCCCAGGCGGAGGCGACCGAGCCGACCGCGGGCCGCAAGCTGCGCGAGATGAAGCTCGCGATCGGGCTCGAGAAGGCGTACTCGAAGGACGAGATCCTCGCCGCCTACCTCAACATCGCGAACTTCGGCGGCAACACCTACGGCGTGCAGGCGGCCGCGCAGCAGTACTTCTCGCGGCCCGCCTCGAAGATCACGAACGCGCAGGCGGCGAGCCTCATCGCGATCGTGCAGAACCCGACCACCCGCGGCCTCCAGAACCCGAAGAACTTCGAGCGCAACCAGGCGCGCCGCGACTTCATCCTCGACCGCATGCTCGCCGACGGGAACATCACCCAGGAGGAGCACGACGAGGCGATCGCGATCCCGGTCGACGAGAAGTTCCTCAAGCAGAGCAAGCCGTCGAACGGCTGCTTCGCCGCGAAGAAGGACTACCAGTGGTTCTGCGACTACGTGGTCCGCTCCGTGCCGCACCTCGAGTCGCTCGGCGACAGCCCCGAGGAGCGCCTCGCGAACTGGAAGTACGGCGGCTACACCCTCTACGGCTCGCTGAGCTCCGGGCTGCAGAAGGTGGCGCGCCAGACGGTGCGGCAGTACGCCGACCCGAACGCCGCCACCTTCAACCTGGGTGCCGCGGCCGTGACCGTCCAGGTCGGGACGGGCCGCATCCTCGCGATGGCCCAGAACCGCGACTTCGACAACCGCAGCAAGCCCGCGAAGGGCACGACCGCCGTCAACTACACGAGCGACTTCGAGCACGGCGGCTCGGCCGGGTTCCAGCCCGGCTCCACCTACAAGCCGTACACGCTGCTCGCCTGGCTGGATGCCGGCAACAGCGTCAACGAGGGCTTCAACGCCGGCATCACGACGCTCGATCAGGCGGCCTTCGCAGACCGCTGCAACGGCGCCTCGGGCGGGCAGTACAAGTTCCGCAACGACGCCTACGAGACCGGCCGCTACACGGGCGTCTCCGGCACCGCCGCCTCCATCAACTCCGTCTTCCTGCAGATGGCCGAGAAGCTCGACCAGTGCGACATCCGCGACATCGCGCGCTCGATCGGCGTGCACCGGGCGAAGGGCGCCGCCGACGGCAGCGACCTCTCCACGCTGCCCTCCTGCGTCATCGGGGGATGCGAGAACAACATCGCGCCGATCACGCAGGCGGCCGCCTACGCGGCGATCGCGAACAAGGGCGTGTTCTGCAACCCGATCGCGGTCGAGAAGGTCGTCGGACCGGATGGCGCGGAGCTGCCCGGCGAGGATGCGAAGTGCCACCAGGCGCTGAAGCCGGGCGTCGCGAACACGGCCGCCTACGCGATGCAGCAGGTCATGTTCGGCACGGCCGGCGCCTCCAACCCGAACGACGGCACGCCCTACATCGGCAAGACGGGCACGACCGACGAGTCGGTCCACACCTGGATGGTCGGCTCCTCGACCCGCGCCGCGACCGCCGTCTGGGTGGGCAACGCGAAGGGCAAGGTCGCGATGCGCAGCGCCGCCGTCAACGGGCGGAGCGCCGCGCTGCTGCGCCACTCCATCTTCCGGCCGATCGCCCTGCGGGTCGACGCCTCCCTCCCCGGCGGCGCCTTCGCGGCGCCGGACCCCGAGCTCATGCGCTACGTCCCCGGCTACTTCCCGGCCCCGCCGAAGCAGGACGACGACGAGGACGACGACCGCGGTCGGGGTCGCGACCGCGACCGCGGCGGTCCCGGCAACGGGCGCGGCGGCCCCGGCCGCGACTGACCGCGCGTCCCGGCCTCCCGAGCTCGGCACGGGCCGGTTCGCGCACCGTGAGGGGTCCCATATGACGGGTTTCGCGGCCCCGAAGTCGTCATATGGGACCCCTCACGGGATGCGTGCGGACCCCTCACGGGATGCGCGTGGGCGGGATGCGGGTGCCGGGCGCCCGGAGCGCTCAGCGCGCGTCGGGAGCGTAGATCGCGACCGCGAGGGCGTCGAGCACCTCGGGGGTGCGCGGCCCGAAGGCGAGGATCTGCCCGTCCTCCATGTCGACGATGCGGCGCTTCTCGCCCGCGGTCGTGAGCGCGACCGACGGCTGCGCCTCGAGGAGGCCCTCGACGCCGCCCGTCGACTCGAGCCCGTGCGTCATGACGAGGATGAGGTCGGGGTCGGCGGCGACGAGCGCCTCGTCGGTCATGGGCCGCATCCCCGTCCAGCCCTGCTCGCCGGCGATGTCGATGCCGCCGAGCGCCTCGATGAGCGAGTCCGCGCCCGACTCGGCGCCGAACAGGTAGTAGATGCCGCTGCCGCCGCGGATGTAGAGGAACACGATCCGGAGCCGATCGCCCGGGTCCGCCGGCGCGACGGCCGCGATCTCGGCGGCCTTCGCCTCGATCGCCTCGTCGAGCGATCGCGCGAGCTCCTCGCCCGCGTCGGGCACGCCGAGTGCGGCGCCGACCTGGCGGGCCAGCTCGGCGGGCGCGTCGAGCCCCGTGCCCGGGTCGACGTAGACGACTGAGATGCCGACGTCGCGCAGCTGCAGCACGACGTCGTCGGGGCCGATCGAGCCGTCCGTCACGACGACGTCCGGCTGGAGCGCGATGACGGACTCCGCCTCGACCGTGTGGCCGTCGCCGGTCACGACGGGGAGCTCGGCCGCTTCCGGAATGGTCGTCGAGATGTCGCGGCCGACGACGCGCTCGCCGAGGCCGAGCGCGAAGATCGTCTGCGCGACGGAGCCCGAGATGTCGATGCCGAGGATCCGCTCGGCGGCGTCGACCTCCACCTCCCGCTCGCCCTGCAGGTCGTGCGAGGTGACGGTCGCGGGCAGCTCCGGCTCGCCCGCCTCGACCGACAGCGCCGAGCCGCCGCCGGGCAGCAGCGCCGTCGAGGGGCCCTCCCAGTCGTGCGGGTCGGCGAGCGGGCTCGCGTCGGCGAGGCGGACGGTGCCCGCCTCCGCCGCTTCGACGGCATCCCCGGAGCCCGCCATGCAGCCGCTGAGGAGCGCGACGACGGCGGTCGCCGCGAGCAGCGCGCCGAGGCGGGCGGGGCGGCGGGGGATGCCGGGGCGCTCAGGCGAGGACGTGCGCACGGGCCAGGTCGCCGAAGACGGCGGTGTTGAAGGCGTAGGCGCGGAGCACCTCGGCGATCATCGTCTCCTGCTCCTCGCCGCTCCACGTCTCGGCGAGCGCATCGAGGCGGGTGCGGTACTCGTCCTTGTACGCCTTCGGCTTCTCGATGCCCTCGAAGCGGTAGAAGCGCACGCCGTCGGCCTCGTAGCCGAAGCGGCGCTGGAGGAGGGTGCGGATGATCTGCCCGCCCGAGAGGTCGCCGAGGTAGCGCGTGAAGTGGTGCGCGAGGTAGGCGACGGGCTCGGACGCCGTCTGCCGCACGCGCGCCGCGTACTCGGCGGTCGCGGGGAGCGCCGCGAGGATGCCGTCATCGCCGTCCGGGTCGACGCCGAGGTGGCGCAGGTCGGCGACGATGCTCGGCACGCGCTCGAGCGCCGGATCGAGGAGCCCGCCGAGGGGCAGGCGGACCGCCGCCAGGCGCCCCGTCTCCTCGATCGCGCGGTAGATGTGGAGGTGCTGCGCCGCGAGGGCGGCGTAGTCCTCCGCGCCGCGGGTCCCGTCGAGCAGCTCGGCCATGAAGGTCGCGCCCTCGCTGGTCTCGTGCCCCGACCAGGTGCGGGCGCGGAGCCGCGCGCTGAACGGCTCGGGCTGCGTGGTCTCGCTCATCAGGACTCCTCGGTCTCGGCGTGGTGGGGGTGCTCGGTTTGCTCAGCGGCGCGGTGGCGGGGGTCGTTCCCGCCGGTCGCGATGCGGTGCAGCTCGACGACGGCGCGGCGGAGGTCGGCGCGCTCGCGCACCTCGATCGGCCACGCGACCCGCAGGGTGCGCCCGCCCTCGGGCTCGACGACATCCCACACCCCGGCCTCGCGGTCGAGGTCGACCATGCTCGCGGCGATCGCCTCGGGGGCGCCGTGCGCCTGCACGATCTGGAGGCTGTCGCGGCCGTGGTCCTCGTTCATGTGGCGCAGGACGGCGGTCGCGACCTCCGGCTCGAAGCGGCTCATGCGCGCCGCCCGCGGGCGCGGATCGCGAGGACGAGGACGACGGCGGCGATGAGCGCGGCGAGGGCGATCGCGGCGATCAGCCATCCGTCGATGCCGCCCTGGTCGGCGGCCGGCGCGAGCTCGGCGGCCGCGTCGTCGGCGGGTGCCGCGGCGGGCGCCTCGGGCTCGTCCGGGGTGTCGGCCGCGGCGCAGTCGGCATCGACCTGGATCGACAGGTCGACCGGGTCCAGCTCCTCGCCCGGCTCGTAGGTGCCGAAGGCCTCGGCGCCCTGCGTCGTGAGGGCCGCCGGGGCGTCCTCGACCGTGTAGACGCCGTCGGCGACGACCGCCTCCGAGAGGTCGAGCTCCGCGAAGCGCACGGCCTTGACCGCCACCGCCTCGCCGCCCTGCGTCTCGCCCGTGACGTCGAGCAGGAGGTACGCGGTGTCGCCCGCGAGCTCGAGCGCCGGGTTCGCGACGGTGGTGTCGAGGACGCCGCCGTGGCCGGTGAAGCGGATCGCGCCGTCGAAGGCGACGAGGCCGGAGCCGGCCGCCGCATCCAGGTCGCCGCTCGCGCCCGTCCAGGTGAACTCGGGGGTCGCGTAGGCGACGTCGCCGCTCGTGGTCCACTCGCCCTTCGCGATGGAGCCGGAGATGTAGGAGCGGAAGGAGGCCTTGACGCCCCAGACGAGCTCGGCGGAGCCGACCGCGCAGCCCTCGGCCGTGCGCGTCCCGATCTCGAGGACCGCACCGCGCGCGACCGAGCCCTGGATGGTGAGCGTGTGCGTGCCCTCGAGGCCCGCGGGGAGCCGGCCCGTCCAGCTCGCGGCGCCCGAGGCGTCCGCCGTCACGTCGTCCGCGAGCAGCACGGGGTCGGAGTAGATGACGACCTTGATGCCGGTCTCGCCGGGCCGGAACCCGGTCGCGCCGATCGTCACCTCGTCGCCCGCGACGAGCTCGCCCTCGCCCCACTCGACATCCAGCCCCGTGGTCGCGGGCGGGGTCGTCGGGATCGCGGAGGAGGTGTCGGCCGCGGCGCTCGCGACGAGGCCCGTCGAGCCGCCGCCGACGACCCCGGCCGAGTTGCGGCCGATCGTGAAGGAGACGGGGTCGAGGCGCTCGCCGGCGGGGTAGAAGCCCTGGAAGGCGGACACGCCCGCCGCGGTGAGGGTCGCGGGGACGCCCGTGTAGCGCAGCGCGCCGCCGCTCGTCGAGCGGGTGCCGCCGCCGAGCGCGAGGTCGGCGAGGACGATGCGCGAGCCCGCGACGGTCGCGGTGAGCTCGCCGCGCGTCGCCGAGACGACGCGGACGGCGGGGGAGGCGATCGTCAGGTCGAGCGCGCCCTCGTGGCCGGTGAAGCGCACCGCGCCCCGGAAGGCGGCGCTGCCGGTGCGCGCGTCGTCGGCGAGCTCGGCCTGCGACTGCGGGAAGACGAAGCGGCCGTCGGAGGCGGAGGCCGCCCCGCCCGAGACGGTGATGGCGCCCTTCGCGATGCCGCCCGTCACGTAGCTGCGGAAGCTCGACTTGACGCCCCAGCGGAGCTCGCCGGCGACCTTCGTGCCGCTCTCCGGCCCCGCCTTCTGGACGATGGTCACGGTCGAGCGGGCCGTCGTGGACCCGGCCCAGGCGGCATCGCCGCTGACGAAGACGGTCTGCACGGTGTGCGCGCCGATCGCGAGCTTCGAGGTGCGGTAGTCGATGGCGCCCGACTCGGAGGTCTCGACGACCTCGCCGTCGACGAGGAGCCGGAGCTCGCCGACCGCCTCGGCCGGCTGGACGGCACTGCGGATGCGGAGCTCGGCGCCGGCCTCGACCCGGCTCGCGGAGAGCGTCTGGGATGCGGTGGTCGCGGTCGGGGCGACCTCGGGCTCGCGGATGCCGAGCGGCGTCCAGGTGTCGAGGCTGCGGTCGGTGATCGAGAGGCCGTGGGCCGCGAAGGTGGCGACCCCGTACTCCTGGGCGGCGTCGACGGCCGCGCCGGCGGGCAGCGTCAGCGTGGTCGTGAACGTGCCGTCGACGATCTGGGCGGGGCGGACCCAGCCGCTCGCGATCCAGCCGGCCTGGCCGGGGGTCTGCCCCGGCTGCCAGGCCGCCTTGGTGCCGAGGTTGACGTAGGCGCCGTTCGCGGCGCCGGGGCCGGTGAAGCCGGAGCCCGTGATGGTGATGACGGTCGCGACCGCGGGGTCGAGGTCACGCGCGGGGCTCACGGTCACCTTCGGTGCCACGGCGGGCGCGGCGAAGGCGATGGGCGTGAAGGTGTCGAGCGTGCGGTCGGTGACGGAGAGCCCGTGGGCGGCGAAGGTCGCGACGCCGTAGGTCTCGTCGAGGTCGGCGGCGGCGCCCGCCGGGAGGGTGAGAGTCGTGGTGAAGGCGCCGTCGATGATCTGGGCGGGGCGGACCCAGCCGCTCGCGATCCAGCCGGCCTGGCCGGGGACCTGGCCGGGCTGCCAGGCGTCGGTGCCGATGTTGACGTAGGCGCCGTTCGCGGCGCCGGGGCCCGTGAAGTGCTCCCCGGTGATGGTGAGGACGGTCGCCGCCTCGCGGTCGATGCCCGCGGAGGGCGTCACGGTGACGCTGGGCTTCGGCGCGGGTGCGCGGAAGGCGATGGGCGTGAAGGTGTCGAGCGACCGGTCGGTGAAGGCGAGCTGGTGGGCGGCGAAGGTCGCGACGCCGTAGGTCTCGTCGACGTCGGCGGCGGCACCCGCGGGAAGCGTGAGGGTCGTGGTGAAGGCGCCGTCGACGATCTGGGCGGGGCGGACCCAGCCGCTCGCGATCCAGCCGGACCCTGCCGGGACCGTGCCCGGCTCCCAGAAGGAGGCCGCGCCGAGGTTGACGTAGGCGCCGTTCGCGGCGCCCGCCCCCGTGAAGCCGGTCCCGGAGATCGTGAGGACGGTCGCGGCCTCCCGGTCGATGCCCGTCGAGGGGCTCACCGTGATCTTCGGCGCCGGCGCGGCCTTGAAGGAGAGCGGCGTGAACGTGTCGAGGCTGCGGTCGGTCGCGGAGAGCGCGTGGGCGGCGAAGGTCGCGACGCCGTAGGTCTCGTCGGGGTCGACGGCGGCGCCGGCGGGGAGGGTGAGGG
The DNA here is from genome assembly GCF_027912415.1 of Homoserinibacter sp. YIM 151385. Taxonomy (NCBI): domain Bacteria; kingdom Bacillati; phylum Actinomycetota; class Actinomycetes; order Micrococcales; family Microbacteriaceae; genus Homoserinibacter; species Homoserinibacter sp. YIM 151385. The sequence continues at coordinate 1,844,861 of NZ_CP115175.1, read as the reverse complement.
TCGTGGTGAAGGCGCCGTCGACGATCTGGGCGGGGCGGACCCAGCCGCTCGCGATCCAGCCGGCCTGGCCGGGCACCTGGCCGGGCTGCCAGGCCGTCTTGGTGCCGAGGTTGACGTAGGCGCCGTTCGCGGCGCCGGGTCCGGTGAAGCCGGTGCCGGAGATGGTGAGGACGGTCGCGGCGGTGCGGTCGATGCCGGTCGAGGGGGAGACGGAGACGGCGGCGTCGACGGCAGGGGCGGGCTCCGGCTCAGGCTCAGGCTCGGGGTCGGGGTCCGGGGCGGCGGCCGTGAACGCGAGCGCGCTCCAGGTGTCGAGCGTGCGGTCGGTGACGGAGAGGCCGTGGGCGGCGAAGGTCGCGACGCCGTAGGTCTGCGCGGCGTCGGCGGCGGCGCCGGCAGGGAGGGTGAGGGTGGTCGTGAAGGCGCCGTCGACGATCTGGGCGGGGCGGACCCAGCCGCTCGCGATCCAGCCGGAGGAGGCGGGGACGCTGCCCGGCTGCCAGGTGTCGGCCGTGCCGATGTTGACGTAGGCGCCGTTCGCGGCGCCCGGCCCGGTGAAGCCCGCGCCCGTGATCGTGAGGACGGTCGCGACGTCCCGGTCGATGCCGGTCGAGGGCGACACGGAGACGGTCGGCCCGTCGGCGGCCGCGGCCGGGGCGAGGCCGGCGCCGAGCGCGGCGCCGATCGCGAGCACGGCCGCGAGGAGCGCGGCGAGGGGGGTGCGGAGTGCTGTGGGCATGCGTGGACGTCCTGTGGCGAGATTCGGAGGGTGCGGGATGCGGCGACCGATCGGGTTCGGCGCGCGAGATGCGGCTAGGGTAGGTATGCCTTACCTATCCATGGCTGACCCTATGGCGAGGCCAGGCCGGTTGTCAAAGGCTAGCCTTGCCTAACTTCTGCGATATCGTCCTCGGGTGACCGCGACCAGAGCCGAGCCGCAGCGCGCCGCCGCGACCGTCGGCCGGGCCGCCCGCCGCATCCGCATCGGCGCGGTCGCCGCCGTGCTCGCCGGGGCCATCGTCCTCGCGATCGTCGTCTCGGCGGGTGCCGGGCAGCTGGCGCTCGCACCGGGGGAGACGCTCCGCGTGCTCCTCGCCGGGCCCGATGCCGCATCCGCCGGGCACGGCATCGACCCGGCCTCGGCGGGCGCCGTCTGGACCATCCGCGTGCCCCGCATCCTCCTCGCCGCCCTCGTCGGCGCGGCGCTCGCCGTGAGCGGCGGACTCATGCAGGCCGTGTTCGCGAACCCGCTCGCCGACCCCGGCGTCGTCGGGGTCTCGGCGGGTGCCGCGCTCGGCGCCGCCCTCGCGATCGTCCTCGGCTGGACGGCGCTCGGCAGCTGGACGGTCGCCGCGGCCGCCTTCGTCGCCGCCCTCGGCACCACACTCTTCGTCGTCGCGACCGCCCGCGCCGAGGGCCGCACCGAGGTCGTCACGCTCGTGCTCACCGGCATCGCGATCACCGCCTTCTCGGGCGCCGGCCTCGCCCTCATGACCTTCCTCGGCGACACGACGACCCGCGAGCAGATCGTGTTCTGGCAGCTCGGCACCCTCGGCGGCACGCGCTGGCACGAGCTCGCGGTCCTCGCCCCGATCGCGCTGCTCGGCATCGTCGCCGCCGTCCTGCTCGGGCGCCGACTGGACGCCCTCGCGCTCGGCGAGCGGGAGGCGGGGCATCTCGGCGTCGACGTCGAGCGCCTCCGCACCATGACGATCGTGCTCGTCGCGCTCCTCACCGGCACCGCCGTCGCCTTCACCGGGATCATCGGCTTCGTCGGGCTCGTCGTGCCGCACATCGTGCGCATGGCGATCGGCCCCGCGCACCGCCCCCTCCTCGCCGTCTCGGCCCTCGGCGGGGCGCTCCTCGTGCTCGCCGCCGACACGACCGCGCGGACCGTCGTGCCGGGCGCCGAGCTGCCGATCGGGATGCTCACGACCCTCATCGGCGGGCCCTACTTCTTCTACCTCCTGCGTCGGATGCGCCGCGCGACGGGATCCTGGGCGTGAGCGCCGCGGAGCCCGTCGAGCCGGTCGCCACGGCGCATGCCGCGAGCGGCATCCAGGCGCGGGGGATCGTCGTGCGCCGCGGCGGGCGGGTCGTCCTCGACGGCGCGGACCTCGTGCTCCGGCCCGGCGAGCTGCTCGCCGTCGTGGGACCCAACGGCAGCGGCAAGTCGACGCTGCTCGAGGTGCTCGCGGGCGATCGCGCCCCCGAGGCGGGCGAGGTGCTGCTCGACGGGATGCCGCTCGCGGGCGTCGCGGTGCCGGAGCGCGCGCGGCGGCGGGCCGTCATGACGCAGCACCAACGCGTCGCCTTCGCGTTCCGCGTGCGGGAGGTCGTCGCGCTCGCGCGCGCGCCCTGGCGGGGGAGGCCGGAGTCGGCGGGCGACGAGCGCGCCGTCGCCGAGGGGCTCGCGCGTGCCGACGCCGAGCACCTCGCGGAGCGCGCCGTGACCGAGCTCTCCGGCGGCGAGGGCGCGCGCGTCGCGCTCGCGCGGGCGCTCGCGCAGGAGTCGCCGACGATCCTGCTCGACGAGCCCACCGCATCCCTCGACCTCGCGCACCAGGAGGCCGTGCTCGGCGTGCTCCGTGCGGCGGCGCGTGCCGGGTCGGCGGTGCTGGTCGTGCTGCACGACCTGGATGCCGCGGCGGCCTACGCGGACCGGATCGCGATCCTCTCGGGCGGCCGGATCGTCGCCGACGGCCCGCCGGCGGAGGCGCTCGACGAGACGCTGCTCGAGCGCGTCTACGGCTGGCCGGTGCGCGTCGCGCCCGAGCCCTCCGGCCGGCTCGGCGTGCGGCCGGTGCGGGCCTAGTCGCGCCCCCTCCCGGTCCGCTCGCCGCCAGGTCGACCGCACCATGCCGCCGATGCTCGTCCGGCCCGCGCGGGATCGCGGGTCGCCGCCTTAGCGTGAGGGCATGACGCACGCGCTCTTCTCCTTCGGCACCCTCCGGCTCGATCGCGTGCAGCAGGCGCTGTTCGGCCGCGCCGTCCCGACGACGCCGGACGCGCTCGCGGGCGCCCGGCTCGGGGAGGTGCGGATCACCGACCCGGCCGTCATCGCCGCGAGCGGGACCGACCTCCACCCTGGCCTTCTCCTCGATGCGGACGCCGGATCGCGCGTCGAGGGCGCCGTGCTCGAGCTCGACGATGCCGAGCTCGCGGCGGCGGACCGCTACGAGGAGGCCGCCTACCGCCGCGTCGAGGTCGCGCTCGTCTCGGGTCGCGCCGCCTGGGTCTACGTGCCGAAGGCGCCGCCGGAGGGCTGACGCGTCCAGGCGAGCGGAGTACCCTGGCACGCTGACACGGGGGCCACCCCGCCACGCCCATGACGAATCGCACCCAGCCGAGCGCCCGCCGCCGCACCCAGACGCCCATCCGGCGGCGTCCCGGCGTGCGCATGGGCCGTGTGCCGCTCGCGCGGACGCGTATCGGAGCCGGGCTCGCCGCCTTCGCGCTCGTCGGCAGCGTCGCCGTCGCGGCACCGGGAGTCGCCCTCCCGGCCTTCGAGGAGGAGGCCGTCATCGACGCGCAGAGCTTCCAGGTCTCGGACGCGGTCGCCTCCGCGCGGGTCGCCCCGCGCGACGAGGTCGGCACCGCTCCCGGCTACGAGGCGCTCATCGCGGGCGGCACGAACGAGGACTGGGCGAAGCTCGTCATGCTCTACGGCGGCTGGCCGATGACGCAGTCGAACGTGACCGTCATGATGCGGTGGATGCGGCAGGAGAACTACGAGAAGAACTGGTGGCAGCGGAACAACCCGCTCAACAACGGCTTCGGCTCGGGCGGCGGCTCCGGCCTCGGCAGCTACGACGACCTGAACATCGCCGCGGAGATGGCCGCCGACAACCTCAACAGCGGACGCTACCCGGAGATCGCGGCCGGCTTCGCGGCCTCCGCCCCGACCGAGCAGATCGAGCGGGCCATCTGGGCCTCGCCCTGGGCTTCCAGCCATTACCAGAACGGCGCCCACTGGCACTATCACGACTACGACGTCGTGCGGGCGCCGGCGGACGCCTGGCCGTAGGCCCGGCGGCCGAGCCCCGCCTGCGCCTGTATCTGCGGGCGCTCAGCGCAGCGTGCGGCCCGCCGCGAGCAGCGCCGCGTACTCGCGGACCCGTCGCTCGCGCGTCTCGGCGCGCTTCAGCGAGGTCAGCCGGAAGATGAACGGCCAGCGCGCCGTCGAGCCCAGCGCCGCCCACGCGGCCGCCGCGGCGGGATCCGCGTCGATCGCCGCCTGCAGATCGGCCGGGGTCTCGACGCCCTTCTGGCGGTAGGCGGCATCCCAGCGCCCGTCGGCCTTCGCGCGGTCGATCTCCGCCTGGCCGGCCGGCCGCATCCGCCCCTCCTCGATGAGGCGCACGACGTGCTCCCGGTTGACGATCGACCACGGGCTGGCGCGGCGACGGGGCGTGAAGGCCTGCACCGAGAACTGCGTGTCGTGGCTGCCCGCCTGGCCGTCGATCCAGCCGTGGCAGAGGGCGACATCCAGGGCCTCCTGCCGCGTGAGGCCCGGATCGACGGCGCCCTTCTTGCGGATCAGGAGCCGCACGCCGTCGGGATCCGGCGAGCCCGCGAGGTACGCCTCCCACTCCGCCGGCGTCGTGAACGGCAGCAGCGGCTTCTCGGCGAAGGAGGACATGGCCGAAGGCTACCCCCGGCCCCCGACTTGGGATGGGGCGGCGGATCAGGCATTCCGATACCCTGAGTGGGTGGATGCCCGGGCCGTGACCGAGGACCTCCGCGCCCGACTCCAGCGTCTCAACATCGGCCATCAGGTCGAGTTCGTCGCCGGTGCGGCCGCGGAGGGCGTCATCGTGCGCGGGCCCTACGCGGATCCGGTGACCGTCGTCGAGCACGCCGGCAACTACCAGCTCGTCGCCTCCGACGCCGCGGGCCAGACGAAGGTCATCGACACCGAGATCTCGGCGACCGCCTCGACCGAGCTCGTCGCCCTCTACCTCGCCTTCCATTCGCTGTGGGCGATGAAGCGCCTCGTCGACCGCCACGGCCCCGAGGCCGTCGCCCGCACGATGCCCCAGCTCTCCACGCACCAGCAGCTCGTGATCGCCTTCATCGCGGGCTCGATCGCCTCGAGCGACCAGAACGCCGCGTCCTACGCGCAGGGTCTCCTGCAGAACGCGACGACCATGCTCCAGGAGGCGTGATGCCGGCGGGCGCGATCCGGGTCCTCGGAGCGCTCGCCGACCCCGCGCGCCTGCGCTGCCTCGCCGCCCTCCAGGGCGCCGTGCCGGAGGGCCTCGGCTTCGCCGCCCTCGCCGCGGAGCTCGGGATGCCGGAGTCGCGAGTGCGCAAGCTCGTCGCCGTGCTGGCGGGCGCCGGCCTCGTCGAGCCGGGACGTGCCGGCGTGGTCGCGGTCGCCGGTGCGGTCGCGGCCGCACGGGAGGCGGCGCTCGCCGAGCTGCCGCTCGGCTCGCTCGCCGCCGAGGAGCCCCGGCTCCGGACGGTCGCGCCCGACGGGATCGTCGAGCGGCTGCCCGTCGACGCGGCGCTCCGTCGCGAGCTCACCGAGCGCATCGCCGCCGTCCTTCCGCGCTTCGAGCGCGCGAGCGAGGACGAGCTGATGACGATGCTCGCGCCGATCACGACCGACCCTGCGCTCGTCCGCCGCGAGCTCGTCGACCAGGGGCTCCTGGAGCGCTCCGCGGACGGCGCCGAGTACCGCCGGCCCTGATCCGCTGGCCACCGGCGTGCGTAACGTCGGACATTCGGCCCGCGATCGCCGTCGTCAGCGCTTCCGGCGGCCGGCGTCCGCGGTTGCGCACACCGTCAGCCTGCGTATCGCTCCGCGAAGCCGCGCAGCACGAGGTGGGACGCGCGCACGTCCGCCGCGGCCACCCGGGCCGCGACCGCATCCACCTCGTCCGCGGGGAAGTAGCCGCTCGTGCGGTAGAGCGCGACGCGGGCGAGCATCGCGGTCGCATCGAGCTCGGGATGGAACTGGGTCGCGTACTGGTGGGTGCCGACCCGGAACGCCTGCACCGGGCAGGCGGCGCCCGTCGCGAGGAGGACGGCGTGCGGGGGCAGCTCGCTCACGGCCTCCTTGTGCCCGACGAAGGCGTCGAAGACGCGGGGGAGGCGGCCGAACAGCGGGTCCGCCTCGCCCTCGGGGGTGAGCGTGATCGGCACGGCGGCGGTCTGCTCGCCGAAGCGTCGGTCGATCGTGGCGCCCTGGTGGAGTCCGAGCGTGCCGATGCCCCAGCAGGCGCCGAGGAAGGGCGCGTCGGCCGCGATCACGCGGTCGAGGAGCTCCGCCACCTCGTGCTCGACCCGCAGCTGCGCCGCGCTCTTCGACTCGACGGGATCGGTGGAGGTGTATGGGCTGCCCGCGAGGAGGATGCCGGCGTAGTCGGCGGGATCGATCGACGGCAGCGGCGCCTGCTCGGCGCGGACGTGCTCCAGCCGCTCGGGCTCGAGGCCCATGAGCCGCAGGAAGAGCTCCCGCTCGCCGCGCGCGGCGACGTCGTCGTCGCGCGTCGTCACGAGGAGGAAGGGGCGGGGCACGCTTCGAACCCTAGCGCGGGCGCGAGGAGGGGGATGCGGCGCCCGGGCGCCGACGCGCGATCAGCCCCGGATCCCGCGCTTCTCGAGCGAGTTCTCGACGATCGTGAGGCCGTCGAGGCCCGGCAGCTTCGCGATGTGCGCGTCGATGTCGCGGATGAGCTTGCGCCCCTCGGGGCCGGCGAAGAGGTGGCCCATGACGTGCGTGACCTCGTCGTCGTCCATGACACCGGAGCCGACCGGGCCCCAGGCGTTGTTGAGCGCGAACCGCGCGATGACGCGCGCCTTCTTCGACTTCGCGAGGCGGTCGCGCGCCTGCGAGGCGTAGAAGGCGACGTGCTTCGTCTCCTGCTGCGCGATGCGCTTGAGCAGCGGCGACAGGGTGGGGTGCGACTCCATCGCGGCGAGGCGGTGGTACGCGGCGTTCGCCGACCACTCGTTCGCGGCGCCCCACGCCATGTGGACCGCCACGAAGTCCATGCCGACGAGCTTGCCCATGAGGCTCTGCTTGATCGGGTCGAGGCGGTCCTTCCAGCCGAGCTTGAGGCGCGTCGCCTTGAGCTGGTCGAAGTCGACCGTGATGCCGTGCCGGTCGAGCACCGCGGCGAGCGCCTCGCCGTGCCAGAACTCCTCGCGGTTCCACATGGTCATGAACGCGCCCACCTCGGGCTCGTTGTGCGAGGGGGTCGTGAGCATGTCGCGCATGTAGCAGACCGTGTGGTACTCGATGTCGCACATGTAGCGGAGGGTGCGCAGGGTCGACTCGGGCAGGGGGTCTCGATCGAACTCGTCGAAGTCCAGATCGGCCCACTGCACGCCGACCGAGTTCTTCGTGTACTTGTCGATGTCGAACGCCATCGCCCTAGTCCTTCCGTGCTGCCTTCGCAGCGATCACATCACGTCGGACCCCTGCTCCGCCGGATCGCCAGCGGTGGATCGACCACTGGCGGCGGTGGGCCTCACGAGAGAGTTCGGAGTCGGGGTTGATCGCGGTGGGGTTCCCGACCAGCGAGAGCCACGAGAGATCGGAGTGGTTGTCGCCGTAGCCGTACGAGCCGGCCAGGTCGAGGCCGTGGCGATCGGCGTACTGCACGAGCCAGGCGGCGCGCGCCTCGTCGACGAGCGGCGGCTTCGCGAGGTAGCCGGTGAGCAGCCCGTTGCGCTCGTGCATGCTCGAGGCGACGACCTCGTCGAAGAGCGCCGCGAGGGGGGAGGCGAGGAGGCCGATCGAGCCCGTCACGAGGACGGTGCGGTGGCCCGCGGCGCGGTGCTCGAGGATGCGCTCCACGGCCTCCGCGCTCGTGTGGCGGAGCATCGTGTCCGCGTAGCCGCGCTCGACGATCTTCTCGAGGCGGCGGACCGGCATCCCCTTGTAGCGGCGCAGGAAGGCGCGGATGAACTCGCCGCGATCGCGGCGCTCGGCGCGCAGGTATCCGGGGAGCGAGCCGAGGAGGTTGACGACCTCCTTCGGCCAGGCCGCCTTGCGGTAGCCCGCCGAGCGCACCCAGAGGTACTGCTCGACGATGTTCGACTCGACGACGGTGCCCTCGAGGTCGAACACGGCGACGACGTCCGAGCGCTCCGCGAGCGCCTTCCGCGGGCGGGCGGAGGCGGGCACGGCCGCGGACTGCTTGCGGCGCTGGTAGGCGCGCGTCATGTCGGTGATCGCCGGGAAGTGCACCCGCTGGAGGTAGTCCTCCCAGTCGATGCGCTCGACGTCGAAGCCGCGGTCCTCACGGTGCCTCGCCGGGAGGGCGGCGTCGAGGGCGCGCGTCTGGCGGTCGTCGAAGATGATCTCGGTCCGCACGTAGGCGCGGTAGAGGTCGGTGAAGTTGCCGAGCGTGTCGATGCCGGCCTTGAGCTTCGCGAGCTCGGCCTCCTTGGCCCGCTTCCGGTCGTCGTTGGGGAGGCGGCGCAGCCACAGCTCGGAGAGCTCCGCCTTGCGCTTCGCGAGGGCGACCCCGCGGTTGAACTTCCGCTCGCCCGAGAAGGACCAGTCGGGGACCTCGATGACGCCGTCGCCCTTCGGCATCGGGTTCGCCAGGTAGTACTCGCGCACGTTCTGGAACATGCGGTGGAAGGGCAGCGGGTTCGAGGCGCCGGAGGCGATGTGGAAGTACTCCGGCGCGTTCCGCTTCACCGGGTTCGCCGCCGCCGCGATGATCGCGTTGACGACGAAGTCGACCGGGATGAGGTCGAGGATCGAGTCGGGGAGGCCGGGGAACTCGGGCAGCTGGCCGCGGCCGTAGGCGAGGATCAGCGGGTCGGCGACCTTGAAGCCGTCGATCCATCCGGGGAAGGGATGCTGCAGGGCGCTCTCGATGATCGCCGGTCGGATGACGGCGAGACGGTGGCCGTCCTCGCCCCACATCTCCTCGGCGGCGCGCTCCGCCATCGCCTTGGTCAGGGTGTAGACGTCCGTCCAGCCGAGGCTACGCGCCCGGAGCCGGCCGGCCTCCACGAGCTGCTCGCGCACCCACGCGACGCGGAGCGCCTCGCTGGCGCGGGCGACCGCGATGGGGCCCTCCTTGCCGTGCCGGCGGGTGGCCTCCGCGATGAAGCCCTCGAGGGCGGCGGGCTCGCGCGAGGCGAGCTCGGTGCCGTCGTGCGCGCTGCGGGCCGACTCCCACTCCCGGCGCCAGTCCACCTCGTGCTCGAGCTTCGCCTCCGGCACGACGCCGCGGCGGAGCCCCCCGACGTAGCAGGTGGAGACGTGCACGACGCTGGGGTCGCCGCCGGCCTCGCGGAGCGCCGAGTAGAGCGAGACGGCGCCGTTGACGTTCGTGTCGAAGGCCTCGTGGATGGGCGGGTCGAAGGACACCGTGGAGGCGGAGTGGATGACGACGTCGAGGTCGGCGGGGAGGGGCGGGATGCTCGTCATGCTGCCCTCGAGCACGTTCACGCGCGCGGCGACCGCCGCATCGGCCGCCTCGGTGCCGAGGCGCTCGCGCCAGGCCTTGAAGACCGGCTTGCGCATGAGCTGGCGCAGGCGGTCCTGGCCGGTCTGGCTGCCCTTGCCGCGCACCAGGATCGAGATGCGGGTGCCGGGGTGGTCGGCGAGGAGGCGCTCGAGCACCGCCTGGCCGACGAAGCCGGTCGCCCCCGTGAGGAGGACGTGGGCCTCGCCGAGATCGATCTTGGCGCGCTTGGGGGTCACGGGACGAGCCTCGCTTCGACGTTCGCGGCGACACCGGGTCCGATGCCGGGGAGGTGCTCGAGGAGGCGGCGGATGGCGCCCGCCTCGGCGCGGCCCTCGTCGGAGCCGAAGACCATGCGCTCGAAGAAGCTGCGCTCGTCGTCCGAGCGGCCGACGGAGCCGATGGGCCAGGCGGCGCGATCGAGCTCGCGCCGGGTCAGCTTGCGGGCCCGCTCCGAGACGCGCAGGCGGCGCTCCGCCTCCTCCTGGAGGAAGCGGATGTGGCGGTCCTTGACCTCGATGACGGTGTCGACGAGCCCGTGGAGGGCGTGCGCGGCGCCCGCGAGGCGCCGATATGCCGCCTGCGTGATCCACTCGTCGACGAGGCCGGTCGTCACATGCGCGGCGACGATCTGCGGGCCGTCGAAGTTCGAGGCGATGGCGCGGAGGATGGGGCCTCGGCGCTCGGCGCGCTCGCGCCGGGTGCGGCGGGCGGCGCCGTCCTTCGCCGGGAGGTCCTCGGCGGCGGAGCTCTGCTCGAGGACCGCGTCGAGCGCGTCGGCGAGCCAGAACTTCTCGTACATCCAGGTCGTGAGGAACGCGGTCACGCGGGCGTCCTTGTGGGTCGCCGTCACGAGCAGGTCGCGCATGCGATGCAGCGTGCCGCGCTCGAGATCACGGAGCGCGCGCACCAGGCGGGCGGCGTCCGCGTCCAGCGGCTGCGTCTCCAGGCCCGAGAGGTCGAGGGCGTCGCGGTGGCTGCCGCGGGCGGTCCGCGCGAACTCGCGGACGTCGAAGACGGCCCGCTCGGGAGCGGTCGCCGTGTCGTCGTTCGCGGTCATGCGGGGATCGCCTTCGTGATGGAGCGGATCGTCGTGGTGCGGGTCCGGGGGATGCCGTCCTGTCGCCGGGCAGGACTCCCCAGCACCGTATCGTAAGCGCTATGGGAACTGCGCTCGTCACGGGCGGGACCTCGGGCATCGGCGCGGCCTTCGCGCGGGCGCTCGCGGCCCGCGGCCACGACCTCGTCCTCGTCGCGCGCGACGAGGCCCGCCTCGAGGAGACCGCGGCCGAGCTGCGCGCGACCGGCCGCCACGTGGAGGTGCTCTCGGCCGACCTCTCGGTGCGCGCCGACGTGGATCGCGTCGCCGCCCGCATCGAGGACCCGTCCAGGCCCGTCGACCTGCTCGTCAACAACGCCGGCTTCGGCGTGCACTGGAAGCTCACCGCGAGCGACGTCGAGGTGCACGACCGCGCCATGGAGGTCATGGTGCGCGCGGTGCTCGTCCTCGGCGGCGCCGCGGGGCGCGCCATGCGCGAGCGCGGGCACGGCGCGATCGTCAACGTCTCGAGCACGGCCGGCTTCATCACGATGGGCGCATACTCGGCCATCAAGGCCTGGGTGACCTCCTACACGGAGGGGCTCTCGAACGAGCTCCACGGCACGGGCGTCACCGTGACGGCCCTCTGCCCCGGCTGGGTTCGCACGGAGTTCCATCAGCGGGCCGGCATCCGCTCGTCGAGCATCCCCGAGTCGCTCTGGCTGGATGCGGACGCGCTCGTCGCGACCTCGCTGCGGGATGTGGACCGGGGCCGGGTGATCTCCATGCCGAGTATTCGGTACCGGGTGCTCATCTGGTTCACCCGCCATCTCCCGCGCACGACGGTCCGCTGGATCTCGCGCCGCATCTCCTCCTCGCGAGCCTGACCCCGCCCGCCTCGCGCGCCGACCAGCGGATCGCGCGAGGGCTCCGAATACCGCTGCGGGCATCCGGCAGTAGGCTTGCCCGGTACGTCCACCAGACGCGGGCACGGACCCGCACGGGAGGGGTTCCATGGCCGCGATGGCGCGTGACCGCTTCACGTCCCGCTCGCAAGCCGCCGCGCGCTTCGTCGCCCAGCGCGGCCTGCTCAAGGCGGTCGTCTGGACGATCACCAGGGTCACCGTGATCGGCCGCGAGCAGCTCAAGGGCGTCGACTCCTCCTACGTCGTCGTCGCGAACCACAGCTCGCACCTCGACGCCCCGCTCATCCAGGGCGCCATCCCGCGTCGACTCGGCCGCTACCTCGCGGCCGGCGCCGCCGCCGACTACTTCTTCGACGTGTGGTGGCGCCGTCGGCTGACGGCCCTCTTCTTCAACGCCTTCCCGGTCGACCGCACCGGCGCCGCGAAGCGGAGCGTCAGCGCGAAGGAGCTCCTCAGGCGCGGCGTCCCGCTCCTCGTCTTCCCCGAGGGCACGCGCACCCGCTCGGGGCGGATCGCCGCCTTCAAGCCGGGCGCCGCCGCCCTCGCCGCGTCCGCCGAGGTTCCGGTCCTCCCCGTCGCGATCATCGGCGCCTACGAGGCGCACCCGCGCGGCTCGAAGTGGCCGAAGCCCGGCCGCCTCCCCATCGGCGTCGTCTTCGGGGCGCCCATGCGCCCGCTGCCCGGCGAGACGCCCGTCGATTTCACGACCCGCATCCGCGATGCGATCCTGGCCATGCACGCCGAGCACGCGAGCCGCATCCTCGGCCGCCCGGCCGCACCCCACGACCCCGACACCACCCGAGGAGATCCCGCGTGACCGACGTCAAGCACATGAAGTGGTGGGGCTGGGGCCGCGAGGGCGTCGGCTTCCACCACGAGGACAAGCCGAACTTCGCGCCCTTCGTGCTCGACGCCGTCGGGCTCGACCTGTGGTCGGCCGAGAAGGCCGAGCGCCCCGACTTCGACGCCCTCGATGTGCCGGAGTCGAAGGCGACGACGCCCTTCCGGGCGAAGCTCGCGGAGATCGTCGGCGAGGAGCACGCGCACGTCGACGACATGACCCGCGTCGTCCACGCCTACGGCAAGAGCCTCCGCGACCTGGTCCGCGTCCGCGCCGGTGACCTCGGCCGCGTGCCCGACATCGTCGTCTACCCGGCCGACGAGGCCGAGGTGCAGCGGATCGTCGATGCCGCGGTCGCCCAGGACGCCGTCATCATCCCCTTCGGCGGCGGCAGCAACATCGCCGGCAGCCTCGAGGCCCCGCGCGAGGAGACCCGCGTCATCGTCTCGCTCGACCTCGGCCGCCTCGACCAGGTGCTCGAGATCGACGAGGCCTCCGGTCTCGCCCGCATCCAGGCCGGCGCCCAGGGTCCGGACCTGGAGGCGCAGCTGGGTGCGCAGGGCTGGACGATCGGGCACTTCCCCGACTCCTTCACCCACTCGACGCTCGGCGGCTGGGTCGCGACCCGCTCCTCCGGCATGCAGTCGGACAAGTACGGCGACATCGCCGACATCGCGAAGGGCCTCCGCGTGGTCCGCCCGGGCGGCACGCTCGTCATCCGCGCCATCCCCTCGGCCTCCACCGGCCCGAGCGTCCGCGAGATGATCCTCGGCTCGGAGGGCCGCCTCGGCGTCATCACCGAGGTCACCGTGCAGGTGCACCGCGTGCCGGAGCGGCGCGACATCTTCGCCTACTTCTTCAAGACCTGGGAGGACGGCCTCGCCGCCATGCAGGAGATCTCGGAGTCGGATGCGACGCCGAGCGTCACCCGCATCTCCGACTCCAACGAGTCCGGCTTCTCGCTCGCGACGAGCAAGGAGTCGAAGGGCATCTCGAAGAAGGTGCAGGACGGCCTCTTCGCGTTCCTCGAGGGCCGCGGCTGGGACATGGACGAGGTCTGCCTCTCCTTCATCGGCTTCGAGGGCGGCGAGGCGCACGCGAAGCGCCAGAAGGCGATCGTCGACCGCATCGTCCGCAAGCACCACGGCCTCGGCGTCGGCAAGGGTCCCGGCGTCCTCTACGACCAGAAGAAGTTCGACACCCCCTACCTGCGCGACTTCCTGCTCGACATGGGCGCGGCCGGCGACGTCAGCGAGACGGCCGGACCGTGGTCGAAGCTGGCCGGCATCCACGACGGCGTCTACGCCGCCGCGAACGCCGCCTACGAGCAGATCGGCCGCAAGGGCTGGATCATGTCGCATCTCTCGCACTCGTACCACTCGGGCGCGTGCCTCTACTTCACCTTCGCGTTCGTGATGGGGGATGAGGACCCGCTCGGCGAGTACGACATCGTCAAGCGCGCCATCCAGCAGGCCTTCATCGACTTCGGCGGCACGATCTCGCACCACCACGGCGTGGGCGTCGAGCACTCGCCGTGGCTCGAGCAGGACATCTCCTCGGAGGGCGTCGCGGTCATGCGCGGCCTGTTCGAGGCGGCCGACCCGAAGCGCACCTTCAACCCGGGCAAGATCACCGGCTGAAGCGCCCTCCGCCGGTCGAGGCGGCGCTCGACGACGCCCGCGCACGCGAAGAGGGCCCCCGCCATGCGGCGGGGGCCCTCCGTGTCGGTGCTGCGTCAGCTCAGACGATCAGCGGCCGAGGATGTTGTCGAGGTCGACCGAGTCGGTCACGTCCTCGACGATCGCGTCGGCGTCGACCGCGTTCGTGACGTCCTTGACGACGTCCTTCACGTCGGTGGTGACATCCGTGGTCGCGTCGGTCGTGGTGTCGACGACGTCGCTGACGTCGTTCGTCACGTTGCCGACCGAGTTGCCGTTGCCGGAGCCGTTGCCGACGTTCGCCTCGTTGCCGTTGCCGGCGTTCGTCTCGTTGCCCGAGGCGACGGGGGCCGTCACGTCGTTGCCCGACGCGGTGGCGTTGCCGGAGGCGATGTCACCCGTGCTGATCTCGGGGGCGAGGGCGATGGGCGAGGCGTTCGTCACGTCGCCGATGCCGAAGAGGTCGGTGAACTCCGAGCCGGACAGCAGGTGGGTCGCGGTCGAGTCGTGGCTGTCGTTGGTCTCCACATCCGTGGCGGCCATCGCGGGGGACGCGAAGCCGACGGTGAGGAGCGCGGCGCCCGCAGCGCCGACGATGCCGAAAGCGGTCTTCTTGGTGGTGTTCACGAGTGAATCCCTTCCTAGATTTTTCGGGGACAGGCCAGGGTGACCCGTTGCCGGTCGGACCGGTTCGATCCGGCCGACATGGGTGCTCCGGAGCCCCCACCACCCCCGTTTGGGGGTGGGGCTGGCAGGGTCGTGGCAGCCCGCTGGCAGTCGTGTGGGCATCGGGATCGCGACCAATCCGCCTCGGGGGTCGGCTCCGGGCCGCAGACACGAACGTCGCTCACCCGATCCGGCCGCATGTCCCCCTTTAGGCTGACACGGTGACCCGCTCCGCCTCCGCCGCCGCCATCCGGGTCGTCCCGGCCGCCGCGCCCGCCGCGCTCCGATGACGTCGCGCGAGCGCATCGTCGTCGTCGGCGACCTCCTCAACGACATCGTGGCCGTGCCGCGCGGCGGCTTCCAGCGCAACACCGACACGACGGCCTCGATCCGGCAGCGCCCCGGCGGCTCGGGGGCCAACACGGCGGCCTGGCTGGCCTCGCTCGGTGCCGACGTCGACTACGTGGGCGCGGTCGGCAGCGCCGACGCCGCGCGCCACCGGCAGATGTTCGCGGATGCCGGGGTGCGCGCGCACCTGCAGGTGGAGGTGGGCGTCCCGACCGGCACGGTCGTCATCGTCATCGAGGGCGACCGCCGCACGATGCTCACGGAGCGCGGCGCGAACGCGCTCCTCGACACGGCCGCCCTCACCCCCGCGCTCCTCGAGACGGCGTCCGTCGTGCACCTCAGCGCCTACAGCTTCCTCGACGGCTTCGGCGTCGAGGGAGCGCGGGAGATCGTGGATGCGGCGACCGCCGCCGGCGTCCCCGTCGCGCTCAATCCGGGCTCGATCGGCTATCTCCGCGACTTCGGCGTGCCGGCCTTCCGCGAGGCGACCGAGGGCGTCCGGGTGATCTTCCCGAACCTCGTCGAGGCCGAGCTGCTCACGGGCGAGCGCACCCCCGCCCGCATGGTCGCATCCCTGCTCGAGCGCCACGAGGTCGTGGCGCTCACGATGGGGGCCGAGGGCGTGCTCGCGGCCCGTCGCGGCGAGGAGCCCCGCCGCACGCCGGCCCCGCGCGTCCGGCTCGTCGACCCGACGGGCGCCGGCGACGCCTTCGCGGCGGGCTTCCTGCATCGCTGGGCGCAGGACGGCGATGTGGATGCCGCGGCCGCGAGCGGGGTCATGGTCGCGGCGCGCGCGGTCCTCGCGATCGGCGGACGCCCGCCCTTCTGAGTGCGCCCGGCAATCAGCCGCGTCCGGCGGCCTTCACGGCCTCGTAGGCGTCGAGCGCCTCCTGCCGCGTCGCCTTGAGGTCGACGATCGGATCGGGGTAGTCCTCCGTGCCGAGCTCGGGCACCCAGCGCGCGATGTACTCGTTCCGCGGGTCGAACTTCTTGGCCTGCAGCTCCGGGTTGAAGACGCGGAAGTAGGGCGCCGCGTCCGCCCCGGAGCCGGCCACCCACTGCCAGTTGCCCGGGTTGTTCGCCTCGTCGGCATCCACGAGCGTGTCCCAGAACCACTGCTCGCCGATGCGCCAGTCGATGAGCAGGTTCTTCACGAGGAAGCTCGCGCACACCATCCGCACCCGGTTGTGCATGACGCCCGTGTGCCAGAGCTCGCGCATGCCCGCATCGACGAGCGGGATGCCGGTGCGGCCCCGGCGCCAGGCCTCGAGCTCGCCCGGCTCCGGGCGGTGCCAGGGGAAGGCGTCGAAGGCGGGGCGGTAGTTGTCCTGGTCGAGGGTCGGGACGTGGAACAGGATGCTGTGGTTGAAGTCGCGCCAGGCCAGCTCGGAGAGGAACTTCTCGGCGTTCTTCTTCGCCGGCGCCGCGGTGACCGCCCGGGTCCGGTTCCAGATCTGGATGGGGCTGACCTCGCCGAAGCGGAGGTGGGGGCTGAGCCCGGAGGTCGCGTCGACCCCCGGCTCGTCCCTGCGGTGGTAGTCCTCGAGCCGCTCCTCGAGGAAGTCGTCGAGGCGGCGCCGCGCCGCGAGCTCGCCCGGCTCCCAGGTCTCGCGGAGTCCGCCCGCCCAGTCGGGGCGGGTCGGCAGCAGCCCCCAGTCGTCGAGGCGGTCGCCCTCGGCGCGGCGGCCCTCGATCTCGCGCGGGGCGGGCAGCTCGGGCCGCAGCTCGGTCGCGCGCAGCGCGTTCCAGAACGGGGTGTAGACCTTGTACCCCTCGCCGCTCCCGGTCGTGAGCTCCCAGGGCTCGACGAGCAGGTTCGCCGCGTGGCTCTCGACCTCGAGGCCGTCATCGCGGAGCTCCCGCTTGAGCCGGGCGTCGATCTCGCGGCTGCGGCCGTAGCGGCGGTTCCAGTGGATGCCCTCGGCCCCCGTCTCCGCGAGCACCTCGCGGAGGACGGTCTCGGCGGCGCCGCGGCGGAGCGTCAGGCTCGCGCCGCGCTGCTCGAGGGAGGCCGCGAGCGCTGCGAGAGAGTGGTGCAGCCACCAGCGGCTCGCCCCGCCGAGCTCGCGCATCTCGCGGCTCTCCTCGTCGAGCACGAAGAGCACGACGACGGGACGGTCCCCGTCGACGGCGGCCCGCAGCGCCGGGTTGTCGGCGAGGCGGAGGTCGTCGCGCAGCCAGACCACGACCGGGCGGCGGGGGCTCACGCGCGACCCGCCCCCTCGGGTCCGGCGGGCTCCTCGCCCTGTCGCAGCTTGTTCGTGAGCCGTGCGAGCTCGGCGAGCTCCTCGTCGGTGAGCGCGGAGCTCATGCGCTCGGCGATGACGCGGGAGTGCTGGATGCCGGCCCGGCGGAAGAGCTCCCACCCGGCCTGCGTGAGCTCCACGACGGTGCCGCGCGCGTCGTCCGGATCGCTCGCCTTCGCGACGAGACCGCGTGCGGCGAGTCGGTCGACGAGCCGGCTCACGCTCGGCTGGCTCAGCAGCAGGTGCTTGTTGAGATCGCGGATGCGGCTGCGGCGGCCGGGCTGGCGCGAGAGGTTGAAGAGGACGTCGTAGTCGGTGAAGGTCACGCCCTCGGGGAACTCGGAGCGGATGTGCCGCAGGACGGCGACCTGGGCGCGGTAGAGCGCCTCCCAGGCGTCGACGGCATCCCTCCGCGAGTTCATCGTCACACCCTATTGGGCGCGACCGACACCGCGGGATCCGCGTGACGCGGCGCACCTCCCGGACACAGCGAGAGCCGGCCGCAGAGGCGTGCGGCCGGCTCTCTTCCCTTGCACCAAGAGTGTCCTGCAATCACATTCCGCGTCCGCTGCCACAGCAAACAACTGACGCTCTTGAAATGTATAACGACGAGGTAACGGTGTCCAGTTACCGGATCGTTATTCTTCCTGCCAGTCCGCTGGGAGCGGCTCGCGCGTCAGCCGCCCACCTCCACGAGCCCGGTGCGGATGCCCCACAGCACCGCCTGCAGGCGATCCCGCGCGGCCGTCTTCTGCAGGAGACCCGCCAGGTGGTACTTCACCGTCGTCGGCTCGATGAACAGCCGGGCCGAGATCTCGGCGTTCGAGAGGCCCTCGGCGAGCAGTCGCAGCACCTCGAGCTCGCGGTCCGTCAGGGGATGCGAGCCGGACGGCGGCGGCACCGGCCGGCCGCCGGCCCGCCGGCTCGTGAACTCGCGGAGCACGCGTCGCGTCAGGCGCTGGTCGAGCGTGCCCTCGCCGGCCGCGACCGAGCGGATCGCGCCGAGCAGGCGGTCCTCCTCGGCGCCCTTGAGGATGAAGCCGGCCGCGCCCGCCTCGAGCGCCGCGAACACGTCGTCGTCGACGTCGAAGGTGGTCACCACGAGCACCTCGCTCGAGATGGCGGGATCGGCGGCGATCGCGCGGGTCGCCTCGATGCCGCCGAGACCCGGCATCCGCAGGTCCATGCTCACGACGTCCGGCTGCAGCTCGCGCGCCAGCCGGATCGCCTCCGCGCCGTCGGCGGCCTCGCCGACGACCTCGATGTCGGGCTGGGCGCCCGCGATGACCGAGAGGCCGGCGCGCACGACGGCCTGATCGTCGACGACTAGGAGGGTGATCATCCGATGCTCCGATTCCGATCGAGGGGGATGCGGAGGCGGTTCGCCCAGCCGCCGTCGGCGGTGGGTCCCGTGTCGAGCCGGGCGCCGATCAGCTCGGCGCGCTCCTCCATGCCCTCCAGCCCGTAGCCGCGCGAGGCGGCCCGCTGGCGGCGGGCGGCCGCGCCCCCCGGCGCCGGATCGTTCGAGACGCTGATGGCGATCTCGTCCTCGCGGTGCTCGACGCGGATGCGGCAGGCGGCACCCGGGGCGTGGCGGGCGGCGTTCGCGAGCGACTCCTGCACCATCCGGTACCCGGCCGTCTCCGCGAGCGGGCCGAGCCCGATCGGCTCGCCCGTGACCTCCAGCTCGACGTGGCGCCCGCGCCGCACGGCGGAGTCCGCGAGCTCGGGGATGCGGGCGAGCGTCGGCGCCGGGGTCGGGTCGCCGCCCTCGCCTCCGTCGGCGTCGCCGTCGCCGTCCGCCCGGAGGAGGCCGACCGTGCTGCGCAGGTCGGCCATCGTCGTCCGCGCGTCCTGCTGGAGGGCGGCGAGCATCGCGCCGGCACGGGCCGGATCGCGATCGACGAGCGCGGCCACGGCCTGGGCGCTGACGATGATCCCCGAGAGGTGATGCGCCGCGATGTCGTGGAGCTCGCGCGCCATCACCGTGCGCTCGGCGAGCCGCTCGCGCTCGATCCGGCCCTGCTGCTCGCGCTCCGCGAGCTCGGCGCGCTCCCGGAGGGCCTCGACGAGCTGCCGGCGGCCGCGGACCGCCTCCGCGATCGCCGCCGGCACCGCGTAGTCGAGGAGCACCCGCACGGCGGCGACGCCGAGCGCCGCGAGCGCCGGCGCCGTGCCCGCGGCGAGGAGGGAGGCGCCCCCCACCACCGCGGTCGCGGCGGCGGCGGCCCCGAGCGCGAGCGCGCGACGCCGGGGCGGGCTCGGCGCGGCGGTCGCGGCGTAGGCGGCGAACATGACCGCGAGGGAGCCGATGCCGAGCTCGCCGCCGCTCGTCGCGAGGAGGACGGCATCCACGGCCGCGATCGCGGCGAGCGCGGGGGCGGGCGCGCGGTGCCGGGCCAGCAGCACGAGGGCCTGGAGGAGGACGAGGCCCGCATGGGCGGCGGCGGGCAGGCCCGGCGTCGCGTGCTCGGAGCCCTCCAGGGCGTCGAGCCAGAGGTAGCCGGCGGCGCTCGCCGCGACGAGCAGCGGCGGCAGCGACCGGAGCAGCGCCGGCGGGATCCGCGGCGGCTCGGCGATCATCTCGCGAGTCAACCACGAGCGGTGCCCGGGCGCATCCGCCCGGGCACCGTCCTGCTCGATCAGCGGTCGCACAGCGTCTCGTCGAGCGCGTCGAGCACGATCCGGTACTGGTCCAGCAGCCGCTCCTCGTCGCTCTGGTCGACGACCGCCCACGGGAGGGCGTTCACCGCGATCGTGACGGCGGTGCCGTCCGGGCCGACCGCGTTGCGGGTCTGCATGCCGGGGATGTCGCCGCCGTGGCCCCAGGCCGCGCCGCCGCAGCTGAGCGGGTAGCGCTGGAGGCCCAGGCCGTAGCTCGCGTCGGGAGTGATCTCGTCGCCGGCCGGCACGGCATCCTGCATCTCGCGGAGGGCGGCGTCGCTCAGCAGCTCGCCGCCGAGCAGGGCCTGCATGAAGCGGTTGAGCTCGCCGGGCGTCGAGATCATCGCCCCGGCGGCCCAGGCGAAGGCGGGGTCGAGCTCGGTGATCGCGCGCAGCTCGCCGTCGCCGTCGAGGTGGTACCCCTCGGGGTGCTCGCCGGGGATGCGCTCGTCGCCGGGCTGCGGGAAGACGGTGCGCTCGAGGCCGAGCGGCTCCGTGATGCGCTCGCGCACGAGCTCCGCGACGGGACGCTCGACGACCCGCTCGACGAGCAGCCCGAGGAGGAGGTAGTTGGTGTTGCTGTACTCCCAGCGCTCGCCGGGCCGGAAGCCCGCGGGCTTCTCGAGGGCGATGTCG
Organism: Homoserinibacter sp. YIM 151385; assembly: GCF_027912415.1. Taxonomy (NCBI): domain Bacteria; kingdom Bacillati; phylum Actinomycetota; class Actinomycetes; order Micrococcales; family Microbacteriaceae; genus Homoserinibacter; species Homoserinibacter sp. YIM 151385. The sequence goes on along the minus strand of NZ_CP115175.1, from coordinate 1,824,397 downwards.
AGCATGTCGCGGGGCGAGAGGTAGCGGTGCTGCGCCCCGAAGGCGTCGGCGGCGACCTCGTCGGCGTACTCGGGCAGGCCGCTCGTGTGCTGGAGCAGCTGGCGGACCGTGATCTCGCGGCCGTCGATGCCGTCGCCGCGGACGAGCCCCGGCAGCACGGCCTCGATCGGCTCGTCGAGCTCGACGAGGCCCTCGTCGACGAGCTGGAGCACCAGCACGGCGACGAACATCTTGGTGTTGCTCGCGATGCGGACCGCGCCGTCGCGGGGCGGCGCCTCGCCGGTCTCGAGGTCGCCGGCGCCCGCGACCGCATCGATCTGCTCCCCGCGCGCGTCGGTGACGGCCGCGAGCACGCCGGGGTACCCGGCGTCGACGAGGTCGTCGATCCGGCTCTGGAGCGCCGGCGGCGCGGTGCTCGCGTCGGCCGGCTGGCTCCGGACCCAGGCGCCGAGGCCTACGGCGGAGGCGAGGAGCGCGCCGGCGGCGGCGATGGCCGCGATGCGGAGGCCGCGTCGACGCGGCGGACGGGGGGACTGGGTCGAGGTGTCGTTCTCCATGCCTCGAGCCTTCCGGCGCGGGCGCCCGCGCACCCCGGCCGTGCGGACCATGGCCCTGGCCGGATGGACAGTGGCGGTCGCGACCCGGCGCCCCAGGTTGTCGAGCCCGGCCCGGCCTGCCAACCTGGAGGCATGGCCGCCGACGGAACCGACCGCCCGACCACCGCGACCGCCGAGCCCGCGCCGCCGCGGCGCGCATCCCGTCCCGGGACACCGCTCCGGGAGCGCGCGCTCGCCCCCGACGTCGCCCGCGGGGCGATGCTGCTCTTCATCGTCATCGCGAACTCGCCGTTCTACCTCTGGGGGCGCGGGAGCGCGTCCTTCGGCTCCAACCATCCCGAGCCCGAGAGCGCCGCCGACGCCGTCGCGCAGGCGATCACCATGATCGCGATCGACGCACGCTCCTACCCGATGTTCGCCTTCCTCTTCGGCTACGGGATCTGGCAGCTCTTCCGCCGCCAGGTCGCGAGCTCGGGTGAGGCCGAGGCCCGTCGGATCCTGCGGCGCCGGCACTGGTGGATGGTCGCCTTCGGCGCGGCGCACGCGCTCCTGCTGTGGATGGGCGACATCATCGGCGCCTACGGCCTCGCGGGGCTCGTCCTCGTCGCCCTCTTCATCCGCCGCCGGGACCGCACCATCGTCATCTGGTGCGTCGTCCTCCTCGCCCTGCTCGTGCAGTGGGCGGCGCTGTCGCTGATCGGCGGGATCGTCGTCGCGGGGCTGCCGGAGGCGGAGGCCGGCCTCGCCGCGACCGACGGCGGCATGCTCCCCACCGCGGCCGGCATCGAGGATCCGCTCCTCGCGGCGCTCGCCCGACTCGGCTTCTGGGCGGTGCTGGCACCCGCCCAGGGCCTGCTCGGCATGGTCGTGCCGCTCGCGATCCTGCTCGCCGTCCTCGCCGCGCGCCGCGGCGTGCTCGAGGAGCCGGAGCGCCACCGGCGGCTGCTCCGCCTCGTCGCCGGCATCGGCATCCCGATCGGCTGGGTCGTCGGCGCGGTGTCGGCGGCGACGCACCTCGGGGCGATCCCGATCCCGGAGGCGGCGAGCTGGATGCTCCTCGGCGTCCACCAGCTCGCGGGGCTCGCCTGCGGGCTCGGCTACGTCGCCGTCTTCGCGCTCATCGCCGCGCACGTCCGGGAGCGCATGGCCTCGGGCGGCGCCGGCCCCGGCGGGCTGCTGCGGGCGCTGCAGGCGCTCGGCCAGCGCTCGCTGACCTTCTACCTCGTGCAGTCGCTCGTCTTCGCCCCGCTCATGAGCGCCTGGGCGCTCGGACTCGGCGAGCACCTCACGACCGCCACGATCACCCTCGTCGCCGTCGCGACCTGGCTCGCGACGCTCGGGATCGCCGCCTGGATGGGGAGGGCCGGCCTCCGGGGGCCGGCGGAGGTGCTGCTGCGGCGGCTCGCCTACGGCGGGAGGCCGGCGGCGCCGACGGGATCGCCGCCGCCCGCGGCCGCGCCGCCCGTCAGCGGCTGATCACGACCTTCCCGACGACCCCCTCCGACTCGATGAGCCGGTGCGCCTCGCGCAGCGTCGCCGCGTCGAGCCCCTCGAGCCGGGTGGTGGCCGTCGTCTGGAGCTCGCCCGCATCCACGAGCTCGGCGACCCGGTCGAGCGCCTCGCCCTGCCGGCCCATGTCGGGTGTGGCGCTGCGGGCGCGCGTGAACATCCACTCCCAGTGCAGCGTGAGGCTCTTCGGCGGGATGCCGGACAGGTCGAGCGTGCGCGGCCCGTCGATCGAGGTGATCTGGCTGAACGGCTTCGCGAGCTCCACGTAGGAGGCGAAGTGCTGCTCGGTGTACGGCGTGAAGATGTAGTCCGTGCCGTCGGGGGCGACGGCGCGCACCTCGGCGACGAGATCGGCGTGCCCGACGACGTGATCCGCGCCCATCCGCGCCGCGAAGTCGCGCGACTCGGGGCGCCCGGCCGTCGCGACGACGGTGAGGCGGGTGAGGCGCTTCGCGAGCTGCGTGAGGATCGAGCCGACGCCGCCCGCGCCCGCGACGACGAGCAGCGTGCCCTCGGCGGCGGCATCCACCCGGAACCGGTCGAACAGCGTCTCCCAGGCGGTGAGGGCCGTGAGCGGGAGGGCGGCGGCATCCGCCCAGTCGAGGCTCGCGGGGCGGCGCCCGACGATGCGCTCGTCGACCGCGTGATAGGCGGCGTTCGTGCCCTGGCGGCCGACGTCGCCCGCGTACCAGACCTCGTCGCCGACGGCGAAGCGCGTCACCCCCCGGCCCGTGGCGACCACGACGCCCGCCGCGTCGAAGCCGAGGATCGCGCTGCCGTCCGCCGGCGACACCGCCCGCCGCTTGCGGTCGACGGGGTTCACCGACACGGCGCGGATCTCGACGAGGAGGTCGCGCGGACCCGGACTCGGGACGGGCGCCTCGCCGTCGCGGAGCGCACGCGGATCGTCGAGCGGGAGGCCGCCGGTCGCGAAGACGGCGGGCATGGTCTCGGGGAGCTGGGGGGCCATGCCCGACAGGCTAGGGGCGATCCGGATCATGTGCCGGAATCGGCGGACTCCTCCTGTCGAGACGCCCGGAGCTTGTAGGGCATCGACAGACGCGGGCGGAGGCCACGGGGCCGGGTTCGTCGGCCTCCACGAGCATTCGGGGCGAGGTCGGCGGCCGGGGTTACGGTCATCCCGTCCCCACCGCAGAGGAGTCACGCATGCGCACCCGAGTGCTCGACGAGCCCGCCGCCGAGGCGCTGCCCGCCGCCCACCACGACGACGGCGAGGCCGCCGCCGGCCCGAGCATCGACACCGCGCTGCTCGGCGAGCACCTGCTCGGCCGATGGGGCGAGGTGCGCCGGCACTCGCGCGAGCTGCTCCGCGAGGAGCGCTACCACCGCATCGACGGCCTCGGCATGGCCGAGCATCGCGAGCGCGTCCTCGGGCAGCTGCGTCAGCTCGTCGCGGACGGCGCCGTCCACCGCGCCTTCCCGCGCGCCCTCGGCGGCGAGGAGGCGCACGGCGCCAACATCGCCTCCTTCGAGGAGCTCGTCCTCGGCGACGCCTCCCTCCAGATCAAGGCGGGCGTCCAGTGGGGGCTCTTCGGGGCCGCGATCCTGCACCTCGGCACCGAGCGCCACCACGAGGCGTACCTCCCGGGCGCCATGGACCTGCGCGTGCCCGGCGCCTTCGCCATGACCGAGACCGGCCACGGCTCGGATGTCGCCTCCATCGGCACGACCGCCACCTACGACGAGGCCGCCGAGGAGTTCGTCATCCACACGCCCTTCCGCGGCGCCTGGAAGGACTACCTCGGCAACGCCGCGAAAGACGGCCGCGCGGCGGTGCTGTTCGCGAAGCTCATCACGAAGGGGGTGGATCACGGCGTCCACGCCTTCTATGTGCCCATCCGCGACGAGGCGGGGGCGTTCCTGCCCGGCATCGGCGGCGAGGACGACGGCCTTAAGGGCGGGCTCAACGGCATCGACAACGGGCGCCTCCACTTCGACCGGGTCCGCATCCCGCGCACCGACCTCCTCGACCGCTACGGGCAGGTCGCCGCCGACGGCACCTACACCTCGCCGATCGCGAGCCCCGGCCGCCGCTTCTTCACCATGCTCGGCACGCTCGTGCAGGGCCGCGTCTCGCTCGACGGCTCCTCGACGGTCGCCGCGAAGCTCGCCCTCACGATCGCGATCCGCTACGCCGCCGAGCGCCGCCAGTTCACGGCCGGCGCCGACGACGCCGAGGTCGTGCTGCTCGACTACCAGCGCCACCAGCGACGGCTGCTGCCGCGCCTCGCCCAGACCTACGCGATGTCCTTCGCGCACGAGCGTCTCCTCGAGAAGTTCGACGGCGTCTTCAGCGGCGCGCACGACACCGACGAGGACCGGCAGGATCTCGAGACCCTCGCGGCCGCCCTCAAGCCGCTCTCCACCTGGGCCGGACTCGACATCCTCCAGGAGTGCCGCGAGGCCTGCGGCGGTGCCGGCTTCCTCGCGGAGAACCGCTTCACGCAGCTCCGTGCCGACCTCGACATCTACGCGACCTTCGAGGGCGACAACAACGTCCTCCTCCAGCTCGTCGCGAAGCGCCTCCTCGGCGACTTCGCGCAGCGCATGCGCTCGGCGGATGCCGGCGACATCGCGCAGTTCGTCGCCGGCCAGGTGGGGGAGGCGGCGCTCAACCGCTCCGGTCTCCGCCAGCTCGCGCAGCGGGTCGCCGACTTCGGCTCCACCGCCCGCTCGGTCGGCTTCGTGCGCGACGCCGACTCGCAGCGGCAGCTCCTCACCGACCGCGTGCACACCATGGTGGGCGAGATCGCGAACCGCATGCGCAACGCCTCCAAGCTGGATGCGGACGCCGCGGCCGAGCTCTTCAACCAGAACCAGAACGAGCTCATCGAGACCGCGATCGCGCACGCCGAGCTCCTCCAGTGGGAGGCCTTCACGGAGGCGCTCGAGACGATCGAGCACGACGGCACGAGGCAGGTCCTCACCTGGCTCCGCGACCTCTTCGGCTTCACGACGATCGAGCGGCACCTCGCCTGGTATCTCCTCAACGGCCGGCTCTCCGCCTTCCGCGCGCACGCGATCACCGACTACATCGACGACCGGCTCCTGCCCCGCCTCCGGCCGCAGGCGCTCGACCTCGTCGAGGCCTTCGGCTTCGCCCCCGAGCACCTTCGCGCCGAGATCGCGACGGGTGCCGAGCGCGCGCGCCAGGATGAGGCGCGCGCCCACTACACGGAGCTCCGCGAGGCGGGCGCCCTGCCCACCCCGGAGCCCTCCCCGAAGCGCCGCTGACCCGGGACCGCCCCACACCATCCCGCCCCCGCCCCGGGCACCCCTTCCGAAATGCAGGACCGTTCGGCGTGCGCCCAGCAGTTCTCGGGCGCGGCGGATCTCGGGTGCGCAGCCCGTCCTGCATTTCGGAAGAGCGCCGCCGGGCGCCCCTTCCGAAATGCAGGATGCGGGCCGCCGGGATGCCGTGCAGGCCCCGGCAGGCCGGGCGCAGCCCGCGAATCGTCCTGCATTTCGGAAGTCGGGCTGCCGGGCGGCAGGGGGGGCGGTTGACGGGGAGGGCGCGGGCGCGTTGCATGGGGGGATGCTGCGGATCGGGAGCATCGTGATGGGCGTCGACGACCTCGCGAGGGCGATCGAGTTCTGGAGCGCCGCACTGCACGCGCGACTGCGGCGCGAGCCGGACGTCGACTTCGCGATCCTCGAGGCGGAGGGAAACGTCGGCGAGGGCGGCGTCGCGCTGTCGCTCGATGCCGGGCACTCGCGGGTCTCGCTGCCGCCGCGCATCCACCTCGACCTGTATGCCGACGACCAGGCGGCGGAGGTCGAGCGGCTGCTGGCCCTCGGCGCCCGGCACATCGACTGGGCGGGGCGGCCGGCGGAGGCCGACGACGAGATCCTCGAGGACCCCGACGGCAACCGCTTCTGCGTCATCGACGCCTCGCCCGACGGCGACACCGCCTGGCGGGTGAGCCGTGCCGGAGCGGCCCGGACCGAGTTGCGCGGCTAGCTCGCCGGCAGCGCCGCCGCGATCGCGTCGCCGAGCTCGGCGCCGCGGGTGAGCTGCGGCCAGTGGCCCGTCGGGAGCTCCACGATCACGGCATCCGAGAGCGTCGCGAACTCGGCCATGAAGGGATGGCCGCCCGCCGCGAGCTCGTGGATGAGCGCGGCCGACATGGTGCTCGAGATGACGGTCGCCGGGATGTCGCGTCGGCGCGCGTCGCGGAGGACGCGGCGGTCGGTCGCGACGCGGAGCGGCTGCGGCACGGCGCGCGCTCGGAAGGCGGCGAGGCCGCCCTCGTCGAAGCCCGCGAGCTCCGCATCCTCGAAGGCGCTCCAGTCGGGCAGCGGGATCTCGCCTCCCTCGGCGGGCAGCTCCTCGTTGATCGCGGCTCCCTCGGAGAGCGGGCCGGAGTCGACGTAGATGATCCGGGCCACCTGGTCCACGCGCCGGTCGGCTGCGTCGTAGGCGATCGCTCCGCCGCCGGAGTGCCCGACGAGGACGACGGGACCGTCGGCCGCGTCGATCGCGGCGACGACCGCATCCACGTGGTCTTCGAGGCCGATGTCGGACCGCGGCGAGGCCGCTGACTCCAGACCGGGCAGCGTCAGCGGCCGCGGCTCGTGCCCCGCCTCCCGGATCGCGGGGATCACCGCGTCCCAGGAGGACGCGTCGAGCCAGAAGCCGGGGATGAGGATGACGTCCATGCGATCACGCTACGGCGACCCGCCGACAGCCGCGGATGCCGCGTGCCGTCTCGGGTCAGAAGACGTCGGGCGAGGGCGTGGACGCCCAGCGGATCGCGACGTCCGCGTGGCGGTCGAAGCGGTAGCCGGCGCCGCGGACGGTGCGCACGATGTCCTCGTAGGCGCCGAGCTTGGAGCGGAGGCGTCGGACGTGCACGTCGATCGTGCGCTCGTTCGGGGCCTCCTCCTCGGTCGTCTCGGCCCAGAGCGACTGGATGATCTCCTGCCGGTCGATCGTGCGGCCCTCGCGGAGCACGAGGAACTGCAGCAGCTCGAACTCCTTGTAGGTGAGGGGCGCGGTCTCGCCGTCGAGCTGGACGCGCTTGCGCGAGATGTCGATCACGACACCTCCGCGCGCCTCCGGCTCCTGGGCCGGCGCCGCCGCCTGGCGGTGCTTCGCGAGCGCGGCCGGGTCCTGCAGGGCGAGCCGCACGACATCCACGTCGCGGCCGCCCGCGCCGACGGGGGCGAGCGCGACGGACGCGTAGGTCTCGGCGCCGGGCACGAGATCGCCGAGGAGGCGCTTGATCGCCTGGACCACGGTGCCGAGGTCGGTGCCGGCGCGCACCGCGGTCTCCTCGTCGAGGCCGACGTACAGGGCGAAGCCGCGGGCCTCGGTGCCGGCGGGCACGGCGCGGATGCGGCCGGCCTCCGCGGATGACGGCGTGGTCGCGGGGGCCGCGGCGGCGCCATCGGCCGCAGGAGCCGGGGCGGGCGCCGAGTCGCCGATCGGCGGGACGGCGCGGACGGGGGATGCCGGGGCGGGCGCGGCGGGCCGGCGGCGGGCGGGGCGGATGGTGTCGATGGTCGCGAGGGACATGGTGTCGAATCCTTCAGGCTGCGCGGGCGGCGTCCGGGTCTCATCCATCGGAGCTCGCCTCGCTGTGTCGTCGTCGTGCAGAGGTGCGGACGCATCCGTCGATCGCGACGGGGTCCGGGAGTCCTCGCCTGGACCCGGACGATGCACGTCAGCGGGATCCATGGGGACTCGGGCGGGAACGGCCTCTCAGGCGCACATTCGACAGCACATGACCGCGTCCGTCGGCATCATCATGCCGACGACCCCATCCACCTCGCGGGCGAACTGGGTGTGCGGAAGGGCGGTCATGCGTGCAAGTTTCTTGCACGCGCGCAACATCTGTCAACCCGCGCTCGCGGCGACCTCTCGCCGCACCCTGCGCTGCACCCCGCCGTAGACATGTCTATTGCGGCGCGGACCCCGGCACGACGCCGTCCCTCGCGCCGCAGACATGTCTATCGCGAGAGGAGCGCGGGGGTCAGACCAGGCCGTAGAGCCGATCGCCCGCATCCCCCAGGCCGGGCACGATGTAGCCGACCTCGTTCAGCTTCTCGTCGACCGCGCCGAGCACGATCGACACGTCCGCCCGGCCCTCCATCGCCCGCTCGACGGCGGCGAGGCCCTCGGGGGAGGCGATGAGGCAGACCGCGGTGACATCCCGGGCGCCGCGCGCGAGCAGGAAGTCGATCGCGGCGATGAGCGAGCCGCCGGTCGCGAGCATCGGGTCGATGACGAAGCACTGGCGGTCGGAGAGGTCCTCGGGCAGCCGCTCCGCGTAGGTCTCCGGCTGCAGCGTCTCCTCGTTGCGGACCATCCCGAGGAAGCCGACCTCGGCGGTCGGGACCAGCTTGACCATGCCCTCCAGCATCCCGAGCCCGGCGCGGAGGATGGGCACGACGAGCGGCTTCGGGTCGGCGATGGCGAGCCCGCGCGCTTCGGCGACCGGCGTGCGCACCGTGACCTCCTGCGTGCGGACGCCGCGCGTCGCCTCGTAGGCGAGGAGCGTCACGAGCTCCTCGGCGAGCGCACGGAACGTCGGCGCGGGGGTGCGCTCGTCGCGGAGGACCGTCAGCTTGTGGGTGACGAGGGGATGGTCGGCAACGTGCACTCGCATAGGCTCAGGCTACCGTCCGAGCGGGCGGCGAGAGGATGCGGGATGCGGCCCGACGCGGACGACGAGCGCTGGATGCGGCGCGCGCTCGAGATCGCGGCGGCGGCGACCCGGACGGGCGACGTGCCGGTCGGCGCGGTGCTGCTGGATGCGGACGGCGCGGTCCTCGCGGAGGCCGGCAACGAGCGCGAGCTGCTGGGCGACCCGACCGCGCACGCGGAGGTCCTCGCGATCCGCCGCGGCGCGGAGGCCCGGGGCGGGTGGCGCCTCGAGGGCGCGACCCTCGTCGTGACGCTCGAGCCCTGCGTGCTCTGCGCGGGCGCGATCCTCGCGGCCCGCATCCCGCGCGTCGTCTTCGGCGCCTGGGACGAGAAGGCGGGCGCCGTGGGGAGCGTGCACGAGCTGCTCCGCGACCGCCGGCTCAACCACCGGGTCGAGGTCGTCGCGGGCGTGCTCGCCGAGGAGGCCTCGGCGCAGCTGCGAGCCTTCTTCGACGCGCACCGCTGAGCGCGCACCGCTGAGCGCGCACCGCTGAGCGCGCACCGCTGAGCGCGCCCGGCGCGCGCACCGCTGAGCGCGCGCCTAGTCGCTCGCCTTGATGACGATCGCGTCCGTCGAGGGGCTGCCCTCGCCGGGCGTCACGTAGATGTCGGGCTCGATGTAGATGACGCGGGCGTGCGGGATCGTCTCGCGCAGGTCCGCCTCGAGCCGGTTGATGGAGGCGGCGACCTCGGCGATACGGGTCTGGCTCGGGAACGCGACCTTCGCCGCGATCATGAGCTCCTCCGGCCCGAGGTAGAGCGTCTTCATGTGGATGAGCGCCTCGACCTCGCGGTGCGCGTTGAAGACCTCGCGGATGCGCTGCGTCTCCTCCGGCGTCGCGCCCTCGCCGACGAGGAGGCTCTTCGTCTCGATGCCGAGGATGATCGCCACGAGCACGAGGAGCACGCCGATGCAGATCGTGCCGATCGCGTCGAAGACGGCGTCGCCGGTGATGGCGGTGAGGCCGACGCCGAGGAGCGCGAGCACGAGGCCGGTGAGCGCGGCGACGTCCTCGAGGAGCACGACCGGCAGCTCGGGGCTCTTCGCGCGGCGCACGAACTGCACCCAGCCCTGCTTCCCGCGGACGTGGTTCGACTCCCGGACGGCGGTGCGCAGCGACAGCGACTCGAGCACGATCGCGATGAGCAGGACGATGATCGGCAGCCACACGTTGTCGAGCTCGTGCGGGTGCTGGATCTTCTCGATGCCCTCGTAGAGCGAGAACATGCCGCCGACGGAGAAGAGGATGATCGCGACGACGAAGGCGTAGACGTAGCGCTCGCGGCCGTAGCCGAAGGGGTGCTCGGCGTCGGCCGCGCGGCGCGCCCGGCGACCGCCGAGCAGCAGGAGCAGCTGGTTGCCGGCGTCGGCGAGGGAGTGCACGCTCTCGGCGAGCATCGAGCTGGAGCCCGAGACGAGGAAGGCGACGAACTTCGTCACCGCGATCCCGGTGTTCGCCAGCAGCGCGGCCACGACCGCCTTCGCCCCGCCTGACGCGCTCATGCAGCCCCGCTCCCTCTGTCCCGGTGAGGCCTCCAACCTACACTCGGAGTCATGAGCGTCGACCTGCCCCGCATCGCGATCCTCGGAACCGGCTCGATGGGCGGTGCGATCCTCTCGGGTCTCACCGCGGACGGCGTCGTCGTCGACGGCGGCATCCGCGTCACGAACCGCACCGAGGCGAAGGCGGCGGCCCTCCGCGCCCCCGAGGTCACCTCCCTCGCGACCGAGCTGGAGCCGGAGGCGAACCGCATCGCGCTCGCCGGCGCCCGGGTCGCCATCATCGGCGTGAAGCCCGGGATGGTGGCGGACCTCCTCCGCGAGGTGGCGCCGGCGCTCGAGCCGGACACGATCCTCGTGAGCGTCGCGGCGGGGGTGACGACCGCATCCATGGAGGCGCTCGTGCCGAACGTCGTCGTGCGGGCCATGCCGAACACGCCGTCGCTCGTCGGGCGCGGCGTGACCGGCATCGCGGCCGGGTCGCGGGGGGATGCCGAGGATCTGGGCCTCGTGCGCGCCGTCTTCGAGACGGTCGGGGAGGTCCTCGAGGTGCCGGAGTCGCAGATCGACGCGCTCTCGACGATCAGCGGCTCGGGGCCGGCCTACGTCTTCTTCCTCATCGAGCAGCTGAGCCGGACGGCGGTCGGGATGGGCTTCACGGCCGAGCAGGCCGCGGTCATGGTCGAGGGGACCTTCCGCGGCGCGAGCGAGCTGCTCGCCCGCTCGGAGGGCGACCCGGCCGAGCTCCGTCGTCGTGTCACCAGCCCGAAGGGCACGACGGAGCGCGCGATCGCCGAGCTCGAGGCGGCGGAGCTGTCGGCCGTGTTCGACCGCGCCACGGCGGCGGCGCTGGCCCGGGCCCGGGAGCTCGCGGCCGGCTGACGCGCGGCCGGCGGCGCGGGCGGCGGCGCGGGCGGCTCAGCCCGCGACGCTCGCGAAGCGCTCGATGTCGGCGGAGGAGCCGCTCGCGATGATGAGGTCGTGGTTCGAGATGACGGTGTCGGGCGTCGCATAGGTGAAGTCCTTGCCGGGGCTCTTCACGCCGACGACCGTGATCCCGTACTTCTTCCGCACGCCCGACTCCGCGAGCGTGACGCCGCGGATCGGCTTCGGCGGGTACATCTTGACGACCGCGAAGCCGTCGTCGAACTCGATGAAGTCGATCATGCGTCCCGAGACCAGGTGCGCGACGCGCTCGCCGGCCTCCGCCTCCGGGTAGATGACGTGGTTCGCGCCGATGCGCGAGAGGATCTTGCCGTGCGACTGGCTGATCGCCTTCGCCCAGATCTGCGGGATCTTGAGGTCGACGAGGTTCGCCGTGATGAGCACGCTCGCCTCGATCGAAGAGCCGACCGCGACGACCGCGATCGAGAAGTCCTGGGCCCCGATCTGGCGGAGGGCGTCCACCGAGCGGGCGTCGGCCTGGACGGCGTGGGTCACGCGCTCCGACCACTTCTGCACGAGCGACTCGTCGGCGTCGACCGCGAGCACGTCGCGGTCGAGGCGCTGCAGCTGACCTGCCGTGGCGGCGCCGAAGCGCCCCAGCCCGATCACCAGGACGGGTGCGTCGTGCGGGATCTTGTCGACCAAGGGGTGCGGTCCTCTCGAGACGGTGGTGCGTCGGGCGTGCTGGTCGGCTGCTCAGCCGACGATCGGCCGCTCCTCGGCTCTGCGGTACAGCTGTCGTCGTTGCGACGCAGCAAGCGCCGCGGCCAGCGTAACCGTCCCGACTCGACCGGCCCACATGGTCGCGGAGAGGATGTACTTGCCGGAATCGGGCAGCGACTCGGTGAGCCCGGTGCTGAGACCGCAGGTGGCGAACGCGGAGATGACGTCGAAGAGCACCCGGTCCAGCGGCTCGCCGGTGAGCTGGAGGATCGCGATCGAGGCGGCGGCGACGATCGTCGCGCCCCAGAGCACGACGCTCACCGAGAGGCGGAGGACATCGGTCGGGATGCGGCGCTCGAAGACCTGCATGTCGTTGTCGCCGCGCGCCTCGGCGATCGCGGCGAGGAACAGGACCGCGAGCGTCGTCACCTTGATGCCGCCCGCGGTCGACGCCGACCCGCCTCCGACGAACATCAGCATGTCCATGGCGAGCAGGCTCGAGCCGTTCATCTCCCCGACGTCGATGGTCGAGAATCCGCCGGATCGGGTCATGACGGAGGTGAAGACGGCGGTCACGGGCCGCCACCATGGATCCTCCCCTCCGAGGGTCGACGGGTTGTCCCACTCGAGTGCGAGGATCGCCAGCCCGCCGAGCGCGATCAGGATGAGGGTCGTGTAGATGGTGAGCCGCGCGTGCACGGACAGCCGTGCCCGGAGCCGCACCCGACGGGCGAGCGCGAAGATGACCGGGAACCCGATGCTGCCGAGGAACACGCCGATCGCGATGACGCTGAGGAACCAGGGGTCGTGGCGGAAGGGCTCGACCCCGGCCTCGGTCGGCACGAACCCGGTGTTCGTGAACGCGGACGCGGCGAAGTAGAAGCTCTTCCAGACCGCGGCCCAGGGATCCAGACCGTAGATCAGCAGCTTCGGCACGAGCGCGAGGGTGAGGGCGAGCTCGATGACGAGGGCGCTGATCGCGACGGTCGCCAGGAGGCCGCCGATCTCGCCGAGTCGGACCGCCTGAGATTCGGCGACCGGTCCGACTCTGAGGCGCGAGGGGTTGCTGTCGCTCGCGGCGATGAGCCGCTGCTGCAGGCCGAGCTTCCGCGAGACCGCCAATCCGAGGATGCTCGCGAGGGTCAGGACGCCGATGCCGCCGACCTGCAGTCCGATCAGGATGGCGACGTTGCCGAAGGTCGACCAGTGCGTCGACATGTCGACCACGGTCAACCCGGTCACGCAGATGGTCGAGACCGCGGTGAACAGGGCGTCGGCGAGCGAGGTGCCGCCCGGTCCCGCGCTCGAGACCGGCAGCATGAGCACGATCGTGAGCACGACAATCAGGCTCGTGAACACGAGGATCGCGAAGCGCGACGGCGAGGTCTTGGCGAAGTGGCCGATGCGGTGGCGGATCCGGTCGCCGAGCGAGGCGTTCTCGGAGAGGCGGGCCTTCGCCGCGACAGGACTGCTGCGCACGGGGGGCAATGGTACTCCCGGCCCGTGCTGACTACCCTGTCGTCATGGCCGACATCTTCGACGTCGTCGCGGACCCCACCCGCCGCGAGCTGCTCACCCGCCTCCTCGAGGTCGCCGAGGATCCGGGCAGCGCCCGCGGCGAGATCAGCGTCGGGGAGCTGGTCGCGGCCCTCGGCATCAGCCAGCCGACCGTCTCGAAGCACCTCAAGGTGCTCCGCGAGCACGGGCTCGTGCAGGTGCGCGAGGAGGGGCAGCACCGCTACTACCGTCTCGACGGCTCCCCGCTCGGCGAGCTCGACCGGTGGATCGCGCCGTTCGCGGATCGTCTCGGCGGCCGTGCCGGCGCCGACGACCCGGCGGTCGGGGACGAGGGCGACACCGTGTACGCGGCGGCGTTCGCGGCCTGGGCGGGCGCCGAGCAGGCGGGATCGCGGCTCGGCCGCGCCGCGGCGGAGACGGCGCACACGGCCCGCAGCGTCGTGCACGACGCGCAGGAGCGCATCCAGGGCGCGCAGGAGCGGCTCCAGGAGGGCGTCGCCCGGATCACCGGCCGCAGCTGAGCACCCCCTGAGTCTTTACAGGCGCTGACGCGACCCCCTAGGGTGTCGCCTGGGCACTCCAGTCACACTGGCAACACGGCGCCCATCTTCGATCGAGGGACGGACATGGCAGGCGAGCTCGACGACGTGCGCTTCCTCACGGTCGCGGAGGTGGCCGAGATGATGCGCGTCTCGAACATGACCGTGTACCGCATGGTCAAGGCGGGCGACCTGCCGGCTATCCGATTCGGGCGCTCGTACCGCATCCCCGAGTCCGCCGTGGCGGCGATGATCCGCCTCGGGGACGCCCAGGTCGGCTGAACAGGCTAGAATCCCCAGGTTGACTTACTCGAGGTTCTGACACGGACCCGGTGGTCCGATCAGTCCGAACGAATGAGGTGAATCATGGGCTCTGTCATCAAGAAGCGCCGCAAGCGGATGGCCAAGAAGAAGCACCGCAAGCTGCTGCGCAAGACGCGTCACCAGCGTCGCAACAAGAAGTAGACCGCCTCGCGGTCGTGAGCGCCGGGCCCTACGGGGTCCGGCGCTTCTTCGTGTCCGGGCCGCCGCCGGGGTCGGTGCGCCGCGCGTCCTTCCGCACCGCCCGCGCCTCGCGCTTGACCCGCCGCTGCGCCTCGCGGATGCTCGCGGGCTTGAGCTGCAGCACGGGCCAGTCGTGCTTCGCCGCGTGGAGGCGGAGCGGGACGTCGGGGTTCACGACGACCCGGTTGCCGACGAGGGAGAGGAGCGGGATGTCGTTGCGGCTGTCGGAGTACGCCCAGCAGTCCTCGAGGCGGGCGCCGATGCGGCCGGTCAGCTCGCGCGCCGCGACCGCCTTCTGCTCGCCGTGGAGCACGTGGCCGACGAGCTTGCCGGTGTAGATCCCGTCCTCCCGCTCGACGACGGTGCCGAGGGCGCCCGTCAGCCCGAGCCGCCGGGCCATGAGCCGGCCGACCTCGATCGGGGTCGCGGAGATGAGCCACACCTCGTGGCCCTTCGCGAGGTGCTCCTGCGCGATCCCGACGGTCTCCGGCCAGAGCCGCGGGCGGATGCGGGTCTCCCAGATCTGCTCGGCGAGCGCCTCGATCTCGTCGGGGCTGTGGCCGCCGATGAGCTCGAGCGCCCGCTCCCGCGCCGAGCTGAGATGGGCGTCGTTCTCGCCCTTCGCGATGAAGCGCATCTGGTGCCAGGCGAAGGGGAGGATGTCGCGGGGCCCGATGACGCCCTCCCGCCAGGCCTCGATGCCGAGGTGGAAGAGGCTCGTGCCCCGCATGAGCGTGTTGTCGACGTCGAAGAAGGCGACGATCGGGGACGAGCTGGGGCCGCCGGGGTCGACGTCGTTCACCTCGGGCATGGTCGGGCCAGCCTAGCGGAGCGCTCCGCGCCGCCCGCGGAGCGCGCGGTCTACGCTGGAGTCGTGCCCCGCGTCACCCTCGTCGGCAAGCCCGGCTGCCACCTCTGCGACGACGCCCGCGCCGTGCTGGCCGAGGTCCTGCCGGAGTTCCCGTCCGCGCAGCTCGAGGAGCGCTCGATCCTCGACGACCCGGAGCTGCACGAGCGCTTCGTGGAGGAGATTCCGGTGGTGCTCATCGAGGAGCGCGTGCACACCATCTGGCGCGTGGATGCGGACCGCCTGCGCCGCGCGCTCACCGACGCCGAGGAGGCATCAGCATGATCAAGCACATCGTCGCCTGGACGCTGAAGACCGAGGACGCCGCGGAGCGGCAGGCGCAGATCGCCGACATCGCCGCGAGGCTCTCCCCGCTCGTCGACCTCGTGGAGGGCCTCGCGTGGCTCGAGGTGCACGCCGACCTGCACGAGACCGAGGGCAACTCGGATGTCGTCCTCGTCTCGCTCTTCGAGTCCCGCGATGCGCTCCAGGCGTACCAGGTGCATCCCGAGCACGAGGCCGCGGCCGCCGTGATCCGCGGCTACGCCGCCTCCCGCGCGGCGATCGACTTCGAGTCCGAGCACTGATGTCGCTCGACCGGCCCTCGCTGGAGTGGCTGGCGGCGTCGCCCGAGGAGCTGCGCCGCAGGCGGCTCAAGCTCCTGCCCTTCGTCGGCGTCGCGGCCGTCGTGGGCGCGGTCGTCGTGGTCGCGTTCTGGGCGCCCGGCAGCTGGACCGTGTGGGCCGGCGTCGCGCTCGGCTGCATGGTCGTGAGCATCGCGGCGCTCGTCGCAGCCCTCCCGGCCCCCGCGCGCATGATGAACCTCCGGCACCTGCTCCACGCGGAGCGCCGGCTCGTGCGCGCGGCCGTGTTCCGCGGCGGCGAGCTGCCGGGGGAGCTCGCGGCGCCGGCCCGCGACTACGCGACCGTCTACGCGCGCTACGCCCCGTGGCAGATGCTCCAGCAGGGGGCGCTGCTGTCGGGGCTCCTCGCGCTGCAGCTCTCGATCGGGGCGGACTCGGATCTCGCCTGGATCCGCACCGTCCTCATGGTGCTGCTCGCGGCATCCCTCGTGGTCCTGCTCGTGTCGCAGGGGGTCGGGGTGCTCCGGGCGCGCCGGTACCTCGCGGGGCTCAGCGCGCCCGCCGGCTGAGGGACCGGCGACCTGGGTGCCGCCTGCGCGCTCGCGGACCGCTCCGCGCCGGCGCGTAGCGTTCCCGGCATGGGTCTCAGGAGGCGCGGGATGATGCGCAGCCCGGTGCGGATCGCGACGTCGGCGCTCGCCGTCGTCGCGGCCTCGGCGCTGGCCGGCTGCGTCCCGAGCATCCCGGCCGATCCGGATGGCGCGCTGGACCGCATCCGCGAGGACGGCCTGCGCGTCGGCGTGACCGAGAGCCCCGGCTGGGTGCAGCTCGTGGAGGGCGAGGATCCGGCGGGCGCCGAGATCGACCTGGTCGCGGGCTTCGCGGAGTCGCTCGGGGTCGGGATCACGTGGCGGCAGGAGAGCGAGCAGCGTCTCGTCGAGGAGCTCGATGCGGGGGCGGTCGACCTCGTCGTGGGCGGGATCCGGCCGGACACGCCGTGGTCGGACCGGGCGAGCACGACGCAGGCCTACGTCCTCGACGACGCTCGCGGCGAGCGTCGCGAGGAGCTCGTCATGCTCGCGCCGCTCGGCGAGAACGGCCTCGTGCTCGAGCTCGACCGCTACCTCCAGGAGCACGACGATGCGCGCTGAGCCGGGCGCCCGCATCGGGCGCACGGAGCTGCCGGACGAGCAGCGCGACGCGCTGCGTCTCGCCGTCCGCCTGGAGTGGGCGAGCATCGCCTTCCTCGCCGTCACCGTCGTGATCGTCGCGCTCGTGCTCGGCAGCTCGCAGGCGATGCGGGCGGCCTGGATCGAGGACCTGCTCTCCTTCCTCCCGCCGATCGCGTTCCTCGCGGCCCGCCTCGTCGTGCGCCGCCGCCCGGATCAGCGGCATCCCTACGGCTACCACCGCGCGACGGGCATCGCGCACCTCGTCGCGGCGGTCTCGCTGCTCGTCATGGGTGCGTACCTCATCGTCGACTCCGGCTCGAAGCTGCTGGCCGCGGAGCATCCGGCGATCGGCGGGGTCACCCTCTTCGGCGAGACGATCTGGCTGGGCTGGCTCATGATCCCGGCGATGGCGCTCACGATCCCGGCGCCCGTGATCCTGGGCCGGAAGAAGATGCGCCTCGCCGAGACGCTGCACGACAAGGTGCTCTACGCCGACGCCGACATGAACAAGGCGGACTGGATGACGGCCGGCGCCGCGATCGTCGGCGTCCTCGGCATCGGCGTCGGGCTGTGGTGGGCGGATGCCGCGGCCGCGCTCGTGATCGCCGCCTCGATCGCACGGGACGGCTGGAAGAACCTCCGCCGCGCCGTGTCCGCCCTCATGGACAGCCGCGCGAAGACCTTCGACGATGCCGAGCCGCATCCGCTCGGGCGGGAGATCGACAAGACCCTCCGCGCGATCGACTGGGTCGGGGATGCCGCCTCGCGCGTGCGGGACGAGGGCCACGTCTTCCACGTGGAGTCCTTCGTGATCCCCGCGGGCGGCCGCATGCCGACGCTCGCGCAGCTGGAGGCGGCGCGCGAGCGCTGCGTCGAGCTGGACTGGAAGGTGCAGGACATGGTCATCGCCCCCGTGGCCGAGCTGCCGGAGGAGCTCAGCCGGGGCTCGAGATGATCGCCGAGCGCTAGGCGGCGCAGGTGGTCCGCCCGAATCCGAGGAAGCGGACGGTGGTGATCTTGACGCTGCCGGTGGACGCGGTGGTCCAGGTGCTGGTGAGGTCGGTGCGGATGCTCACGGTGGAGGTCCGCCAGGAGAACAGGCCCTCGGGGCTGAGGATGGTGGAGCGGGCGGCGCCGTCGACGGCGGCGCCGGGTGTGCCGTCGACGATGGTGGTGAAGCGCTCCGGTCGGGCTCCGGCATACTTCCAGCCCACGGTGACGGAGCCGTCGGCGTTGTTCGTGCAGGTCAGACCGGTCGCGGGTGTCGCCGCCGCGGTCGAGATGGTGCTCGCGGAGGCGGTGGCGGCGGAGAAGGCGGCCGCCGCGGCCGGCGCGGGGACGGCCAGGATCGCGATCACGACGGCGGTCGCCGCGACGCCGAGGGGGAGCGGTCGCGCGAGACGGCGGCGCCGGCGGTGTCGTCCTCGTCGGGGCGCGGGCTCGCCGGCGTCGCCGCCGGCGACCGCGGGGACGACCGCCACCGCCGCGAGGAGGAGGAGCCCGGCGCCGAGGGCGACGAGCGGTGCGGTGCGGTGCTCCGAGATCCAGACCGCGGGGGTGCCGATCAGCGGCACGCGGAGGTAGCCGACGCCGGAGACCGTCCCCCGGTCGATGCGGGTGGAGTCGGCGGCGACGTTGGCGTCGCCCTTGGTGATCAGCCCCCCGTCGTCGTCGATCGCGTCGAAGCGGTGCAGTCGGAGCGTTCCGGGGTGGTCGGCGTCGGGGAAGAGCAGGACCTGCCCGGGCCGCAGCTCGTGCGCCTCGACCGGCTTGCTCACGACCACGTCGCCGACCTGCAGCGCAGGCTCCATCGACCCGGTCATCACGGTCGTGCTGTGCCAGCCGAGCACCATCGGCGCCGCCGCCCAGAACGCCAGGCCGGCGATCGCCGCGAGCAGTGCCCGCGCCGCCACGACCGCGGCGAACCGTCCCCACGCCAGCATGTCCGACTCCCCTTCTCCCCGCTCCGGTCTAGGAGTTCTGGGCTTCCCAGGTGAAGCCGAGGCTCGCCGACGCTCCCATGAGCGACGCCGGTGCATCGGGCGAGACGGTGTAGGTGATCTGGAAGGTCCGCGTCTCGGCCTTCTTGCCGGCGGGCTTCCACGTGCCGATCCCGGTCGCGTAGTCGGTCCGGCTCGTCGCGAACGTCGCGAGGGAGTCGTCGAACAGGGTGCCCTCCGCGCCGGAGGCCGGCGTGAAGCCGTTGCAGGTGCCGTAGCCGCCGCCCGAGCCCTGCTTCACCCGCAGCGTGACGTGCGAGGCCAGCCCCTTGGTCTGGTGCACGTCGGTCGCGTACAGCTTCACCGCGCTCGCCAGCGACCCGGTGGAGGTGACGGCGATGCAGTTGGTCCCGGTCGACCCGGGCTTGAGGTCCTCGGCCGAGAACAGCGCACCGTTGGCGGCATCGCTGCTCAGCGCGACGGAGCCCATCGACCAGTTGCTGGCGCCATCGGAGGTGGTCGCCGAGAACGCCGAGTACGACGCGGTCGACACGGCGATGCCGGCGACCAGGAGCGCGGACGGGATCGCGGCGAAGGCGGCGATACGGGACAGGGTGCGGTTCGGGCGACGCATGACGATGGTTCCTTCAGTCGAATGTACTGCTCGAAACTCGAGCTACTTGCAGTGTATGACTCGAAGTACGTTCATGTCAATTTTCGACTCAAACGTTTATCGACTAGCATGCCCGCATGGACGAACCCGAGGATGCCGCGGAGCGGGCGGACGAGGACCGCATCCTGGATGCCGCCGTGACCGCGTTCTACAGCGCGCAGGTGGAGCACGCCCATCTGATGCAGCACCTCGCGGTCCTGCACGATCTGAATCCGGTCGACCTCCGAGCGCTGAAGTTCCTCGGCGCGGTCGACGAGGACCGGACGCCGAAGGAGCTCGGGCGGTACCTCGAGATGGGCACCGGCGCCGTCACCGCGCTGCTCGATCGCCTCGCGAAGCGCGGACTGCTCGACCGGGTCCGCAATCTCTCCGATCGCAGAAGCGTGCGGATCGAGCTGAGCGCCGAAGGATCCCAGGTCGTGGGTGCGCTGCGCGCGGCCTACCGCCGAGCGCTCTCCCAGTCCGTGCCGATCGACGCCGTGGACGTCTTCATCGCGTTCACCGAGCGCGTGTCGGTCGCCTTCCGCGACGCGAGCAGCGAGACCGGCGACTGAGCGATCCGGTCTCGGCCCGCGCCCGCCCGAGTCCGCCCGAGGGGGCGTCGGCGTCGTGACGGCCGGGAGGTCCGGATCGGAGAGAAGATGAGGGCCGCCGCTCCCCAGCGGCGGCCCTGGCAGCTCCACCCGAAGGAGCTGGCATCAGCTCCACCCGAAGGAGCTGGAGGATCAAGGAACCCGAATCCCTGACCGGCTGATTAGATTCTCTACGAAGAGAATTCGATCGGCATATTCCCCACTTCGGGGGTATGTCGCAACGACCGCCGCCGGAGTTCAATACGGAGGCGGAGGAGGACCACCATGCCCCAGAACCTCGTGCGCCGTGAAGCACTGCATCTCAACGCCGCCCCGCCGGCCAGCCCCGAAGGCGCCGCCGCCGTCCGCGAGCTCCTCCACCTCCTCGACGCACAGCGCTCCATGGCGAAAGAGGTCCTGCGGCGCCTCGACCTGAGCAGCAACGAGACCCAGGCCCTGCGCTTTCTCGCCCAGGCGCGACGCGAGCAGCGGACCGTGACGGCCAAGGAGCTGTGCACGATGCTGAACGTCACCACCGCCACGGTCACGCACGTCGTCGATCGACTCGAGGCGCTCGGCGACGTCGAACGCGTCATCAACCCCGCCGACCGCCGCGAACGCGTCATCACCGCCACCCCCGCCGGCGTCGACAAGATCACGGCCGCCTACGCCCGGTACCACCAGCACTGCGCCGACGTCTTCGGCGAGCTCGCCCCCGCCGAGGCGGCGCTCCTCGCGGAGACCTTCGCCGAGCTCGCCGCCCGCATCGAGGGCACCGCGACACGGCCCTGACACCGCGGAGGTCGTGCCGCGACCCCGAGGGGTCGAGCAGCACGCCCTAGGGCAGGAGGCGGTTCGGCCCGCGGAACAGGTAGGTCACCTCGCGGATCGAGGACTGCTCGAGGAGCAGCATGATGACGCGGGAGAGGCCCATGCCGAAGCCGCCGTGCGGCGGGACGCCGTAGCGGAAGAAGTCGAGGTAGAAGCCGAGCTCCTCCGGGTCCATGCCCTTCTCGCGGGCCTGCGCCTCGAGCACGTCGACGCGGTGCTCGCGCTGGGCGCCCGTCGAGATCTCGGTGCCGCGGAAGATGAGGTCGTAGCTCTTCGTGAGCTGCGGGTCGTCCGCGTGGCGCGCGTGGTAGAAGGGCCGGATCGAGGTGTCGTAGTCGGTGAGGAACACGAAGTCGGAGCCGTGCTCCTCCTTCGCCCACGCGGCGATCTGGCGCTCGCCCTCCGGGTCCATGTCGGCATCCTGACGGGGCACCGTGTAGCCGCGCTCGGCGACGACGCGCTTCGCCTCGGCGAGCGGGATGCGGGGGAACGGCGTCGAGGGGATGACGACCTCGAGGTCGAAGAGCGCCCGGATGTCGTCGCCGTGCTTCTCCTTCACCGCGGTGAGGCCCGCGACGATGAGCTGCTCGTGGATCGCCATGACGTCCTCGTGGTCGACCCAGCTGAGCTCCATGTCGACGCTCGTGAACTCGGTCGCGTGGCGGCTCGTGAAGCTCGGGTCGGCGCGGAAGGCGGGCGCGATCTCGAACACCTTGCCGAAGCCGGCCGGCTGCGCCATCTGCTTGAAGAACTGGGGGCTCTGGGCGAGGTAGGCCTTGTTCTCGAAGTACTCGACCTCGAAGAGCTCGGCGCGCGACTCGGAGGCGGAGGCCATGAGCTTCGGCGTGTGGATCTCGATGAAGTCGCGCTCGACCCACCAGCTGCGCAGCGCGTGCTCGAAGGTCGTCTGCACGCGCGCGATGAGCTGCTGCTCGGGGCGGCGCAGGTCGAGGAAGCGCCAGTCGAGGCGCTTGTCGATCGAGGTGTCGTCGGCGATCGGCGACTCGAGGGCGGGGGCGCCGCTCACCTCGATCGAGGCGAGCTTCACCTCGATGCCGCCCAGCTTGACGCGCTCGTCGTGCTTGAGCTCGCCCTCCACGGAGAGGAAGGTGCCGGTGCTGAGCGCCGAGATCTGCTCGGCGAGCGGGTCGGGGGTGACGCCGTCGTGGTCGACGCGCGGGTGCACGAGCTGCACCGAGCCGGACTCGTCTCGGAGGATGACGAACTGGACCTTCTTCTGATCCCTCACCGTCTCGACCCATCCCGAGACCCGGACGGGTCCGTCGGCGGAGGCGGCGAGCTGCTTGACGAGGGTGCGGTCGGTCACGGTGCCCGAGTCTAGTCGCGCGCCGGGCGCCCGC
The DNA here is from genome assembly GCF_027912415.1 of Homoserinibacter sp. YIM 151385. NCBI lineage: Bacteria > Bacillati > Actinomycetota > Actinomycetes > Micrococcales > Microbacteriaceae > Homoserinibacter > Homoserinibacter sp. YIM 151385. The sequence continues at coordinate 1,802,011 of NZ_CP115175.1, read as the reverse complement.
TCTCGACGCCGGCTCGCGCGGACGCCGGCGCCCGCGCCGATTTCGACGGCGCGTAGAATACGAGTGTGCCCGCCGACCGCATCCATCTCGTGCGCCATGGCGAGGTCCACAATCCGACGCGGGTCCTCTACGGCCGCCTCCCCGACTTCCACCTCTCGGAGCTGGGCGTGCGCATGGCCGAGTCCGCCGCCGCATCCTTCGAGGGGCGCCCCGTCACGGCGCTCTACTGCAGCCCCCTCGAGCGCACCCAGGAGAGCGCCGCGCCCTGGGCCGCGCGCTTCGGCCTCGAGCCCGTGCACGAGCACCGCGTCATCGAGCCCGCGAACCGCTTCGAGGGCATGAACATCCGCCGCGAGCTCCGCAACCCGGCCCGCTGGCCCTGGCTCGCCAACCCGGCACTGCCCAGCTGGGGCGAGCCGTTCGCCTCCATCGCCCGCCGCATGCTCTCGGCGCTCCGCGACGCCTGGGATCTCAGCGAGGGCGGCGAGGTCGTCATCGTCTCCCACCAGCTCCCCATCTGGATGGTCGCCCGCAGCGTGCAGGGCCGCCCGCTCGCCCACGACCCGCGCCGCCGCCGCTGCACCCTCTCGAGCATCACGAGCCTCGAGCTGCGCGGCGACCGCTTCCGGGAGGTCGACTACCAGGAACCCGCGAGAGACTTGCTGGCGCAGTCCATCGACCTGGGAGCCGTGTGAAGCGCCTCGTATCCGCCGTCGGCGCCCTCGCCGCGGCCCTCCTCCTCGCCGCGTGCACCTCCGGCGGCTCCGGCGACCTCGTCGAGAGCTACACGAAGGGGGATGCCGGGGGCGGCTACATCTCGGGCGACGGCAGCGTCGTGACGGTCGCCGTCGGCGACCGGAAGCCCGTCCAGGCCTACGCGGGCGAGCTCGACACGGGCGCGGGCTTCGACAGCGCCGAGCTCGAGGGCAGGGTCTCCCTCCTCAACTTCTGGTACGCGAACTGCCCGCCGTGCCGCACCGAGGCGCCCGACCTCGCCGAGCTCCACGAGCAGTACGAGGCCGACGAGGACGTCGTCTTCCTCGGCGTCAACGTCGAGGACTCCGCGCCGCGCGCGCTCGGCTTCGCGCGGGAGTACGGCATCCGCTACCCCTCGATCCTCGACCAGGGCGACAACGCCGTGCAGCTCGCCTTCGCCGGCACCGTCGCCCCGAACGCGGTGCCGACGACGCTCGTCCTCGACCGCGAGGGCCGCGTCGCCGCCCGCTTCAGCGGCATCATCACCGACCCCGCGCTCGTGTCGACCATCATCGACGACACGCTCGCCGAGGGCGACTGAGGTGGGCCCCGGCGACATCGTGACGAGCGGCGGGCTCCAGCTGGCGCTGCCGATCGCGCTCGCCGCCGGGCTCCTCTCCTTCCTCTCGCCCTGCGTGCTCCCGCTCGTGCCCGGCTACCTCGGCTACGTGAGCGGCGCGACCTCCGGCCGCGAGCACAGTCGCCGCCGCACGGCGCTCGGGGCGGCCCTCTTCATCGCGGGCTTCTCGATCGTGTTCTTCGGGCTGTTCATCCTCGCGGGCACGCTCGGCCGCTTCATCCTCGAGTACCAGGCGGTCCTGCTCCGCGTCGGCGGCGCGCTCGTCATCGTCATGGGGCTCGTCTTCATCGGCCAGGTCACGGTGCTGCAGCGCACCGTCAAGCCGCGCTGGCAGCCGCGCACCGGCCTCCTCGGGGCGCCGCTGCTCGGCCTCGTGTTCGCGATCGGCTGGACGCCCTGCATCAGCCCCACCCTCACCGCGATGTCGACGCTCGCGCTCTTCGGGGGCGACCCCGGCCGCGCCGCGCTCATCGCGGCCGCCTACTGCATCGGGCTCGGCATCCCCTTCGTCCTCGTGGCCCTCGGCTTCGGCTGGGTCGGGAGCTCGGTCCGATGGGTGCGCCGCCGGATCCGGCTCGTCAACATCATCGGGGGCGTGCTCCTCATCGTCGTGGGCGTGCTCATGCTGACCGGCCTGTGGCAGCTCGTCATCACCGCGATCGGAGGGTTCAGCAGTGGCTTCCAGAACCCCCTCTGACGACGGCGCCGAGCAGGGCGCGGCCGAGCAGGGCGCGGCCGCGCAGGACCCGCTGCGCCCCGACGACCACCGGGATGCGCGGCCCGCCGCCCGCGAGGACGTCGCCCAGCCGCGCCTCGGCCCGCTCGGCTACCTGCGCTTCTTCTGGCGGCAGCTGACGAGCATGCGCACCGCGCTCGTGCTGCTCCTGCTCATGGCGCTCGCCGCGATCCCCGGCTCCCTCGTGCCGCAGAACACGAGCGACCCGAACGGCGTCCGCCAGTACGAGATCGATGACCCCGAGCTCTACAAGGTGCTCGACGGCATCCAGCTCTTCGACACCTTCGGCTCGGTCTGGTTCTCGGCCATCTACCTGCTGCTGTTCATCTCGCTCATCGGCTGCATCATCCCGCGCACGCTCCACCACGCCAGGGCGCTGCGGGCGCGGCCGCCGAAGACGCCGGCACGGCTCTCGCGGCTCGTCGGGTACCAGCGGGCGACGAGCGCGGCGGATGCCGACACGGCGATCGAGGAGGCGGCCCGGCTCCTGCGCCGCGGCGGCTACCGCGTCGAGCGCTACCCCGTGCGGGGCGGGACCTCGGTCTCGGCGGAGCGCGGGTACCTCCGCGAGACCGGCAACCTCGTCTTCCACGCGGCGCTCGTCGGCGTGCTCCTCGCGGTCGGCCTCGGCCAGGGCTTCGGCTACACGGGACAGCGGGTCCTCGTGCAGGACAGCACCTTCACGAACACGCGCGCCGGCTACGACTCCTTCAACCCGGGGCGCTTCGTCGACGGCGAGGGGCTCGCGCCGTACTCGCTCCGCCTCGACGACTTCACGAGCGAGTACACGATCAACCCCGTCAACGGGAAGGTGCAGGCGGAGGACTTCGAGGTCTTCGCGTCGGTGCGCGAGCAGGGCGGCGACTGGCGCGAGGAGCGCATCAAGGTCAACCACCCGCTCGAGGTCGGCGGCACGCAGGTCTTCCTGCTCGGCAACGGCTACGCCCCCGAGATCACGGTGCGAGACCCAGACGGGAACATCGTCGACGAGGGCCCGGTCGTCTTCCGCCCGCAGGATGCGAACCTCTCGGGCCTCGGCGTCCTCAAGGTCCCCGACGGCCTCGCGGAGCAGGTCGGCCTCATCGGCTTCTTCTACCCGAGCCCCTTCGGCGAGGAGGGCGGCCCGTACACCTCCGTCTATCCGGAGGCGGGGGAGTCGAGCCTGCTCACCCTCCAGGTCTTCACGGGCGACCTCGGGCTCGACGACGGCGTGGCGCGGAACGTCTACCTCCTCGACACGAGCGAGATGACCGCCGTCGCCGGACAGGATTCGGGGACGGCGGCGCTCGAGCTGAAGCAGGGCGAGCGGGTCGAGCTGCCGGACGGCCTCGGCTCGGTCGAGTTCACCGGGCTCAAGCGCTTCGTCGCCCTCGACATCCACCACGACAGCTCCCAGACCTGGGTGCTGGTGTTCGCGCTGCTCGCGGTCGCCGGCCTCCTCACGAGCCTCTTCGTGCCGCGCCGGCGCCTGTGGGTGACGGCCGTGCCGGTGGATGCGGCGGATGCCGGTGCGGGGAGTCGCATCGAGTTCGCGGGTCTCGCCCGCGGCGACGACCCGACGCTCGAGCGGGCCGTCGAGGATCTGGCCTGGCGTCACCGGGAGCAGCTGGGCGATCCCGCCCCCGAGGCACGGGCCGAGGCCCGGGATTAGGATGACCGCGTGAACGACCTCGCCGATATGTCGCTGATCGCCGTGTACTCGGCGGCGGTCGTCTACACGCTCGCCTTCATCGTCTACACGCTCGATCTCGCGAAGCGCTCCGCCCGGCCGACGGCCGCGGTGCAAGAGCGGGAGGCGGTGCTCGCCGGTGCGGGCGCGGCCGCGGCCGGCGCGGCCGCGGCCGGCGCCTCGGATGCGCCCGGCGCGAGCGTCTCGCCCTACCGTCCCGAGCAGCGCGACGGCGGTGCGACCGGACCGGCCGACCGCCGCTACCAGCGCGTCGCCTTCGCCCTCACCGCCCTCGCCTGGGTCATCCACGCGGGCGCCGTCCTCCTCCGCGGCTTCGCCGCCGAGCGGGTCCCGTGGGCGAACATGTTCGAGTTCGCCCTCACCGGCACCGCGATCATCGCCGGCGTCTTCCTGCTCGTGCAGGTGTGGCGCGACCTCCGCTTCCTCGGCGCCTACATCACCGGCATGGTCGTGCTGCTGCTCGTGAGCGCCACCATGAACTTCTACGTCGACGTCGCGCCTCTGCCGCCCGCGCTCCAGTCGGCCTGGCTGGTCGTGCACGTGCTCGTCGCGATCCTCGCGACCGGCTTCTTCGCGGTCGGCGCGGGCCTCTCGATCGTCCAGCTGCTCCAGCACCGCCGCGACCTCGCCGGCGGCGAGACGAAGCTCGGGTTCCTGCGCACCATGCCGAGCGCGGAGACGCTCGAGACCCTCGCCAACCGCGTCATCATCGTCGGCTTCGTGTTCTGGACCTTCACCCTCATCTTCGGCGCCATCTGGGCCTCCTTCGCCTGGGGCCGCTACTGGGGATGGGACACGAAGGAGGTCTGGACCTTCGTGATCTGGGTCGTCTTCGCCGGCTACATCCACGCCCGCGCGACCCGCGGCTGGGCCGGCACCCGCTCCGCGTGGCTCGCCCTCATCGGCTTCGCCGCGGTCCTGTTCAACTTCACCGTCGTCAACCTCTTCTTCAAGGGGCTGCACGCGTACTCGGGGCTGTAGGCCGCGCCCGCCGTCGGAGGGTGCTCGACGGACGCGTCGCGAGCTCCGCCGCCTAGGCTGGAGTCGATGTCCAGCACCGTCCCGCCCCTGCCCGACCTCGTCCTCCGGCTCGACGGTGCGACCGTCGTGCGCTCCGGCCTCGCGCTCATCGACGGCGTCTCGCTCGAGGTCCGCGCGGGCGAGCACTGGGCGCTCATCGGCCCGAACGGCGCCGGCAAGTCGACGACGCTCGCGCTCTGCGGCGCGCAGGGTCACCCCACCTCCGGCACGGTCGAGATCCTGGGCGGCCGGCTCGGCCGGGTGGACGTGCAGGAGCTGCGCCGGCGCATCGGGCACGTGAACCCGCGGCACGGGATCGACGTCCCGCGTACCGTCCTCGAGGTCGTGCTCACCGGCATCACGGGCACCCTCGACCTGCCGCCGCGCTGGGAGCCGAGCGCCGCCGAGACGGCCCGCGCGCGGTCCCTCGTGCACGACCTCGGGCTCGGCGAGGTCGAGGCGTCCCGCTGGCCGACCCTCTCGCAGGGCGAGCGCGGGCGCGCGCTCATCGCCCGCGCGCTGATCGCCGAGCCGAGCCTGCTGCTCCTCGACGAGCCCTCCACGGGCCTCGATGTCGCGGCGCGCGAGCAGCTGCTCGAGACCGTCGACCGTGTCCGCCGCCTCCACCCCGAGGTCGCGTCGATCCTCGTCACCCACCACCTCGAGGAGCTGCCGGAGTCGACCACCCACGCCGCCCTCATCTCGCACGGGCGCATCACCGCATCCGGCGAGGCGGCCGGGGTCCTCACGACCGAGCTCGTCTCGGCCGCGTTCGACCACCCGATCGAGGTGCGCCACGACGCGGGCCGCTGGTCGGCGCGGTCGGTGCGCAGCAGCTGAGCTCGGCTGCGTCCCGCTGGGCCCGCAGTCGTGGCGCGGATTCAGGAGCTCTCTCGTCCGGGAGCGATTCCGGAGCACCGCGGCGTGCGCGACTCCTGAATCCGCGCCAGTGCGCGGCCGCGCCGCCGCTCAGCCGAGGAACGTCTCCAGATCGCGTCGCATGGTCGCGAGCTGCTCGAAGTCGCCGAAGGCCGCCTGCATCCGCTCCACTGCGGCGAGCAGGATGCGCCCGCCGTCGGCGTCAATCCGTCCGTGCATGCGCAGGATCAGGAACCCGAGGCCGACGATCGACATGTCGAAGGAGGGGTCGTCCTCGTCGGGATCGTCGATGACCGCGTCGCCGCCGACGTCGGCGAACTCGCGTGCGACGAGCTCGCGCAGGGTGGTGGCGGCGGTGATCGGCGGTCCGTCGAGCGCCTCGGTGATGCTGTCGGCCGCCTCGTCGCTGCCGAAGGGCCCGAGATCGTCGCCGGGCTCGTCGTAGATCGGGTCGGTGAAGTGCTGCGCGAACTCGGGGTGCGCCGGTGGCAGGGGCGATTCGTCGTCCATGCGGCGATCGTATTCGCCGCATGGCGCGGATTCAGGAGCCTCGTCGTCCGGGAGCGATTCCGGAGCACCGCGGCGTGCGCGACTCCTGAATCCGCGCCAGCGCGCCGCCGCGCCGCGGCTCAGCCGGCGAGGCGCTCGTGCACCCGGGCGAGGCGCTCGTGCCACCAGGCCGTGCGCTCGGGTGAGGCGGTGTGCCGGGCCAGCAGCTCCGCATCCGGCTCGACCCGTCGCACCTCGACGGCGCCGTCGACCGGGAGGAGCGGGGATGCCGTGACGTCGGCCGCGAGCAGCGCCGCCGTGCCGAGGCCGCAGTCGTAGTCGAGCTCGGGCAGCGCCGCGGCGAGGTGCGCGCCCATCGAGAGGCCGATGCTCGTGTCGAGGGCGCTCGAGACGATGGCCGGCAGACCCGCCTCGGCGACGAGGTCGAGCGCGCGCCGCACCCCGCCGAGCGGCTGGGCCTTCACGACGAGGAGATCGGCGGCGCCGGCCCGCGCGACCGCGAGCGGGTCCTCGGCCCGGCGGACGCTCTCGTCGGCGGCGATCGGCAGCTGCCAGTCGTGGAGACGCGCCCGCAGCTCGGCGAGCTCCTCGACGCCCGGGCACGGCTGCTCGAGGTACTCGAGGTCGAAGGGGGCGAGCTCGTGGGCGGCGCGCTCGGCCTCGTCGAGGTTCCAGCCGCCGTTCGCGTCGACGCGGATGCGGCCCTCCGGCCCCAGGACCTCGCGCGCGGCGCGCACGCGGGCGACGTCGTCAGCGAGCGTCTGCCCGCGTTCGGCGACCTTCACCTTCGCGGTGCGGCATCCCGGGAACCGCGCGAGCACCTCGGCGACCCGTGTCGCCTCGACGGCGGGCACGGTCGCATTCACGGGGATGCGGTCGCGGCGCGGCGCGGGACCGGCCGACCACCCGAAGTCGACGGCGGCGCGGAGCCAGGCCGCGGACTCCTCGTCGTCGTACTCGGCGAAGGGCGAGAACTCGCTCCAGCCCTCGGGCCCGCGCATGAGCAGCGCCTCGCGCTCGTCGATGCCGCGGAAGCGGACACGCAGGGGGAGTGCGACCACGACGGCGCCGTCGAGCAGCTCGCGCAGGTCGGGAACGTCGGCGGTCACGAGCCCAGTCTGCACCCGGTGGTGGCGCGAACTCAGGAGATCGGGCGCCGACTGCCGCCCGGCAGCGATTGCGGCCCCGGCATCTCCTGAGTCCGCGTCGCGTCTCGCCGCTAGGCTGAGCGCGAGAGGGGGACGGATGTCGGAGAATACGGGCGAGCCGGCGACGACGACGCGCACCCTCGCCGACTACCTCTCGCAGGCCTCCGGCACCGCCTGGACGCCCACCGCGCTCCCCGGCTCGACCGTGATCCCGGTCGGACGCGACTACGGGCTGACGTCGACGAGCGCCACGGCCGACGCGGCGACGGCAGCCGATCCGATCGCCCGGGCGGCCCCCCGGCAGGCCGCCGCCGAGGAGCTCCATCCGGCCGACGCGAGCGGCGTCCCCGAGGGCGCCGTCCTCGCCGAGTCCGAGGCCCCCCTCGCGGACGCCGCCGTCGCCGAGGTGCGCAAGGCGATCCCCGACCCGCAGTCCGAGCTCGCCTCGACCTCCCTCGAGCAGGTGCTCGCCGCCTCGCAGCAGGAGCTCGCGCGGCGCGAGGCCGAGCTGCTCCCCGCCGAGGTCAGGCGCGCCATGGCGGGACCGCTCGGGCAGGATGCCGGAGCCGCGGCGGGCCCCGGACCCGCGCCATGGGCGATCCCCGCCGATGCGAGCGGGGTGTCGATCCAGGCCGGCGCGCCCGCCGTGCAGCCGAGCTCCCGGCGTGCCGCCCGCGCCGCGCGCGCGGGCATCGGCCCCGACGGCCGCCCCGTGCCGGCCCCCGGCCCGCGCATCCCGCGGCAGCCCGGCCGGGGCACGCTCGGCAAGGTCTCGACCGTCTTCGCGCTCATCGGATTCGGCATCGAGATGGTGGGCATCGCGAGCAACGAGCGGGACACCTTCTTCCTCGCCTTCCTGCCGATCGCGGTGTCCTTCGTCCTCGCGCTCGTCGGCCTCGCGCGGCCCCCGCGCGGCTGGGCGGTCCTGGGCCTCGTCCTGTCGCTCGCGTGCAACCCGATCATCGTCGCGCTCATCGGCTCCTCGATCTCCGTGTCGTGACCCGCCGTTAGGCTGGGATGCGAGGAGGGCCTGCATGAGCGAGCCGATGCCGGACCGTGCCGCGGGCCTGGCCCCGAGACCGGCCCGGAGCCCCGCGCCGCGTGCCGCGCCCGACATCGAGGTGCCGCCCCCCGGTGCGCGGGATGCGGGTGCGGCGACGCGTGCACCGCGCGCACGCCGCGTCGGCTCGCCCCGGCTCCCCGGCATCCTCGCGCTCGTCCTCGCCGTCGTGCAGGCGGTGCTGGTCGGCGCGGGGGTCGAGATCGCGCTCGCGGAGCCGGTCGTCGCGACCGTCCTCGCGATCGTCGCCATGGCTGCGGGGGTCGCGGCGGTCGTGTGCGCCGTCATCGCGCTCGTGCGACGGCGCACCCGCCTCGCGGCGATCGCGGGCCTGGTGCTCGCTGTGCTCGGCAACCCCCTCGTGCTCACCTACGGACTTCGACTGCTGGGAGGACTGTGATGGTCTCGGAGCTCTTCGACGCGACGCGCTGGCGGGAGGTAGACGGCTTCGGCGAGCTCGCCGACACGACCTACCACCACGACACGACGGGCCGCATCGCCCGCATCGCCTTCGACCGGCCGGAGGTGCGGAACGCGTTCCGCCCGCGCACGGTCGACGAGCTGTACCGCGCGCTCGACGACGCCCGCGAGAACCCGCGTATCGGCGTCGTGCTCCTCACCGGCAACGGGCCGAGCCCGAAGGACGGCGGCTGGGCCTTCTCCTCGGGCGGCGACCAGCGCATCCGCGGCCGCGACGGCTACAAGTACTCGGAGGACGAGACCGCCGTCCGGGATCCGGCGCGCGCGGGCCGGCTCCACATCCTCGAGGTGCAGCGGCTCATCCGCTTCATGCCGAAGGTCGTCATCGCGCTCGTGCCCGGCTGGGCGGCGGGCGGCGGGCACTCGCTCCACGTCGTCTGCGACCTCACGATCGCGAGCCGCGAGCACGGCCGCTTCAAGCAGACGGACGCGGATGTCGGCTCCTTCGACGCGGGCTACGGCAGCGCCTACTTCGCCCGCCAGGTCGGCCAGAAGTCGGCGCGCGAGGTGTTCTTCCTCGCGGACGAGTACGACGCGCAGCGCGCCCACGAGATGGGAGCCGTGAACCGCGTCGTGCCGCACGCGGAGCTCGAGTCGACGGGTCTCGCCTGGGCCGAGACGATCCTCGGCAAGAGCCCGACGGCGATCCGGATGCTGAAGTTCGCGATGAACGCGGTCGACGACGGGATGGTCGGCCAGCAGGTCTTCGCGGGCGAGGCGACGCGCCTCGCCTACGGCACGGACGAGGCGGCGGAGGGGCGCGACGCGTTCCTCGAGAAGCGGGACCCCGACTGGGGCCCGTACCCGTGGCACTTCTGAGGTCCGGCCGATGACCCGCGAGCTGCGCGTCGTGCCGGCTGGCCCCGAGGTCCTCGAGGCGCTGCGGGCGGCGCTCGCGGGCGGGCCGGCGATCCTCGTGCGGCCCTCGGGTGCGCCGCCGGCGGAGGCCGGCCGGTCGCCCGAGCTCCCGCGCGAGGTGCCGCAGAAGGTGGCGCTCGTCGTCGAGACGAGCGGCTCGACGGGCCGCCCGAAGCGGGTCGCGATCTCGGCCGACGCCCTCCTCGCGAACGCGGCCGCCGGGCAGGCGGCGCTCGCGGCGGGGTCGCCGGGGGCCTGGGTGCTCGCGCTGCCGACCCACTACATCGCGGGGCTCAACGTGCTCGCGCGCTCGATCGCGGCCGGCATCGACCCGGCCGTCGTCGCGCCGGGGCCGTTCACGGCGAGCGCCTTCGTGCGTGCCGCGGCGCGTGTCGCCGAACCGCATCCCCTCGTCTCGCTCGTGCCGGCGCAGCTCGCGACGCTGCTCGGCGACGAGCCGGCGCGGGCAGCGCTCAGCGGCTTCGGCGCGGTGCTCGTCGGCGGCCAGGCCACCCCCGCGGCGCTCCTCGACGCGGCGCGCGAGGCCGGCATCCACGTCGTGCGCAGCTACGGCTCGAGCGAGACGAGCGGCGGCTGCGTGTACGACGGCGAGCCGATCGGCACGACGCGGATGCGGGTCGTCGACGGCGAGGTCCAGCTCGGCGGGCCGGGCATCGCGGAGGGCTACCTCGGCGATCCGGCGCTGAGCGGCGAGCGCTTCCTCGAGGAGGACGGCGTGCGCTGGTTCCGCACCGCCGACGCGGGCTCGGTGGATGCCGACGGCCGCCTCCGCGTGACCGGCCGCCGCGACGACGTCATCGTCTCGGGCGGCCTCAAGGTGGCGCTCGGCGACATCGAGCGGGTCGCGCGCGAGGAGCCCAGGCTCGTGGATGCGGTGGCGGTCGCGGTGCCGCATCCACGCTGGGGCGAGCGCGCGGTCCTCGTGACGGCAGCCCCTGAGGATGCGGAGCTCGGCGGGCGGCTCGACGCGCGCCTCGCGGCGGAGCTCGGCCCGGCCGCGCGCCCGCTGCGGATCGTGTGGGGCACCGGCATCCCCACCCTGGCCTCCGGCAAGCCCGACCGGCTCGCGCTGCACCGGCTCGCGCTCGACGGCTGATCCTTCGGGAGGGGTTTCAGGCGACGCGCCGGGCTGGAGCCCTTGGGGATCGGCGTGTCGGCCGGATCCCCTCCCGGAGAGCGCGCGGGAGGAGGCGTCGAGCGGCGCCGAATAGACTCCGGATCGTGGCAGGAGCGAAGCAGCAGCGGATCGACCCCCGAGATGCGAACCGGGCGGCCGTCGCCCGGCCGGTGCCGCCGAAGGCGCGCGCCAAGGCGGGGGCGAAGAAGAACAGCCGGCCGGCGCCGGTGAAGCCGGCGACCCCCGGCGACTGGATCCGCGGGGCCCGCCCGCAGACGCTCGCGCTCGCGATCTCGCCGGTCGCGCTCGGCTGGGCCCTCTCCACCTACTACGTCGAGGAGCTGTGGACGCACTGGCTGCGCGCCGTCCTCTGCCTCGTCATCGCCTTCGCGCTGCAGATCGGCGTGAACTTCGCGAACGACTACTCGGACGGCATCCGCGGCGTCGACGGCGCGCAGCGCCAGGGACCGCGCCGCCTCGTCGGCTCGGGGGCCGCGAAGCCGCGGACCGTGCTGACGGTCGCGTTCGTGTTCTTCGGCATCGCGGCGGCGGCGGGACTCGCGATCACGATCGTCACGCAGCACTGGTGGCTGCTCGCGGTCGGCGCGGTCGCGATCGTCGCCGCGTGGTTCTACACGGGCGGCAAGCGCCCCTACGGCTACCTCGGCCTCGGCGAGGTGGTCGTCTTCGTCTTCTTCGGGCTGGTCGCGACCGTCGGCACGGCCTTCGTGCTCTCGGGGCAGGTCCCGGCCGACGCCTGGGTGCTCGGCAGCGCGGCGGGCGCCTTCGCCTGTGCCGTGCTCATGTCGAACAACCTCCGCGACCGGGAGCGGGATGCGGTGAGCGGCAAGCGCACGCTGGCGGTGCTCCTGCCGGACATGGCCGCCCGCATCGTCTACGTCGTCCTCATGCTCGCGCCGTACGGCATCCTCGCGTACCTGTCGCTCATCTACTTCAACGTCGCCTACGCGTACTTCACGCTGCTCGGCGCGGTCCCGGCGATGATCATCGCGGTGCTCGCGAAGACGACCGCCGAGCACCTCACGGTGCTGCGCCTGACGGTGCTGACCTCGCTCGTGTGGGGCCTCGCGGTCGCGGCCGCGATCGCGTTCTAGGCGGGCGAGCTCAGACGTCCTCGGCGCGCTCGTCGCCCGCGGCGGCCTGATCGCGGGTGCGGCGCGCGGCGAGCTGCCGCGCGATCTCGTCGCGCTGCCCGCGGAAGAAGATGTACGCGATCGCGAAGCCGCAGACGGCGGCGACGATCGCGGCGATGACGAACGGCACCTGCATCAGCAGGAGGCCCGCGAAGATGACCGCGAAGAGCCCCAGGCGGATGATCGTGTATCGGACCCAGGTCGGCACCGGGCAAGTCTAGGCTCCGCCGCCTGATCGCCCGCCGGGCGCACGGCCTGCGCCCGGGCGCGTCGCCTAGAATCGGGGCATGGCACGACTGTGGGCGATTCTCGGCTTCATCTCGGTCGCCCTCACGATCTTCGCGATCGTCGACATCATCATGATCGACGAGAGCCGGGTCCGCGGGCTCCCCAAGTGGGCGTGGGTGCTCATCTGCCTGCTCCTCGGCGTGGGCCCGATCCTCTGGTTCATCATCGGCCGCGAGCGGCTCGAGCAGCGCCAGCACGGGCGCTATCCGGAGCGGAAGCGCTCTTCGGCGCCGGACGACGACCCCGCCTTCCTCGAGCGGATCGGCCGCGACCACGATCGCGACGAGCGCATCCGCGACCTCGAGCGCCGCCTCGCCGAGCTCGATGAGGACGGGTCGGGCGCGGCGGCGGCCGGCGGCGACGCGGCCGGGCCTGGCGCTCCCGACGGCCCTTCCCGGGGCGAGAAGCCCGACGACGAGACCGGCGGCGCCGCGGGCGGCGCGCGGGCCTGATGACCCGATCCCCGGCCTCCGAGCTCGCGTCGGCGCTGCTCGGCGAGCTCGTCCGCCGCGGCCTCCGCGATCTCGTCGTGTGCCCCGGCTCCCGCTCGCAGGCGCTCGCGCTGGCGGCCGCGCGCTTCGAGCAGGCGGGGCTGCTGCGGCTTCACGTCCGCATCGACGAGCGCGTCGCCGGCTTCCTCGCGCTCGGCCTCGCGGTCGAGACCGGGGTGCCCGCGGCGGTCGTCGTGACCTCGGGCACGGCGGTCGCGAATCTGCATCCGGCGGTCCTGGAGGCCTCGCACGCCGGCATCCCGCTGCTGGTCCTCTCAGCCGATCGGCCGGAGGAGCTGCGCGGCATCGGCTCGAACCAGACGACGGTGCAGCCCGGCATCTTCGCGGGCGCCGTGCGGCGCGAACTCGACGTGCCCGCGCCCGACGACGCGACCCCGATCGCGGAGCTCGCCGCCGCCCTCGCCGAGGAGGCCCTGGGGGAGACGACGGGTCCCGTGCACCTCAACCTCGCCTTCCGGGAGCCGCTCTCGGGCGCCGTCTCGCTGCCGGACCTCGACCCGGGGGAGTGGGCCCCCGCATCCCCGGCCGGCGAGACCGTCGTGCTGGAGCCCGGGCCCGGCACGGTCGTCGTCGCGGGTGCGGGCGCCGGCGCCGAGGCGGAGGAGCTCGCGCACCGGCTCGGCGCCCCCCTCATCGCGGAGGTCGCGAGCGGCGCGCGCTTCGGCCCCAACCTCGTCGTCGCCTACCGCCGGCTGCTCGGCACCGCGAACTTCGGCGACCGGGTCGAGCGGGTCGTCGTGCTCGGCCACCCGACGCTGAGCCGCGAGGTGCCGGCCCTCATCGCCCGCCGAGGGGTCGAGACGATCGTCGTGACGCGGCCCGGCGTCGAGCGCTACGACCCGGGGCACGCGGTCGCGCGCTTTGCCGACGCCGTCGAGGTCTCGGATGCGGAGCTCCCGCCGGAGCGCGCCCGCGCCGCCCGCGCCTGGGTCGGCCGATGGGTGCAGGCCTCCCGCGCCCTCCTCGAGCGCGATCCCGCCGAGGCCGGGCCCTCCTCGAGCATTGGCACCGACTACCGCGAGCGCGCCGCCTTCGCGAAGGAGCAGCTCGCCCACCTCCGTGCGCAGGTGAGCCGACGCGATCTCGTCGAGGCGGTCTGGGCGGCGAGCTGGCCGCACGACCGGCTCGTGCTCGGCGCGAGCCGCCTCATCCGCGAGGCCGACATGGCGGTCCCCGGCAAGAAGCTGCGGGTCCACGCGAACCGCGGGCTCGCCGGCATCGACGGCACGGTCGCGACGGCCATGGGCATCGCCCTCGCCTCGCAGGATGCGGGGGAGGGGGATGCGGCGTCCTCGCGCGGGACGACGCGGGTCCTCCTCGGCGACCTCGCGCTGCTCCACGACGTCGGCGCGCTGCTCGTCGGCGAGGGGGAGCGCTCGCCGCGCATCCAGGTCATCGTCGGCAACGACGGCGGCGGCACCATCTTCGACGGCCTCGAGGTCGCGGGGTCCGCCGACCGGGCGCACTTCGACCGCGTCATGCTCACGCCGCAGCGGGTCGAGCTCGCGTCGCTCGCCGCGGCCTACGGGTGGGAGCACCGGCTCGTCGCCACCCGGGGCGATCTCGAGCAGGCGCTCACCGCGACGCCGGGCCGTGTCATCCTCGAGGTCCCGCTCGCCCGTTGAGCTGACGACGGGGGCCCGGTGCGTGGCCGCGCGCCGAGCCCCCGTGGCTTGCGAGGTGCATTTCTCCGCACTCGCCGCGAGGATCCGCGGTGCGAGTGCGGAGAAATGCACAGGGGGGGGTCAGTAGAGGGTGTACCCGCCGTCGATGACGAGCACCGAGCCCGTCACGAAGCTCGAGGCGTCGGAGGCGAGGAACACCATCGCGCCGCCGAGCTCGTCGGGGGTCGCGTAGCGCTGCATGGCCGAGTCCTCGATCCACATGCGGCGGTAGGCGGGCTCGTCGACGGGCGACATGTCGGTCTTGATGTAGCCGGGGGCGATCGCGTTGACGCGCACGCCCTGGGTGCCCCACTCGGCCGCGAGCGACTTCGTGAGCTGGTGCACGGCCGCCTTCGAGGCGTTGTAGGCCGGCTGGTGCTGGGGGCGGTTGACGATCTGCGCCGAGATCGAGCCGACGTTGACGATGACGCCCGCCTGCCGGCCCACCATCTGGCGGCCCACGGCCTGCGACATCCGCCAGAGCGCGGTCACGTTGGTGTCCATGACGTGCGCCCACTCCTCGTCGGTCACCTCGAGGGCGGGGCGGTGGATGCAGGCGCCGGCGTTGTTGACGAGGATGTCGACCTCGCCCGCGGCGGCGGTCGCCTCGGCGACGACGGCCTCGGCGCCCTCGGCGCTCGTGAGGTCGCCGATGACGACATGCGCCTGGCGGCCGAGGGCGCGCAGCTCGGCCGCGACCTCCTCGGCGGCGGCGGCATCGCGTCCGTGGACGACGATGTCGGCGCCGGCCTCGGCGAGGGCGGTCGCGAAGGCGCGGCCGAGGCCGCGGGTGGCGCCCGTGACGAGGGCGGTGCGCCCGGTGAGGTCGAAGCGGTCGATGACGGTCACGTGGGGTCTCCTGAGATCTGGGTGCGGGTCGTGCGGGTCGTGCGGGATGCGGACGGGGGACGGGCGCAGCGCCCGTCCCCCGTCGCGTCGGCGGGTGCCGACTACTTGATGAGGCCGGCCTCCGTGTACAGCTCGACGTACTCGGCGGCGTTCTCCTTGGTGATGACGGGGTTGCCGATGTCGACGTTCACCGAGTCCTCCGCGCCCGTGAGGAGGTCGTGGACCGCCTTCATGTTGAGCTCGGCGAGCTCCTGCGCGTTCTGGAGCGTGGTGGCCGTCATGGTGCCGTCCTGGATGAGGAGGGTCGCCTCGGGGGTGCCGTCGACGCCGTAGGCGAGGACGTCGGCGAAGTCGGCGTTGCCCTTCACGGCCTCGAGCGCGCCCGCGGCCATGTTGTCGTTCATCGAGATGATCGCGTCGACCTTCCCGTTGGCGAGCACCCAGTCCTCCATGAGGGTGAGGGCCTCGTCCTTGTTCCAGTTCGCGATGTCCTCCGCGACGATCTCGACGTCGGGGCGCTTGTCGAAGAACTCGGCCTGCCAGGCGTTGCGGCGCTCCGTCGAGTGGAAGTTGCCGCCGGGGCCGTTGAGGACCACGACCTTCGCGTTCTCGGGGATCTGCTCGACGCCGAGCTGCGCGACGCCCGCACCCTGGTCGTAGGGGCTCGCGTCGACCGAGTTGGCGCCCTCGATGTCCTCGACGCGGGGGTTCGTCGTGATGGTGACGATGCCCGCCTGGACGGCCTGCTCGATGTACGGGCGCTGCGCCTCGCCGTTGTTGGCCTGGATGATGATCGCGTCGAAGCCGTTGGCGATCGCGTTCTCGATCTGGGTGTTCTCGATCTCGTCGTTGGCCTGGCCGTCGAAGACCTCGAGGGTGATGTCGTCGTAGTTCTCGGCCTCGGCCTTCATCTCGTTCGCGAGCCAGGCGGCGAACGAGTCGACCTGCGCGCGGGCGATGTAGGCGACGCGGTAGCCGTCGCCGTCTCCGCCGCCGGCTGCGGTCGAGCAGCCGCCGAGGGCGGTGACGGTCGCCGCGGCGATGCCGAGGGTCAGGATCTTGCGGGTGAGGTGCTTCACGTTCTTCTCCTTCGAGGAATGTGCGGTGCGGGTGGTGGTGCGGGGTCGGTGGGTCGGGTTCAGGACTCGGCGGACTTCGACGAGCTCACCCCCTCAGGCGTCGCCGCCCCGGGCGCCGAGGTGCCGGCGTCGGTCGTGGCGGTCTTGTCCTGGCGGGGCTTGAGGATGACGGTGCGCTTCTTGCCGCGCTTCGACCACACGTCGTAGGCGACGGCGGCGGCGATGATGAGGCCCATGACGATCTGCTGGATGTAGGAGCCGACGCCCGTCAGGTTCATGATGTTGCCGAGCACGCCGACGATGAGCGCGCCCGCGAGGGTGCCGGCGGTGGTGCCGACGCCGCCCGAGAAGCTCGTGCCGCCGATGATGGGGGCGGTGATCGCCTGGAGCTCGTAGCCGACGCCCGCGTTCGGGAGGCCGGCGTTGACGCGCGCCATGAAGAGCACGCCCGCGAAGCCGACCAGGAGGCCGTTGACGACGAAGGCCTGGTACTTGACCTTGGCGACGGCGATGCCCGCCGCACGCGCCGCCTCCTCGTTGCCGCCGACCGCGTAGAGCGAGCGGCCGTAGCGGGTCTGGGTCATGAGGTACCAGACGACGATCGTGATGAGCACGAGGAACAGGGTCGGGAGGGGGACGGGCCCGAGCGAGCCCTGCCCGATCTCCACGAAGTCCCCCAGCTGCAGGACGTTCTGGCCCTGGGTGAGCTCGAGGACCGCGCCTCTCGCGACGAGCATCATGCCGAGCGTCACGATGAACGCCGGCGTCTTGAGGGTCGCGACGAGGAAGGCGTTCGCGAGGTTGCAGGCGACGCCGACGACGAGGGCGGCCGCGATGGCGAGGGCCATGCTGCCGGTGTCCTTGTAGACGAGCACGGAGACGACGCCCGCGAAGGCCATGACGGCACCCGCGGAGAGGTCGATCATGCCGCCGATGATGAGCGTCATCGCGCCGTAGGCGAGGATCGTGATCACCGCGACCTGGCGGAGGACGTTCGTGATGTTGTTCCCCGTCATGAAGTTGGGGCTCAGGAAGCTCGCGATGATCACCACCGCCGCGAGGATCAGGAAGATGGAGTAGCGGCCGGTGTCCAGGCCCTTGAGTTTCGCCAGCATGGTCAACCAACCTCGATCTCGTTCATGGCGTGCGTGAGGATCGTCTCCTGCGAGTACTGCTCGGGAGACAGCTCGGCGGTGATGCGTCCCGCCGACATGACGTAGATGCGGTCGCACATGCCGATGAGCTCGGGGAGCTCGGAGGAGATCATGAGGATCCCGCGGCCCTGCGACGCGAGCTGCGTCATGATCTTGTAGATCTCGAACTTCGCGCCGACGTCGATGCCGCGCGTGGGCTCGTCGAGGAGCAGCACCTTCGGCTCGGCGATCAGCCAGCGGGCGAGCAGCACCTTCTGCTGGTTGCCGCCCGACAGCGACTGGATGAGCGTCTCGGTGCTCGGCGCCTTGACGTTCATGCGCGTGAAGTACTCGTCGACGAGCCGCTGCTCGGTCCGGCGGCGGGTGAATCCGCCGCGGATGACCTTCTTGAGGCTCGCGAGCGTCGCGTTCTTCTTGATGCTCAGCTCGGGGATGATGCCGACGAGCCGGCGGTCCTCGGAGAGCATCGCGATGCCCTCGGCGAGCGCCTTCTTCGGGGAGGAGATGCGGACCTCGCGGCCCTCCACCTCGACCGTCCCGGCATCCAGCTTGTCGAGTCCGAAGATCGAGCGGACGACCTCGCTGCGGCCGGCGCCGATGAGGCCCGCGAGCCCCACGATCTCGCCCTTGCGGACGCGCAGGGAGATGTCCTCGAAGGTGAGCTCGCGTGCGAGCCCCTTCGCCTCGAGGACGGTCTCGCCGATCTCGACGCGCTCCTTCGGGTACGACTGGTGATCGAGGTCGCGGCCGACCATCTCGGCGATGACCTGCGAGGGCGTGATCTCGGAGGCCGCCTGGCTGCTCACGACGGAGCCGTCGCGGAGCACGGTCACGTCGTCGGCGAGCTCGAAGACCTCGTCCATCTTGTGCGAGATGTAGATGATCGACTTGCCCTGCTCGCGCAGCACGCGGATCTTCGCGAAGAGCGACTCCACCTCGCGGTGGGCGATCGCGGAGGTCGGCTCGTCCATGATGAGGATGTCGGCCGAGTGGTACACGGAGCGCAGGATCTCGAGCATCTGCACCTCGGAGACCGTGAGGCTCCCGAGCCGGCGCGAGACCGAGTAGTCGAGGCCCTCCTCGCGCAGGATGCGGGCGGCCTCCTTCTTGATGAAGCGCCAGTCGACCTTGCCGGCCTTGTGCGGCAGCCGGCCCATGAAGAAGGACTCGGCGATCGTCATGTCGGGGACGTAGTTGAGCTCCTGCGAGATCATCGCGATGCCGTGCGCACGCGCCTCGATGGGGTTGCGCACCTTGATCGGCTCGCCGTCGACGCGGAGCTCGCCGGCATCCGGCTGGTAGATCCCGTTGATGATCTTCATGAGCGTCGACTTGCCGGCGCCGTTCTCGCCGCAGACGGCGTGGACGGTGCCGGGGCGGACGTCGAAGGAGACCTCCTCGAGCGCCTTGACGCCGGGGAAGGACTTCGCGACGCCGCGGATGGAGAGGCGGGGCTCGGTCACGCGACACCCCCTCGCGCGGCGGCGACCGGGTCGTCGATGCGGGCGGTGCCGGGGACGACGATGCGCTTGAGGCTGTCGAGCGCGCCGTCGCCGGAGAGCGCCTCCTCGACCTGCTCGAGGCCGAAGACGTGGGTGACGAGGGAGTCGAGCTCGACCTGGCCGGACTCGACGAGCGCGATCGCGATCGGCCAGGTGCCGGTGTAGCGGAAGATGCCGGTCACGTTGAGCTCGCGCATCGCGACGTCCGGGACGGAGAGCGGGATCTCGTCCGCCGAGCCGACGAGGACGACGGTGCCGCCGGGGCGGGTCGCGCGGATGCCGGCGGTGATGGCCGGGGTCGCGCCCGAGGCGTCGATGAAGACGTGGGCGTCGAGGCCGTCGAGCGACTCCTGCGTCGGGTCGATCGTGCGGGTCACCCCGTACCGCTCGGCGAGCTCCCGGCGGGCCGGGTTGATGTCGGAGACGACGACCTCGATCGCGCCGAAGGCCTTCGCGACCTGCGCGGCGATGATGCCGATGGGGCCGCCGCCGGCGATGAGGACGCGGTCGCCGACCTTGATGCCGCCCTTCTGCGCGGCGGCGATGCCGACCGAGAGCGGCTCGAGCAGGGCGCCGGCGTGGTCGCTGATCGTGTCGGGGAGGTCGAAGGCGAAGTCGTCCTGGATGGTGACGTAGCCGCAGAAGGCGCCGTCGATGGGCGGCGTCGCGTAGAACTCCATGTGCGGGCAGAGGTTGTAGTCGCCGGCCTTGCAGAAGTCGCAGACGCGGCAGGCGCGCTGCGGCTCGACGGCAACGCGCCGGCCGACGCGGGCGGGGTCGACATCGGCGCCGACCGCGACGATGCGGCCGCTGAGCTCGTGGCCGAGGACGATGGGCTGCTCGACGACGTAGTCGCCGATGCGGCCGTGCGCGTAGTAGTGGACGTCCGAGCCGCAGACGCCGACGCTCGCGACCTCGATGAGGACCTCGTCCGCGGCCGGGGTCGGCGTGGGGCGCTCCTCGATCGCGATGTCGTGGATCTTCCGCAGCACGCTCGCGGACATGGTGGCGGGGATCTCGCTCATGCTCTCGTCTCCTGGGGGGTCGGGGTGCCGGGCTCTGCGCCCTGCGCGATGGTCTCGAAGTCGGCGGCGGCCTGGACGGTCAGCTCGTCGGCGAGCATCGCGCGGGCGATGTCGATCGAGACGGTGTGGTCGTGGGCGCCGGCGGCGGCCACCTCGGCGAGCTGGTCGACGCTGCGCAGGCTGGCGGAGAGGATGCGGGGCGCCTGGGGACCTGCGGCCGCGGCGAGTCCGCGGACGAGCTGGATGCCGTCGCGGCCGGCGCTCGTCGCACGGCCGACATAGGGGGCGACCCAGCGGGCGCCCGCGGCCTCGGCGAGCAGCATCTGCGACGGGTGGTAGATCGCGGTGACGAGGACCTCGCGGCCGGCGTCGGCGAGCTCGCGGGCGACCTGGAGGCCGGGCTCGCTCGCGACGAGCTTCACCACGACCTCGTCGCCGAGCTCCGCGATGCGGGCCGAGGTCTCGCGGAGCGCGCCCGCATCCTCGCCAGTCGCCTGTGCGAAGAAGCGGCGGCAGCCGGCGTCGCGGAGTCGGGCGTGGAGCTTGGGGAGGTCGCGCGCCGAGAGCCCGGCGCGGTCGAGGATGAGCGGGTTCGTCGTGACGCCGGCGTAGAGGCCGGTGCCGAGGAGCGGCAGGACCTGCGAGGCGTCGGCGCTGTCGAGGTAGAGCATCAGAAGGTCCTCCCCTCGGCCTGCACCCGGGCGAGCCGGTCGTAGCGCTCGAGCAGCTCGCCGCCGCGATCGTGCTCGGGGGTCGTGATGGAGGTCGTCGCGGGCGCCCACTCGGCGGTGAGGGCCGCGACGGTCTCGCCGCGGACGACGGCGGCGGCCTGCACGGCGGCGCCGCGCGCGGTCGCCTCCGCGGCATCCACCGTGTGCGCCTCGCGACCGGAGAGGTCGGCGACGATGCGGCGGTAGGCCTCCGACTTCGCGCCGCCCCCGATGAGGATCGCGCGGCCCGAGGCGGGGACCCCGAACTCGGCCATGCGGCGGGCGCCGCGCTCGAGCCCGAGGACGACGCCCTCGTAGGCGGCGAGCGCGAGCTGCTCGCGGGTGATCCCGGTCGAGATGCCGGCGAGGATGCCGCGCGCCCACGGCATGCGCGGGGAGCGCTCGCCGTCGAGGTAGGCGGCCATGACGGGACGGTCGGGGGCGGTCGGCGCCGCGAGCGCGAGGCGGCTCAGCTCCGCGTGGTCGACGCCGAGGAGGCGGGCCGCGGCGTCCGTGACCTTCGCGGCGTTGAGCGTGCAGACGAGCGGGAGGTAGCCGCCGGTCGTGTTCGCGACGCCGTCGATCTCGCCCGAGAGGTCGTGGACCGGCGCCGCGCTCGTCGCGAAGACGACGCCCGAGGTGCCGAGGCTGTACGCCATCTCGCCCTCGAGGAGTCCGATGCCCTGCGCCGCGAGGTGCTGGTCGCCGCCGCCCGCGCCGACGAGCGCGTCGGCGTCGACGCCGAGCTCGGCCGCGGCCTCCGCCGTGATCGTGCCGGCGGCCTCGTCGGGGCCGAGGACCTCGGGCAGCATGCTCGCCCAGTCGCCCTCGCCCGCGACCTCGGCGATCAGCTCGGGGCGCCAGCGATGCGTCGTCGCCTGGAAGTAGCCGGTGCCGGAGGCGTCGGAACGGTCGGTGACGTGGCGTGCCGTGAGCCGGGTCGTGATCCAGTCGTGGGGCACCGAGAGGCGGCGGATGCGGGCCAGCGACGCCGGCTCGTGCTCGGCCAGCCAGGCGAGCTTCGTGATCGTGAGGGCCGCGGAGGGGACGACGCCGAGCTCCTGCGCCCACCAGGCGGCGGGGTGGCGCTCGAGGGCGGCGGCCGCCTGCGGGCCGGAGGTGGTGTCGTTCCAGAGCTTCGCGGGGCGGATGACGGCGCCGGCGGCATCCGTCGCGACGAGGCCGTGGCACTGGGCGCCGACGCTGATGCCGCGCACCCGCACGGGGCGGCCGGCCGCCTCGAGCGCCTGGCGGCTCGCGGCGACGAGCGCCTGCCACCACGCCTCGGGGTCCTGCTCGCTCACGGGCGGGTGGGTCACGGGGTGCGGCGCGCGGCCGGTCGCGACGAGCGCGCCCGTCGCGAGCTCGCGGAGCTCGACCGTCGAGGACTGCGTCGAGCTGTCGACGCCCATCACGACCTCGGTCATGCGCGCACCGTCTTCGCGCGGGCGGGCAGCTCGTCGAGGCCGGGCAGCTCGAGACGGGGCAGGTCCTCGGGGAGCTGCTCCCGCATCCCGACGGCGCCCGCCGGGTGGGTGTGCATGAACTGCGCCCAGGTGTAGCCGCGGGCGCGCATGAGGACCTCGGCGAGCGCGTCGCCGAGCGCCGACTGCGCGAGCGTGATGCCGGTCGCGATGGTGCCGCCGATGTCGGCGTCGCCGTGCACGGCGACGAGGAGGCTGTGGTCGGCCTCGCGCGCGAGCGGCGTCTCGTGGCCGCGGGTGATCGCGATGATGCGGGCGCCGTGCGAGGCGGCGATGCGGGCCGACTCGATGACCTCGCTCGAGGCGCCGCCGTTCGAGATGAGGATGACGGCGTCGGCCGGGCCGATCGCGCCCGAGGCGCCGTGGAGGGCGTCCATCGGGGAGAGGAAGACGGCGGGGGTGCCGGTGACGGAGAAGACGTGCGCCATCCGGCGCGCGACGGCGCCCGAGGTGCCGGAGCCGCCGATGAACACCTTGCCGGGGGTGTCGAGGATGAGGGCGGCGGCGCGGACGAAGTCCTCGTCGAGCCCGGCGATGAGGGCGGTGATGGCGTCGGCCTCCGCGGCGAGACGCTGGCGCGCCACGTCGAGGACGTCTCCGTTGACACTCACCGGGGGTACTCCTTCATCGCAGCGGGGGAGCCGATCACGCGGGCCGTGGATCGAAGTGATGCTCATCTGAGCGGATCGGCTGGTCAGTTGAGCGTATGGCTCGACCTGGGCCATCATAGGCATCGTGAGCACATATGCAACAAGAACGTGATGTAATCGCTCATATGAGCGCAACGCCGCCTCCGGGAGAGACCCCCGACGACCGGACCCTGATGGTGCAGGTCGCGAGGCTCCACTACGAGCACGACGTCCCCCGCGTCGAGATCGCCGAGCGTCTCGGCATCTCGCGCTTCAAGGTCGCGCGGCTCATCGCCCGCGCCCGGGAGGAGGGCGTCGTCCGGATCACGATCGACGACCACGGCGTCCCCGACCAGATCCTCGCCGAGCGCCTCCGCGAGGTCCTCGGCATCGGCGAGTGCACCGTGGTGCGCGCCACCGGCGACGAGGAGCGCGTGCGCCAGCAGGTCGGCGCCGCCGCGGCCCACCTGCTCAGCACCACGCTCCGCGAGGACGAGGTGCTCGGGATGACCTGGGGCCGCACCCTCACCGCGACGACCACGCAGCTCGCCTCGCTGCCGCGCGTCACCGTCGTCCAGCTCACCGGCTTCGTCGCGGGCGACCTCGCGACCTCGCCCATCGAGCTCGTGCGGCAGATCTCGCAGCGCTCCGGCGGCGCCGTCTACCCGATCTTCTCGCCGCTGTTCGTGCGCGACGTCGAGACCGCCGAGAGCCTCAAGAGCCACCCCGACATCCGCAGCGCCATCCGCCTGTTCCCGGAGGTGACGACCGCGGTGCTCTCGGTCGGCAGCTGGAATCCCGCGAGCACGCAGGTGCGCGAGGTGCTCCCCGCCGCGGATGTCGAGCGCGCCGAGGCGCTCGGCTGCGTCGCCGACATCGCCGGCATCCTCGTCCGCGAGGACGGCTCGCTCGTCGACCCCGAGTTCCAGCGCCGCTGCGTCTCCATCAGCTCCGCGCAGCTCGTCGACGTCCCCCGCGTCATCGCGGTCGCGGGCGGCGCCGAGAAGGCGACCGCGATCCGCGCGGTCGCCCGTGCCGGCCTCATCACGAGCCTCGTCACCGACGACCGGCTCGCGGAGGCCGTGCTCGCGGCGGCCGGTGGCTGAGGTCGCGGGAGGCCCGTCCGGCGCGGTCGCGGTCGCGGGCTCGCTCTGGTCGGTGCCGGAGGACGCGCGCATCGATGCCGTGCGCGCGCTCGCGGAGCGCGGGATGCGGCGCCTGCACTGGGACATGACCGACGGCCGCTTCGCCGTCGCGGGCGGCTTCGACCCGGCGGCCGCGGCGCGCATCGCCGAGACCACCGGCATGACCGGCGAGGCGCACCTCATGGCCGAGGAGCCCCTCGCGATCGTCGACGCCTGGGCCGAGGTCTGCGACACCGTCGTGGTGCACGCCGAGTCCACGGGGTGGCGCACCGCCGTCGACCGCCTCGAGCAGCGGGGATGCCGGGCCGCCATCGCCGTCTCGCTCGCGACCCCGGCCGCCGCCGTGCCGTCCTGGCTGCCCGTCATGTGCATGTCGATCGTGCCCGGACAGGCCGGCAGCGCCTTCGACCGGCGCGTGCTCGCGAAGGTCGCCGAGCTGCGGGAGGCCGGGGGACCGGGCCGTCCGATCGGGCTCGACGGCGGCGTGACGCGCGCCATCGCCGACGACGCGATCGCCGCGGGCGCCGACTGGCTCGTCGTCGGCACCGACCTCTTCGCGGCCGGCGGCGCCGACCGCTGGGCGGACCTGCTCGGCTGAGAGGCCTCGTCCCCGCCGGTCGAGGAGCGGGATCGGGGTCTACCCGAAGGCCTCCACGACGGGGCGGAACTTCAGCTTCGTCTCGGCCAGCTCCTGGTCGGGGTCGGAGCCCGCGACGATGCCGGCGCCCGCGAAGGCGGTGATCCGGCCGTCTTCGGCGACCTCCGCGCTGCGGAGCGCGATCGCCCACTTGCCGTCGCCGGCCGCATCCACCCAGCCGACCGCGCCGCCGTAGCGCTGGCGGTCGAAGGGCTCCAGCTCGTGGATGAGCGTGAGCGCGGCATCCGTCGGCGTGCCCGCGACGGCGGCCGTCGGATGGAGCTCGCCCACGAGGTCGAGCGCGGTCGAGCCGTCGCCGAGGGTGCCCTCGACGTCGCTCGCGAGGTGCCACAGGTTCGGCAGCTTCAGGGTGAAGGGGATCTCGCTCCCGGCGAGCGTGCGCGCGTGCGGCTCGAGCGCCTGCAGCACGCTCCGGACCGCGAAGCGGTGCTCGTCGAGGTCCTTCGTGCTCGTCGCGAGGGCGACCGCGGCCGCGTGGTCGGCCTCCGCATCCGATCCGCGGGCGATGCTGCCCGCGAGGACCCGCGCCGAGACCTGGCCGCCCTTGACGCGGACGAGCGTCTCGGGGCTCGACCCGATGAGCCCGTCGACCGCGAAGCTCCAGGTGTCGGGGTACCCGAGTGCGAGCTCCATGAGCACGCGGCGGAGGTCGCCGCCCTCCGGCAGCCGCCCCTCGAGGTCGCGTGCGACGACGACCTTGCGCACCTCGCCCGCCTCGATGCGCTCGACCGCCGCGCCCACCGCGGCACGGTATCCCTCGCCGTCGAGACGACCGGGGTGGAGGGCGATGCGGTACTCGTCGCCGAGCGGCGCGGCGGCGAGCCTCGGCTCGACGAGCGGCTCGCCCGGCGTCTCGATTGTCGTCGTCCAGGTCACGCCGTCGCGTCGGCCGATCACGACGCGCGGCACGATGAGCACGCTCGCGCGCGCGGAGGCGTCGTCGAAGGCGAAGGCGCCGAACGCGACGAGCCCCGAGCCGGAGCGCCGGATCGGGTCCTCGATGCTCGCCGCGGCCGCGATCCGCTTCCAGGCGGCGGCCGCCTCCCGGAAGCGATCCGGCCCCGAGAACTCGAGCCGCAGGGCCTCGCCGAGGCCCGCGACCCCCTCGCCGCGCCGCACGAAGACGAGCGGATGCCGCGCATCGAGGAGCGGGAGGAGGGAGGTGGCGGGGGCGATCTCGCGGGTCGTCACCCGGAAGGCGGGGACGTCGTCCGCAAGGGTGCTCACGATCCCCGATCCTACCCAGCCGGATCTCGGTAGGATCGGGGGCTGTGAGCAGGGCGGACCTCAGCAAGGACCCGGAGCAGGTCTCCGGCATGTTCTCGCAGGTCGCGCGCGGCTACGACCGGACGAACTCCATCCTCTCGGTGGGCAACGACCAGCTGTGGCGCGTCGCGACGCTGCGAGCCGTCGACCCGCGCCCCGGCGAGCGCATCCTGGATGTCGCGGCCGGCACGGGCGCGTCGGCGGCGGCGTACGCGAAGCACGGCGCGAGCGTCGTCGCGGTCGACTTCTCGGCGGGCATGATCGAGGAGGGGCGACGCCGCCACCCCGGCATCGAGTTCGTCGAGGCCGATGCGATGAAGCTCCCGTTCGGCGACGACGAGTTCGACGCGGTCACGATCTCTTTCGGCCTCCGCAACGTCTCGCAGCCGCGCATCGCGCTCGCCGATATGTACCGGGTGCTCAAGCCCGGCGGCCGGCTCGTGATCTGCGAGTTCTCGAAGCCGCCGCGCGTGCTGCTCCGCGCGGGGTACCGCGTGTACCTGAAGCGCATCATGCCGCTCATCGTGCGCGCCTCGAGCAGCAACCCGGACGCCTACGGCTACCTCATGGAGTCCATCGAGGACTGGCCGGATCAGGGCACGCTGAGCCAGTGGATCCGCGGCGTCGGGTTCACGCGGGTCGCATACCGGAACCTCACGGCCGGCGTCGTCGCCCTCCACCGCGGTCGGAAGCCCGTGGACGCGGCGGTGCGCGCGCACGTCGCGAAGCGCCGCGCGACCCGCTCGCCGCGCCCCCAGGGCGGTGCCGAGTGAGCCGCACCCCCACCCTGACCGGCTCGCTGGGCCTCGGCGAGAAGGTCCTCGCGAGCCCTGCCGAGCGCCGGCTCGCCGCCGCCGTCGAGGACGGCCTCGAGCTCGTCGAGGAGCGCCTGCGCGCCGAGGTCCGCTTCGCCGACCCGATGGCGGATGCGATGAGCCGCTACCTGCTGGAGGCGGGCGGCAAGCGCGTGCGCCCCACCCTCGCGCTCCTCACCGCGCAGCTCGGCGGCGGCGTCGTCCCGGATGTCGTCACGGGCGCGGCCGCGGTCGAGCTCACCCACCTCGCCTCGCTGTACCACGACGATGTGATGGACGAGGCGGAGCTGCGCCGCGGCGTCCCCGTCGCGCAGTCCGTCTGGGGCAACTCGGTCGCGATCCTCGCCGGCGACCTCCTCTTCGCGCGTGCCGGCAAGCTCATCGCGAGCCTCGGCGCGGTTGGCCTCGACCTCCACGCGCGCACCTTCGAGCGCCTCTGCCTCGGCCAGCTCCACGAGACCCTCGGCCCGCAGGGCGGCGAGGATCCGGTCGCCCACTACCTGCAGGTCCTGGCCGACAAGACCGGCTCGCTCATCGCCGCCTCCTCGCAGATCGGCGTCCTCTACTCGGGCGCACCCGACGAGTTCCGGGCCGCCGCCGAGGTCTTCGGCGAGCGCGTCGGCGTCGCGTTCCAGCTCGTCGACGACGTGATCGACCTCTCGGCCGAGACCGAGCAGACCGGCAAGCGCGCCGGCACCGACCTGCTCGCCGGCATCCCGACCCTGCCGCTCATCCACCTGCGCCGCATGGCCGCCGAGGACGCGGCCTCCGCCGAGCTCCTCGCGCGGATCGAGCGGGATGTGGATGCCGAGGAGGGCGCGGTCGACGACCCGGCCGCCTCCGCCGACTTCGCGGCCGCGATCGCGCAGCTGCGCGCGCATCCCGCCACGCAGGCGACGCTCGAGGAGGCCCGCCGCTGGGCCGCCGAGGCGGTCGCCGCGCTCGCACCGCTCCCCGAGGGGCCCGTCAAGAAGGCCCTCACGCGATTCGCCGACGCGATCGTCGAGCGCTCGAACTGACCACGGCTCCGAAGCACCTCCGCGCGGACGACCGCGCCGAAAGGACGAACGACTCCCCATGAAGCTCCGTCTCGCCATCGTGGGCGCCGGCCCCGCCGGCATCTACGCCGCCGACATCCTGCTCAAGCACGAGCGCGCCTTCGACGTGTCGATCGACCTGTTCGACCAGCTGCCCGCCCCCTACGGCCTGGTCCGCTACGGCGTCGCCCCCGACCACCCCCGCATCAAGGGCATCATCACGGCGCTCCGCGACGTGCTCGACCGCGGCGACATCCGCATCTTCGGCAACGTCCGCTTCGGCGAGGACCTCACGCTCGACGACCTCAAGCAGCACTACCACGCGGTCATCTTCTCGACGGGCGCCGTCAAGGACGCCGACCTCGACATCCCCGGCATCGACCTCCCCGGCAGCTACGGCGCCGCCGACTTCGTCAGCTGGTACGACGGGCACCCCGACTACCCGCGCGAGTGGCCGCTCGAGGCGCAGTCGATCGCGGTCGTCGGCGTCGGCAACGTGGCGTTGGATGTCGCACGCGTGCTCGCGAAGCACGCCGAGGACCTGCTGCCGACCGAGATCCCGGCGAACGTCTACGAGGGGCTGAGCTCCTCGCCCGTCACCGACGTGCACGTCTTCGGCCGCCGCGGCCCCATGCAGGTGAAGTTCACGCCGCTCGAGCTGCGCGAGCTCGGCGAGCTGCGGGATGTCGACATGATCGTCCACGACGAGGACTTCGACTACGACGAGGCCTCGCGCAACGCGATCTCGTCGAACAAGCAGGTCTTCGTGATCGACAAGGTCCTGAACCAGTGGCGCCAGCGCGAGACCGGCTCGGCCTCGCGTCGCCTCCACCTGCACTTCTTCGCGAAGCCGGTCGAGGTCGTCGCGGGCGAGGACGGCGCGGTGTCGGCGTTCCGGTACGAGCGCACCGAGCCGGATGGCGCAGGCGGCATCCGCGGCACGGGCGAGATCCGCGAGGTGCCGATCCAGGCGATCTACCGCGCGGTCGGCTATTTCGGCTCCGAGCTGCCGGACGTGCCCTTCGACGCCGAGCGCGGCGTCATCCCGAACCACGAGGGCCAGGTGCTCGACCACCACAACGAGCAGGTGCCGGGCGTCTACGCGACGGGGTGGATCAAGCGCGGACCGGTCGGCCTCATCGGCCACACCAAGTCGGATGCGATGGAGACGATCAAGCACCTCGTCAACGACCAGGCGAGCTGGTGGACGCCGGCCCACCCCGAGGAGGAGGCCGTGACGGCGCTGCTCGAGGAGCGCGGCGTCGCCTACACCGACCTCGAGGGCTGGCACCGCCTCGACGAGCACGAGATCGGGCTCGGCGAGCCCGAGGGCCGCGCCCGCGTGAAGGTCGTGCCCCGCGAGGAGATGGTGCGGGTCTCGCGCGGCGAATAGGCCCGCTGATCGAGGAGCGCCCGATGCGGACGCCCGCGCGTCAGCCCTGCTCGCCGGTGCGCTCGGAGGCCCACGCGAGGCGCAGCAGCTCGACGAGCACCTCGCGGTCGAGCCGGCCGAGATCCTTCACGTAGACGCAGCCCGTGCCGAGCGTGTGCGGCCCGAGGCGGACGAGGAGCGGGCCGGCCTCGGGGTGGTCCTGGAGGCCGTAGAAGGTGAGCGCGGTCTTCCGGCCGGAGAGCCCCACGCGCGGCGCATCGCCCTCGTGTCCGCTCGCGGAGCGGGAGTGGTACGAGCCGAAGCCGACGATGCTCGGACCCCACATGACCGGCTCGGCGCCCGTCGTCTCGCGCGCGAGGGCGACGGCCTCCACCGCATCCCGCCGTCGACGCTCCGGCTCGATGCCCGCGAGGTAGGCGTCGACGGAGCCGTCGTGGGGGAGGGTCTTCTGCCCGGCCATGCCGACAGGGTAGGCCCGTGCGCGGGCGCGAGTCGAGGGCTCAGCGCCAGTCGAGCTCGGCCAGCACGGGGAAGTGGTCGGAGGGCCAGACGGTGCCCTCGTGCTCGTCCATGGTGCGGGCGGCCCGCAGGCGGAGGCCGCGCTGCAGCACCCAGTCGATGCGCTCGCCGGGCTCGCCCGTGAAGCCGTGGAAGGTGCCGTCGGGTCCGGTGTGCGGCCCCTCGTCGTGGACGTCGGCGAGCGACTCGCTGAGGATCTCGTGGACCGCGCAGTCGGGCCCGCAGTTGAAGTCGCCCGTGAGCACGATCGGGTCGCCGGCCGCGATCTCCTCGAGGCGGTCGAGGATGAGCCGGGCGCCGCGCTCGCGGGCGTCCGCATCCTCGGGTCGGTAGGGGAGGTGGGTGTTCGCGTGGACGAGCTCGCGGCCGGTCGCCCGCTCGCGCACCCGCACCCAGGTGGTGATGCGGGGGAAGGCGTTCCCCCAGGTGATGCTGGCGACGAGGTCGGGGGTGTCGGAGAGCCAGAAGTCGCCGTGCTCGCGCACCTCCAGGCGGTCGTCGCGGATGAGGATCGCGCAGTGCTCGTCATCGCGCCCGCCGCGGCGGTCGCGGCCCAGCATCCGCATCCCCGGCATCGCCTCGAGGAGGTCGCGGGCCTGCAGGCTGGTGAGCTCCTGCGTGCCGATGAGGTCCGGCTGCGCGTCGGCGAGCGTCCTCGCGAGGAGGGGGCCCCGCGCCTCCCAGCTCGCATCCCCCTCGTCGACGGGGATGCGCACATTCGCGCTGATGACCCGGATGCGGTTGGCGTCTGCCGTCGTCGTCACGCGTTCGAACATAGGCAGGTCGTGGAGCCGGATGCGGGCAGCTCGCCCGCGCGTCGCCGACTGTTCACCTGCGGCGGCCGCCGGGCCGCGCTCGGGGGCTACTGCACCGCCGCCGTGAGCCGCGCGATGTTGTCGAGCACGTGGAGACGGAGCGGGCGGCCCATCCACTCGTCGAGCGTGAGCTCGCGGCTCTCGAGCCGGTAGAGGTCCTCGACGGCGCGGAGGCGCTCGACGAAGCCGCGGTCGCGGATCATGACCGAGATCTCGAGGTCGAGGGTGAAGGAGCGCATGTCCATGTTCGAGGATCCGATGACGGCGACCTCCTCGTCGACCGTCATGTGCTTCGCGTGGAGGACCGTCGGCGAGCGGTAGAGGAAGATCCGCACGCCGGCCTTGAGCAGCGCCTCGTAGTAGCTGCGCTGCGCGTGGAAGACGAAGAACTGGTCCCCGATCTCGGAGACGAAGAGCTGCACGTCGATCCCGGACTGCGCGGCCGTGGTGATCGCGTAGAGCATCGAGTCGTCGGGCACGAAGTAGGGGCTCGTGATGATGAGCTGGCGCTGCGCCGCGTAGACGAGCGAGTTGAACAGCCGGAGGTTGTTCTCGCCCTCGAAGCCGGGCCCGCTCGGCACGACCTGGCAGTCGAGCCGGCCGTTCGTGACGGGGCGGACGGGCGTCGTCACCTCGCGGGTGAGCAGCTCGTCGGTCTCGGAGTACCAGTCGGTGACGAAGAGCGCATCGATCGCGGCGACGACCGGCCCCTCGAACCGCACCATGAAGTCCTTCCAGTGGAGGCCCTTCCGGTGGTTCCCGCGCTTCTGGTACGGAGTCTCGATGACATTCTGCGAGCCGGTGAAGCCGACCGTGCCGTCGATGACGAGGAGCTTGCGGTGGTTGCGGAGGTCGGGGCGCTGATACCGGCCGCGCAGCGGCTGCACGGGGAGCATGAGGTGCCAGTCGGCGCCCATCGCGGTGAGGCGCTTCTTCGTGCGCCGGAAGCCGGGGTACTGCCAGTTGCCGAGGTGGTCGAGCAGCACCCGGACCTTCACGCCGCGCGCGACGGCCTCCTCGAGCGCGTCGAAGAAGTCGGCCGTCTCGTCGTCGAGGGAGAGGATGTAGAACTCGCAGTGGACGGTGCGCTCCGCCTTCCGGATCGCCTTCGCCATGGCCGCGAGGGCCACCGCGTTCTCGTCGTAGAGCTTCGCCCGGTTGCCGCCGACGAGCGGCATCGCCCCCAGCGTGCGGTTGAGCTCGACGATCGACTCCAGCCAGGACGGCCAGGCGCCCGTGCGGGTGACCTGGTCGATGCCCTCCGTCGTCTCCTCGATGTAGCGGTTGATCTCGGCCTGCTTCTCGCGGCGGCGCTTCGGCAGGTAGTTGGAGCCGAGCAGCCAGAACAGCAGGATGCCGAGGTACGGCAGGAAGAAGATCGCGAGCAGCCAGGCGGTCGCCGTCTGCGGTCGCCGGTTCCGCGGGATGAGGACGATCGCGAGCACGCGGATGACGAAGTCGATGACGAGGAGCGCGATCGTGACGATGAATGCGATCGACCCGGGCTCCACATCCGGAGCCTATCGGGCGGGTGCGACGGCCCGGGTCGCGCCGCGACCTAGCGGAAGTTCACGAACTGCAGCGCGACATCCAGGTCCTTGCCCTTGAGGAGGGCCATGGTCGACTGGAGGTCGTCGCGGCTCTTCGACTGCACGCGGAGCTCGTCGCCCTGGATCTGGCTCTTGACGCTCTTCGGCGCCTCGTCGCGGATGATCTTCGAGATCTTCTTCGCGTCGTCGGAGGCGATGCCGTTCTTGAACGACACGTCGATGCGGTACTCCTTGCCGCTCGCGTAGGGGTCGCCGGCGTCGATCGAGCGGAGCGTGATGCCGCGCTTGATGAGCTTCTGCTCGAGCACCTCGAGCACCGCCTTCACGCGCTCCTCGGCGTTCGCCTTGAGCAGGAGCTTCTCGCCCGACCACTCGACGCTCGCGCCGACGCCCTTGAAGTCGTAGCGCTGCGCGAGCTCCTTCTGCGCCTGGCCGACCGCGTTCTGGGCCTCCATGTTGTCGACCTTGCTGACGATGTCGAAAGAGGAATCTGCCATGGACTCATGTTAGAACTCATCGGTGCCCCGATCCCGGATCCTCGTCATCGCCCTCGCGAGCGCGCTGGTCCTCGTGGGCACCGCGTGCGCGGCCGGGTTCGTCATCCTCGGCGGCCTCGAGCGCATCGGCTGGCTGAGCACGGCGTGGAGCGGCGAGGACGCGGGCGAGGATGCGGCGGCGGCGCCCGCGGACTGGGCCCCGCCCGCCGCGGTGCCGATGGCGGCGACCGCGGGCTCCGGCTACGGCGACGGGATCACGGCCCGGGTCGACGCCGACTGGGTCGCCGTGCAGAGCGGACGGACCGGCATCCCCGAGCGCGTGCTCGCGGCCTACGCCGGCGCGGCGCTTGCGAAACAGGGCGAGCTGCCCTCCTGCGGGCTGTCGTGGTCGACGCTCGCCGGGGTCGGCTGGGTGGAGAGCCGGCACGCGAGCTACGACGGCAACGCGCTCGACGAGCGCGGCACCGCCCAGCCCGGGATCTTCGGGGTGGCGCTCGCCGGTGACGGCACCGCCCACATCCCCGACTCGGACGGCGGCCGGATCGACGGCGACGCCGACTACGACCGCGCGGTGGGGCCCATGCAGATGATCCCCGAGGCGTGGCGCAACTGGGGCACCGACGGCTCGGGCGACGGCCGCGCCGACCCGCAGAACATCGACGACGCGGTCCTGAGCGCCGCGAACTACCTGTGCCGCTCGGGCGAGGACCTCTCGGGGGAGCGCGGCTGGCGCGTCGCGATCGCGAGCTACAACAGCGCCGACAGCTATGCGGGGCTCGTCGCCGAGGCCGGCACCGGCTACGGGGATGCCGCCGGCCGCTGAGCTGGCTCGGTGCTGATGGCGCGGATTCAGGAGACGCCGCGCGGAGCGCGATCGGCGAGCCCCGCGGACGCTGCCGGCGACGGGCGCCGAGGGTGCGGCCGCCGACGCGGATCCTGATCTCGCGCCGGCTCGGCGCTGGTTCGACGGGCCCGGATTTCCTTGTATCCTGATCCGAGCGCTTCCGGTCGGTGACTACACGGGACGGGCGCGCCTCGGCGAGTTACCCTAGCGGCCAAAGGGATCTGACTGTAAATCAGACGGCTCAGCCTTCGGGGGTTCGAATCCCTCACTCGCCACCAGCACGGCCCCCGCAGCGCCTCGCGCCGGGGGCCGTTCTCCTCCCGCCGACCGAGCTCAGCGCAGCAGCCGCTTCGCCATCTCCAGCTCGCGCTGCCGCGGGTCCAGCGGGTACGGGCGCCACTCGCCGGTCGGCTCGTAGCCGTGCCGCTCGTAGAACGCGATCGCCCGCGGGTTCTCCTCGTTGACCTCGAGGAGGATGCGGTCCCAGTACCGGGCGACCTCCTCCTCGACGCCCGCGAGCAGCGCATCGGCGACCCCCGCATCCCGGCCCCGCGCCGACGGCGTGACGTAGACGCCGACGAGCACGGGCGAGGCCTCGCCGTCGCGCGGGCGCGCCCAGCCCATCGTGCCGAGCCAGCGGCCCGAGGCGTCGATCGCGGCGAGGTAGCCGCGCTCGCCGCGGGCCCGCCAGACGGCCTCGCCGTGGGCGCGGGCGTCGGGCAGGCGCTCGAGGAACGCCAGCGGGGTGTCGGCGAGCATCTCGAGGCGCAGCTCGCGGACGTCGCGCCAGTCGTCCGCGGTCGTCTCGCGGATGCGGAAGTCGAGGACCACCCGCCGAGCCTATGCCGTCGCCCCGGGCGCGCCGCGTGTGGTTGGCTCAGGGCATGAGCATCGAGCTGCGCGACCTGGCCCGCGACATCGCGATCGAGGCGGGCGCCCTCGCGGCACGCCGCCGGGCCGAGGGGGTCGAGGTCGCCGCGAGCAAGTCGAGCCCCGTCGACATCGTCACCGCGGCCGACCGCGAGACGGAGGAGCTGATCCGCCGCCGCATCCTCGAGGCCCGCCCCGACGACGGCATCCTCGGCGAGGAGGGCGGCACGACGGGCGGCACCAGCGGGCTCACCTGGGTGGTCGACCCGATCGACGGCACCGTCAACTACCTCTACGGCATCCCGCACTACGCCGTGAGCATCGCGGTCGTCGAGGGGGAGCCGGACCCGCTCACCTGGGATGCGGTCGCGGCCGCCGTGCACAACCCGGCCAGCGGCGAGACCTTCGACGCCGCCCGCGGCGAGGGCGCCCGGCTCGGCGGCGAGCCGATCGCGGTGCGCGCGCCCGTCGAGCTCTCGCAGGCGCTCCTCGCCACCGGCTTCGCCTACTCGGCCGAGACGCGGGGCCGGCAGGGGGAGGTCGTCGCGCGGCTCCTCCCGCAGGTGCGCGACCTGCGCCGGCCCGGGACCGCATCCCTCGACCTCTCCTTCCTCGCGTGCGGGCGGCTCGACGCCTACTACGAGCGCACCCTGAGCCCCTGGGATCACGCGGCCGGCGTCCTCATCGCGCGGGAGGCCGGCGCGCTCGTGCTCGGGAAGGACGGCGCGGCGCCCGACCGGCAGCTCTGCATCGCCGCGCACCCCGAGCTGGCGGTCGTGCTCGAGCGGGCCGTGCGGGAGGCCGGGGCACTCGACTGGGACGTGTGACCCGCACGCGGGGTGGAGTCGCCGTTAGGGAATTGTTACCATCGACGGACCCGATGCGTGCGGGCTCAGCCCGCCACCCGAGACCGATCGCCACGGCGATGATGGAGCACTGCGCATGAACCCCAGGAGCCGACGCGAGTCACGCGCGCGCTCCGGGCGCCACGCCCGCCCCGGCCTCGGCCGTCAGCTCCTCTCGATGGGCGCCATGCTCGGCGTCGGGGCGCTCGCCGTCGGGCTCTCCGTCCCCGCCGATGCGTTCCTCTCGCCCGGACAGCATCGCGCCGAGGCCGAGCCGAGCGGCATCGCCGCCGAGACGACCGTCCAGTCGCTCGCCATCGGCGAGGTCGCCGCCGTCGCCGTCGACCGCGACGGGTTCACCGCGAAGGCCAAGCCGAAGCCGCAGGCGCCGGCCGCCGCGACCTTCACGGCGACCCGCGTCTACCCGCGTCTCGCGACCGCCGGCACCGTGCGCTGGCCGTTCCCGGGCCAGGTCCGGATGTCGGACGGCTTCGGCCCCCGCGTCTCGCCCTGCTCCGGCTGCTCCTCCATGCACGAGGGAACCGACTTCCTCCCCGGCGAGGGCAAGCCGATCTACGCGATCGCGAGCGGCGTCGTCACCATCCACGAGGACGGCTCGGGCGGCTTCGGCAACTACGTCACCCTGACGCACTCCATCGGCGGCTCGACCGTCACCACGACCTATGCGCACATGCAGCGCGGCTCCAGCCCGCTTCGCGCCGGCCAGAAGATCAGCATCGGCGACTTCATCGGCACGGTCGGCCGCACGGGTGCCACGACCGGCCCGCACCTGCATCTCGAGATCGCGGTGGACGGCACCAAGGTCGACCCCTACGCCTGGCTGCAGACGAACGTCGGCTGAGGCCCGCTTCCCCGCCGGTCGAGGAGCGGAGATGCGGACGAGGGCCGGCGCGCCATCCCGGCGCTCCGGCCCTCGCTACGCAACCGCCCTCCCTCAAAGGCGGTCGCGGTCCTGAGGTCCTCGACGACGTGCGCGGACGAGGTCGGTGACGAGCCCGACGATGACGATGCCGAGCGTCATGATGATGAGCTGGGTGAGGGTCCCGCCGAAGACGAGGACAACGGCGCCGACGACGACGACGAGGACGGCGCTGCGGGCGAGGCTGCTGAGGATGCTCATTCGATCCCCCTCAGCCTCGGCAGCTCGACGATACGTGCGAGGACCACAGCGCCGGACCGGTTCCCCACACATAGTGGAGCTCGGCGCACTTCCCCTTCGCCGCTGCGGTCTTGAAGGTGCCGAGCCAGCGTGCGACGGTGACGGCGGTGAGCGCCGCGCACACGATGCCGGGAACCGTGGCGCTGATCGCGCGGCAGAACGCCGCAGCGCCTGCGGCGCCGTCCTGGCGCGAGAGGTTTCGCGTCTCGGTCTTGCTGAACTTTATGCGGACGCCCCATCCGAAGTGCTTGAGTGTCGGGTCGGCGACGACCGGGTACGCGACGTCGCCGCGACGGTGATCGACGATCTGGGTGAGGGTGGGTCCGCCGATCTCATATCGGGTGGGGACAGCGCGCCCGCGCGCATCCAGCGCCCAGGGCGCGGCAATGGTGGCGATCGCCCGCCTGCTCTCGGTGTCGACCACGATGGCACCGCGGCCGTCCGGCCTAAGTTCGGCGCCATCCGGCAGGTCGAGCCGGTAGACGTGATCCGTGGGCGCATCAGCGTCGGCGAGGACAGTCGCGATGCGCACGCCGTCATCGGACGCCGTGGCGACGACGTCGAGCGCGTCGCCCGTGTAGGCGGCCGCGTCGCCGCGCACTGTGCCATCTGCATCCACGTCGTCGGCGATCGGGAGCTCGATGCCGATGGCCTCGTCGCCTCCTGCGTCCGTCAGGATGATCGGCTCGCCGGCGTCCGACGGGAACTGGACGCGCGCGAGCTCGCCTTCGGCCACGGCGAGCGCCCCGGCTCGGGCCGGCTCGTCGAGTGGGAGCGCTTCGCGGCGCGGGTCGAGTCCGGGATCGTCGTTCGCGGCCACTGCGCCCGCGACCGCGTCGAGCGGGTCGAGCTCGGCGGCTTCGGCCGGCGGAGCGAGCAGGAGACTCGCGACGACAGCCGTCGCCGCGACCGCCGCCGCGATGCGACGTGCGGGAGGTGATGTGGGTGGGAGTTCGGTCGCCATGGAGCTGTTCACGGTGGCACCTTTCGATCGGTTGGCAACCAACCTATTTCGGTGCGAAACACGGAGTGCGTGTTATCCACAGGCCAGCCGCCGAGGCGGCTTGTCCGCCCGACCCGCTCAGCCCTTCGGTGCCCGCAGCCAGACCGTCGTGTCGCCGGGCAGCACGCCCTCGCCGAGCGGACCCGAGGCCGTGATGACCTCGCCGTCGAGCAGCGGCGCCGCGCCGGCCGAGACGTTCGCGATCACGAGCACGTCGCCGTTGCGGTAGGCGAGCAGGCCCTCGCCCGTGCCCTCGACCCACTCGAGCGCGCCCGAGCCGAGCCCGTGCGCACGGCGGGCGGCGAGCGCCTCGCGGTAGAACTCGAGCGTCGAGCCCGGGATCCCGCGCTGCGCATCGCGCGCGTAGGACGGCCAGAACGCCGGCTGGGGCAGCCAGCTGGCACCCGTCGTGCTGAAGCCGGTGCCGGGCGCCGCCGCCTCCCAGGGGAGCGGGACGCGGCAGCCGTCGCGGCCGTACAGCTCGCCGCCGGTGCGGAGGAAGGTGGGGTCCTCGCGGGCCTCGTCGGGGAGGTCGGCCACCTCGGGGAGGCCGAGCTCCTCGCCCTGGTAGAGGTAGCTGGAGCCGGGGAGGCCGAGCATGAACGCGGTCGCCGCGCGCGCCCGGCGGAGGCCGACGACGGCATCCGGCTTGGGCTGGGTGCGCGGCCCGATCCCGGAGCCCTGCACGGGCGGCGGGGTCAGCGCGAGGCGGCTCGTGTGGCGGATGACGTCGTGGTTCGAGAGCACCCAGGTGCTCGGCGCCCCGACGGAGCCGAAGGAGTCGAGCGAGCTGTCGACGACCGCCCGGAGCGCGCCCGCATCCCAGGCCGTCTCGAGGTAGCCGAAGTTGAAGGTCTGGTGCATCTCGTCGGGGCGCACCCAGTTCGCGAGCTTCGAGATCGGCTGCACCCAGGCCTCGCCGGCGAGGATGCGGGCCGGCTCGTACTCGTCGAGGATGCGGCGCCAGTCGCGGAAGATCTCGTGCACGCCGTCCTGCGCCCAGTACGGCACGTCCGGCTCGTCGCCGCCCATGGAGCCGGAGTCGGCGGGCGGCGTGTAGTCGGGGAGGCCGTCCACCTTGGCCAGGCCGTGCGCGACATCGACGCGGAAGCCGTCGACGCCGCGGTCGAGCCAGAAGCGGAGGACGGCGCGGAAGAGCTTCCGCACCTCCTCGTTCGTCCAGTCGAAGTCGGGCTGCGAGCTGTCGAAGAGGTGCAGGTACCACTGGCCGGGCGTGCCGTCGGGCTCGGTCACGCGGGTCCAGGCGTCGCCGCCGAAGACCGACTGCCAGTTGTTCGGCGGCAGCTCGCCCGTGTCGCCGCGGCCCTCGCGGAAGATGTAG
This sequence comes from Homoserinibacter sp. YIM 151385, assembly GCF_027912415.1. NCBI lineage: Bacteria > Bacillati > Actinomycetota > Actinomycetes > Micrococcales > Microbacteriaceae > Homoserinibacter > Homoserinibacter sp. YIM 151385. Next base: position 1,763,327 of record NZ_CP115175.1, on the reverse strand, counting down.
CGGCCGCGCTCGCCGCTGTCGGGTGCCGCGGCCAGCGCATCCTGGAACCAGGGGTGGTCGCTCGAGGAGTGGTTCGGGACGAGATCGACGATGACCTTGAGGCCCAGCGCGTGCGCCCGCTCGCGCATGGCGTCGAAGTCGGCGAGCGTGCCGAACAGCGGGTCGACGTCGCAGTAGTCGGCGACGTCGTAGCCGGCGTCGCGCTGCGGCGAGGTGAAGAAGGGGGACAGCCAGATCGCGTCCGCGCCGAGCTCGGCCACGGCGTCGAGGCGGCCGGTGATGCCGGCGAGGTCGCCGATGCCGTCGCCGTTCCCGTCGGCGAAGGAGCGGGGGTAGATCTGGTAGATGACGGCGGTCCGCCACCACTCGTTCGAGGCAGTCACGCGCTCCAGCCTAGGAGGTGGGGTGCGTGCGCCGCGACCTTGAGACGGGCTGAGGATCGGCCGCCGCGGCCCGGATGCGGTCGCGGCCCGGGCGTAGCGTCGTGGGCATGAGCGGCGCGCAGGGGACGAGCGGATCGGGCACGAGCGCGAAGGTGGTGGGCCTCGCGGTGGCGGGGGCGATCGGCGGGTTCCTCTTCGGCTTCGACTCCTCGGTCATCAACGGCGCGGTCGACGCGCTCGCCGACGAGTTCGCGCTCTCCGACTTCGTGAAGGGCTTCTCGGTCGCCTCCGCCCTGCTCGGCTGCGCGGTCGGCGCTTACCTGGCCGGCCGGATCGCGGACCGCTTCGGCCGCATCCCCACGATGATCGTCGGCGCGGTGCTGTTCCTGGTGAGCGCGCTCGGCACGGGCTTCGCCTTCGGCGTCGCCGACCTCATCGTGTGGCGCATCGTCGGCGGCTTCGGGATCGGCATCGCCTCGGTCGTCGCGCCCGCCTACATCTCCGAGATCTCGCCGAAGCACCTCCGCGGGAGGCTGGCCTCCCTCCAGCAGCTCGCGATCACGGTCGGCATCTTCGCGGCCCTGCTCAGCGATCAGCTCTTCGCCGAGTCGGCGGGCGGCGCCTCCGAGCCCGGGCTCTTCGGCCTGGCCGCCTGGCGCCTCATGTTCCTCGCGGGGGCCGTGCCCGCCGTCGTCTACGGCGTCATCGCGCTCCTGCTCCCCGAGTCGCCGCGCTACCTCCTCATCAAGGAGCGCGAGGACGACGCCCGGAAGGTGCTCGGGCGGCTCATGTCGCAGGACGAGGTCGACCGCGCGGTGCGCGACATGCACCGGCAGATCGAGCAGGATGCCCAGGCGGCCGAGACGGGCACCCTCCGCGGGCCGCGCTTCGGGCTCAAGCCGATCGTGTGGGTCGGCATCGTGCTCTCGATCTTCCAGCAGTTCGTCGGGATCAACGTGATCTTCTACTACTCGACGACCCTGTGGCAGTCGGTCGGCTTCGAGGAGTCCGACTCCTTCCTCATCTCGACGATCACCTCGGTGACGAACATCCTCGTCACCCTCATCGCGATCGCGCTCGTCGACCGCGTGGGCCGCCGCCCCATCCTGCTCACCGGCTCCATCGGGATGACGGTCGCGCTCGGGACCATGGCGCTGGCGTTCAGCCAGGCCGACGTCTCGAGCGGCGACCCGAGCCTGCCGGGTGCCTGGGGGCCGGTGGCGCTCATCGCCGCGAACCTCTTCGTGGTCGCGTTCGGCGCCTCCTGGGGGCCGCTCGTGTGGGTGCTGCTCGGCGAGATCTTCCCGAACCGGATCCGCGCCCGCGCGCTCGGCGTCGGCGCGATGGCGCAGTGGATCGCGAACTTCCTCGTGACGGTGAGCTTCCCGCCGCTCGCCGAGCTCTCGCTCGCGATCACCTACGGACTTTACGCGCTGTTCGCGCTGCTCTCCTTCGTGTTCGTGTTCAAGGTGGTGCCGGAGACGAACGGCATCTCGCTCGAGGAGGCGGAGACGCTGTTCCCGCCGAAGGGCTCGGCGAAGGCGAAGGCTGGCGCGAAGCGCTGACGCCGCTCGCGCTAGCGGAGCGCGTCGACCGCGGCGTCGAGGTCGAGCGACTGCGCGATCTCGACGGAGGTGTTGTAGACGCGGCCCTCGAGGGTCACGTAGACGCGGCCCGCTCGGACCACGTAGCCGATGGTGTGCGTGTCGATGTCGACGCGGAAGGTGCCGGGGACGACCTCGGCGACGCGGAGCTGCAGCGGTTCGGCGCCGACGGCGCCGGCCCGGATCGTGGTGGCCATGGGGACGTACCTCGTCTCGCTCGGAATCCCGGCGGGTGCGGGGGCACGCGCCGATCCTCGGGAGCCCTCGTCGGGTACAAGAAGCCTGGATACGACGATGACACCACGTGGGAGCGCGGCCACGGAAGCCCTTGCGTCCGACGATCATCTGTGAGCCGAAGAAGGCTCAGCGCGCACCCTCCTCGAGCGCCCGCACCTTGCCGAGCAGCACGTCGCGCTCCCGCTCGTTGCCGACGCGGCGCGCCGCCTCCGCGAGCGCGTCGACGGCCTCCTCGCGCCGCCCCAGCTGGGCCAGCAGCTCGCCCCGGACGCTCGGCAGCATCGCCGTGCCGGCGAGCGAGCCGTCGCGCTCCAGCTCCTCGACGATCCGGAGCGCGGAGGCCGGCCCCGTCGCCATCGAGACGGCGACCGCGCGGTTCAGCTCCACCACCGGCGACGGCGCGATCCGCCCGAGCGCCTCGTAGAGCACCACGATCTGCTCCCAGTCGGTCGACGCCGTCGACGCCGCGACCGCGTGGCACTCGGCGATCCCGGCCTGCAGGGCGAAGGCGCCGCGTCCCCGGCCCAGCGCATCCGCGCGCGCGAGGGCCGCGCGCCCGCGCGCGATCGCCCCGCGATCCCAGCGGCGTCGATCCTGGTCGCCGAGCAGCACCGGCTCACCCTCGCGCGTCACCCGCGCCGCGAAGCGCGAGGACTGCAGCTCGAGCAGGGCGAGGAGGCCGTGGACCTCCGACTCGCCTGGCACCAGGCTCGCGAGGACGCGCGCGAGGCGCACCGCCTCCAGCGCGAGCTCCGGCCGCATCCAGTCCGGCCCCGAGGTCGCGGCGTAGCCCTCGTTGAAGATCAGGTAGACGACGCCGAGCACCGAGGCGAGGCGCTCGCGGTGCTCCTCCCGCGGCGGCGACTCGACGGGCACGTGCGCCGCCGCGAGCGTCCGCTTCGCCCGCACGATGCGCTGCTGCACCGTCGCGGTCGGGATCATGAACGCCCGCCCGATCTCCTCCGAGGTGAGGCCGCCCACCACCCGCAGCGTGAGCGCCACCTGCGCCTCGCGCGACAGGACCGGGTGGCAGGCGATGAAGACCAGCCGGAGCACGTCGTCCTGGATCTCATCCGGATCCCAGGGGGCCGCCTCCGGATCCCGCCGCTGCCCCTCCTCCAGATCGTGCGCGATCGCCGCGAGCCGCGCATCCAGCCGCTCGCGTCGGCGCCACAGATCGATCGCCCTCCGCTTCGCGACCGCCGTCAGCCACGCGCCCGGATTCGCGGGGACCCCGTCGCGCGGCCACTGCGCGAGCGCATCCAGCAGCGCCTCCTGCGCCAGATCCTCCGCGAGCCCGAAGTCGCCCGTGACCCGCGTCAGCGTCGCGACGATGCGCGCCGACTCGATGCGCCACACCGCCTCCACCCGCCGACGGGCGGACGCCGCGGCCTGCTCGGCCCCGGCCTCCGCCCCGCGCTGGGACACGGCGTCCGCTCCGCGCCGCTCAGGCCCCGACGGGCTTGTCGGTGCCGAGCTGCTCGCGCCAGCCGTACTCCTTCTGCACGTACTCGTTCTCCTGGTCGAACTCCTCGGTCTCCGTCACCCGGCGCAGCTCGAGCTTCATGCCGGGGCCCAGCGGGCAGCGCTTCGCCCACTCGACCGCCTCCTCGCGCGTGGCGGTCTGGATGATCCAGAAGCCGTTGAACAGCTCCTTGACCTCGCCGTAGGGCCCATCGGTGACGAGCGGCGGGGTCTGCTCGAAGTCGATCACGAGACCCTCCTCGGCGGGGGCGAGGCCCTCGCCGGCGAGCAGGACGCCCGCCTCCATGAGCGATTCGTTGTAGGCGCCCATCGCGTTGACGATGGCGGTGAAGTCGAGGTCCGCGGGGAGCTCGACCTCGGCGGGCTGGCGCATGATGAGCATGTACTTCATGGGGGTTCACTCCTCGATTCCGGGGCCGTGTCTCGACCCTCTCACTCATGCGTCGAACGGGGACATGCCGGATCGACACCGGATCTCGTTGACTTGTACCGGTTCCCGGGTGCGGCGGGGAGACCGGGTCAGTCGGTGACGGCGGCCGAGTCCGCGGGGAGGACGAGGTGGCCCGCATCGAGGCCGGGGACCGTCGCGAGGCGGAGCTCGCCGACGGGTCCGAGATCCCAGGGCTCGCGCGCCAGGTTCACGAGGACGTGGGCGGCACCCCGGCCGAGGCGCCACTGGCCGGGGCGCGGGCCGGGCTCCGCCGTGAGCTCGTCCATCCGCGCGGGGGCGGGGAGCTCGTGGCGGAGCGCGATGAGGCGGCGGTAGAGATCGAGCAGCGCCGCGTGCTCGGGGCGCTCCGGCTCCGCCCAGTCGAGCTTGGAGCGCTCGAAGGTGGCCGGATCCTGCGGGTCGGGCACGGCATCCGGATCCCAGCCCATGCGCTCGAACTCGGCGATGCGGCCCTCCGCGGTCGCGCGGCCGAGCTCCGGCTCCGGGTGCGAGGTGAAGAACTGCCACGGGGTGCGGGCGCCCCACTCCTCGCCCATGAAGAGCATCGGTGTGCCGGGCGCCATGACGGTGAGCACCGCCGCGACGGCGAGCCGCTCGGGCGAGAGGGATGCGGTGAGCCGGTCGCCCGCGGCGCGGTTGCCGATCTGGTCGTGGTCCTGCGAGAACTCGACCAGGCGCCACGGCTCGGTCGCGGCGGGCACGGGGCGGCCGTGCTCGCGCCCGCGGAAGGAGGAGAAGGTGCCGTCGTGGAAGAAGCCGCGCGACCAGACCCGGCCGAGCGCCTCCGGGTCGGCGAAGTCCTCGTAGTAGCCGCTCGTCTCGCCCGTCAGCGCGACGTGCACGGCGTGGTGGTAGTCGTCGCTCCACTGGCCGCTCAGCCCGTAGCCCTCCGGCCGTGCCTCGAACATGACCGGGTCGTTGAGGTCCGACTCGGCGATGAGGTGCAGCGGGCGGCCGAGCCGGGCGCTGAGCTGATCGGTCTCCGCGCCGAGCTCGGCGAGCAGGTGCACGGGGCCGTCGTCGACGAGCGCGTGCACCGCATCCAGTCGCAGCCCGTCGACGCCGTACTCGCCGAGCCACATGGCCGCGTTGTCGAGGATGTAGCGCCGCACCTCGGGTGAGGCGAGGTTCACCGTGTCGCCCCAGGTGTTGCGCGAGCCCTGCACGAGGTAGGGGCCGAAACGGGGGAGGTAGTTGCCCGAGGGCCCGAGGTGGTTGTAGACGACGTCCTGGATGACGCCGAGGCCGAGCGCGTGCGCGCGGTCCACGAAACGGCGGTACGCCTCGGGGCCGCCGTAGCCCTCGTGCACGGTGTGCCAGGCGACGCCGTCGTAGCCCCAGTTCCAGGTGCCGTTGAAGCCGTTGACGGGCAGCAGCTCGACGAAGTCGATGCCGAGCTCGACGAGGTGGTCGAGCCGCGCCGCGGCGCCGTCGAGGGTGCCCTCGGGGGAGTAGGTGCCGAGGTGCAGCTCGTAGATGACGGCCCGCTCGAGCGGGCGACCCGCCCAGCCGGTGGAGGCGGCATCCGTCGGCGGGAGGGGCGCGGTCGCCTCGCTCTCGCCGTGCACGCCGTCGGGCAGCCGCCGGCCGCGCGGGTCGGGCAGCGCCGTCTCGTCGTCGTCGAGGAGGAAGCCGTAGCGCTGCCCGGGGCGGGGCTCGGGGCCCGACCACCAGCCGCCGCCGATCGACACCATGGCGTGCGCGTGGCCGTCGATCCGGATCCTCACCCGCTCGGCCGCGGGGGCCCAGACGCTCGAGCTCATGCCGCATCCTCCGTCGTCTCGTCGCGGTGGTCGTCGTCGCGCACGAGGAGCGCGACCGGGTATCGATCGAGCAGGGCCGCGAGCGCGGCGGGGCCGCCCTCGTGCACGGCGCCCGTCAGCGCGTCCCGCCACCGTCCGCCGGGGAGGACGACGCGGGTGCCGCGCCAGCCGCCGCCGTCGGCGAGGCCGATCGGCAGCCGGGTCGCGAGGGCGATCGCGCCACCGCGGTCGACCGCGACCGCGTGCGCGGCCGCCTCGCCGACGACGGGCAGCGGTCGGTAGCGCTCGAAGAGCTCCGGCCGGTCGCGGCGCAGGCGCAGCACGCGGCTCGTGACGAGCAGCTTCGCGGCCGCGTCCTCGCCGAGCTCCGGCAGCTCGCCGGCGTCGAGCGCCGCGAGGATGCCGGCGCGCTCCGCGAAGTCGACCGAGCGCCGGTTGTCGGGGTCGACGAGCGAGCGCTCCCAGAGCTCGGAGCCCTGGTAGACGTCGGGGACGCCGGGGCCGGCTAGCTGGAGCAGCTTCGCCGCGAGCCCGTTCGACCAGCCCGCGGGCCGCAGCCGCGCGGTGATCGCGTCGAGCGCCGCGACCGTCTCGGGGTCGTCGAAGCAGGCGTCGACGAGCGCGTGGAGGCGCGACTCGAAGGCCTCGTCGGGGGCGGTCCAGGTGGTCGAGGTGCCGCCCTCGCGGGAGGCCTTCATGACGTAGCCGTGGAGCGCCTCGCGCTCGCGCGGCCGGCACCCGACGATCGTCTGCCAGACCAGGTGCTCGAGCGGGCCGTCGCCGAGCGGGTGCGCGTGCATCCGGCCCTCGACGAAGGCGCGCCACTCGTCCGGGATCTCGCTGATCGCGTGGATGCGGGCGCGGGTGTCCTCGCCGCGCTTCGTGTCGTGCGTCGAGAGCGTCGTCATCGAGTCGGGGGAGGCGGCGAGCCGCCGGCGCTGCGCCGCATGGAAGTCCGACGGCGCGAGCGCGAACAGGTCCGGGTCGCCCCCGACCTCGGTGCGGCTCGCGAGCCGCGACACCCGGTAGAAGGCGGTGTCCTCGACGCCCTTCGCCATGACCATGCCGCTCGTCTGCTGGAAGCGGCGGGCCGCATCCGTGGCCGGATCGCCGAGGATCGGCGCGAGCAGGTCGAGCTCGGCACCGAGCTCGGGGCGGCGGCGCCGGCTCTCCGCGAGCGCGTGCGCGAGGTGCTCGACACCCGCCGGGAGGTAGGAGCGGTAGACGGGGAAGGCGGCGAGCAGCTCGGCCATGGCGTCCGCCACGCGCGCCTCGTCGGCACCGGGCGGCAGCTGCGGCCGCGCGTCGCGCACGAGCCGCAGGACCTCCGAGCGGAGGATGCCGTCGGCGATCCCGCGCTTGGTCGCGTGGATGAGGTCCTGCCAGCCGGTCGGCGTGCCGAGCCGCTCGCGCAGCTCCGCGTCGAGTGCGGTGAGCGGGGCCTCGCCGGCGGGGTCGACGAGGAGGCCGTCGATCTCGGCGAGCGCGTCGTAGCCGGTCGTGCCGTCGGCGGCCCAGAACGCGGGCAGCTCCTCGCCGGGCTCGAGGATCTTCTCGACGAGCACGTAGGCGCCGTCCGTCACGGCGGCGAGGCGCTTGAGGTAGCCGCCCGGATCGGCGAGGCCGTCCGGGTGGTCGACGCGGAGGCCGTCGGCGAGGCCCTCGCGCAGCCAGCGCAGGATCTCGGCGTGGCTCGCGTCGAAGACGGCGTCGTCCTCGACGCGGATCGCGGCGAGCTCGTTGACGGCGAAGAAGCGGCGGTAGTCGAGCTCGGCGTCCGCGCGGCGCCAGTTCATGAGCTCGTAGTGCTGACGCGAGTGGACGGTCAGCGCGTCGGCGCCGTCGTCGGCGCTGCCGGGCGCGAGCGGGAAGCGGTGCTCGAAGTAGCGCAGCTCCTCGCCCTCGACGCGCAGCTCGCCGGCCGCCGCGGCCTCCTCGATGGTGCCGCCGAGGACGGGCAGGCGCACGCGCCCCTCGCCGAAGGCCCAGTCCACGTCGAACGCCCCGGCGTGCTCGGACTCCCGCCCGTTCCGCAGCAGATCCCACCACCACGGGTTCTCGACCGGCTTCGCGACGCCGACATGGTTCGGGACGATGTCGACGAGGATGCCGAGGCCGGCCGCGCGGGCCGCCTCCGAGAGCACGCGGAGACCCTCGGGGCCGCCGCGCTCCTCGTCGACGACCCGGTGGTCTGTCACGTCGTAGCCGTGACCCGAGCCGCGGGTCGCCTGCAGGATCGGCGAGAGGTAGAGCCAGTCCGCCCCGAGCGCGCGGACGTAGGGCACGACGGCCGCCGCATCCTGCATCGTGAAGTCGGCGGTGAGCTGCAGTCGGTAGGTGGAGCGGGGGATGCGGCGCACGCTCACGCGGACGCCTCCGGCTCGGCGTCGCCCGCATCGTCCGAGTCGCCCGAGTCGCCCGCGCCGCCCGCGCCGGGCCCGGCCGCCGAGGCGACCCGCTGGGTCGCGATCGACGCCGCGACCGAGTCGTCCGCGACCTCCTCCGCCTCGTGCTCGCGGAGCACCACGAGCGAGTGCGCCGCGAGCGTGAAGCTCGCGCCGCCGCCGATCGGCGCCCAGCCGGCCTGGGCCGCGGTGTCGACCACGGCCTCCCAGCGGGTGCCGGCCCCGTTGTCGGGGATCGTCACCTCGACGTCGCCGTCGTGCGCCGAGAAGTACACGAGGAAGCTCCGGTCGACGATGCGCTCGCCGCGGGGCCCGCGGCCGCGGATCCCCTCGCCGTTGAGGAAGACGCCGACGACCTTGCCGAAGCCGGCCTCCCAGTCCTCGGGCGACATGACGCCGCCGTCCGGCTGCAGCCACTCGATGTCGGGCAGCGGCTCGCCCTCGCCGCGGCGCACCGGGCGCCCGTCGAAGAAGCGGCTGCGGCGGAAGGTGGGGTGCTCGCGGCGGAGGCGCGCGAGGGAGGCGGTGAACTCGACGAGCGGCCGGTCCGCCTCGTCCCAGTGCACCCAGCTCAGCTCGGAGTCCTGCGCGTAGACGTTGTTGTTGCCGTCCTGGGTGCGGCCGAGCTCGTCGCCGTGGGCGAGCATCGGCACGCCCTGCGAGAGGAACAGCGTCGCGATGAAGTTGCGCTGCTGCTTCGCGCGGAGCGCCCAGATCGCCTCGTCGTCGGTCGCGCCCTCCGCCCCCATGTTCCAGGAGCGGTTGTGGCTCTCGCCGTCGTTGTTGTCCTCGCCGTTCGCCTCGTTGTGCTTCTCGTTGTACGAGACGAGGTCGCGGAGGGTGAAACCGTCGTGGGCGGTCACGAAGTTGATCGACGCGACGGGGCGGCGGCCGTCCTGCTGGTACAGGTCGGCGGAGCCGGTGATGCGGGAGGCGAACTCGCCGAGCGTCGCCGGCTCGCCCCGCCAGAAGTCCCGGACGGTGTCGCGGTACTTGCCGTTCCACTCCGTCCACTGCGGGGGGAAGTTGCCGACCTGGTAGCCGCCGGGACCGACATCCCAGGGCTCGGCGATGAGCTTCACCTGGCTGACGATCGGGTCCTGCTGCACGAGCTCAAAGAAGGCCGCCAGCCGGTCGACGTCGTGGAGCTCGCGGGCGAGCGCCGAGGCGAGGTCGAAGCGGAAGCCGTCGACGTGCATCTCGGTCACCCAGTAGCGGAGCGAGTCCATGATCAGCTGCAGCGAGTGCGGGTGGCCGACGTTGAGCGAGTTGCCCGTGCCGGTGTAGTCCATGTAGTACTTCTCGTCGCCCTCGACGAGGCGGTAGTAGGCGCCGTTGTCGATGCCGCGCATCGAGAGCGTCGGGCCCAGGTGGTTGCCCTCCGCCGTGTGGTTGTAGACGACATCCAGGATCACCTCGATGCCCGCCTCGTGCATCGCGCGCACCATCCCCTTGAACTCCTGGACCTGCTGGCCGAGGGCGCCTGCGGCGGAGTAGCCCGAGTGCGGGGCGAGGAATGCGATCGTGTTGTAGCCCCAGTAGTTCGAGAGGCCCTTCTCCTGCAGCGTCGAGTCGTTGACGAACTGGTGCACCGGCATGAGCTCGATCGCCGTGACGCCGAGCTTCTGCAGGTGCTCGATGATCGCCGGGTGGGCGAGGCCGTTGTAGGTGCCGCGGAGCTCCTCCGGCACCTCCGGGTGCAGCATCGTCATGCCCTTGACGTGCGCCTCGTAGATGACGGTGCTGCTGTACGGGGTGCGGGGGTGGCGGTCGCCGGTCCAGTCGAAGTAGGGGTTCACGACGACGCCGAGCATCATGTCGGCCGCCGAGTCCTCCTCGTTGAAGGAGTCCTCGTCGCCGAAGTCGTAGGAGAAGAGGGACTGCCCCCAGCGGATCTCGCCGCAGGTCGCCTTCGCGTACGGGTCGAGGAGCAGCTTCGCGGGGTTGCAGCGGAGCCCGTTCGCGGGATCCCACGGTCCGTGCACGCGGTAGCCGTAGCGCTGGCCGGGCTGGACGCCCGGGAGGTAGGCGTGCCAGACGAAGGCGTCGACCTCGATGAGCTCGACGCGCGTCTCGACGAGGCCCGAGCCGTCGGGATCGTCCTCGAAGAGGCAGAGCTCGACGCGCTCGGCCACCTCGCTGAAGAGCGCGAAGTTGGTGCCGTTGCCGTCGAAGGTCGCCCCGAGGGGATAGGCGGAGCCGGGCCAGGTCTGCACGAAGTGCCTCTCGTCGTGGTGGTGTGGCGCCGAGCCGTCTGCCGTGTCGGGCGCCGGGTCTAGTCTTCCCGCATGACGGCCAGAGTCGGCAACATCACGTTCTATGCCCAGGATCCCCGAGGTCTCGCGGCGTTCTGGAGCGAGGTCCTCGGCGCCTCCGCTCCCCGCTCGGGGGCGTCCGGCGGCGCGGTCGCCGGATGCTAGAGTGCTCTGGTGCCGAGGCGGCTTCAGCCTGTTTCGCGCGCCCCCTTAGCTCATTGGTAGAGCACTTCCTTGGTAAGGAAGAGGTAGTGGGTCCGATTCCCACAGGGGGCTCTGCATCCGTCACCGGGATGCACCCGGCGGGGTAGCTCAGGTGGTTAGAGCACACGGCTCATAATCGTGGTGTCGCGGGTTCGAGTCCCGCCCTCGCTACTCTCAGGACCGCCTTGCGTCGCGCAGGTGGTCACCTCGCGTCTCGCGCATCGCGCATGGCTTCGCGCAGTCCCGTCATCGGGGGCGCCGCGCACGCGCATGCCCGCACGCACGCCTCAGAGGCCGGCGCCGCCGCGGTAGCGCGCCGCTCGGTGCCGCTCGGGCAGTCGCGCGCCCTCGCCGAAGATCCGCTCGCGAAGGGTCTCGCCGGGCCGATAGGACTCGCGGAGACGGCCGCGGCGCCGCAGCTCCGGTGCCGCGAGCTCCGCGAAGTCGCGGACGGTCTCGAAGGAGTGGTACTGGCGCAGGTTGATCCCGTCGATGCCGTCGACATCGAGCCAGTGCTCGATGGTGTCGGCGACCTGCTCGGGTGTGCCGACGGCGAGGAAGCGCTCGTCCCAGGCCTCGTCGACCGCGCGCCGGAAGGCGCCGACCGTGAGGTGGAGCGGCAGCCCGCCGCGCGCGACGACGTCGTGTCGCCCCTCGCGCTCGAGCGCCTCTCGGACGGTGATGTCATCCGGGTGCTGGAGCGGATGGAAGGGCACGCTCATGTGGACGAACGCGCCCTCGGCGTCGCGGTAGCCGCGGTAGCGCTCGAGCTTCGCGCGGGCCTCCTCCTCGGTGCGGCCGACGATGACGGTCGCCATCACGAGGAAGCGGGTGTCGTCCGGGCGCCGGCCGGCGGCGACGGCGGCCTCTCGGATGCTCGCGATGTTCGCGGCGAGCGCGCCGGCCGGACGGTCGGCGGTGAAGAGGACCTCTGCGTGCTGTGCGGCGAAGGCGATGCCGGCTCTGGAGGCGGAGGCCTGGAAGAGCAGGGGCGTGCGCTGCGGGGAGGGCTCGGAGAGGTGGGGCCCGGCGACGCGGAAGTGCCGGCCGACGTGGTCGATGCGGCGCACCTTCGAGGGGTCGGCGTAGAGGTCGCCCGGCTTGTCGACGAGCACGGCGTCGTCGTCCCACGATCCCTCCCACAGCTTGTAGAGCACCTCCATGTACTCCGCCGCGATCTCGTAGCGGAGGTCGTGCTCGATCTCCTCGGCGAGGCCGAAGTTGCGGGCGGCGTTCGGGAGGTAGGAGGTGACGATGTTCCAGCCGACGCGCCCCTTCGTGAGGTGGTCGAGGGTCGACATCCTCCGCGCGAAGGCGAAGGGGGGCTCGTAGGTCGTCGAGAAGGTCACGCCGAAGCCGATGTGCTCGGTGACCGCCGCCATCGCGGGGATGAGGAGCATCGGGTCGTTGTTCGGGATCTGCAGTCCGCGGCGCACGGCAGGTGCGAAGTCGTCGTCGTAGACGTCGTAGGCCCCGATGACGTCGGCGAGGAAGATGGCGTCGAAGCCGCCGGCCTCGGCGAGGCGGGCGAGCTCGATCCAGTACTCGATCTGCGTGTAGCGCTCGCGCTGGTTGTCGGGCTGGCGCCAGAGTCCGTGCGTGATGTGGCCGGGGGTGTTCATCTCGAACACGTTGGCGACGAGCTGCTTGGTCATGCGCCCGTCGCCTTCGTCACGACCGGGATCGACCATTCGGGTGCCGTGCCGTCGAGCTCCCAGACGCCGATGGCGCGGGATCGGTGGACAGCGGGGTTGTGCGTGGCGATGGTGCGCGCGTTGCGCCAGTGCCGGTCGAGCGCGGCGTCGCGATCGACCGCGGAGGCGCCGCCGACCTCGAACAGCTCGCTCGCGGCGTCGATGACGAGTGGAAGCACGGTCTGCTGAGCGCGGTAGACGTCGAGCTGAGCCTGCGTGAATCGCTCCGGATCGCCGTGCCCTCGCCGGAGGCCGTCGAGCGCGGTGTCGAGGGAGCGCGCGGCGTGCAGGGTGATCGCCTCGGCGGCGTGCGCGGAGGAGGAGAGGCGGCCGATGACGGACTGGACCAGGGCGTTCTCGCGGGGGAGCGCTTCGCCCGCGTACCCGAAGATGCGCCGTCGCGGCCGGACGTACTCGACGGCGTCGTGGAGCGCCGCCCGCCCGATGCCCGCGACGACCGCGAGGAGCACCAGCTGGAAGAAGCCCATCAGGTAGGGGTGCCGGAACCCGTCGTCGTCGGCGGAGTACGGTCGCACCTCGCGCTCCTCCACGAGCGCGGCGGTGAAGGTCGTGGTGCCGCTGCCCGTGAGGCGCTGACCGAAGCCCTTCCAGTCGTCGATCGAGGTCACGCCGTCCTGGTGCGTGGAGACGAGCACCTGGTGGTCCTCGCCTCGGTAGCGGGCGGAGAGGTCGATCCAGTCGGCGTAGATGCTGCCCGTCGTGTAGTACTTGCGCCCGTCGAGCCGGAGGCCGTCGGGGGTCTCGGTGAGCGTCGTCGACAGATCGGCGGTGCCCCCGACCTCCGACTGGGCGTTGCCGATCAGCTCGCCGTCGAGGATGCGGCGGATCCACCGCGCCCGCCGCTCGGCATCCGGTTCGAAGAACTGCTGCTCGACCACCGCGAGGTGGCCCCGGAAGACATGGGCGACGTTCGCGTCGGCGGCGGCGACCTCGATGAGCCGCTCGACGAGCTCGACGACCGCGATGCCCTCGCCGCCGTCGTCCTGCGGGACGCGGGCGCTGCCGAATCCGGCGTCGAGCAGCGCGCGGATCTGCTCGTGCGGGAGCTCGCGGTCCCGGTCGCGCTGCACGGCGCCGGCGCGGATCGCGGCGATGAGGTCGGGGTCGAGTGGCATGCGTGGTCCTTACTTGACGGCGCCGAGGGAGAGCCCGCTCACCAGGCGGCGCTGGGAGACGAGGAAGACGAGGAGGAGCGGCAGGGAGGTGATGACCGCGAGCGCCATGAGGCTGTTCCACTCCGTGGAGTAGACGGAGCTCTGCTGCGCGAGCAGCCCGCTGACGGGGAGCACGACGCCCTGGGGGAGGAAGTTGATGGCGTAGACGAACTCGCCCCAGGTCGAGATAAAGACGATGGCGAGCACGGTCGCGATGCCGTTGCCGAGCATCGGCACCGTGATCGAGCGGAAGGTCTGCCAGCGCCCGGCGCCGTCGAGCTCCGCGGCCTCGTAGACCTCCTCGGGGACGGCGAGGGCGAACGGCCGGAGCAGCATGATCGCGAACGGCAGGAGCAGCGCGATGTCCGCGACGATCAGGCCGCCGAGCGAGCCGAGCAGCCCCCAGGAGGCGAGCACGCTGTAGAGCGGGATGACGGTCATCGGCTGCGGCACCATCTGCAGCACGAGCAGCGTCGCGAGCGCGATCGCGACGGCTCCGCCCCAGCGCCGACCGCCGCGGCGCGACAGCGCGTAGGCCGCCGGAACCGCGAGGATCAGCACCGCCGCGGTCGTGAGCACCGCGATCTGCAGGGAGGTGGCGATCGCGCCGAGTCCGTCGAGGACGACATCCGCGTAGGTGGCGAGCGTCGGAGTGAAGAGGATCCCGGTCGGGTCCTCGAGCACCTGCTGGCGCGTCTTCAACGAGGTGAGCACGACCCAGACGAGCGGCACGAGGTACGCGAGCCCGAGGACGACGGCGAGGAGGCGGAAGGCGGTCCGGGTCGGGCGGGAGATCATGCGTGCTGCTCCTCTCGGCGCACCGCGCGCACATAGGGCACCGCGAAGACGGCGACCACGAGCATCGAGATGAGCGCGACCGTCGCGCCCTCGCTCATCTGGAAGTCGCTGAAGGCCGCGCGGTAGGCGAGCACCGGAAGGGTCGTCGTGGTGGTGCCGGGGCCGCCCTGCGTCGTGACGTAGAAGAAGTCGAAGCTCTTGAAGGCGTAGAGCACGGTGAGGATGCCGAGGATGCCGAGCGTCGCGCGCAGCTGCGGGAGCACGATCCGCAGCTGGGTGCGCCAGTAGCCGGCGCCGTCGAGCGCGGCCGCCTCGACGAGCTCGGGCGACACCGCGAGCAGGCCGCCGCGGATCACGAGGATCGAGAACGGCAGCGCCGCCCAGGCGATGATCGCGGAGAGGGTGAACAGCGCGAGGTCGGGCGAGGCCAGCCACGACACCGGCTCGGCGCCGAGCGCCTCGAGCGCGGTGTTCACCGGGCCGGAGTCGTCGAGCAGGAACTTCCAGGTGCTCCCGGAGACGAGCGGCGGGAGGGCCCAGACGAAGACGAGGAGGCCGAGCACGGCGTCCGTGATCCGTCCGCCGGTGGCGAGGATCGAGGCCGCCGCGAAGCCGATCACGAAGTTCGAGACCAGCAGCACGGCGGCGACGGCGAAGGTGCGTCCGATCGCCGCCCACAGCTCGTCGTCTGCGACGGCGGCGGCGAAGTTGGCCAGGCCGACCGCGGACCACTCCCCGATGATGTTCGTCGGGCCGACGTCGCTCGTCGACATCCGGACGAGGACGATCAGCGGGTACACGGCGAATCCGCCGAGCAGCCCGGCCGCGGGGATCAGGAACCAGATCGGGGTCCGGGCGCGCGGCCGGCGGCGTGCGCCGACCGCGGCGCCCGGTGCCGAGGTCACGAGCAGGTCCCGCCGCCGTCCTCGATCGCGGCGGCGACGTCCTCGATCGCGGCGGCGCTCGCCTGTGCGGCACCCGTCTGCCCCGAGTAGACGCTGCTCGCGGCCTCGCCGAGCGCGGTCTGGATGCTCGCCGTGTTCTCGTTGTTCGGCCACGTGCCGGCGGTCTGGGCGGCGCGGACGAAGGGCTGGACGGCCGCGTTCTCCGCGATCGCGGGCAGCTCCGCGGTGTCGGTGCGCACCGGGATGGAGCCGGCGGCCTCGAAGATCGCCTCGCCTGCCTCGGGGCTCAGCACGGCCTGCTCGATGAACTGCCAGGCGAGGTCCTTGTGCTCGGACTTCGCGCCGATGCCGAAGCCCTCCCCGCCCGGGTAGACGATGCTCTCGCCGCCGGCCGGGGCCGGGTACTGCGACGTGCTCCAGTCGAAGTCGACCTCGGCGGCGTTCCCGAGGTTCCAGTTGCCGTTGATGCCGAAGGCGTAGTCGCCGGTCGCGAACTGCTGCCAGGCGTCCGTCTGATCCCAGGTCGCGGTGGCCTGCGGCGTCGAGCCAGACTGCGCCCAGCGCTCGATGCGCGCGAAGGCGGCGTCGACCTCGGCGCCCTCGAAGCCGCAGTAGTCGACGCCGAGGCCGAGCAGCTGCGGGGCGAACAGCCAGGCGCCCTCGACGCTCGGCGCGCCGGAGAGCGCGATGCCCTTGTGGCGGCCGTCCGCCTCCACCGCCTCGAGCGCGGCGTCCAGCTCGTCGAGCGTCGTGGGGACCTCGTCGATGCCGACCTCCCCGAGGATGTCCTCGTTCGCATAGAGGCCGATGAGGTTGGTGAAGGGCAGCAGGTTGTAGACCCGGTCGTCGGTCCGCCAGGCGGCGGCCTCGGGGTAGATGTCCGCGTCCCCGTAGGCGTCCCAGTAGTCGCTGAGGTCGGCGGTGACGCCGCCCGCGACGAGCGTGGGGTAGTCGACGACGATGTTGTTGATGAAGAGGTCGGGGGTCGTGCCGGTCGCCACCGAGGCGAGCAGCTTCTGATCCTGCTGGTCGCCGACCGTCTGCACGATGTCGATCGAGACGTCGGGGTTCGCCTTCTCGAAGGCGGCGACCTGCGCCTCGAGCCAGTCGGCCTGGGTGCCGCTGTAGTAGCTCCAGAAGGTCAGGGTGGTCCTCCCGTCCGCAGCGCCGCCGTCGGAGGAGATGGCGCAGCCGGTGAGCGCGAGACCCGCGGCGGCGGCGACGGCGACGATTCGGACAACTCGGGATGCGGGCATCGGGCTCTGCTCTCGACAGGGGGCCGGCGGGATCCGGCGCACTCGCAGACTAGGAAGCCGACGCCTGTCGCGGTGTCGTTCGAGTCACACGCCGACACCCGACGTCACACGTCGACACGTGACGTCACACGACGACTTGCCCGCCGCATCCCCTCTTGCGCCCCCGCTATTCAGCGATACTATGTACCGGTACTCACTGTCACTGAATACCAGTGATGCCGGGTACCGGAGGCCGACGCGGCGGAAGAGGAGGTCCGATGGGCAAGCAGGAGACCGAGATGCTCAAGGGCACGCTCGAGGGCATCGTCCTCGCGATCCTCGCGGGACGATCCGCCTACGGCTACGAGATCACCTCGTGGCTGCGCGAGCAGGGCTTCGCGGACATCGCGGAGGGCACCATCTACGCCCTCCTCGTCCGCCTCGAGCAGCGCGGACTCGTGGACGTCGAGAAGGTCCCCTCCGAGAAGGGACCGCCCCGCAAGGTGTACTCGCTCAACGCCGCCGGCCGCGGGTACCTGGGCGACTTCTGGAGGACCTGGAGCTTCCTCGCAGATCGGATCGAGCAGCTCCGCGGAGAAAGGGAATGACCATGTGGATCGAGAAGATCATCGGCCCGCTCGACCAGAAGAAGCAGTACCGGCAGAGCCAGGCGCGCATCGAGGCGCTCCCGGCGCCCTACGCCGCGGCCGCGAAGGCCGTGCAGCGCTACCTCACCTACAGCGGCGGCATCGTCGACGGCGAGACGCTCGTGCAGCTGAACGTCGACCACGCCGACCTCTGGGAGCGGGCGGCCGCCGACGGCACGAGCGTCCGCGACATCGTCGGCGAGGACCCGGTCGGCTTCGCCGAGGACTTCGCCCGCGCCTACCAGGGCCGCCAGTGGATCGACAAGGAGCGCACGCGCCTGACCGACGCCATCGACCGGGCCGCGCGAGACCAGGAGCGGGAGTCGTGAGCGCCGCGATCGAGCTCCGCGGCCTCGAGAAGTCCTACGGGGAGGTCGCGGTGCTGCGCGGCGTCGACCTCGCGGTCGAGCGGGGCAGCATCCACGCCCTCCTCGGCTCGAACGGCGCGGGCAAGACGACCGCGATCCGCATCCTCTCGACCCTGTCGAGGCCGGACGCGGGCACGGCCGTCGTCGCCGGCCACGACGTGGTGCGCGACGGCGCCCGGGTCCGCGCCGCGATCAGCCTGACCGGCCAGTTCGCGGCGGTCGACGAGCGGCTGACCGGGCGCGAGAACCTCGTGCTCGTCGCGCGGCTCCGGCACCAGCGGGAGCCCCGCCGCATCGCCGACGAGCTGCTCGCGCGCTTCTCGCTCGTCGAGGCGGGCGGCCGCCGTGCTGCCACTTACTCGGGCGGGATGCGGCGGCGGCTCGACATCGCGATGAGCCTCATCGGCGACCCGGAGGTCGTGTTCCTCGACGAGCCGACGACCGGCCTCGACCCGGAGGCGCGGCGCGAGGTGTGGGCGACGATCGAGCAGCTGCGCGCCGGCGGCACGACCGTGCTCCTCACGACGCAGTACCTCGAGGAGGCGGAGCGCCTCGCCGACCGGATCGCGATCCTCCACCGCAGGCGCATCATCGTCGACGGCACGCTCGCCGAGCTGCGCGCGCTCCTGCCCGCGGCGACCACCGAGCTCGTCGAACGGCAGCCCTCGCTCGAGGAGATCTTCCTCGCCATCACGGGCGAGCCCGACACGGAAGGAGACGCGGCATGACCTCGCACGCGCTCGGCGACACCGCGACCCTCACGGGCCGCTCGCTGACCCACATCCTGCGCAGTCCCGACACGATCATCACGACCGCGGTCATGCCGATCGCGTTCCTGCTGCTGTTCGTGTTCGTCCTGGGCGGCGCGATCGACACCGGACAGGGCGCGGGGGAGGGGAGCTATGTCGGCTACCTGCTCCCCGGCATCCTGCTCATCACGATCGCCTCGGGCATCGCGTACACCGCGTACCGGCTGTTCCTCGATCTGCAGGGCGGCATCCTCGAGCGCTTCCAGTCGATGGCGATCGCGCGCTCGGCGGTGCTCTGGAGCCACGTCATCACCTCGGTGGTGTCGATCCTGGTCTCGCTCGTCCTCGTGGTCGGCGTCGCGCTGCTCATGGGCTTCCGCTCCGGCGCGGGGCCGCTCGAGTGGCTCGCGGTGCTCGGGATCCTCGTGCTGTTCACGCTGGCGCTGACCTGGCTCGCCGTCATCCCCGGTCTCACCGCGAAATCGGTCGACGGGGCGAGCGCGTTCTCGTACCCGCTGATCTTCCTGCCCTTCCTCAGCTCGGCCTTCGTGCCGACCGACTCGATGCCGGGCCCCGTGCGCGCCTTCGCCGAGCACCAGCCGGTGACCTCGATCGTGGACACCATCCGCGCGCTGCTCTCGCAGCAGCCGGTCGGCCCGGAGATCTGGGTCGCGCTCGCCTGGATGCTCGGCCTGCTCGTCGTCGCCTTCGCGATCTCGGGCGTCGTGTACCGGCGGCGCCTGCGCTGAGTGTGCTGCCCGGGCACGTCGGTCAACGTGCCCGGGCAGCACTTCTCGGCGGGCGGCGTCAGGGACGGGTCGCGCGGCGCTCGTTCCCGCGCCGATAGTCGCCGGTGGCGCGCTGGAGGAGCGCCTGATCGCGCTGCTCGTCGACGCCGAGCCGCGCCGCGAGCTTGTCGGCGGCGGCCCCACGCACCGTCGTGACGAGCCGCCCGCCGCGGCGGATGAGGACGCTGCCGTCCTTCGCCACCTGCGCCTCGAAGGGCTCGTACCCGGTCATGCGCCCAGCCCAGCGCAGGATGCGGTCCCGCGCAAGCGGGTGCCGGGCTCGGCGCGACACGCCGGGCGCGCGCACGGGTTTCGGGACTTCGGATGTCGGTGGTCGCCCGTAGTCTGGGCCCAGTCGGTGCGACACGCCGAAACCACTACATCTAGGGGAATGACACACCTGTCATTCCGGCTATATAGTGGGGAACCTCGGCGCCGGAGACGGCGACGGGCCCAGATTTCCAGACACAGTGAGGGGGTCCCACATGGACAACGACAGCATCGACGGCTACGACATCCCGGTCGACCCGATGGACCTGCTGCAGTGCGACAGCTGCCAGTAGGCATCCTCGTCCGGAGCTGCTGATCCAGCAGTGCCGCAACGAATCACCGAAGCCCCCGGCGCCTCACGGCCCGGGGGCTTCGCCGTTCCCGCCCCGCCCCCGTCACCCCCATCCGCCCCGCTCCGCCCGCACCCCCCCCCTTCCGAAATGCAGGACGGGCGAGCCCCACTCGCCGCCGGCGCCGAGGGCCTCCGCCTCCGGAACGGCTTCCGTCCTGCATTTCGGAAGGGGAGGGGGGCGGAGGGGGGCGGCGGGAGGGTGCGCGGCCGAGCAGGCAGGGCTCCCGCCGGCGCCCCCGGGTAGGCTCGACGCCGTGCCAGTGAACCCCGACCTCCAGGGCCGCACGCTCCCGGCGGCCGCCCCATACCTCGTGGGACGCGAGAAGGTGCGCGAGTTCGCGCGCGCCGTCCTCGCCGACAGCCCGCTGAACCTCGACCCGGCGGCGGCCCGCGCGGCCGGCTACCCGGATGTCGTCGCACCGCCGACCTTCCCCATCGTCGTGACGGCCGCGACGCTCGAGCAGCTGCTCGCCCTCCCCGATGCCGACATCGACTTCACGCGCGTCGTCCACGGCGACCAGCGCTTCGCCTACACCCGCCCGGTCGTCGCGGGCGACGAGCTGACGCCGCAGCTCACCGTGACGAGCGTCAAGAGCCTCGGAGCCCACAGCATGATCACGACCGCGACGGAGATCCGCGACGCCGCGGGCGCCCACGTCGTCACCGCGACCTCCACCCTCGTCGTGCGGGGCGACGAGTGAGCGCCGTGCCCGCGATCGCGGGACTCGAGCTCGGCGCGATCGTCGCCGAGCGCACCATCGTGCTCCATCGCGACCACCTCGTCCGCTATGCGGGCGCCTCGGGCGACTTCAACCCCATCCACTACCGCGACGACGCGGCGGCGGGCGTCGGCCTCCCCGGGGTCCTCGCGCACGGGATGCTGACCATGGGCGCCGCGGTCCAGCCGGTCGTCGACTGGCTCGGCGGCGACAGCGGCCGCGTCCTCGACTACCAGGTGAAGTTCACGCGCCCCGTCGTCGTCGACCCGCGCGAGGGCGCGGAGGTCTCGATCACCGCGAAGGCGGGCGCGCTCGAGCCGGACGCCGAGGGCGGCCCGGTGGCCCGCATCGACCTGACCGTCACGTACCAGGATCAGACCGTGCTCGGGAAGGCGCAGGTCCGCGTGCGCCTCGCCGCCGACGCCGGCGCCGCATCCTGACGACCGGATCCACGGGAGCCGCATGACCGTCGTCCTCGCCGACTACACGACCCTCCGCATCGGCGGGCCCGCCGCCCGGCTCATCGAGCCGGAGACGGAGCGCGACCTCGTGCTCGGTGCGCTCGAGGTGTGGCGCCGCGGCGAGGACTGGCTGGTCCTCGGCGGCGGCTCGAACCTCCTCGTCGGCGACGAGGGCTTCGACGGCACGGTGATCCGGATGGCCGGCCGCGGGGTGCGGCGCATCGACGGCGACCGCGAGGACCGCGTCCGCGTTCGCGTGCAGGCGGGGGAGCCGTGGGATGCCTTCGTGGCGCTCGCGATCCACAACGGCTGGGCGGGCGTCGAGGCGCTGAGCGGCATCCCCGGCTCGGTGGGGGCGGCCCCGATCCAGAACATCGGCGCCTACGGGCAGGATGTCGCGGAGACGCTCGTCGCGGTCGACTTCCTCGACGAGGCGTCGGGCGACCGCCTCCGCATCCCGGCGGAGGAGCTGCAGCTCGGCTACCGCACGAGCGCGATCAAGCGCGGTCGCCGCGGCATCGTGATCGCGGTGGAGTTCGATCTCGTCCCGACCATGGACCGCGCCTCGACGGGCGGCCCGGTCCGCTACGGGCAGCTCGCGGCGGCGCTCGGGGTCGAGCTCGGCGCCCGCGTGCCGCTCGCCGAGACGCGCCGCGCGGTGCTCGAGCTGCGCGGCTCGAAGGGCATGGTGCTGGATGCGGCCGACCCCGACTCGGTGAGCGCGGGCTCCTTCTTCACGAACCCGATCGTCCCGGAGTCGTTCGCGCGCGGCCTCCCCGCGGATGCGCCGCGCTTCGCGATGTCGGCGGAGCCGGCGCCGCTCGTCGTGCCGCTCGATCTCGGCCCCGAGGCGATCGCGGCGGCGGCGGCGATCCGCGCGGCGACGACGGACCGGGGTCCGGCGCAGGTGAAGCTCAGCGCGGCGTGGCTGATCGAGCGGGCCGGCATCCGCCGCGGCTTCGCGCTGCCGGGCTCGCGCGCCGGGATCTCCTCGAAGCACACGCTCGCGATCGTGAACCGCGGCGGTGCGACCGCGGCGGAGGTCGTGCAGCTGGCCGACTACGTGCAGACGCGGGTGCACAGCGAGTTCGGGGTCCGCCTGCATCCGGAGCCGGTCTTCGTCGGCGTGGAGACCTGATCGCCGATCGCGGGAATGTAGGTGATGTGTCACCGGTTGGGGCGGACATGACCATCACCACCCCTGCCGCGGGCACCCGCCGCACCAGCGAGACCAGCGTCCCCATCACCCCCCTCCTCGACGAGCGCTGGAGCCCCCGCTCCTACGACGAGACGGCCGAGATCGACGACGCCACCGTCGACTCGCTCCTGGAGGCGGCCCGCTGGGCGCCCTCCGCGATGAACCTCCAGCCGCGCCGCTTCATCGTCGGCCGCCGCGGGACCCGGACCTTCGAGCTCATCCTCGAGAACCTCATGGGCTTCAACTCGGCGTGGGCGCACCGCGCGAGCGTCCTCGTGCTCTCCGCGGTCGAGTTGGGCGCGGGCGACGGCTCGCACGACCAGCTCGCGCTCTACGACCTCGGCCAGTCGGTCGCGCACCTCACGGTGCAGGCGCACGATGCCGGCCTCCACGTGCACCAGATGAGCGGCATCGACATCCCCGGGCTCCGCGCGGCATTCGACCTGCCCGAGCACCTCGTCCCCGCGACCGTGACGGCCGTCGGCGTCGTCGCGGAGGCCTCGCAGCTCGAGGGCCCCGCCGCCGAGCGCGAGACCGCGCCGCGCTCGCGCAAGCCGCTCTCCGAGCTCGTCCTCCGCCGCGACTGATCCCCCGCCCCGTCCGGAGATCTCC
The DNA here is from genome assembly GCF_027912415.1 of Homoserinibacter sp. YIM 151385. Taxonomy (NCBI): domain Bacteria; kingdom Bacillati; phylum Actinomycetota; class Actinomycetes; order Micrococcales; family Microbacteriaceae; genus Homoserinibacter; species Homoserinibacter sp. YIM 151385. The sequence goes on along the minus strand of NZ_CP115175.1, from coordinate 1,740,569 downwards.
CAGCGCACCCGTCCGTCTCGGTGCGCTGGGAGATCTTCGCCACCGGCGGGGTCGGTACGCTCGGGGGATGACGGTCGTCGTGCTGGGCAGCGCCAACATGGATCTCGTGGTGCGGCAGCCGCGCCTCCCGGAGCCGGGAGAGACGATGTTCGGCTCCGGCTTCCAGACCGTCGCAGGCGGCAAGGGGCTCAACCAGGCGGTCGCCGCCGCGCGGGCCGGCGCCCCGGTCGCATTCGCGGGCGCCGTCGGGGCGGACGCGAACGGCGCCGAGCTGCGCGCCGTCCTCGAGGGCGAGGGCATCGCGACGGCGGCGCTCGCCGAGCTCGATGCCCCGACCGGCATCGCCGCGATCTCGGTGCTCGACGACGGCGAGAACTCGATCGTCGTCGTCTCGGGCGCGAACGCCGAGGTCGCCGCACTCGACGACGCGGCGCGCGAGGCGATCCGCGGCGCCTCCCACCTCGTCATGCAGTTCGAGCTGCCGCAGTCCGCCCTGCTCGAGGGTGCGCGGCTCGCGCGCGAGCTCGGCGCCGTGACCGTGCTCACCCCGGCCCCCGCGCTCGATCCGGTCGACGGCCTCCTCGAGCTCGTCGACATCCTCGTGCCGAACGGCGGCGAGGCGCGCGCGCTCTCGGGCGCCGACGACGACGCGGAGGCGGCGCGCATCCTGAGCGGGCGGGTCGGCACGGTCGTCGTGACGCGCGGCGGCGAGGGCGCGCTCGTCGCGCGCGGCGGCGAGATCGTGCACGAGGTCGCGCCGGTCCGCGTCGAGCCGGTCGACACGACCGGCGCCGGCGACACCTTCGTCGGCGTGCTCGTCGCGGGTCTCGCGGACGGGCTCGAGCTCGAGCCCGCCCTCGCCCGTGCGGCCGCGGGCGCGGCGGTCTCGGTCACGCGCGCCGGCGCGACGAGCTCGATGCCGAGCCGCGACGAGATCGACGCGGCGCTCGCCGGCTGAGCCGACTCCGCATCCCTGGCCCGCGCCGCGCACGTGAGGCCCAGGTGCCGGCGGCGGGACGGGCCTAGCCGCCGAGGGCGAGCGCGACGGCGAGCCCGAGCATGAGCAGCGCGATGCCGCCGTCGAGGATGCGCCAGGCGAGCGGCTTCGCGAACACGGGGGCGAGCGCGCGGGCGGCGAGGCCGAGGGCCGAGAACCAGAGCACGCTGCCGAGCACGGCGCCCGCCGCGAAGGCCCAGCGCAGCTCGCCGTGGGACGAGCCGACGGAGCCGAGCAGCACGAGCGTGTCGAGGTAGACGTGCGGGTTGAGCCAGGTGAGCGCGAGCGCCGTGCCGACGACCGCCGGCAGGCCGCGCGAGCTCATGGTGACGGTGGGGGTCTCCGTTGCGACGACGGATTCGGAGATCCGGGCTCCCTCGGCGCCGGCAGGCTCCACGCCGCCGGGGACCTCCGCATCCGTGCCGCCCGTCGGTGCCTCGGCCGGTGCCGCCGCGACGAGGCCCCGCGCATCCGCCGCGGGCCGGCGCAGCGCGCGCCGCGCCGCGAGGATGCCGTAGACGAGCAGGAACGCCGCGCCGCCGTAGCGCGCGACCGTCTCGAGCCAGGGCACCGCGCGGAACAGCGCGCCGGATCCGGCGACGCCCGCCGTGATGAGCAGCGCGTCGGAGACGATGCAGACGAGGACGACCGCGAGGATGTGCTCGCGGCGGACTCCCTGCCGCAGGACGAAGGCGTTCTGCGCGCCGATCGCGACGATGATGCCGAGACCGAGCGCGAGCCCGGCGAGGCCGGCGGCGAGGGCGGGGAGGGCGTTCACGTCGTCGAATGTAGGACCGAGTGGGTGCGCAATCCAGTTCAGGATTCTGCACCGGCATTAGCATGATTCATCATGCGCATCCCCTCCGAGCTCCTCGAGACCCTCACGGCGGTCGTCGCCGAGGGCACCTTCGAGCAGGCGGCGCGCGTCCTCCGCGTCACGCCGAGCGCCGTCAGCCAGCGCATCAAGGCGCTCGAGCAGCGCCTCGGGCGCGTGCTCGTCGTGCGCACGAAGCCCGTCGCCGTGACGGAGGCGGGGGAGGCGGTCCTGCGCCTCGGCCAGCAGCTCGCCGTGCTCGAGCGCGAGACCCTGCGCGAGCTCGGCGCCGAGCCCGCGAGCGAGCGGCCGCCGGTCGTGCCGATCGCGGTCAACGCCGACTCGCTGAGCACGTGGATCCTCCCCGCCCTCGCGCGCGTCGCCGAGCGCGAGCACCTCGTGCTCGACCTCGTCCGCGACGACCAGGACCACACCGCCCGCCTCCTCGCGGCCGGCACGGTCATGGCGGCGGTCGCGAGCGACGCCGTGCCCGTCGCGGGGTGCACCTCGACGCCGCTCGGCCGGATGCGGTACCGCGCCTTCGCGACGCCCGCCTACGTGCGCCGCTGGTTCCCGGAGGGCGTCACCGCATCCGCCCTCGAGCGCGCACCGCTCATCGACCTCGACCGCAAGGACCACCTCCAGGTCCGCTTCGCCCGCCGCCTCGCGCGCCGCGCGGTCGATCCGCCGCGCCACTACGTCCCGGCGACGGCCGACTTCGCGATGGCGGTCCGCCTCGGCATCGGCTGGGCGATGCTGCCGGCGGCACACGCCGACGAGGCGGAGGCGGCGGGCGAGATCGTCGACCTCGCCCCCGGGCGGCACCTCGACGTGCCGCTGCACTGGCAGCAGTGGGATCTGCGCTCGAGCCTCGTCGACGCGATCGCCGCCGAGGTGCGGGCGGAGGCGGACCGGGTCCTGAGCTGAGCCCCGGGCGGTCGCCGCCCGGGGCTCAGCCGGCTCAGCGCGCCTGGCTGCGGGTCACCGGCTCGCTCATCCGCTGCACGGCCGGGGTGTCCGGACGGAGGCCGGTCACCCGGACCTGCAGCTGCTTGTACTGCGAGGTGGACGTGACCTTGTAGCTCGCCGAGGTCGAGCGGCCCTTGATCGCCTTGCCGTCGGCGAACCACTGGTACTCGAAGGTCGCGGCGGGCGTCCACGATCCGGGGACCGCGGTGAGGAGCTCGCCGGCCGCGACCGTGCCCGAGATCGTCGGCACGGGCGCGCTGGTGAACGTGCCGCGGACGAGCTTCGCGGCGGACTCGCGCTTGAGCGACTTGAACCCGGGCGCGCTGCCGGTCACCACGAGCGTGACGGTGTCGGCCGCCTCGTCCGCCGTCAGGGTGTAGCTCTTCGCGGTGGCGCCCTCGATCGGGCTCCCGTTCGCGTACCACTGGTAGCGGTACCCGGCCGGCTTGGGCGTCCAGGTGCCGACGTGGCCGCGGAGGGTCTCGCCGACCGTCGCGGTGCCCAGGATCCGGGGGGTCGCGCCGGTGAAGGTCCGCTGCGGCATCCGCTGGTACGTCCCCTCCGAGGTGCCGTCGCTGAGCCAGAGCGCGCCGACCTCGAGGCGGTCGCGCACCGCGAGGACGACATGATCGCCGGCGACCGCCAGCTCCGAATGGGATGCGGTGTTCCGGGACATCCCGAGGCTCTGCACGAGGCGGGTACCCGCCTCGGTGCCGTCCGAGCGGATCAGGCTGCCGTTCGCGATGAGGTAGAGCACGCCGTCGGCGTAGGCGGTGTCGAAGGTCTCCGTGCGCCGGGAGGAGCGGTAGACGTCCGCGACGCGGACGGCGTCGCCGCCGGGGGCGACGGCGTGGAGCACGCCGAGTCGCGTCCCCGCCGAGTAGGTCAGGAACCAGAGGCGGTCGCCGTGCACGGCCACGCCCTGCGCGGGCGCGGTCGAGACCGTGGTCGGGGCCGAGCCGGGCACGACCCTGCGGAGCGTGTCGCCCGAGACCCGGTAGTAGAGCGCGCCGTCGAAGGAGACGAGCTCCTCCCCGAACCGGATGCCCGAGTTCGCGACGATCCGCTCGGTGCCGGCCGGCGTGCCGTCGGTCACCCAGATGTCGCGCGCGCTGCCGCGCTGGAGGACGAAGGCGAGGCGGCCGTCGTGCTCGACGAGCTGACCCTCCTCCTGGAAGGAGCCGTCCGCCGGGTCGATCGAGAGCGCCACCTCGACGTCGTCGCCGTCCGTGACGTAGAGGTCCTCGCGCCCCGTGGCGGACGCCACGAAGTACAGGAGGTCGCCGACCTGGGTGAAGTCGTGCGGGAAGGAGCCCGGCGCGCGGTGGGCGGGCTCCGTCGTCCGGATGTCGAAGGCGAGCCGCGTGCCGGCGGGCGTGCCGTCCGAGGTCCAGACCTCCTTGCCGCGCTCCTCGTCGACCGCGGCGAAGTAGAGGAGCCCGCCGAAGGGTGTCAGATCGGTCGGGGCCGCGCCGCCGAAGCCCGGGATCGGGATCTCGGAGGTCAGCGTGACCGTCCCGGCGGCGCTGCCGTCGGTCACCCAGAGCTGTCGGCCCAGGTCTGCCGTCTGCGCCTCGAAGAAGGTCCGGTCGCCGATGCTCGTGAAGCGGGCGGCGTTGCGCTCGGGCGTCTCGCCGTGCAGCGAGCTCGCGGCGCCGGGGGCGATGTCCTTGACGAGGGTGGTGCCGGCGTCCGTCCCGTCGGTCTTGAACAGCTCGACGCCCTTGCCGCGGGCGAAGCCGGCGAAGTACGCGACCTCGCCGTCGGCGGAGGTGCTCGGCGAGTGGTACTCCAGCTGCTCGGCGGATGCCGAGGCGGGGAGCGCGACCGCCGTCGTGAGGAGGGATGCGGCCGCGGCGGCGGCGGCGGTTCTGCTGAGGCGGGACATCGGGTGCTCCTGTTCGACGGGATCGTGATGCTCAACCTAGAGCGCGACGCCGCCTTCCAGAGGAATACTCGATCACGGATCGGTATCGTTCGGATGTCGATCTGCACACGCACCTCGGCGACGAGTGCGGGCGCGCCGCGGTACCGGGGCCTCGACGCCACGGCGGGCGCCGCCGGCAGTGTCCGTCCCGGCGCTACGCGAAGAGGCGCTGCAGGCGCGCGACGCCCTCCGCGAGGGCGTCGTCGCCGAGGGCGTAGCTGAAGCGCAGGAAGCCGGAGGGGCCGAAGGCCTCGCCGGGGACGGCCGCGACCTCCGCCTCCTCGAGCACGAGGTCGGCGAGCTCGAGCGAGGTGCTCGGCGTGCGCCCCGCCCACTCGCGGCCGAGCAGGCCGCTCACGTCCGGGTAGACGTAGAAGGCGCCGGTGGGCGTGGGGGTGCGGATGCCGTCGATCGCGTTGAGCCCCTCGACGATCGCCCGGCGGCGGCGGTCGAAGGCGGCGAGCATCTCGGCCACCGGCTCCTGCGGGCCGGTGAGGGCGGCGATCGCGGCGCGCTGGGAGACGTTCGAGACGTTCGAGGAGAGGTGCGACTGCAGGTTCGAGGCCGCTTTGATCGCATCGGCCGGGCCGACCATCCACCCGACGCGCCAGCCGGTCATGGCGTAGGTCTTCGCGACGCCGTTGACGAGGATCGTGCGGTCGGCGAGCGCCGGCGTCGCCTCGACGATGGATGCCGCGCGGACGCCGTCGTAGGTCAGGTTCTGGTAGATCTCGTCGCTGATGACCCAGAGCCCGTGCTCCTCGGCCCAGGCGCCGATCGCGGCGGTCTGCTCGGGGCTGTAGACGGAGCCGGTCGGGTTGGAGGGCGAGACGAAGAGCAGCACCTTGGTGCGCGGGGTGCGGGCGGCCTCGAGCTGCTCGACCGTCACCAGGTACTCCTGCTCCGAGCCCGCGAAGACCTCGACGGGCGTGCCGCCGGCCAGCGCGATCGCCTCCGGGTACGTCGTCCAGAACGGGGTCGGCACGAGGACCTCGTCGCCCGGGTCGAGGAGGGTCGCGAAGGCCTGGTAGACGGCCTGCTTGCCGCCGTTCGTGACGACGACCTGCGAGGGCTCGACGGCCCAGGCGCTGTCGCGCGCCGTCTTCGCGGCGATCGCCTCCCGGAGCTCGGGGAGGCCGGCCGCGGGCGTGTAGCGGTGGTTGCGCGGGTCGTGCACGGCGGCGGCGGCCGCCTCGACGATGTGCTCGGGCGTCGCGAAGTCCGGCTCGCCCGCGGCGAAGCTGATGACGGGCCGCCCCGCGGCCTTGAGGGACTTGGCCTTGGCGTCGACCTTGAGGGTCGCCGACTCGGCGATGGAACCGATGCGCTGGGAGATGCGTGCCACGACCTCAAGCCTAGTGACGTACACTGGGCGCAGGTGGTTGAAATCCGCCATACTTCGTCGTGCCCGTGATGGGGCGCCGAACCCGGGAAGCCGGGGGATGCGCGGCGTGGTCTGGCAGGTCTCGCGCCGAATAGGGCGGTGGCTCAATTGGTAGAGCAGCGGTCTCCAAAACCGCAGGTTGCAGGTTCGAGTCCTGTCCGCCCTGCTGGTCCGGCATCCCGGACGAACCGAGAGGAATGACGACGTGGCACGCACGACCGCGGACGAGCCCAGCGAGGACCTCGTCGCGAGCGCGAAGCAGGAGCGCGCCGCACGGCGCAACCCGTTCGGCCGCATCGCCCTCTTCATCCGCCAGGTGTTCGCGGAGCTCCGCAAGGTCGTCACGCCGACCCGCAAGGAGCTCTTCAGCTACACGGCCGTCGTGCTCGTCTTCGTCGTCATCATGATGGCGATCGTGACGGGCCTCGACTACGGCTTCGGCTGGCTCATCTCCTGGGTCTTCGGCGACGGGCAGTTCACCGGCTGATCCCCGCGCGTCCGCGACCGCGCACGCAACGCGACAAGCAAGCCCGGTGTGGTGCCGGGCGCAAGGTAAGGAAGCATCCCGTGTCTGAAGAAGAGCGCCGCGACATCGATCTCGCGACGGCCGCCGAGCAGTCGTCAGAGGAGGACGAGGCCCAGGAGGGCGACGTCCTCGCCGCCGAGGAGAGCGCCGTCGGCTCCGCCGAGCACGGCGCCATCCACGTCGTCGACGAGTCGGACGAGGCCGAGAGCGACACGAGCGACCTCGAGGGCCTGCTCGACGCGCTCGACGCGGCAGCCGACCCCGAGGCGGACGCGATCGTCGACGACGCGCTCGACATCGACTCCCGCGACGAGGCCGAGGCCGCGGTCGCCGCGACCGACGACGAGGCGGACGAGGACGGCGAGGCCGCTGCGGCCGAGGCGCCCGAGGCCGCCGAGGACGCGGAGGAGGCGGAGGTCGACCCCTACGCCGAGTTCCGCATGGAGCTCCGCACGAAGCTCGGCAAGTGGTACGTCATCCACTCCTACGCGGGCTTCGAGAAGCGCGTGAAGCAGAACATCGAGTCGCGCCGCCAGTCCATGGGCATGGAGGACCACATCTTCGAGGTCCAGGTGCCGATGGAGGACGTCGTCGAGATCAAGAACGGCCAGCGGAAGCTCGTCAACCGCGTGCGCATCCCCGGCTACGTGCTCGTCCGCATGGACCTCAACGAGGACAGCTGGTCGGTCGTGCGCCACTCGCCCGGCGTCACCGGCTTCGTGGGCAACGCCCACAACCCGACGCCCCTCCGCTTCGAGGAGGCCTTCAACATGCTGAAGAGCCTCGTCCAGGTCACCGAGGCCCCGGCGAAGGCCGGCGCCGCGAAGTCGGGCGGCCCCGGCAAGGCGGCGCCCCGCGTCGTCGCGGCCGAGGTCGACTTCGAGATCGGCGAGACCATCACCATCAAGGAGGGCTCCTTCGCGGGCCTCCCCGGGACGATCTCCGAGATCACGCCGGAGCGCGGCAAGCTCACCGTGCTCGTCTCGCTCTTCGAGCGCGAGACGCCGGTCGAGCTCAGCTTCGACCAGGTGACGAAGCTCTAGCGGCGTCCCGCACCGAGGGCCCCGACGGCATCCGCTGTCGGGGCCCTCGTCGTCTGCAGACGGGTCGGTGTGTCACCGACTCGTCAGTGGTACACTCCGGGCATGCCGACGACCAAGCCGAGGTACCAGATCACCGACACCGACGAGGTCGCTCTCGCATTGGATGCCGCCGAGCTCCGCTGGCCCGGGGAGCCGCGATCCCGGCTCGTCGTCCGTCTGCTCGTCGAGAGCGGGCTGCGCATGGCCGAGGTCGGCAGGGAGGAGGCGGCCCGTCGGCGCGCGGCGATCGAGGCCTTCGACGCCGGCTTCTCCGAGGCCTACCCGCCCGGGTATCTCGAGGAGCTGCGGAAGGACTGGCCCGAGTGATCGTCCTCGACGCGAGCGTGATGATTGCATGGCTCCGCCGGGTCGACGCCCATCACGCCTCGGCGCGGAGGATCTTCCTGGACCACGTCGACGAACGGCTCGTCGCGCATCGGCTCACGCTGGCCGAATCCCTGGTCGGGGCCGCGGGCATCGGCCGTGTGGTCGAGGCCGCCTCCTCGCTGGATGCGGTCGGGATCGGCCGTCTGGACGAGCCGGACGACCCCGTCGAGCTGGCGGTGCTGCGGGCGCGGACCGGCCTCCGCCTCCCGGACGCCTGCGTCCTCCTCGCTGCGCGCCGAGATCACGCGGGACTCGCGACCTTCGATGCGAAGCTCGCGGCGGCGGCGCGGCTCGAGGGCGTAGCCGTCATCGGCGCGGCCTGACCGTCGCGCTGGGCCCGCCGATCGCGTAAGATACCCAGGTTGGCCGTCGGCCGACATCCCATCCCACCACTGCCGGGCTCGGTCCGGTTCGTGGAAGCGCGTCCTCGGACGCACGAGAGAAGGAAGCCACATGGCACCGAAGAAGAAGGTGACCGGCCTGATCAAGCTCCAGATCAACGCCGGCGCCGCGAACCCCGCGCCGCCCATCGGCCCCGCGCTGGGTCAGCACGGCGTGAACATCATGGAGTTCTGCAAGGCGTACAACGCGGCGACCGAGTCGCAGCGCGGCAACGTCATCCCGGTCGAGATCACCGTGTACGAGGACCGCTCGTTCACGTTCATCCTCAAGACCCCGCCCGCGGCCGAGCTCATCAAGAAGGCCGCCGGCGTCGCCAAGGGGTCCTCGACCCCGCACACCGTCAAGGTCGCGAAGCTCACCAAGGAGCAGGTGCGTCAGATCGCCGAGCAGAAGCAGGCCGACCTGAACGCGAACGACATCGACGCGGCGTCGAAGATCATCGCGGGCACCGCCCGCTCCATGGGCATCACGGTGGAGGGCTGATCATGGCGAAGTCGAAGGCGTACCGCGCCGCAGCAGAGAAGATCGAGGCCGACAAGTTCTACGGCCCCACCGAGGCCGTCACGCTCATCCGCGAGACCGGCTCCGCCAAGTTCGACTCGACCGTCGAGGTCGCGCTCAAGCTCGGCGTCGACCCGCGCAAGGCGGACCAGATGGTGCGCGGCACCGTCATCCTCCCGCACGGCACCGGCAAGACCGCGCGCGTCATCGTGTTCGCGACGGGCCCGGCGGCCGAGGCCGCGATCGCGGCCGGCGCGGACGAGGTCGGCGGCGACGAGCTCATCGAGCGCGTCGCGGGCGGCTGGACCGGGTTCGACGCCGCGGTGTCGACCCCGGAGCTCATGGGCAAGGTCGGCCGTCTCGGCAAGGTGCTCGGCCCCCGCGGCCTCATGCCCAACCCGAAGACCGGCACCGTCACCCCCAACGCGGCGAAGGCCGTCGAGGACATCAAGGGCGGCAAGATCGAGTTCCGCGTCGACAAGCACGCGAACGTGCACTTCGTGATCGGCAAGGCGGGCTTCACCGCCGAGCAGCTCGACGAGAACTTCAAGGCCGCGCTCGACGAGATCAACCGCGCCAAGCCGTCCTCCTCGAAGGGCCGCTACATCCAGAAGGCGTCGGTCTCGACGACCTTCGGCCCGGGCGTGCCGCTGGACGTCAGCGTCATCTGACCCGGTCACCGCACCACGGACGGGGCTCGCGCATCGCGCGGGCCCCGTTCCGCGTCTGCGGGGGATGATGCGGAGGGATGGCGTCAGAGCGTCGCCGAGTAGACCTTCCGCAGGGTCTGCCGCACGGTCCAGCGGGTCCGCTGGCCCTCGCGCAGCCGGAGCATCGTGCCGGGCGCGAGCGCGACCGAGCGTCCCTGGTCGACGCCGTCCTCGAAGTCCACCGTCGCATCCCCGAAGAGCACGACGAAGGTCTCGTCGACCTCCACGTCCCACGCGATGCCGGGCGTCATCTCCCAGACGCCGAGCTCGCGGCCCTCGCGCTCCTCGAGGATCCGGACCGCCGTCGTCGGGGCGCCGTGGATGACCTGCTCGGGCGGCAGCGGCTCGTGCTCGAGCTCGAGGGCGGCGGCGAGGATCGCCATGCCGGGCTCGAGCGGCTCGCCGGGCGCCCCGGGGATGTCGACGCCGGTCACGAGTCGAACCCCAGTCCGAGCGCGTCGAGCGTCGTGAGCAGGATGTTGCGGCGTCCGCCCCGGTGGTCGGCCTCGTCGAGCGACCAGCGGGTCGCGTTGATGCCGAGGGATGCCGCGGGCTCGGGCGGGAACGGCAGCGGCCGCTCGCGCACCATCCGCAGCTCGGTGCGGTGCGTGGGCTCGCCGCCGAGCAGGTCGAGCACGGTGTCGGCGGCGAAGCGCGCCGCGCCGACGCCGAGGCCGGTGAACCCGGCGGCGCTCGCGACTCGGCCGTGGCGGGCGGTCGTGAAGAACGCGCAGAAGCGGGTCGAGGTGTCGATCGCACCCGCCCAGCGGTGCGTGAAGCGCACCCCCTCGAGCTGCGGGTAGGTCGTGAGGAAGTGGCTCGCGAGACGCCGGAAGCTCTCCGGGCGCCGCTCGTGCTCGGCCCGGACACGGCCTCCCGCGTGGTACACGGCGTCGTAGCCGCCGTAGAGGATGCGGTCGTCGGCGGTGCGGCGGGAGTAGTGGAACTGGTTGGCGAGGTCGCCGATGCCCTGGCGCCCCGCCCAGCCGATGGCGTCGAGCTGGCGGCGGCTCAGCGGCTCCGTCATGAGCACGTAGTCGTAGACGGGCACGGTCATGAGCCGGTCGCGGCGCAGCAGCGAGGGGAAGACGTTGGTCGCGAGGGCGACCCGGTCGGCGAGGATGCGGCCGGCATCCGTGCGCACCTCGACCGCGCCGCGGCCGCGCGTCTCGAGCCGGAGGACGCGGCTGCCCTCGTGGATCTCGACCCCGAGCGCGGCCGCGAGGCGCGCGAGCTCGAGGGCGAGCTTCGCGGGGTGCACGAGCGCGGTCGTGCGGCGGTGCCAGGTGGCGCCGAGGTAGGCGGGGGAGTCGACCTGCTGCCGGAGGCGGGCGGCGTCGAGCCGGACGACCTCGGGCCAGGCGGCGGGGTCGTCGCCGACCGGCTCCTCGCCCTCGAGCCAGTCGAGCTGGTGCGGCTCGACGGCGACCTCGAGCGAGCCGGTGCGCTCCCACTCGACGTCGAGCCCGTGGCGCTCGATCGTCGCCTGCATCCCCTCGAGGTTCTCGCGGCCGAGCTCGTCGAGCTCCTCGAGCTCCTCCGGCCAGCGGCGGCGTCCGTTCTCCTCGCCGTGCGTGAGGCTCGCCTCGACGAAGCCGCCGTTGCGGCCGGAGGCGGCCCACGCGATCCGCTTCGCCTCCAGGAGAACGACGCGTCGGCCCGGGTCGCGCTCCTTGGCGCGGACGGCCGTCCAGAGCCCCGTGTACCCGCCCCCGACGACGACGAGGTCGGCGCGGGCGTCGCCGCGGAGCGGGGGATGCGCGGGCCGGTCCGGCAGGGAGTCGAGCCAGAACGCCGACTGCCGGGTGCCCTCGAGCGCGTGCTCGATGGCGGCAGCGGGCGCGGGATAGCGCTCGTAGACGGTCGTGCCGCGCGCCATGTGGTCTCCATCGTCGGGTCCTGGGGCGGGGTCCATTCAAGCGGGGCGGCGCCCCGGGATGCAATCGGCGCGCGCGTCGGATCCCTAGACTCCTCGCGTGCCCGATCTCATCCGCCTCGCGCTGCCCGCCGACGCCGCCGCGCTGCACCGCATCGCGGCCCTCACCTTCCCGCTCGCCTGCCCGCCCGACGCGACGGAGGCGGCGAAGCGCTCCTTCATCGCCGAGCACCTCAGCGAGGAGGCCTTCGGGCGCTACCTCGCGGACCCGGCGCGCATCCTCCTCATCGCGGTCGAGGCCTCGAGCGGCGAGCCGCTCGGCTACACGATGCTCATCGGGGGTGAGCCCTCGGACGAGGACGTCGCGGGCGCGATCCGCATCCGCCCGACGATCGAGCTCTCGAAGATCTACGTGCACCCCGGGCACCACGGCGCCGGGCTCGCGGCCCGGCTCATGGCCTCGAGCCTGGATGCGGCGCGCGGCACGGGTGCGGCCGGCATCTGGCTGGGCGTCAACGACCAGAACGCGCGCGCGAACGCGTTCTACGCCCGGCAGGGCTTCGAGCAGGTGGGCCGCAAGCGCTTCCGGCTCGGGGACCGCTGGGAGAGCGACTTCGTCCGGGAGCGACCCCTCTGAGCCCGGCGCCTGTCTAGGCTGGGGCGCATGCGCATCCGCTCCGCCATCGTCGGCGGCGGCATGATCGCCGCGGTCCACCGCCGTGCGATCCAGGCCGCCGGCGGCGAGCTCGTCGCCGTCATGTCGTCCCGTCCGGAGCGCAGCGCGGCGCTCGCCGACCGCTGGGGCGTCGACTCCGCGGACTCCCTCGAGGCGCTGCTCGAGCTCGACGTCGACGTCGTCCACGTGTGCAGCCCGAACCAGACCCACGCGCCGGTCGCGCTCGCGGCCCTCCGCGCCGGGAAGCACGTCGTCGTCGAGAAGCCGGTCGCGACCTCCGCCGCCGACGCCGCCGAGATCGCGCGGGTCGCCGAGGAGACGGGGCTCACGGCGACCGTGCCTTTCGTCTACCGCTTCCACCCGATCATCCGCGAGCTCCGCGCCCGGCGGATCCGCGGCGACTTCGGCCGCTGGTACGCGCTCCACGGCTCGTACCTGCAGGACTGGATGCTGTCGCCGTCGGCGGGCAACTGGCGCGTCGACTCGGAGGAGGGCGGGCGCTCGCGCGCCTTCGGCGATGTCGGCTCGCACTGGTGCGACCTCGTCGAGTTCGTCTCGGGCGAGCGCTTCGCCGAGCTGAGCGCGACGACCGCGATCGCGATCCCGGAGCGTCCGGCGCCCTCGGCCGAGACCTTCACGCTCGCCGACGCGGACGCCCCGAAGGTGCGGGTCAGCACCGAGGACCTCGCGGCGGTGACGATGCGGACCGGCTCCGGCATCCTCGGCAACGTCATGGTCTCGCAGGTCTCGGGCGGGCGCCGCAACCGGCTGTGGTTCGAGCTCGACGGCGCGGAGGCCTCCGCGGTCTTCGACCAGGAGGAGCCGGAGACCGCGTGGATCGGGAGCCCCGAGCAGGGCGTGACGATCGCCCGCGGCGCGGGCCGGGCGGCGGACGACGCGGCGCGGCTCAGCTACGTGCCCGGCGGCCACGCGCAGGGATATCAGGACTGCTTCGACGCCTTCGTCGGCGACACCTACGCCGCGATCGGCGGCGCCGCCCCGGAGGGGCTCCCGACGATCGCCGACGGCCTGCGCTCGGCGCGGATCGTCGACGCCGTGCTCGCCTCGGCCGACGGCCGCGGCATCTGGACCGAGATCGAGGAGGATCCCGCATGAGCACCCACCCCGTGACCCTGTTCACCGGCCAGTGGGCCGACCTGAGCCTCGAGGAGGTCGCGGCGCACGCGGCCTCGTGGGGCTACGACGGCCTCGAGATCGCGTGCTCGGGCGAGCACCTGGACGTCTGGCGGGCCGCCGAGGACGACGACTACCTGCAGTCGCGGGTCGACATCCTCGACCGGCACGGGCTGAAGGTGTGGGCGATCTCGAACCACCTGACCGGCCAGGCGGTGTGCGACGACCCGATCGACTTCCGGCACGAGGCGATCGTGCGCAAGCGGGTCTGGGGCGACGGCGACCAGGAGGGCGTTCGCCAGCGTGCGGCGGAGGAGATGAAGCTGACGGCGAAGGTGGCGCGCAAGCTCGGCGTCGACACCATCACGGGCTTCACGGGCTCGAGGATCTGGCCCTACGTGGCGCTCTTCCCGCCCGTGCCCGACCACGTGATCGAGGCGGGCTACCAGGACTTCGCCGACCGCTGGAACCCGATCCTCGACGTCTTCGACGCCGAGGGCGTCCGCTACGCGCACGAGGTGCACCCGGGCGAGATCGCCTACGACCACTGGACCTGCGTGCGGGCGCTCGAGGCGATCGGGCACCGGGAGGCCTTCGGCTTCAACTGGGACCCCTCGCACATGATGTGGCAGGGCATCGACACGGTCGGCTTCATCTCCGACTTCGCGGAGCGGATCTACCACGTCGACTGCAAGGACACGCGGATCCGGCCCTCCTCCGGGCGGGCGGGCGTGCTCGGCTCGCACCTCGGCTGGGGCGACCCGCGCCGCGGCTGGGACTTCGTCTCGACCGGCCACGGCGACGTCCCGTGGGAGGACGCCTTCCGCGCGCTGCGGCACATCGGCTACGCCGGGCCGATCTCCGTCGAGTGGGAGGACGCGGGGATGGACCGCCTGCACGGCGCCGAGGAGGCGCAGCGCTTCGTGCGCTCCCTCCTCTGGGAGCTGCCGACGGCCTCCTTCGACGCCGCCTTCGCCGCCAACGCCGAGTGACGGTCGCAAGAGACATGTCTCTCGCGTGTTGGACAGCGCGGTGACGCCGTCCCTCCCGCGAGAGACATGTCTCTCGCGTGGGGAGGGTCAGCCCTCGCAGACCTTGAGGACGAGCTTGCCGCGGGTGTGCCCCGTCTCGAGGCGGCGGTGCGCCTCCGCGGCGTCGGCGAGGTCGTACACGCCGTCGACGTAGACGCGGACGTCGCCCGACTCGAGCAGCCGCGAGATGACCGCGAGGCGCGTGCCGTCGGGGGCGACCCGGTAGCCGGTCGCGCGCACCCCGGCCGCCGCCGCCTCCTCGGCCATGCCCGGCCAGCTGCCCGTCGGCGCGTTGACGAGCAGGCCGCCCGGTCGGAGGACGCGGAGGGATCGCGTGCCCGTCTCGTCCTGGACGTTGCCGATCAGGTCGATCACGACATCCACCTCTCGCGCCGCCTCCTCGAAGCGCTCCGTCGAGTAGTCGATCACCTCCGCCGCCCCCAGCTCGCGGAGCCACGAGCCGTTGCGGGTCGAGCCCGTCGCGATGACGTGCGCGCCGAAGTAGGCGGCGAACTGCACCGCGAAGTGCCCGACGCCGCCGGAGCCGGCGTGGATCAGCATCCGCTGCCCCTCGTGCGCCTTCGCGGTCTCGACGACCATGCCCCACGCGGTCAGCGCCGCGAGGGGCACGCCCGCCGCCTCGACGTGCGAGAGCGTCGAGGGCTTCCGCACGACGCTGAGCTCCGTGACGCTGAGGTACTCGGCGTAGGCGCCCGACATGCGCGGCACCATGCCCATCCCGTAGACCTCGGTGCCCGGCTGGAGCGCGTGCGCCTCGTACGGCGCCTCGACGACGATGCCGCTGAAGTCGTTGCCGAGCACCGCCGGGAACTGCGCGATCGCCCCGTACGCCCCGCGGCCCGCGCGGGTCTTCGCATCGATCGGGTTCACTCCCGCCGCGACGACCTTCACGAGGATCTCGGCATTGGCCCGCACCGGCATCGGCGCGCTCCCCATCCTGAGCACCTCGGGCCCCCCGGCGCCCGAGAACGTCATGGCCCGCATCGTCGACATCGTCATCGCCTCCCCGATCTGGTCTCATCCCACCGCATCGATGAGTCGTGGATGTTACGGCCGGGTCACGGTCGCGAGTAGCATCCGAGGCATGCGACCGCGCTGCACCGCCCTCCGCGTCGTCGGCGTGGTGGGCGCGACCCGGGTCCCGCGCGCCGGGGCGGGCGCACGGCCGGCGGACGCCGAGGTCTGATGCGCGACCGGATCCTCGCCGCCGGCGGCGCCGCGCTCATCGCCGCCGCGCTCGCCGCCATCTGGGCGGCGCGCTCGACCGTCCGGCGCGACCTCTACGTCTCCGAGCTCGGGGCGGTCGGGATGCCGACGGAGCACTGGTTCGAGGCGGCGCTCCTCGGGATCGTGGCCGGGGCGAGCCTCGTCGCGCTCGCCGCCCGCGGCATCCGCTCGCGTCCCGCCGTCCTCGCCGCCTGGAGCCCCTCGCTCTCGCTCTGGATCTCGTGCGCCTTCTTCCTCGTCGCCTCCCAGGCGAACTGCACGGCGGGCTGCCCCCTGCCGCTGGGTGCGACCTTCACCTGGCAGGACCTCGTGCACACGGTCGTCGCGGTGCTCGCCTTCGCGGCGGCGTGCTGGGCGATGCTGCAGTGCTCCTTCGCGGTCGGGCACCGCGGGCTCGCCCGCGCATCCCTCGCCGCGGCGCTCTCGGTCGCGCTGATCGCGGGCGCCGGCGGCCTCATGTCGCTGCTGCGCTGGAACGCCGCCTTCGGCAGCCGGCTCGAGCTCGTCGCGACGACCATCGGACTCGCCTGGATCCTCGCGCTCGGCTGCTCGATCGCGTTCCGACGCGCCGCGACGGCCGCGTCAGCGGCGCATGAGCTCGAGGAGCTCGTCGGCGAGCCCCACGAGCCGGTGGATCTCGGACTCGTCCCGGTCCACCCAGCGGCAGCTCGGTTCGGGGTCGACCGGCACGAAGTCGACGTGCCGCTCCCACACGACGAGCGTGCGCTCGGCGCCGAGGACGTACTGCTGCCACCACACCTGCCGCAGGTACGAGCGGGGGATGCTGCGCCAGGTCGATGACGTCGTCTTGATCTCGCAGAGCTCGAGCACGCCCTCGCGCTCCCGGTAGCCGTCGGGCGTCGCGAGGTGGCGCGGGTCGGCCTCCGCGTGGAACAGCTCGCCGGAGTGCCGCATCCCGTAGACGCGGTTCGCCCAGCGGCCGATCTCGGGCTCGCGCGCGCGGCCGTGGGCGGTGAAGGCGTTGCCGGTGAATCCCGTGCCGAGCAGCTTCTCGAGGGCGAGCGCCTGGAGCGCCCTCCGGCTCGACATGCGGGCGACATCCGTCGCGGTCACGCCGCGGGCGCGGGCGCGGAGCCAGCCGACCCGGTCGTCGGAGTGCGCGACGATGCGGTCGCGGTGCGACGGCGCGCGCTCCTCGCCCCAGAGGGGGAGCTGCGGCTGCACGATCGTCACGGCATCCATCATCGCCCCTGCCGGCGTCACGAGGCGACGCACGACGCCGTGAGCGCCTAGACTCGACGCGGGTCCGAAATCAGTCCGCCGACGACGTCTGGAGTCGACACCGTGTCCCGTCAACCTCTCTCCGTGCAGCTCTACACCGTGCGAGACGCCCTCGCCGCCGATCTGCCCGGCACCCTCTCCCGCCTGGCCGAGATCGGCTACCGCGACGTGGAGCTGTTCGGCTTCGTCGACCGCGTCGAGGAGCTCGAGCAGGGCCTCGCCGCCGCCGGCCTTCGCGCCCCCTCCGGCCATGCCCCGCTCGTCGACGCCGAGGATCCGGCGCCCGCCTTCCGCGCCGCCGCCCGGCTCGGGCTGGAGACGATCATCGACCCCTTCATCCCCGCCGAGCGCTGGGAGACCCGCGAGCAGGTCGAGCAGACCGCCGCCCGCCTCGTCGAGCTCGCACCGCAGGCGGCCGAGCACGGTCTCCGCCTCGGCTACCACAACCACGCGTGGGAGCTCTCGAGCCGCATCGACGGCACCCCGGCCCTCGAGGTCCTCGCCGACCTCCTCGGCGATGCGGTCGTCCTCGAGGTCGACACCTACTGGGCGGCCGTCGGCGGCGTGGACGCGCCCGAGCTGCTGCTCCGCCTCGGCGAGCGGGTGACGCACCTCCACATCAAGGACGGCGACCTCTCGCACGACAACGAGGCGCAGGTCGCGGTCGGGACGGGCGCGATGGATGTGCCCGCCGTGCTCGCGGCGGCCCCCTCGGCGCAGCCGGTCGCCGAGCTCGACGACACCCGCGGCGACGTCTTCCAGGCGCTGATCGACAGCTACGACTACCTCGAGTCGGGGGTGCGCCCGTGAGCGCCGCGGCGAGCGGCCAAGTCGGCGTCGGGATCATCGGCGCGGGCGTCATCAGCGGCCAGTACCTCGACAACCTGACCTCCTTCGCGGATGTCGAGGTGCGCTTCATCGCCGACCTCGACCTCGCGCGGGCCCAGGCGCAGGCGGAGGCCTACGGCGTCGCCGGCCACGGCACGGTCGACGAGCTCCTCGCCCGCGAGGACGTCGAGATCGTCGTCAACCTCACGATCCCGGCCGTGCACGTCGAGGTCGGCCTCCAGATCGTCGCCGCCGGCAAGCACGTGTGGAGCGAGAAGCCGATCGCGCTCGACCGCGAGAGCGGGCGGCGACTCCTGGATGCGGCGGCCGCGGCCGGCGTGCGGGTCGCGTGCGCGCCCGACACCTTCCTCGGCGCGGGACTCCAGACGGCGTTCCGCGCGCTCGCGGCGGGCGAGATCGGCCAGCCGCTGACGGCGCTCGCGGCCGCGCAGTCCGCGGGTCCCGAGTCCTGGCATCCGAATCCGGCGTTCCTCTTCGACACGGGGGCGGGCCCGCTGTTCGACATCGGCCCGTACTACCTGACGGCGCTGGTGCAGATCTTCGGCCCCGTGTCGCGGGTGAGCGCGACGGCCTCCACCGCGCGCCCCTCGCGCACGATCGGGTCGGGGCCGCTCGCCGGCACCGACTTCCCGGTCGTCGTGCCGAGCCACCACGCGGCGCTGCTCGAGTTCGAGTCGGGCGCCTCGGCGCAGGCGATCTTCAGCTTCGACACGCACATCGCGCGCGAGGCGATCGTCGAGGTCGGCGGCTCGGCGGGCGGCATCGAGCTGCCGGACCCGAACACCTTCGAGGGCGCGTCGACGCTCTGGCAGCCGGGGGAGCCGGGCCGCGAGCTCGACGCCGAGGGCTCCACCTGGGGTCGCGGCTCGGGCGTCGTCGATCTCGCGCGGGCGATCCGCGCGGGCGTCCCGGAGCGGGCGAGCGGCGAGCTCGCCTTCCACGTGCTCGACGTCATGGTGTCGATCGCGGATGCCGCGGCGCGCGGCCGCGCGGTCGACGTGGCGAGCACGGTCGGCCCGCAGGCCCCGCTGCCCGCCGACTGGGACCCGAGCGCCGCGACCCTCTGACCGCCGCCCCCGCCTGCGCCGCCGCTGCACTCCGCCCGCCGGTCCCCGCCCGCCATCACCTTCCGAAATGCAGGACCGGCCGCCCCCGCGCCGCGTCCGGGCCCCGGCATCCCGGGGTCCGGTCGGCGCCGCTCCTGCATTTCGGAAGAGACGTGACGTGACGTGGAGCGACGTGACGTGAGGCGGAGTGAGGCGGAGCGGCGTGGGGCGGGCGGTACCGTCGTGCCATGATCGGGTCCGCGCGCCGCGTGCTCGCGGCGCTCGCCGCGGGGGCGCTGCTCGCGCTCGTCGCGGCGCCGGGCGCCGCGGTCGCGGAGTCCGGCGACTCGGCCGGCTCCGTCCCGCTCGAGGTGCGGGACTTCGTGCGCGACGACCTCGTCGATCGGCTCGACCGCTTCTATGGGGACGACGCCGCGGGGCAGGGGCTCGACGCCTCCGAGGCGGAGCCGGACGGCATCCACCGGGTCTGGTGGCTCGCCGAGGCCTGGTTCGAGGATCCCGCGACCGAGCCGCCGACGGTCCTCGCGAACGCGTGGGTCGTCCCCGTGCGCGTCGGCGACGGGCGTCCCGGCTACGCGATCGTCTGGATCGACCCCGACGTCGAGGCTCCCGAGCTCGCCGGCTTCGCGGCCGACCCGGACGCCGCCGAGGCGATCGCGGGGATGCCGGAGGCGGCGCAGCTGATCGAGGTCCCCGAGGCGGGCGCCTGGCTCGCCCTCGACGACGACGGCACGCTGTCGGCGCTGCGCTCGGGCGGCTCGGGGATCGCGGCGCCGGTCGCGATCGACGAGGCCCGGGTCGAGCGGCCGGACGGCGCCGCGACCCCGCCCGGCACGGTCGACCCGAGCGGTGCGGTCGTCGCGGCCGTGCTCCTGCTCCTCATCGTCGTCGCCGCGCTCCTCATCATGCGCGGGCGCCGGTTTGCGCGCGGCCCGCGCACGGGGTAGCCTGTCCGAGCCGCAGACCGCTGGTCTCGACGCGCCCGACCGGATCCGTCCGATCGGATGCGTCGACGAAGTCCTCGAGAGAGGGTCCCGCGCAGGTGACACGAACGATGTGACGGATCGCGAGATCCGATTCCCAGAGCTCCGTGCGCATGCGCCGGAGCTCTTCTCTTTTCCGTCCAGGATCCCGCATCCAGGACACGGCTCCGCGGCAGATCATCCACGACAAGCACAGGAGCACCATGGCGAACAAGGAAGCTGCCGTCGCCGAGCTCGCGGAGAAGTTCCGCGACTCGAACGCGGTCCTGCTCACCGAGTACCGCGGTCTCACCGTCGCTCAGCTCAAGCAGCTGCGCAAGAGCATCAGCGACGACGCGACCTATGCCGTGGTGAAGAACACGCTGACGAAGATCGCGGCGAACGAGGCGGGTATCACCTCGTTCGACGACCAGCTCGCTGGTCCCTCCGCGATGGCGTTCGTGCACGGTGACACCGTCACCGTCGCGAAGGCACTGCGCGACTTCGCCAAGGCGAACCCGCAGCTCGTGGTCAAGGGAGGCTACTTCGATGGCGCCCCCCTCGACGCGGCTGAGGTCACCAAGCTCGCCGATCTCGAGTCCCGTGAGGTGCTGCTGGCCAAGCTGGCCGGCGCCTTCAAGGCCTCGCTCTTCGGCGCTGCCTACATGTTCAACGCGCCCCTCGCGCAGGCCGTCCGCACGGTCGACGCGCTGCGCGCGAAGCAGGAGTCCGAGGCCGCCTGAGGGCGCCCCGGCGAATAGACACCCACACACCCAAGGAGAAACACCATGGCCAAGCTCACCACTGACGAGCTGCTCGACGCCTTCAAGGAGCTCTCGCTCATCGAGCTCAGCGACTTCGTCAAGAAGTTCGAGGAGACCTTCGAGGTCACCGCCGCCGCTCCGGTCGCCGCCGCCGCTCCCGCCGCCGCGGGTGGCGCGGGCGCCGCTGCCGAGGTCGAGGAGAAGGACTCCTTCGACGTCGTCATCGAGGCCGCCGGCGACAAGAAGATCCAGGTCATCAAGGAGGTGCGTGCCCTCACCAGCCTCGGCCTCGGTGAGGCGAAGGCCCTCGTCGACGGCGTCCCCGGCACCGTGCTCGAGGGCGCGAACAAGGAGACCGCCGAGAAGGCCAAGGAGCAGCTCGAGGCTGCCGGCGCGACGGTCGTCCTCAAGTAACGACCCGCACCACACGACAGGGCGTCGCATCCTCCGGGGTGCGGCGCCCTTCGTCGTCCCCGAGTGCGAGGGCGCGTGCGGCGCCGAGATGAGCGGGGACGATCCGGAGCCAGCCGGTCGCCCCCGCTCGAAGACCGCGCTCGCACGGGGATCAGGGACCGCGCGAGTTTCGGGCCTCGGCCATCCAATCAGCCCGGACCGCGTTTCGGCGCGCCCGCGCGGGTGAGGAGGGGGTGACGCCCGGAGGTCACCCGACCGCTCGGCGCGGGAGGACCGGGCGGTCTCCCCTTCACAGGTAGAGGCCGAGGGCCTCCGCCTTGCGGACCGCCTCCTCGCGGGATCGGACCCCGAGCTTCCGGTAGATGTTGCGCAGATGGGTCTTCACGGTGTTGGGCGAGAGGTACAGGGCGCCGGCGACACCGGCGACGCCGTGCCCGAGGCGGGCCTGCTCGAGGACGCCGAGCTCGCGATCGCTCAGCGGGCCCGGCAGCGCGTCGCCGTCCACGGGATCGACGGTCGCGACCGCGGCCGATCCTCCGACCGAGCGCAGCCCCTCGATGAGCGCGAGCACGACCTCCGGCTGCGGGCGCGCGGCGGCGGCCTCGAGGATGCCGGGGCGGAGCGCGTCGGGGATGATGAGCGCGGGCAGGTGGAGGCCGCCCTCCGCCATCCGGCGCAGGGCCCGGTCGATCCAGTGGCCGGTCGCGCGTCCGCGCTCGCGACTGTGCTCGATCGCGCCGCGGAGCAGCATGACCTCGACGAGGGTGCGGCCCGTGTGCGCGTCGCCGGCCTCGCCGCAGGCCTCGAGCGCCCGCTCGGCGCCGGCGAGGTCGCCGTTCTCGAGCCGGAGGCGCGCGATGATCCGGCCGGGGCATGCGACATGCCGGGGATCCGGTGCGATCGCGGTGAGGATGCGCCAGGTCTCGTCGCCCTGCCCGAGCGCCATGAGCGCGGCGGCGCGCAGCGTCTCGGCGAGCGGCCCGACGATGGGCTCGCCCTGCCAGGACTCGAGCGCGCGGCTCGCCGCGCGCAGGTGCTCGAGGGATCCGACGAGGTCGTCGCGGAGGGCCGCGAGCCGCGCGGAGGAGACGGCGGCGAGCGGCAGCCAGTCGCTCCGCCGGGCCGCGCGCGCGATCTCGGGCGCCAGATGCTCGGCGCGTTCGAGCTCGTCGCGCTCGAGTGCGACGAATTGCTCCGCGATGAGCGCGGGCGCGGCGACCGGCGAGGCGAGCAGGCGGGTGCCGGCGGCGAGGGCGCGCACCTCCGCCACGGCGCCGAGGGCGGTCTCGGGCTCGCCGTCGGCGTGGCGGATGAGGGCGAGCGCCCCGAGCATCTCGATGCGCTCGGACCGCAGGAGGTGGCTGCGGAGGCCGTCGGCCGTGCGGAGCTCGCGCTCGGCGTCGTGCAGCCGGCCGCGGTGCATGGCGAGCAGCCCGCGCTCGAGCGCGAGGCCCGCCTCCGCGCCGATGCGCTCGGGCAGCTCGGCGCCGGTCCGGTCCGCGAGCTCCTCCGGCTCGGACAGGAGCTCGTGCGCGTCGTCGAGCCGCCCCGCGCAGCGCAGGGCGGCGGCGTGCGCGAGGCGCACGGCGAGCCGCCGCCCGCCGTCGTCGGGCGCGGAGACGAGGATGCCGCGGGCCGCCTCGAAGTAGGCGAGCGCGGCGCCCGGCTCGAGGGGGTCGGGGGAGCGGTGGCTCGCACCGAGCGCGGCTGCGATCGCCGCACGGCGGCGCCAGACGTCGGGGGACAGCTCGCGGACGAGGACGCGGAGGAGGGCGCCGTGCTCGGAGG
This sequence comes from Homoserinibacter sp. YIM 151385, assembly GCF_027912415.1. NCBI lineage: Bacteria > Bacillati > Actinomycetota > Actinomycetes > Micrococcales > Microbacteriaceae > Homoserinibacter > Homoserinibacter sp. YIM 151385. Next base: position 1,717,819 of record NZ_CP115175.1, on the reverse strand, counting down.
CCGCGATGCGCCATCCCGCCTCGATGGCGTCGGCGGCGCCGTCCGGGTCGCCGTCGGCGCGCGCGGAGCGCACCGCGTGCTGCAGCGTGTCTGGGAATCCGGGGTCCACGGAGCGTTCTCTCGTTCGGACGGCGCCGTCGGGGGTGGGGCGCCGAGGGAGGTCGGGCTCGATGCGGGGCGCCGAATCCGGGTTCCCAGTCCCCGGATGCGGGTTATGCACATCCTTCGACAGGGTACTTGCGGCCCAGATGGGTGTCCACCATACTGAGGACAACTTTGCTCACCCCCCACGAGCCGAGTTGCCGATCGCCCCCCACGATCGGTCCCGACTGGCCCGACGCCGGTCGACTGGAGCTGCGTCTCGAGAGCCTTACCCTCTGTCGAGCCGCCCACGAAGCCCCGTCGACAGCGACGTGCCGTGAATGAGAGAGCTCCCCCGAATGCTTTCTGGTGCCCGCACCCGAGCGCGCCGTGACGGCGCAACCGTCCCCCGCCCGCGTCGGCGGATCATCCAGCTCATCGCGGCCGCGGCCGCGGCGGTGCTGGTCGCCTCCGGCGTCGTGCTCGCCACGACCACGACGGCCGAGGCGCACACGCCGAAGGTCGCCCCGAGCTGCTCCGGCGTGCAGGTCAGCCTGCTCAGCTACAACGGCTCGAAGGGCGAGGCCAACTCGGTCACGTTCACGCAGGACGGCGTCGCGACGACGACGAAGTTCGGGTCGAAGTTCGAGAAGTTCATCCCCTTCACCGATCCCAGCACGGCCACCACCTGGTCGGTCGACGTCGACGCGTGGGACGACCCGGGCACCAAGGGCTGGGACTACACGACCTCCCAGACCAGCCAGCCGTGCCCCGCGCCGGCGATCGACCTCAGCGCGACCCAGTGCACCGAGCCGGGCGCGACGAGCGACCTCACCGCGGGCTTCACGGGTCTCGTGGCCTCCAAGGCCTACGACGTCGCGATCTCGAAGAACGGCTCGACGGTCGATGCGCTCGCCAAGTCCTTCACGGCCGACCGCACGGAGCACTCGGTGAGCTGGACCGGCCTCGAGCCGGGCGCGAGCTACGAGGTGCGCGTCACCGAGCGCGGCACGACGCTGAGCGCCGCGAAGTCGGTCACGATCGAGCCCTGCCCCGAGAACGCGGCCATCGAGATCACGATCGATCAGTGCACCGCCCCCGGCTACAGCGCCACGGTCAACGTGCTGCTGTCCGATCTCGTCGCGGGCCGCCAGTACACCGCGACGCTCGTCGGCGCGAACGGCACGCGGACCTTCGTCGCGCAGGGCCCCTCCGAGACGCTCACCTTCTCCGCTCCGGCCCCCGGGACGGAGTACCGGGTCACGCTGACCGACTCCGTCACGAAGAAGGTCACGACCTCGAACACCGTCACCGCGGTGCCCTGCCCCACGCAGCCGGCGACCCCCGTGCTCCAGCTCGCGGACTGCACGCTCGGCCAGGCGGCCGGCGAGCTGAAGATCTCGCTCGACCAGCTCCAGCCGGGCCGCGAGTACGAGGTCACCATCAACGGCGCCGCGATCGACGGCGGCCGCTTCACGGCCGACGCCGCGCAGAAGGACCTCGTCGTGGATGTGGAGCCGGGCAAGCGCCTCTCCGTCACCGTGGCGGACGTGCTCGCGTCGAAGTACGCGAGCAGCGACACCGTGACCTCCCTCGCCTGCGCGCTCGTGCCGAGCTTCTCGCTCGCGGCGAGCGTCTGCACGGCGCCCGGCGACAGCGCCGACCTCACGGTCGAGCTCGACGGCCGCCTGGCCGCGGGCCGCAGCTACGACGTCGCGATCTCGCAGGACCTCGAGCCCGTTCCGAACCAGCGCGTGCAGACGGTCGTGGCGAGCGCGGGCATGGAGCCCGTCGTCTACCGGGGCCTGACCCCGGGCCTCGACTACACGGTCACCGTCGCGGACACCCGCGACGACGGCGCCCGCGCCTCCGTGACCGAGCAGGTCGCGGCCTGCCCGCGGAACCCCGCGCTCGCGATGGACCTCGAGCAGTGCACCGCGGTCGGCGGCAAGACCGCCATCTCGGTCGGGCTCAAGGACCTCGAGGACGGCGAGGACTACACCGCGAAGCTCGAGCGGGTCGTCGACGGCGACTACGTCGCGGCCGGGAAGGTCGCCGGCATCGTGAGCGGCGACGAGCGGGTCACCTTCGACAAGCTCGTCGCGGGCAGCGACTACCGCGTGACCGTGGCGAACTCGACCGGCGTCCTGCACGCCTCGGAGACCGCGACCGCGCGGGCCTGCCCGAGCGAGCTCCCGACGCTGCCGATCCCGCCGGGTGACCTGCCGACGCTCGCGATGACCGGCGCCTCGGCGACCGGCCCGGTGGTCGGCGCGCTCGCGCTCCTGCAGATCGGCCTCGCCCTCGTCGTCATCGGATTCGTCCGCCGTCGACGCGCCAGCTGAGCGACCGGAGGGGTTGCCCAGAGCGGAGGGGCCGGGCCACGCGGCCCGGCCCCTCCGTGCGTCTGCTCGGCGGCGGGTGCCCGCCCGGCGGCGAGCGCCTACTCGGCGGCCGGCGCCGTGGTGCTCGTCCGGACCCGCAGGCTCGTCGGGATCAGCCGGGGCCGGGCGTCGAGCGGCCTGCCGCCGCCGAGCGGGCCCAGGATCGCCTCCACCGCGGCGGCGCCCTGCTCGCGGGGCGACTGCCGGACGGTCGTGAGGCCGAAGATCTCCGCGAGCTCGTGATCGTCGATCCCGACGACCGAGAGCTGCGCCGGCACCTGGATGCCGAGCTGCCGTGCCGCGGTGATCGCGCCGATCGCGATCTCGTCGCAGCCCGCCACGATCGCCGAGGGGCGGGTCCGCGGGTCCGCGAGGAGGTGGATCGCCGCGTGATACCCGCCCGCGACCGAGAACGGCGTCGCGACGAAGTCGTCGGCCGCATCCCCGGTCGGCACCCCCGCCGCCGCGAGCGCCGCGCGGAAGCCCTCGAGCCGCTTGCCGTGCACCCGGAAGTCCATCTGCTCGTCCTGCTCGCCGCCGAGGTGCACGATCCGCCGGTGCCCGAGGCTGAGCAGGTGCTCCGTGACGAGGCGGGTCACCGCGACATCGTCGATGCGCATGGTCGGGATCCCGGGGACGTCGCCTCCGATCCCCACGACCGGCTTGCCGAGGAGGTGGAGGAGATCGACCTCCTCCCGGCTCAGCGCGACCCCGATCGCGATGACGGCATCCACCCGCTTCCGCATGAGGAAGTAGTCGAACACCCGGCGGCGCTGCGTCGCGTCGTCGCCGATCCGGTAGAGGGTGAGGTCGTAGCCGGCCTCGATGAGCGCGCCCTCGACGCCCTCGAGCACCTCTGCGAAGAACCATCGGCTGATGTACGGCGTGACGACGCCGACGTTGCGGGTCGAGCCGGTCACGAGGCTCGCCGCCGCGCTCGAGGCCACGTAGCCGAGGTCGGCCGCCGCCTCGACGACTCGGGCGCGGGTCGTGTCGGAGACGTAGCCGGCGCCGCTCAGCGCTCGGGAGGCGGTCGCCTTCGAGACGCCGGCACGGCGCGCCACCTCGGAGAGCGAGCCCATGGATCCCTCCTCGGCATCCGCGGCCACCGGACGCCGTCATCCGGTGTGGAACCGATTCCATGATTGCAGGCATCCCGCGCGCCGTCGAGCCCGGATTCCGGGCGCCTCGCCGTTCCAGTCCCGTCACGGAATCGTGACATCCGGAGGCCGCCAAAGCACTTGCAGGAGTCGCCGGGCTCCCATAACGTGACGTGTGGAAGCGGTTGCGGGTCGGAGGATCACAGCGTCGATCCGCTCCCCCCGTCCGCGGGACACGCGGGCACGAAGGGCTCGACCCGAGTCCGAATGGAGACCTCGATGAGGAGGCAGTTCATGGGTTCCACCACCTTGCACCGTCGCGTGCTGTTGCCGATCGCGATCGGCGGCATCGCAGCCCTGACCCTCGCGGCCTGCTCCGGCGGCGGCGGACCGGCCGGCGACGGCCCGGGCGACCGCGGCGAGGCCGATGGCGTCGTGACCATCTACGGCACCATCGCCGACACCGAGGCCGAGCTCCTCGAGCAGTCGTGGGCCGACTGGGAGACCGAGAACGACATCGACATCCAGTACGAGTCGTCGAAGCAGTTCGAGGCCGAGATCGGCAGCCGCGCGCAGGCCGGCGACACCCCCGACCTCGCGATCTTCCCGCAGCCGGGCCTCCTCGGCGACCTCGCCGACCGCGGCTACGTGCAGCCCGCCCCCGAGGGCGTCGCCGACAACGTCGCCGAGGGCTGGTCGGAGGACTGGGCGGGCTACGCGACCGTCAACGACACCCTCTACGGCGCGCCGCTCATGGCGAGCGTCAAGGGCTTCGTCTGGTACTCGCCGAGCCAGTTCGAGGAGAACGGCTGGGAGGTCCCGCAGACCTGGGACGAGATGCTCGCCCTCAGCCAGACCATCGCCGACACGGGCGAGAAGCCCTGGTGCGCGGGCTTCGGCTCCGACGCCGCGACCGGCTGGCCGGGCACCGACTGGGTGGAGGACCTCGTCCTCCGCGAGGCCGGCCCCGACGTCTACGACCAGTGGGTCGAGAACGAGGTCCCCTTCACCGACCCGGCGATCAAGACCGCCTTCGAGTCGGTGGGCGAGATCCTCCTCAACCCGGACTACGTCAACGCGGGCTACGGCGACGTCACGACGATCAACTCGACCCCCTTCGGCGACCCGGCGACGGCCCTCGTCGACGGCGACTGCGCCCTCCACCACCAGGCCTCCTTCTACGACGGCTTCATCTCCGACGCCGGCGGCGAGGTCGCGGAGGACGGCGACATCTGGGCGTTCCTGACCCCGGGCACCGAGGCGGGCGCGAGCGCCGTCACGGGCGGCGGCGAGATCGTGGCCGCGTTCTCGAACGACGAGGACACGATCGCGGTGCAGGAGTACCTCTCGAGCGCCGACTGGGCCAACAGCCGAGTCAGCCTCGGCGGCGTCATCAGCGCGAACAAGGGCCTCGACCCGGCGAACGCGTCGAGCGGCATCCTCACGCAGGCCATCGAGATCCTCCAGGACGAGAACACCACGTTCCGCTTCGACGCCTCGGACCTCATGCCGGGCGCCGTCGGCTCGGGCACCTTCTTCAAGGGGATGGTCGCCTGGGTGAACGGGGACGACCTCGACACCGTCCTCGAGCAGATCGAGGCCGGCTGGCCGAGCGAGTAGTCAGCGCGGTGCGCGGGCCGTCCGGGGATCCCTCCCCGGGCGGCCCGCTCGCCCCTCGGCTCGCCGCTGAGCCCACGTCGTCAACGCCGACAACGAGAGAGGCATCATGAAAGACCTCCTGTCCGCGATCGGGAAGCTGCCTCCGCTGGCGCAGATCCCGATCGTCATCCTCCTGTTCCTCGCCGCGGCCGCCCTCGTGCTGTTCCTCATCGAGATCGCGCCGCGCAAGGGCCGCACGTACACGATCATCCGGGCCGTCGCCTGCATCCTGATCCCCGTCGCGGTCTTCCTCCTCCTCGGCTCCGTCTGGTGGGCCGCCGCCGTCGCCGCCGTGCTGGGCGGCGTCTTCTTCGTGCTCGACTACCGGCAGAAGGAGGGGACCGGCTACCTCTTCGCGCTGGCCGGCTTCCTCGCGCCGGCCTTCGTGCTCCTCGTGATCGGCCTCGTCTACCCGACGATCCAGACGCTCATCAACTCGTTCCTCAGCTCGCGCGGCAACTTCATCGGCTTCGACAACTTCGTCTGGATCTTCAGCTCGGAGAACAACCTCGTGACGATCCGCAACACGATCATCTGGGTCCTCGTCGTGCCGATCGTCTCGACCGCGATCGGCCTCGCCTACGCGGTCTTCATCGACCGCTCCCGCGGCGAGCGGTTCTTCAAGGCGCTCGTCTTCATGCCGATGGCGATCAGCTTCGTCGGGGCGTCGATCATCTTCCGCTTCATCTACGCGTACCGCGAGGAGGGGCAGAGCCAGTACGGCCTCCTCAACCAGATCGTGGTGTGGTTCGGCGGGAGCCCCGTCAACTGGCTGCAGCAGGTGCCGCTCAACAGCTTCCTGCTCATGGTGGTCCTCATCTGGGTCCAGACGGGCTTCGCGATGGTGATCCTCTCGGCGGCCATCAAGGGGGTGCCCGCGGAGCAGATGGAGGCGGCGCAGCTCGACGGCACGAACGCCTGGCAGCGCTTCTGGAACGTCACGATCCCGGGGATCTCGAGCTCGCTCGTCGTCGTCATCACGACGATCTCGATCGCCTCGCTCAAGGTGTTCGACATCGTCCGCACCATGGGCATGGCCTATCCGGACACGGGCGTCATCGCCAACGACATGGTGAGCCTGCTGCAGAACTTCGAGACCGGCCGCTCCTCCGCCTTCGCCGTGATCCTGTTCCTGCTCGTGCTCCCGATCGTCATCTTCAACGCCCGGCAGATCCAGAAGCAGAGGGAGATCCGATGACCACGGCAGTCTCGGCGGCCCCCGCCATCGACGAGCGCAGCTTCAGGGCGGCGACGAAGCGCACGAAGCGCCGGCTCACCAGCCGCGGGGCGACGATCGCCTCGCTCGTGATCGCGGTGCTCTGGACGATCCCCACGGTCGGCCTCTTCGTCACCTCGATCCGCCCCCGCGACGAGATCATCCGCACCGGCTGGTGGGAGATCTTCGTCAACCCGACGGTCACCTTCGAGAACTACGAGGCCGTGCTGTTCGGCAGCGAGAGCCTCATGGGGCCGTTCATCAACTCGATCGCGATCTCGCTGCCGGCGACGGTGTTCCCGCTCGTGATCGCCTCGATGGCCGCCTACGCCTTCGCCTGGATGCCGTTCAAGGGGCGCGACACGATCTTCATCCTCGTGTTCGCCCTCCAGATCGTCCCCATCCAGATGGCGCTCGTGCCCCTGCTGTCGCTGTTCTCGCGTGGCGTGAAGCTCGACAACGACAACGTCATCTACGAGGGCCTGCAGCAGGCGGGGCTCTTCTCGCAGGTGTGGGTCGCGCACACGATCTTCGCGCTCCCGCTCGCGATCTTCCTGCTGCACAACTTCATCAGCCAGATCCCCGGGGATGTCATCGAGGCGGCCCGCGTGGACGGCGCGAGCCACGGGCAGATCTTCTTCCGGATCGTCCTGCCGCTCTCGCTGCCCGCGATCGCGTCCTTCGCGATCTTCCAGTTCCTCTGGGTCTGGAACGACCTCCTCGTGGCGATCATCTTCGCCGGCGGGCAGGCCTCGCCGATCACGCGGGCGCTGGGCGAGCTGACGGGCGAATTCGGCCGCAACTGGCAGCTGCTGCCGGCGGGCGCGTTCATCTCGATCATCGTCCCGCTCATCGTGTTCTTCTCGCTGCAGCGCTACTTCGTGCGCGGCCTCCTGGCGGGCTCGACGAAGGGCTGATCCGGGAGGGTCCAGACCGGCCGGGGGCCGGGTGCCGCGGAGGGCGCCCGGCCCCCGTCCTCTGCCGGGGGCGGGCCGAGGGCGGGCCGAGGGCGGGCGGTCCGGGTCGGCGGGCGCGAGCGCACCGTCGGCGGGCCGCCGTAGGCTCGCCTCGTGAGCATGGGAGCGCCGGGGCGGCCGGGCGGGGCCGGGAGCCCGGGACGCTACGGCAAGCCGCGCACCCGCATCGGCGCCGCCGACGCCGCGGCGCAGCGCGCCGAGAACGCGGCCGCGCCCCGCATTCCCGACCTCCTGCCGCGCATCGGCTCGCTGTTCCGGCCGCACCGCCGGGCGCTCGTGCTGACGGTCGTGCTCGTGCTCATCGGCGCCGGCATCAGCGTCGTGCCGCCGCTGCTCACCCAGCAGGCCTTCGACCGCGGGCTCTTCCCCGCATCCGGTCGCCCCGACGTCCCCGTGCTCGTCGAGCTCGTCGCGCTCATGGTCGTGCTCTGGATCGGGTCCGCCCTGCTCGGCGTGTGGCAGACCTACCTCACGGCCCGGGTCGGCAACGAGGTGATGGGGTCGCTGCGCGTGCGCCTGTTCACGCACCTGCAGGCGATGGAGCTCGGCTTCTTCACGCGCACGAAGACGGGCGTCATCCAGTCGCGGCTCCAGAACGACGTCGGCGGGGTCGCCGGGGTGCTGAGCAACACGGTCTCGAGCGTCATCGGCAACACCGTGACGGTCATCGCCGCCTTCGTCTCGATGCTCGTGCTGAGCTGGCAGATGACGCTCGTCGCGGTCGTGCTCCTGCCGGCGATCGCGTTCGCGCAGCGGCGCGTCGGGCAGGTGCGCGCGCGGGTCGCGACCGAGACGCAGGAGTCGCTCTCGCAGATGACGGCGATCACGCAGGAGGCGCTGAGCGTCTCCGGCATCCTCCTCGCGAAGGCCTTCACCCAGCAGGGCTCGGAGGTCGGCCGCTACCGCGAGGAGAACCGCCGCCAGATCCGCCTGCAGGTGCGGCAGACGATGACCGGCCAGGGCTTCTTCGCGCTCGTCAACATCTTCCTCAGCATCATCCCCGCGGTCATCTACCTCGTGGCGGCCTGGCTGATCTTCCAGGATGTGGCGGTGACGGCGGGCACCGTCGTCGCGTTCACGACCGTGCAGGCTCGGCTCACCTGGCCGCTCATGGGGCTCATGCGGGTCGCGCTCGACCTCCAGACCTCGCAGGCGCTCTTCGCGCGCATCTTCGAGTACCTCGACCTCGTGCCCGCGATCGTGGACCGCGAGGATGCGAGGGAGGTCCGGCGGGACCGCCTCGGGGAGGTCGCCTTCCGCGACGTGACGTTCCGGTATCCGGACGCGCCCGCCGACTCCCGCCCGACGCTCGAGCACGTCGACTTCGAGATCCTGCCCGGGCAGCACGCGGCCTTCGTCGGTCCCTCGGGTGCCGGCAAGACGACCGTCTCGTACCTCGTGCCCCGGCTCCACGAGGCCGTGTCGGGCCGGGTGGAGTTCGCGGGGGACGACGTCCGCGAGCTCCGGCAGGAGTCGCTCGTCGGCGCGATCGGGATCGTGAGCCAGGAGACCTACCTGTTCCACGCGTCCATCGCCGAGAACCTCCGCTACGCGAGGCCGGACGCGAGCCAGGAGGAGCTGGAGGCGGCGGCGCGCGCCGCGAACATCCACGAGACGATCGCCGCGTTCCCGGACGGCTACGACACGATCGTGGGGGAGCGCGGCTATCGGCTCTCGGGCGGCGAGAAGCAGCGGGTCGCGATCGCGCGCGTGCTGCTCAAGGATCCGGCCGTGCTCATCCTCGACGAGGCGACCAGCGCCCTCGACACCGTGAGCGAGCGCGTCGTGCAGCACGCCCTCGACACGGCCGCCGCGGGCCGCACGACGATCGCGATCGCCCACCGGCTCTCGACCGTCGTCCGGGCCGACGTCATCTTCGTCGTCGACGGCGGGCGGATCGTGGAGCGCGGCAGCCACGCGGAGCTCCTCGCGGCGGGCGGGGTCTACGCGCGGCTCGTGGCCGAGCAGCTCGCGGGGCGCAGCGCGTCCGCCCCGCTCCCGAGCCCCGAAGAGGTGGGTTTCTCCGCATCCGCCGCGCGGATCCGCGCGGCGGATGCGGAGAAACCCACCTCTTAGGGGAGGGGGCCGCCGCGCTCCTCGAGCATCTCCGTCATGGCGTCGATCTCCGAGGTCTGCGCGAGCTGCATGCTCCGCGCGAGGGTCAGCACCTTCTCCTGATCGGTGCGCACCGCGATCGCATCGGCCATCTCGACCCCGCCCCGGTGGTGGGCGAGCATGAGCTCGAGGAAGTACCGCTCGGCGTCGGCGCCCTCGAGCGCGCGGAGGCGGTCGAGCTGGGCGTCGGTCGCGAGCCCCGGCATGGGCTCGCCGGGCACGTGCGCCCCGCCCTCGTGCTCGTGGCCGCTCCCGTCGATCGGCGGGATCGTCATCCAGGTCATCCGCTCCTGGCGGCTCGCCTGGGGGAGATCCCACGAGAACAGGAGCGCGTACATCTGGCCAGCCTGGTTGGACTGGGAGGTCGCGATGTCGTAGGCCATGCGGCGGACGTCCTCGTCCAGGGTGCCGTCGCGCACGATGAAGGACATCTCGACGGCCTGCGCGTGGTGCACCTGCATGTCGCGCAGGAAGCCCGCGGCGGGGCTCTCGCTCGTCGGCGGCGCCGTCTGCCCGACGCTGATCCGTCCGACGACGAAGGCGCTCGCGACGAGCACGAGCGTCACGAGGACCGCCGCGAGGACGAGCCGGCCGGAGCCGCCGCCTCGGGCGGGCTCCGTCTCAGGATCGGGCCCCACGGCCTCCTCGACCCGGGTCACGCCTGCTTGCCGGGGCCGTCGATCGCGCCGGCGCAGGAGGCGCCCGGCTCCGGCACGTCCGGCGAGCGCCAGTACTGCTCGATGAAGTCGGCGACGGCCGCGTCGGCCGGGTCCTCGAACTTCAGCTGCGCGCCCCAGGCGGAGACCGCCATGGGCGCATCCAGGTTCGGGAACGGCGAGAGGATCGCGTACTCGTCGGGCACGACGGCCGCGAGCGCCTCGAGCTCGGCGCCCTCGACCTGCGCCGGGTCGTAGGTGAACCAGAGCGCGCCGTGCTCGAGGGAGTGCACGGCGTTCTCGTTCTTCTGCGGCTCCGTGTAGATGGCGCAGTTGAGCCAGGCCGGGTTGTGCGGGCCGCCGGCGGGCGGGTACATGTCGTACTCGCCCTCGTAGTCGACGGTGCTGCCGGTGTGGACGCTCTCGAGGTCGTCCCAGGTCTGCACCTCGCCGGTCGCGGCGGGGTCGCGCGGCGGCGCGGGCACGAGCGCCGGGACGACGACGAAGCCGATCACGAGGCCGAGGACGGCGACGCCGGCCGTGATCGCGGCCGCGATGCCGATGCGGCGGTTGCGCTTCTCGGCCGCCTGCTTCCGCCTGAAGGAGGCGAGCTTCTCCTCGCGCTGGGCGGCTCGCTGCTGCTTGATGGTGGGCTTGCCGTCGCTGGGCTGGTTCATCGCGTGGCCTCTCGTCGCGCGGTGGGATGGGTGACCTGTCGACACGATCCATGCAGGTGCAACCACATTGTCCCCCATCCGATCCCGGGAGTCCGCCCGCCCGCGTAACAGACGCGCCGCCCCGGTAGCCTCGTGGGCATGCGCTACGCGGAGTCCGTGCTCGATCTCGTCGGCGACACCCCGCTCGTGCGGCTCAACCGCGTGACGGAGGGGATCCGGGCGACGGTGCTCGTGAAGGTCGAGTACGTGAACCCCGGCGGCTCCTCGAAGGACCGCATCGCGACCCGCATCATCGACGCGGCCGAGCGCGACGGGCACCTGAAGCCGGGCGGCACGATCGTCGAGCCGACCTCCGGCAACACCGGGATCGGCCTCGCCCTCGTCGCCCAGCAGCGCGGCTACCGCTGCGTCTTCGTCTGCCCCGACAAGGTCAGCGCCGACAAGATCAACACCCTCCGGGCCTACGGGGCCGAGGTCGTCGTCACGCCGACCGCGGTCGCGCCCGACAGCCCCGAGTCCTACTACTCGGTGAGCGACCGGCTGGCCCGCGAGATCCCCGGCGCCTTCAAGCCCGACCAGTACTCGAACCCGAACGGCCCGCTCAGCCACTACGAGACGACCGGCCCCGAGATCTGGCGCGACACCGATGGCCGCATCACCCACTTCGTCGCGGGCGTCGGCACGGGCGGCACCATCACGGGCACCGGCCGCTACCTGCGGGAGGTGGCGGGGGATGCCGTGCGCATCATCGGCGCGGACCCGGAGGGCTCGGTCTACTCGGGCGGCGGCGGGCGGCCGTATCTGACGGAGGGCGTCGGCGAGGACTTCTGGCCGAGCGCCTACGACCCGTCCGTCGTCGACGAGATCATCGCCTCCTCCGATGCGGAGAGCTTCGAGCTGACCCGCCGCCTCGCCCGCGAGGAGGGCCTGCTCGTCGGCGGCTCGAGCGGCCTCGCGGTCGCCTCCGGGCTCAAGGCGGCCCGCGAGCTCGGCCCGGAGGCGGTCATGGTGATCCTCCTGCCGGACGGCGGCCGCGGCTACCTCGGCAAGATCTTCGACGACCGCTGGATGCGGTCCTACGGCTTCCTGCCGCCGGACGGCGAGCAGACGGTCGCCGACATCGTCGGCACGAAGGATCCCGATCTCGCGGGCCTCGTGCACGTGCACCCGAGCGACACCGTGCGGCACGCGATCGACAAGATGCGCCGTCACGGCATCTCGCAGATGCCGGTCCTCACCGCCGAGCCGCCCGTCGTGATGGGCGAGGTCGTGGGCGCCATCGACGAGAAGGCCCTCGTGGATGCGGTGTTCAGCGGGCGGGCCCAGCTCACCGACGCGCTCGAGGGCCTCATCGCGCCGCCCCTGCCGCTCATCGGCCTCGGCGAGCACGTGGACGCGGTGCGCGAGAAGCTGACCGCCTCCGACGCGCTGCTCGTGGTCGGCGACGGCAAGCCGGCCGCCGTCCTGACGCGCCACGACCTCCTGACCTTCCTGAGCCGCTGACCTTCGAGGACGAGAGCACCATGACCGATCACGACTTCGCGACCCGCGCCATCCACGCCGGCCAGGCCTTCGACCCGACGACCGGCGCCGTCGTCCCGCCCGTCTACCTGACCTCCACCTTCGTGCAGGACGGCGTGGGCGGCCTCCGCGGCGGCTACGAGTACGCGCGCGCCGCGAACCCGACGCGCGACTCCCTCCAGGAGCTGCTCGCCTCCCTCGAGGGCGGCGACCGCGCCTTCAGCTTCGCCTCGGGCCTCGCGGCCGAGGACGCCCTGCTCCGGGCGCTCGTGAAGCCGGGCGACCACGTGCTCATGGGGAACGACGTCTACGGCGGCACGCACCGCCTCGTCCGCAAGGTGCTGGGGCCCTGGGGCGTGGAGCTCTCGACCGCGGAGTTCGGGGATGCGGACGCGGTGCGCGCCGCGATCCGCCCGAACACGAAGGTCGTGTGGGTCGAGACCCCGAGCAACCCCTTCATGAAGGTGACCGACATCGAGGCGATCGCCGAGATCGGCCGCGCGGCGGGCGCGGTCGTCGTGGTCGACAACACCTTCGCGACGCCCTACCTCCAGCAGCCGCTCGCGCACGGGGCCGATGTCGTGGTGCACTCGACGACGAAGTACCTCGGCGGCCACAGCGACGTCGTCGGCGGCGCGGTCGTGCTGCGCGACGGCGAGCTCGCCGAGCAGGTCGGCTTCCTGCAGTTCGCGGCCGGCGCCGTCTCGGGGCCGCTCGACGCGTGGCTGACGGTCCGCGGCATCAAGACGCTCGCGGTCCGCATGGACCGCCACTCGCAGAACGCGCTCGCGATCGCGCGAGCGCTCCACGGCCACGCCGCGGTCGAGCGCGTCTACTACCCCGGCCTCGAGGGGCACCTGGGCGCGGAGGTCGCGGCGCGGCAGATGCCGCGGGGCGCGGGCGGCATGCTCTCGATCGCCCTCGCGGGCGGCGAGGCGGCGGCGCTGCGGCTCGCCGGGTCGATGGAGCTCTTCCAGCTCGCCGAGTCGCTCGGGGGCGTCGAGTCCCTCGTCAACCACCCCGCGCAGATGACGCACGCCTCGGTCCGCGGCACCGAGCTCGAGGTGCCGGGCAGCCTGCTGCGCTTCTCGGTCGGGATCGAGTCCGTCGACGACCTCCTCGCGGATGTCCTCCAGGGGCTCGAGCGCCTCTAGCCTCGCGCCCCGCCACCCGCCCCGCCGGGTGGGTTTCTCCGCACTCGCCGCGCGGATCCCCGCGGCGAGTGCGGAGAAACCCACCTCGGGAGGGATGGGGGCGCCGGGATGGCGCGCGGGGCGCTCGGGAGGGACTATGGTTGTGTTCACTTCTTGATCGCAAGGACACCCCGTGTCGAACACACCACCCCCCGCCGGCGCGAAGGTGCGCCGGCCCCGACGGCCCGGCTCGCAGACCGCGCTCCGCCAGCTCAACCGGGATCGGATCGTCGGCGCGCTCGCGGCCAACGGCCCGCTGACGCAGGCCGACCTCTCGCGACGGACCGGTCTCAGCGCCGCGACCGTCTCGAACATCGTCCGGCTCATGATCGAGGACGGCGCCGCCGCCGCCGAGCAGATCACGAGCTCCGGCCGCCGGGCCGCCGCCATCCGCCTCCTCAGCGACGGGGAGGTCGTGGTCGGCATCGACTTCGGCCGCCGCCACGCGCGCGTCGTCGTCGTGAACCCCGGCTACGAGGTGCTCGGCGAGGCGGCCATCGAGCTCCCGCTCGGCTACCCGGCCATGGAGGGCGTCGACGCCGCAGCGCGGGTGCTGCGCGAGCTCCTCGCGCACGAGCACCTCGAGAACGCGACCGTCCTCGGGATCGGCCTCGGCATCCCCGGCCCCATCGACCGCCGGACCTCGACCGTCGTCCAGGGCACGATCCTCCCGGAGTGGCTCGGCGTGACCCGCGAGGACCTCGAGATCCGCCTCGGGCACCCCGTGCTGCTCGACAACGACGCGAATCTGGGGGCGCTCGCCGAGGTCACCTGGGGCGCCCACTCGGCCGTCGACAACCTCCTCTTCGTGAAGATCGGCTCCGGCATCGGCTCGGGGCTGATCATCGACGGCCGCCCCTACTACGGCCACACGGGCGTCACCGGCGAGATCGGCCACATGGCGATCGACGACTACGGCGCGGTGTGCCACTGCGGCAACCGCGGCTGCCTCGAGACGGTCGCCTCGACGACCGTGATGATGGGGCTCCTGAGCCGCAGCTCGCCCGGCCTGGTGACGACGGGCGACATCGTCCAGCGCGCGCTCGAGGGGGATGCGGGGACGCTCCGCGTGCTCGACGACGCGGGTGCCGCGATCGGCAAGGCGCTCGGCTCGGTGGCGAACTTCGTGAACCCCGCGGTGATCGTGATCGGCGGCCCGCTCGCCGATGTCGGCCCCGTCATCACGGAGCCGATCGCGCGCTCGATGCGCCGTCACGCGATCCCGCTCGTGGGGGAGGCGACGATCGTCACCACCTCCTCGCTCGGCGCCCGCGCGGAGGCGCTGGGGGGCGCCTCCCTCGCGCTGCGCCACGCGCGCGCCGCCGCGCCCGCCTGACACCGCCCCACCGCGCCGACGGGCGGGGTCGTGACCGAACTGTTGCGTTCAAGAGTTGGCGACAACAGGGATGACCGCCTACAGTTGCCGAAGACGGCTTCCCACCGACGCGAAGGGCCAGACATGGCGGACTCACCCGTGATCCTCGAGATGCGGAACATCACCAAGGAGTTCCCCGGGGTGAAGGCCCTCGACGACGTCTCGATGACGGTCCGGGCCGGTCAGATCCACGCCATCTGCGGAGAGAACGGCGCCGGCAAGTCGACGCTCATGAAGGTCCTCTCGGGCGTCTACCCTTTCGGCACCTACGGCGGCGACATCGTCTACCAGGGCGAGGTGGCCCGCTTCGGCGACATCAAGCAGTCCGAGGCCGAGGGCATCGTCATCATCCACCAGGAGCTCGCGCTCATCCCCGAGCTCTCGATCACCGAGAACATCTTCCTCGGCAACGAGCCCGCCCGCTTCGGCCGCATCGACTGGACCGCCGCCCACCAGCGCGCCGTCGACCTCCTCGCGCGCGTCGGGCTCCGCGACGACCCCGAGACGCAGATCAAGAACATCGGCGTCGGCAAGCAGCAGCTCGTCGAGATCGCGAAGGCGCTCAACAAGAACGTCAAGCTGCTCATCCTCGACGAGCCGACCGCGGCCCTCAACGAGAGCGACTCGGCGCACCTCCTCGACCTCATCGAGGGGCTCAAGAGCCGCGGCATCTCGTCCATCATGATCAGCCACAAGCTCAACGAGATCGAGCGCATCGCCGACTCGATCACGATCATCCGCGACGGCAAGACGATCGAGACCCTGGATGTCGCCGCGGGCGGCGTCGACGAGGACCGCATCATCCGCGGCATGGTCGGGCGCACGCTCGAGAACCGGTTCCCCGAGCACGACGGCTCCTCGATCGGCGAGGTGTTCTTCGAGGTCCGCGACTGGACCGTGCAGCACCCGCAGACGGCCGAGCGGCTCGTCGCGAAGGGCTCCAGCTTCACCGTCCGCCGCGGCGAGGTCGTCGGCTTCGCGGGGCTCATGGGCGCCGGCCGCACCGAGCTCGCGATGAGCATCTTCGGCCGCTCCTACGGCACCTTCCTCTCGGGCGAGATCATCAAGGACGGCGAGCGCATCGAGCTCCGCACCGTCTCCGACGCGATCGGCCACGGCCTCGCCTACGTGAGCGAGGACCGCAAGGCGCTCGGCCTCAACCTGCTCGACGACATCAAGACGAGCGTCGTCTCGGCGAAGCTGCCGAAGATCTCGCGCGGGCCCGTCGTCGACGACCTCCAGGAGCACAAGATCGCGGAGGAGTACCGCAAGGAGCTCCGCATCAAGACCCCGACGGTCGACGAGGGCGTCAACAAGCTCTCGGGCGGCAACCAGCAGAAGGTCGTCCTCGCGAAGTGGATGTTCACCGACCCCGACCTGCTCATCCTCGACGAGCCGACCCGCGGCATCGACGTGGGCGCCAAGACCGAGATCTACGGCATCATCCGCAAGCTCGCGGAGCGCGGCGCCGGCGTCATCATGATCAGCTCCGAGCTGCCCGAGCTGCTCGGGGTCTCCGACCGCATCTACACGATCTTCGAGGGGGCCATCACGGCCGAGCTCCCCGTCGCCGAGGCGACGCCCGAGACCCTCATGAAGAACATGACCAGCAACCCGAACGCGAAGAAGAAGGACGCCGCCTGATGAGCGACACCACTGCACCCCAGAAGTCCGGAGGGATCCGCGACCTCGGCAAGATGTTCGGCGGCGGGCAGTCCAGCCTGCGCCAGTTCGGCATCCTCGGCGCCCTCATCGCCATCATCATCGTCTTCCAGATCCTCACGGGCGGGAAGACGCTGCAGCCGGGCAACGTCATCAACATCGTGCTCGCGAACTCCTACGTGCTGATCCTCGCGATCGGCATGGTCATGGTGATCATCGCGGGGCACATCGACCTCTCGGTCGGCTCGATCGCCGCCTTCGTCGGCATCATCGTCGCGATCTCCATGAACCGCTGGGACTTCCCGTGGCCGGCCGCGATCCTCCTCGGCCTCGTCGTGGGCGCGCTCATCGGCGCCTGGCAGGGGTTCTGGGTGGCCTATGTCGGGGTGCCGGCGTTCATCGTGACGCTCGCCGGCATGCTCCTGTTCCGCGGCGCCAACCAGTTCGTGGGCCGCTCGACGACCGAGCCCATCGCGAACGAGGCCTACCGCCAGATCGGCGGCGGGTACCTGCCCGACCCGGCGTGGGGCGTCCCGCTCAACCTCACGACGCTCGTCCTCGGCGTCCTCGCGATCGCCGCGGTGATCTACAACGAGATCTCGCTCCGCCGCCGCCAGGCGAAGATCGGCGCCGAGATGGCGCCGGTCTGGGTCTCCGGCATCAAGATCGCGGCGCTCATCGCCGTCATCGTCGCCGCCTCCCTCCTCTTCGCGAGCGGCCGGCCCGGCCAGAGCCTCCCGATCTCGGGCGTCATCCTCATCGCGCTCGTGCTCGTCTACTCCTTCGTGACGAACCACACGATCATCGGCCGGCACATCTACTCGCTCGGCGGCAACTCGCACGCGGCCGAGCTCTCGGGCGTCAAGATCAAGCGCGTCAACTTCTTCGTCATGATGAACATGTCGATCCTCGCGGCCGTCGCCGGCATGGTCTTCATCTCCCGCTCGCGCTCCTCGGGCCCGCTCGACGGCAACAGCTGGGAGCTGGATGCGATCGCGGCGGTCTTCATCGGCGGCGCGGCCGTCTCGGGCGGCATCGGCACGGTCATCGGCTCGATCGTCGGCGGTCTCGTCATCGCCGTCCTCAACAACGGCCTCCAGCTCCTCAGCGTCGGCGCCGACCGCGTCCAGATGATCAAGGGGCTCGTGCTGCTCCTCGCGGTGGCCGTCGACGTGCTCTCGAAGCGCAGCGGACGGCCCTCGATCCTCGGCCGGTTCGGCCGCGGGAAGCCCTCGGACGCGGGCGACCCGCTCACCGTCTCGACGCCCATGCAGCGACCCGAGGTCGTTCCCGGCGAGGGAGGCCCCGACGCCTCCTCCCGGCCCCCGAGCACTACGCCGAACGCGTAGCCGGAGCATCGCGCTCCATCCCTGCACCACCAACCCATCACAACGAAAGTGACTGAACACATGCGAAAGATCGCACTCACGACTACGGCAGTCGCCGCGGTCGCGCTGATGGCGCTCGCGGGATGCTCCTCCCGCGCCGACACCGAGACCGGCACCGAGGGCGACGGCGGCTTCGCGGCCGACTCGCTGATCGGCGTCGCGCTGCCCGACAAGACCTCGGAGAACTGGGTGCTCGCGGGCGGCCTCTTCGAGGACGCGATCGCCGAGGCCGGCTTCAAGGGCGAGGTGCAGTACGCGGGCCAGTCGACCCCGGTCCCGGACCAGCAGGCCCAGATCGACGCCATGGTCACCAACGGCGCCAAGGTCATCATCATCGGCGCGAAGGACGGCGGCCAGCTCGGCGCCCAGGTCGCCGCGGCGCGCGAGTCCGGTGCCGTCGTGATCGCCTACGACCGCATCCTCGAGAACACCGAGGACATCGACTACTACCTCGCCTTCAACAACTTCGCGGTGGGTCAGGCCCAGGGCCAGGCGCTCCTCGACGGCCTCGAGGCGAAGGGCGATGGCCCGTACAACGTCGAGCTCTTCGCCGGCTCGCCGGACGACCCGAACGCCGCCGTGTTCTTCAACGGCGCGCTCGACATCCTCCAGCCGAAGATCGACGACGGCACGCTCAACATCGTCTCGGGTCAGACCGAGTTCGAGCAGGTCGTCACCCAGGGCTGGGCGCCCGAGGAGGCCCAGAGCCGCGCGGACACGCTGCTCCAGGCCAACTACGGCTCGACCGAGCTCGACGGCGTCCTCTCGCCGAACGACACGCTCGCCCGCGCCGTCATCACCTCGGTCGAGCAGGCCGGCAAGCCCGACATCGTGATCACCGGCCAGGACTCCGAGGCCGCCTCGATCCCGCTGATCATGGAGGGCAAGCAGTACATGACCATCTACAAGGACACGCGTCGCCTCGTCGCCGCGGCCCTCGACATGGTCAAGGCCCTCGCCGCCGGCGACGAGCCGGAGACGAACGCCGAGGAGAACAACAAGACCATCGAGGTCCCGACGTTCTACCTCGACCCGGTGACCGTGACGGCGGAGAACGCCGCCGAGGTCTACGCCGACAACCCCGACCTCGAGCCGCTCACCAAGTAGTCCGCTCGCAGTCGAGGAGGGCCGTCCGGGCGACCGGGCGGCCCTTCCGCGTGTGCGGCGGCTCCGGCGCGGGCACTGGCAGGATCGCGATGTCCGGTCTCGCGTTCCTCATGCCATCATGAACGCACGACCGCGCCGGATCGCGGTCGCGGCGATCGCCGCCTCCCCCGCCCCGCACCGCCCAGAGGAGTCCACCGCGTGACGACCACCGAGCCCCGATCCCGCCGGGTGATCGACCTCAGCCACCCCATCCGCGAGGGACTGCTCACCTACCCCGGCCTCCCCGAGCCCGTCATCACCCCGCACCTCACGCGCGAGGACTCGCGCGGCCGCTACGCGCCGGGCACCGAGTTCCGCATGGACGTGATGACCCTCATCGGCAACACCGGCACCTACCTCGACAGCCCCTTCCACCGCTACGAGGGCGGCGCCGATCTCGCGGGGCTGCCGCTCGACTCCCTCGTCGACCTGCCGGCCGAGGTGCTGCACCTCCGCGATCTCGGCACGCGGGGCATCCCGCCCGAGGTGTTCCACGACCGCGAGCTGCGCGGCGCCGCCGTGCTGCTCGACACCGGCTGGGATGCGCACTTCGGCACGCCGGAGTACGCGAGCGGCGCGCCCTTCCTCACCGGCGAGGCGACCGAGTACCTCGTCGCCGCGGGCGCGGTGCTCGTCGGCATCGACTCCCTCAACATCGACGACACCGAGTCCGGCGGCGAGCGCCCGGCGCACTCGGGGCTCCTCGGCGCGGGCGTGCACGTCGTCGAGCACCTCCGCGGCCTCGACCGCCTGCCGTCGCGGGGTGCGCGCTTCACGGCGGCGCCGCCGGCGATCGAGGGCTTCGGCACCTTCCCGGTGCGCGCCTACGCGACGCTCGGCTGACCTCCTCCTCGTCTTCTTCTTCCGGAGGGGTTCTGCCCGACACGCCGACGGCGCAGGCCCGAACCCCGGCGTGTCGGGCAGAACACCTCCGGAAGGGGGGAACGGCGAGGGCGGGCACGGGATGCGAGCAGGGCTCGGGGCATAATGGGCTCGCCCGCCCATGTGAACGTGCGCATGGATGCGGCGGCACCCCGACGAGGACGATTCGATGGAGACAGACCGGGTCCGCGCCCCGAACATCCGCGATGTCGCCGCGCGCGCCGGGGTGTCGTATCAGACCGTCTCGCGCGTCCTCAACGACAGTCCCAGCATCCGCGAGGCGACGAGGGACCGGGTGCTCGCCGCGATCGCGGAGCTCGGCTACCGCCCGAACCAGGCCGCCCGCGCGCTCGTCACGAGCCGCTCGCGCACCATCGGCATCCTGTCGGCGATGACGACCCACTACGGCCCGCAGACCGCGATCAACGCGATCGAGCTCGCCGCCCGGGAGGCCGGCTACCGGCTCACCATCACGAACTCGCAGACGAGCGACTACGCCTCGATCAAGGCGAGCCTCGACTACCTGCTCTCCCAGTCGATCGAGGCGCTCGTCGTCATCGCGCCGCAGGTGCGGGTCTACGAGGCGATCCACGAGCTCAGCATCTCGGTGCCCTTCGTGGCGATCGAGTCGACGGGCCGCGACATCGGCCGCAGCCTCTCGGTCGACCAGGTCGCGGGCGCCCGGCTCGCGACCCGGCACCTCATCGATCTCGGGCACACCGACATCCTCCATATCGCGGGCCCGCAGGACTGGATCGAGGCGGAGGCCCGCATGCAGGGCTACCTGCGTGAGCTGGGGGATGCGGAGCTGCGCACGCGCGCCCCGATCCTCGGCGACTGGTCGGCCTCCTTCGGCTACTACGCGGGGCTCGAGCTGCTGCGGGTGCGCGACTTCACGGCGATCTTCGCCGGCAACGACCAGATGGCGCTGGGGCTCCTGCACGCGGCGCGCGACTCGGGCGTGGACGTGCCGGGCGAGCTCTCGGTCGTCGGCTTCGACGACATCCCCGAGTCGGCGCACTTCCTGCCGCCGCTCACGACGGTGCGGCAGAACTTCGCGGAGATGGGCCGGCGCGCGGTGGGAATCCTGCTCGAGGAGCTCCGCGGGTCGCTCGACGCGGATCACGCGATGATCGCGCCGGAGCTCGTCGTGCGCGAGTCGACGGGGCCCGCGGCGGTCTGAGGCCGCCGCGTCGCGCCTGCCGGCCGCACGCCCCGCAGACCGTGTGCGGGATCGGGTCTTGACAGATGTGACCGTTTCGCCGGTAGAGTCGTCGCACGCGATGTGAACGGTCACACGAGGCCGGGAGCACCGTCGCCCCCACCCGCCGACACCGGAGTCGCCGTGAACGCCGCATCCCCCGCCGAGCCGCAGGCCGAGCCGCACGCGGCGTCGTCGGCGCGGCAGCCCGCCCGCCACGTCGTCGGGATCGACTTCGGCACGCTCTCGGGCCGCGCGCTCGTCGTCCGCGTCGAGGACGGCGCCGAGCTCGGCTCCGCCGTCCACGAGTACCGCCACGGCGTCATGGATCGCGAGCTCGCGGCGACCGGCGCCGAGCTCCCGCCCGAGTGGGCGCTCCAGGACGCCGCCGACTACGTCGAGGTGCTGCGCGAGGCCGTGCCCGCCGCGATCCGCGCGGCCGGCATCGATCCCGCGAGCGTCATCGGGGTCGCGACCGACTTCACCGCATCCACCCCGATGCCGGTGCTCGCCGACGGCACGCCGCTCAGCGACCTGCCCGAGCTGCGCGAGCACCCGCACGCCTACGTGAAGCTCTGGAAGCACCACGCGGCGCAGGCGCAGGCGACCCGCATCACCGAGCTCGCGGCCGAGCGCGGCGAGACCTGGCTGCCCCGCTACGGCGGCTCGATCTCGAGCGAGTGGGAGGTCGCGAAGGCGCTCCAGCTGCTCGAGGAGGACCCCGAGGTCTACGCGCGGACGGTGCACTGGATCGAGGCGGCCGACTGGATCGTGTGGCAGCTCTCGGGCGTCTACCTCCGCAACGCCTGCACGGCCGGCTACAAGGGCATCCGACAGGACGGCGCCTCGCCGAGCGCGGCGTTCCTCGGCGCGCTGAACCCGGACTTCGCCGGGTTCGCGGACGACAAGCTCGACCACGAGATCGGCGAGCTCGGCGACCGCGCCGGCGGTCTCACGGCCGAGGCCGCGGCCTGGACGGGCCTCCCCGAGGGGATCGCCGTCGCGGTCGGCAACGTGGATGCGCACGTCACCGCCCCCGCCGCCCGCGCGACCGCGCCGGGCGAGATGGTCGCCATCATGGGCACCTCGACCTGCCACGTCATGAGCTCCGACCGCCTCGCCGAGGTGCCGGGGATGTGCGGAGTCGTCGACGGCGGGATCGTCGCCGGCCTCTACGGCTACGAGGCGGGCCAGTCGGGCGTCGGCGACATCCTCGGCTGGTACGTCGAGCGGCAGGTGCCGGGGGAGCTGCGCGCCGAGGCCGAGGCCGCCGGGCGCAGCGTCCACGAGCACCTCTCCGAGCTGGCCTGGGCGCGCCCCGTCGGCGCGCACGGCCTCCTCGCCCTCGACTGGCACTCCGGCAACCGCAGCGTGCTCGTCGACACCGAGCTGTCGGGGCTCGTCGTCGGGCTCACGCTCGCGACCCGCCCCGAGGACGTCTATCGCGCGCTCGTCGAGGCGACCGCGTTCGGCGCGCGGCAGATCGTGGAGACCTTCCGGGATGCGGGCGTGCCCGTCACGCGCTTCGTCGCGGCGGGCGGGCTGATCCGCAACCGGCGCCTCATGCAGACCTACGCGGACGTGCTCCGGATGCCGATCGACGTCATCGGCAGCGAGCAGGGTCCCGCCCTCGGCGCGGCGATCCACGCCGCCGTCGCGGCCGGCGCCTACCCGGACGTGCGGGCCGCGGGCGAGGCCATGGGCCGCCGGATCGACGCCGCCTTCGTGCCGGATGCCGCATCCGCCGACGCCTACGACGCGCTCTTCGCCGACTACCGCGAGCTGCACGACCACTTCGGCCGGGGCGGCAGCGAGGTCATGCGCCGGCTCAAGCGCCGCCGTGCGGCCGCCCTCGCGAGCACCGCCGAGGAGGTGGCGTGATGCCGACGCTCGCCCCCGAGATCGAGGTGCAGATCGCGCGCGTCCGCGAGGAGGTGGCGGCGCTCCACGGCGAGCTCACCCGCAACGGCCTCGTCGTGTGGACGGGCGGCAACGTCTCGGGCCGCGTGCCCGGCGCCGAGCTCTTCGTCATCAAGCCGAGCGGCCTCGGCTACGACGAGCTCGCGCCCGAGAACATGGTCCTCTGCGACCTCGACGGGGTCGTCGTCCCGGCGACGCCGGGGAGCGACCGCAGCCCCTCGTCCGACACGGCCGCGCACGCCTACGTCTACCGCGAGATGCCGGAGGTCGGCGGGGTCGTGCACACGCACTCCACCTACGCGACCGCCTGGGCGGCCCGCCGCGAGCCGATCCCCTGCGTCATCACCGGGATGGCGGACGAGTTCGGCGGCGAGATCCCGATCGGCCCCCTGGCCCTCATCGGCGACGACTCGATCGGCCGGGGCATCGTCGGGACGCTCCGCGGCCACCGCTCGCGGGCCGTCCTCATGGCGAACCACGGCCCCTTCACGATCGGCCGCGACGCGCGGGATGCCGTCAAGGCGGCCGTCATGGTCGAGGATGCGGCGCGCACCATCCACATCGCCCGGCAGCTGGGGGAGCCGGTCGCGCTCGCCCCCGAGCAGATCGACGCCCTCTACGACCGCTACCAGAACGTCTACGGCCAGTCGCCGCAAGGAGCCCTCCAGTGACCCGCAGCATCGTCCCCGATCCCGCCGAGCGCGAGATCTGGCTCCTCACCGGGAGCCAGCACCTCTACGGCGAGGAGACCCTCCGCCAGGTGGCGGAGCAGTCGCAGCGCGTCGCGGCGGGCCTCGAGGGCAGCGCCGACGTGCCGGCGCGCGTCGTCTGGCGGCCCGTCCTCACCGACCAGGCCGCGATCCGCCGCGCCGCGCTCGAGGCGAACTCCGACGAGCGCGTCATCGGGGTGATGGTGTGGATGCACACCTTCAGCCCCGCGAAGATGTGGATCGCGGGGCTCGACGCGCTCGACAAGCCGCTGCTCCACCTCCACACGCAGGCGGAGTTCGCGCTGCCCTGGTCGGAGATCGACTTCGACTTCATGAACCTCAACCAGGCCGCGCACGGCGACCGCGAGTTCGGCTACATCACGGCCCGGCTCGGCGTGCCGCGCACGATCGTCGTCGGGCACGTCTCGGATCCCGCCGTCACCGCGCGTGTCGGGACCTGGGCGCGGGCCGCCGCCGGCCGGGCGGCGCTGCGGGAGCTGCGGCTCGCCCGCTTCGGCGACAACATGCGCTACGTCGCCGTCACGGAGGGCGACAAGACGGAGGCGGAGCTGCGCTTCGGCGTGCAGGTCAACACCTGGGGCGTCACCGAGCTCGCGGAGGCGGTGGAGGCCGCCCCGGCCCCCGAGGTCGACGCGCTCGTCGAGGAGTACCTCGAGTCCTACGAGGTCGCGCCCGAGCTGCGTCCGGGCGGCGAGCGCCACGACGCGCTCCGGGACGGCGCGGCGATCGAGGCGGGGCTGCGATCCTTCCTCGAGGCGGGCGGCTTCGGCGCGTTCACGACGAGCTTCGAGGACCTCGGCGGGCTCCGGCAGCTGCCGGGCCTCGCGGTCCAGCGCCTCATGGCGGACGGCTACGGCTTCGGCGCGGAGGGCGACTGGAAGACCGCCGTGCTCGTGCGGGCCGCCGCCGTCATGGGCGCGGGCCTGCCCGGCGGCGCGAGCCTCATGGAGGACTACACGTACCACCTCGAGCCCGGCGCCGAGCTCATCCTCGGCGCGCACATGCTCGAGGTGAGCCCCTCGCTCACGACGAGCCGGCCACGGCTCGAGGTGCACCCGCTCGGGATCGGCGGCAAGGACGACCCGGTCCGGCTCGTCTTCACCGCCGACCCCGGCCCGGCGCTCGTGATCGCCATGAGCGACCTCCGCGACCGCTTCCGCCTCACCGCGAACGTGGTCGAGAACGTCCCGCTCCCGGAGCCGATGCCGAAGCTCCCCGTGGGGCACGCCGTCTGGCGTCCCGCCCCCGACTTCCGCACGAGCGCCGCCGCGTGGCTCGCCGCGGGAGCCGCCCACCACACCGTCATGACGACGCAGCTCGGGATCGACGTGATCCGCGACTTCGCCGAGATGACGGGCACCGAGCTCCTCGTCATCGACGAGAGCACCGAGCTCGGCGGCTTCCAGCGGGAGCTCCGCTGGAACGCCGCCTACCACCGGCTCGCGCAGGGCCTCGCCACCTAGAGGCCCGCGGACCGGACCGCACCACCCCTCGCACCACCCCATCCACCCACCACCACCTGCACCACCCAGATCGGGAAGGAACCACCGTGAAGAAGTCGAAGAAGACCCTCATCGGGATCGCGGCCCTCGGGATCGCGTCGCTCGCGCTCGCCGGCTGCTCGGGAGACCGCACCGGCGGCGGCGACGACGGCGAGACCGCCGGCGGCACCGTCGGCGTCGCCATGCCGACGCAGCAGTCGGAGCGCTGGATCGCCGACGGCGACAACGTGAAGACGCAGCTCGAGGAGCTCGGCTACAAGGTCGACCTCCAGTACGCGAACGACGACATCCCCACCCAGGTCTCGCAGATCGAGAACATGATCTCCTCGGGCGCCGAGGCGCTCATCATCGCCTCGATCGACGGCACCACCCTCACCGACGTGCTCCAGCAGGCGGCCGACCAGGACATCCCGGTCATCGCCTACGACCGTCTCATCAACGGCACCGAGAACGTCGACTACTACACGACCTTCGACAACTACGAGGTCGGCGTGCAGCAGGCGACGTCCCTGCTCACCGGGCTCGGCATCCTCGACGAGAGCGGCGAGGAGACCGGCGAGGAGGGCCCCTTCAACGTCGAGCTCTTCGCGGGCAGCCCCGACGACAACAACGCCAAGTTCTTCTGGGACGGCGCGATCGACACCCTCCAGCCGTACCTCGACGCGGGCACGATCGAGGTCCCGTCCGGCCAGACCGAGTTCGAGCAGGCGGCGATCCTGCGCTGGCTGCCCGAGACCGCGCAGACCCGCATGGAGGACATCCTCACCGTCATCGGCGACACGCAGCTCGACGGCGTCCTCTCGCCCTACGACGGCCTCTCGATCGGCATCATCTCGGCCCTCACCTCGGGCGGCTACGCCGCCT
Source organism: Homoserinibacter sp. YIM 151385 (assembly GCF_027912415.1). Classification (NCBI taxonomy): domain Bacteria; kingdom Bacillati; phylum Actinomycetota; class Actinomycetes; order Micrococcales; family Microbacteriaceae; genus Homoserinibacter; species Homoserinibacter sp. YIM 151385. The sequence continues at coordinate 1,691,569 of NZ_CP115175.1, read as the reverse complement.
CCGACCTGCCGGTCGTGACCGGCCAGGACGCGGAGGTCGGCAGCGTCAAGTCGATCATCGCCGGCGAGCAGTACTCGACGATCTTCAAGGACACCCGCCTCCTCGCGGAGCAGGCCGTCACGATGGTCGACTCGGTGCTTCAGGGCGACGAGCCGGAGGTCAACGACACGGAGACCTACGACAACGGCGTGAAGGTCGTGCCCTCGTTCCTGCTCGCGTCGACGATCGTCACGGTCGACGACTACGAGGAGATCCTCGTGGACAGCGACTACTACACCGAGGACGATCTGAAGTGATCCGCCGGGAGGCGGGGCGGCACCGCGCCGCCCCGCCTCCCGCGCAGCCACGCGACGACGCGAAGGAGGCGAGATGAGCACGATCCTCGAGATGCGCGGCATCACGAAGGAGTTCCCGGGCGTGAAGGCCCTGCAGGATGTGACGATCCAGGTGGAGCGCGGTCACGTCCACGCGATCTGCGGCGAGAACGGCGCCGGCAAGTCCACCCTGATGAAGGTGCTCTCGGGCGTGTACCCGCACGGGAGCTATGACGGCGCGATCGTGTTCGAGGGCGAGGAGCAGTCGTTCCGCGACATCCGCGACTCGGAGCGCGCCGGGATCGTCATCATCCACCAGGAGCTGGCGCTCAGCCCGCACCTCTCGCTGGCCGAGAACATCTTCCTCGGCAACGAGCGGCAGCGGCGCGGCTTCATCGACTGGGACGCCACCAACCTCGAGGCCTCGAAGCTGCTCGCGCGCGTCGGACTCGGCGACAGCCCCGCTACCCGCGTCAGCGAGATCGGGGTGGGGAAGCAGCAGCTCGTCGAGATCGCGAAGGCGCTCTCGAAGGAGGTGAAGCTCCTCATCCTCGACGAGCCGACCGCGGCGCTCAACGACGAGGACTCCGCCCACCTGCTCGACCTCATCCGGCACCTGCGCGAGCAGGGGATCACCTCGATCATCATCAGCCACAAGCTCAACGAGATCCGCGAGATCGCCGACGAGGTCACCATCATCCGCGACGGCCGCACGATCGAGACGCTCGAGCTCGACAGCGGCGAGGTCACGGAGGACCGCATCATCAAGGGCATGGTCGGCCGCGACCTCGAGCACCGCTACCCGGATCGGAACGCGAAGCTCGGGGAGGAGGTGCTCCGCATCGAGGACTGGCGCGTCCACCACCCCGCCGACCCCGAGCGGGTCGTCATCCACGACGCGTCGCTCGCCGTCCGGGCGGGCGAGGTCGTCGGCATCGCGGGCCTCATGGGCGCCGGGCGCACCGAGCTCGCCATGAGCGTCTTCGGCCGGAGCTGGGGCACCCGCATCTCGGGCCGGATCCTCGTGCACGGCCGCGAGGTCCAGATCCGCTCCGTCGCGGACGCGATCCGCGTCGGCATCGCCTACGCGACCGAGGACCGCAAGCGCTACGGCCTCAACCTCATCGACGACATCAAGCGGAACGTGTCGATGGCGGCGCTCGACAAGCTCGCGGCGGCAGGCCTCGTCGACGACGGGCGCGAGCACCTCGTCGCCGAGGAGTACCGCCGGTCCATGAGCATCAAGACGCCCTCGGTGGATGCCGTGGTCGGCAAGCTCTCGGGCGGCAACCAGCAGAAGGTCGTGCTCTCGAAGTGGCTGTTCTCGGACCCCGAGGTGCTCATCCTCGACGAGCCGACGCGCGGCATCGACGTGGGCGCGAAGTACGAGATCTACACGATCATCAACCGGCTCGCCGCCGAGGGGAAGGGCGTGCTCGTCATCTCGAGCGAGCTGCCCGAGCTGCTCGGCATCTGCGACCGCATCTACACGCTCTCGGAGGGCCGCATCACGGGCGAGGTGCCCGCGGCCGAGGCGACCCCCGAGCTGCTCATGCAGTACATGACCAAGGAGAAGGAGGCCGACCATGTCCTCGGCTGAGCGCACCGCCGCACCCTCGACGATCCGCAGCGCCGCCGGCTTCCTCGCGAGCCGCCTGCGGCAGATCGGCATCTTCATCGCCCTGCTCGTCATCGTCGCCCTGTTCCAGGTGCTGACCGACGGGCGCCTGCTCACGGCCGGCAACGTGGCGAACATCATCGTCCAGAACAGCTACATCCTGATCCTCGCGATCGGGATGGTGCTCATCATCATCGCGGGCCACATCGACCTCTCGGTCGGCTCGGTCGCGGCCTTCGTCGGCGCCATGTCGGGCGTCATGGTGGTCGACTGGGGCTGGCCGTGGTGGGCGGGGATGCTCGCCTCCCTCGCGATCGGCCTCGCCGTGGGCGCGTGGCAGGGCTTCTGGGTGGCGGTGGTCGGCATCCCGGCCTTCATCGTCACGCTCGCGGGCATGCTCGTGTTCCGCGGGCTCACCCAGATCGTGCTCGGCAACACGCAGATCACGCCGTTCCCGACCGAGTACCGGCAGCTCGGCGGCGGGTACCTGTTCCCGCAGCTGTTCCCGCCGAGCTCGTCGCCGGTCGAGTGGATCACGGTCGGCCTCGGGGCCTTCGCCTTCGTCTTCTTCGTGGGCGCGCAGCTCCGCGGTCGTGCGAAGCGGGTGCGCCTCGGCCTCGAGTCGGAGCCGGTGGCCTGGTTCGCGGTGAAGGTCGCGTTCGGCGCGGGCCTCATCCTCGTGCTCACCTACCTGCTCGGCGTCGCCGACGGATCGCGCGGCACCCCCGTGGTGCTCGTCGTGCTGGGGCTCCTCGTCGTCGTGTACACGGTGCTCGCGAACCGCAGCGTCTTCGGCCGCCACGTGTACGCGGTGGGCGGCAACCGGCACGCGGCCGACCTCTCGGGCATCAAGTCGAAGCGCATCGACTTCTGGCTGTTCGTGAACATGGGCGCACTCGCGGCGCTCGCGGGCCTCGTCTTCACGGGCCGCCTGAACTCCGCGGGCCCCGGCGCGGGCAACCTCTTCGAGCTGGATGCGATCGCGGCGGCCTTCATCGGCGGCGCGGCCGTGCAGGGCGGTGTCGGCACCGTCGTCGGCGCCATCACGGGCGGCCTCATCATGGGCGTGCTCAACAACGGGATGTCGCTCATGGGCGTCGGGACCGACTACCAGCAGTTCATCAAGGGCATGGTGCTGCTCGTCGCGGTCGCCTTCGACGTCTGGAACAAGCGCCGCACCCGCTCGCGCTGATCGCGCCCGCGCGGGATCCCGGCCTCCGGGGTCCCGCGCGCCGTGCGGTGCCCCCCACACGGGGGAGGGTGGAACGACGTGTTTCTGGGTAAATTCTCAGCATCGGGGTCGTGAGACTTCGTCGCGGTTGCGCCGGCAGGCGGCGCGCCGCCGAGGCCTCGGGGGCCACGTGTCACTCCTTTCGCATTCGGTTCGGACTGTCTGCCTTGTCGCTCTGACCGCGACCGCACTTGTCGCCGGGACGTTGACGGCGGCCGAGGTCCCTCACGCTGCGGCTGAGTCCGTCGAGGTCGATCTCACCGATCCGGGCACGCACAGCGCGGTCCCGCTGATCCCCAACGCGGTGGTGGAGGGCGAAGCGCAGTTCGTGCCGCAGGGTGACTTCTCCGGGGACGCCTCGCTGTCGGCGGGCGACACGGAGGTGTCGACGCCGGCGGAGGGTGCAGGTGTCGATGCGGACGTGCTCGAGGACTTCGTCCCGGCCGAGTCCGATGTGATCTCGCGTTCGCTGTACGAGACCGTCTACGACGCCGGCGACGGCATGAACGTCTCCCTGCTGTCGCGGCTGCCGAAGAACGTGCAGCTGGCAGACGGGGAGTGGGTTGCCGCGTCCGACGAGGTCGTCTCGGCCGGGGGAGGGGATCTGGTCGCGGATGAGCACCCGCTGGCGCCGGAGTTCGAGAACTCCTCGAGCAATCCGGATCTGCTCACGGTGACGGATGGCGACTACGACGTGTCCTTCTCGCTGCTCGGCGCTGCGGCGCGTCCGGCGACGGCGGACGACAACGAGGTCACCTACGCGAACGTGTTCTCCGGTGTCGACCTCAATTACGAGGTCCAGACCGGTGCGGTCAAGGAGACGCTCGTCCTCGACGGCGCCCCGGACTCGGCGCCGGTGTGGGTCTTCGAGGTCGACGCTCCCGGTCTGGAGATCGTGGAGAACGAGCTCGGCGGTTTCGAGTTCCTCGATGCCGACGATGAGATCCGTTTCTCGATCCCGGCGCCGCTCATGTGGGATTCCTCCGGGGTCGAGGGGATGCGTGAGCCGGCGAGCGCGCCGGTCGATGCGACGGTGGTCGAGGCGGGATCGAAGTGGTGGTTCTCGCTCGCCCCGGATCTGGACTGGCTGACGGACCCTGCCCGTGTGTACCCGGTGTCGGTGGACCCGACGACGACCTACGGCGACAGCAACGTGGCGGCGTTCAAGTCGAACGGCGCCACCCGGACGGACGGCGTGTTCATCGGCAACACCCGCGAATCGAACACGAACGCCTACTGGCGTTCGCAGGTGAAGTTCCCGTACTCGAATCTCTTCGGCAAGCAGGTATGGGAAGTTGCTCTCGGCGCCGGGTATGTCGGAGGGACCACGACTTCGCAGCAGGGATCGGTCAACACCTCCGACTGCGCCGGATACTCCTGTGTGGGCGAGCGTCTGCAGTTGTGGAGCATCGACACGTCGGGCACTGCCAACGGCCCGAACCTGCAAGAGCAGATCGAGTACTGGGTGCGAAAGGAGGTCGTCGGGAAGAGCCTGATGATCCGAGGAGCTGAGGGCTCCGCGTACAGCTACAAGCAGCTCGACCTCCAGCTCGGTGTGGCCTATAAGAACCTCCCTGACATCACGGGAGCTCCCGCCCCGTCTCCGGGGAACGGAGAGACGAAGGTGTCGCTGATGCCGACGTTCAAGATCACCGCGACTGATCCCTCCGGTGATGGTCTTGCGTTCAAGTATCGGATCAGCACGAAGTCGGATCACTCGGACACCGTGTGGGAGTCGGACTGGTCGAAGGAGGCCGAGCAGCAGGTCCCGAGCGGCCCTCTCGATCCGGGGAAGAAGTACTACTGGAAGGCGTACGTCCGCGACAAGTTTTTCAACGCTCTGGGGCCGGACAAGTTCGACGAGTCCCAGGACGGCCGCAACTTCACCACACAGCAGCCGGCGCCGACTCCCGCCGAAGCCTCGGCGAGCATCGACGATGACGCGGTCATCACCTCGCTCACCCCGACCATCACGACCGGCACCGTCACCGACCCGGACTCGTCGACACCGTCGTCGCCAGTCACGTATCGGCTGCGTGTCGTGACCGGCGACGACGGCATCAACGGCGTTGTGTACACCTCCGAGTGGAAGCCGTCGCCGTCGTTCACGGTGCCGACCGGGGTCCTCGAGGACGGTGGACGGTACTCGTACATGATCCTCACCGACGACGGTGTGGACTCCGAGCTCGACGCCTCCTGGACGCACTCCTTCACCGTCAACCGTCGCGTCGGGACTGCCGGTCCGTCACCGCAGGACACCGCTGGGCCGATCACGGTGAACCTCGCGAACGGCAACGGCAACCTCAGCTTCGGCTCTCCGATGGTGAACACCCTCGGCGGGCCGATGGGGATGTCGTTCAACTACGACACCCTGACCGCGCCGGATTCCGAGTTCGGACTCACCGCGTCGTACTACAACGCGATCGACGAGGGCGAGACCGAGCCGTCGTACATCTTCGGCAGTCGTGAGCCGGTGCTGGTGCGCACCGAGTCGGCCATCAACGCGAAGTGGGCGAAGAACGAGTCGCCCGCGGAGGGTGTGCCGCACGATGACTTCATGATCCGGTGGACCGGGCAGATCCGTCCGCCGGCGGGGAAGTGGCAGTTCGGGTACCGGCGAGACGCCGGCGTCAAGATGATCCTCGCACCGCCTGGGGCGGCCGAGAAGACCGTCTTCGATGCTTGGGACGTCGACCGCACCGGACTCAAGTGGGGCGGCAACCACACCTTCAACGGCTCCGCGGTGCCGATGCGGTTTGCGTTCTTCGATCACCGCAACGGCGCTGAGGTCTCGCTTTGGGCCCGCGAGATGACCGGCAGCACCTACGGCCCGTCTTTCGTCGTGCCGTCCCAGTGGTTCACCCCGGACGAGCAGACCCTCCCCGCCGGATGGGACGCGTCGGCGCCGCTGGTCGGCGGCCCAAGCGCCTACGTGAAGGCGAAGGTCACCGAGTCCGCGGTCGTGCTGACCGACCGGAAGGGCGGCAAGCACACCTATCCGAAGAAGAAGACGAAGAAGAACGGGGAGGCCACGAAGCGCAGCTTCAAGACCCCGAAGGGCGAGTACGGCACTCTCGCCCTCGACAGCAAGGGTGCGGTGACGCTCGTCGAGGATGACGGCACCGTGTACTCGTTCACGAAGGCCGGCAAGCTCAGTGCCGTCGCCGCGCCGGGGGACTCGAAGAAGGAGTCGACGCCGATCCCGGCCTACAAGCCCGGGACATCCGTCCTGGATTCGATCAGCGACCCGGCATCCCGGGTCGGAACCGCGAATCCACCGGTCTACGACCGGCAGGTCACCTTCCACTACGAGACCAGCAGCACGACTCCCACGTGCGATACCGCAGGTGACTTCAAGCGGCCGCACCCCGGGTACCTGTGCGAGATCCGCTACCCGGACGGCACGAAGACGAAGCTGAAGTACACCGAGCAGATCGTCGACCTTCCCGGCAACAACGTCCCCGACCTCAAGGTCTACCGGCTCGGAGAGATCGAAGACCCGGGGTCGGAGATCACGCGCTTCTCCTACGGCGACAGCCTCGGACGGCTGAACGCCATCACCGACTCGCTCGCGATGGACTGGCTCGCCGTCAACCCGACCGCCACTCCTGAGCTCGTCACCACCCAGCTCGAGTACGACACGGAGGGCAAGATCACCTCGGTCACCCTTCCCGCCCCCGACGGGGCCACCGCGGCAGACCGGCCGAAGAAGATCTACACCTACGCCGCCGCCGACACGACTCACGTCGACGTCGACGGCCTCGACATGCCCCCTGGGACGCACGCCACCACCGTCACCTTCGATGATGCGTGGCGGCAGCTCACGACCACGAGCGCGATGGGCCTCACCGCAACCCAGGTGTGGGATCCGAAAGACAAGGTGCTCTCGGCCACCGACCCGCAGGGGCTGATGACCACCACGATCTACGACTCGAGCGACCGCCCCACCCACAGCTACGGCCCCGCACCCGCGAGCTGCTTCGCCGCGGATCGGACACCGCTCGCCAGCTGCCCGATCACGCCGGCGCACTCGGAGACGCGGTACGACGAATCGCTTCATGGGCTGCACGTCATGTACCACGCCAACCCCTACCTCGCCGGCGTCCCGAAGATCCACACCTTCGGCCTCGAGGACGACGAACAGGGCGGCGTGATCGATCACGACTGGGTCGCCTCTCAGCCGGCCGAGCTCGGCGCGACCAGCAACAACAACTGGTCCGCCCGCATCACCGGCCTCATCACCTTCCCCGACACCGGCGACTACCAGTTCCGCATCAACGCCGACGACGGCGTCTCGATGTGGCTCGACGACATCGAGGTGCTCGACCGGTGGAACAACGAAGGTGCGCAGCTGACCGTGCCGTTCACCTACCCCGCGACGGCCGGGCAGCAGGAGAAGATCCGCCTCCACTACGTCGACCGGACCGGCAACGCCAAGCTCCGACTGCAGTGGAAGCGCCCCGGCGCGAGCACCCCGTGGGAGGCCGTCCCCGCGTCGGCACTGTCGCCGGACTACGGTCTCGCGAACAAGACCATCACCCACGACGAAGCGCCCGCCGGTGTCGCCGCCACCCAGGTCACCTCGCTGACGGCGAGCGTCCAGTACGAGCACCCGTGGCTCGGCGCGGCGACCAAGTCGATCGTCGACCCCGACGGCCTCGCACTCGCGACCGCGACCACGTACGAGCAGCCCGGCGACGGGTTCCTGCGCCGCCTCACGAAGCGCCTCCCGGCGGCGGTCGGTGCGAGCTCGGACGCCGGTGAGTCCAAGTTCCAGGCCTACGGCGCCACCGAGAACGCGCTCGCCAATACCTGCACGAATGCCAGCGGCAAGCAGTACGGGATGGCGAAGAGCTCGCAGGGACCGCTCAACTCCTCCGGCAACCGGCTCCAGACGCAGTACGTCTACGACGTCATGGGCCGCACCGTCGGCACCAAGCGATCCGGCGACAGCGACTGGTCGTGCGTCACCTACGACACCCGGGGGAGAGCAACAAGTTCAACCTATGCCGCCTTCGGAGGCGAACCCCAGCGCGTAGTGACCAATGACTATGCAGTAGGCGGCAACCCGTTGGTGGCTGCAACGACCGATCCAACCGGAACGACGACGGCAGAGATTGATGTGCTCGGCCAGTCGGTCTCGTATGTGGATGTCTGGGGTACTAGGACGAGCTCGGAGTACGAATCGAGGACAGGCCGGGTGCTCTCGACCAAGGTCGAGCCGCCCTCGGGCGCCGACTCGGTCAGTGAGTTCACCTATGACCTGGACGGGAACCTGCTCACCACGACTGTCGACGGGGTGGAGATGGCTCAGTCCACATATGGCCCCACAGGACTCCTCGAATCGGTCGAGTATGGCAATGGCTCCGCTCTCACCAGCCTCACTCGAAACGCTGCCGGCGTACAGACCGGCTCCACCTGGAACTTCGCCACCGGCGCCGACGTGGCAGAGCAAGTCAAGAGATCGCAGGCTGGCCGTATCGTTCGGAGCGTTCTCACCGACGACACAACCGTAGAAATTTCCGACTACACATATGATGCCGCCGGCCGGCTGACGAAGGCGGAAATCCCAAGACACGTACTCGAGTATCGCTTCGATATGAACACCAGCTGCGGTGAAAATTCGCACGCCGGCAAGAGCGGCAACCGCACGTCTTTCTCAGACACCCTCGATGGCGGAATTCCGACGACGGTCACGTATTGTCACGACTGGGCGGACCGGCTTACCGCAACTCAAGTTGCAGGTGCGCACCCGGACACCGCGCCGGTCGGAAGCGTAAACCTGACTATGGAAGGCCCGATGCCCTCGCTGACGTACGACGCGCATGGGAACACGACTCGACTTTCCGACCATCAGCTCTCTTACGACGCAGCTAACCGGCATATACGTTCTGAACTCGACGACGGAACCGTCGTCGAGTACCTGCGGGACGCGTCCGATCGGATCATCCAACGTACTCTCAGCGTGCCTGGCGAGGCGCCAGAGGTGCTCCGTTTCGCATTCACCGGCTCGGGTGACGGGGCATGGGCAACATTGAACGGGGCGGGTCACGTGATCGAGCGGTCGATTTCCTTGCCAGGCGGAGCAATGATGACTCTGCCGGCGGGTGGAAACGCGACTTGGTCGTACCCAAATCTCCACGGTGACCTGATCGTGACGGCGGACTCGAACGGAGCGCGAACCGGGGCGCGGTCATCGTACGACCCATTCGGGCAGCCGATCGATCCCCTCACTGGGCTAATCGGCACTAATACCTCGGACGACTCCGGCCCCGATACGATCGGCGGCTCAGATGCTGGCTACGGGTGGGTCGGCTCGCACCGGAAGCTCACAGAGCGACAGGGGAACATCCACGTCATTCAGATGGGTGCCCGAGTATATGTGCCGGCCTTGGGCCGATTCCTCGGGATTGACCCGATCGAAGGCGGCGTGTCGAACGATTACGACTACCCCGCGGATCCAATTAACGGCTTCGATCTGTCAGGTGAACGCATGTGCGTCAGAAACTTCTGTAGCGGCGGCCCGGGCGGCAATCGCGGTATCAGTCGATCGATCGCTGTCATCGAGCGTTTTCACGAGCAGTCCCGCCGGGCGTCTGCTGCGCTACGAGCCCGAGTACACATTGCGCGAAAGCGTGTGCGTTACCCAGCCGGTGAGAGATTCGAGTACTCCGAGGTGATCGTGGAGGAAGGTCAGGGCGGGCGACCGAAACTCAGAGTGAAATTCACACCCGCGTTCACGTTCGAGCTGGCCAATGGTTCACTCGGTGAACTCGGGTGGAAGCAGTTGGTCGAGGCGCACGGCCATCTGCTAGACGTACCGTCGGTGAAGCAACAATATGATTGCCATGTTGCCGGGCATTCTGGTCTCGTGTACACAAACGATCCCTACTACGATCTGGAAATGAGACGTCCGGACCTCCCCGACTGGGGTATGTCAGCGGGAGCAAGGATCATAGAGCAGCGAGGGCTGGGGGGCGCGTGCAACTGGTGAGATCGATGCGAGTGGCACTGGCGGCCGCTGCGTCGGCGGGTCTTCTGGCTGGCTGCTCGAGCTACACGGAGTCGGATGACATCGAGGTCGAGTACTCAGGATCTCAAGACGGCTTCGCTCGCGCCTGCGCATGGGCAGCCGCTGACGGATCGCTGCGGCCCTCTGATCGCGCGCCCCAGAGAACCCAGCTCTCCGATATCTCTGACCCCATCCAGGAAAGCACACCGGAGGACGGCTCCGGCCCCTATCGGTACCGACTTGAGGGCAAGCTCGAAACCGGCGGGACGGAGGCGGTGACGGGAGGCGACGAGACGTTCAAATGGGTGTGCATCGTCGAACGCGACAACGCCGAGACCGGTAGCGAAGCGTTGTCGAGGCTTACAGCCACCATCACTAAATTCGAAAAGGTCTCCGCGGCCGATGATGACTGACGCGGACTGAAGGCAGTTATAGTGCGCGATCAGCCGAGGTGCGTTGCGGGACCTCGATCAGCTGAAGCCTCGCTCAACCAGGCGCTTGCAGGACCGCACCCTTGGGCTCGGGGGTTGTGAGCTATCGCATTGCCAAAAGGCGGTCCAGCCATTATCGCGATTCTCAGATGTCCGATAATCCTCGTTATGTCCGGTCCAGTGACCACCGGTGATCGCGATGTCGAATCCGCATGCGAGGGCGAAACGCGTTTGCAGAGGACACCGCGGCCGTAAACTTCGGCAACCGCACCTCGTTCTCGGACACCTTCGACGGCGGCACCCCGACAACCGTGACCTACTGCCACGACTGGGTGGACCGCCTCACCGGAACCCAGGTGACGGGCGCGCACCCGGACACGGCGCCGGTCGGCAGCGTGAGCCTGTCGATGACGGCCCCGCTGCCGTCGCTGACCTATGACGCGCACGGCAACACGACCCGCCTCGCCGACCACCGGCTGGTCTACGACGTCGCCGACCGGCACATCCGATCGGAACTCGACGACGGGACGGTGATCGAGTACCTGCGAGACGCATCCGATCGAATCATCGAGCGCACCATGACTCCACCAGGCGAGAACCCGGAGGTGCTCCGCTTCACCTTCACCGGTGACGGGGACGGGGCGTGGGCGACGCTCAACCAAGCCGGGCAGGTCCTGGAGCGCACGATCTCGCTGCCCGGCGGGGCGATGGTGACCCTGCCCGCGGGTGCGGACGAGCGGTGGGCGTACCCGAACCTGCACGGTGACCTGATCCTCACCGCCGACGACGCCGGCGCTCGCACCGGAACACGTGCGACATACGACCCGTTCGGACAGCCGATCGACCCGGTCACCGGACGGATCGGCACATCGGCTGCGGACGATGCCGGACCCGACACGATCGGCGGTTCGGATGCGGACTACGGGTGGGTGGGCTCACACCGCAAGCTCACCGAGCGGCAGGGCAGCATTCACATCATCCAGATGGGAGCGCGGGTCTACGCGCCGGCGCTCGGGCGGTTCCTGGAGGTGGACCCGGTCGAAGGCGGCGTCACCAACAACTACGACTACCCCTCCGATCCCATCAACGGCTTCGACCTGAGCGGTGAGGTCATGTGGATCGACGGGATCGGCACCCTGGCGGCGATCAAGGCGATGGCAGCGGCGAAGAAGGCTAGACCAGGGCGCACCTCACGAGGTGGGATCGCGCTCGGGCCAGCTCCGCCGTCGCCGGATCGGCCTAAGTTCAGCCTTCCGCAGTGGGTTGAAGACCTCATTGAGACTGTCCGGAAGGAAGTGCGTGCGGCCGTCGTCAACAAGGTGGGTGTCGGCGTGAGTTTTGATGCTTGTTTCTTCGTGTGTGCGGGCGTGGGTGTGTCTTACATCAACAGCGATGCCCTCAGAATTTCAGTCCAAGCCGGGGCCGGCAACGAAGTCGGTGTCTCAGTGGGGCCGGTACTAACCTTGGGGGGATCAGCCGGCATGGCGGTGCTCGGGCGCTGCAGCGCCGTGGTAACAGGCGGCGGCAACATCGAGGCCGGTTGGGGCGGACCGGGGACTGGCTATATTGCGGCCGGGGCGGCGGCCGGGGCCCAACTGGGCTGTTCGGCAGGATTTAGCGGATCGTGGGACGTACCACTGTGAGGTGTTCATGAGCAATGTATGGATGACGATCTTGTTCTTCGGCGTTCCGGCCTGTTTGCTCGGGCTAGCGATGATCAGGTGGCGTAAGCCTCTAGCGAATCTGTACTCCAGGTATGAGGCAAGAGAATCCACGCGCTTCTTCAGAGCGCCCTCGGCTGGCATGATCGCCTTCGTTGGAATCGTAGGGGTCGCGCTCGGGATATTCGGGATCGTCTTCGGGATTACGCGCCTGTAGTGGAACCCTGAGGCTGGCGGGCGTGGCTCGGCAGGCCGCCCGCTTGAGCGATCGCGATACTAGGTGTCACCGCTCTGGCGGACGCATCGGCCGGCAGGAGTTGTCATCCGTCGCGATCGCGCCGATGGAGCCGCTGGCGGGGGCGCTGAATGACGCTGTGAGGCGCAGCAAGATCGAATGGTCGATTCACGAGCGTCACGCGACCCTCAATTCCTACCGGCGGCCGGCGAAGAAGGCCCCGACCCAAGACGAGTCAAGGTCGACCCGTCCTGTTACGCGAGCTACTGCGCTCACCGAGCCGCTCCGCGCGGAAGCGGAGAAGACAGTCACGGAGATCTGCACTCGAGTCGAGGCGGCACGGCGAACGGGTCTCCAACACCCGATAACTGAGCGCCGATAGTCTCCGCCACGTCATTCGCTCTGGCCTGTCACACGTTCCTGTCTCCGCCTCTCGGGTCGGTGTGGATTCGCTCGATGAGATGCGCGTTCTCCTGGAATGCGGCGGCGAGTCTGACTGTGCTGAATCGCCACCCGTGCGCTGTCCGGACGACGTCGTTGTCGTAGTGCCCGACGACGAGCCACCGGTTCGGCCCGCCCTCCGCGAGCTCCCGCGGCACCCAGTGTTCGGCCCGCACCTGGGCGTGGGCGGTCGCACGGTCTCCCGTGACCTCGACCACGTGTCCGGTGATGGCGTGGTGGGTGGCGTCGAACGGTGCGAACGCGCCGCTGAGGGCCGTCACGTAGTCGGCGAGCGTCGTCTGCTGTGGCGGCATGCCGGTGACGGATTCGAAGTCCATGGTGAAGGGGTCGGTGTGGACGAGCGGAGGCAGCTCGTCGAAGTCCTTCAGATCGGCGATATCGGCGTAGCGACCGAAGAGCTCGATGATCTCGGCGCGGTCGGTGTCGGTGGTCATGGTGTGGGGCCCTTCGGGTTCCGGGGAGTAAGGATTCGATCCATGAGGCGGGTCGGGAGGAGGCGGTTCAACGGCAGGGTGAGCGCCGCATCCGGGCCGAGCGTGTAGGTGGTGCGCGGTCGCTTCGCGATGGCGACCTGCGCGATCCGACGGGCGGCGCGCTCGGCAGTGATCGCGCGGTCGAGGAACCTGGCCTGGAAGGCCACGGTCGCGCTGATCAGGTCGCCGTAGAGGTGAGAGTGCTCGGCGCTCATCTGCTCGGCGAGTCTGAGGGAGAGCGGGCCGCTCTCTGCCGCCATCGGGGTCCGCACTCCTCCGGATCGGACGATCACGACCTCGATGCCCTGTGCGGCGACTTCGCGGCGTAACGCATCGCTGGCCGCCTCGAATGCGGCTTTGGTTCCCGCGTAGGCGCCGTAGATGGGCAGGGCGATCTGGGCTCCGACCGAGCTGATGTTGACGATCCGACCTCGGCTCTTCCGCAGAGCGGGCAGCAGGCTCTGGGTCACAGCGATGTGTCCGAACAGGTTGACCTCGAACTGTCGTCGCCAGATCTCGAGCGGGAGCACCTCGACAGGCGCATTGATCTCGATCGCCGCGTTGTTGATGATCGCTCGCAGCGGCCTGCTGTGCGGATCGGCGTCGACGCGCGCGCGAAGTGCCGCGACGTCGGCGGGGTCCGTGACGTCCAGTCTGATCGGCTCGATGCCTTCGGCGCTGATGGCCTCGGCGTCGTCATCGCGCCTGACGCCCGCGAGGACATGGAACCCGCGCGTCGCCAGCGCACGCGCTGTGGCTGCTCCGATCCCGGTCGACGCGCCGGAGACGAGGATCAGCTCGTTCATCGGCCGCGTCACCGTTGCGTCACCGTGGAGCTGATGCTGACGAGTCGGCGATGCAGCTCGTACGCGAACAGGTGATTCGCGAGCTTCGACTGCACATAGGCGCCGTACGGGCGGTACGCGCGGCTCGTCCAGTCGAGGTCGGCGAAGTCGATCCTGCCGATGAGATGTCCGAGTGAGCCGACGGTGAACACGCGGTCGCGGATCCGTCGCAGCAGCAGGTTGGTGAGCGCGAAGTGGCTCAGGTGATTGACTCCGAAAGCGGACATGAGCACAATGTAGCCACTGTCAACACCATGTTGTCAATGCCTACAGCTGCCGGTAGCCTCGATCTCGTGAGCGATCAGTCGCAGCGGCGCCCGTATCACCACGGCGGCCTGCGCGTGGCACTGCTCGATGCTGCCGAACTCAGTCTGCGCAGCGGCGGCGTCGAGCAGCTCTCGCTGCGTGATCTCGCGCGTGAAGCGGGCGTGAGTCATGGCGCACCCCGCCGGCACTTCTCGGACAAGCGCGATCTGCTCGATGCGCTCGCGGAGCGGGGGTTCCGTCGTCTCGGAACGTCGATCCGCGCGTCGATCGGCGGCGACGCGACATCGTTCTCGGCACAGGTCGCGGGCGCGACGGCGGCCTTCGCCCGCTTCGCGACCGACGACCCGGAGCTCCTCGCGCTGATGAACGCCGCGAAGCACCGGCCGCAGCATCCGGCGGTCGAGCACGCCGCGAACGAGGCGTTCGCGCCGCTCGTCGATCTGATCCGGGAGGGTCAGGCGACGGGGAGGCTGCGAGCCGGTCCGGTCGAGGAGATCGGCCTCGTCCTGTACGCCACGATCAACGGGCTCGTGACGCTCGTCAATACGGGGCTCGTCGACCTCGGGCGTCTGGACGCGCTCGTCGAGACCGCCGTCGACCAGTTCGTGCGGGGTGCCGCGCCGTGATCGGGCGCGAGGAAGTCTGCGTCCTGCCCGATGCGCGGATCTGCCGGATACGGAGGCGGCGTGCGGCCGTCGGTCCCGCCGCGGCTGACGATCCGACCGGCTGAACGCCGTTCACCCGAGCGGACGATGCAGGTCATCCCCGAGCATGTCGAAACCGACGCGACCGCTCCCGACCATCGATGTATGACCACACGAACACGAATTCTTCGCGGCAGTATCGCCGCCGCCACGGCCGCGGCCGCGATCGCATCCCTCGCGGGCTGTTCGCTCTTCGAGCAAGAAGGGCTGCAGGGCACCCCTCAGTTCGACTTCGCATCGGCGGACGAGGCTCGCGCGTCCGAGGAGGCATGGCGCATCCCGCGCTTCCTGAGCGGCGATGCGACCGACGTGTCGCTCCACGTCGACTATCAACGAGTCGGAGCGAACCTGCGTTGGTCGAGCGAGGACGGCATCACCGCGGGCTACTGCGCGAAGGGACCCATCTCGGGCGAGACCGTGCTGAGGACCGACTGGTGGCCGGACGTGCCTGCCGACGGCTGGGACTGCGGACGCTGGATCGCATTCCAGGTCGACGACACCTACTACGCCTGGGATCAGGGACCGCAGGCCGACCCCGAGAACGACTGACGCCGTCCGGCGGCGCGCGCGGTCCGGAGCGGCGCCGCCGATGCCGACGATCCGGCCGTGCGGGCGGGAGACGAAGCTCTCGCTCGCGCGGCCGGATCGATGGCCCAGCGATCCGCGGTTGATCGACGGCTCCTTCGGCGGAGCTGCGCTCGAGCGCACCCGGCGCGCGTGTCAGGCGGGGAGGCCGACGTGCTGGGCGGTGGTGGTCCAGAGGCGGGCGAGGCGCTCCGGGGCGGTGGTGTGCGGAGCGGTCTCGACCTCCTCGCGGTTCGCGAAGTAGCGGCCGGTGACGCCCTCGAGATCTGGGGCGGTGGCGACCCAGTAGGGCGTGTCGGCGCCATCCTCGGGGAGCGGGACGTCGTGCTCCGTCGCGCCGAACATCGCGAGGGCCTTCTCGGCGAGTCCGTCGATGCCGCCCATGATGCCGGTGCCGCCGATGATGCCGGGGTGGGCGCCGTTGACGGTGATGGCGGTGCCGGCGAGGCGCTCGGCGAGGCCGGCGGCGAGCATGACGTCCATGTTCTTGCTGTGCCCGTAGAGGGCGAAGGCGCGCAGGTCGTCGTCCGGGAAGAGCAGGTCGACGCCCCGGTAGGTGAGGTCGTCGACATCGACCACGAGGTTCGCCGACCCGGCGGGCTCGGCACCGAGGATGACGTAGCGGGCGGCGTGCTGCGGGAAGACCTCGACGAGGCGGCGCAGCAGGAGGTAGGGCGCGACGTAGTTCACCGCGATGGTCAGCGGCACGCCGGCCGCGTCGCGCTGGTCGACGGGCGCGATGAGGGCGGCGTTGCTGATGACGACGTCGAGGGCGCCCTGGGTGACCAGGCGGTCGGCGAGTGCGCGAACCTGCTCGAGGTCGCCGAGATCGGCCTGCTCGGTCGTGATCTGCACGGTCGGGGCGATGCGCTGCAGCTTCGCCGCGGTCGCGGCGAGGCGGTCCGCGCTGCGGCCGACCAGGACGACGTCGTGGCCGTCGGCGGCGAAGCGCTGCGCGAGCGCCTCGCCGATGCCGCTGGTCGCGCCGGTGATGAGTGCCTTCATGGTGAAGCTCCTTATTCGTTCGGGCTGGTTGACGTCGTCAACCGACGAGAACTGTATCATCGAAGTTGACCTTGTCAACCACGTGAGCGGAGAAGGCCATGAGCCCCGTCGACACCCGCGGCAGACTGCTGCATGCCGCACAGGAGCTCCTCGACGAGGGCGGGCCCGCGGCGGTGACGCTGCGCGAGGTCGGCCGGCGCAGCGGCGTCTCGCACAACGCCCCCTACAAGCACTTCGACAGCAAGGAGCTCCTGCTGGCCGAGCTCGCGGCGCTCGAGCTCACGCACCTCCACCAGGCGCTCGCACGCGACCTCGATGCCGGCGCTCCGCCCGTCGACGCGCTCGAACGCTCGTGCGCCGAGCAGGTCGCCCGCGCCGTCGCGTATCCCGAGCGGTACCGGTTGATCTACGGTCGGTGGGAGTCGACCGAGGTGCTCGACGGCGTCGCGCTCGAGTCCTCCGCCCTCATGGCCCGCACGGTCGCCGACGCGCAGGCGAGTGGCGCCATCGCCCCCGGCGAGCCGGAGCGGGTCTCCGCGCTGCTGCGCGCGATGGTGCGCGGAGCCGCCGAGCTCCAGACCGCAGGGCACCTCGCCGCAGACGGCAAAGGGCGCGCCGACGCTGCCGACCTCGTCAGCGACGTGCTGAGCCTGCTCAGGCGTTGAAGCAGGATGCCGGGTTGAGGCGCCCGGGCTCGCATCCGGGCGGGCGGCGTCAATGGCGCGCGGCTCACGACCTCGCGCCGATGAGCGCCGCGCTCAGCCGGCGACGCGCGCCCGGTACTGCTCGAGGATGCGCGGCTCGTGCGCGGCGTCCGGCCGGTCCGCGATCTCGACCGGCCACACGGGCCGCGAGCCCGTGAGTGCCCAGCCGGCCTGCACGCTCGCGCCCGCCGCGACGACCTCCCCGGGTACGGGGACCGCGATCGGCAGGTCGAGCACCTGCGCTGCGATCGCGGCGACCGCGCGGTTCTGCGCGGCGCCGCCGATGAGCGAGACCTGCCGCGCCTCGACGCCCTGCGCGCGCACGGCGTCGAGTCCGTCGGCGAGGCCGCACAGCATCCCCTCGATCGCGGCGCGCGCGAGATGCTCGCGGGTCGTGGAGGCGAGGGTCAGCCCGAAGAGCGTCGCGGTCGCGTCGGGGCGGTTCGGGGTGCGCTCGCCCTCGAAGTAGGGCTGGAGCACGGCGCCCGCGGCGCCCGGCTCCGAGGCGAGCGCGAGGCGGCCGAGCTCGTCGTGGTCGACCCCGAGGAGCCCCGAGATCGCGTCGAGGACGCGCGCGGCGTTCAGGGTGGCCGCGAGCGGGAGGTGGTGGCCGCTCGCGTCCGCGAAGCCGGCGACGGCGCCGCTCGCATCCGCGGTGGGCGCGTCGGTCACGGCGAAGACGGTGCCGCTCGTCCCGATCGAGACGGCGACATCCCCGGTCCGCAGCCCGAGGCCGAGCGCGGCGCCCGCGTTGTCGCCCGCGCCCGCGCCGACGAGGATCCCGGACGGGATGCCGGCCACGGCCCCGTCGGTCTCGCCCGCCGCCTCGGACGGGCCGAGGACCCGCGGCAGGATCGCGTCGTGGCCGAGGGAGGCCGTGAGCAGCTCCCGGTCGTACTCGTCGCGGCGCGGATCGAAGTAGCTCGTGCCGGAGGCGTCCGAGCGGTCGGTGCGGAGCGCCTCGAGGCCGGTGTCGACGGCGGCCCCGCCCGCGGCACCGGGCGCCCGGCGTCCGAGCAGGCGCCAGGTCAGCCAGTCGTGGGGGAGCGCGACGGCGGCCACCCGCGCGGCGTGCTCCGGCTCGTGCTCGCGGAGCCAGCGCAGCTTCGTCGCGGTGAAGGAGGCGACCGGCACGCTGCCGGTGCGGCGCGCGAGCTCGGCGGCCCCGAACTCCTCGATGAGGGCGAGCGCCTGCGGTGCCGAGCGCGTGTCGTGCCAGAGGAGGGCGGGGCGGATCGTCTCGCCCGCCGCGTCGAGCGCGACCATGCCGTGCTGCTGGCCGGCGATCGAGACCGCCGCGACATCCTCGAGTCCGCCCGCCGCGGCGACCGCCTCGAGGAGGGCGCGCCACCAGTGCTCGGGGTCGACCTCGGTGCCGAGGGGATGCGCGGCGCGGCCGGTGCGGACGATCCGGCCGTCGTCGAGGTCGCGCACGACGACCTTGCAGCTCTGCGTCGAGCTGTCGATGCCGGCGACGAGGGGCATGGACCGTCCTTCGGGAGTGTCGTCGGCGAAATCGTACCGGCTCCAGCCGAGCGGAATACCCGGCAGGCGTGCGGGTTCTACGATGGTGAGTCCGGGCGCATCCGCCTGCGATCCCACCACCGAACCCCCACCGAGGCGGCATCCCGACGTGACCACCGTCATGCACCCCGGCGACGCCCTCACGCGCGCGCAGCGGCTCGTCTACATCATCGTCCTGGGCGCCCTCGTCGGCCTCGGGCCGTTCACGATCGACCTCTACCTCCCGGCCTTCCCGGTCATCGAGGAGCAGCTGCGCACGAGCGACACCGCCATCCAGCTGACCCTCACGGCGACGACGATCGGCTTCGGCCTCGGCCAGCTGCTCATCGGCCCGCTCAGCGACAAGGTCGGGCGCCGCTGGCCGCTCATCGCGGCGACCGCCGTCCACATCCTCGCCTCCGTCGGGGTCGCGCTCGCGCCGACCGTCGAGTGGATCACGGCGCTGCGCGTGCTCCAGGGCGTCGGCGCGGCGGGCGGCGGCGTCGTCGCGATGGCGATGGTGCGCGACCTCTTCGGCGGGCAGCCGCTGGTGCGCATGCTCTCGCGCCTCGCGCTCGTCACGGGTCTCGCGCCCGTGCTCGCGCCGGTCATCGGCTCGCAGCTGCTGCTCGTCGTGGACTGGCGCGGGGTGTTCTGGGCGCTCGCCGCCTACGGCGGGCTCGTGATCCTCGCCGCCCTCCTCCTCATCGTCGAGACGCTTCCGCCCGCCCGCCGCCGGGATCGCGGCCACTCGACCGCGGGCGAGCGCTACAAGGCGCTCTTCACCGACCGCATCTTCATCGGCGTCGCGGTGATCGGCGCCATGCAGTTCTCGGCGCTCTTCACCTACCTCTCCGCCTCCTCCTTCCTGCTGCAGGACGTGTACGGCCTCGACGCGCAGCAGTACGGGCTCGTCTTCGGGCTCAACTCGCTCGGGCTCGTCGTCGGCAACCAGATCTCGGCCCGCATCATCCGCCGGGTCGGGCCGCAGTGGATCATGCCGTGGTCGCTCGGGGCGATCCTCCTCGGCTCGCTCGCGATCGTCGGCTCGGGCGCGCTCTGGGGCGGCGGGATCGCGGGCGTCCTCATCCCGCTCTTCGTCATCCTCACCGCCTGCGGCTTCACCTTCCCCTGCGTGCAGGTGCTCGCGCTCGCGAACCACGGCAAGGAGGCGGGCACGGCCGCGTCGCTCCTCGGCGCCGTCAACTTCGGCACGGCGGGCGCCGTCTCGCCCATCGTCGGCGCGCTCGGCATCTCGACGCTCGCGATGGGCTCCGTGATGGCGGCGACGATCGTCGTCGCGATCCTCTCGCTGTGGTTCCTGGTGCGTCCCTGGACGGTCCCGGCGCTCGAGCCCTGAGCGGCTAGCCTGCGGGGATGACGCCCCTGCCCACCGCGCGCCGCCGGCGCGTCTCGCCGCGGGTGGCGGGTCTCGTCGCCGCCGTCGCCGCGATCCTGCTCGTCGCCGGCCTCGGCCTCCTCATCACCCTTCGGGGCACGACGCAGCTCGACCTCGATGCCGAGTGGATGGCGGAGCTGCTCGAGCGGCGGATCGGCGCGCTCGTCGCGGTCGCCCTGCTGTTCGACTGGCTGGGCGGCGGCATCGTGGGCGTCTTCGTCGTCCCGATCGGGATCGCCGTGCTGCTGCTCGTGCGGCGCCGGCCGTGGGGCGCACTCGCCTTCGTGCTCGCCTCGGCGCTGAGCGCGGGGCTCGTGCAGGTGATCAAGCACCTCTTCGGCCGGGAGCGCCCGGTCGACATCCTCGTCGTCGCCGACTACGGCTCCTTCCCCTCCGGCCACACCGCGAACGCGGCGACGATCGCGGTGGTACTCGGCCTCATCCTGCAGCGGCGCTGGGTGTGGATCGCAGGGCTCATCTGGACGATCGGGATGCTGCTGGCGCGCACCTACGTCGGCGCGCACTGGCTGACCGACACGCTCGGGGGCTCCTCACGGGCGCGGCGGTCGCGGTCATCGTCTGGGCAGCGCTCGCGCGGCGGCTGAGGCTGGAACGGGAGCGGATCGAGGCGCTACCGTCGCAGTCATGAGAATCCTCCTCGTGGGCGCCGGCGGCGTGGGCGACGCCTTCGCGAAGATCATCGCCCGGCGCGACTTCTTCGAGCTCGTCGTCGTGAGCGACTACGACCAGGGGCGCGCCGAGCGCACGGTCGCGGCGGTCGAGCAGCGTCATGGGCCGCAGGGCGGCCGCTTCCTCGCCGCGCGGATCGACGCCTCCGACCCCGAGTCGGTCGCCGCGGTCGCGCGCGAGCACGGCGCGACCCACGTCATGAACGCGGTCGAGCCGAAGTTCGTGCCCACGATCTTCCAGGGCGCGCTCCAGGCGGGTGCCGACTACCTCGACATGGCGATGAGCCTCTCCGAGCCGCACCCCACCGACCCCACTTCGGAAACCGGCGTGAAGCTCGGCGACGACCAGTTCGCGCAGGCCCCCGACTGGCAGCAGGCGGGCCGGCTCGCGCTCGTCGGCATGGGCGTCGAGCCCGGCCTCTCCGATGTCTTCGCGCGCTACGCCGCCGATCACCTGTTCTCCGAGATCGACGAGCTCGGCACGCGCGACGGCGCGAACCTCGTCGTCCGCGACGAGGCCGGCAACGAGATCTTCGCGCCCTCCTTCTCGATCTGGACGACCATCGAGGAGTGCCTCAACCCGCCCGTCATCTGGGAGGAGGGGGCCGGCTGGTTCACGACCCCGCCCTTCTCCGAGCCGGAGGTCTTCCACTTCCCGGAGGGCATCGGTCCGGTCGAGTGCGTCAACGTCGAGCACGAGGAGGTCCTCCTCATGCCGCGCTGGGTCGACGCGAAGCGCGTCACCTTCAAGTACGGGCTCGGCGAGGAGTTCATCGGGGTGCTCAAGACCCTCCACCTGCTCGGCCTCGACTCGACCACCCCGATCCGGGTGCGCTCCGCCGACGGGCCCGTGGAGGTCGCGCCGCGCGACCTCGTCGCGGCGGCTCTGCCCGACCCCGCCACGATCGGCCCGCGGATGACCGGCAAGACCTGCGCCGGGCTCTGGGTCACGGGCCTCGGCACGGACGGCGCGCCGCGCGAGGTGTACCTGTACCACGTGAGCGACAACGAGTGGACGATGGCCGAGTACGACGCGCAGTGCGTCGTCTGGCAGACCGCCCTCAACCCCGTCATCGCGCTCGAGCTGCTCGCCGCCGGCACGTGGTCCGGCACCGGCGTCCTCGGCCCGGAGGCCTTCGACGCCGAGCCCTTCCTCGAGCTCATGGCGAGGCCGGAGGCGGAGGGCGGCTACGGCCAGGCCTGGGGGCTCGAGGAGCGGGAGCCGGCCGCGCGCTCGTGAGCGGGGCGCGCATCCGCGGACTCCGAGAGGGCGACCTGCCGGCGCTGCGGGCGATCTGCCTCGCGACGACCCTGGGCCCCCGGCCGACGGGCGCCGCCGAGGGGATGCTGCCGGACGTCTACCTCGAGCCGTATGTCCGGCGGCATCCCGACTGGGCCTGGATCGCGGCCGGCGCCGACGACGAGCCGCTCGGCTACCTCGTCGCGGCGCCCGACTCGGCGGCCTTCGCCGCGTGGTGGCGGGAGTCGTGGTCGCCGGTCTTCCGCGAGCGCCACGGCGACGACGGCTCGGAGCTCGCCCGGCACGGCCTCCTCGGCGACGACCTCGAGCCTCCCGGCACCGAGGGCTTCCCGGCGCACCTGCACATCGACCTCCTCCCCGAGCTCCAGGGGCAGGGGGTCGGGCCGCAGCTCATGGCGCGGCTGCTCGCCGCGCTCGCCGAGGCCGGCATCCCGGGCGTGCACCTCGGTGTCGCCCCCGAGAACCACGGCGCGAAGCGCTGGTACGCCCGCCAGGGATTCCGGCCCGTCGGCGGCGACGAGAACCTCCTCGCCCGGCGGATCGGCGACCGCTAGGAGCCCGCGATCGGGACGCCGACGATCGCCATGACGATGCTCGCGACGGCGACCGTCGAGACGATGATGGCGGTGATGACGGCGACCCGGACGACCGGCTTGTCCTCGAACCAGTACGCGGCCCCCGGGAAGCGGCGGTAGAAGGCCCGCATCGACATGGCCTCGGGCAGGTGGACGGCCTCGACGGGGAGCGCCTCGGCGAGCGCCTGCAGGTCGCCGCGGTTCCAGTAGTTCCCGCGCATGCGGAACAGCCGTCGGCCGTGCTCGTCGCGCACGAGGAGCTGGGTCGTGAGGTCGGGGGAGCTGCCGCGGTAGGTGTCGACGAGCAGCACCTCGCGGATCTCGCCGAGCGGGACGCGCACGATGGGCGTCGCGATGCCGTTGCCGAGGAGCGCCTCGTCGGTGACGGCGCTGAAGAGCGTGAGCTGACGCGCGAGGGCGGTCGCGCAGGCGGCGACGATCGCGACCTGGGCGACGAGCACGACGGGCCAGTTCCCGGCCGGGATCGCGAAGAAGTAGAGCGCGCCGAAGATCGGGACCATGGAGCAGACCATGGTCACGAAGGCGGTCGGCATGAGGGCGCGCCTCGGCCTGATGTGCACCCTGGTCGCCTGCAGCGTCATCCCGCATCCATCCCCGAACGATGGCCGGACCCCGATCGTCCGGCGCGCCGCGCGGGACCCGGCTCCCGTCTGACGTGCGGCAAGCCTAGAGGGGTGGACCGGTCGCCCGAAACCCTGAGCGCCCACCCCGAAGAGGGGGTCACCGAGTTTTGCTCAATAAGAGTCGGAGCCTCACGCCGGACCGGCATCACCTCAGATGGTCGGGGGCGCGGTGTAGCTTGTCGAGTGACAACCTGGCCGGGCGCTGATCAGAAGGGAACGGTATGAGATACCGAGGCGAGACGATCGTGGCGCACAGCGGGTTCGAGTCGGCAGAGGCGGCCCGCGCCGCGCTCGAGGCGGCCCTCAGCGAGGTCGTGTCGGCGCACCCCGGGGTCGCCGAGATCGGGGTCGCGATCGGCGCGCGCCCGGGCGAGCTCATCGTCCAGATCGTCTTCGACGGTCCGAATGCGAAGTATCTCGACGACTTTGCAGATGAGCTCCTCGAGACTGCGTTCGGGATCGTCGGGCGGGGTGCGACGAGACCGGGGCTCGATTTGCGGGAATCGATGTTGTCCGCGGTCTGATGGCCGACACGACGGCGCCCCTGCGCCATCGAGTCGCCGACCGGCTCGTCGGGTCCTTCCGTGCCAACGCGAGTTGGATCCTCCTCTCGGCCGGAGCCGCATCGCTCACGGCGGCTGGGATCGCGGACTCCGACTGGCTTCCGGCCGTGGTCGGACCGGAGCCGGCGCTTCGGCTGGCCGAAGCGCGTCCTGCGCTCACCATCACCGGCGTCATCTTCGGGCTGGTCGGATTCGCCCTCCGCTTCGTCGTGCGTCCTACCTACGCCGAGGCGGTCCGGCGGATGGAGCGAGCAGAAGCCGTATCCGCTCAGACCTCTTCCGCGCTGGAATCCGCCCTCCATTCGCTCCTCGTCCGGCTCGCCAGGCACTGCGAGCTCGACAGCTCGCACCAGCGTGTCTCGATCTACCTGCAACACGGCGAGGAGTTCGTCATCCTCGCTCGGTACTCGAGCAACCCTGAGCTGGCCAAGGTCAAGCGGACCACATACCCCTCAGTCCAGGGGGTCATCGGCCGCGCCTGGCAAGGGCGAGAGGAATTCGTGCGTCGGCTGCCCGAGTCACCCGACGAGGGGATCCGGCATCAAGTCGAGCACTACGGGTTCACCGAGGAGGAGGCCCGTGCGGTATCGACGCGGTCGAGGAGCATCTGCGGTTTTCGGATTGATCACGCAGACCGCAGTCTCGGCGTCCTGGTCATGGAGAGCCTCAACAAGCAGGGCGTCAGCCAGCGTTCACTCGATGCGGCCAAGAACTCATTGCTGCTCGAGAGCGCCGGGAAGATCTTGTACGCATCGTCACCGAGTTTTCCCGCCATCGCCGATCGGGCCGGTTGACGTGCCGAGCCGATGCGAGGCGGCGAACGCAATGCGCCGTCCGTGAAGAACTTGAGCGGAGGATGGGGGATTCGAACCCCCGAGGGCTTTCACCCAACACGCTTTCCAAGCGTGCGCCATAGGCCACTAGGCGAATCCTCCAGCAGCCGCACCGGGGCGCGGCCTGGAGTAGAGCATACCGGCATCCACCCGCCTCCCTCGACGCCGAGGCACTCACAGCCGCGCGACACCCGATCTCCCTAGGCTCGCCTCATGACGACGCGGATCTACATCACCTCCGCCGAGGGGCACGCCGGGAAGTCCACCGTCGCGCTCGGCGTCCTCGGGCTCCTGCAGCGCACGGCCGAGCGGGTGGGGGTGTTCCGCCCCATCGCCCGGTCCTCTCGGACGGCCGGTGAGCGCGACTACGTGCTCGAGCTGCTCCTCGCCCAGGCCGACGCCGATCTCGACTACGAGGAGGCGATCGGCACCACCTACGAGCGCGTCCACACCGACCCGGATGCGGCGCTCGCCGAGATCATCGCCCGCTTCGCCGCCGTCGAGGAGCGCTTCGACGCGGTCGTCATCGTCGGCTCCGACTACACCGACGTCGGCAGCCCGACCGAGCTGAGCTTCAACGCGCGCGTCGCCGCGAACCTCGGCGCCCCCGTCCTCCTCGTGCTCGGCGGGCGCACGAGCGACGGCTCGGACGCCCGGACTCCGGGCGAGCTCCGCCAGGTCGCGGAGGTGACCCGCTCCGAGCTCGCCGGCCAGCACGCCTCCCTCCTCGCGGTCGTCGTGAACCGCGCCGACGCCGAGCACCTCGCGGAGATCGTGCAGGGCGTCGAGGCGTCGTTCGACGAGGGCGAGGCGCGCGTGCACGTCTGGGCGGTGCCGGAGGACCCGGTGCTCGTCGCGCCCTCCTTCCGCGCCGTCGTGGAGGCGCTCGACGGGGAGGTGATCCGCGGGGATGCGGACCTCCTCGACCGTGAGGTGCTCGGCACGGTGATCGGCGCGATGACCCTCGACAACGTCCTGCCCCGGCTCCTCGAGGGCGCCGCAGTGGTCGTGCCGGCGGACCGCTCCGATGTCCTCGTCGGCACCCTGCTGGCCCACGCCTCCGGCACCTTCCCCTCGGTCGCGGGCGTCATCCTCAACGGCGGGATGGACCTCGACCCCGCCATCGAGCGCCTCCTCGACGGCCTCGGCTCGCCGCTGCCGATCGCGCGCTGCGAGAGCGGCACCTTCGACACGGCGGTGCGCATCACCCGCACCCGGGGGCGGCTCGCGGCCGACTCGCCCCGCAAGCACGATCGCGCCCTCGCGCTCTTCGAGGAGGCGGTCGACGGCGAGACGCTGACGGCGCTGCTCGACCTCGCCCCGCCGAGCGCCGTCACGCCGCTCATGTTCGAGCACGGGCTCATCGACCGGGCGCGCGCCGACCGCCGGCACATCGTGCTGCCGGAGGGCGACGACGACCGCGTGCTGCGGGCGGCGGCGACCGTGCTGCAGCGCGGCGTCGCCGAGCTGACGATCCTCGGCGAGGAGGCGGCGATCCGCGGCCGCGCGACCGAGCTCGGCCTCGACCTCGCGGCGGCGCGTATCGTGAGCACCTCCGACCCCGAGCTCCGGCAGCGCTTCGCCGAGGAGTACGCGCGGGTCCGCGCCC
This sequence comes from Homoserinibacter sp. YIM 151385, assembly GCF_027912415.1. Classification (NCBI taxonomy): domain Bacteria; kingdom Bacillati; phylum Actinomycetota; class Actinomycetes; order Micrococcales; family Microbacteriaceae; genus Homoserinibacter; species Homoserinibacter sp. YIM 151385. The sequence goes on along the minus strand of NZ_CP115175.1, from coordinate 1,664,946 downwards.
ACAAGGGCCTCACGGTCGAGCAGGCCCTCGACACGGTCGTCGACGTCTCCTACTTCGGCACGCTCATGGTGCATCTGGGGCTCGCGGATGCGATGGTGTCGGGCGCGAAGCACACCACGGCGCACACCATCCGGCCGGCCTTCGAGATCATCAAGACCCGTCCCGGCGTCTCGGTCGTCTCCTCCGTGTTCCTCATGGCCCTCGCCGACCGCGTGCTCGCCTACGGCGACTGCGCCGTGATCCCCGACCCGACGAGCGAGCAGCTCGCCGACATCGCGATCTCCTCGGCCGAGACGGCCGCGCAGTTCGGGATCGAGCCGCGGGTCGCGATGCTGAGCTACTCGACGGGCGAGTCCGGCTCCGGCGCCGACGTCGACAAGGTGCGCGCCGCGACCGCGCTCGTGCGCGAGCGGCAGCCCGAGCTGCTCGTCGAGGGCCCCATCCAGTACGACGCGGCCGCGGACCCCGTCGTGGGTGCGCAGAAGATGCCCGGCTCCGAGGTCGCGGGCCGGGCGACCGTGTTCGTCTTCCCGGACCTCAACACCGGCAACAACACCTACAAGGCGGTGCAGCGCTCGGCGGGCGCCGTCGCGATGGGGCCGGTGCTGCAGGGTCTCAACAAGCCCATCAACGACCTGTCGCGCGGCGCGCTCGTGCGCGACATCGTCAACACGATCGCGATCACCGCCATCCAGGCGCAGGCCGCGGAGAAGGGCGGCGCCTGATGGCACTCGTCTTCGTCGTCAACTCGGGGTCCTCCTCGATCAAGTACCAGCTCATCGACCCCGAGGCGGGGGCGCCGGAGCTCAAGGGCTCGCTCGAGCGGATCGGCGAGCCGGGCGGGGATGCCGCGGATCACACGGAGGGGATGCGCGTCATCCTCGATCGGCTGGGTTCGGGGGCCGAGATCGCGGCGGTCGGGCACCGGGTCGTGCACGGCGGCTCGCGGTTCGACCGGGCGACCGTCATCGACGCCTCGGTGGAGGCGGCGATCGAGGAGCTCTCCTCGCTCGCGCCGCTCCACAACCCGGCGAACCTGCTCGGCATCCGCGCGGCGCGCGAGGTCCTGCGGGAGGTGCCGCACGTGGCGGTCTTCGACACGGCCTTCCACCAGACGATGGAGCCCGCGGCGTGGCGCTACGCGATCGATCGCGCCCTCGCCGACGAGCATGGCATCCGCCGCTATGGCTTCCACGGCACCTCGCACAAGTACGTCTCGGAGCGCACCGCCGCCGTGCTGGGCAGGCCGCTCGAGGAGCTGCGGACGATCATCCTGCACCTCGGCAACGGCGCCTCCGTCACGGCGGTCGACGGCGGGCGCAGCGTCGACACCTCGATGGGCCTCACCCCGCTGCAGGGACTCGTCATGGGCACCCGCTCGGGCGACCTCGACCCCGCCGTCGTCTTCCACCTGGAGCGGGTCGCCGGGCTGTCGAGCTCGGCGGTCGACGAGCTGCTCAACAAGCGCTCGGGGCTGCTCGGCCTCACCGGCCGCGGCGACATGCGCGACGTGCAGCGCGCGGCCGCGGACGGCGAGCCGGATGCGGTGGAGGCCCTCGCGATCTGGCGCCACCGGATCCGCCACTACATCGGCGCGTACGCGGCGCTGCTCGGCGGGGTCGACGCGCTCGTCTTCACGGCGGGCGTGGGCGAGAACAACGCGCTGCTGCGCCGACGGGCGCTGCAGGGGCTCGAGTTCCTCGGCATCCGCATCGACGACGACCGCAACGAGCTGGACTCGCGAGCCGAGCGGCGCATCTCGCCGGACGGCGCGGGGGTCGAGGTGCTCGTGATCCCGACCGACGAGGAGCTCGAGATCGCGCGGCAGGCGCTCGCCCTCATCGGCTGAGTCGGCAGCGGAGCAAAGAAAGGACCCCCCGCGCACCCGCCAGAGCCCGGTTACCCTTGCTGCGTCTCCGCCCTGGGGGAGTTGGCCTGGATGGCGCCACGCGGGGAGCCGTCGTCCAGTGTACTCGGAGCCGGGGGTGCCACGGTCGTGGGATGAGAATCCTCATCGCCGGAGGCCACGGCAAGATCGCCCGACTGCTCGCCCGCATCCTCGCCGACGACGGCCACGAGCCGGTCGCGCTGATCCGGAACCCCGATCATGCGGCCGATGTGGAGGAGGTCGGGGCCCAGCCGCTCGTGCTCGACCTGGAGGCCGCCGACCCCGCGGAGATCGCCCGCCACCTGGAGGGGGTCGACGCGGTCGTCTTCGCCGCGGGCGCCGGTCCCGGCAGCACGCCGGAGCGCAAGCTCACCGTCGACCGCGACGGCGCCGTGAAGCTGCGCCACGCGGCCGAGCTCGCGGGCACGTCCCGCTACGTGCTCGTCTCGGCGATCGGCGCCGACCGCTTCGACCCTGAGAGCGACGACGTGTTCCAGGTGTACCTGCGCGCGAAGAGCGAGGCGGACGCCGATCTGCGCTCGAGCGAGCTCGACTGGACGATCGTCCGCCCCGGCGGCCTCACGGACGGCCCGGCGACGGGCCTCGTGGAGGTCGCGGAGGAGGTCGAGCGCGGCGAGGTGGCGCGGGCGGATGTCGCCTACGTCGTCGCGCACGTCATCACCGCGCATGTGGCGCTGCGGCAGCAGTTCGAGCTCGTCGCCGGCTCGACCCCGGTGGCGGAGGCGCTGAACCGCTGACGCATGCCGACCCGGGTCGGGCGGGCTCAGATGCTCGGGCGCCCCGACGGCAGCCACGGCTCGCTCACGGCCCGGCGGGCCTCGTGCTCGCCGATCAGGTCGGCGTGGCGGAGCGTGAGGTCGATGGGGTCGAAGCCGTTGACGAGGCTGTGGTGGGAGGCGTCGTCGAGGAAGAACGGCTCGTCGAGCATGCCGACCGCCGCGCAGGTGACGGTCCGCCCCACCACATCGATGGTGATCTCCATCGCGGCGTCGGCCTCGGTGCCGTCCATGAGCCGCTCGACCATCGCCTCGGGCAGCTGCACCGGGACGAGGCCCTCCGTGGGGAGGTTGGTGCGGTGGATGTCGGCGATCTCGCTGCTGACGACGGCGCGGATCCCGCCGTCGCGCAGGGCCCACACGGCATGCTGCCGCGATGAGCCGCAGCCGAAGTTGGGCCCGGCCAGCAGGATGCTGGCGGCGGCGCGCTCGGGACGGTCGAGCACGAACCCCGGCTCGGCGCGCCATGACTGGAACAGCCCGTCGCCGTAGCCGGTGCGCTGGACCCGCTTCATCCAGACCGCCGGGATGATCTGGTCGGTATCGATGTTGGCGCGGCGGATCGCCGCGGCCGTCCCGGTGAGGGTGCGGACCGGTTCCATCAGCGGATCGCCTCCGTGCGCGAGTCGGTCAGGGAGCTCGGCGTCGCCAGATGCCCGGCGAGCGCGGTCGCGGCAGCGGTCTCGGGCGAGACCAGATGGGTGCGCGCGCCGCGCCCCTGCCGGCCCTGGAAGTTGCGGTTCGACGTGGATGCGGCGTGCCGGCCCTCGGGGACCGTGTCGCCGTTCATCCCGACGCACATGGAGCAGCCGGGGCTCCTCCACTCGAATCCCGCGCCGGTGAAGACGGCATCCAGGCCCTCCGCCTCCGCCTCCGACTTGGTCCTGGCCGATCCGGGGACGACGATGGCGCGGATGTCGCGGGCCACGCTCCCGCCCGCCGTCCGGATGACGTCGGCGGCGGCCCGCAGATCCTCGAGCCGCCCGTTCGTGCAGGAGCCGATGAACACGGTGTGGATGGGGATGTCGGCGGTCGGCTGCCCGGGGCGGAGCCCCATATAGGCCAGCGCGGCCTCCGCGGAGGCGCGCTCGTGCTCGGTGGCGAAGGTGCTCGGGATCGAGGCGCCGACGGGGACCGCCTGCCCCGGGTCGGTGCCCCAGGTGACCATGGGGCCGACGCCCGTGACGTCGACGGTCACCTCGCGATCGAACCGGGCCCCGTCATCGGTCCGGAGGGAGGACCAGTGCGCCACCGCCTGCTGCCAGGTCGGGCCGCCGGGCGAGCGCTCGCGATCCCGCAGCCACGCGAACGTGGTCTCGTCCGGGGCGATCAGGCCCGACCGCGCGCCCGCCTCGATCGCCATGTTGCAGAGCGTCATCCGCCCTGCCATCGAGAGGCCCGTCACCGGGGCGCCCCGGAACTCGATGAGGTGGCCGGTGCCGCCGTCGTGTCCGATGCGGGCGATGATCGCGAGCGCGAGGTCCTTCGCGGTGGCGTCGGGATGCGGCGTGCCGGTGAGCGTCACCGACATCGTCTTCGGGCGGGCGACTCGCAAAGTCTGGGTGGCCATGACGTGCTCGACCTGGCTCGTGCCGATCCCGAAGGCGATCGCGCCGAAGGCGCCGTGCGTCGCCGTGTGGGAGTCGCCGCAGACGATCGTCATCCCCGGCTGGGTCAGCCCGAGCTCTGGTCCGATGACGTGCACGATGCCCTGACCCGCGGAGCCCATCGGGTGCAGCTCGACGCCGAAGTCGCGGCAGTTCTCCTCCTGGAGCCGGAGCTGCGTGGTCGCCGTCTCATCGGCCAGCGGCAGGGTGAGCGGCCCCGCGGTGGGCACGTCATGGTCGGCGGTGCCGACGGTCAGGTCCGGCCGGCGGAGCCGGCGTCCGGCGAGCCGCAGCCCCTCGAACGCCTGCGGCGAGGTGACCTCGTGGATGAGGTGCATGTCGATGTAGATCAGGTCGCCGTCGCCGCTCTCGAGCAGCCGCGAATCCCAGATCTTGTCGATCAGGGTGCGTGCGGTCGATGTCATCGGGCCGCTCCCGTCGCGGTCAGCACCGCGCGGGCGAGCAGGTGCGCGCGCAGCGCGAACCCGACGAGCGCGGGGGAGGCGTCGTCCGGCACGTCGAGGCGGTCGACGTCGAGCGCGTTGACCACGATCACGTAGCGATGCACGCCGTGCCCGGGCGGTGGCGCCGCGCCGAGGAACCCGGCGAAGCCCGCGTCGTTGCCGAGCTGTCGTGCACCGCCGGGCAGGTCGGCATCCGCCGTGCTCCCGGCGCCCGCGGCGAGCTCCGAGACGTGCGCGGGGAGATCCGCGACGACCCAGTGCCAGAAGCCGGAGCCGGTCGGCGCGTCGGGGTCGTAGACGGTCACGACGTAGCTCCGGGTCCGCTCCGGCGCGCCGCTCCACCGCAGATGCGGCGAGCGGTCCTCGCCGCCGACGACGCCGAAGCGCGCGGAGTACTGCGCGAGCGGCAGCGGCGCCCCGTCCGCGAGCGTGTCGCTGTGCAGATCGAATGCGGGCACGTCGTCGAGTCGCGCGAAGGGGTCGTTCCCGGCGACCGTCGCCGTGCTGCTCTCATCTCGGGTCATCGGTCCGTCGTCCTCTCGGTCGTGTCGGTCGTGTCGGTCGTGTCGGCGGTCTCGGCGCCGAGGGGCTCGCCGCCCTCGAGGACGGCGATCGCGCCGGCCTGGAGCAGCCGTGCCAGCCGGACCGCCTCCTCGGCGTCGCGGGCGCGGATGGCGCCCACGATGTCGTAGTGGGCGTCCACGTGCGCGTTGGCCCGACCCGGGTCGGCCCGGTCCAGGAACCGGCTGTCGACGAAGGCCTCGACGAGTCGGGGCTCGAGCGAGACGAACACGTCGAGCAGCACGGTGTTGCCCGACGCCGCGACGATCGCGCGGTGGACGGCGATGTCCCTCGCGGCGAACTCCGGCGTCCGCGAGGGGACCTGGTCCCGGTGCGCCAGCGCGTGCTCGAGCGCGAGGAGATCCTCCTCGGTGCGATGGCGACAGGCGAGCTCGGCGGCATAGGTCTCGATGGCGCAGCGGGCGTGGAAGATCTCGACCAGCGCCGCGGTCGCCAGCCGCTCGCCGTACGGCGTCTTGCCCGTGGCGTAGACGCCGGAGCCCTGGCGGCTCACGAGCAGGCCCTCCGTGATCAGCGCACGCACCGCCTCCCGGACGGTCGTGCGCCCCACCCCCATCGTCTCGGAGAGCTGCGCCTCGGTCGGGAGCTTCGCGCCGGCCGGGTAGTCGCCGGCTCGGATCGCCTCGCGCAGCTGCTCGGCCACGCTCTCCGAGAGCCGAAGCCGCGATGTCGTGTCGAACGCCATGGTCCACCTCCGATTCGTCTGCTGACCTGACGAATCGTAGCGCAGTCGCGACCCGCTCGAGAGCGCGGCCGCCGCGGGAGCTCACCGCCTCGCGGCGGCGCCGGCGTTCAGCCGCCGAGCACCTCGCGCACCGCGTCGTACGCGGGCGTCGGCTCGCCGTCCTCGAAGAGGAGATCGTGCCCCTGATGCAGGGCGCCCTCGTCGTCGACCCACCAGTCGTAGCGGTCGTCGACGCCCCACGTCGTGTAGGCGACGCAGGCTTCCGAACCGAGGCAGGTCGCGAGGACGGTCGCGAACTGCTCCGCCTGCGCCTCCCGGCCTTCGGCATCCGTCACGTCGTTCTCGGAGATGCGGACGAGCAGCCCGGCGTCCGCGACCGCGTCGAGCGTCGTGGTCAGGTCCTCGGCCGTGATCTCGTCGGTGCCGAGATCGTAGACGTGTGCCTGGAGGCCCACGCCCTCGATGTGCCCGCCCTGCTCGTTGGCATCGAGCACGAGCCGGAGCAGGGCGTCCTGCCGGGGCCCGGGCACGTCGGCGCCGTTCTCGTTGACGAACTGCCGCACCTCGGGGTCGGCGTCGTGCACGGCCCTCGAGACGATCGCGGGGTACGCCGGCCCGAAAACGCGGAACCAGATGTTCTCCTGGAGGCCGGTGCCCTGATCGACGTCGAAGGGCTCGTTGACGACGTCGAGCGAGTCGAGCCGTCCCCGGAAGTGCGTGACGACGGTGGTCACGTAGTCGAGCAGGATCTCGGCGCTCGCTCGCCGCTCCCGATCGGTGCCGGTGGGGAGCTCCCGCATCCACCGGGGCATCGCCTCCGTGAACGCGATGGTGTGCCCGTGAACGGCGAGCCCCTTCGCCTCGGCGAGGTCGAGGAGGGCGTCGGCCTCCTCGAAGCGGTACTCGCCCTGTCGCGGGGCGATCGCCTGCGCCTTCATCGCGTTCTCGGGGGTCAGCGCGCCGAACTCGCCGACGAAGCGGCTCGCGTAGTCCTCGTCCGAGGCGAGCGGCCCGAGCGCCACGGCCGCGCCGATCCGGAAGCCGGGACGGATGCGGTCGGCGAGCGCCTGCAGGCCATCCGGCGACCGCTCCGCATCGGCGGCGGCCGGGCCCGCCGTCGACATGGCGGCACCGGCCGGCGCGGTGGCCGTGAGCTCGTCGACGGCGAACCTGCCCTCCTCGCTCGAGAGCCCCAGCCAGAGCTCGCCGGATGCGAAGACGCCGCCGAGGGGCTCGGACGCCAGCGTCTCGCCGTCGCTCGCGATCTCGAGCAGCTCGCCGGTGCGGCGCACCGAGAGCTCCGCCTCCGGGTCGGGGACGCTCACCCGCTCGTCCCAGACGGGTTGCGGGTCGGCGACGTCCCGCTGGGCTGCGCCGTCGAAGAGCGTGATCCGGAGGGCGTCGCCGCGGAGTACGAGCCGGAGGCCGGCGGGCTCGATGCGGAACTCGTCGGCGATCACCGGCGGGCGGTCGTACACGGCCAGGCCGACATCGGCGGTCGCGTCCGCGAAGACGGCGCCGATCGAGAAGTCCTGCTCGGCCAGCAGGTGCGTTCCGACCAGACCGAGCGGCGGGTCCGGCTGGCCGCCGCTGCCGTCCTGCTGGACGATCCGCCGATCCGTGGCGACGACCCGCAGACGATCGCCGTCGGCGGCGACCCCGGGCACCCGCGACCAGTCCTGCTGCAGCAGGTCGATGACGGCACCCCGGGACGCCGCCGGCAGCGGCGTGCAGCCCGCCAGGAGGAGCAGGAGGCCGACCGCCGCCGCGCTCGCGTGAGAGTGCCCCATGCGGTGAACGTAGCAAGGGCCGGCGCGAGTCTCGCGAACGCCGCCGGACGCGCACGCGGGCCTGCTCGACTCGGCTGGACGTCGGGGGCGGCGACTATCCTGAACGGGTGGTCACCGCCCTCTACCGCCGATACCGGCCCGACACCTTCGCCGAGCTGATCGGCCAGGTGCAGGTGACCGACCCGCTCCGCACCGCGCTCCGCACGGACCGCGTCAACCACGCCTATCTCTTCAGCGGCCCGCGCGGCTGCGGCAAGACGACGAGCGCGCGCATCCTCGCCCGCTGCCTCAACTGCGCAGAAGGCCCCACCGACACCCCGTGCGGCACCTGCGAGAGTTGCGTCGAGCTCGGCCGCGGCGGGGGCGGATCGCTGGACGTCGTCGAGATCGACGCGGCGAGCCACAACGGCGTCGACGACGCCCGCGACCTGCGCGAGCGCGCGTTCTTCGCGCCCGCCCGGGACCGCTTCAAGATCTTCATCCTCGACGAGGCGCACATGGTGACGCCGCAGGGCTTCAACGCGCTCCTCAAGATCGTCGAGGAGCCGCCGGAGCACGTGAAGTTCATCTTCGCGACGACCGAGCCCGACAAGGTCATCGGCACGATCCGCAGCCGCACCCACCACTACCCCTTCCGACTCGTGCCGCCCGCGCAGATGCTCGAGTACGTGCAGCAGCTCGCCGAGTCGGAGGGCGTCGAGGTGCAGCCGGGCGTGCTGCCGCTCGTCGTGCGGGCGGGCGGCGGCTCGGTGCGCGACACGCTCTCGCTGCTCGATCAGCTCATCGCGGGCTCCGAGGGCACGGTCGTCGAGTACGAGCGCGCGGTTGCGCTCCTCGGCTACACGCACGCCGCCCTCCTCGACGAGGTCGTCGACGCGCTCGGCTCGCGGGAGGCCGCGACGGCCTTCGCGGCGATCGATCGCGTCGTGCAGACGGGTCAGGATCCGCGGCGCTTCGTCGAGGACCTGCTCGAGCGCCTCCGCGACCTCATCGTCGTCGCCGCGACGCGGGAGGGCGCCGCGGCGGTGCTCCGCGGCGTCCCCGCCGACGAGCTCGAGCGCATGCAGCACCAGGCGCTCGCCTTCGGCGAGGCGGAGCTCTCGCGCGCGGCCGACGTCGTGAACCAGGCGCTCACCGAGATGTCGGGGGCGACCTCGCCGCGGCTCCACCTCGAGCTCCTCGCGGCGCGCCTGCTCGTGCCGGCAGCGGATGCGACGGAGCGCGGCGCGCTCGCCCGCGTCGAGCGGCTCGAGCGCCGGGTCGGCATCGACGGCGCGCCGGGCGGTGCGGCGGCTGGAGCTGCTCCGGCGGCGGCGCCCGCTCCGGCGGCCCGGCCCCAGGCGTCGGCTGCTCCGGCTGAGGCCGCTCCTGCGCCCGTCGCCGCGCCCGCTGCCGCGCCCGCTGCCGCGCCCGCTGCCGCGCCCGCTGCCGCGCCCGCTGCCGCGCCCGCTGCCGCGTCCGCGGCCGAGGCCGCTCCTGCGCCCGCGTCGGCCGCCGCGCCGCCGCCCGCCGCCGTGGCGGACGCCGAGCCCGCGGCCGAGGTGCCGCGGATCCAGCAGCCCCACGAGCGCGCCCAGCGCCCCGCCGCGCCCGCCTCCGTCGGCCCCGTGTCGCTCCAGCAGCTGCGCGACGCGTGGCCGGAGGTGCTCGAGGTCGTCGAGAAGGCGAAGCGGAGCGCCTGGATGGTCGTCTTCACGGCACAGGCCCGCGCCCTCGACGGCGACGTGCTGACGCTGAGCTTCCCGAGCGAGCGCGACGTGCAGCGGTTCAAGGAGCCGGTCACCGCCGGCGAGAGCACGAGCGAGCTCCTGCGCCGCGCGATCCTCGAGGTGCTCGGGCTCCGCGTGAAGTACATCGCCCGCGTCGAGACGGCCGCGTCGCCCACGCCGGCCGAGCCGCGCCCCGCGAAGCCCGCCCCGCCCGCTGCCCCTGCGAAGCCGTCCACCCCCGCGAGGCCGTCAGCCCCCGCCCCCGCCTCCACCTCGGACTGGGTGGTCGCGAAGATCCCGAGCGATGCGGACGCGCCCCCGAGCGCGCCCGAGCCCGAGCCCGACGACATGGGCCCGCCGAGCCGCGCCGAGACGGCCCCGACGAGCGTCGCCGAGCGCGCCCCGGCATCCCGCCCCTCCGTCCCCTCGCAGCCCGGGGCGGCGACGCGCGGCGCCCCGCAGCGCGCCGCGACGCCGCGCGAGCAGGGCGAGGCGCGCGCCGCCTCGGCGCCCGCGCCCGAGCCGCTCGCGCCCGCCGCGGCGCCGAACGGCCGTGCCCGCTATGGGGAGGCGGTCGTGCGCGAGCTGCTCCAGGCGAGCTTCATCGAGGAGGAGCAGGTCGCCTCGGCGGTCCGGCCGATCGCTCCCGCGAGCCCCGCGAGCGAGGAGTAGGCCGTGTACGAGGGCATCGTGCAGGACCTCATCGACGAGCTCGGCCGCCTTCCCGGCATCGGGCCGAAGTCGGCGCAGCGCATCGCGTTCCACATCGTGCAGACCGAGTCCTTCGACACGACGAAGCTCGCGCAGACGCTCACCGACATCCGCGAGAAGGTCCGCTTCTGCCAGCAGTGCGGCAACGTCGCCGAGCAGGAGCTGTGCGGCATCTGCCGCGACCCGCGTCGCAGCCCGACGACGATCTGCGTCGTCGAGGAGGCGAAGGACGTCGTCGCGATCGAGCGCACGCGCGAGTTCCGCGGGCTCTACCACGTGCTCGGCGGCGCCATCAGCCCCATCGACGGCATCGGCCCCGACGATCTCCGCATCTCGCAGCTGCTGCAGCGCCTCGCGGACGGCACCGTCACCGAGGTCATCATCGCGACCGACCCGAACCTCGAGGGCGAGGCGACGGCGACCTACCTGACCCGCCTCCTCATCCAGCCCGGCCTGCGGGTGACGCGCCTCGCCTCCGGGCTCCCCGTCGGCGGCGACCTCGAGTACGCCGACGAGGTCACCCTCGGCCGCGCCTTCGAGGGCCGGCGCCTCGTCGACTAGCCCGGCCGCGAGTCCCGCATGACCCCCGAGCGCCGTGCCGAGCTCGTCGCCCTCCGGCGGGCGCGCGACCTCATGGACCGCGAGTTCGCTGTCGGGCTCGACGTCGCCGCCGTCGCGCGGCACGCGCTCATGTCGCCGGCGCACTTCTCACGGCGCTTCCGAGCCGCCTACGGCGAGAGCCCCAACGCCTATCTCATGACGCGGCGCATCGAGCGCGCCATGACGCTGCTGCGCGGCGGCCTCGGCGTGACGGAGGCCTGCACCGCGGTCGGCTACAGCTCCCTCGGCTCCTTCAGCAGCGCCTTCCTCCAGCTGACCGGCGAGACGCCGAGCGCCTACCGCGCGCGCGACCACGACGCCATCGAGTCGATGCCGGGCTGCGTGGCGCGCGCGGTCGGCCGCCCGGTCCGGCTCCCGGGGCGGCCGCCGAGCCCTGCGGATCGGGCAGGATCCGAGAAGCCGGATGCGGGCGCGCGGGCGTAGCGTGGCGCCATGACCATCGCGCTGCGCTTCGTGAACATCACCGTCGACGACATCGACGCCGCCGTCGCGTTCTATCGCGACGCCCTCGGCTTCGAGGTGCGGAACACCGTCGAGTACGGCCCGCACCGCTGGGTGACCCTCGGCAGCCCGGACGAGGCGGCGGAGCTGGTGCTCTCCGAGCCGCACGCGGGACGCTCGCAGGAGGACGGCGACGCCCTCCAGGAGCTGCTCGTGAAGGGCATGCTCCCGAACCTGATCTTCAAGGCCGACGACGTCGACGCGGCGTTCGCGCGCGTCCGCGCGTCCGGCGCCGAGATCGTCCAGGAGCCGATGGACCAGGACTGGGGACCGCGCGACTGCGCCTTCCGCGACCCGGCCGGCAACATCCTGCGCCTCGCCGCCGCCTGAGCGCCGCATGCCGCCGACGGCATGCGATGTGGCGTGGGAGGAGGCCTCCGCTCGCTAGGATGGAGCGTCCCCGAACCACCGCCAGGAGCCCCATGAGCCTCATCGTGCAGAAGTACGGCGGCTCGAGCGTCGCCGACGCCGAGAGCATCAAGCGGGTCGCGAAGCGCATCGTCGAGGCGCGCCGCGCCGGCCACGAGGTCGTCGTCGCGGTCAGCGCGATGGGCGACACGACCGACGAGCTCATCGACCTCGCGCACGAGGTCACGCCGATCCCCGACGCCCGCGAGATGGACATGCTCCTCACGACCGGCGAGCGGATCTCGATGGCGCTGCTCGCCATGGCGATCAAGTCGCTCGGCTTCGAGGCGCGCTCCTACACGGGCAGTCAGGCCGGCATGATCACCGACGCCCAGCACGGCGCGGCCCGCATCGTCGACGTCACCCCGGTCCGCGTCCGCGAGGCGCTCGACGAAGGCGCGATCGCGATCGTCGCCGGCTTCCAGGGCTTCAACCGCGACTCCCGCGACATCACGACGCTCGGCCGCGGCGGATCCGACACGACCGCGGTCGCCCTCGCGGCGGCGCTCGAGGCGGACGTCTGCGAGATCTACACCGACGTCGACGGCGTCTACACGGCCGACCCCCGGGTCGTGCCGAGCGCGCAGAAGATCGAGTCGGTCACGAGCGAGGAGATGCTGGAGCTCGCGGCGGCGGGGGCGAAGGTCCTCTACATCCGCGCGGTCGAGTACGCGAGGCGCCATGGGGTCACGCTCCACGTGCGGTCCTCGTTCAACAACTCCGAGGGCACGCTCGTCGTCGAAGCCACCGAGGGAGAGAACATGGAAGAGCCGATCATCACCGGCGTCGCGGGGGATCTCAGCGAGGCGAAGATCACGGTCGTCGGCGTCCCCGACGTCCCCGGCAAGGCGGCGGAGATCTTCACGATCGTCGCGAAGACGGGCGCGAACATCGACATGATCGTGCAGAACGTGTCGGCCGCCGCGACGGGCCTCACCGACATCTCCTTCACGCTGCCGAAGTCGGACGGCCAGAAGGTCCTCACGGCGCTCACGGCCGAGCAGGCCCCCACCGGCTTCGCGAGCCTCCAGTACGACGACCAGATCGGCAAGCTCTCCGTCGTCGGCGCCGGGATGCGGACGAACGCGGGCGTCAGCGCCCAGCTCTTCCGCTCGCTCAGCGAGAACGGCATCAACATCGAGATGATCTCCACCTCCGAGATCCGGATCTCGGTGGTGACGCGCGCCGACTCGCTGCCGGAGGCGATGCGCGTCGTCCACACGGCCTTCGGCCTCGACGGCGACGGCGTCGCCGCCGTGCACGCCGGAACCGGCCGCTGATCCACGACATCCTGCCGACCTCCGCGCCATGAGCGCCCGTACCGCGAGGGCGGGTGCGCTGCGGCCTAGACTCGTCGGCATCCTCGAACCACGGGAGTAGCAATGGGCATCAAGCTGGGCGTCGTCGGCGCCACCGGCCAGGTCGGCGCGGTCGTGCGCCGTCTCCTCGAGGAGCGGGAGCTCCCGATCGACGGGATCCGCTTCTTCGCGAGTGCGCGCAGCGCGGGCACGACGCTCCCGTTCAAGGGCGAGGACATCGTGGTCGAGGATGCCGCGACCGCCGACCCCGCGGGCCTCGACGTCGCGATCTTCTCCGCCGGCGCGACCATGTCCCGGGTGCAGGCTCCGCGCTTCGCGGCCGCCGGCGTCACGGTGATCGACAACTCGAGCGCCTGGCGCATGGACCCGGAGGTCCCGCTCGTCGTGAGCGAGGTCAACCCCGAGGCGATCGACGAGGCCGTCAAGGGCATCATCGCGAACCCGAACTGCACGACCATGGCGGCGATGCCGGTGCTCAAGCCCCTGCACGCCGAGGCAGGCCTCTCGCGCCTCGTCGTCTCCACCTACCAGGCGACCTCGGGCGCCGGGCTCAAGGGCGGTGCGGAGCTCCTCGCCGAGGCGCGCGCCGCGGTCGAGCAGGATGCCATCCAGCTCGTGCACGACGGCTCGGCGGTCGAGTTCCCGGCCGCGGAGGCCTTCCCGACCACGATCGCGTTCAACGTCATCCCGCACGCCGGCGACTTCGTCGACGACGGCCTCGACGAGACCGTCGAGGAGCAGAAGCTCCGTCACGAGTCGCGCAAGATCCTCGGCATCCCGGGTCTCCCGGTGAGCGGCACCTGCGTGCGCGTGCCCGTGTTCACGGGCCACTCGCTCTCCGTCAACGCCGAGTTCTCGCGCGCGCTGAGCCCCGAGCGGGCGCGCGAGCTCCTTGCCGACGCGCCGGGCGTGCAGCTGGTCGACGTGCCGACGCCGCTCGCCGCGGCGGGCGCCGACCCGAGCCTCGTGGGCCGCATCCGTCAGGACGAGGGCGTCGAGGGCGGCCGCGGGCTCGCGCTCTTCATCTCCAACGACAACCTCCGCAAGGGCGCCGCCCTCAACGCGGTGCAGATCGCCGAGCTCATCGCGTCGCGCGTCGCCGTCTGACATCCGGGGTGCGGGCCTCGCCGTCTGAGCGGTCGAGGTGCGGGGGCCGTCGAGGTGCTGGGCCGTCGAGGTGCGGGCTTCGCCGCATGTCTTGACCCCCACTCGGGGGGCGTGTCAGAGTGTGCGGGGCTCGACGGCGAGCTCGTCCACGTCCGTCCTCAGGGAAGCCCCCGATGCTGCTCATCCTCTCCGCCGAACCCCAGCGCCTGCGTCTCGCCGATGCCGGCGTGGACACGGTCTTCGGCGTGGTCGCGGTGGCGATCGGGCTCGTGACCTGCGGGCTGCTCCTCCTGCTGGCGCGCCGTGCGCGACGCGAGCAGCTCGAGCGCCGCGAGCTCGAGCAGGCGCGCGGCGAGGACTGATCCCCGTTCAGAGCGAACCGTCGGGGCCGCCTGCTCGAATACCCTGCATGAGGTCTCGAGTCGCGCTCGCCGCCGCCCTGCTCGGGGCGGCCGTCGTCCTGGCCGGCTGCGCGCCGGCATCCTCGGATCCGGAGGGCCCCGTGACCGACCCCGACGCCCCGCTCGCCGCCTTCTACGGCGACTCCTACACGCTCGGCACCGGCGCCTCGGAGGAGTCCCGGCGCTGGTCGACGATCATCTCGACCGAACGCGGCTGGCGCGAGTTCAACCCGAGCGTCAACGGGCTCGGCTTCGTCAACAACCGCGGCACCCTCGACCTCCCGGCGGCCGTCATCCGGCAGGATCCCGACCTCCTCTTCATCACGATGGGCCTCAACGACAACTTCTCGTACCGCTTCGGTCCCGAGGCGATCGAGGCGCAGATCGACGCCGATCTCGAACGGCTGCGCGACGAGCTGCCCGAGTCCCGCATCATCGTCGTGGAGCCGTTCTGGTACACCGACGAGCGACCCGAGTCGGTCGCGGCGATCATCGGCTGGGTCCGGGACGCCGCAGCGGCCATCGACGCCGAGTACATCCCCGGCGCCTCCCGCTGGATCGAGGGGCATCCCGAGTGGATGGCGGCCGACGGCCTCCACCCGAACGACGAGGGGTATGCGGAGATGGCGGCGCGGATGGACGCGGAGCTCCGAAAGCTCGGCCTCTGACCACCTGGCGGGCGCCCTCCCGGCGGGCTCCTAGAATGGGCGGGTGACGACGAAGCCTCTCGACGTAGCCCTCATCGGCGGAGGGATCATGAGCGCGACGCTCGGGACGATCCTCAAGCAGCTCGAGCCGAGCTGGACGATCGGCATCTTCGAGCAGCTCAGCGACGTCGCCCTCGAGAGCTCGAACCCGTGGAACAACGCCGGCACCGGGCACAGCGCCCTCTGCGAGCTCAACTACACGCCCGAGAAGGCGGACGGCTCGATCGACATCTCGAACGCCGTCAAGGTCAACGAGCAGTTCCAGGTCTCGCGCCAGCTGTGGTCGCACCTCGCCGACACGGGCGTCCTGCCGGACCCCTCGCGCTACATCTCGAGCGTGCCGCACATGAGCTTCGTGTGGGGGACCGAGAACGTCGAGTACCTCCGCAAGCGCTACGAGGCGCTCAAGGACCACCCGCTCTTCGCGGGCATCGAGTACTCGGAGGATGCGGCCGTGATCCGCCGCTGGGCGCCGTCGCTCATCCCCGGCCGCCGCCGCGACCAGCCGATCGCGGCGACCTACACGGCCGCCGGCACCGACATCGACTTCGGCTCGCTCACCCGCCTGCTGTTCGGCGGCCTCACCTCGCTCGAGGGCGTGACGCTGGAGACGGACCACCGCGTGAAGCGCCTGAAGCGCGACCGCGAGGGCCTCTGGCACGTCGGCATGTCGCACGAGATCGGCGGCACCTACATCGAGAAGACGGCGCGCTTCGTGTTCGTCGGCGCCGGCGGCGGCGCGCTCAACCTGCTGCAGAAGGCCGGCATCCCGGAGATCCGCGGCTACGGCGGCTTCCCCATCAGCGGCCAGTTCCTCCGCACCGACGACCCCGAGATCGTCGCGAAGCACACCGCGAAGGTGTACGGGAAGGCCTCGGTCGGCGCCCCGCCGATGTCGGTGCCGCACCTCGACACCCGGGTCGTGGACGGCAAGTCGAGCCTGCTGTTCGGCCCCTACGCCGGCTTCTCGACGAAGTACCTCAAGCAGGGCTCGTGGCTCGACCTCTTCCGCGCGCTGCGGCCGCACAACATCGGCACCTTCCTCGGCGCGGGGCTCAGCAACCTCGACCTCGTGCGCTACCTCGTCAGCGAGGTCTTCGCGAGCCGCAGGAAGAAGATCGCCGCGCTCCAGGAGTTCGCGCCGAAGGCCGACGGCTCCGCCTGGCGCCTCATCACGGCGGGCCAGCGCGTGCAGATCATGAAGCGCGGCGCCGACGGCAAGCCGGTGATCCAGTTCGGGACCGAGGTCATCTCGGGCGCCGACGGCTCCATCGCGGGGCTCCTCGGCGCCTCGCCGGGTGCCTCGACGGCCGCGCCCATCATGTTCTCGCTCATCGAGCAGTGCTTCCCGGACCGGGTCGAGGCGTGGCGTCCGCGCATCGAGGAGATGGTGCCGAGCTACGGCCAGCGCCTCGCCGACAACAAGCAGAAGGCGAAGCGCTCGCTCGCCCGCACGGCGAAGGCCCTGCAGATCACGACCTGAACCAGATGCGGGTTTCTCCGCATTCGCACGGAGGATCCCCGGTGCGAACGCGGAGAAACCCACATCTCGAGCACGCGGGACGGTTGACGCCTGAGCGGGCCGGCTCCGGACGGCACGGTCGATCGTCCACTGTTCCGTTTCGTCGCTTGCCGGATGCTCGAACATGTGTTCGAATGTCCGCATGCGGTGGAGCGGGCAGGCACTCGAGTCGGAGGCGGTCTCGGCGCTGGCCCCGCTCGCGCGGCTGAGCAATGTGGTGCGCTCCGTCTCGACCCCCGAGTTCGCGGGGGTCACCTTCCACGAGATCCTCGCGAAGAGCGCGCTCAACCGCGTGCCCGGCGCGAGCGCCCTGCCCTTCGGCTGGACGGTCAATCCCTACCGCGGCTGCTCGCACGCCTGCGTCTACTGCTTCGCGCGTCCCACGCACGAGTACCTCGACCTCGATGCGGGGCGGGATTTCGACAGTCAGGTGGTCGTGAAGGTCAACGTCGCGGAGGTCCTCGCGCGCGAGCTCGCCCGCCCGAGCTGGGGCCGGCATCCCGTCGCCCTCGGCACGAACACCGACCCCTACCAGCGCGCCGAGGGGCGCTACCGGCTCATGCCGGGCATCGTCGCAGCACTCGCCGCCTCGGGCACGCCGCTGAGCATCCTCACGAAGGGCACGCTGCTGCGGCGGGACCTGCCGCTGCTCGTGGAGGCCTCCGAGCGCGTCCCCGTCGACGTCTCGATGTCCATCGCCGTCTTCGATCCGGAGCTGCAGGCGAGCATCGAGCCGGGCACCCCGTCGACGGCGGCGCGCCTCGCGACCGTGCGCGCCCTGCGGGAGGCGGGCCTCGGGTGCGCCGTCTTCCTCATGCCCGTCCTGCCCCACCTCACCGACTCCCGCGCCGCGCTCGACGAGGCGCTCGGCCGGATCGCCGAGGCCGGCGCGACGAGCGTCGCCTACTCGGCACTGCACCTGCGACCCGGCGTGCGGGAGTGGTTCCGCGACTGGCTCGCGCGCGAGCACCCCGATCTCGTGCCGCGCTACGCGGAGCTCTACGGCACCTCCGTCTACGCGCCGAAGGAGTACCGACGCTGGCTCGCGCAGCGGATCCGCCCCCTCATCCGCAAGCACGGGCTGGATCGCGCCGAGCTCGAGCAGGGCACGGGCACGCTGCGCTCCTCCGCGCGCCGGGAGGGCCGCGCCGGCGCGATCGTGCCCGGCGGCGCGCGCCGGGGGAGCGGCGCCGGAGCGACGCGGCTCGCCGCCGAGCTCGCACCCGAGACGGCGGCGGCGCTCCAGCCGACCCTGTTCTGAGCGTCGCGCGGGGTGGACGGCCGGTGCGCGGCAATAGGCTTAGGGGCATGAGCATGTCCGATGCGGCGTCGAGCCCCCCGGCGTCGGCTGCGCTGCCGGGCACGGCGGCGGACGGCATCGAGACGCCCGAGCGGCGCATCCGCCTCGCCATCCTCGACGACCACGAGGTCCTCCTCGACGCGCTGTCCACGTGGATCGGCGCCAACGCGCGCGACTTCGAGGTCGTCCTCGTCGCGGCGACCTGGCTGCAGCTCGTCCACAGCGCCAACTTCCCCACCGACCTCGTCTTCATCGACTTCCAGCTCAACGAGCCCGTCTCCATCGAAGCCCGCGTGCGCACCTGCCGCGCCGCCGGCGCCAAGGTCGTCGTCCTCACCAGCCTCGACACCCGCGAGGCGCGCGACCGCGCCCTCGCGGCCGGTGCCGCCGACTTCCTCTCCAAGTCGCTGCCCATGAGCGAGGTCATGGATGCCGCCCGCCGGGTCATGGGCCTCCAGGGCGAGCAGCCGACCGAGCGCTCCTGGCGTCCGCTACCCGTCGGTGGCGCCGCCGCGCACGCCCGCCCGCGGCTCAGCCCCGGCGAGGAGGAGGCGCTGCGCCTCTACGTCGCCGGCCACAGCACGGCCGGCGTCGCCGAGAACATGAACGTCCAGTACGAGACCGCGAAGACCTACCTGCGGCGGGTGCGCGAGAAGTACGCCCGCGTGGGGCGACCGGCCGGCAAGAAGGCGGAGCTGATCCGTCGAGCCGCCGAGGACGGATACCTGCAGTAGATGTCGAAGCTCTACTTCCGCTACGGCGCGATGAACAGCGGCAAGTCGACCGCCCTGCTCCAGGCGGCGTACAACTACGAGGAGCGCGGACAGCGCGTGCTCCTCGCGAAGCCCGCCATCGACTCCAAAGGCGAGGCCTCCATCGTCTCCCGCCTCGGCGTCACCCGGCCCGTCGACTTCACCGTGACCGCCGAAGACGACGTCTACCAGGTGTTCACCGCCCAGCGCGAGAAGGTCATCCGGGACACCGGGCGGGATGTGAGCTGCCTCCTCATGGACGAGGTGCAGTTCCTCTCCGAGACGCAGGTCGACGACCTGCTGCGCATCGCCATCATGGAGGACGTGCCGGTGCTGGCCTACGGCATCCGCACCGACTTCCAGACGATCGCGTTCCCGGGGAGCCGCCGCCTGCTCGAGGTCGCCCACTCGCTCGAGGAGCTGAAGACGATCTGCCGCTGCGGGCGGAAGGCGATCTTCAACGCGCGGACCGTCGACGGCGAGTTCGTGTTCGACGGGGCGCAGGTCGCGATCGACGGGGTCGACGTGACGTACGAGTCGCTGTGCGGGCAGTGCTACCTGGAGGAGTCGGGCGGCTCGCTCAACAACGCCTGGCGGCCCCGCATCGACTTCGCGTACGGCGACGAGCCCGACGCCGACTTCACCTGAGGACCTCGCGGGGGTGGGTTCGGTCCTCGCGGGGGTGCGGGGCGGCGGCGGATGCGTCCGCGTCCGCGTCCCGCGCTGCTCCTGCGTCGCGGCGCCCGCCAGGCCCGACCAGCGGCCGCGAACGCATCCGCCGCCGCCCCGCGTCTGCCGCACAAAAGCTTGCGCCGTCGGGGGCGGCTGCGTCGTCGCAGGCCGCATGCCGGGGCGCGCCGCGTGCTCATCTCCCAACAGCGACGCCGTCGGCGCGCTGGAGGCAGACGATCAGAACCCCGCCTCAGGACCCGTCCACCTGGCTGCCCATCAGCGACGTCTTCGACGCGCCTGCGCGTCGAAGACCAGAAGGCACGAACGACCAGAGCCCCCATTCGCGAAGCGAATGAGGGCCCTGGCCTCTGGTCGGGGTAACAGGATTTGAACCTGCGACCTCGTCGTCCCGAACGACGCGCGCTACCAAGCTGCGCCATACCCCGATACTGCTGTCGCCTGACGGCAACCGGTCAATCGTACCCGATTTCGGCGGCGGTGAGCGTCAGCACGATCGCCTCGGGCGGGCAGGCGAATCGGACGGGTGCGTAGATGGAGGTGCCGAGTCCTGCCGAGACCTGGAGGAAGGCGCTCGAGCCGGCGTGCCGCCAGACGCTCAGGCCCTGCGCCTGCTCGGCGGGGATGTCGCAGTTGGTGACGAGGGCCGGCCGCCCGGGGATGCGGACCTGCCCGCCGTGCGTGTGCCCGGCGACGATGAGGTCGGCGCCCTGGGTGGTGAGCCCGTCGAGCACGCGGCGGTAGGGGGCGTGGGTGACGCCGACGCGGAACACCGGCGCGTAGCCCTCCTCGGACCACTCGACCTCCTCGCGCATCTCCTCGACGCGGCCGGGGAGGCCGACCAGATCGTCCCAGCCGCGGTGGGCGTCGCCGGTGCCGAAGAACTCGAAGCGGTTGCCTCGGATCTCGATCGCGTGCGCCTCCGTCTCGAGGGGGAGCCAGCCGAGCTCGCCCTCGAGGTAGTCGTCGAGCGCCTCCGCGTCGAGGTCGGGCGGGCTGACCTTGAGGGGGCGGTCGGGCAGGAAGTACCCGAAGGGGTTCTTGAGCACCGGCCCGTAGTAGTCGTTCGAGCCGTGCACGTGCACCCCGGCGACCCCGCGGAAGGGGTCGAGCGCGGCGCGGAGTCCGGCGAGCCCGTCGACGTGGCCGAGGTTGTCGCCGGTGCCGATGACGAGGTCGGGCTCGTAGCGGGCGAGCGAGCGCACGAAGTCCTGCTTGTCGTGCTGCCAGGGCGCCATGTGCAGGTCGCTGAGGTGCAGGATCGTGACGTCCCGCGACCCGGGCTCGAGGACGCGCAGCACCTCGTGGCGGACCTGGAAGCGCCGCCGCTCGACGAGCGCACCCCAGGCGAAGGCCGCCGCCCCTGCGGCGGCGGCGCCGACCAGGGCGCCGCCGACGACGCGCCGGGGGCTCATCGTCGGACCCGCCGATCGCGCGCGATCAGCATTCCGCCCGCCGCACGGTCAGCGTGACGGTGCGGTCGTTGCTCGCCATGCCTCCCGCCTTCGGGTCCTGCTTGACGACCTTGTCGAGGTCGGAGTCGGCGAGCGGATCGTCGGAGGACTGACACGATTCGACGACGTTCGCGAAGGCGGAGAATCTCGCCTTCGCCTCCTCGAAGCTCAGGCCGATGACATCCGGCACCTCCGCGCCCTTCCCGTTGGAGCGGAAGACGGTGACGATGCTGCCCTTCGGCACGGAGGCGCCCGAGGCGGGCTCCTGCCGGACGATGGTGCCGACCGGCTGGTCGGAGGCGACGCCGCCGCCGTCCTTCATGCTGAGCTCCGCGTTCTGGATGACGCCGCGGGCCTGGTCGACGGTGGATCCGAGGACGTCGGGCACGAAGGTCGGCTGGCCGTTGAGCAGCTCGGACGACGCGCCCGGGAAGGCGGTGCCGGGGAGCGAGGCGTCGATGCGCTGCGCGATGGGCCGGAAGATGTAGTGACGCAGGAGCGCGGCGCTGTTGCCGTTGACGGCCGCCTGGCGCAGCGGCTGCTTGCCGCGGGTGTTGCCCACCCAGACGGCGGTCGCGGCGCGGGTCGAGGAGCCGACCATCCAGGTGTGGACCGAGTTGTCGGTCGTGCCCGTCTTGCCGATGTAGGGCGTGCCGTCGTTCGGGTTGGACGCCGCGGCCGTGCCGCCCATCACCTGCTGCATCGCATAGGCCGCGGTGTTGGCGACCTCGGGGCGGATGGCCTGGTGGCATCCCGCATCCTGGCCCGGGAGCTCCTCCTCGTCCGGTCCGACGACCTTGTCGACGGCGATCGGCTTGCAGTAGATGCCCTTGTTCGCGATGGCCGCATAGGCGGCGGCCTGGGTCATCGGCGAGACGGTGTTGTCGCAGCCGCCGATGACGCAGGACGGCATCGTGTAGAGATCGGAGCCGTCCGCCTTGCCGTCGGCGCGGTGCACGCCGATCGAGCGGGCGATGTCGCGGATGTCGCACTGGTCGATCTTGGAGGCCATCTGGAGGAAGACGGAGTTGATGGAGGCGGCGGTGCCCGAGACGCCGGTGTAGCGGCCGGTCTCGTAGGCGTCGTTGCGGAACTTGTACTCGCCGCCCCACGGGCCGTTGCAGCGGTCGGCGAAGTCGGCCTGGTTCAGCGTCGTGATGCCGGCGTTGAAGCCCTCGTTGACACCGCGGCCGGCATCCAGCCAGGCGAGCAGGGTGTAGGGCTTGTAGGTCGAGCCCGGCTGGAAGCCGCGTGAGCCGCCGTAGCGCTGATCGGCCGTGTAGTTGACGGCCGTGGTGCCCTTGGCGGCCTTCTCGCGGTTGTCGAAGTCGCGGTTCTGCGCCATGGCGAGGATGCGGCCGGTGCCCGTCTGGACGGTCACGGCGGCCGCGCCGAGGTTGAAGGTCGCGGCGTTCGGGTCGGCGTACTGCCGGGTGACGCCCCGGGCGGTGTCCTGGATGCCGGCGCTGAGGGTGCCGTAGAGGGTGTAGCCGCCGAACTTCCAGTTCTGGAGGCGCTCCTCGGGGGTCTTACCGAGCGCCTCGAGGTCCTTGACGGAGTTGACGACGTAGTCGCAGAACCACTGGTAGTTCTTCTTCGCGGCGAAACAGCCGTTGGAGGGCTTGTTGAGCTTGAGGAACTTCTCGTCCACCGGCGTCGCGATGGCCTCGTCGAGCTCCTCCTGCGTGAGGTGGTCGTCCTTGAACATCGCCTTGAGGATGAAGTCGCGGCGGATCTGGTTGCGCTCGAAGTTCTCGGGGTTGTCGAGGCTGCGCGCGTTCGGGTACTGGACGATCGCGATGAGGCTCGCGGCCTGAGCCGGGGTGAGCTTCGCGGCGGTCGTGGAGAAGTACTGCTGCGCGGCGGCCTGCACGCCGTAGGTGTTCGCGCCGAAGTTCGCGATGTTGAGGTAGCCGGCGAGGATCTCGTCCTTCGAGTAGGCCTTCTCGAGCCCGATCGCGAGCTTCATCTCGCGCAGCTTGCGGCCCGCGGTCGGCTCGAGTGCCTCCTGCTGGGCCTGGATGCTCTCCTCCTCGCTGAGCGTCTCGTCGTTGAAGGCCTCGAGGACGAGGATGTTGCGCACGGTCTGCATCGTGAGGGTCGAGGCGCCGCCGGAGTCCGAGGAGCCGCCGACGAGGCCGACGGCCGCGCGGGCGACCGAGTTCGGGTCGACGCCGTTGTGCTCGTAGAAGCGGCGGTCCTCACCCGAGATGGCGGCGAACTTGAGGTAGTCGCTCATCTTGTCGAGCGGGATCTCCTCGCGGTTCTGGTCGTAGATGGTGGCGATCCGCTGGCTGCCGTTGCCCTTCTTGATGCGGATCTCGTTGCGCTGCTTCTGCTGGCCCAGCTGGATGTACTCGGGGAGGCCGTCGAAGATGCCGATCGTCGCGTTGGCGGTGATGCCGGTCACGGCGATGGCGGGGGCGACCATCACGGTCACGAGCAGGCCGGCGAGTGCGGAGAAGCCGATGGCTCCGAGCGCCGCGCCGATGAGGCTCGAGGCCGTCTTCTTCTGGGCAGACATAGACAGTAGGGTACGCGAAGACCCCATCCGCCGAGCTGAATGGAAGCCCAACGATGCAGACCTGGGAGTACACGACGACCCCCCTGATCGTCCACAACACGACCGCGATCCTCAACAACTGGGGCGCGCAGGGCTGGGAGCTCGTGCAGGTCGTGCAGGGCCCCGAGGGCGGGCTCGTCGCCTACCTCAAGCGCCCCTCGGGCGAGGTCTCGGCGTGAGCGCGGTCGAGGCGCGGCTCGCGGAGCTCGGGCTCGAGCTCCCCGGCGTCGCGGCCCCCGCGGGCGCGTACCTCCCCGCGGTCGTCAGCGGGAACCTCGTCTTCACGGCGGGGCAGATCCCGCTCGTGGACGGTCAGGTCGCGGAGACCGGCAAGGTCGGCGCGGGCGTGAGCCCCGAGCGCGCGAAGGAGCTGGCCGCGATCTGCGTGCTCAACGGACTCGCCGCCGCGGCCTCCGTGATCGGCTCGCTCGACCGCGTGACGCGCGTCGTCAAGGTCACCGGCTTCGTCGCATCCGACCCGGCCTTCAGCGGGCAGCCCGGCGTCGTGAACGGCGCCTCGGAGCTGCTGGGCGAGGTCTTCGGGGATGCCGGCCGGCACGCCCGCAGCGCGGTCGGCGTCGCGGTCCTCCCGCTCGACGTGCCCGTCGAGGTGGAGCTCGTCCTCGAGTTCGCCTGACCGCGCCTCGATAGACATGTCTGCTGCGCGGGGGACGGCTGTATCCGGCCGTCCCCCGCGCGCCGCAGGTGTCCGGCGCGCTACTTGAGCTTGTCGGTGATGATCTGCATGACGGTCGTGTCGGCGAGCGTCGTCGTGTCGCCGATCTCGCGCCCCTCCGCGACGTCGCGCAGCAGCCGCCGCATGATCTTGCCGGAGCGCGTCTTCGGCAGCTCGTTCACGACGTAGACCTGCCGCGGGCGCGCGATCGCGCCGATCTGCTCGGCGACGTGCGCACGCAGGATGGAGCTCGCCTCATCGGCGGTCGCGACATCCGCCTGGCTCGCCTTCACGATGACGAAGGCGACGACCGCCTGCCCCGTGGTCTCGTCGGCGGCGCCGACGACGGCGGCCTCCGCGACGAAGGGATGCGAGACGAGCGCCGACTCGATCTCGGCGGTCGAGAGGCGGTGGCCGGAGACGTTCATCACGTCATCGACGCGGCCGAGGAGCCAGATGTCGCCGTCCTCGTCCTTCCGCGCGCCGTCGCCCGCGAAGTACATGCGGCGTCGGGCACCCGGCTTGTCGAACTTCTCCCAGTACGTCTCGATGAACCGCTCCGGGTCGCCCCAGATGCCGCGGAGCATGCTCGGCCACGGCTCGGTGACGACGAGGAGGCCGCCCTGGCCCTTCTCGACGGCCGCGCCGTCGTCGTCGAGCACGTCGATCGAGATCCCGGGGAGCGCGACCTGCGCGCTGCCGGGCTTCGTCGCGGTGAGACCCGGGAGGGGGCTGATCATGATCGCGCCCGTCTCCGTCTGCCACCAGGTGTCGACGATGGGGGCCGTGCCGCCGCCGATGATGTCGCGGTACCAGATCCAGGCCTCGGGGTTGATCGGCTCGCCCACCGAGCCGAGCACGCGGATCGAGGAGAGGTCGGAGGCCTGGGGGATCTGGCGTCCCTGCTTCATGAAGGAGCGGATCGCGGTCGGCGCCGTGTAGAAGATCGACACCTTGTACTTCTCGACGAGCTGCCACCAGCGGCCCGGCTCCGGGAACTCCGGGGTGCCCTCGTAGAGCACCTGGGTGGCGCCGTTCGCGAGCGGGCCGTAGACGACGTAGCTGTGGCCGGTGACCCATCCGATGTCCGCCGTGCACCAGTAGACGTCGGTCTCCGGGTGGAGGTCGAAGACGTTCTTGTGCGTGTAGGCGGTCTGCGTGAGGTACCCGCCGCTCGTGTGGAGGATGCCCTTCGGCTTCCCCGTCGTGCCCGAGGTGTAGAGGATGAAGAGCGGGTTCTCGGCGTCGAAGGCCTCCGCCTCGTGCTCCGCGTCCATGGTCGCGATCTCCTCGTGCCACCACAGGTCGCGGCCCTCGGTCCAGTCGACCTCGTTCTCGCCGCGGCGCACGACGAGCACGTGCTCGACGCTCGTCTCGGTGACGGCCTGGTCGACCGTCTTCTTGAGCGGGAAAACCTTGCCCTTGCGCCAGCCGCCGTCGGCGGTGATGACGAGCTTCGCCTCCGCGTCGTCGATGCGGGAGCGGAGGCTGTCTGCGCTGAAGCCGCCGAACACGACGGAGTGCACGGCGCCGATGCGCGCGATGGCGAGCATCGAGATGACGGCCTCGGGGATCATCGGCAGGTAGATCGCGACGCGGTCGCCGCGCCGGATGCCGAGGCTCGCGAGCAGGTTCGCCGCCTTCTTCACCTCGGCGGTGAGCTCGGCGTAGGTGATGGTGCGGGTGTCGCCCGGCTCGCCCTCCCAGTGGATCGCGACGCGGTCGCCGTTCCCGGCGAGGACGTGGCGGTCGAGGCAGTTGTAGGCGACGTTGAGCTGCCCGTCGGCGAACCACTTCGCGAAGGGCGCCTGGGTCCAGTCGAGCGTCTGGGTGAAGGGCCGATGCCAGTGGAGGAGCTCGCGCGACTGGTCCGCCCAGAACTGCAGGCGGTCGGCCGCGGCGGCCTCCGCGAGCTCCGGCCCGGCGACCGCGGAGGCGGCGAACTCGGGGGTCGGCGGGAAGCGGCGGTCCTCGTGGAGCAGGCTGTCGATCGAATTCATGGAGGTCGTATCCTCGGTCGATTCCGCGAACGTGCCTGGTTCGTCGCGAAGAGCGGCAATGGTCTTGAGCACCGATCCTAGCCACGCCCGACGGCATCCCGCCCGGGGGACGCCGGAGGGCGGCGCGAAGTCGCCGGGTCCGCGCGGATCCCGGGCGGAATCACCCGTTGCGACGTCCCCCGTTTGGAGTACACTCGACTCAGCCGAGGGCGACCTCGGCCCGCAGCGTTTCGCGATTCCCCCCAATCCAAGCGTTGCAGTGGCGGCGCCTGTTCCCCCCAATAGGCGCCGCCCCTCTTCGTTTAAGGCGGGTTCCGTTCAAGGCGGGTTCCGGCAGCGCTCGGCGCGCCCCTCCTCCACAGGTGCGCTTCCTGCGGATCGATGCACATCCGCCGCCGACCCGGCGCTCCCGCCGCCCCGCACCCGGCAGGCTCCTCGCATGCAGCAGCCGGATCCCGACCCGCCTGGCGGCGATGCGCCCTTCGCGGCCGTGCCGCCTCCCGGCGCGCCGGCCGCGGCAGCCGGTCGGAGCGGCGCGCCCCCGGCGCCGGCGGCCGGCGCGAGCGGCGTCGAGGGCGTCCCCGCCGGGCTCGCCCGGGTCCTCGGCCCGCTCGCCCCGCACGTCCTCGACCGCGCGGCGACCGACGTGTTCCTCAACCCGGACGGGGCGGTCTGGGTCGACCGCGGCGCGGGCGTCCTGGCCGTCCCCGGTCTCCGCATCCCGCCCGACGCGGCGCGGCGCCTCGCGGTCGAGCTCGTGTCGGCGGGAGGCCGCCACATCGACGAGCTCGCGCCGTGTGTCGACGTCCGCCTCGGGGGCGGGCTCCGGGTCCACGCGGCGCTCCCACCCGTCGCGCGCGGGGGTCCCGCGATCTCGATCCGCATCCCCGGTCGAGTCCGGCCCACGCTCGACGACCTCGACGCGCTCGGCCTGTTCGCGCCGGACGACCTGGCGCGTGTGCAGGAGATCGTGGCGGCCCGGCGCAACGCGCTCATCTCGGGTGCGGGCGGCAGCGGCAAGACGACGCTCCTCGGCGCCATGCTCTCGGCGGCTCCCGCCGGCGAGCGCATCGTGCTCATCGAGGACGTCGCGGAGCTGCGCCCCGAGCACGATCACGTCGTCGCGCTCGAGGCGCGGCAGGCGAACACGGAGGGCGCGGGTCTCGTGCCGCTCGAGCGTCTGGTGCGCGAGGCGCTGCGGATGCGGCCCGACCGCCTCGTCCTCGGCGAGTGCCGCGGCGCCGAGCTCCGCGAGCTGCTCGCCGCCCTCAACACCGGCCACGACGGCGGGGCGGGCACGATCCACGCGAACTCGCTCGAGGACGTGCCGGCTCGGCTCGAGGCGCTCGGCGCACTCGCCGGGCTCGACCCGCTGGCGCTGGCTCGCCAGGTCGCGAGCGCGATCGACGTCGTGCTGCACCTCGAGCGTCGCGCCGGGACGCGGCGCCTCGCCGCGATCGGACGGCTCGAGCTCGACGGCGGCGGGCGGCTGCGGGCGGTCGCCGCATGAGCCGCGCGTCGAGGCGCGGACAGGGTCGTCGCGCCGCCCCGCGGGGTGCGGAGGCCGATGCCGCGGCCGAGGTCGTCGAGCGGCTCGCGGTCCTCCTCGACGCGGGGATCGCGCCCGTCTCGGCGTGGGGTCACGCGGCGGCGTCGACGCGATCGGCCGTGGCCCGCGAGGTCGCGGCCGGACTCCGCTCACCGGTCGGCATCCCCGCGGCCGTCGAGGCGGCGGTCGCGCCCGGCTCGGCGGGGGAGCTCTCGCGGCTCGACTGGCTCCCGCTCGCGGCGTGCTGGCGGCTCGTCGCCGAGCTCGGCGCGCCCATGGCCGCCTCGCTGCGGGCGCTCGCCGAGGCGCTGCGCGATCTGGGGGATGCGGCTCGCGAGATCGAGGCGGCGCTCGCCGGCCCGCGGTCATCGGCGCGCATCGTGCTCGCGATGCCGCCGCTCGGCCTGCTGCTCGCGGGCGCGCTCGGCATCGATGCGCTCGGCGCACTCGTCTCGGGCCCGGCCGGCTGGGCGTGCGCGCTCGCGGGCTCCGGCCTCCTCCTCGCCGGCCGAGGCTGGATGTCGCGGCTCGTCGCCGAGGCGAGCCGGTCGGCCGGATTGCCCGGACTTCCGCTCGAGCTCGCGGCGATCGCGGCATCGGGGGGCGCTGCGCCCGACCGGATCGCCGACCGTGTGACGTCGACGCTGCGCGAGGCGGGGCTGCCGGGGCCGGACGAGGGCGAGCGTCGCGAGCTCGAGGCGCTGCTGGAGCTCGCCGCCGCGGCCGGCATCCCGGTCGGGTCGCTGCTGCGCGGCGAGGCGGCCGCGGGGCGGCGCCGCGCCCGCTCGCGGGCTCGCGGCGTCGCCGCGCAGCTCGGGGCGCGGCTCATGCTGCCGCTCGGGCTCTGCGTGCTGCCGTCGTTCATCGCGCTGGGCGTCGCCCCCGTCGTCCTCGCGCTCCTCTCCTCCACAGGCGAGCTCTGGTGAGCGGCATCCACAACTCGACCGGCGGCGGCCCGGCCCGCGCTCCCGGCACGGCAGGCTCGCATGCAGCACCGGGCGCCCCATCAAGAGAAAGAGGAACGACATGACCTCTGCACGACGCACGGGCGGCGCCCGGTGCACCCTTCCGCCTCTTCGCGCTCTGGGCGCCGCGGCCGCCGACGAGCGCGGCGCCGCGACGGCCGAGTACGCGGTCACGATCATGGCGGCCGTCGGCTTCGCGGGGCTGCTCGTCGCGATCCTGCGCTCGGGCGAGGTCCGCGCCGCGCTCGCGGACCTCGTCACCCGCGCGCTGAGCGTCGCCGGATGACGCGCCGGAGACGGGTTGCGGGGCTCCGCGCGCGAGGCGAGCGCGGCAGCGCGACCGTCGAGCTCGCCGTGGTGCTGCCCGCGGTGGTGGCGCTGCTCGTCGTCGTCCTCGCGGCACTCCAGCTCGCGGCGACCCGGGTGCGGCTCGCGGATGCGGCCGCGGACTCGGCACGGAGCCTCGCGCGCGGCGAGGGTGCGGCGCACGCGGCGGCGGTCGCCGCGCGGCACGTGCCCGGAGCGAGTGTGCGCGGCGGGGCGTCCGGCGGGGGGATGCAGTGCGTCGAGGTCGTGGTCGCGGCACCCGTGCTCGGCCTCCGGACGGTGCCGCTCAGCGCGCGCGGCTGCGCCCTCGAGGCGGGGCGATGAGCGCCGTCGCGAGCGCCGCGATCGTCGCGGCGCTCGGCATCGGGGCCGTCGCGGTGACGGGTGCGGGCGCCGTCTCCGCCGAGCGGCAGCGTGTCATCGGCGCCGCCGACGCCGCCGCGCTCGCCGCGGCCGACGGCGCCTCGGGCCTCGTCGCCGGCGCGCCGTGCGAGCTCGCGGCGCGGGTCGCCGCCGCGAACGGCGCCAGGCTGCTCGGGTGCGGGGTCGACGGCGTCGACGCGACCGTGCTGGTCGAGGGCGCCGTCGCGGGCCTCGCGGTCCGCGCGCGGTCGACCGCGGGGCAGGCGCCGTGAGCGCCGCGGCGCCGGAGCAGACTGACGGCGCGACTGTGTATGGTGTGCCTCGGAACGCGATGAGGCCGGGGCTCCGCGCTCCACTCGTCCATCCCGAGCGGCCCTCGACGCCGCGGGATCACCTCTACGCAAGGAAGAGGAGCGGGGTGCCTGCCACCAAGAAGCTCGTCATCGTCGAGTCGCCGGCGAAGGCCAAGACGATCGCCCAGTACCTCGGCGACGGCTACGAGGTCCAGGCCTCCGTCGGCCACATCCGCGACCTCGTCGAGCCGAAGAACCTCCCGGCCGAGCTCAAGAAGGGCTCGCTCGGCAAGTTCTCGATCGATGTCGACAACGGGTTCCAGCCGTACTACGTCGTGAGCGACGAGAAGAAGCGCACCGTCACCGACCTCAAGAAGGCGCTGAAGGAGGCCGACGAGCTCTACCTCGCGACGGATGAGGACCGCGAGGGCGAAGCCATCGCGTGGCACCTCCTCGAGGTGCTGAAGCCCAAGGTGCCGGTCAAGCGCATGGTCTTCCACGAGATCACGAAGGAGGCCATCCAGCGCGCGCAGGAGAACACTCGCGAGCTCGACACGGCCCTCGTCGACGCGCAGGAGACCCGCCGCATCCTCGACCGCCTCTACGGCTACGAGGTCTCGCCGGTGCTCTGGCGCAAGGTCGGGCCGGGCCTCTCCGCGGGGCGCGTGCAGTCCGCCGCGACCCGTCTCGTCGTCGACCGCGAGCGCGAGCGCCTCGCCTTCGTCTCCGCCGTCTACTGGGATCTCTCCACCGAGCTCGGCACCTCGGCCGAGGAGGGCGCGGCGGGGTTCCAGGCGCGTCTCGCGCGCCTCGACGGGCGCCGCATCGCGACCGGTCGCGACTTCGACGACCGCGGCGCGCTGAAGAGCGACGCGGTCGCCCTCGACGAGGCGGCCGCCGAGACGCTCGCGTCCGCGCTCCGCGCCGAGTCGACCACGGTGACCGTCGCGAGCGTCGAGTCGAAGCCCTACACCCGCCGACCGGCCGCGCCCTTCACGACCTCCACGCTCCAGCAGGAGGCCGCCCGCAAGCTCCGCTTCTCCGCCCGCCAGACCATGAGCGTCGCGCAGGCCCTCTACGAGAACGGGCACATCACCTACATGCGCACCGACTCGCCCTCGCTCTCGAAGCAGGCGATCGACGCGGCGCGCTCGCAGGCCGCTCGCCTCTACGGCGCGGAGACCGTGCCCGAGAAGCCGCGCGCCTACGCCGGCAAGTCCAAGAACGCGCAGGAGGCGCACGAGGCGATCCGCCCCGCGGGCGACGTCTTCAAGACCCCGTCCGAGCTCAGCGGCACGCTGCGCGGCAACGACTTCAAGCTCTACGACCTCATCTGGAAGCGGACCGTCGCCTCGCAGATGGCCGACGCGCGCGGCTCCACCGCGACCGTCACCATCCAGGCGAAGACGGCTGACGCGGGCGAGGCCGAGCTGACCGCCTCCGGCACCGTCATCACCTTCCGCGGCTTCCTCGCCGCCTACGAGGAGGGTCGCGACGAGGAGCGCGAAAGCGCCCCCGAGGCCCGCGAGGAGCGCCTGCCGCAGCTCGCCGAGGGCCAGAGCCTGGTGCTCCGCGAGGTGGAGGCCAAGGGGCACGAGACGAGCCCGCCGCCCCGCTACACGGAGGCGAGCCTCGTCAAGACGCTCGAGGAGCTCGGCATCGGGCGGCCCTCGACCTACGCGGCCATCATCTCGACGATCGTCGACCGCGGCTACGTCACCCCCCGCGGCACCGCGCTCGTGCCGAGCTGGATCGCCTTCAGCGTCGTCCGGCTCCTCGAGGAGTACTTCGGCGACCTCGTGCAGTACGACTTCACCGCGAGCATGGAGGACGACCTCGATCGCATCGCGGGCGGCGGCGAGGATCGCGTCGAGTGGCTGAAAGGCTTCTACTTCGGCGGCGCCGGGCACCGCGGCCTCCGCAACGTCATCGACAACCTCGGCGAGATCGACGCGCGCGACATCAACTCGATCCGCATCGCCGACGACATCACCCTCCGCATCGGGAAGTACGGCCCGTACCTCGAGGTGCCGGCGCCCGAGGGCGAGACCCCGCGGCGCGTGAACATCCCCGAGGAGCTGGCCCCCGACGAGCTCACGCCCGCGAAGGCGCGCGAGCTCATCGACGCGCCCGTCGTCGGCGATCGGGTGCTCGGCACCGACCCCGACAGCGGCAAGCAGATCGTCGTGAAGGACGGCCGCTTCGGCCCCTACGTCACCGAGCTCGAGCCGGAGCCCGAGGTCGCGGAGGAGGCGCCCAAGCCGAGCCGCAAGAAGAAGGAGGCCGCGCCGAAGCCGCGCACCGCATCCCTCTTCAAGTCCATGGACCCGGCGACGGTCGACTTCGACACCGCGATCCGCCTCCTCGCGCTGCCGCGCGTCGTCGGCCAGGATCCGGAGTCGGGCGACGACATCACCACGCAGAACGGCCGCTACGGCGCCTACCTCAAGAAGGGCTCCGAGACGCGCTCCCTCGAGAGCGAGGACCAGATCTTCGAGCTCGACCTCGCCGGCGCCCTCGCGCTGCTCGCGCAGCCGAAGTACGGCGCGAAGCGCGCATCGAGTGCCCTCAAGGAGTTCGACGCCGACCCCGAGAGCGGCAAGCCGATCCGGGTGCGCGACGGCCGCTTCGGCCCCTACGTCACCGACGGGATCACGAATGCGACGATCCCGCGCGGCGAGGACGTCGAGGCGGTCGACTTCGACCGCGCCGTCCAGCTGCTCGCCGACAAGCGCGCGAAGGGGCCGGTGAAGCGCAAGGCGCCCGCCAAGAAGGCGCCCGCGAAGCGCAGCACCGCCGCGAAGAAGAAGTGACGGGAGCCGCGCACCGCATGGCCGGGCTCTTCATCACCCTCGAGGGCGGCGACGGCTCCGGCAAGACCACGCAGTCGCGGCGGCTCACCGCCTGGCTCGAGGAGCAGGGTCGCACGGTCGAGCACGCGCGCGAGCCCGGCGGCACCGAGCTCGGCCTCGAGCTTCGCGAGATCATCCTCCACCGTCGCGGGTACATGGCCCCGCGCGCCGAGGCGCTCCTCTACGCGGCCGATCGCGCCCACAACATCGCGACCGCCGTGCGACCGGCGCTCGAGCGGGGCGAGATCGTCATCCAGGACCGCTACCTCGACTCCTCCGTCGCCTACCAGGGCGCCGGCCGGGTCCTCGACGCCGACGAGGTGCGGCGCCTCTCGCTCTGGGCGGCCGAGGGCCTGCTGCCCGACCTCACCATCCTGCTCGACCTCGACCCCGCCGCCGGCCGCGAACGGCTCGACGCGTCGCGCACCCGGTACGACCGGCTCGAGGCCGAGGAGCAGGACTTCCACGAGCGGGTCCGTGCCGCCTACCTCGCGCTCGCCGAGGCGGAGCCCGGGCGCTTCCTCGTGCTCGATGCGAGCGAGGCGCCCGAGGTGCTCGCCGAGCGCATCCGCGTCCGCGTCGCCGAGCTGCTCGAGGCGGGCTCGCGCTGATGGGCTGGGACGAGGTCGTCGGGCAGGATGCCGCGGTCGCCGCCGTGCGGGCCGCAGCCGAGCGGGGCGAGGGCATGACCCACTCCTGGCTCATCACCGGCCCGCCCGGCTCCGGGCGCTCCAACCTCGCCTACGCCTTCGCCGCCGCGCTCATCGCGCGAGACGGCGAGGATCCCGCCGCCGTCGAGGCGCAGGTCCACGCGCGCACCCACCCCGACCTCGGCGTCCTCAGCACCGAGCGCGTCATCATCGCGATCGAGGAGGTGCGCCAGCTCGTCGCGAAGAGCCAGTTCTCGCCCTCCTCCGGCCGCTACCGGGTCATGGTCATCGAGGACGCGGACCGCATGACCGAGCGCACCTCCAACGTCCTCCTCAAAGCGCTCGAGGAGCCGCCGCCGCGCACCGTCTGGATCCTCTGCGCGCCGAGCGAGGCCGACCTCATCCCCACGATCCGCTCGCGCGTCCGCTCGCTCCGACTCCGCGTGCCGACCGTGCGCGAGGTCGCCGCCCTCCTCGAGCAGCGCGACGGCGTGCCGGCCGCGATCGCCGAGACCGCGGCCCGCGAGGCCCAGTCGCACATCGGCATGGCGCACCGCCTCGCGACCGACGCCGACGCCCGAGAGCGCCGCTCGCGGACGCTCCAGGCCGCACTCGGCATCCGCAGCGTCGGCGGCGCCGTCCGGGCGGCCGCCGAGCTCCACGAGATCGCCGCCGCCGACGCGAAGGCCATCACCGAGGAGCGGGATGCCGTCGAGCGCGAGGAGGCGCTCAGGTCCCTCGGCGTCGAGCCCGGCGGCACGGTGCCCCCGGCGCTCCGCGCCCAGCTCAAGCACCTCGAGGAGGATCAGAAGCGGCGCGCCACCCGCAGCCTCCGCGACGGCCTCGACCGCATCCTCGTCGACCTCCTCTCCCTCTACCGCGACGTGCTCGTCACCCAGCTCGGCGTCGGCGGCGAGCTCGTCAACGCGGCGATCGCCGACGGCATCCGGGAGGCCGCGGCGCTCGGCGACGCACCGCAGACCCTCGCCACCCTCGATGCCGTCGCCGAGGCGCGCACGCGGATCGAGGGCAACGTCGCGCCGCTCCTCGCGATCGAGGCGGCGCTCGTGAGCGCCGTCCGCGTGCGCGAGGCACAGCCCGGAGGAGCGCGGTGAGCGCCTCGCGCCCGCGCGGACCGCGCCGCGCGCGCGCCAGGATCCTCGTCGCGCTCGCGGTCGCCGCCGCGGTGCCGCTCGTCCTGAGCGGCTGTCTGGCCTGGTTCCAGGCGCCGCGCATGGAGCCCGCGTCGACGCCCACGGGGGAGGAGGTCGCCGCCGATCTCGAGCCCTACTATCACCAGGTCCTCGAATGGGAGGGATGCGGCGACGGCATGCAGTGCGCGACCGCGACCGCGCCGCTCGACTGGGCGTCGATCGACGGCGAGGACATCGAGCTCGCGCTCGTGCGCCAGCCCGCCCAGTCGGGTGAGGCGCGGGGCTCGATCCTCGTGAACCCCGGCGGGCCGGGCGGCTCGGGCGTCGACTTCGTGCTCGAGAACGTCGACTACGCGACGAGCGAGCGCCTCCAGTCGGCGTACGACATCGTCGGCTTCGACCCGCGCGGCGTCGGGCGGTCGAGTGCCGTCAGCTGCGCGGACGACGACGCCGCCCTCGACCACTACCTGTACGACGTCCCCGATGCGCCGCGCGGCGGCGACGCCTGGATCGCCGCCTCTGAGCAGAGCAACCGAGAGTTCGGGGAGGCCTGCCTCGAGCACACGGGGCCCCTCCTCGAGCACGTCGACACCGAGAGCGCGGCGCGCGACCTCGACATGCTGCGCGCCGCCCTCGGCGACGAGACGCTCGGCTACCTCGGCTACTCCTACGGCACCTTCCTCGGCGCGACCTACGCCGAGCTCTTCCCGGAGAAGACGGGCCGGCTCGTGCTCGACGGCGCCCTCGACCCCGCGGCGAGCGAGGACGAGGTCTCGCTGAGGCAGGCGATCGGCTTCGAGAGCGCATACCGCGCCTACCTCGAGGACTGCCTCGAGCGCGAGGGCTGCCCGTTCCGCGGCACCGTCGAGGCCGCGCAGGAGGAGACGCGCGGCATCCTCGACCGCCTCGACCGGAGCCCGCTCCGCTCCGTCGACGGGCGCGAGCTCGGCAGCGGCACCATGTTCACCGCGATCATCCTGCCGCTCTACAACCCGACGAGCTGGCCTGCCCTCGACTCGCTGCTCGAGAGCGTCCGGACGGGGGATGCGACGGTCGCC
Organism: Homoserinibacter sp. YIM 151385; assembly: GCF_027912415.1. Lineage (NCBI taxonomy): Bacteria > Bacillati > Actinomycetota > Actinomycetes > Micrococcales > Microbacteriaceae > Homoserinibacter > Homoserinibacter sp. YIM 151385. Next base: position 1,629,481 of record NZ_CP115175.1, on the reverse strand, counting down.
TTCAACCTCGCCGACCAGTACTACGAGCGGGATGCCTCGGGCCGCTACGCGAGCAACGCGACCGAGGCGCTCATCGCCATCAACTGCCTCGACTACACGAGCGACGACGACCCCGCGACCATGCGGGAGAAGGCGGCGGCGCTCGTCGACGCGGCGCCTGTCTTCGGACCGCAGCTCACCTACGGCGGCACGGGCTGCGCGCAGTGGCCGTTCCAGAGCACTCGCGAGCGCGGGCCGATCGCCGCGGCCGGCTCCGCCGACATCCTCGTCGTCGGCACCACGAACGATCCGGCGACGCCGTACGTGTGGTCCGAGCGGCTCGCCGGGCAGCTCGAGAACGGACACCTCGTCACCTACGAGGGCGAAGGGCACACCGCCTACAACAAGTCGAACGCCTGCGTGAACGACGCCGTCGACGACTACCTCATCGACGGCACGGTCCCCGCGGCGGACCCCCGCTGCTGAACCGGCCGTGCGCGGATGCAAACTTGCAGGCTGTGAAAGAATATCCGCGTGACTGACGACGACGCGCCGATCGGGCTCCGCGAGCGCAAGCGGATCGCCACCCGGCGCGCCATCCAGCTCGCCACCATCCAGCTCGTGCGCGAGCGCGGCATCGACGGCGTCACCGTCGAGGACATCGCCGGCCGCGCCGACGTCTCGCCGCGGACCTTCTTCAACTACTTCCCCTCCAAGGACTCGGCGCTCGCCGGCGACACCCCGCACCTCCCCGAGGCCGAGATCCTCGAGCGCTTCGTCCACGGCCGGCAGCCGCTGCTCCTCGACCTCGGCGACATGCTCGCCGACGCCGTGCAGCAGAACCTCCAGGACCTCGAGCTCGTCCAGCAGCGGCGCGAGCTCGTCAAAGCCAACCCGCAGATCATGGCGCTCCGCATGGCCGGGATGCGCAGCTTCGAGGACGAGCTCGTCCACGTCGTCGCCCGCCGCCTCCGGGCCGAGCGCGCCCGCCCGGTGGACGCCGCGGAGACCGACCGGGAACGCGAGGAGGCGCGCCTCGTCACCTTCGTCGCCGTCGGCGCGATGCGCGCCGCGTGGGTGACCTGGGCTGACGGATCCCACCCCGAAGGACTCGGGGTCCTCATCCACGACGCCCTCGCCGATGCGGCCGCCCTCCTCGGTGCGGCGAGCCCGCGCTGATCGGCTATGATCGTCAATCGTGCCGCTGAGCCCATCAGCTCGGCGCCACGCCGCCTTAGCTCAGTCGGTAGAGCGTTTCACTCGTAATGAAAAGGTCGTGGGTTCGATTCCCACAGGCGGCTCTGTACCTTCTGTCGCGCCGCCGCTGCTGCGGCGCGAGTCGTGGACGGCGGGGTCCGGCGCGCGGGGTGCGCTCGCCGCGGATGCGGGGGGCGCGCGACGCCGGAGGGTGTCGGCGGGCGGGGCTAGCCTCGGGTCGTGGGCATCGTGCGGCTGGATCGGGACGAGGCGCGGCGCATCGCCGTGCGCGCCGCCGGCCTCGATGACGAGCCGCCGGGCGAGCTCGTGGAGCTCGCCGGTGCCCTCGCGGGTCTCCGCGTCGAGCTGACGACGACGGTCGCGCCCGCCGCCGACCACATCGCGGCCACGCGCCTCGGCCGCGACTACCGGCTCGGGCAGGCCGACCGCGCACTCGCGGCCGGGCGGCTCTTCGAGCGCGACTGGGTGCTGCATCCGATGTCGGAGCTGGGGCTCCACCTCGCCGGCATGAGCCTCGACGTCGAGGGCGGGCAGGCGCAGCGCTGGGTGGAGGCGAACGAGCCGTTCCGGCAGGGGATCCTCGACCGGATTGCCGACCTCGGCCCGCTGACCTCGCGCGAGATCCCCGACGAGGCGGTCGTGCCGTGGCCGTCTACCGGCTGGACCGACGACCGCAACGCGACGCAGATGCTCCAGCTCATGCACGTGCAGGGTGATCTCGCGGTCGTCGGGCGCGTCGGACGACTCCGCGTCTGGGACATCGCCGAGCGCGTCTACCCCTCCGACACGGTCGCGGTGCCGCTCGAGGAGGCCCGCCGCCGCCGCGCCGAGCGGTTCCTCGCGGCATCCGGCCTCCTCCGCGACAGCACGGCCGCCCTCCACCACACGCTCCGCGACGCCTACCCGGTCGGCGAGCTCGCGGAGATCGACGGGGTGCCGGGGCGCTGGCGCGTCGACCCCGCGCAGCTTGGCCGGCCGTTCCGCCGGCGCCGCGCCGCGATCCTCTCGCCGTTCGACCGGCTCGTCGTCGACCGCGAGCGCCTCGAGCCCGTCTTCGGCTACGAGTACGCGCTCGAGATGTACAAGCCGAAGGCGGTGCGGCGCTGGGGCGGCTTCGCGCTGCCGATCCTGCTCGGCGACCGGCTCGTCGGCAAGCTCGACGCCCGCGCCGATCGGAGCGCGGGCGTGCTCCGGGTCGCCGCCGTCCACGAGGACACGCCACTCGGCGCCTCCGAGCGCGAGGAGGTGGAGGGGGCGATCGAGGAGCTCGCGGCACTCCAGGGGCTGCGCGTCCGACGGTGATCGGCGAGCCCGGGGGCACGGCGGCCGGGCCCCGGCGCCGACCCTGAGGGCGGCCCCAGAGCGGGGGAGGAACCGTCGCGTCGGCGAGCTCGAGCGGAATAGCCTGATGAGCAGGCGGTTCTGAGGGGTTCCGCCAGGGGATGTCCACCGGGGGGTGCCAGGATGCGCCGCATCATCGGGCTGGGAGCGGTCTTCGCGATCGCCCTCGCCGTGATCCTGCCCTTTGCGGGCGGCGGCGGCCCGTCCTTCCTCCGGCCCGCGTCGGCCTCGACCGCCGGAGCCGCTCTCGACCCGTCTCGTCCGCTCGCCGGCATCCACGCTGCCGCCTCGATCGAGGGTGCCGAGGCGCGCGCGGCGGGGACGCCGACGGCCGAGCCGGCGACGGGCCGCGACACCGAGCACCTCGCGCAGCAGCCCCTCCCCGCCCCGACGCCCGAGCCGCCCGCGGGCGGCGGCGCCCTCGCCCAGCCGCCCGCCGGCGGATGCCCGGGGATGCCGGGCGGCGGCGCGCCCGGCGCGCCCGGCGCGCGGAGCCCCCTCGGCGTCGGCGGCACGACGGCCGGCGACCTCGCGGCCTTCGCGCAGGCCTACAACGCGATCCGCGTCGCGAACTGCCTCCAGCCGTTCCCGATGTCGAGCATCCGCTACGACGCCTGCATGGAGCAGCGCCTCTTCTGGATGGCCGAGGATCCGAGCACCGACCCGATGAGCGCGTGGGGCCACATGGGCTCGCGGCGCAGCGACGGCACGCCGAGCGTCGGCTGCGACGGCAATCTCGCGGGCGGCTCCGGCAACTCGGGGGCGACGGTCGCGCAGAAGTGGTGGGATTCGGCCGCGCACCGCGCGTCGCTCTACCGCCCCGGCCCCTCGCCCGCGGGCGCCTGCGTGTACTTCGCGATGTCGCACGGCGGCGTCCCGGACGAGCCCGCCTCCTTCACGCGCGCCGCCGCCCGCTGGGGCGGCTGCTGAGACCCCTCCCGGAGAACGGGGATGCGGCGGCCGGATCCCGATAGCGTGAGGGCATGACGACGCTGCGATGGGGCATCCTCGGGACGGGCGGCATCGCCCGGACCTTCACCCGCGACCTGCTGGATGCGGGACTGACCGTGCAGGCGGTCGGCTCGCGCGGCGAGGACCGCGCCCGCGCCTTCGCCGAGGAGTTCGGGGTGCCGAGCGCGCACGGCTCCTACGAGGCGCTCGCCGCCGACCCGGAGGTCGACGTGATCTACGTCGCGACGCCGCATCCCATGCACGCGGCGGACGCGGAGCTCGCGCTGCGCGGCGGCAAGCACGTGCTCGTCGAGAAGGCGTTCACGATGAACGAGGCGGAGGCCGCGCGGCTCGTCGACCTCGGCATCGAGACGGGCCTCGTGGTCATGGAGGCGATGTGGACGCGGTTCCTGCCGCACATGGTCCGCATCCGCGAGCTCCTCGCCGAGGGGGCCCTCGGCGAGATCCGCGCCGTCATCGCCGACCACGGGCAGTCGCTCCCGACCGACCCGGAGCATCGCCTCCAGAACCCGGAGCTCGGCGGCGGGGCGCTCCTCGACCTCGGCATCTACCCGGTGTCCTTCGCGTGGGATGTGCTCGGCGAGCCGGTCGAGGTCCACGCGACGGCCACCAGGACGCCGACCGGCGTCGACGGCTCGACCGCCGTCCTCCTCCGCAATGCGGAGGGCGCGGTCGCCCTCGTGCACACCGTGCTCGACGCGCGGAGCCCGAACACCGCGTCGATCACGGGCACGCGCGCGCGCATCGAGATCGACGACACCTGGTACCAGCCGACCTCCTTCCGACTCATCGCGACGGACGGCGAGGTGCTCGAGGCCTACGAGTCGCGCATCGAGGGGCGCGGGATGCAGTTCGAGGCGCTCGAGATCGAGCGGCTGGTGCGGGAGGGGCACACGACCTCGCCGCTCATGTCCGGGCGCCAGAGCGTCGGCATCATGCGGACCCTCGACGAGATCCGCCGCCAGATCGGGCTCACCTACCCGTCAGATGTCGCCAGCTAGCATGGGCCGGTGACCGACGACGAGCAGCCCATGTCGCGCCGTGAGGCGCGCGATGCGGCCGAGCGGGCGGCGCGCGAGGAGCAGGAAGCTCAGCCGCCCGTCGAGCCGGAGACCTTCACCTCGATCATCGCCGGCCCGGATGCGGCTCGGCTGAGCGACGCGCCCGCCGAGCCCGCTGCGCCGGCCGAGTCCGCTGCGCCAGCCGAGCCCGCGCCGACGCAGGCCTTCGCCGCCCCCGCCGAGCCCGCCGCCTCCGACGCCCCGACGACCGCGTTCCCGGAGGGGCCCGCCGACGCCACCGAGGTCTTCGCCCGCCGCCCCGAGCCCGTCGAGTCCCCGTTCCCCACCGCCTTCCTCGAGCCGGCGGCGATGGCCCCCGCACCCGCGCCGCCCGAGATCGACGTGCCCGGTCCGCCGCGCGGCGGGGGCGACGGGCCCGTCGCCGGCATCGCCGCGATGGTCCGCCGCAACCCGAGGGCCTGGCTCGCGGGCGCGCTCGGCCTCGCCTTCCTGCTCCTCGCGACCGGCTCCTTCGCGCTCGGCTCGGCGATCGGCGCGGCGACGGCGGCGCCCGGCGCGCCGACGGTCGGCGAGGAGCCGGTCGCGGAGCGCCGCGCCCCGGACGGCGCCCCCGGCGCCGTGCCGATCAGCACCTGCTCGATCGCGGCGCAGCGCGGCGCCGACGCGCTGAAGACCCTCTCGGGCGTCGTGCTCGACGCCGACGGCGACCCGCTCCTCTCGATCGACGGCGAGGAGCCCGTGAACTCGCCCGCCGCCGTGAAGCTGGTCACGGCATCCACCGCCCTCGCGGTCATGGGGCCGACCTTCCAGATCTCGACGCGCGTCACGGACGGCGTCGAGGAGGGCGAGATCGTGCTCGTCGGGCGCGGCGACGCGACCCTGAGCCGCCTTCCGGGCAGCCAGGAGGGCGTCTACCAGGGTGCCCCGAAGCTGTCCGATCTCGCCGAGCAGGCCGTCTCCGCCTTCGCGCAGCGGCATCCCGAGCAGCAGATCGAGCGGGTCTCGCTCGACACGAGCTACTGGTCCGAGGCCACGGCCCCCGGCGGCTGGCCGAGCGACGCGACGGCGCAGGGGCGGGTGTCGCTCCCGAGCCCGCTGCAGGTCGACGGCGACCGCGAGGACCCCGCGAAGGCGTCGAGCCCGCGCTCCGACGACCCGGCGGCGCGCGCCGGCCAGGCCTTCCTCGACGCCCTCCGCGCGGCGGACGGCGCGGGCGTCCTCGCGGACGACGTCGAGGTGGCGGGCGGGGAGGCCGCGGACGGCGCGACCCTCCTCGGCGAGGTCTCCTCGCAGCCGCTCAACCGCCTCGTGACGCAGATGCTCCAGTCGGGCGACGAGACGCTCGCCGAGATGCTGGCGCGGATCGCCTCGGTCGAGTCGGGCGGCGACGGCGCCTCGGGCTCGCTCGCGGCCTCCGCCTCCTCGGCGCTCGCGACCTACGGCGCCGACACGGAGGGCCTGTCGATCCGCGACGGCTCGGGGCGCAGCGGCGAGAACCGGGTGCAGCCGACGGCGCTGGCGGAGCTCATGGTCGACGTGCGCGAGGGCCGTCAGCAGCTCGCGGTGGTGCGCGACGCGATGTCGGTCGCGGGGGAGTCGGGACTGCTCGCGCAGCGCTTCGGCGGGGATGCGGCGAGCGCCCGCGGGAAGGTCACGGCGGTGAGCGGCAGCAACGCCGGCGCGACGAGCCTGACGGGCTGGATCGAAGCCGACGACGGCACCCAGCTGACCTTCTCGCTGACGGCCTCGGGCGAGGGCGTCAACGACTCGACGCGCACGGCGCTGGATGCGGTGGTCGCCCGGGTGGCCGCCTGCGGCGAGCGCCTCGCGAGGTACTGAGCGGAAGCACCCTGATCACCGCGTCGCGTCTCGCGGCGCCGAGCCGGACGGAGGCGGCATGGCCCGCGCGCTCCTCATCATCGACGTGCAGAACGACTTCACGGAGGGCGGCGCCCTCGGGGTGGAGGGCGGCGCCGAGGTCGCGGCCCGCGTGACCCGGCTCCTCGAGGCGGCGCCGGACCGCTACGAGCTCGTGGTCGCCTCCCGCGACTGGCACGACGGCGGGAACGACAACGGCGGCCATTTCGCGGTCGATGCCGCGCCCGACTTCGTCGACACCTGGCCGGTGCACTGCGTGGCGGGCACGCCGGGGGCGGAGTACCACCCGGCGCTCGACACGAGCCGCGTCGACGTCCACGTGCGCAAGGGCCAGGGCGCGCCCGCGTACTCGATCTTCGAGGGCACGACGGATGCGGGCAGGACGCTGCTCGAGGAGCTCGAGGACCGCCGCATCGACGAGGTCGACGTCGTGGGGATCGCGACGGACCACTGCGTGCGCGCCTCGGCGCTCGACGCCCTCGCGGCCGGCCGCGGGGTGCGGGTGCTGGAGCAGTTCGTCGCGGGCGTCGCGCCGGTGTCGAGCGCGGCCGCCCTCGAGGAGATCCGGGCGGCCGGCGGGGAGGTCGTGCCGGGCTGAGCGCGCCGCGCTCGACGCGCGCATCGGAGCATCGACGGCCGCCGGGCTTGACACCCGGCGGCCGTCGCCGTATCGTCATCGTCTAGTTGTCTAGACAAATTCTCTCGACGACGTGGAACACCGCACCGACCCGATGGAGGAGCGACGATGACGTCCCTCAAGGAAGCCCGCTACGAGCTCGTCGAGATCCCCGAGGCCTTCGGCCCGGTGACCGTCGAGGTGGACCGGCGCAAGATCCTCGACTACGCCTACGCGCAGGACGAGCTGCGCGACTGGTACCTCGTCGACTCGCCGTTCGGCGGCCCCGTCGGCCATCCGCTCGTGCTCGCCAACGACCTCCTCTTCCTCTTCTACGACAAGTACGACGGCAACACCGCACAGGGCCTCCACACCCACGAGCGCCTCCGCTTCCACGCCCCCGTCCGCCTCGGCGAGACCGTCGTCATCGAGGGCGCCTACACCGAGAAGGTCGAGCGCCGCGGCCAGGGCTACGTCACCCTCGAGGCGACCGCGCGGGGCGAGGACGGCCGGGTGCTCGTCGAGCACGTCGGCAAGGAGATCATGCGCACAGTCGCCGGCGAGGTCGTCGGCAAGGGGCGCTCCGCCGGCGAGCAGCGCTCGCGCACCGTGCTCGGCACGGTCGACGCCGCGCTGCCCGTCGTCGAGCGGGCCGCGCACGGCCTGCCCGAGCGCGCCGGCATCCCGAGCCGCACCACCCGCTTCACGCAGGACCAGATGTCGGTCTTCTCCTGGGCCGGCAAGGGCTACGCGAACGTCCACACGAGCCTCGCGAAGGCCGCCGAGTCCGGCCTCGACCGCACCATCGTGCAGGCGCAGCAGCAGACCGGCCACGTGCTCGCCAACCTCGTCGACGTCTTCGGCGCGAGCTGGTTCACGAGCGGCGAGATCGACATGCGCTTCATCTCGCCCGCCTACGTCGGCGAGGAGCTCACGACCTCCGGCGCCGTCGTCGGCGAGCAGGACGGCCGCCTCGAGCTCGAGGTCTGGATCGACAAGGCCGACGGCACCCGCACCGCCGTCGGCTGGGCCTCCGCGGAGATCTCCGAGGACGCGGCCCGACCGAGCACGCTCGCCTGAGCGTGCCGCCGCACCGCGGCGACCCAGGCGGCACCCGCCGCCGCACCGAACCCACCGCATCCATCCACCGGATCATCACGGAGACGAGGACGTCACCATGACCAGCAGCACCCCCGCCGCACCCCCGGCGACCCAGCAGGAGCGCACGAAGCTCGCGAAGCGGGCCGCCGTCGCGAGCCTCGTCGGCACCGCCGTCGAGTGGTACGACTACTTCATCTTCGGCACCGCCTCGGCGCTCGTCTTCGGGCGCCTGTTCTTCCCGAGCGACGGCGACCCCATCTACGGCACCCTGGCCTCCTTCGCGGTGTTCGGCGTCGGCTTCTTCGCCCGCCCGCTCGGCGGCATCGTGTTCGGGCACTTCGGCGACAAGTTCGGCCGCAAGGCGGCGCTCGTCACCACGCTCATGATGATGGGGATCTCGACCTTCCTCATCGGGCTCCTCCCGACGACCGAGCAGATCGGCATCGCGGCGCCCATCCTGCTCGTCCTCCTGCGTCTCGTGCAGGGCTTCGGCGTCGGCGGCGAGTGGGGCGGCGCCTCGCTCGTGGCCGTCGAGTACGCGCCCGAGGGCAAGCGCGGCGCCTACGGCAGCTTCCCCCAGATCGGCAACGCCGTCGGCCTCGTCTTCTCGACGAGCATCTTCGCGCTCGTCTCCACGCTGCCGGACGAGCAGCTGCTCAGCTGGGGCTGGCGCCTGCCGTTCCTGCTCAGCGCCGTGCTCATCGCGGTCGGCCTCTTCATCCGCTTCAAGCTCACCGAGACGCCGACCTTCCAGGCCGCCCAGGAGCAGCTCGAGGCGAAGGCCGCCGCCGACGCCCCGAAGGAGAAGCTGCCGATCACGGAGCTGTTCCGCCGCTTCAAGAAGCCGCTCCTGCTCGCGATGGGCATGCGCTTCGGCGAGGCGGTCTTCGGCTACATCATCCTCACGATCGGCCTCACCTTCGCGGTCGGCTACACCGACATCCCGCGCACGCACGTGCTCATCGCGTCGACCATCGCGGCCGCGATCGCGATCTACACCTACTTCTTCTTCGGCAAGCTCTCGGACCGGATCGGCCGACGCCCGGTGTTCATCATCGGCGCGGTCGTGGGCGCCGTCGTCGTGTTCCCGTTCTTCTGGATCCTGTCGGCCGACAGCATCCCGCTCATGTACGTCGCCTACGCGGTCGCCTACGCGATCGGCGTCGGGGCCGTCTACGGCGTCGAGCCCTCCTTCTTCTCCGAGCTGTTCGGCACGAAGGTGCGCTACACGGGCGTCTCCCTCGCGGCGCAGGTCCCCTCGATCCTCATCGGCCTGTGGCCGCTGCTCTCGACGGCGCTCCTCATCGCGACCGACGGCGACCCGTGGCCGATCGCCCTCATCACGGTCGGCTCCCTCGTGATCGGCGGCGTCTGCGCGTTCCTCGCGCCCGAGACCAACCGCGCGGACATGACGAAGGTCGGCGAGGAGGACGCCCGATGACGGCGCCGGAGCGCCCCTGGCGCGACCTCGTCGACCCGCGCCGCGCCGTCGAGGTCGACGACCTCGAGGCCGGGCTCAAGGAGCCGGAGTTCGAGCAGCTCGAGATCCCCGAGCAGCTCGGCCCCGCGACCGTCGTCGTCGACGACCACAAGATCAAGCGCTTCGCCTTCACGCAGGACGACCACCACCCCTGGCACCTCGAGGCGAGCCCCTTCGGCGGCCGCCGTGTCGGCCACGCCGCGCTCCTCGGCAACGACCTCGTGCAGCTGTTCACGACCGTCTACGCCGCGAGCCGCGTCGTCGGCCTGCACACGGAGGAGCAGCTCTGGTTCGACTCGCCCGCCTTCCTCGACGAGCAGGTCGTGCTCGAGGGCACCTACACCGAGGCCTACGAGCGTCGCGGCCAGGGCTATGTCGTGATGGAGGCGACGGCGACCGGCGAGGACGGCCGCAGCATCCTGCGCCACCGCGGGGTCGAGATCCTGCGCACGCGCCCCGGCGATGTCGCGGGCCGCGGCAGCGCGGCCCCGGCGGCCGACCAGCGCCGGGTCACGGGCGAGGTGCCGGAGGGCGCCCCCGCCTTCGACCCGGCGGCGCCCGCCGCGGGCCAGGTGCTGCCCGTCCTGCCGAAGACGATCACGGTCGAGCAGGCCGCGGTCTTCTCCCGGGTCGGGGAGTACGTGCGCAACGTCCACAACGACCTCGCGCTCGCGAGGGAGGGCGGGATGCGCGTCCCCTTCGTGCAGGGACAGCAGCAGTTCGGCGTCCTCGCCGAGCTCCTCACGCGCCAGCTCGGCGCCGGCTTCCTCGCCGGCGGGTGGATGCGGGTGAAGTTCCTCAAGACCGTCGACGTGCACGAGCCGATCGAGGCGGGCGGCATCGTGACCGCCGTCGCCGACGGCCGCGTCGAGCTCGACATCTGGGTCCGCCGTGCCGACGGCGGCCTCAGCGCCGCGGGGTGGGCCAGCGCGCCCCTGCCCGCATCCGAAACCGAATGAGAGGCAAGAACACCATGAGCGAGACCATCACCGGCGGGCAGCTGGTCGTCCGGATGCTCGAGTCGCTGGGGGTGACGAAGGTCTTCGGCGTCGTCGGCGGCCAGACCCTCGCGATCACCGACGCCATCATCGACACCCCGTCGATCGAGTTCGTCCACACCCGCCACGAGAACGCGGCGGCCGTCATGGCGGACGCCTACGGCCGGCTCACCGGGCGCCCCGCGGTCGCGATCTCGACCACCGGACCGGGCGCCACGAACCTGCTGACCGGCGTCGGCGGCGCGTTCCGCGACTCGAGCCCCGCGATCATCATCACCTGCAACAACAACGGCGAGAACATCCACAAGGACGACGCGCAGAACGCCGACCACGTCGAGATCTTCCGCCCCTTCGTCAAGTACGGGCGGCTCGTCGCCCACGCGACGAGCATCAAGCAGGCGATGGAGGAGGCCTACATCAACGCGATGACGGGCAACCCCGGTCCCGTCCACCTCGACTTCGCCCGCGACACCATCGAGCTCCCCGTCGAGAACCCGCCCGCCGTGCCGGCCGTGCACCCCGCCCGCAGCTGGGTCGGGACCCGCCCCGTCGCGGCGCCCGACGAGATCGCGACGGTCGCCGCGCGCGTCCTCGCCGCCGAGAAGCCGGTCATCTGGGTCGGCAACGGCGGCAACCGGGGGCAGGCCTCCGAGGCGGTCCTCGCGCTCGCGGACGCGCTCAGCATCCCCGTCATCACGACCTTCAACGGCATGGGCGCCGTCCCGACGACGCACCCGCTCGTCTTCGGCGCGCTGAGCCGCATGGGCACGAACCTCTCGACGCGGGTCATCGGCGACGCCGACCTCGTGCTCGCGCTCGGGAACAGCCTCAACGCCGTCTCGACGACGCGCTGGCGCCGCGCCCTGCCCGAGATCGTCCAGGTCGACATCGACCCGACCATGATCGGGCGGTACTACGCGGAGGTCACGGCCGGCGTCGTCGGCGACCTCGCGTCCTTCGCGCGCGACCTCACGGCTGCGACGGCGGACGGGGCGGAGGCCGCACGGGCGGGCCGCGCCGGGTGGATCGCCGAGCTGCAGGAGGCGGAGCGCACGTGGTGGGCGCTCTCCGACGAGCTCGAGCCCGAGAACCCCGGCACCGTCTCGCCCGCCGTCGTCGTGCGCGCCCTGCGCGAGGTGACGCCGCGGGACGCCGTGCTCATCCCGGATGCCGGCAACCCGGGCGTCTGGTCCTTCCTCTGGGAGATGGACGAGCCCTACCGATACATCAAGCCGGTCGGCTTCGGGAACATGGGCTTCGCGCTCCCCGCGGCGATCGCCTCCGTCGTCGACGACCCGGCGCGCCCGGTGCTCGCGCTCATCGGCGACGGCTCGCTCGGCATGAGCCTCGGCGAGCTCGAGACGCTCGCCCGCGCCGGCGGCCCCGTCGTCATCGTCGTGCTCAACGACTCCAGCTACGGCAACATCCGCCAGGAGCAGGTGCTGCACTTCGACGGGCGCACCATCGGCGTCGACTTCCTCGAGGTCGACTTCGCGCAGGTCGCCCGCGGCATGGGCTTGGATGGGAAGCGCGTGACGGAGGTCGGCGAGCTCGTCGAGGCCGTCCGCGAGGGCTACGCCTCGGGGAAGCCCGTCGTCATCGACGTCGTGCTCGACCGCGAGGCGAACGCCTGGACGTACCCGGCCTTCGTGCCGCACGGCGCCTGAGCGGCGCGACAGGAGGGAAGACCGCGATGACGCAGGACGCACCGGCGGCAGCCGGCAGCCCGGGGCCGCTCGACGGCGTGAAGGTCCTCGACCTCTCGCGCTTCATCGCCGGCCCGCTGTGCGCCCAGATCCTGGGCGACTTCGGCGCCGAGGTGGTGAAGGTCGAGCGCCCGCGCGGCGAGGACTCGCGCCACCACGGCCCGTACTGGCAGGGCGAGAGCATCTACATGTTCCTGTACCACCGGAACAAGCAGGCGGCGACGCTCGACACCCGGCATCCGCGCGCGCTCGCGATCCTCGAGGATCTGGTGCGCTGGGCGGACGTCGTCGTCGAGAACTTCCGGCCCGGCACGATCGAGCAGATGGGGCTCGGCTACGAGCGCATGCAGGAGCTCAACCCGGACGTCATCCTCGTCTCGCTCTCCGGCTTCGGCCAGACCGGCCCGGACTCCCGGCGCGCGCTCTTCGATGCGATCTCGCAGGCCTCCTCGGGGCTCATGAGCATGACGGGGGAGCCCGACGGCAAGCCCACGCTCTCGGGCACCTACATCGCCGACTACACGACCGGCTACCAGGGTGCGATCGGCGCGATGGCGGCGCTCATGCACCGCGATCGCACCGGCGAGGGCCAGCTCGTCGACATCGCGAGCTACGACACCATGTTCTCGGCGCTCGGCACGCGCCTCATCGCGGAGCTCATGCTCGGCCTCGAGATGCCGCGCTCCGGCTCGCGCGACCTCCTCACCGCCCCCGTCAACGTCTACGAGGCCTCCGACGGGCCCATCTACATCCAGGCGGGGACCGCCTCCCTGTTCCCGAAGCTGTGCGCCGTGATGGGCCGCGCGGATCTCGCCGAGGACGAGCGCTTCGCGAGCGTCGAGGGCCGGATGGCGGAGCAGGAGCACCTGGAGGGCGCGATCCAGGCGTGGGCGGGCGCCCTCCCGCGCGCCGAGATCGGGCGGCTGCTCGACGAGGCGGGCGTCCCGTACGCGGAGGTCGCGAGCGTGCGCGAGGTGTCGCGCTCGCCGCAGATCGCCGCGCGCGGCATGATCGCCGAGGTCGAGCACCCCGTGCACGGCACCATCCGCATGCCGGCCAACCCGATCCACATGGAGAAGAGCCCGCCGACGGTGCGCAAGGCGCCGCCGAGCGCGGGGGAGGACAACCTCCACGTCTATCGCGACATCCTCGGCTTCGGCGAGGATGAGATCGATCGGCTGAAGGCGGAAGGGGCCATCTGATGCAGCGGGCTCCCATGTACCGGGTGATCTACGACGACATCGTCGCGCAGATCCGCTCGGGCGTGCTCGAGCCCGCCGCGCAGCTCCCCAGCGAGCACGAGCTCGCGAAGCAGTACGGCGTGAGCCGGATGACGGTTCGGCAGGCGATGGACCTGCTCGGCTCGGACGAGCTCGTCATCCGCAAGCAGGGCTCGGGCACCTTCGTGCGCGAGCACGCCCGCCTGGGCCGCCGCTTCAACCGGCTGCGCTCCTTCGCGGACGAGCTCGTCGACTCCGAGGTGCCGATCACGAGCGAGATCGTGCGCGCCGAGCTCGCGGCCGCGACCCCCGCCGTCGCGGCCGCGCTCCGGCTGGATGTCGACGACCCGGTGAGCCGCCTCACCCGCGTCCGCCTCGTCGACGGCGTGCCGGCGGCGCTCCAGGATGCCTGGGTGCCGTACGCGATCGCCCCCGGCATCACGCGCGAGCCGCTCGTCGAGGGCTCGCTCTACCGGACGCTCGCGGAGCGCCACCACGTGGAGCTGCGCTGGGCCGACCAGTCGATGACGGCCGCGCTCCTCGGCGAGGAGGAGGCGGCGCTGCTGCGGGTGCCGCCGGGGGGCGCGGTGCTCCACGGCCTCCGCACCACCTACTCGACCCGCGAGGAGCCCGTCGAGTTCACCTCCGGGTGGACCCTGCCGAGCTTCCCGCTGCTGCTCCGGATCGACGCCGAATGAGCACCGCACCCCGCGCCGTCGTCGCCGTGGACGTCGGCACCTCGGCGGTGCGCGCCGCACTCGTCGACGCGGATCGCGGCCTCCTCCGCTCGACCCGCGTCGCCCGCGGCGGCGCCGTCGGCGGCGAGCTCTTCGACGCCGAGCTGCTCCTGGAGGAGGTGCGCCGCGCGCTCGCCGAGCTCGAGGTCCAGCCCGGCGAGGCGCCGGCGGCCCTCGCGATCTCCGCCCACATCGGGACGGTCGCGGTGGATGCCGAGCTCCGTCCCGTCGTGCCGGGCGGCGGCTGGGCGGACCCTCGGGGTCTCGGCCGCCTCCACGGCCTCCCGCCGGAGGAGCTCGCGGGGCTGCTCGCGGCCGCCGGCCGGCCGGCCGCCTCGGGCGGTGCGCTCGCCCTCGCGCTCGAGCTGCGGGCGGCGGGACTCGGCGATCGGGTCGCCGCGCTCCTCAGCCCCAAGGACCTCCTCGTCGCGCGGCTCACGGGCGAGCTCGCGACCGACACGGTGGACGCCGCCTACACGCTCGCCTCCGACATCCGCCGGCGCGACTGGCAGGGCTGGGCGCTCGAGGCGGCCGGCATCCCCGCCGCCTGGGTGCCGCGGCAGCTCGCGCCCCACGAGACGGCCGGCGCGCTGCGGCCCGCCGAGGCGGCGCGCTGCGGCCTGCCGGCGGGGACCCGGGTGGTCGCGGGCGGGCCGGACGGCTCGGTCGGGATCGGGCTCCTCCTCGGCGAGCGCTCCGATGAGATCGCCGACGTGGCGGGCACGACGGACGTCATCGGCCGGCTGATCGACGACCCCGCCGAGGCGCCCTCGGGCGCGATCGTGAATCCGGCCCTCGCCCCCGGCCGCTGGACGGCGGGCGGCGCGACCGGCATGACGGGCGGCGCGGTCGCCCGCTGGCGCGCCCTCCTCGGCCCCGTCGACGACGCCGGGCTCGCCGCCGTCCCGGCCGGCTGCCGCGGCCTCCTCGTGGTGCCGAGCCTCTCGGGCGGACGCTTCCCCCGCTGGGATGCCGGGTCGCGCGGCGCGGTCGTCGGCCAGTCGCCCGACCACGGCCCCGCCGAGTTCCTGCGGGCCGCCCAGGAGGGTGCGACCTCCACGGTCCGGGAGGGCATCGACCTCCTCGACCCGGCACCGCTCGGCGCGCGACGCGCCGTCGTGCTCGCGGGCGGCTCGGCCCGATCCGAGCATCTCGTCCGCCTTCGCGCGGACGCGCTCGGCCGCACCCTCCGCGTCGCGAGCGACCCCGATGCGACGCTCCTCGGCGCCGCGGGGCTCGCGCTCGTCGGCGCGGGCCTCGCCGGCGGGCTCGACGAGGCGCGCGAGCGGCTCGGGGTCCGGCTGCGGGACGTCGACCCGGAGGAGGGCGCGGCCCGCCGCTACGACGAGATCCACCGCACCTGGCAGGAGGTCCGCGACCGGACCTCGGCGCCCGGGTCCTGAGTGCGGGATGATGCACGAGGAGGAACCATGACCGACGAAGCCCAGCTCATCCAGTCCGTGCCGACGCAGCTCCTGATCGGCGGCGCGTGGACGGACTCCTCGACCGGCGCGACGCTCGCCGTGCGCGACCCCGCCACGGGCGAGGTCCTCACGCGCATCGCCGACGCATCGCCCGAGGACGGCATCCGCGCCCTCGATGCCGCGGTGGAGGCCGCGGAGGCCTGGGCGGCGACCCCCGCCCGGAAGCGCGGCGAGATCCTGCGCCGCGCGTTCGACCTGCTGCAGGAGCGGGCCGACGACTTCGCGCTGCTCATGACGCTCGAGATGGGCAAGCCGCTCGCGGAGTCGCGCGGCGAGGTCGCCTACGGCGGCGAGTTCCTGCGCTGGTTCTCGGAGGAGGCGCCGCGCATCGCGGGCCGCTACGGCGCGAACCCCGAGGGCACGGGGCGCATGATCGTGTCGCAGCGTCCCGTCGGCCCGTGCTACCTCATCACGCCGTGGAACTTCCCGCTCGCGATGGCCACCCGCAAGATCGCGCCCGCGCTCGCCGCCGGCTGCACGGTCGTCGTGAAGCCGGCCGAGCTCACGCCGCTCACGACCCTCGCCCTCGCGGCGCTGCTCATCGAGGCGGGGCTCCCGGAGGGCGTCGTCAACGTCATCACGACCTCGAGCTCGAAGGAGGTCTCCTCGCCGATCATCGCCGACCCGCGGCTCCGGAAGCTCAGCTTCACCGGCTCCACGCCCGTCGGCGTGCAGCTCATGAAGCAGGCGGCCGACGGCGTGCTCCGCACCTCCATGGAGCTCGGCGGCAACGCGCCGTTCGTGGTCTTCGAGGACGCGGATCTCGACCAGGCCGTCGAGGGCGCGCTGGCCGCGAAGTTCCGCAACATCGGCCAGGCCTGCACGGCCGCGAACCGCTTCATCGTCCACGAGGACGTCGCCCCCGAGTTCGCGCGCCGCGTCACCGAGCGGGTGGCGGCGATGCGGGTCGGCCGCGGCACGGAGGACGGCATCCAGATCGGGCCGCTCATCGACGACCGCGCGGTCGCGAAGGCGGTCGAGCTCGTCGAGGACGCGGTCGGCCGCGGCGCCGCCGTCGAGACGGGCGGCAGCGCGATCGAGGGCACCGGCACCTTCTTCCAGCCGACCGTCGTCACGGGCGTCGCGCCCGGCAGCGAGATCCTCCGCCAGGAGATCTTCGGCCCGGTGCTCGCGATCGCGACCTTCGGCGAGGAGGCGGAGGCGGTGCGGCTCGCGAACGACACCGAGTACGGGCTCGTCTCCTACGTCTTCACCCGCGACCTCGCGCGCGGCCAGCGCATGATCGACGCCCTCGACACCGGGATGATGGGCCTCAACGTCGGCGTCATCTCGAACGCGGCGGCGCCCTTCGGCGGGGTCAAGCAGTCGGGCAACGGCCGCGAGGGCGGGCTCGAGGGCATCCACGAGTACCTCGAGACGAAGTACACGATGACGCCCGACCCCTTCGCCTGAGCTCCTCGGGAGGGGTTCTGGCCGACACGCCGTCCCAGCCGACCGCGTCGGCGGCGTGTCGACCGAGACCCCTCCCGAGGAGGTAGGGTCCCGGCATGCCCACCGCCGCCGAGCAGCTCGGCCTCGACGCCCCGGAGGTCGAGGTCGCCGAGAGGGAGGCGCTGTCCCGCGCCGTCCCGCGCGGGCTCGCCGCCCTCCTCGTCGTCGCCGTCATCGCGGCCGGGCTCGTCGTCGGCTGGACGATCTTCGCCGACACCGTCGGCCGCACGCCGGCGGGGCTCTGCGGCCGCATCCTGCTCCCCTGCGAGCTCGACTCGGCCGAGCGCGCGGGCGAGCTCGGGCGGCTCGCGCTCCCGGCCGGCAGCGTGCTCGTCGAGGGCAGCGAGACGCGCGTGCCGACCCCGCGCTTCGACGCGGTCGTGCGCCTGCCGGAGGGGACGGCGTCCCCGCTCGAGGGCACGAGCTACCAGCCCGTCGATCCGACGGACGGCTGGGCCGTGAGCCCCGGGGATCTCGGCATGGCCGCCCCCGAGTACCTCGCGTACCGCGACCAGGACGACCCCGAGGTCCGCTACGACGCCGCGATCGGCGTCGATGCCGAGGGCGCGACCCTGCTCCTGCTCCGCGCGGTCGACGAGGGCGAGCGGGGCCGCTGAGCGCGTGACCTAGACGAGCAGCTGGTGCTTCGCGAGGTCGCGGTAGAGCGGCACGGAGGCGACGAGCTCGGAGTGCGTGCCGACGCCGGCGACGCGGCCGCGGTCGAGGACCACGATGCGGTCGGAGTCGACGACGGTCGAGAGCCGGTGCGCGATGACGAGCAGCGTCCGGTCCTCGGCGACCGTGTCGATCGCCTCGCGGAGCAGCTGCTCGTTGAGGCCGTCGAGGGAGGCGGTCGCCTCGTCGAGGAGCAGGATCGGGGGCGCGGCGAGCAGCGCACGCGCGATCGCGAGCCGCTGGCGCTCGCCGCCGGAGAGCATGACGCCGTCCTCGCCGACCTGCGCGTCGAGGCCGAGGGGGCTGCGGCCGAGCACCTCGCCGAGGTTGACCGCGCGGAGGACCCGCTCGCAGGCCTCGTCGGAGGCCCCGGGCGCGGCGAGCAGGAGGTTGTCGCGGATCGTGCCCGCGAGCACCGGCGCATCCTGCTCGACGTAGCCGATCTGCCCGCGCAGGGCGTCGCGCTCGAGGCCGCGGACATCCTTCCCGCCGAGCCGCACGACGCCCGACTCGGGGTCGTAGAAGCGCTCGACGAGCGCGAGGACGGTGCTCTTGCCCGCGCCCGAGGGGCCGACGAGCGCGACGCGGGAGCCGCGCGGCACCTGGAAGCTCACGCCCCGCAGCACCTCGCCCTCGCGCCGGGCGTCCTCGTCGCCGAGCTCCGCGAGCGCGGCCTCGCCGACCGCGGCCGCGACCGTCTTCTCCGTCTCGGTGCGGTGGGCGGCGTCCGGGTAGCCGAACACGACCTCCTCGAACTCGATCGCCGCCGCCGCGTCGCCGTCGGGTGCCGGGGTCGCGGCCGCATCGTCCGCGTCCTCGGCGGGGGTGCGCACGATCTCCTGGATGCGGCCGAGCGCGCCGAGCGCCTGGTTGACGGAGTTGATGGCCCCGAAGGCCTGCCCGAGCGGCATGATCATCATGAAGAGGAACAGGATGAACGCGACGAGGTTCGCGATCGTCAGCTCGCCGGAGGCGACGCGGAAGCCCCCCACGCCGAGCACCACGAGGAACGACACCTGCATCGCGATGCCCGCGATCGGCACGACGAGGGCCGAGATCTTCGCGACCTTGACGCCCGCGCGCCAGGCACCGACCGCATCCCGCTCGACGACCTCCGTCTCGCGCCCGGTCGCGTTCGCCGCGCGGACGGTGCGGATCGCGCTGATCGCGCGCTCGACGGCCGCCGCGAGGTCGCCGACGCGCTCCTGCTGCTCGCGGCTGGCGACGCGGATCCGCGCCGAGAGCAGCGTGACCGCGACGACCGAGACCGCGACGACGAGCACGGTGAGGCCGAGCAGCACGGGGTCGAGGACGAGCATCGCGATGAGCGCGCCGAGGAAGAGCAGGGCACCGCCGACCGCGTCGAGGAGGCCCTGCGTCATGACGGCGTAGAGCAGGGTGGTGTCGCTGCCGACGCGCGAGACGAGGTCGCCCGTGCGGCGCGTGTCGAACTCCGAGATCGGGAGGCGCAGCATCCGGCGCACGAGCTGGCGGCGGGCCGAGAGCACGACCGAGGTGCCGGTGCGCTGGAGGATGTAGTGCTGGAGGCCGCTGAGGACGGCGGAGCCGACGACGAGTCCGATGAGCACCCAGACGAGCCAGCCGAGCGCGCGGCCCGCCTCGACGATCGAGATGACCTGGCTGACGAGCAGCGGCTGCGCGAGGGAGGCGGCCGCGCTGAGGATGCTGAGCACGATGACGGCGGCGAGGGCGCCGCGGTGCTCGGTGAGGTAGGGGAGGAGCTCGCGGAAGCTCGCGCGGGGGCCGTCGTCGGCGGCGGCGCGTCGGCCGAGGAGCCCCCGGCGGGGCGCGGTGGATCGGGTGTCGGCGGTGCTCATGTCTCTCCTCGGCGCTATCGGCGCCCGTACCTCTTGTGGACGGCCTGCCGGCTGACGCCGAGCGCGGTCGCGATCATCTGCCAGCCGCATCCCTGCGCCCGCGCCTGGCGGACGAGCGCGGCCTCCTGCCGGAGGAGCTCCTGCTGCCGGGCGCGGAGCTCGCGCAGCTCGGCGAGCGGCCCCGGGGGCGGGGTCTCCTCGGCGAGGGGGCGGGCTGGCACGCGTCAACCGTAGTTGACACTCGGCTGGACGTCAACTCAGGTTGACACGGCGCGCCGCGAGATATGTGGACGGTGCTCACATGTCGGAGGTGGGCGGCTAGGCTCGCTCTCGTGTCCGCCCCCGTCATCCACGCCGCAGCCCTCACGAAGCGCTACCAGGAGATCGCCGCCGTCGACGGCATCGACTTCGACGTCGCGCCGGGGGAGTCCTTCGGGCTGCTCGGGCCCAACGGGGCCGGCAAGTCCACCACGATGCGCATGGTCGGCGCCGTCTCGACCCGCACGAGCGGCGAGCTCTCGATCCTCGGGCTCGACCCCGACCGCTCCGGCCCCGAGATCCGCGCGCAGCTCGGCGTCGTCCCCCAGCAGGACAACCTCGACTTCGAGCTGCGCGTGCGCGAGAACCTGCTCGTCTACGGGCGCTACTTCGGCCTCCCGCGCGACCGCGTCGCGCAGCGGGCCGACGAGCTCCTCGCCTTCGCCCAGCTCGAGGAGAAGGCGAAGGCCAAGGTCGACGACCTCTCCGGCGGCATGAAGCGGCGCCTCACGATCGCGCGCGCCCTCATCAACGACCCCCGCATCCTGCTGCTCGACGAGCCGACCACCGGACTCGACCCGCAGGCGCGCCACATCCTCTGGGATCGGCTGTTCCGGCTCAAGGAGGAGGGCACGACGCTCGTGCTCACCACCCATTACATGGACGAGGCGGAGCAGCTCTGCGACCGGCTCGTCGTCGTCGACTCGGGCCGGATCATGGCCGAGGGCGCGCCCGCCGCGCTCATCCGCGAGCACTCCAGCCGGGAGGTCGTCGAGGTGCGCTTCGGCTCCGAGCGCAACGAGGAGGCCGCCCGCCGCATCGAGGGCGTCGGCGACCGGACCGAGACCCTGCCCGATCGCGTGCTCGTCTACGCCGCCGACGGCGAGGCGGCGCTGCGCCGCATCCTCGAGCTCGGCCTCGAGCCCGTCACGAGCCTCGTGCGGCGCTCGAGCCTGGAGGACGTCTTCCTCCGCCTCACGGGGCGGAGCCTCATCGAATGAGCGCCCCCGCATCCCAGGCGGCGCCGGCGGGCGCCCCGGCCGCCCCCGTCGCCGCCCTCCCGCGCCGCTTCGGCGCCTGGTACGTGACCGAGCACAACCTCCGCCGCCTCAAGAACTACGGCGGCACGATCGTCGCGACGATCCTCGGCACGCCGCTGCTCTACCTCTTCGCCTTCGGCGTGGGGGTCGCGACGCTCGTGACCGGCAACGAGGGGCCGGGCTCCGAGGACGGCGTGAGCTACCTCGCCTTCGTCGCGCCCGCCCTCCTCTGCGCGGCCGCGATCACGGTCGCCTCCGAGGAGTTCACGTACACGATCATGATGGGCTTCAAGTGGAACCCCATCTTCGTCGGCATGAACGCGGCGCCGATCAGCGCGCGTCAGATCGTCGACGGGGTGGTGCTCTTCGTCCTGCTCCGCATGCTCGCGACGGCGCTCGTCTACTACCTCGTCATGCTCGCCTTCGGGGCCGTCCCCTCGCCCGCCGGGGGCGCGCTCGCGGTCCTCGTCGCCGTGCTCACGGGCCTCGCCTTCGGCACGCCCCTCATGGCCTACAGCGCCTCCCTCACCGAGGACCGGGGCCAGTTCGCGATGATCATGCGCTTCATCGTGCTGCCGATGACTCTCTTCAGCGGCACGATGTTCCCGCTCGAGACGCTCCCGTGGTTCCTGCAGTGGGTGGGCTGGATCTCGCCGCTGTGGCACGGCGCGGAGCTCTCGCGCGTGCTCGCGTACGGTGCGGCCGAGGCGCCCTGGCTCACCGCGATCCATCTCGTGTACCTGCTCGCGCTCGCCGTCGTCGGCTGGCGGCTGGCCGTCCGCATCTCGACGAGGAGGCTCGACCGGTGAGTGTGCCCTCCAGCGCCCCCGCCCGCGCGGTCCGCGGCTCGCGGGGCCCAGGCCCGCGCGGCGTGCGCGCGCTGTATGCGGGCAACGCGCGCAGCGTCATGTACCGCGGCTGGTTCGCGACGAAGTCCTCCAACTGGGCCGTCGTCGTCTCCGGCTTCTTCGAGCCGATCTTCTACCTGCTCTCGCTCGGGATCGGGCTCGGCAGCTTCATCGGGCCGGTCGTCCAGGGCGACGGCGAGCTCCCCTACGCCGCGTACATCGCGCCCGCGCTCCTCGCCGTCTCGGCGATGAACGGCGCCGTCTACGACTCGACGTGGAACGTCTTCTTCAAGATGCACTTCGGCAAGCTCTACCAGGGCATGCTCGCGACGAGCCTCGGGCCGCTCGACATCGCGCTCGGCGAGATCGCGCTCGCGCTGCTCCGCGGCGGCGCCTACGCGACCGGCTTCATGATCGTCATGCAGGCGCTCGGGCTCAACCTCGCCTGGACGGCGATTCTCGCCCTCCCCGCGATCCTGCTCATCGCCTTCGGCTTCGCGGCCGTCGGGATGGCGATCACGAGCTACCTCAAGACCTTCCAGCAGATGGACTGGGTCAACTTCGTCATGCTGCCGATGTTCCTGTTCTCGGCGACCTTCTACCCGCTGACCGTCTACCCCGAGCCGATCCAGTGGCTCATCCAGGCGCTGCCGCTCTGGCACGGGGTCGAGCTCGTCCGCGGGCTCACGACCGGCGTCCTGGGGCCGGCGATGTTCGTGCACGTCGGCTACTACCTCGTCATGATCGCGGTCGGTCTCGTCGTCGCGACCCGGAGGCTGCGCGCCCTCTTCCTCGACTGACCCCGCCTCCCCGCGCCCGCATCCAGGGGCTCGGCCGTTCGGCCGCGGAGGCTCAGGCCACGTTCGACTCGTACGCGATGTCGCGCGTCTCGCGGCTGAGGAGCAGGGCCACGAGCGTCAGCACCGCCATGGCGCTGAGGTACACGCCGACCAGCCAGATGCTGCCGCCCGCCGCCGTCCAGAGCGCGACCGCGATGAAGGGCGCGACCGCGGCCCCCAGGATGCTCGACACGTTGTAGCTGATCGCCGAGCCCGTGTAGCGGACGTTCGTCGGGAAGAGCTCCGGCAGGATCGACGCCATCGGCCCGAAGGTGAGGCCCATGAGCGAGAAGCCCACGATGAGCAGCGCCATGATGCCGGCGAAGCCGCCGCCCGCGAGCGGGACGAAGAGCAGGCCGAAGACGAGGATGCCGGCCGTCACGACGATGAGCGTCAGGCGCCGCCCGAAGCGCTCCGCGAGCGGTCCCGAGACGAGCGTGAAGACGCCGAAGAACACGACGCCCACGATGAGCATGATGAGGAAGTCGGTGCGCTCGTAGCCGAGCCCGCCCGGCTGCGCGTCCGCCGGCGTCGTCCCGAAGGTCAGCGTGAACGTCGTCATCAGGTAGAAGAGCACGTAGGTCGCGAGCATGATGAAGGTGCCGAGGATGAGCGGGCGCCAGCTCGTCCGGAAGACGCGCGCGAGCGGCAGCTTCGCGACGTGGCCCTCGTCGACGACCTTCTGGAACGCGGGCGTCTCGATGAGCTTGAAGCGCACGTAGAGGCCGACGATCACGAGGATCGACGAGGCGAGGAAGGGCACGCGCCAGCCCCACGACTGGAAGGCCTGCTCGTCGAGGGCGGTCGCGAGCACGAGGAACACGCCGTTCGCGAGGATGAAGCCGATGGGCGCGCCGAGCTGCGGGAAGGTGCCGTAGATGGCCCGCTTCCCCTTCGGGGCGTTCTCGGTCGCGAGGAGCGCCGCCCCCGACCACTCGCCGCCGAGGCCGAGGCCCTGGCAGAAGCGCATCGCGACGAGCAGCGTCGGCGCGAGCACCTCCCACCCGGGCGTGAGGCCGGTCGGGAGGATGCCGATGACGAAGGTCGCGATGCCCATGGTGAGGAGGGAGGCGACGAGCGTGCCCTTGCGGCCGATCCGGTCGCCGAAGTGCCCGAAGACGATCGAGCCGAGCGGCCGCGCGACGAAGGCTGCGCCGAACGCGGCGAAGGACTTCAGCAGCGAGGTGGCGGGGTCGTCGCCCGGGAAGAACAGCGCGGGGAAGACGAGGACGGCCGCGGTCGCGTAGACGTAGAAGTCGTAGAACTCGATCGAGGTGCCGATGAGGCTCGCGAAGATGACGCGGCCGCGGGGGTTGGCGGGCTTCGGCGAGGTCGTGGCGGCGGGCGTGGATGACATGGTGCTCCGAGGGGACGGCGTGAGCACGGGAGCGGGTCGGGGGAGCGGCAGGGGTGCGTGCGGACTCGACCGCGCGACGCTGCCCGTGCAAGACGAAAGGGGGCCCGCTCGTGGCGGACCCCCAATACCCTACGCCCGTCTAGGAATCGCCGCGGACCGCCCGCAGCGCGCGCGCCGTCGCGACGACCGCCTCCGCCGCCTCCCGGCCCTTGTCCTCCTTCGAGCCCGGGAGCCCGGCCCGGTCGATGCCCTGCTGCTCGTCATCCAGGGTGAGCACGCCGAAGCCCACCGGCTTGCCGGTGTCGAGCGCGACGCGGGTCAGGCCGTCGGTCGCGGCGTTCGAGACGTAGTCGAAGTGCGGCGTGCCGCCCCGGATGATGACCCCGAGGGCGACGACGCCGTCCGCGCCCGCCTCGAGCACGGCCTTCGCGACCACGGGCAGCTCGAAGCTGCCCGGCACGAGCACCTCGGTCACGGTCGCACCGGCCTCCTCGAGCGCGGCGCGGGCGCCCGCACGGAGGCCGTCCGAGATGGCCTCGTGCCACTGACCCGAGACGATCGTGATGTCGAGGCCCGAGCCGTCGAGGTCGAGGGTGGGGGATCCGGCGCCGCTCATGCGGAGAGTCCTCTCTTCGTGATGGTGTTCTCGATGACCTCGTCGAGGTCCTCGTGGGTGGGGAGCGCGTGGCCCATGCGGTCGCGCTTCGCGTCGAGGTAGCCCTCGTTGAACTGGCCGACGCCGACGACGAGCGGCACGAGCTCGGTCACCTCGATGTCGCGCTCGCGCAGCTGCCGCGCCTTCTCGGGGTTGTTCGAGAGCAGGCGCACCGAGCCGATGCCGAGATCCTTGAGGATGCCGGTCGCCGCCCCGTAATCGCGGGCGTCCGCGGGGAGCCCGAGGCGCAGGTTCGCATCGAGCGTGTCGAGGCCGTCCTCCTGGAGGCGGTAGGCCTTGAGCTTGTTGATGAGGCCGATGCCGCGGCCCTCGTGGCCGCGCAGGTAGATGACGATGCCGCCGCGGGTGTCGATCTCGCGGAGCGCCGCCTCGAGCTGCGGACCGCACTCGCACTTCAGCGAGCCGAAGGCCTCGCCCGTGAGGCACTCCGAGTGGACGCGGACGAGCGTGCCGTCCGCGGGCGCCCGGCCGTCGGGGCCGTCCGAGATCCAGGCGACGTGGTCGGCCCCGGTCGAGCGGTCGCGGTAGGCGCGCACGCGGAAGCGGCCGAACTCCGTCGGGACGCTCGTCTCCACCTCGAAGCTCACGCGCTCGAAGTCCGGCACGTCGACGACGGGCTCCGGGTCGCGCGAGCAGTTCCGCTCCTGCATGAACTCGATGAGGCTCTCGATCGTGACCACGAGGACGCCCTCGCGCTCGCCCAGCTCGATGAGGCCCGGCAGGCGCATCATCTCGCCGTCGTCCGCGACGATCTCCGCGATCGCGCCGACGGGCTCCAGGCCCGCGAGCTTGAGGAGGTCGACGGTCGCCTCGGTGTGGCCGTCCCGCTCGCGCACGCCGCCGTCCACCGCCCGGAGGGGGAGGATGTGGCCGGGCCGGTTGAGCGCGCTCGGCAGCGAGGCCGGATCGGCGAGCACGCGCAGGGTGTGGGCGCGGTCGGCGGCGCTGATGCCGGTCGAGAGCCGGTCGGCCGCATCCACGCTCACCGTGTACGCCGTGCCGCGCGGGTCCTCGTTGTCGGCGACCATGAGCGGCAGCCCGAGCCGGTCGGCGATCTCGTTCGTCATGGGGGCGCAGATGAAGCCGGAGGAGTTGCGGACCGTCCACGCGATCCACTCCTGGCTCGCCGTCTGCGCGGCGAGGATGACGTCGCCCTCGTTCTCGCGGCCCTCGTCGTCGGCGACGATCACGGGTCGGCCCTCGCGCAGGGCGATCAGGGCCTCGGGGATGCTGGCGAGGCTCATGCGGAGACCTCCTCCTTCTGGAACGCGAGCAGGCGCTCGACGTGGCGGGCCAGGATGTCGGTCTCGACGTTCACGGCATCCCCGACCGCCTTCCGGCCGAGGGTCGTCGCGGCGAGCGTCTCGGGGATGAGCGAGACCTCGAGCCACTGCTCGGCCTCGGCCGCGTCGCTCACGGCGCTCACCGTGAGGGAGGTGCCGTCGAGCGTGATCGAGCCCTTGCGGGTGACGAGCGGCGCGAGCTCGGGGCTCAGCGCGAAGCGCACGATGCGCCAGTTCGACTCGTCCTCGATGCGGAGGACGCGGGCGGTGCCGTCGACGTGCCCCTGCACGATGTGCCCGCCGAGCCGGGAGCCGAGGGATGCGGCGCGCTCGACGTTCACGAGCTCGCCCGGCACGAGGGTGCCCAGCGTGCTCATCGCGATCGAGACGCCCATGACATCCGCCGTGAAGGTGTCGGCGGTCTGCGCGACGACCGTGAGGCAGACGCCGCTGATCGAGATCGAGTCGCCGTGGCTCGCGTCGCTCACCGCGATCGGCGCGCGGACGGTGAGCCGCGCCGCGTCGCCCTCGGGCTGTCGCTCGAAGGCGAGCACCTCGCCCAGCTCCTCGATGATGCCGGTGAACATGTCAGGCCTTCTTCCGGGGTCGGGCGAGGAGCATGAGGTCCTCGCCGAGGTGCTCGATCGCGCGCACCTCGAGGTGCAGCGCGTCGGAGATCGTGGGGATGCCGAGCTCGCCCAGCGCGAGGCGGCCGCCGCCCAGCAGGACGGGCGCGAGATAGACGACGAGCTCGTCGGCGAGACCGGCCGCGAGGAACGCGCTCGCGACCGTCGGCCCGCCCTCGACGTAGACGCGCCGGATGCCGCGCGCGTGCAGAGCCTCGAGGGCGGCGCGGAGGTCGCGCGAGCCCGTCTCGATGACGCCCGCCGGATGCGCGTGGAGGCGCGCGTCGGCGGGGATGCGTCGCTCGCCGAGGACGACCGGCACCGGCTGGTGGGCGAGCAGCTCGCCCGCGTCGCCGCGCGCCGTGAGGCTCGGGTCGTCGGCGAGCGCGGTCTCGGTGCCGACGAGGATCGCGTCGTGCTCGGCGCGCTGCTCGTGCACGCGCTGCCGGGCGGCGGCGCCCGTGATCCACCGGCTCGTGCCGTCGGCGGCGGCGGCACGGCCGTCGAGGCTGGACGCCCACTTCACCGTCACCCAGGGGCGGCCGCGGCGCACCGCCGTGAGCCAGCCCTCGAGACGCTGCTCGGCCTCCTCGGCGAGCACGCCGCCCACGACCTCCACCCCCGCCTCGCGGAGCCGCTCGCCGCCGCCGCGCGACACCTCGCCGGGGTCGCTCACGGCGTAGACGACGCGCGAGATGCCGGCCGCGAGGAGCGCCTCGCTGCAGGGGCCGGTGCGGCCCGTGTGGTTGCAGGGCTCGAGGGTGACGACGGCGGTCAGGCCGCGCGCGTCGGACGGCCGCGGCAGCTTCGCGAGCGCGTCGATCTCGGCGTGCGGCGTGCCCGCACCGCGGTGCCAGCCCTCGGCGACGGTGCGGCCTCCCGCATCCAGGAGCACACAGCCGACCTGTGGGTTGCCGCCGGTGAGGGGACCGCGGGCGGCGAGGTCGAGGCCGTGGCGCATCGCGGCGCGCTCGGCGTCGGTCGCCGCGTCGCTCGCGGCGGGCGTCTCGGTCATCCGGCGGTCCTCGGTCTCGGTCCTTCTGGACGGGTCCCGGGGTCGACGCCAGGTGCGGCGGGCTCCAGTGCGCTGCCGGCTGAAGCCGACGGCACGCTCGAGCCTGTGCATCCTCCCATCCGGACTGTCACCGTCGGTCCCGGAATTCCACCGGATCAACCCCGACCCTCTCGGATCGGCGCTCGCGGACTCTCACCGCCGGTGCGGAATCTCACCGCCCCCGGAGCACGTGCTTCGTGTTCTGCAGTCTACCAACGCCGCCTCGCGCGCCGTATTCCCGCGTCGCATCCCGTCATCCGCGGCGCCGCGCGCCCGGTCCGCGTCTCGGAGGATGCTCGCGCTCGGCCCGGCGATCGACCCT
The DNA here is from genome assembly GCF_027912415.1 of Homoserinibacter sp. YIM 151385. Taxonomy (NCBI): domain Bacteria; kingdom Bacillati; phylum Actinomycetota; class Actinomycetes; order Micrococcales; family Microbacteriaceae; genus Homoserinibacter; species Homoserinibacter sp. YIM 151385. The sequence goes on along the minus strand of NZ_CP115175.1, from coordinate 1,601,461 downwards.
GAGCCCGGCATCCTCCGAGACGCGGTGCGACGATCTCTCCACAGATCGGCGCCGTGCGGCACGCGCCGAGCCGATGGGCGGCGATGCTCGCGGGATGGACGCTCGGATCTGGACGACGGCCGAGCTGCGAGCGCGCGGGATCCGCCGACGAGGGCTCGAGCGGCAGCTCGACGACGGGGTGCTCCAGCGCCTCCGGCGCGGCTGGTACGCGACCGCGGGCGTCGACCCCGCGGTCGCGGCGGCGGTGCGGGCCGGGGGCAGGCTGGCCTGCTGCTCCGCCCTCGCGGCGATGGGCGTCTGGACGCTGCTCCCGGACGATCGCACGCACGTGCAGCTGGATGCGCACGAGACGACGGTGCGCCGCTCGGCGGATGTGCGGCTCCACTGGGCGCCGCTGTCCGACCCCGGCGACGCGAGCCGAGGGGCGGTGGGCATCGTCGACGCGCTGCTGCAGGCGTCCGGATGCCTCGACCGGCTGCCGTTCGTCGCCGCGGTCGACAGCGCCATGCATCTCGGCCTCCTCCGCGAGTGGCAGCTCGACGAGCTCAGGGCGGCGCTCCCCGCCGAGCGGCGGTCGCTCCTCGATCACGTCGAGTCCACCGCCGAGTCCGGATTGGAGTCGATCATGCGGGTCGCGCTCCGCGACCTCGGGCTCGCGGTCACGGCGCAGAGCTGGATCGGCGGGGTCGGGCCGACGGATCTCGACGTGGAGGCCGCGGTCGCCGTCGAGACGGACGGCGACCGCTGGCACGACGCGACCGTGTCGACGCGCGACCGGGAGCGCGATGCCGGATTCATCCTGGAGGGCCGGACCGTCCTGCACTTCAGGTACGCGCAGGTCGTGTACTCGCTCGACTGGTGCGTCGGCGTCGTCATCGCCGCGCTCGAGGTCCACCGCGGGGTGCCGGACGGGCGGCGGAAAGCTGCGCGCGCTCGCCGCCGGCTCGCTCGGGCGGTACCGCGTCTCGGAGACTCGAGCCGGGAAAGGGCCTGAGGAGTCGAGCGCACGGGATCCTCCGAGCCCCGGTCCGCGACGCGGCGGGCCGGTCGGGGTGCGCGGTGCTCAGCGCGGGACGCGGCTCGAGCCCGCCGGCACGTCGAGCGGGACCGCTCAGCCCGAGAACGCCGCGCCGAGGAGCGGCGGCAGCTCGTCGAGGGTGCGGATGACGTGCGCGCCCGCCTCGGCCGCCGCCGCGAGGTCCTCGGGCGCCGCGACGCCGGGCCGGTCGATCCAGACGCCGGTGAGGCCCGCATCCGCCGCGCCGATCGCGTCCGTGCGGAGGCGGTCGCCGACATAGCAGGCCTCGTGCGGCTCGACGCCGAAGACCGCGCAGGCGAGATGGAAGATGCGCGGATCCGGCTTCGCGACGCCGACCTCGCCGCTCGCCACCACGTGCTCGAGGTGCGCCTCGAGCTCGATCGCCCTGACCTTCGCCATCTGGAAGGTCAGCTCGCCGTTCGTGATGAGGCCGATGCGCATCCCCGCCTCGCGGAGCGCGCCGAGACAGCGCAGCGCATCCCCGTGGAGTGCCCAGGTGCGCTCGTACTCGACGAGATAGCCGTCGAACCAGGCGTCGGCGTCCTCGTCGCGCGAGAGATCGAGGCCGTAGGGCGCGACGAAGCCGCGGGCGCGCTCGCGGCGCTGCCCGAGGAAGTCGAGCTCGCCCGCGAGGTAGCGATGGTAGTGCTCCTCCTCGAGCGCGTTCCAGCGGGCGAAGTCGGCGGCGCCGTCCGCCTGGAGCGCGGCGTCGCCGAGGGTGAGCCGGTGCGCCGCGATCCCCTCGCGGACGCTTCCGCGGTGGTCGAAGAGGGTGTCGTCGAGGTCGAGCATGACGACGCGGATGCCGGTCACGCCGGTCACGCCGGCCACCCGGGCTTGCGCTCGCGCGGTTCGCCCCGACCGAGCTCCGCGTGCCACATGTCGTGCATGCCCCGGTCGCCGAGCGGCGCGGGCCGGATGCCGGTGAAGCGGAACCCGAGGCGCTCCGCGACCGAGCGGGATGCGGCGTTGCCGACGACCGCCTCCCAGCGCACCGTCGCGACCGCGAAGGGCGCCGGGGCGGGCGCCGGGGCGGGCGCCGGCGCACCGTCGCCGAGCGCCCAGTCGAGCACGGCGCCCGCCGCCTCCGGCATGATCCCCCGACCCCGGTGCGGGCCGCCCAGCCAGAAGCCGAGATTCGCGCGGTCGCCGTCCTCGACGCGCAGCCCGACGAGGCCGAGGAGCTCGCCCTCCGGCTCGGCGCGGATCGCCCAGGTCGCCTCGCGATCCCAGGCCCAGCCGCTCACGACGTACTCGCGCACGAAGGTCTCGGCGTGCGCCCGCGTGTACGGCCAGGGCGTCGTCATGACGCGCTCGAAGAGCGGATCGGCGCAGTACTCGGCGATGAGCTCGACGTCGCGCGCCTGCGGCTGGTCGAGGACGAGCCGCGGGGTGCGCAGGGCGACGGGCTCCATCAGGCGCGGCGGAGGAACCCGACGCGGTCGTAGACCCGGGCGAGCGTCGCGTCGGCGACCCCGGCCGCGCGGTCGGCGCTCGCGGCGAGGATGCGGTCGAGCTCGGCCGGGTCGTCGAGGAGCTCGAGCGCCCGTGCGCGGATCGGGGCGAAGGTGTCGGCGACGAGCTCCGCGAGATCCTTCTTGAAGTCGCCGTAGCCGCGCCCCGCGTACTCCGCCTCGAGCTCGGGGATGCCGCGCTCCGACAGCGCCGAGTAGATGGCGAGCAGGTTCGAGACGCCCGGCTTCGCGCCCGGGTCGTAGCGGACGCTGCCCTCGGAGTCGGTCGTCGCCGACTTGATCTTCTTCGCCGTCTTCGCCGGGTCGTCGAGCAGCCAGATGACGCCCTTCTCGCTCGAGGCCGACTTCGACATCTTCGCGGTCGGCTCCTGGAGGTCGTAGATGCGCGCGGTCGACGACTGGATGCGGGCGGTCGGCACCGTGAAGGTCTCGCCGAAGCGCGCGTTGAAGCGCTCCGCGAGGTCGCGGGTCAGCTCGACGTGCTGGCGCTGGTCGTCGCCGACGGGCACCACCTCGGTGCCGTAGAGCAGGATGTCGGCCGCCATGAGCACGGGGTAGGCGAAGAGCCCGAGGGAGGCGGCATCCGCGCCCTGGCGCGCCGCCTTGTCCTTGAACTGGGTCATCCGGCTCGCCTCGCCGAAGCCCGTGATCGTGTCGAGCACCCAGGCGAGCTGGGGGTGCGCGGCGACGTGCGACTGGATGAAGAGGGTCGAGCGCGCCGGGTCGATGCCCGCGGCGATGTACTGCGCGGCGGTGCGCCGGGTCGCCTCGCGGAGCTGCGCGGGATCCTGCGCGACCGTGATCGCGTGGAGGTCGACGACGCAGAAGAAGGCGTCGAACTCCTCCTGCATGGCCCGCCACTGGAGGAGCGCGCCGATGTAGTTGCCGATCTGGAGGGAGTCGGCGGACGGCTGCATGCCGGAGAAGAGGCGGGGCTTGGGCATGGGGTCCATCCTGCCAGGCGGCGTCCCGGGACGCGTCCGCTGCGGGGCGCTCCTCGACGGGCGGTCGGCGGCTACAGCTCGTAGTCGACGACGACGGGCGCGTGATCCGACCAGCGGGCGTCGTACGACTCGTAGCGGTCGACGGCGTACGAGGTCGAGCGGTCGGCGAGCGCCTTCGTCGCGAGCTGGTAGTCGATGCGCCAGCCGACGTCGTTCGGGAACGCCTGGCCGCGGTTCGACCACCAGGTGTAGGGGCCGTCGACCTCGCCCGCGTGCTTGCGCCCGACATCCACCCAGCCCATCCCGGCGCCGTCGTTGTAGCCCTCCGCGTCCTCGGCGCCGATCATGCGGTCGAGGTAGGCGCGCTCCTCCGGGAGGAAGCCCGCGTTCTTGACGTTGCCCTTCCAGTTCTTGATGTCGAGCGTGCGGTGGCCGACGTTGAAGTCGCCCATGACGACCGCGAGCGGGTTGTGCGCCGCGAGCTCGGGCAGCCGCTCGGCGAAGGCGTCGAGGAACCGGAACTTCTCGACCTGCTTGGGCGTGCCGACGGCGCCCGAGTGGACGTAGGCGGAGACGACCGTGACGATCGTGCCGTCGACCTCGTAGTCGGCCTCGAGCCAGCGGCCCGCGCTGTCGAAGTCGTCGGGGCCGAAGGTCACACGGTGGATGGAGGCCTTCCGGCGGCTCGCGATCGCGACGCCCGCGCGGCCCTTCGCGGTCGCGGCGTCGTGGAGGATGTCCCACTCCGGCCCGAGGAGCTCCTCCACGTGCTCGGTCTCGGCCCGGACCTCCTGCAGTGCGAGGATGTCGACCCCGCGCGCGGCGACCCAGTCGCCCATCCCCTTGCGGTAGGCGGCGCGGATGCCGTTGACGTTGACGGAGGCGATGCGGGTGGGGGAGGCCATGATCTCCACCCTAGGGTCGGGCGCCGACACCGCGGCCCCGGGCGCCGCGCCCGCCCCGCTACTCGATCGGGCGGATGCGGGTGCGTCCCCGGCGGCGGCCGACCGGTCGGCCGACCGCGTAGCCGAGCCGGCCGAGCACCTCGGCGGCGCGCGCCACCTGATCCTGCTGCTCGGCCTCGTTCACGACGATCTCGCGGTCGGCGAGCCCGACGGCGATCCACGACCCGGCGATGAGGATCACCTGGCACACGAAGTTGAAGAAGATCAGCAGACCGAGGATCACCGCGAAGGAGGCGAGGAGCGGGTTGCTCGAGGCGCCGCCGAGCAGCGCGGAGCCGAGCACCTTGAGCACGCCGAGGCCGGCGGCGCCGAGCAGCGCGCCGCCGCGCAGCCGAGCCCAGGGGATGTCGACCCCGGCGAGGAAGCGGAAGAGCCCCGCCAGCACCGCGGCGTCGAGCGCGAACATGACGACGAGCGTGACGACCCGCCCGACGACGTACGCGAGCGGCGACTCCGATTCGACGCCGACGAGCCCGAGCAGCCAGCCCGTCGCCGAGGAGCCGACGACCGACAGCACGGAGGAGACGATGAGCGCGACGCCGAAGACGAGCGCCATCCCGAGGTCCTTGAGCTTGAGCAGCACCGGGTTGCCGGAGGGCTGCGGCAGGTCGAACATCACCCGCACCGCGTCGCGCGCGGAGGCCAGCCAGCCGAGCGTGGTGACGAGGAGGCCGACGATCGCGATGACGCCCGCCCAGCTGACGATGCTCGCATCCAGCAGCTGCTCCGGCTTGATCGCGCCGTTCCCGTCGCCGCCGTCGATGAGGCCCGGCACCGACTCGGACAGCGTGCGGATGACGGAGTCGCGGAGACCGATGTCGCCGCGCAGGACGAGCCCGAGGATGGAGAAGCCGGCGAGCAGCGCGGCGAACACCGCGAACAGCGCCTGGTAGGCGAGGCCGGAGGCGAGGAGCGGGCCGCGCGCCTGCGCGTAGTGCTGGAAGACGCGCACGGGACGCGTCGCCATGATCTTCTGAACGAGGCCCATGGCCTTCGCGACGATCCCCTCCGGCTCCTCGGCGACGGCGCGCGTATGCCGCCCGATGACCTGCTCGTCCCGCGTCCCTGCCATGCCTCCACGCTATCCACCGGAGCCTCCCTCCCCACCTGTGCGTCGCTGGGGAATCGCCCGGCCGGGCCGCCCACTAGGCTGACCCGAGGCCTGAACGATGGAGAGGAGCCCCCATGGAACTCCGTGGAGTCGGAGTCGGTCGCGGACTCGCGATCGGACCGCTGAGGAAGATGCCGGAGCCGCTGCCGGATCCGGCCGACGAGCGTCACGGGGGCGACGCGGCGGCCGAGCAGGCGAAGGTGGATGCGGCGGTCGAGACCGTCGCGGCCGACCTCACCGCCCGCGCGCAGAAGGCCGGGGGCGAGGGTCAGCAGGTGCTCGAGGCGGCCGTGCTCATGGCGCAGGACCCGATGCTCGCCGACGACGTCAAGGCCCGCATCGAGGCGGGGTCGACGGGGGAGCGCGCCGTCTTCGACGCGTTCGGGTCCTTCCAGGAGCAGCTCGTCGCGATGGGCGGCTACATGGCCGAGCGCGCGACCGACCTGGCGGACGTCGCCCAGCGCATCATCGCCGCCCTCCGCGGCGTGCCGGCGCCGGGCGTCCCCGAGTCGGACGAGCCCTTCATCCTCGCGGCCCGCGACCTCGCGCCCGCCGACACCGCCCTCCTCGACCTGACGAAGGTGCGCGGCCTCATCACGCGCGACGGCGGCCCGACGAGCCACACCGCGATCCTCGCCCGCGCGAAGTCGATCCCCGCCATCGTCGGCGTCACCGGCATCCTCGACGTCGAGGAAGACACCGTGCTCGCCCTGGATGCGGCGGCCGGCACCGTGACGACCGAGCCGGATGCGGCGCTCGTCGCCGACATCGAGGCCCGGATCGCCGAGCGCGCGGCGCAGGCCGACGCGCCCATCACGGACGGGGCGCTCGCCGACGGCACGAAGGTGCCGCTGCTCGCGAACCTCGGCTCGCCGAAGGACGCCGCGGCCGCGGTCGAGCTCGGCGCCGAGGGCGTCGGCCTCTTCCGCACCGAGTTCCTCTTCCTCGACGCGAAGGAGGCCCCGAGCGTCGAGGGCCAGCAGGCCCAGTACACGGAGCTGCTCGAGCACTTCCCCGGCAGGAAGGTGGTCGTGCGCGCGCTCGACGCCGGCGCCGACAAGCCGCTCGCCTTCCTCAACGACGCCCACGAGGAGAACCCGGCGCTCGGGCTCCGCGGGCTCCGCGCCCTCCGCGCCAGCGAGCAGATCCTGAAGGACCAGCTCACGGCGCTCAAGGGCGCGCAGGATGCGACCGAGGCCGACCTCTGGGTCATGGCCCCGATGGTCGCGGACGCGGAGGAGACCGAGTTCTTCGTCGAGTACGGCAAGGGGCTCGGGCTGAACACGGTCGGCGTCATGGCGGAGGTGCCCTCGCTCGCGGTCGTCGCCGACCAGGTGACGGCGATCGCCGATTTCGTCTCGATCGGCACGAACGACCTCACGCAGTACACGCTCGCGGCGGACCGCATGCTCGGCTCGGTCGCCTCCTATCAGGACCCGTGGCACCCGGCCGTGCTCCGCCTCGTGAAGCAGCTCGGGGATGCGGGGGCCGAGGCCGGCAAGCCGGTCGGCATCTGCGGCGAGGCGGCGGCGGACCCGCAGCTCGCGGTCGTGCTCGTGGGCCTCGGCGCGACGACGCTCTCGATGACGCCGGCGGCGCTCGCCGATGTCCGCGCCGCGCTCGGCGAGGTCACGCTCGACGAGGCCCGCGCGAAGGCGGCCGCCGCGCTCCGGGCGACGACCGCGCAGGGCGCGCGCGACGCGGCCCGCGACGCCTAGGCGCGTCCGCGCGTCGGGAGGGTTTTCGGACGACACGCCGGCGCGGCGCCCGCGCCACGCGGGACGCGCCCGGAAAACCCTCCAGACGCGCCCGCCTGGAGTTCTGTTCTTTTGAGGTGTTCACGATAAGGTGGAGTCCGTGACGAGCAGCACGAACGAGTCCCGCATCCGCGGGGCCGGTCTGCGGGTCACGGCACCGCGCCTCGCGGTGCTCGACGCCGTGATGCAGGCGCCCCACCGCGACGCGGAGGCCATCCGCCGCTCGCTCGGGGACGCGCATCCCGCCCTCTCGGTCCAGTCGGTGCACAACGTGCTCCACGACCTGAGCGAGGCCGGGATCCTGCGGCGGATCGAGCCGGAGCGCTCCGCGGCGCTCTACGAGGCGCGCGTCGACGACAACCACCACCACGTGGTGTGCCGCTCCTGCGGCGCCGTCGCCGACGTCGACTGCGTCGAGGGGGAGGCCCCGTGCCTCCATCCCGCGGATGCGGCGGGGTTCGTGATCGAGCAGGCCGACGTCGTGTTCTGGGGCCGCTGCCCCGCGTGCGCCCGGCAGAGCTGAGCGCGCGGCTCGTCGCGAGTCCGCCGACGACACGACCAGGAGACCCCTCGTGACGAACCCCACCCCGACGACCACCACGAACAGCGGCGCGCCCGTCGCGAGCGACCAGCACTCGCAGAGCGTCGGCGCCGACGGCGCGATCGCGCTCGTCGACCACTACCTCGTCGAGAAGCTCGCCCAGTTCAACCGCGAGCGCGTGCCGGAGCGCGTCGTGCACGCGAAGGGCGGCGGCGCCTTCGGCCGGCTCGTCGTCAAGGAGGACGTGAGCGCCTACACCCGCGCCGCGCTCTTCCAGCCCGGCACCGAGACCGAGCTCCTCATCCGCTTCTCCTCCGTCGCGGGCGAGCAGGGCAGCCCCGACACCTGGCGCGACCCGCGCGGCTTCGCCGTGAAGTTCTACACGAGCGAGGGCAACTACGACCTCGTCGGCAACAACACCCCCGTCTTCTTCATCAAGGACGGCATCAAGTTCCCCGACTTCATCCGCTCGCAGAAGCGCCTCCCCGGCTCCGCGCTGCGCAACCACGACATGCAGTGGGACTTCTGGACCCTCCAGCCCGAGTCCGCGCACCAGGTGACCTGGCTCATGGGCGATCGCGGCCTCCCCGCCTCCTGGCGGAAGATGGACGGCTTCGGCTCGCACACCTACCAGTGGACCAACGCGGCCGGCGAGCGCTTCTGGGTGAAATACCACTTCGAGACGAACCAGGGGAACCACATCCTCACGCAGGAGCAGGCCGACACGATCGCGGGCGAGGACGCCGACTTCCACCGCCGCGACCTCTTCGACGCGATCGAGGCGGGCGACTTCCCGAGCTGGGAGCTGCACGTGCAGGTCATGCCCTACGAGGACGCCAAGACCTACCGCTTCAACCCCTTCGACCTCACGAAGGTGTGGCCGAAGGGCGACTACCCGCTCATCCACGTCGGCACGGTGACGCTCGACCGCAACCCGGAGAACTTCTTCTCGCAGATCGAGCAGGCCACCTTCGCGCCGTCGAACTTCGTGCCCGGCATCGGCCCGAGCCCCGACAAGATGCTGCAGGCCCGCATCTTCAGCTACGCCGACGCGCACCGCTACCGGGTCGGCACGAACCACGCCGACCTCCCCGTCAACGCGCCGAAGTCGGAGCGGAGCACCTACTCGAAGGAGGGCGCCATGCGCACCTCCTTCAGCTCGCCCGACACCCCGGTCTACGCGCCGAACTCCTTCGGCGGCCCGGCGGCCTCGCCCGAGCAGGCGGGGGATGCGGGCAACTGGGCGCAGGACGGCGAGCTCGTGCGCGCCGCGGCGACCCTCCACCCCGAGGACGACGACTTCGGCCAGGCGGGCACCCTCGTGCGCGAGGTGCTCGACGACGCGGCGCGCGACCGCCTCGTGGCGAACATCGTCGGCCACGTCTCGGGCGTGACGATCCCGGAGCTGCGCGAGCGGGTGCTCGCCTACTGGCGCAGCGTCGACCCGCAGCTCGGCGATCGCGTCGCGGCGGGCCTCCCCGAGATCGCGTCGCCGCGGAGCACGCTCCGCCGCTGAGGCGTCGACCGCGCGTCTGCGCCCCCGTCCGGGGTGCAGACGCGCGGCCCCCGTCTCGGTAGCGTGCAGGTGCGGCGCGTGCCCGATCACGCGCCGCACCCACGGGAGAGGGGGGTCTGCCGTGCACCGGAGGGGGTCCGTGCGCGCAGCCGTGCGCGCCGTCGCCATGCTCGCGACCCTCGGCGTCGCCGCCGGCGGGCTGCTCGTGCTCGCGCCGGGCGCGGCACTCGCCGCCTCAGCCGCCCCGGCCGCCGCGACGGCTGCGGCATCCCTCTCGGTCCGCGTCCTCGCCCCGGGCGGCGGGCCGCTGGGGGCCGTCGAGGTGACGGCGCTCGAGGTCGACGGCGGCCACATCGAGCCCTGGGTCGACGGCACCGTGCCGACCGGCCGCACGGGCGCGACCGGCCTCGTGACGCTGACCGGCCTCGACCCCGAGGCCGACACGACCCTCCTGCTCCGGGCGACCGGCTCCTCGGGCAGCCGCTTCACGCAGTTCCTCGGCGGCGTCGGCACCGCCGAGCGCGCCGAGCTGCTCGAGCTGCACCCGGGCGCCAACCAGCTGGATGTCGCGCTCGCCGAGCACGCGACGATCACCGGGCGGGTCATCGGCGACGTCGACCGCGTGCCGCGCGCGAACGTCCTCGCCACGGCGTACAAGGACGACGGCGCGGGCTTCGCGCCCTTCGCGACGGCGACGACGGCGAAGGACGGACGCTACGCCCTGACCGATCTCGACCCGGGCTCGTACCGCATCCGCTTCACCGCGGCGCGGAGCACCGGGCTCGCGCCGACGTGGTTCGGCGACCAGGGCCGCGGTCAGGCCGGCGAGATCAGCGCCGCCGCCGGCACGACCGCGCTCCAGTCGCAGTCCATGCTGCCCGGCGCTCGCGTCACGGGAACCGTGACCGGCACGGGCGGAGCACCCGTCGACCAGGTCGAGGCGATCGCCTACCCGGTGCGCGACGGCGCGCCGCAGACCTCGGAGCGCGTCGCGGCGACCGCCCTCACCGACGCCGCGGGACGCTTCACGATCACCGGCGTCCCGAACGGGGAGGTCGTCGTCAAGCTCGTCGACCGGGTCGCGGAGGGCGCGGGCGGGGCGAGCTATCGCACGCGCTACGCGGGGACGGGCGCGCCCGCGACCTGGGAGACGGCGCAGCGGTACGCCGTCGTCCGCGGCGGCGCCATCGGGACCGGCACGAGCGCGATGGCCGCGGTCGGCTCCTCCGCGCCGCAGCTCGCGATCGCCCTCGCGAGCCCGGATGGCGCGCCCGTCGCCGACGCGACCGTGCTCCTCGCGCAGGATGACGGCGACGACCGGCGCATCGCGCAGACCGATGAGGAGGGCCGAGCGTCCTTCAGCCGTCTCGCGCCGGGCTGGTACCGCGTCGGCGCCGTCCGCTTCGACGAGACGGGCGCCCTCGCGACGACGCCGATCGCCGAGCGCGTGCAGATCGGCGAGAGCACGACGAGCCTGAGCCGCGTCCTCCCGGCGGCCTCGCTGCCGAGCTGGAGCACGGCGCCGCGCATCGACGCCCCCGACGGGACCGCGGTCGGCGCGACCGTCCGGGCCGTGGCCGCCTCCGACGCCGCGGGGGCGGCGCTGAGCTACCAGTGGCTGCGCGACGGGCGCCCCGTGAGCGGGGCGACGGCGTCGGCCTACGTGCTCCGCGGCGCCGACGCCGGACGCGCCGTGACCGTCCGCGTCACGGCGACCGGCTTCGCCGAGCTCGTCCGCCGCAGCCGCGTCGTCGACCTCGGCCGGCCGGTCTCGCCCGCCCCGGCCGCCCGCAGCATCCAGGCGCCCGCGATCCTGCCGGTCGAGCGCGCCGTCGTCGGCACGGTGCTCCGGGCCCACCCGGGCACCTGGGATGTCGCGGGCCTCGGCTTCGCGTACCAGTGGCTCCGCGGCGGCCAGCCGATCGCGGGCGCGACCGGCTCGACCTACACGATCACCGGCCAGGATGCGGATGCCGGCGTCGCGCTCTCGGTACGCGTCGCCCCCGTCGCGCTCGGGCGGCTCGAGTCGCCGGCGCTCACGACGGGCTCCGTCCTGGCCCAGCCCGACAGCGCGCCGCGGCTCGTGACGACGCCGACCGTCTCGCGCTCGAGCACGGCCGTGAAGGTCTCGGCGGGCAGCTGGTCGGTCGCCTCGCCCACGATCACGGTGCGCTGGCTCGTCGACGGCGTCGACACGGGCGCCGTCGGCTCGACCTTCGGATTGCGCGGCGTGAGCGCCTCGGCCGCGATCACCGCGCGCGTCACCGCGACGAAGGCGGGCCATGGGAGCGCCTCGACGCTCGTGCTCGCGCGATCCGGCCGGGTGGCCGCCTCCGCCGCGACGCCCGCCCTCGTCGTCAACCGGACGGCGGGCGCGGGCTCGCCCGTCCATGTCGGCGACCGGCTCGAGGCGGGTGCCGCGCGCGTCGCCTATCCGGACGCCGCGGCTCCGGCCCCGGCGCTCCGCTACCAGTGGCACGTCCGCGGCAAGGCCGTGAAGGGCGCCACCTCGGCGGCCTACGTCGTCCGCGCCGCCGACCGCGGCGGCAGCGTGCGCGTCGTCGTCACGGCGGTCTCCCGCTGGTACGGCTCCGTCGCCGTCTCGACCGCCGCGGGGACCGCCCAGCCCGACGACGCCCTCGTGCGGGCCGCCGCATCCCCGCGCGTCCTCGGCTCGGGAGCGCTCGGGACCGCGCACCGCGCCGAGCTCGACGGCTCCTTCGGGGCTCGTGCCGCGCTCGCCTGGCAGTGGGAGCGGCGTGCGGACGCGAGCTCGCCGTGGGCGGCGATCTCGGGCGCCCGGCGCACCGTGTACACGCCGTCCGCGGGCGCCTCGGGCGAGCTCCGCGTCCGCGTGACCGCCTCGCGCTCGGGCTTCGCGAGCTCGGTCCGCGCCTCGGAGCCGGTCGCGCTCGCCGAGCTGGCGGCGCCCACCGTGCTCGCCGTGCCGCAGCTCTCCGGGCTCGCCGCCGGCCGTGCCCGGATCGGCGCGGTCGTCCAGGCCTCGGCGCCCGTCCTCGACCGAGCGGCGACGGCGCGGCGCCTCGAGTGGCAGAGCTGCTCCGGCGCCATGGCCGACTGCGCCGCCGGCCTCGGCTGGGAGCCGGCGCCGGGGGAGCGGACGACGAGCCGGTACACGCCCACGGCCGAGCTCGCCGAGGGCGCGCAGCTGCTCCGAGTCCGCGTCGAGTCGGACACCGCGCTCGGCACGGTGTCCGCCGTCTCGGCGGCCGTGCCCGTCGTCGCGGGCCCGATCACCCGCACGGCGGCGACCCGCGTCGTCGCGAGCGGTGCCGAGCTCCGCGTCCAGACCGCCGTCACCGCACCCGGCGCCGAGATCGCCTACCGCTGGCTCGTCGACGGTCGCGAGCGCGCCGACGCGACGAGCTCGAGGCTCGCGCGAGCTGGGATCACGGCGGCGGCCGTCGAGGTCGAGGTCACGGTGCGCGCGCCCGGCTACGAGCCCTCGGTCCAGCGCATCCTCGCGCAGCGCGGGGCCGCACCGCGGTCCGCGGCGCGGCGCCCCGAGGGCGGAACCTCCGCGCAGCCGCTCCTCGCGCCCTCGGGAGTCTTCACCTATCCCGCGGGGTCGGAGCCCGACGCGCGGTACCGCTACCAGTGGTACGCGAACGGGAAGGCCATCCGCGGCGCGACCAAGTCCGCCTACCGGCCCTCGCCGAAGGCCGTCGGCACCCGCTTCGCCGTCAAGATGCGGGCGACCTCGCCGCGCTACGGCACCGCGACCCGGACCTCCGCGACCTTCGTCCTCGCGAAGCAGCGCCTCCCGTTCCCGGAGGTCCGGATCGCGGCCGCGGCACCGATCCCGGCCGGGAGCGTCCGCACGGGCGACAAGATCCGCGCGGTCGTCTCGTCGTCGGGCGTCTCGGGCGTCGCGTACCGCTACCGCTGGCAGGTCGCGGAGTCCAGCGGCTGGCGCGACGTGTCCGGCGGCCGCAGCGAGCCCGCCTACGTCGCGAAGGAGCACACCCCGGCCGCCGGCCGCACGTACCGCGTCCTCGTCACGGCGTCGAAGTCGGGGTACACCACCGTCGAGGGGGTCTCGAACGTGCTCGTGTCGGTCGCCGAGCCGATCGCGCAGCTCGCACCGCCCGAGCTCTCGGCGGCGCGGGTCGGCGTGCCGACGGCGGTGGACGAGGGGCGCTGGAGCACCGACGTGAAGCTCTCCTACGCCTGGTACCTCGACGGCCGGCTGATCCCCGGAGCCGATGATCCCGGGTACGTGCCGCTGCCCTCGCAGGCCGGCGGCGAGCTGAGCGTGCGGATCTTCATCTGGAGATCCGGCTGGGGTGCGCCCGCCGATTCGGACCGGATGCTCGGACCGGTGCGGATCCAGGACGGCGCGGCGCCGACGGGCTCCGTCGCGATCGCGGGGACCCCCCGGGTCGGCTCGACGCTCACGGCGACGCCGGGACGCTGGAGCGTCGACGGCCTCCGATTCGGGTACCAGTGGCTCGCGGACGGCGAGGTCATCCCCGGCGCCGTCGAGCGCAGCTACGTCCCGACCGCCCAGCAGGCGGGGATGCGGATCAGCGTGCGCCTCACGGCCACGCGTACCGGATACCTCCCCGGCACGGCGACCTCGGCCGCGACGTCGGCCGTCACCGGCTGAACGCCTGTGATGCGCAACGTGGAACTTCGGGTCCAATATAAAGACGATTGGACGATATAGGCATAACTTTCCGGCTAAGCCATAGGGTCATGCGGATCCTTGTGGATAACTTATCGGCTGTTGTTGGTCTTGGTTATAAGATCCGATCATGCGGATCGACGATTTCACATCGCAGGAGTGGGGGTGGATCACCCAGATCCCCGGCGATCGGTGGGCCTTCCCCTACTTTCTCCCGAAGCCGATCCCGCGAAGCATCATGCTCGGAGAGCAGACGGTGCTCGCACTCTCGGACGCCGATGCCGCCCTCGGAGAGCTGGCGGGTCTGGGAACCCTCATCCGTGACCCTGAGCTGCTGCTCGGTCCATCGCTTGCCCAGGAAGCGCTGTCGAGCTCTCGGATCGAGGGGACTCAGGCCTCGCTGAGCGACGTCCTCGCCGCTGAGAGCGACGGCGTTCCGGCTCGCGATGAGAACCTCAAAGAGGTGTCGAACTATCTCGACGCGGCCGAGCAGGGGGTCGAGCTCATCGACTCGCTCCCGATCACGCAGCGCTTCTTCTGCGCACTTCACGAGACGCTGATGACGGATGTGCGCGGCGAGGAGAAGAGCCCTGGCGAGATCCGACGATCGCCGGTCTGGATCGGCTCGACGAATGCCCGCCCGGAGACCGCGAAGTTCGTGCCCCCTCACCAGAGCCATCTCGGCGATCTGCTCGCGGATTGGGAGCGCTACGTCAACGAGCCGAGCCAGACGCCCGCGATCGTGAGGTGCGCGCTCATGCACTATCAGTTCGAGACCATCCACCCCTTCCTCGATGGCAACGGGCGGATCGGCCGGCTGCTGATCGGCTTCGTCCTGATGTCCGAGCAGCGGCTCCCTGCGCCGATCCTCTACATCTCGGGCTACTTCGAACGCAACCGGCAGCAGTACTACGACCGGCTTCAGGCTGTCCGAGAGCGCGGCGAGATCGACGAGTGGATCCAGTTCTTCTGCGCCGCCGTCGCGGCCCAGGCCCGAGAGAGCGCGGCGCGCATCCGGCGCCTCGTCGAGATCCGGGAGCAGTACCGTGCTGACACGCAGACCGATCGCTCGGCGCTCCCCGGTCTGGTCGATCTCGTCTTCCGCAACCCTCTCGTCACCGTCGGCGCGGTGCAGCGCGCGCTCGACGTGTCTCAGCCGACGGCATCGGCACTCATCAAGAAGGCCGTCGCGCGGGGGTGGCTCCGGTCACTCGGCCGCTGGGGACGAGGCGGCCGGGAGCGCTGGCTCGCTGACGACATCTGGCAGGCCGTCGCGAGTCCGCTCGACCAGGAGGCAGCATCCCCGCGATCCTCGTGACGAGGAGGGACGGAGCTAGGGGCGGCCCCGCAGGACCGCGTTCTTGACCTCCGCGATCGCCTTCGTGACCTCGATGCCGCGCGGGCAGGCATCCGTGCAGTTGAAGGTCGTGCGGCAGCGCCACACGCCCTCCTTGTCGTTGAGGATGTCGAGGCGCACCTTGGCGCCCTCGTCGCGGCTGTCGAAGATGAAGCGGTGCGCGTTCACGATCGCGGCCGGGCCGAAGTACTGCCCGTCGGTCCAGAAGACGGGGCAGGAGGACGTGCAGGCGGCGCAGAGGATGCACTTGGTGGTGTCGTCGAAGCGGGCGCGCTCGGCGACGGACTGGATGCGCTCCTTGCCGTCCTTCGGCTTGGCGTCCGCGACGAGGAAGGGCTGGATCTCGCGGTAGGAGGCGAAGAACGGCTCCATGTCGACGATGAGGTCCTTCTCGAGCGGCAGGCCCTTGATCGCCTCGACGTAGATCGGCTTCGACACGTCGAGGTCCTTGATCAGCGTCTTGCAGGCGAGGCGGTTGCGGCCGTTGATCCGCATCGCATCCGAGCCGCAGATGCCGTGCGCGCAGGAGCGGCGGAAGGTGAGCGAGCCGTCCTGCTCCCACTTGATCTTGTGGAGCGCATCGAGGATGCGGTCGGTCGGGTACATCTCGACGTCGAAGTCCTGCCAGCGCGGCTCCTCGTCGACCTCCGGGTCGAAGCGGCGGATGATGACGGTGACGGTGAACGACTGGATGGGCGCCTCGGGAGCGGGGGCGGCATCCTCCACGACTGCGGTCATGTCAGTACTTCCTCTCCATGGGCTGGTAGTTCGTGATGACGACGGGCTTCCAGTCGAGCCGGATGTGGTCGTCGGCGAGCGAGGAGTGCGCATCGCCCGTGAGGTAGGCCATCGTGTGCTGCATGTAGTTCTCGTCGTCGCGCTTGGGGAAGTCGTCGCGCATGTGCCCGCCGCGGCTCTCCTTGCGGTTGCGCGCGGAGTAGACGACGACCTCGGCGAGGTCGAGGAGGAAGCCGAGCTCGATCGCCTCGAGGAGGTCGGTGTTGTAGCGGCGGCCCTTGTCCTGGATGGACACGTTGAGGTAGCGCTCCCGCAGCGACGCGATGGTGTGCGTCACCTGCTCGAGCGACTCGTCGGTGCGGAACACCTGCGCGTTCTTGTCCATCTCGTCCTGCAGCTCCTTGCGGAGCGCGGCGATCCGCTCGGTGCCGCTCGCGTTCCGCATCGTCTCGACGAGCTCGCGGACGCCCGCGGCGGGGTCGTCGGGCAGCGGCGTGAAGTCGACCGTCTTGACGTAGTCGGCGGCGTTGTTGCCGGCGCGCTTGCCGAAGACGTTGATGTCGAGCAGCGAGTTCGTGCCGAGGCGGTTCGAGCCGTGCACGGAGACGCAGGCGCACTCGCCGGCGGCGTAGAGGCCGGGCACGACGGTCGTGTTGTCGCGGAGGACCTCGGCGGCGACGTTCGTGGGGATGCCGCCCATCGCGTAGTGCGCGGTCGGCATGACCGGCACCGGCTCGACGACGGGGTCGACGCCGAGGTAGGTGCGGGCGAACTCGGTGATGTCGGGCAGCTTCGTCTCGAGCACCTCGGCGCCGAGGTGGGTGCAGTCGAGCAGCACGTAGTCCTTGTGGGGCCCCGCGCCCCGGCCCTCGGCCACCTCCTGCACCATGCAGCGGGCGACGATGTCGCGCGGTGCGAGGTCCTTGATGGTGGGGGCGTAGCGCTCCATGAAGCGCTCGCCGGACGCGTTGCGGAGGATCGCGCCCTCGCCTCGCGCGCCCTCGGTGAGGAGGATGCCGAGCCCGGCGAGGCCGGTCGGGTGGAACTGGAAGAACTCCATGTCCTCGAGCGGGAGGCCCTTGCGCCAGACGATGCCGACGCCGTCGCCCGTGAGGGTGTGCGCGTTGGAGGTCGTCTTGTAGATCTTGCCGAAGCCGCCGGTCGCGAAGACGATCGCCTTCGCCTGGAAGACGTGGATCTCGCCGGTGGCGAGCTCGTAGGCGACGACGCCCGACGGCTGCTCACGGGTGGTCCCGTCACCGGCGTCGACCTCCGTCATGACGATGTCGAGCGCGTAGTACTCGTTGAAGAAGTTGACGCCGAGCTTGACGCAGTTCTGGAACAGCGTCTGGAGGATCATGTGCCCGGTGCGGTCGGCCGCGTAGCAGGCGCGGCGGACGGGCGCCTTGCCGTGGTCACGCGTGTGGCCGCCGAAGCGCCGCTGGTCGATCCGGCCCTCGGGGGTGCGGTTGAAGGGGAGGCCCATGTTCTCGAGGTCGAGGACCGCGTCGATGGCCTCCTTCGCGAGGATCTCGGCCGCATCCTGGTCGACGAGGTAGTCGCCGCCCTTGACGGTGTCGAAGGTGTGCCACTCCCAGCTGTCCTCCTCGACGTTCGCGAGCGCGGCGGCCATGCCGCCCTGCGCCGCGCCCGTATGGGATCGGGTGGGGTAGAGCTTGGTGATGACGGCCGTCTTCGCCTTGGGGCCGGCCTCGATCGCGGCGCGCATGCCGGCGCCGCCGGCGCCCACGATGACGACGTCGAACTGGTGGTAGTGGACGCCGTCGATCACGTCCCCGTCCTGGAACTCCATCACTTCACCAGGTTCGCGCAGATGGAGGGGAGCAGGTGCGCCTGGTCGGCGGGCACCGGCGGGCAGGGGTCGAAGGTGTAGATCACGAGGGTCCCGAGGATGAGGAGGACGGCGGTCGCCGCAGCGAGCGAGCCGAGGAGGACGGTGCGGATGCGGCCCGCGGAGTAGTCGTTGATGATCGTGCGCATGCCGTTGGCGCCGTGGATGAGCGCGAGCCAGAGCAGCGCGGTGTCCCACACGATGAAGAAGGGGTTCGCCCACTTGCCGGCGACGAAGGCGAAGTCGATCGCGGAGACGCCGTCGCCGGCGACGAGGTTGACGAAGAGGTGGCCGAAGATGAGCACGACGAGCACGACGCCCGAGATGCGCATGTAGAGCCAGCCCCACTTCTCCCAGTTGACGCCGCCGCGCGCGGCGATCGCGCTGCGGGGCGCGTTGGGGGCCGGGATCGCCCGGCCGCTCTCACCCTGACGGACGGTCATCACTCGCCTCCGAAGACGTGCATGAGGTGGCGCGGGAGGAAGCCCGCCATCGTGACCGCCCAGAGGCCGAGCACGACCCAGAACAGCACGCGCTGGTGCCGCGTGGCCCAGCTCCAGAAGTCGACGAGGATGATGCGCAGGCCGTTGTAGGCGTGGAAGACGATCGCCGCGACGAGGCCCGCCTCGCCGAGGCCCATGATCGGCGTCTTGTAGGTGCCGATCACCGCGTTGTACGCCTCGGGGCTGACGCGGACGAGCGCCGTGTCGAGGATGTGCACGAGGAGGAAGAAGAAGATCGCGGTGCCGGTGATCCGGTGCAGGACCCAGGACCACATGCCGGAGCTGCCGCGGTAGAGCGTTCCGGCCGGGCGGCGGAGCCCGGCTGCGTCGCCGGAGGCTCCCGGCCCACCCGATCCGGATTCGATGGTGGTCGGCGGTGCCTCGGTCGCCACGGGTCCTCCCCTGCGCGCGTCGTCCCTGCGCTGCGTCGTCGTCGCTATGCCGCCAGTGTAGGCCGCAGGCCCCGTGATCGCAGGTCAGGCGAGCCTAAGTCGCTTGACGTCGAGAGATCTCCCGGAGGGCCGGAGACGGAGGGCGCCTCACAGCGTGCGACCTCTATCGTTGTCGGCATGACGGCTCACCCTCCCGCCCTCGACCGCTTCTACGGCGTGATCCCCGCCGGCGGCGTCGGCTCGCGCCTGTGGCCCCTCTCCCGGGCGAGCGCCCCCAAGTTCCTCCACCCGCTCAGCGGCTCCGGCGAGAGCCTCCTCCGCGACACCTGGCAGCGTCTGGCCCCGCTCTCGGGCGCGCAGCGGATCATGGTCGTCACGGGGCGCGCGCACGAGCCCGCCGTCATCGAGCAGATCCCCGAGCTCGACGCCCGCAACCTCGTCCTCGAGAGCTCGCCGCGCGACTCCTCGGCGGCGATCGGCCTCGCCGCCGCGATCCTGCGCCGCCGGGAGCCGGACGTCATCATCGGCTCCTTCCACGCCGACCACGTGGTCCGCGGCGTCGCCGCCTTCGGGCAGGCCGTCCGCGAGGCCGTGGAGGTCGCCGACGAGGGCTACATCGTCACGATCGGCATCACGCCGTCCGAGCCCTCGACGGGCTTCGGGTACATCCGCGCGGTCGACTCGATCGGCCTCCCCGACCACGGCGGCGTCCTCCTCGCCGACTCCTTCACCGAGAAGCCCGACCTCGACACCGCCATCAGGTACCTCCACTCGGGCGACTACCTCTGGAACGCGGGCATGTTCGTCTCGCGCGCCGACGTCCTCGTCGAGCAGCTCCGCGCCGCCGAGCCGGGCCTCGTCGAGGGCCTCGAGGAGATCGCGGCCGCGTGGGACACCGAGCAGCGGGATGCGGTGGTCGAGCGGATCTGGCCGGAGCTCACGAAGATCGCGATCGACTACACGGTCGCGGAGCCGGCCGCCGCGCAGGGGCGCCTCGCGGTCGTCCCGGGCCGCTTCTCCTGGCACGACGTCGGCGACTTCGCGACGATCGCCCAGCTCGGCTCGCAGGGCCGGCCCGGTCAGCTCGTCACGATCGGCGACTCCGAGTCGGTCATGGGGGACGAGGCGACCGGCCTCGTCTACAGCGCGACGGGTCGCGTCATCTCGCTCATCGGCCTCACCGACATCGTCGTGGTGGACACGGCCGACGCCCTCCTCGTCACGACCACCGCGAACGCGCAGCGCGTGAAGCAGGCGGTCGAGCAGCTCAAGGCCGCCGGCCGCGACGACGTCCTGTGAGCGCCGGGGCCGGGGCTCGCGTCCCCTTCATCCTCGACACGGACACGGCGCAGGACGACTGCGTCGCGATCCTCGTCGGCCTCCTCGACCCGGCGGCCGACCTGCGCGCGATCACGATGGTCGCGGGCAACGTCGGCTTCGACCGGCAGGTGCGGAACGCCTGGATGACGCTCGACGTCGCCGACGCGATCGGCACCGTGCCCATCCACCTCGGCGCCCGCCGCCCGCTCGTGCGCGACTGGGTCTCGGCGGAGAACGTGCACGGCGACGGCGCGGGCGGGCTCGAGATCGACGACTCGGGGCTCGAGCCCGAGACCGAGCACGCGGTCGACGCGATGATCCGGATCTGCGCGGAGCAGCCCGGCGAGGTCTCGATCGTCGCGATCGGGCCCCTCACGAACATCGCGCTCGCGGCCGTCAAGGACCCGGACTTCGCGCGGAACGTGAAGCGGCTCGTCATCATGGGCGGCTCGAACAACGACCGCGGCAACATCACGGCGGCCGCCGAGTTCAACTTCTACGTCGACCCCGACGCCGCGAAGACGGTCTTCCGCGCCGGCTTCGACATCCAGGTCGTGCCGTGGGCGCCGCTCACGCTGCGGGATGCCGTCCTCGACCGCGAGGGGATCGCGCGTCTCGAGGCGGTCGGCACCCCGCTCGCCCGTTTCGTCGTCCGCGTCTGCGAGGCGACGCTCGCCTTCGACGAGTCGGTCGGCATCCCCGGCTCCACGCACCCCGACTCGCTCTCGGCGGCGATCCTGCTGCACCCCGAGCTCGTGCTCGAGGAGTCGCGCTACGCGGTCGACATCGAGGCGGGCTCCGAGCTCACGCGCGGCTACTCCGCCATGTCGTGGGGCGTGCACGGGCTCGAGGCGAACGCCTCCGTCGTCGAGCGCGTCGACGGGGCGGCGTTCTTCCGGCTGCTCGGCGAGCTGCTCGCCCGCGAGACGGTTCCGCCCAGGCCCTTCCGGCCCGAGCTCTGAACCCCGTCCGGGGCCGGATGTTGCCGCCGCGTTTCGCGATGGTCGCGCTTCGGTAACGGATGCGCTCCAGCCGGCATCCGGCCTCGTGCGCACGCCGACATATGGCGTAATCTCCACCCAGAACCGTGCCCGCGTCGCCGCGCGCAGGCCGCACCTGGAGGACATTCACGTGAACGCAATCACCCGCAAGCGGGGCCTCGCCGGCCTCGCGCTTCTCGGCGCCGTCGGCGTCACGCTCGCCGGCTGCGCCGCGCCGCCGGAGGAGGGCACCGGCGCCGAGGAGAGCGACTTCCGCGCCTGCGCCGTCTCCGACGAGGGCTCGTGGAACGACAAGTCGTTCAACGAGGCCGCGTACGGCGGGCTCGAGGAGGCCAAGGAGACCCTCGGCATCCAGATCTCCGACGCCGAGTCGAACGACACCGAGGACTTCGAGCCGAACCTGCAGCAGATGATCGACGCGGGCTGCGACGTCACCTTCGCGGTCGGCTTCAACTTCTCGCTCAACGACACGATCTTCAACGTCGCCGACGCCAACAAGGAGTCGCACTTCGTCTGGATCGACGGCTGGAACCAGGGCCAGGACAACCTGAAGCCCATCACGTACTCGATGGACCAGTCCTCCTACCTCGCCGGCTACCTCGCCGCGGCGTACTCGACCACGAAGGTCATCGGCACCTACGGCGGCCTCGACATCCCCGCCGTCACCACCTTCATGGACGGCTTCTACTACGGCGCCAAGGCCTACGAGGAGGAGAGCGGCACCGCCGTCACCGTCCTCGGCCGCGACCCCGAGAAGGGCACCGGCACCTTCACCGACCCCGAGCTCAGCTTCGGCGACACCGAGGGCGCGAAGTCGATCTCGGCCGGCCAGCTCGCCGACGGCGCCGACGTGATCTTCCCGGTCGCGGGCGGCCTCTTCTCCTCGACCGCCGAGGCGATCCGCGACTCCGGCAAGGACGCGGTCTTCCTCGGCGTCGACAAGGACGTCGCGGTCACCTCGCCCGAGTACGCGGACCTCGTCCTCACCTCGGTCGAGAAGCGCATGACGCAGGCCGTGCTCGACGTCATCACCGCCCTCCAGGACGGCGAGGACTTCACGGTCGAGCCCTACGTCGGCACCCTCGAGAACGACGGCACGGCGCTCAGCGACTTCGGCGCCTACGACGACAAGGTCTCGGACGAGATCAAGACGAAGCTCGACGAGCTCAAGGCCGGCATCATCGACGGCTCGATCGAGCTGCCGACCGCGACCGAGGGCTGATCGGCCCGACACACAGCACGCACGCGACGCGCCGGGGTGGATGCGCATCCACCCCGGCGCGTTGCGCTTCGGCCCGATTCGGGCAGGATTGACCGCATATGAAACTCGAACTCCGTGGCATCACCAAGCGCTTCGGAACGCTGGTGGCCAACGACGCCATCAGCATCACCGTCGAGCCGGGTGAGATCCACGCCCTCCTCGGCGAGAACGGCGCCGGCAAGTCCACGCTCATGAACGTCCTGTTCGGCCTCTACCAGGCGGACGAGGGCGAGATCCTGCTCGACGACGAGCCGGTCTCCTTCTCGGGCCCCGGCGAGGCCATGACGGCCGGCATCGGCATGGTGCACCAGCACTTCATGCTCATCCCCGTCTTCACCGTCGCCGAGAACGTCATGCTCGGCCACGAGCCGACGAAGGCGGGCGGGGTCCTCGACCTCGCGACCGCCCGCGCGACGGTCCGGGAGATCTCCGCGCGCTTCGGCTTCGACGTCGACCCCGACGCGCTCGTCGAGGACCTCCCGGTCGGCGTGCAGCAGCGCGTCGAGATCATCAAGGCCCTCTCCCGTCAGGCGAAGGTGCTCGTGCTCGACGAGCCGACCGCCGTGCTCACGCCGCAGGAGACGGACGAGCTCATGACGACGATGCGCCAGCTCGCCGACGCCGGCACCTCGATCGTCTTCATCACCCACAAGCTCCGCGAGGTGAAGGCCGTCGCCGACACCATCACGGTCATCCGCCACGGCAAGGTCGTCGGGAACGCGGACCCGGGCGCGACGCCCGCCGAGCTCGCCTCCCTCATGGTCGGCCGCGCGGTCGAGCTCCGCGTCGACAAGACGCCGGCGGGCGCGGGCGAGGACGCCCTCGTCGTCGACGGGCTGACG
This sequence comes from Homoserinibacter sp. YIM 151385, assembly GCF_027912415.1. NCBI lineage: Bacteria > Bacillati > Actinomycetota > Actinomycetes > Micrococcales > Microbacteriaceae > Homoserinibacter > Homoserinibacter sp. YIM 151385. The sequence goes on along the minus strand of NZ_CP115175.1, from coordinate 1,578,199 downwards.
CTCTTCGACGTGCTCGGCCACAAGGTCCTCGACGGCGTCTCCTTCACCGTCCGCGCGGGCGAGATCGTCGCCGTCGCGGGGGTGCAGGGCAACGGCCAGACCGAGCTCACGGAGGCGATCCTCGGTCTCCGGCACGGCCTCCACGGCTCGGTCACCCTCGACGGCGCGGAGCTCGTCGGGCGCAGCCCGCGGCAGGTGCTGGATACGGGGGTCGGCTTCGTGCCCGAGGACCGGAAGAAGGACGGGCTCGTCGCCGAGTTCTCCATCGCCGAGAACCTCATGCTCGACCGCAGCTACCGCGGCCCCTTCACGAAGGGCTGGGGCGTCGACTTCGCCCACCGCGACGAGTTCGCGGAGGCGTCGATCGAGGAGTTCGACATCCGGACGCGCTCCGCCGCGACGCCCGCCGGCCGCCTCTCGGGCGGCAACCAGCAGAAGGTCGTGCTCGCGCGCGAGCTCAGCCGCGACCTCAAGCTCTTCATCGCATCCCAGCCGACGCGCGGCGTCGACGTCGGCTCGATCGAGTTCATCCACGAGCGCATCGTCGAGGTGCGCGACACCGGAGTGCCCGTGCTCATCATCTCGACCGAGCTCGACGAGGTCACCGCCCTCGCCGATCGCATCGCGGTCATGTACCAGGGGCGCATCATCGATGTCGTGCCCGCCGACACCCCGCGCGAGAAGCTCGGGCAGCTCATGGCGGGGGTGACCGAGTGAGCGCCGAGACGCCCGCGGCCCCGACGACCGGCCGCCAGGCCTCCGGGCTGCTGCGGGAGATCGCGAGCGGCGGCCCCGTCCGCATCCTGCTCGCCGTCGTCCTGTCGCTCATCGTGGGCTCGCTGCTCATCATCTTCACGAACGAGCGCGTCCTCGCGACGACCGGCTACTTCTTCGGCCGGCCCGGCGACTTCTTCGCGGCCGCCGCCCAGGCCACCGGCGACGCGTACGCGGCGCTGTTCCGCGGCTCGATCTACAACTACCGGGCCGAGACCGCCGAGGGCGCCATCCGCCCGCTCACCGAGACGCTGCGCTTCGCGGGCCCGCTCATCGCCGCCGGCCTCGGCATCGCGCTGAGCTTCCGCGTCGGCATGTTCAACATCGGCGGCACCGGCCAGCTCCTCATGGGAGCGGCCTTCGCGGGCTTCGCGAGCTTCCAGCTCCACCTGCCGTGGGGCCTCCACCTCGTCGTGGCGATGCTCTTCGGCTTCCTCGGCGCCGCGCTGTGGGCCGGGATCGTGGGCTTCCTCAAGGCGAGGACGGGCGCCCACGAGGTCATCGTGACGATCATGATGAACTACATCGCGGTCAGCCTCGTGACCTTCCTCATGCGCACGCCTGTGCTCAACGAGCCGGAGCCCGGCAACAACCCGGTGACCCGCCGCCCGGACGAGACGGCCCAGCTGCCCAAGCTCCTCGGCGACGGCTTCGACCTCCACCTCGGCTTCATCCTCGCGCTCGTCGCGGTGGCCGTGTTCTGGTGGCTCATGGAGCGCTCGACGACCGGCTTCCGCCTCCGCATGGTCGGGCTCAACCCCGACGCGGCGCGCACCGCCGGCATCAACGTCGACCGGATCTACATCCTCGCGATGGTGCTGTCGGGGCTCTTCGTCGGCCTCGCCGGCATCAACCAGGCGCTCGGCCGCGCGGGCAGCTTCGGCCCGAGCATCGACTCCAACATCGGCTTCGACGCGATCACGGTCGCGCTGCTGGGCGGCTCGAACGCGATCGGCGTGCTCTTCGCGGGCCTCCTGTTCGGCGCGATGAAGGCGGCCGGCCCCGCGATGCAGCTCGAGAACGTCCCGCCGGAGGTGCTCGTCGTCGTCCAGGGCCTCATCGTCCTGTTCATCGCGGCGCCGCCGCTCATCCGCACCATCTTCCGACTGCCCGCGCCGCCGGCCCAGAAGGAGGAGCCGCAGCTCGGCACCCGGAAGAAGCCGCGCCTCGAAGGAAAGGAGCTGGACTCGTGAGCGCCCTCGCCCCCTCGTCCACGACGCACTCCGCCGTCATCGCTCCCCGGCGCAACTGGAAGACGCCGATCGTCCTCGGCGTCGTCGCCCTCGCCGCCTTCCTCGGCTTCGGGGTCTTCGGCGACGACGAGCCGGTGCGCTTCGTCCTCACCGCACAGGATGCCGCCATCCCGGTCCCGCCGATCGAGACGAACTCGCGCATCCTCTGCCTCGTGCTCGGCGTGCTCGCGATCGCGGCGACCGCCGCCTCCGCGTGGCTCGTCGCGCAGCGGCGCAAGGTGCCGATCTGGATCCCGATGCTCACGGGCCTCGCCTTCCTCATCGGGCTCCTCGCCTGGGTCGGCGCCGGCGGCAACGTGCCGGTCGTGTTCCTCCTCACGGGCGCGCTGAGCCTCTCGGCCGCGGTCGTCTTCGGGTCGCTCGCCGGGATCATCGGCGAGCGCGTCGGCGTCGTGAACATCGCGATCGAGGGCCAGCTGCTCATGGGCGCCTTCGCCTCCGCGGTCGTCGCGAGCATCACCGACAACCTGTTCTTCGGCATCGTCGCCGCCTGCATCGGCGGCGCGCTCGTCTCGATGGTGCTCGCCGCGTTCTCGATCAAGTACCTCGTGGACCAGATCATCGTCGGCGTCGTGCTCAACGGCCTCGTGATCGGCCTCACGAACTTCTTCTACTCGGCGGTCCTGTCGGACAACAGCGCCGAGCTGAACTTCCCGGGCACGCTCCCGTTCCTCCCCATCCCGGGCCTGAGCGAGATCCCGGTCCTCGGGCCGGTGCTCTTCAACCACCGCATCACGACCTACGTCATGTTCCTGCTCGTGCCGATCGTCTGGTTCGCGCTGTTCAAGACCCGCTGGGGCCTCCGCGTCCGCGCGCTCGGCGAGCACCCGCTCGCCGCCGACACGGTCGGCATCGACGTCAACCGCACGCGCTTCTGGACGATGTCGATCGCCGGCCTCATCGCCGGCTTCGGCGGCGCCGCCCTGACGCTCGGCTCGGTCGGCGCCTTCGTCCGCGAGATGAGCGCCGGACAGGGCTACATCGCCCTCGCGGCGGTCATCCTCGGGCGGTGGAACCCCTGGCTCGCGGCGTGCGCGGCCCTGCTGTTCGGCTTCTCGCGGAACTTCCGGATCTGGGCGGGCCAGGCCGGCTCCGCCATCCCGCCGGACCTCATCGCCATGACCCCGTACCTCGTGACGCTCATCGCGGTCGCGGTGCTCGTGGGTCGCGCCGTCGGCCCGAAGGCCGTCGGCAAGCCGTACGTCAAGGAGTGAGCGTGGCACACGCGGAGATCGACTGGGCCGCGCTCAAGGCCGCGGCGACCGAGGCGATGCGTCTCGCCTACGCCCCCTACTCGCAGTACCCGGTGGGGGCGGCCGCGGTCGTCGACGACGGGCGCGTCGTCTCGGGCTGCAACGTCGAGAACGCGAGCTACGGCGTCGGCCTCTGCGCCGAGTGCTCGCTCGTCTCGGCGCTGCAGATGTCGGGCGGCGGGAAGCTCGTCGCCTTCAGCTGCGTCGACGGGAAGGGCCAGACGCTCATGCCCTGCGGCCGCTGCCGCCAGCTGCTCTTCGAGCACTCGGCGCCCGGGATGCTGCTCGACACCGTGAGCGGCATCCGCACCATCGACGAGGTGCTGCCCGACGCGTTCGGCCCGCGCACCCTGGAGGAGTTCCGAGCATGAGCCCCGAGGCCTTCGACGTCGTCGATCTCATCCGCACGAAGCGCGACGGCGGGGTCCTCGCGACGCCCGAGATCGACTGGCTCGTGGACGCCTACACGCGCGGCTACGTCGCCGACGAGCAGATGTCGGCCATGACGATGGCGATCTTCCTCAACGGGATGGAGCGCCGGGAGATCCGCGACCTCACCCTCGCGATGATCGCCTCAGGCGAGCGGCTCGACTTCTCGGGCCTCTCGAAGCGCACGACCGACAAGCACTCGACGGGCGGGGTCGGCGACAAGATCACCCTCCCGCTCGCGCCGCTCGTCGCCTCCTTCGGGGTCGCCGTGCCGCAGCTCTCGGGTCGCGGGCTCGGGCACACGGGCGGCACGCTCGACAAGCTCGAGTCGATCCCCGGCTGGCGCGCGACGCTCTCGAACGAGGAGTTCATGGCGCAGCTCGAGGACTCGGGCGCCGTCATCTGCGCCGCGGGCTCCGGCCTCGCGCCCGCCGACGGCAAGCTCTACGCACTGCGCGACATCACGGGCACCGTCGAGGCGATCCCGCTCATCGCCTCCTCGATCATGTCGAAGAAGATCGCGGAGGGCACGGCCGCGCTCGTGCTCGACGTGAAGTTCGGCTCGGGCGCCTTCATGCAGGATCCGGCCCGCTCGCGCGAGCTCGCGGAGACGATGGTCGCGCTCGGCCGGGATGCCGGGGTCGCGACGCGCGCGCTGCTGACGAACATGAACGTGCCGCTCGGCCTCGCGATCGGCAACGCGAACGAGGTCCGGGAGTCGGTCGAGGTGCTCGCCGGCGGCGGCCCCGCCGACGTCCGCGAGCTGACCGTCGCGCTCGCGCGCGAGATGCTCGAGCTCGCCGGCGTCGCGGACGCGGACGTCGAGGGCGCGCTCGACGACGGCCGCGCCATGGACGCCTGGAACACGATGATCCGCGCGCAGGGCGGCGACCCCGAGGCGGCGCTGCCGACGCCGCGCGAGACGCACGCCGTGCTCGCGGAGCGGGACGGCATCCTCGTCGCGCAGGCGGCGCTGCCCTTCGGCATCGCCGCCTGGCGGCTCGGCGCCGGCCGCGCCCGCAAGGAGGACCCGGTCGTGCACTCGGCCGGCATCGACCTCCACAAGAAGCCCGGGGATGCGGTGCGGGCCGGCGAGCCCCTCTTCACCCTGGGCGCGGAGGACGCCGCCCGCTTCGACCGCGCGCTCGAGGCGCTCGAGGGCGCCTACCGCATCGGCGACGAGGGCGAGCCGGTCGAGACGGGCGGCCCGCTCATCGCCGGTCGCATCGGCTGATCCGGCTCGGAGCCCTCGCCACGCAGCCCCGCCAGTGCCGCCATGGCGAAGGCCGTCGCATCCCCCGGGAGCGCGGCCTTGATCTGCCGCGACCACTCGTCGACGAGCACCTCCGGCGCGCCGGCCTCGACGCCGTCGAGCACGGCGGTCGCGACCTCGGCGGGGGCGAGGAGCGGCCCCTCGTAGCCGGCCATCATGTCGGTGTCGGCGGCGCCGAGGTGCACCGAGGTGACGCTCGTGCCCTGCTCCGCGAGCTCGAGGCGGATGCCGTTCGACATCGCCCACTGGGCGGCCTTCCCGACGTGATAGCCGGTCGCGCCGGGCACCGCGAACCAGCTGAGCGCCGAGGCGAGGTTCGCGATCGCGCCGCCGCCGTTCGCGGCGAGCACCGGGGCGAGCGCGCGGACCATCGCCAGGGTGCCCCAGAGATGGGTGTCGACCTCGCGGCGGATGTCGGCGAGCTCGCCCGAGACGAGGTTCGTCGGCAGCGAGATGCCGGCGTTGTTGACGAGCAGCGTCAGGTCGGGCGCGGCGGCGGCCGCGGCCGCGACCTGCTCGGGGTCGGTGATGTCGAGCCGCAGCGGCTCGACGCCGGGGAGGTCGACGGACTCGGGGCGGCGCGCGGCCGCGTAGACCTTCGCGGCGCCGCGCTCGAGCAGCTGCTCGGCGATGGCGCGGCCGATGCCGCGGTTGGCGCCGGTGACGAGCGCGACGGATCCGGTGATCTGCATGAGGTTCTCCTGTCTTCGGGTGGACTCCGGCTACGCTAGGACCTCACACTGACGTCAGGTGCAAGTCCTGCGCGGGAGGAGACGACGGGATGCGGATCGGCGAGCTCGCGGAGCGGGCGGGCGTCAGCGTCCGCGCCCTCCGCTACTACGAGGAGCAGGGCCTCCTCGCCCCCGAGCGCACCCCCGCCGGCCAGCGCCGCTACGTCGAGGGCGACATCGAGCGGGTGCGCTTCGTGCAGCTCCTCTACGCGGCCGGCCTCACCAGCCGCGGCGCCCACGCCCTCATGCCCTGCTTCGACACCGGCGGCACCGACGACGAGCAGCGCAGCATGCTCGTCCGCGAGCTCGGCCGGATCCGCGCGCAGATCGCCGAGCTCCGCGAGGTCGAGACCCGGCTCGAGCACCTCGTCGAGGTCGCCCACGTCGGGCCCGCCGTCGGCGCGGCCGCGGCGGCACCGGGCACCGCCGCGTGACCGGGGGCTCGAGCGGGCGCCGCGCACCTGTTCGCCCTCCGCGCATCCCGCGACATCTCACCGCGCGCCCAGACCGCACGCAGTAGATTCGATTCCATGACGACCCCCGCCGATGACGTCGCGACGGTCGTCGACGGCATCCCGCTCGCCGGGCTGCCGAAGATCTCGCTCCACGACCACCTCGACGGCGGACTCCGGCCCTCGACCATCGTCGAGCTGGCCGAACGGCAGGGCGTCGAGCTCCCCGCCGCCGACCCCGCCGCGCTCACCGAGTGGTTCGCCCAGCAGACCGCCGCCGGGAAGTCGCTCGTCGAGTACCTCGAGACCTTCCGCGTCACCCTCAGCGTCATGCAGACCCGCGACGGCCTCGTCCGCACCGCACACGATTTCGCCCTGGACCTCGCCGCCGACGGCATCATCTACGGCGAGGTGCGCTGGGCGCCCGAACAGCACCAGCAGGGCGGCCTCAGCCTCGACGAGGCCGTCGAGGCCGTGCAGGAAGGGCTCGACGCGGGAGCCGCGGCCGCCCGCGCTGCCGGGCACGACCTCCGCACCGGCCAGCTCCTCATCGCCATGCGCCAGGCCGACCGCGGGCTCGAGATCGCCGAGCTCGCCATCCGCCACCGCCACGACGGCGTCGTCGGCTACGACATCGCCGGCCCCGAGGCCGGCTACCCCGCCGGCCGCCTCGCCGACGCCTTCGCCGCCCTCGACCGCGCCTTCCTGCCGCGCACGGTGCACGCGGGGGAGGCCGACGGCATCGAGAGCATCCGCGGCGCCCTCCTCGACGGCCGCGCCAACCGGCTCGGCCACGGCGTCCGCCTCGCCGAGGACATCCGCATCGTCGACGCCGACGAGCGGACCACCACCGTCGAGCTCGGCGAGATCGCCCAGTGGGTCAAGGACCGCGAGATCGTCCTCGAGACCAGCCCCACCTCGAACCTCCAGACCGGCGCCTTCGCCCAGTGGGGCGACGACATCCGGCAGCACCCCGTCGACCTCCTCCACCAGCTCGGCTACCGCGTCACCGTCAACACCGACAACCGCCTCATGAGCCGCACCACCCTCACCCGCGAGCTCGGCCTCCTCGCCGACGCCTTCGGCTACGGGCTCGACGACCTCCACGCCCTCCAGGTGAACGCCGCCATCGGCGCCTTCCTCCCCCTTGAAGACCGCGAGGAGCTCATCGCCCGTCTCGACGACGGCTGGGGGGTCGCCCGATGACGCTGCCCGGCCTCGCCGACGACGGCATCCTCCTCGGCGCGCGCGCCCGCGACTGGCGGGAGGCCGTCCGCCTCGCCGGCGCCGGCCTCGAGCGCAGCGGCCTCGCCCGGCGCCAGTACGCCGACGAGATGGTCCGCATGATCGAGGAGCACGGCCCCTACGTCGTCATCTCGCCCGGCCTCGCCCTCGCGCACGCCCGACCCGGCCCCAGCGTCCTCGGCGACGGCCTCTCCGTCGTCGTCCTCGACGAGCCCGTCGCCTTCGGCCACCCCTACAACGACCCGGTGCGGGTCGTCCTCGGCCTCGCCGTCGCCACCCCCGAACGGCACCTGCAGCTCGTCGCCGACATCGCCAACGTCTTCAACGACAGCACCGCCACCCAGCACCTCGCCGAGGCGGCCGACGCGGATGCGGTGCGCGCCATCCTGGGGGCGCCCGCCGCATGAAGATCGTCGCCATCTGCGGGGCCGGCATCGGCACCAGCGGGATCCTCAAGGTCAACGCCGAGCGGGTGCTCGGCCGGCTGGGGATCGAGGCGACCGTCGTCGCCACCGACCTCGACTCCCTCCACGCGGAGGCGGACGACGCGCAGGTGATCCTGACGAGCCCCGAGTTCGTCGAGGCGATCGGGACGACCTACGCGGACGTCATCGTGGTCGAGAACTTCTTCGACACCGACGAGCTCAGCCGCAAGCTCGACGCGGCGCTCGGCTAGGTCTGCCGGGGTATCCCGGCACCGCTTCGCGACGGGCACCCTCGCTCGGCGACGCATCCCGCGGCGCTCCTTCGTCGCGTCGCCCGCCAGGCCCGGCCAGCGTCGCCGAGCGAGGGTGCCCGTCGCTGCGCTCGGGATCCCCTCCGGCCTCCCGAGGAAAGGGGATGCCCAGGGTTGCTCGCGGGTGCGGGGTGCTCGGGGGATCACTCCGCCGTGCGCGCACCGCGGAGTGCCCTGGGTATCCCGAGCCGGGGGCGTGCGGGGTGTGCGCGTGCGGCATGCGGGCTGAGCGCTCGCGACACGGGATGACGTGAGCGCGGCGGCGGCGGGGTCTCCCCGGGCCGCTGGCCGGGCCTGGCGGGCGCCGCGACGGAGGAGCAGCGCGGGATGCGGACCGGGGAGACCCCGCCGCCACCGCGCGCCCCCGCAGACGGACGCGAGCGCTCAGCCCGCGAGGAGCGCGCGGACCCCCGTCTCGAGGGCGGCGACCGTCGACTGGGCGGCGGCGAGGCGCTCCGCGCCCGTGCCCTCCGAGGCCATGGCGTCGAGGTAGACCTTCACCTTCGGCTCCGTCCCGCTCGGGCGCACGATGATGCGCGAGCCGCCCTCGAGTCGGAACCGGAGGAGGTCGCTCGGCGGGAACTGCTGGAACCCGTCCCGGAAGTCCTCGATCGCCTCGACGCGGACGCCGCCGACCTCGGCGGGCGGCGCCTGGCGGATCCGCGCCATGGTGCGCGGGATCTCCTCGAGGTCGGTGACCCGCACCGACACCTGGCCGGAGGCGTAGCCGCCGAAGCGCTCGGCGAACTCCAGGAGCGCATCCGCGATGGTGCGGCCGTCGGCGTGGAGCTCGGCGGCGAGGTCGAGGACGGCGACGGCGGCCGAGATCCCGTCCTTGTCGCGCACCTTCTCGGGGTCGACGAGGTATCCCAGCGCCTCTTCGTAGCCGTAGCGGAGGCCGCCGGCGCGGGAGATCCACTTGAAGCCGGTGAGGGTCTCCACGTAGTCGAGGCCGTGCGCCCGGGCGACGCTCTCGAGGGCGGGGGAGGAGACGAGCGAGCAGGCGAGGGTGCCGTCGATGCCGGCGGCGTCGGCGGCGCGGGCGGCGCGCCAGCCGAGGAGCCAGCCGAGCTGGTTGCCGCTGAGCCGCTGCCAGCCGTCCTCCGCGTCCGCCGCATCCGTGGGGATGCCGACGGCGAGGCGGTCGGCGTCGGGGTCGTTGGCGAGCGCCAGGTCGGCGCCGAGCTCGCGGGCGAGCGCGAAGACCCGGTCCATCGCGCCGGGCTCCTCGGGGTTGGGGAAGTCGACGGTGGGGAAGGCGCCGTCGGGGTCGCGCTGCGACGCCACCGGGGTGACGTGCTCGAAGCCGGCGGCGCGGAAGGCGGCGCTCGCGGTCTCCCATCCGACGCCGTGCATGGCCGTGTAGGCGACGGTCAGCGGGGCGGTGTGCGTCGCGAGCGCGGCGGTCTCGCGGATGTAGCCCTCGACGACGGCCTCGGGCGCGGTCTCGATGTCGTCGGAGCGCGGCAGCTCGCGGATGTCGCCGGCGGCGACGGCGGCGATGTGCGCCGCGATCTCGCCGTCGACGGGCGGGACGATCTGGGAGCCGTGGTCGAGGCCGCCGAGGTACACCTTGTAGCCGTTGTCGCGCGGCGGGTTGTGGCTGGCGGTGACCATGACGCCGGCGCTCGCGTCGAGGGCGCGGACGGCGTAGGCGAGCACGGGGGTGGGGAGGAGGCGGGGGAGGAGGATGGCGCGGATGCCGGCGCCGGCCATGATCCGGGCGGTGTCGTGTGCGAAGACGTCGGAGTTGCGGCGACCGTCCCAGCCGATGACGATGCTGGGGCTCGTGCCCTGCTCGGCCCGCTCGAGGAGGTGGGCGGCGAGGCCGCCGGCGGCCTGGGTGACGAGCACCCGGTTCATGCGGGTGGGGCCGGCGCCGAGCTCCCCGCGGAGGCCGGCGGTGCCGAAGGCGAGGCGCTCGGCGAAGCGGGCCTCGAGTGCCGCGGCCGCCTCCGCATCCCCCCGGTCCGCCCCGGCGAGGAGCTGCTCGAGCTCGGCACGGGTCTCGGGGTCGGGGTCCTGCGCCAGCCAGCTGCGGGCGGTGTCCGCGGTGCCGCTCACAGGGCCGCCACGACGCGCGCGAGGAGGTCGCTGATGACGGGTTCGGCGTCCTTGCCCGCCTGCAGCACCTCCTGGTGGCTGAGCGGCTCGGGCGAGATCCCGGCCGCGAGGTTGGTGATGAGCGAGAAGCCGAGGACCTCCATGCCGGCCTGGCGGGCGGCGATCGCCTCGAGCGCGGTCGACATCCCGACGATGTGGCCGCCCATGGCCTTCGCCATCTGCACCTCGGCGGGCGTCTCGTAGTGGGGTCCGCGGAACTGCACGTAGACGCCCTCGTCGAGCTCGGCGCTGACGCCGCGGGCGAGCTCGCGGAGCCGGGCCGAGTAGAGGTCGGTGAGGTCGATGAAGGTGGCGCCCTCGAGCGGGGAGGCGGCCGTGAGGTTGAGGTGGTCGCTGATGAGCACGGGGGTGCCGGGGGTCCAGTGGTCCTTGATCCCGCCGGCGCCGTTGGTGAGGACCATGATCTCGGCGCCCGCGGCGGCGGCGGTGCGCACCGAGTGGACGACGCGGCGCACGCCGTGGTCCTCGTAGAAGTGGGTTCGCGCGCCGATGACGAGCGCGTGGCGGCCGTCGGCGAGGCGGATGCTGCGGAGCGAGCCGACGTGCCCGACGACCGCGGGGGCGCTGAAGCCGGGGATCTCGGTCGCGGGGATGTCAGCGACGGTCTCGCCGAGGAGGTCGGCGGCTTTCGCCCAGCCGCTGCCGAGCGTGAGGGCCACGTCGTGCGTCTCGATGCCGCTCAGCTCGCGGAGCCGGGAGGCCGCGAGGGCCGCGATCTCGAACGGATCCGCCGCACGGTCGTCGAGGGGGTTCTGCTGCGTCGTCGCCATCCCTGAAGCCTATGCCGCCGCGGTCCGCGAAACCCTGCCGGACCTGGAAGAATCGTGGTCATGACCTTCACCTTCGAGCGCAGCCAGCGGATCGCGGTCCTGGGCGGCGGTCCGGGCGGCTACGAGGCGGCGCTCGCGGGCGCCCAGCTCGGCGCGGAGGTGACGCTCGTGGAGCGCATCGGCGTCGGCGGCTCGGCCGTCCTCACCGACGTCGTCCCCTCGAAGACCCTCATCGCGACGGCGGAGGCCTCGAACGCGATCGGCGAGGCCGGCGATCTGGGCGTCCAATTCTTCACGCGCACCGAGTCGGGCCGGGCCTCGCGCCCGAGCGTCACCGTGAACCTGGAGGCGGTGAACCGCCGCCTCCTCATGCTCGCCCGCCAGCAGTCGGAGGACATGAAGTCGCAGCTCATCAAGGCGGGCGTGCGGATCGTGCAGGGCGACGGCCGACTGGACGGCCCGAACCGGCTGGTCGTCTCGACCGGCAAGGGGAAGGCGCGCACCGACTTCGACGAGATCGACGCGGACACGCTGGTCGTGTCGGTGGGGGCCAGCCCCCGCATCCTGCCGTCCGCGAAGCCGGACGGCGAGCGCATCCTCACCTGGACCCAGCTCTACATGCTCGACGAGGTGCCCGAGCACATCATCGTCGTCGGCTCGGGCGTGACCGGTGCCGAGTTCGCCTCCGCCTACCGCGCGCTGGGCGCCGAGGTCACGCTCGTCTCGAGCCGAGACCAGGTCCTCCCCGGCGAGGACGCGGATGCGGCCCGCGTCATCGAGAACGTCTTCAAGCGCAACGGCCTCCAGGTGCTGTCGAAGAGCCGTGCCGAGAAGGTGGAGCGCGACGGCGACGAGGTCGTGGTGACGCTCTCCGACGGTCGCGAGGTCCGCGGCTCCCACTGCCTCATGGCGGTCGGCTCCATCCCGAACACCGCCGGCATCGGGCTCGAGGAGGCGGGGGTCCAGCTCGCCGAGTCGGGCCACATCCGCGTCAACCGCGTGGCGCGCACCTCGGTCCCGTCGATCTACGCGGCGGGCGACTGCAGCGACCTGCTGCCCCTCGCCTCCGTCGCCTCCATGCAGGGGCGCACCGCCGTGTACCACGCGATGGGGGATGCGGTGTCGCCGACCGAGCTCCGCAACGTGACCTCGAACATCTTCACGCAGCCCGAGATCGCGACGGTCGGCTGGTCGCAGAAGCAGATCGAGGAGGGCATCGCGCAGGGCGACATCTACAAGCTGCCGCTCGCCTCGAACCCGCGCGCGAAGATGATGGGCATCAAGGACGGCTTCGTGAAGCTGTTCGCCCGCACCGGCTCCGGCACGGTGATCGGCGGCGTCGTCGTCGCGCCGAAGGCCTCGGAGCTCGTGCTGCCGATCGCGCTCGCGGTCGAGCACCGCCTGACGGTGGACCAGCTCGCCCGCGCCTTCAGCGTGTACCCCTCGCTGTCGGGCAGCATCACGGATGCCGCTCGGGCGATGCACATCGTGGGCTGAGAGGATCGTCTCCCGTGGGAGAAGACCTGATCCGGGAGCTCGACGGCCTCGTCGGCATCGCGGCGCGCGTGATCGACGCGCTGGGGGAGCTCGGGGTCGCCGTCCTCACCTTCGTCGAGACGGTGTTCCCGCCGATCCCCAGCGAGGTCGTGCTCCCGCTCGCGGGATTCCTCGCCGCGCTCGGCGCGATGGATCTCGCGCTCGTCCTCGTCGCCGCGACCGCGGGCGCCTATCTCGGCGCGCTCGTCCTCTACGGCCTCGGGCGCGGGCTCGGGCACGAGCGCTCGGTGCGGCTGCTCTCGAAGCTGCCGCTCGTCGACCGGGAGGACTTCGAGAAGAGCTCCGCGTGGTTCCGGCGCCACGGGCGCAAGTCGGTGTTCTTCGGGCGCCTGGTGCCCGGCATCCGCTCGCTCGTGTCGCTGCCGGCGGGGGCGGAGCGCATGCCGCTGTGGTCGTTCAGCCTCTTCACGATCCTCGGCTCGGGGCTCTGGAACGGCCTCCTCGTCGGGCTCGGCTTCGCGCTGGGCCCGCACTACGAGCTCATCGATCGGTACTCGGGGTATCTCGACTACGTCGTCTACGCGGCGATCCTCGGCGTCCTCGCCTGGCTGATCGTCCGCCGCGTCCGCCGCCGCCGCGCCGCCGCCCCCGCCGAGTAACCCTGGCCTCCCCGTGGGGTGAGTTTTTCCGCGTTCGCCGTGCGGATCCTCGCGGCGAGTGCGGAGAAACTCACATCTGGCGGGGGCGGGGGCCGTCCTCCACAGGCGGCGGACGGCGGCGGCTGTCCCCAGGGACCCGCTCGCGTGGTCGTCGGTCCGGCCCCGTCGGACAGCATGGCCCGATGGACGGACTCCCGCTCGACCACATCCTCCTCACCCGCGAGGATCTCGCCCGTCGCGACCGCGCCGCGATGTCGAGGGATGCCGCAGCCGGCAGGATCGTGCGGGTCGCGGTCGGCGCCTACCTCGACGCCGACACCTGGTCCTCGCTCGATTCCGACGGACGCTTCCGATGTCGGATCGCGGCCGAGGTGGCGCGTCGCCCCGACGACCAGCCGGTCACCCACCTCTCGGCTGCGGCGATGTGGCGGCTGCCCATCATCGGCCCCTGGCCGGATCGGGTCGAGACGACGATCCCGAACGACAGCTCGGCGCGATCTCGGACGGGGCTCATCCGGCACCGCGGCTCCCCGGTGCGACACGGCCAGCGGATCGACGGCATCCGGGCGAGCGGGCTCGCTCGGACCATCGTGGATGTCGCCGCGACGCGTCCGCTCGACGTGTCGCTCGCGATGGCGGACGCCGCGCTCGCGGGGCGAACGGCGACCGGACGCTCGGTCGATCTCGCCGACCTCGAGCGGGCACGCGATGAGGCCGGGCATGTCCGCGGGGCGAGCCGGATCGACAGGATGCTCGAACTGGCCGACGGGCGCGCCGAGTCACCCGGGGAGTCGCTGAGCCGGTGCCGCATCCGCTCCCTCGGCTTCCCGGCCCCCGTGCTCCAGCAGGAGTTCCACGACGCGCAGGGGCTGATCGGGGCGGTCGACTTCTGGTGGCCCGAGGTGGGCCTCGTCGGCGAGTTCGACGGCGTCGCGAAGTACGTCCGCCACGAGCTCACCGGCGGTCGGAGCGTCGCCGAGGTCGTGCTCGCGGAGAAGCGTCGAGAATCCCGGCTGCGCGCGCTGGTCGACGACATCGTCCGCTGGGAGTGGGCGGACGCGAGGTCCCCGCGAGCGCTCGACGGCATCCTCCGCTCGGGCGGCCTCCGCCCGACTCGGGCCCGCGCGAGGTGAGTTTCTCCGCGTTCGCCGCGCGGATCCTCGCGGCGAACGCGGAGAAACCACCTCGTGAGGCGGGCGCAGCGGGCGGGCGCAGCGGCGCGCGGGCGGGCGCGCGCTCAGCCGACGATCGTGAGGAGCTGCGTGCCCGAGGAGACGGTCGCGCCGAGCTCCGCCGTGATCGCGCCGACCGTGCCGTCCTTGTGGGCGGCGATCGGCTGCTCCATCTTCATCGCCTCCAGGACGAGCACGAGGTCGCCCTTGACGACCTGATCGCCCTCCGCGACCGCGACCTTGACGATCGTCGCCTGCATGGGCGCCTTGACGGCATCCCCCGAGGCGCCGACCGCGCCCGAGCCGCCGCCGGAGCGCCGCTTCGGGGCGGGCGCCGCGGAGACGCTGCCGCCCGAGGAGGGCAGGAGCTGCGTCGGCAGGGAGACGGCGACGCGCTTGCCGTCGACCTCCACCACGACCTCGTGCCGGCGCTCGGCGGGCGCCGGGTCGTCGAGCTGGCCGCCCCAGGGCTCGAGGTCGTTGTCGAACTCGGTCTCGATCCAGCGGGTGTAGACGCCGAAGACGCCGTCCGGCGCCGTGAAGGCCGGGTCGCGCACGATCTTCCGGTGGAATGGGAGGACGGTCGGGAGGCCGGCGACCTCGAACTCGTCGAGGGCGCGGCGGGCGCGCTCGAGTGCGTCCTCGCGGTCGGAGCCGGTGACGATGAGCTTCGCGAGCAGCGAGTCGAAGGCGCCCGAGATGACATCGCCCGTGGTGACGCCCGAGTCGACGCGAACGCCGGGCCCGCCGGGGAAGCGGAGCACCTGCACGGGGCCCGGCATGGGCAGGAAGCCGCGGCCCGGGTCCTCGCCGTTGATGCGGAACTCGATCGAGTGCCCGTGGACCTCGGGGTCGCCGTAGCCGAGCTCCTCGCCCTCCGCGAGGCGGAACTGCTCGCGGACCAGGTCGATGCCGGTGACCTCCTCGGAGACCGGGTGCTCGACCTGGAGGCGGGTGTTCACCTCGAGGAAGGAGACCGTGCCGTCCTTGCCGATGAGGAACTCGCAGGTGCCGGCGCCGAGGTAGCCGACCTCCTTGAGGATCGCCTTCGAGGAGGTGGAGAGGAGCTCGCGCTGCTCGTCGGTGATGTATGGCGCGGGCGCCTCCTCGACGAGCTTCTGGTGGCGGCGCTGCAGCGAGCAGTCGCGGGTCGAGATGACGACGACGTTGCCGTGCGCGTCCGCGAGGCACTGGGTCTCGACGTGTCGCGGCTCGTCGAGGTACTTCTCGACGAAGCACTCGCCGCGGCCGAAGGCGGCGACGGCCTCGCGGGTGGCGGACTCGAAGAGCTCCGGCACCTCCTCGCGGGTGCGGGCGACCTTGAGACCGCGGCCGCCGCCGCCGAAGGCCGCCTTGATGGCGACGGGCAGGCCGACCTCGTCGGCGAAGGCGAGGACCTCGGAGGCGTCCGCGACCGGGTTGAGCGTGCCGGGTGCGAGCGGGGCGCCGACCTTCTCGGCCACGTGGCGGGCGGACACCTTGTCGCCGAGGCGCTCGATGGCCTCCGGCGACGGCCCGATCCAGGTGATCCCGGCGCCGATGACGGCGCGCGCGAACTCGGCGTTCTCGGCCAGGAAGCCGTAGCCGGGGTGGATCGCGTCGGCGCCGGAGCGGCGGGCGATCGAGAGGAGCTTGTCGATGACGAGGTACGTCTGGGCGCTCGTCGTGCCGTCGAGGGCATAGGCCTCGTCCGCGAGCTTGACGTGACGGGCGTCGCGATCCTGGTCGGAGTAGACCGCGACGGAGCCGAGGCCCGCATCCCGTGCAGCCCGGATGACCCGGACGGCGATCTCTCCACGATTCGCGACGAGGACCTTCGTGATGCGCGCCATAGTCATCCAGCCTAGGCGCACCGGGAGACCCCCCGGTTGTCGCACTCCGACAAAACGGGGGGATGCGGCTCGGCGGAAACCGACAGAGGCGGTCGCGCAGGCGGTCGGCCGGCCGCGCGGCTCAGCGCCCCGACCAGAACTCCGGCCAGGCGACGCCGAGCTCGCCCGCGAGCTGCCGCAGCAGCGGCAGGCTCAGCCCGACGACCGTCGAGGGTGCGCCCTCGATGCGGCTGATGAAGGGGCCGCCGAGGCTGTCGATCGTGAAGGCGCCCGCGACGAGGAGGGGCTCGCCGGTCGCGATGTACGCCTCGATCTCGGCCTCCGCGAGGTCCTCGGCGAAGCTCACGGTCGCCGCATCCGCTCGGCCTGCGGCGCCGACGACCTCGCCGTCCCGCACCCGGATCAGCCAGTGGCCGGAATGCAGGACGCCCGTGCGCCCGCGCTGCCGCATCCACCGCTCGCGCGCGACCGCGGGAAGGTGCGGCTTGCCGTGGATCGCGCCGTCGAGCTCGAAGGCGGAGTCGCCGCCGAGCACCAGGCCGTCGAGCGGGCGGCCGTCGAGGCGCGCGCCGAGCACGGCCTCCGCCTTCGCGCGGGCGAGCAGCTGCACCATCTCGGCCGCGGCGAGCGGCGCGCCGCGCTCGGCCTCCGCCTCCCGCACCGCCGCCGCCTCGTCGACGCCGGGGGAGACGAGCGCGGGCTCGATCCCGGCGGAGCGGAGGAGCGCGAGCCGGGCGGGGGAGGTCGAGGCGAGGATGAGGCGCACGGCGCGATCCTATGCTCGGTGTCATGGGTGAGATGCAGGGCCGCGAGGTCGAGCTCGAGATCGGCAACATGGCGCACGGCGGGGTCGCGGTCGCGCGGCACGAGGGGCGCGTGATCTTCGTGCCCGACGTGATCCCCGGCGAGCGGGTGCTCGCCCGGATCGTCGACGACCGCAAGAAGTCGTTCTGGCGCGCGGAGGCGCTCCGGGTCGTCGAGGCGAGCCCGCACCGCCGCGAGCACGTCTGGGCGGAGGCCGCCGTCGAGCGCGAGCCCGGCCGCCGTGCGGGCGGCGCCGACTACGGGCACATCGAGATCGGCCACCAGCGCGAGCTCAAGGCGGCGGTCCTCCGCGACGCCCTCCAGCGCTTCGGGGGCCTCGAGCGCGACATCGAGGTGGAGGCGCTCGCCGGCCCCGCGGACGGCACGGGATGGCGGACCCGCGTCCGCCTCCAGGTCTCCGACAACGGCACGGTCGGCCCGTATGCGGCCCGCAGCCACCGCGTCATCCACGTCCGCGACCTCCCGCTCGCGGTCGAGGCGCTCCGCGAGGTCGCCCCGCTCGACGAGGCGTTCCCCGGCGAGCAGACCGTCGACGTGCTCGCGCCGAGCCAGGGGGGCGCGCGTCTCGTGATCGGCCGGCAGAGCCCGAGCCTCGTCGTCGAGACGGTCGGCGAGCGCGAGTTCCGCGTCGACGACACCGGCTTCTGGCAGGTGCACCGCGAGGCGCCGGCCGCCCTCACCGCCGCCGTGCAGGAGGCGATCGACCCGGAGCGCTTCGACCCGAAGGCCGCGAACCTCGACCTCTACGGCGGCGTCGGCCTGCTCGCCGCCGCGGTCGGCGACCGCTTCGGCCCAGGGGTCCGCATCACGAGCGTCGAGAGCTCGGAGCGCGCCACCGAGCACGCCGCCGAGAACCTCGCCGACTGGCTCGGCGCGCAGGCGATCACCTCGAAGGTCGAGCACCACGTGCGCGGCCTGCGGGAGGCCTCCCCGACGGAGCGCGCCCGCCTCGCCGCCGCGACCGTCGTCCTCGACCCGCCGCGCTCGGGCGCCGGGCGCGAGGTGCTCGAGGGTCTCGCCGCCGTGTCGCCCGCCCAGCTCGTCTACGTCGCCTGCGACCCGGTCGCCCTGGGACGCGACGTCGGCATCCTCCGCGAGCTCGGCTACGAGCCGGGCGCCGTCCGCGCGCTCGACCTCTTCCCCTCGACACATCACGTCGAGGCCGTGGCGACCTTCACCCGGGCCTGAGCCCGGCGCTAGGATCGCAGCACCGGCGGGATCGCCGGGACGACCACGAGGGGGCCGGGATGGCGGACACCATCGCAGACAGGGCGGCCGTCGAGAGCGAGACGGGCTTCCAGACGCCTGCGCGCCCGATCCGGGTCGGCATCGTCGACGACCACGAGTCGGTCCGGCTCGGCCTCAAGGCCGCGTTCGCGGACGAGGGCGCGGATGTCATGATGGCCGCCTCCGACGTCGGCTCGCTCATCGAGGGGCTCGCCGGCCGCGAGGTCGACGTCGTCGTCCTCGACCTGTCGCTCGGCGACGGCTCCAGCGTCACCGACAACGTGAAGCGGGTGCAGGCGCTCGGCGCCGCCGTCCTCATCCACTCGATCGCCGACCGCGTCGCGCTCGTCCGCGAGGCGCTCGCCGCCGGGGCCGCCGGCGTCATCCCGAAGGCCTCCGCGACGAGCACCGTGCTCGCCGCCGCCGCGACGGTCGCGCGAGGCGAGGTGCTCAACAACCTCGAGTGGGCGACCGCGATCGACGCCGACCGCGACTTCGCGAAAGCGCAGCTCGGCCGTCGCGAGCGCGAGATCCTCCACCTGTACGCCTCCGGCCTCCCGCTCAAGCTCGCCGCCGAGCAGCTCGGGATCGGCTACTCGACCGCCCGCGAGTACCTCGACCGGATCCGGGTGAAGTACGTGGAGGTCGGCCGCCCCGCCCCGACGAAGGTGGACCTGCTGCGCCGTGCGGTCGAGGACGGCATCCTGCCGGGCCTCGACCCCGACGCGCCCGATGGCCGGTAGCGACCGGGCGACCCTCGAGCTCCCGCGGGAGCGGGTGGTCCCGAACCCGCTGAGCCTCACCCGCGTCGACTCCGCGATCGCGCGCTCCGCCGCCGGCTTCGGCGTCGCGTTCTTCGCCCAGTCGGTGCCGCTCATGGTCGAGCAGCTGCCGAACCTGCACCCGGCCTGGTCCATCGTCCTCGTCGCGGCGCTCGTCGCGAGCCTCGTGTTCGCGATCGCGGCGAGCGTCGTCGGCCGGCTCGTGCGGATCGCGCAGGGCGCCTTCGCGATCGTCTACGTCGCCGCGCTCATCTCCTGGCCGTTCGCGGTCCTCGACCTCGGCTCGGCGCCGGCCACCAGCTTCTGGCTCTACTTCCTCCTCACCATCGCGACCGCGACCGCGACGATCGCCTTCGACGTCCGCATCGCCACCCTGTACGTCATCGCCGTGCCCGCCATCTACGCCGTGATCCGCATCACCCCCGAGGGCGGCGGCGTCTCGCCGACGCAGGCGACCCTCGACTCCGTCTACTCGATCATCCTCGGCGGGGTCATCACCATCATCGTCACCATGCTCCGCACGGCGGCCTCCGCCGTCGACCGCGCGCAGCAGACCGCGCTCACCCGCTACTCGCACGCGGTGCGCCAGCACGCCATCGAGGCGGAGCGCGTCCAGGTCGACGCCATCGTCCACGACAGCGTCCTCACCACGCTCCTCTCGGCGGCCCGCGCCCTCACGCCCGACGCGAAGCAGCTCGCCGCGACCATGGCGGGGAACGCGATCGGCCACCTCCGCGACGCCTCCGGCTCCGCTCCCGACTCGGATGCCGTGGTCGGCGTCGGCGTCGTCGCGAGCCGCATCGGGGATGCGGCCTCCACGATGTCGCAGCCGTTCGAGGTCCGCACGAGCGGGGTCGGGCAGGGGTCCGTGCCGATCGCCGTCGCCGAGGCGGTCTACTCGGCGGCCGTGCAGGCCATGGTGAACAGCCTCCAGCATGCGGGGTCCGGGGTCCGCCGCTGGGCGGCGGTGCGCGGCGAGGACGGCGGGATCGTCGTCGAGATCGGCGACGAGGGCCGCGGCTTCGACCCCGAGGAGGTGCCGACGGAGCGCCTCGGCGTCCGCGTCTCCATCCTCGAGCGCGTCGCGAGCGCGGGCGGCGAGGCCACCCTCGACTCGGCGCCCGGCGAGGGCACCCGCGTGACGCTCGCCTGGCCGGCGCCCGCCGCCGCGGCCCCGGGGGAGGGGGCGTCATGAGGATCGGCGTCCCGCGGTACATCGTCGTCGGCCTCGCGGCCCTGTTCTCGAGCTACCACATCGTGCTTGCCGTGTACTCGCTGCAGTTCGGCTACGCCGACCGGCCCGGGCCGGTCATCGCCGCGATCGTCCTCTACGCGGCGGCGACCGTCGTCGCGCTCCTCCCCGTCGGCGGCAGCCGGATGCCCGTCTGGATGGCCGGCTTCGCCGTCGCCGCCACGCTCGCGCTCCCGCTCCTCGTCTCCTCCGTGCTCGACCCGCAGCGCTTCGGCGGCAACGGCTACGCCACCTGGTACGTCGCCGCGGTCGGCACCCTCCTCACGATCGTCGCCACGCGCGGCCGCGCCGGCTTCGCCTGGACCGGGATCGCGTTCCTCGGCGTCCAGACGATCCTCTGGGGCGGACCCGCCGCGCTGGGCCCGCTCGGCGTCATCGGCTCGGCATCCTGGGTCGGCGTCTCGCACATCATCACGAACGCGCTCTCGAAGGCGCTCCGCGACTCGCGCCGCTTCGCCGTCGCCGAGCGGGAGGCCACCGAATGGCAGGCCGCGCAGGAGGCGCACCTCAACGAGCGGCAGTTCCGCCTCGGCCAGACGAGCATCATGGCGCTGCCGATGCTGCAGCGCATCCGCCAGTCCGCCGGCGAGCTCACCGCGGCGGAGCGCGCCGAATGCCTCCACCTCGAGGGGGCGATCCGCGACGAGATCCGCGGCCGCAAGCTCCTCGATGACGGGGTGCGGCGCCAGGTGATGCTCGCGCGGCGGCGCGGCACCATCGTCACCCTCCTCGACGAGGGCGGCATCGACGACCTGGAGGAGGTCGAGCTGGCGCGCGTGCTCGAGCAGCTCGCCGAGGCGCTGCGCACCAGCCGGGCCGACAAGCTCATCGCGCGGACCGTGCCGGAGGGCTCCGATGTCGCGGTCACCGTGGTCGGGCTGCGCAGCGGCGACGAGCGCGCGGCGATGCTCGGGCAGGAGGAGGGGGAGGACGAGGTCGAGCTGTGGCTCGAGATCCCTCGTCAGGTCCTCTAGTTCTGCCGGGGTGGGTTCGCCCGCTGCGCGACGCCCGTCCCCGCGGCGCCGCATCCCGCGGTGCTCCTGCGTCGCGCCGCCCGCCAGGCCCGAGCCAGCGCCGCCGCGGGGACGGGCGTCGCTTCGCTCGCCCAGACGACGTGGGTGCGGGACGCTGTCCGGCATCGGTCGAGGGGATGCCGGGGAGGGGTCTGGTGCAGCGACAGGGGCGCGTGGGTTAACGACCGAAGGGCCGGACGTCCCGTCCGGCCCTTCGTACGTTTCGAGTCAGGGCGACAACCCGAATATCGCCCTGACTCGCCCCCACATCATCGGCTTGCTTACCCTAGTCAGCCGATGAGCAGTGCCGAGGTGTTGCACCTCGGCGATGCATCAAGAATGCCCGGTCTGCCCCAATCGGAACAGTCATCATTTCGGGGGACTCCTGGGGGACATTTCGCAACACAAACGGGCAGCGAGGCCCGAAAACAAGCCGATTCGGATCCGCGAGCGCGGGATGACGGGGTACATTCTGCCCGTTTCCGCGACATCCGCCGGGGTGCGGGGTCGAGATCGACGGAATCCGTCGTGCGGGCGACGGGATCCGCAGGATCCCGCCGTGATCACCCGCGCAGGTGGCCCCAGGCTCCCGGCGCCGGACGCCGTCGCGGCGCACGCCGGCTCAGCTCCCACTGGCTCGGGCCGCGGACGGGCTCCCGGCGCGACTCGCTCGCGATCCCGTCGAGCGCGACCGCGAGCACCGCCGTGAGGGCCGCGAGCTCCTCGGTCGTCGGCGCCCCGGCGACGATGCGGATGTCGGGCGCCGCGGCGCCCTCGCCCTCCGCGCTCACAGCGGGATGTTCCCGTGCTTCTTGGGGGGCAGCTCGGCCCGCTTCGTGCGGAGCGCGCGCAGCGCCTTGATGATCGCGACGCGCGTCGCCGCCGGCTCGATGACCCCGTCGAGCTCGCCGCGCTCCGCCGCGAGGAACGGCGAGGCGACGTTGTAGGTGTACTCGTTGGCGAGGCGGGTCCGGACGGCCGCGACGTCCTCGCCGGCCTCCTCCGCCTTCCTGATCTCGCCGCGGTAGAGGATGTTGACGGCGCCCTGGCCGCCCATCACGGCGATCTCGGCGGTCGGCCAGGCGAAGTTGAGGTCGGCGCCGAGCTGCTTCGAGCCCATGACGATGTAGGCGCCGCCGTAGGCCTTGCGGGTGATGACGGTCACGAGCGGCACCGTCGCCTCGGCGTAGGCGTAGAGCAGCTTCGCGCCGCGGCGGATGACGCCCGTCCACTCCTGGTCGGTGCCGGGCAGGTAGCCGGGCACGTCGACGAGGGTGATGATCGGGATGTTGAAGGCGTCGCAGAAGCGGACGAAGCGCGCCGCCTTCTCGCCGGCCTCGATGTTGAGGGTGCCGGCCATCTGGTTCGGCTGGTTCGCGATGATGCCGACGCTGCGGCCCTCGACGCGGGCGAAGCCGACGACGATGTTCGGCGCGAAGAGCGGCTGCACCTCGAGGAAGTCGCCGTTGTCGACCACGTGCTCGATGATCTCGTGCACGTCGTAGGGCTGGTTGGGCGAGTCCGGGATGATCGTGTTGAGGCGCCGGTCGGCGTCCGTCGTCTCGAGCTCGACCTCGCTCTCGTACACGACCGGGTCGGCCATGTTGTTGTCCGGCAGGAAGCTGACGAGCCCGCGAGCGTAGTCGAGCGCGTCGTCCTCGTCGTCCGCCATGTAGTGCGAGACGCCCGTGCGCGTGCTGTGGGTGAGCGCCCCGCCGAGCTCCTCCATGCCGACGTCCTCGCCGGTGACGGTCTTGATGACATCCGGGCCTGTGACGAACATCTGGCTCGTCTTGTCGACCATGATCACGAAGTCGGTGAGCGCGGGCGAGTAGACGGCGCCGCCCGCCGCCGGCCCCATGATGATCGAGATCTGGGGGATGACGCCCGAGGCGGCCGTGTTGAGCTTGAAGATCTCGCCGTACTTGCCGAGGGCGACGACGCCCTCCTGGATGCGCGCCCCGCCCGAGTCGAGCATGCCGATGATGGGCACGCCCGTGCGGAGGGCCAGCTGCATGACCTTGATGATCTTCTCGCCCGCGACCTCGCCGAGCGAGCCGCCGAAGATCGTGAAGTCCTGCGCGTAGACGGCCACCTGGCGGCCGTGGATGGTGCCGGTGCCGGTGACGACCGCATCCCCGTACGGCCGGTTGCGGTCCATGCCGAAGGCGTGCGTGCGGTGGCGGACGAACTCGTCGAGCTCGACGAAGCTGCCCTGGTCGAGGAGCTGCTCGATGCGCTCGCGGGCCGTCTTCTTGCCCTTCGCGTGCTGCTTCTGGATCGCGGCCTCGCCCGAGGCGGTCACGGCCTCGTGGTAGCGGTGCTTGAGGTCGGCGATCCGCCCCGCGGTCGTCATCATGTCGGGCGTGGCTGCGTCGTCGGTCACCCGCCCAGACTACCGATCCCCCTCCGGCGCGCGTCTGTCGCCTCCCCACGAGGAACGCGCCGGGATCTTGCAGTGTTCGACGACGCGGCACCGGCTGTTCACCGGGGCGGGGGATGCTGGCCGGATGCACGGCGAGTCGGCGCACGCGGTCTGGGCGGAGTCCCCGCTCCAGCTCCTGGGGGCGGCCGAGTGGGCGGCGGCGACGGGGACGCGGCCAGACGTCGCCTACCGCGTGACCGGACCGGAGATGGCGGCGACCGTGTCCCGGCTCGAGCGGGAGGGCGCGCCGTTCGCGAGCTGCGTGCCGTACCTCGGGATCCCGTGGTCGCTGCTCGCAGGAGCCCGGACCTGGGCGGTCGGGGATGCGCTCTCGGGCCAGTTCCGGCTGGCCTCGGCGGTGCTGCGGCCCCGCGAACTGGTGCTGCTCGACGACGGCGCGCAGGCGCTGCACCTCGCCGCGGCGATCACGGGCGCGGCGCCCTACGCGCGCCCGGGCGTGCCGGAGTCGCGGCTCGCGCGCGACCTCGGCGCGCTCGCGGGCGCCCGGCTCGAGCGGCTCATGGCCCGCGGTCGGCTGCACGCGTTCACGATGTACGCCGACCGGGCGCCGGTCGCGGAGCTCGCGCGCCGCGGCGCGGGCGTGACGGGCCACCGCTTCGCGTGGCTGCGCTCGGTGCGCGATGCGCCCATCCTCGAGCTCCCCGGCGCGCGCGTGCTGCTCGGCAGCGCGCTCAGCGTCGACGGGCGGCTCGCGCAGGAGGCGTATCTCGGCTGGATCGGCCTGCTCGCCTCGGAGGGGGAGCTCGCGTACCTCCCGCACCGCCGCGAGCCGCGCGCCCTGCGGGAGGCCGTCGCCGGCATCCCCGGCGTCATCCGGCTCGCCTCGGAGCTGCCGGTCGAGCTCGCGCTCGCGGGCGCGCGCGAGCCGCTCGAGGTGCACGCGCTGCCGACGAGCGCGCTCTCGAGCCTCGCGCTCGTGCTCGAGGGCTCGGGCTCGCGCCTGCGGCCGACGCCGCTCGAGGCGCTGCGCGCCTGACCGGCCCGCGCGCGGGGCGCGGGGGCGGGTCAGCGCGGGCGGCGGAGGCGGCGGCGCAGCGCCCAGACGGTCACGCGCAGCATCGCCTCGGCGATGATCGCGCCGCTCATCTTGGAGCGGCCGGCGACGCGCTCCGTGAAGGCGATCGGCACCTCGGCGATGCGGAGGCCCGCGTCGTGGGCGCGGAGCGTCATGTCGATCTGGAAGCAGTAGCCGCGCGAGTGCACGCCGTCGAGATCGAGGCCGGCGAGGCGCTCCGCGCGGTAGGCGCGGAAGCCGGCCGTCGCATCCCGCACCGGGATCCCGAGCGCGATGCGCGCGTAGGCGTTGCCGCCGCGGCTGAGCGCACGGCGCAGCCACGGCCAGTCGACGACCCGCCCGCCGGGGACCCAGCGCGAGCCGATCGCGAGATCGGCGCCGGCGTCGAGCGCGTCGAGGAGGGCGGGGAGGCGGTCGGCGGGATGCGAGCCGTCGGCGTCCATCTCGATGACGACCGTCGCGCCATGCTCGATCGCGAGCCGGAAGCCCTCCAGGTAGGCGCGCCCGAGCCCGTCGCGGCGACGTCGGTGGAGGACGCGGATGCGGGGCTCGGCGGCGGCGAGCCGGTCGGCGATCGCGCCCGTGCCGTCGGGGCTGTCGTCGTCGACGACGAGGAGGTCGACGCGGGGGTCCGCCGCGAGGACGAGCGCGGCGGTGCGCTCGAGGTTGTCGGCCTCGTCGAAGGTCGGCATCACGACGAGCGGGCGGGCGGACATCGTCACGACTCTAGGCGATCCCGGGTGCCGCGCCGTGCCCGGGCGGCGACCGCCGGCGCACCTATGCTCGACGCATGAGCGCGAGCGACGGCACCGGGGCGGGCGCCGGCGCGGTCCGCTGGCTGGCGCGCTCGCCCTCCACGAACTCGGCGCTCGCCGCCCTCGCCACGGCCGATCCCGGCCTCCCGCACCTCACGGCGGTCGCGACGCTCGAGCAGACCGCGGGCCGCGGCCGCCTCGACCGCGTCTGGACCGCGCCCGCGGGCGCCTCCCTCGCGGCCTCCGTCCTCATCCGGCTCGAGGCCGGGCGCCTCGCCCCGGAGCAGGCGGGCTGGCTGCCCATCGCGGCGGGCGTCGCGATGACCGCGGCGGTGCGCGCCGCCCTCCCGGCCGCGCGACGCGACGCCGTGCAGCTGAAGTGGCCGAACGACGTGCTCGTGGGGGAGCGGAAGATCTGCGGGATCCTCGCCGAGCTCCTCGTCGACCGCTCGGGCGCCGTCGTCGGCTCGGGGGTCAACACCGCCATGACGGCGGCGCAGCTCCCCGTCGAGACGGCGACCTCGCTCGCGATCGAGGGCGGACGGGTGGACGCGGCGGCGCTCCTCGACGACTACCTCGGCCGCCTGGACGAGCTCGTGCGGGCGCTCGCCGCCCATGACGGCGACGCCGAGCGCTCCGGCCTCCGCGCCTCGGCGAGAGCCGCCTGCGGCACCCTCGGACGCCGGGTGCGTGTCGAGCTGCCCGGGCGGGAGCCCGCGACGGGCCTCGCGACCGACCTGGACGCCGCCGGCCGCCTCCACGTCGTCCTCGACGACGGCACCCCGCTGGATGTCGCGGCGGGCGATGTCGTGCACCTGCGGCACCGGTGATCGCATGAGTCTCGACGATCCGGCGCCGCCCCGACCGCGCGAGGTCGTCGTCGCGAGGCTGCACCCGCACGGCCGCGCGCTGTTCTGGCCGAGCGTGCTGCTCGTGGCCGTCCTCGGCGGGGCGGGCTGGGCGCTCGGCGCGCTCGCGGAGGACTGGCAGCGCATCGCGGTGCTCGGGGCGGCTGCGCTGCTCGTCGTCCTCGGCGTCCTCGGCCCGCTCCTGCGCTGGCTCTCGACATCGGCGACGATCACGAGCCGCCGCGTCGTGCTACGCCACGGCATCCTGGTCCGCACCCGGCAGGAGCTGCTCCACAGCCGCGGCTACGACGTGACGGTGCGCCGACGCGGCCTGCAGGGCCTGTTCGGGAGCGGCGACGTGCTCGTGAACTCGGGTCTCGAGCAGCCGATCCGCCTCCGAGACGTGCCGAGCGCGATCCTCGTGCAGGCCTCCCTCTCGGAGCTGATGGAGGCCGCCTCGACGACCGTCTCCGGCCGCCGCCAGCAGGAGCAGGCGCGCCGTGCGACGGGCGATCTCGGGCCCCGGTGACGCGCCGTCACGAGCGTGTAACGTTCTCCGGGTGAAGATCTCGGTCATCGGATGCGGCTATCTCGGCGCGGTCCACGCGGCCTGCATGGCCGAACTCGGGCACGACGTCATCGGCATCGATGTGGACCCCGGCAAGGTCGCCACCCTCGCCGCCGGCTCGGCCCCCTTCTTCGAGCCGGGGCTCCCCGAGCTGCTCGCCTCCGGCCGCGATTCCGGACGCCTCCGCTTCAGCACGGACATGGCGGAGGCCGCCGGCGCCGAGGTGCACTTCGTCGCCGTCGGGACCCCGCAGCAGGCGGGCAGCGAGGCCGCCGACCTCCGCTTCGTCGACGCCGCGATCGACGCCCTCCTCCCGCACCTGGGCGCGGGCGCCCTCGTGGTCGGCAAGTCGACCGTCCCCGTCGGCACGGCCGCCCGCCTCGCGGAGAAGGTCGCCGCGACGGGCGCGACGCTCGCCTGGAACCCCGAGTTCCTGCGCGAGGGCTTCGCCGTCCAGGACACCCTCCACCCCGACCGCCTCGTGTACGGCGTCGCCGACGGCGACGAGCGCGCGGCCGCCCAGCTCGACGCGATCTACGCGAGCGCCCTCGCCGACGAGACCCCGCGGCTCGTCGCCGACTTCGCGACCGCCGAGCTCGTCAAGGTGAGCGCGAACGCCTTCCTCGCGACGAAGATCTCCTTCATCAACGCGATGGCGGAGGTCGCGGAGGCCACCGGTGCCGACGTCACCGTCCTCGCGGACGCGATCGGGCACGACGCGCGCATCGGCCGCCGCTTCCTCAACTCCGGCATCGGCTTCGGCGGCGGCTGCCTCCCGAAGGACATCCGCGCCTTCATGGCCCGCGCCGAGGAGCTCGGCGTCGGGCACTCGGTCGGCTTCCTCAAGGAGGTCGACGCGATCAACCTGCGCCGCCGCGATCGCGTCGTCGAGCTCGCCGTCGAGGCGCTCGGCGGGGATGCCGCGGGGCGCCGCGTCGCCGTGCTCGGCCTCGCCTTCAAGCCCGACTCGGACGACGTCCGCGACTCGCCCGCCCTCGATGTCGCGGCCCGCCTCCGTGCGCTCGGCGTCGAGGTGCGCGCCTTCGACCCGGAGGCGATCGAGACGGCGCGCCGCATCCACCCCGAGCTCGGCTACGCGGCGAGCGCCGAGGAGGCGCTCGAGGGTGCCGAGGCGGTGCTCGTCCTCACGGAGTG
This sequence comes from Homoserinibacter sp. YIM 151385, assembly GCF_027912415.1. NCBI lineage: Bacteria > Bacillati > Actinomycetota > Actinomycetes > Micrococcales > Microbacteriaceae > Homoserinibacter > Homoserinibacter sp. YIM 151385. The sequence continues at coordinate 1,550,113 of NZ_CP115175.1, read as the reverse complement.
GAAGGCCTTCCGCGCCCTCGACCCCGAGACGGTCGGCTCAGCGGTCGCGCAGCGAGCCGTCGTCGACGGCCGCAACTGCCTCGACCCCGCCGTCTGGCGCGAGGCCGGCTGGACGTACCGCGCTCCCGGCCGCCCCTGAGCCCTCGGACCCTGAGCCCCCGGCGTCGGCCGCCCGGGCCGCCGCGGCATCCCGCTCCGCCTCGGTGAGGCGCTCGCCGCGCCGCGGCGCGAACACCCAGCTGCGGTAGAGCGCGAAGCGGAACGCCGTGCCGAGGCCGAGGCCGACGACGTTCGCGGCCACGTTGTCGGCGAGCACCGACTCGAAGCCGAGCAGATAGCGCGACACCCAGAGGCAGAGCAGGCCGATGCCCATGCCGCCGACGCTCACGATCCCGAACTCGACCCCCTCCCGCACGACCCGGCGGCCGCGGTGCTCGCGGAAGGTCCAGAAGCGGTTGCCGACCCAGTTCGCGCCGATCGCCACCGAGGTCGAGACGGCCTTCGCGATGACCGGCCCCTCGTGGAGCCGGTCCGGGTGCAGGACGGTCGCGATGAGCAGGTTGAAGATGCCGAGATCGATGAGGAAGCCGACCCCGCCGACCACGCCGAAGCGGGCGAACTGCGTGAGCAGGGCGCGCATCCAGGGGCCCTCTCGTCGGGGATAGGCTCGAGCGTGCGGCAGTCTAGCCGCCCGCCCTGCGACAGATTCGGAGCCCCTCGTGATCATCGGCGTCATCGGCGGCGGGCAGCTCGCCCGCATGATGATCCCCCCGGCCGTCGGCCTGGGGCTCGAGCTCCGCGTCCTCGCGGAGGAGCCGGGGATGTCGGCCGCGCTCGCGGCGACGCAGGTCGGCGACTACCGGGATGCGGCGACGGTCCTCGACTTCGCCCGCGGCGTCGACGTGGTCACCTTCGATCACGAGCACGTGCCGCAGGCGGTGCTGCGCGAGCTCGTCGAGGCGGGCGTGCGCGTGCACCCGGGCCCCGGTGCGCTCGCCGTCGCCCAGGACAAGATCACGATGCGCGAGCGGCTCGCCGAGCTCGGCGCGCCCGTCCCCGCCTGGGCGAGGGTCCGGGACGCCGCCGAGCTCGCCGACTTCCTCGAGGCGCACGGCGGCGCGGCCGTCGTGAAGACCCCGCGCGGCGGCTACGACGGCAAGGGCGTGCGCGTGGTCCGCGCCGCCGATCAGGCCGACGACTGGTTCCTCGCGGTCGCCGAGCACGGCGCGGATGCCGCCCTCCTCGTCGAGGAGCTCGTCGACTTCCGCCGCGAGCTCGCGCAGTCCGTCGCCCGCCGCCCCTCCGGCGAGCTGCGCGCCTGGCCGCTCGTCGAGACGGTGCAGCGCGACGGGGTCTGCGCCGAGGTGACCGCCCCGGCCCCCGACTCGGAGGCGCTCGCCGGCCCCGCCGCGGAGCTCGCCGCATCCATCGCCAACGGGCTGGAGGTGACCGGCGTCCTCGCGGTGGAGCTGTTCGAGACGCGCGACGGCCGGCTCCTCGTCAACGAGCTCGCGATGCGCCCCCACAACACCGGCCACTGGACGATCGACGGCGCCGTGACGAGCCAGTTCGAGCAGCACCTGCGGGCCGTCGCCGATCTGCCGCTCGGCGACCCGGCGCCGACCGCGCCCTGGAGCGTCATGGTCAACGTGCTCGGCGGGCCCGCCGACGGCCCCATGCCGATCCGCTACCCCGAGGCGCTCGCCGCGCGGCCGGAGACGAGGTTCCACTTCTACGGCAAGGCCTCCCGCCCCGGGCGCAAGGTCGGCCACGTGACGACGACGGGCGGCGAGCCGGGCGAGACGCTCGCGCGGGCGCGTGCCGCAGCGGGGTTCTTCGAGGGTTGAGCCCTAGCATGGCATCCGTGCCAGCGACCCCCGCCCCCGAGAACGCCGCCCCGGTGCCGCCCGTCGCCATCGTCATGGGCTCCGACTCCGACTGGCCCACCATGCAGGCGGCGGCCGAGATCCTCGCCGAGCTCGGCGTCGAGGCCGAGGTCGAGGTCGTCTCCGCGCATCGCACCCCCAAGCGCATGCTCGCCTTCGCCGAGGAGGCCGCCGGCCGCGGCACCCGCGTCATCATCGCGGGCGCGGGCGGCGCCGCCCACCTCCCCGGCATGATCGCGTCCCTCACGACGCTCCCCGTCGTCGGCGTCCCGGTGCCGCTCTCGCGGCTCGACGGCCTCGACTCCCTCCTCTCGATCGTGCAGATGCCGGCCGGCATCCCCGTCGCGACCGTCTCCATCGGCGGGGCCAAGAACGCGGGGATCCTCGCGGCCCGCATCCTCGCCACCTCGGACCGGGCGCTGCAGGCCCGGCTCGAGGACTACGCCGCCGGGCTCGAGGAGCTCGTGGCGCAGAAGAACGCGGACCTGCAGCGCGGCCGGTGAGCGCGGCCCTCCCCGTCCGCTACCCGGACACCGGCTCCCCCTCCGTGATGACGCGGCGGGGCTGGTGGCTCGTCCTCCTCGGGATCCTCATCCCCGGCTCCGCGCAGGTGCTCGCCGGCAGCCGCCGTCTCGGCCGCTTCGGGCTCGGCGCGACCCTGCTGCTCTGGGTCCTCGCGGTGCTCGGCGTCCTCGGCTTCGTGCTGTTCCGCACGCAGGCCCTCACCGTGCTCACCAACTCGATCGCGCTCTGGGCGATCGTCGCCCTCATCGCCTTCTACGGCATCCTGTGGATCGTCCTCGGGCTCGACACGCTCCGCCTCGTGCGGCTCGTGAAGACGCGGCCGAGCGCGCGCGGGGCCATCGCGATGCTGTCCGTCGTCGCCCTCGCCGCGACGACCGGCGGCGCCGCATTCGGGGTGGTGAACATCGTCTCCGGCATCGGCCTCCTCGACCAGGTGTTCTCGGGCGGGAACGTCGCCGAGCCGATCGACGGGCGCTACAACATCCTCCTCCTCGGCGGCGACGCCGGGGCCGACCGCCAGGGCCTGCGGCCCGACAGCATCTCGGTCGTGAGCATCGAGGCGGCGACCGGCGCGGTCTCCATCTTCGGCATCCCGCGCAACCTCCAGCGCGCGCCCTTCTCCGAGGGCTCGCCGCTGTATCAGGACTTCCCGAACGGCTACGACTGCGGCGACGAGTGCCTCGTCAGCTACCTGTGGACCTACGGGCACGAGCACCCCGACCTCTACCCCGAGGCGCTGGATGCCGGCAGCGACCCCGGCATCGAGGCCATGCGGGATGCGGCCGAGGGGATCACGGGGCTCGCGATCCAGTACTACGTGCTCATCGACATGCAGGGCTTCACCGACCTCATCGACGCGCTCGGCGGCGTCGAGATCGACGTGAAGCAGGATCTGCCGATCGGGCCCAACACCGACCAGTACGGCAACCCGAAGGAACCGGACGGCTACCTGCGGGCCGGCAAGCGCACCCTGAACGGCGCGGAGGCGCTCTGGTACGCGCGCTCGCGCTACGGCACGACCGACTACGACCGCATGAAGCGGCAGCGCGAGGTGCAGGAGGCGATCCTGTCGCAGGCCGACCCCGCGAACGTGATCGCGCGGTTCCAGGCGGTCGCGCAGGCGAGCGGCGAGGTCGTCTCGACCGACATCCCGCAGGGGATGCTCGGGCACTTCGCCGACCTGGCCGAGAAGAGCCGCGAGCACGACATCACGGACGTCGAGTTCGTGCCGCCGGAGTGGGACCCGGTGTACCCGGACTACGCGGCGATCCACGCCGAGGTCGCGCGCGCCAACCGGCCCGCGACGCCGAGCCCGGCACCGTAGCGCCCCCGCTGGTCGAGGAGCGGAGCGTCCCGATCCTCGGAGATCCGGCGCGATCGGCACCGGATCGAGGGCGTCCGGCTGAGTTCTTCGAGAATCGGCACGGCTGCGAGGGACGAAGAGGACCCCAGGGCGATCTGCCGACGAGCGGGAAGCGGGGGAGGGCGCCTAGCGGCGGCGGGTGAGCACGCGCTCGCGGAGGGCGAGCGCGTCGGCGACGGCGCGCGTCACCGGCCAGGCGGTGAGCTCCTCGAGCAGCGTCCAGGCGGGGCTCGGGTCGAGGTCGATCGCGACGAAGTCGCCCTCGGGCGTGCGGCGGAGGTCGATCGAGGCGGTCGAGAGGTCGAGGCGGAGCATGAGCGCCGACACCGCGTCGAAGACGGGGTCGGGCAGCTCGGTGCGGCGGACCCCGTGGTCGGCGAAGGCGAGGTCGAGCGGCAGGTCGGCGGGCCGGCCCTCGAGCTCGACCGCGAACATCGCGGAGCCGACGACGACGACCCGCACATCGACGCCCTGCACGACGGGCTGGAGCACGAGCTCCCCCTCCGCCTCGCGGAGCCGCTCCGAGAGGCGCTCCTCGCCGCCGACGGGCGAGCTGCCCCACCAGTCGTCGGCCCGGCGGATCAGCGCGCTCGAGACGACCTCGTCGCCGCGGTGCTCGCGGAGGAAGTCGAGGGCGGCCTCCGGGTCGCGCGTCACGAGGGTGCGCGGCAGCGAGAGCCCGGCCTCGACCGCGGCCGACCAGAACAGCGGCCGGCGGCGGGCACGGCGGTCGCGCACCGGGTCGTTCATCCAGGAGAGCTCGAGCGCCGAGAGCACGCCCTCGAGCGCCTCCGTGTCGGCGATCCTGCTGCCGAGCTCGGCGGGGCCCGAGCCGAGACCCGCGAGCGCGCCCGTGTAGACGGCCGGCGGGAGGCGGCGCCACCAGCCGACGCGGGCGCGGTCGAGCTCGATCGAGCGGGCGTCGCAGCGCAGCGATGCGCGGCGGGCGACGCCGTGCCCGCCCGGCGCGGCGTCGAACGCGAGCTCGACCTCGAAGCGTCGATCGGCATCCACGACCGCCACCTCGTGGCCGGTGCCCTCGAGGCGGTGGACGACGGCGGCGACCTGCGGGTCGCCGGGCTCCGAGACGATGAGGATCATGCGCGGAAGCTCCAGGTGAGGGAGGCGCGGTGCAGTGCGGCGGGCACGGGTGCGGCGCCGGTCATCGGGCCCGACGCCGCGTCCTCGGGTGCTCTGCCCGGATGGGCCGTGATCGCGGGGGATGCGGTGGGGGCCTCCGCACTCGCGGCCGCGGCGGCGGAGGAGGCGATGACTGGGGTCACGTCGGCTCTCCGTTCCGGGACGCCGTCAGGGTTCGGCGCGTGCTCATATCGTGGCCTCCGGTTCCAGCCGCCCGCATCGGGGGAAACCCTGAGCCGCTAGATTCGGTGCATGGAGCAGCCCGTGAGGGACGACGCCCCGCGGCCGATCGACCGGCCCCTGCGGGTCGCGGTCGCCGACGACGCGATGCTGCTGCGGGAGGGGATCGGCAAGGTCCTCGCGGACGGCGGCGCGGAGGTCGTCGCCTCGGTCGGCTCGGGCGAGGAGCTCGTGGAGGCGGTCCTCGCGGACGGCGTCGACGTCGCGGTGCTCGACATCCGGATGCCGCCCGCCTTCCGCGACGAGGGGATCGTCGCGCTGGAGTCGCTCCGGGCGCAGGGCTCGACGATCGGCGTCCTGCTCCTGTCCATGTACGCGACGCCGGAGTACGCGATGCGCGCGCTCGCGGCGGGCGCCGGCACGGGCTACCTCCTCAAGGAGCGCGTCGCGGAGCCGCGCCGTCTCGTCTCCGCCGTCGAGACGGTCGCCGCGGGCGGCACGGTGGTGGATCCGGAGGTCGTCGGGCAGATGATCCAGCGCCCCCGCGTCGACAGCCCCATCGACTCGCTCACGACGCGCGAGCTCGCGGTCCTCGAGTGCATGGCGCAGGGCAACTCGAACGCGGGCATCTCGCGCACCCTGTTCCTCGGCGTGAAGACGGTCGAGACCCACGTGCGGAGCATCATGCAGAAGCTGGGGCTGGCCGAGTCGCCCGACAACCACCGCCGCGTCCTCGCGGTGCTCGCCTACCTCGGCTCGCGATGAGCGGGCCGGCCCCCACACCGCGACGGCGCGCGCTCGTCGTCGTCCTCATCCTCCTCGGGCCCGCGATCACCCTCGTCATGCAGGTCCTCGGCTACGAGGCCACCGCCGAGCCGTCCCGGCCCGAGATCGCGTGGACGACCCTGCACGCCGCAGTCGCCTTCGTGTTCGCGGGCTCCGCGATCGTCGCGTACCGGGTCGGGGAGCCGCGCCTCCCGGTCGTGCTCATGGCGATCATGGGCTACCTGTGGATCCCGCAGACCTTCTTCTCGGTGATCGCGGGACTCGGCGGGGTGTGGCCGCTCCTGCGCAGCATCGACCTCGTCTGGGCGCTCGCGCTGGGGCTGCTCGCGAACGCGTACCCGCGCGGCGTGTTCCGCGGGCGCACCTCGGCGATCCTCCTGGTGCTCGGCATCGGCGTCTCCGTCATCCGCTTCCTCGCCGTGATCCTGCTCGACCAGCCGGACCAGCCGGACTGCGAGTGCGCGCCGAACATCTACGCGATCGCCGAGGACCCGGAGCTCTTCGCGGGAATCGACCTCGGCTACCGGGTGATCGGCGCCGGCATCATCATGTTCGTCGCGGGCCGGCTGTTCTGGCACTGGTTCCGCTCGAGCGCCCCCGCGCGGACGGTCGCCTTCGTCATGCCGATCGGCCTCATCGCCTGGACGGCCGCCCTCGTCGTCGAGGCGGTCAGCTACGCCATGACCCGCCCCGACGCCGGCCATCTCGTCGTGACGAGCGCGACCGTCGGGCCGGTCGCGATCGTCTCCCTCTTCGCGGTCGCCTCGGTGCCGATCTGCTACGTCGCCGGCAGCCTCCACATCCGGGCGATGCGGGGCCGCGTCGCCGACCTCATGGGGATCACGCGCGAGGGCGTGGATCGGAGCGTGTGGCGGAGCTCGCTCGCGACGACGCTGCAGGACCCCGGCGTCGAGGTCTACTGGTGGGACGAGGAGGACGGCGTCTACCGCGACGAGGGGGACGGGGTCGTCGACCTGCCGCTCGCGGCGGGGGAGCCGAGCCGAACCCTGCTCCCGATCGACGCCGCCGACGGCACGCCGGTCGCGGTCATCCGCCACGACCGGGCGCTCAGCGAGAACGACCGCCTCCTCGACGGCGTCTCGGCGGCGCTCCGCCTCGCGGTCGACAACGGGAAGCTGCGCAGCGAGCTGGAGCGCAACCTCGAGGACGTCCGCGAGTCGCGTCAGCGCATCGTCGAGGCGGCGAACGAGGCGCGCAAGCGGCTCGAGCGCGACCTCCACGACGGCTCGCAGCAGCAGCTCGTCGCCCTCTCGATGGAGCTCCGCACGATCTGCACGGCGGCGCGCCAGCAGGGCGCGTCGGCGCTCGCCGAGGAGCTCGAGGAGGCGATCACGCGCCTCGCGACGGCGCTGCGCGAGCTCCGCCAGCTGGCGCACGGCATCCACCCGACGGTCCTCGCGGAGGGCGGGCTGGAGCTCGCGATGCGCGAGCTCGCGGGCCGCAGCCCGATCCCGGTCGACGTCGAGGCCGAGGGGGAGCTCGGCCGCGGCCTCCCCGAGCTCATCGAGTCGACGGCCTACTTCGTCGCGAGCGAGGGGCTTGTGAACGCCGCGAAGCACTCGCGTGCGCGCCAGGTGTGGCTGCGCGTCGAGGGCGACGGCGAGCGGGTGCGCATGACGATCCGCGACAACGGGATCGGCGGGGCCAGCGAGCTCGCCGGCACCGGCATCCTCGGGCTCGTGGACCGGGTGGATGCCGTGGGCGGCTCACTCCGGATCCGCAGCCCGCGCGGCGAGGGGACGACGATCGAGGTCGAGCTGCCGCTTGCGTCGCCGGTGGCCGCGGTCTAGGTTGGAAGGCTGTCTCGCGTCACGCGAGGCGAATCTGCAGGCTGAGACGGGGAGGCACCCATGACCGAGATCACGACCGCGGACACCGCCGGGATCATCGTCCGCGCCGTCCGCACCCGCCGACCGCAGGCGTCTCCGGGGAGCTGACGGCACCGGCCCCGCCTCACTCGGCGGTCTGCAGCAGGGCGGACCGCAGCACTCCACCACCACGCACATCCGGGGCGCCCACGCGCGCCCCACGGACTCCCGGAAGAGTCATGCCCTCACGCGCTCCTGCGTCCCCGTCCCCCGTCCCCGCCCGCTCCGCGAGCACGTTCCGCGTGCTGATGCGGCTGTGGCCCTTCGTGAAGCCCGCCGCCCCGCGCATCGGCCTCGGCATGGGCGCGGCCCTCCTCGCGGGCGTCGTCGCGCTCGTGATCCCCGTGATCCTCCAGCAGCTCGTCGACGGGCCGCTCTCGACCGGCGACGGCGCGCAGATCTGGCCGGCCGTCGGCATCGTGCTCGTGCTCGGCGTGCTGGAGGCGATCATGATCGCGCTCCGCCGCTGGTTCGTCCTGACGCCCGGCACCCACGTCGAGGCGACCATGCGCAACACCCTCTACGCGAAGCTGCAGGACCTCCCGGTCGCCTTCCACGACCGCTGGCAGTCCGGGCAGCTCCTCTCGCGCGCCGTCAGCGATCTCGGCCTCATCCGCCGATGGCTGTCCTTCGGCATCGTGCTGCTCATCGTCAACATCGTGACGATCGTGATCGGCTTCGTCGTCCTCTTCTTCTGGAGCTGGATCCTCGGCCTCGTGTTCCTCGTGGCGAGCATCCCGCTCTGGGTCTACGGCTTCGTGTTCGAGCGGCGGTACCACGTCGTCGCGCGGCGCAGCCAGGATCAGCAGGGCGATCTCGCGACGGCGGTCGAGGAGAGCGTCCACGGCATCCGCGTGCTCAAGGCCTTCGGCCGCGGCGCGTACTCGCTCGAGCGCTTCAGCCGCCAGGCGGAGGAGCTCCGCGGCACCGAGATCGAGAAGGCGAAGGCGGTCGCGGGCATCTGGCTCTGGCTGCTGCTCGTGCCGGATGTGGCCTTCGCGCTCTGCCTCCTCGGCGGCGTGTGGCTCGCCTCCACTGGGGCGATGACGCCGGGCGAGCTCTTCGCGTTCTTCGCGACCGCGACCGTGCTGCGCTTCCCGATCGAGTCGATCGGGTTCCTGCTGTCGATGACGCTCGACACCCGCACCGCGGTCGAGCGGCTCTTCGAGGTGCTCGACGAGGACAACCCGATCACGGAGCCCGCATCGCCCCGCACGATCGAGGAGCCCCGCGGCCGACTCGTCTTCGAGGGCGCGCGATTCCGCTACCAGGACTCGCCCGCGCAGTTCCCGGACCTGCTCGGCGGCATCGACCTCGAGCTCGCGCCGGGCGAGACGATGGCGCTCGTCGGGCTCACGGGGTCGGGCAAGACGACGCTCACGGCGCTCGCGACCCGCCTCTACGACGTGACGGGCGGGCGCGTCCTGCTCGACGGGGTCGACATCCGCGACCTCACCCGGCAGGAGCTGCGCACGCGCATCGCGATGGCCTTCGAGGATGCGACCCTCTTCTCCGCCTCGGTGCGCGAGAACGTGCTGCTCGGACGCCCGGAGCTGGACGCGCCGGAGCGCGCCGAGGAGGCGCAGCGGGTGCTCGACGAGGCGCTCGACGTCGCCCAGGCGGGCTTCACGCGGGAGCTCCCGGACGGCCTCGACACGACCGTCGGCGAAGAGGGGCTGAGCCTCTCGGGCGGCCAGCGGCAGCGCCTCGCGCTCGCCCGCGCGGTCGCCGCGAAGCCGAGCGTGCTCGTGCTCGACGACCCCCTCTCGGCGCTCGACGTGGACACCGAGGCGAAGGTCGAGGCGGGCCTGCGCCGCATCCTCGGCGACACGACGGCGCTCATCGTCGCGCATCGGCCCTCGACGGTGACGCTCGCGGACCGCGTCGCGCTCCTCGAGAACGGGCGCATCACGGCGGTCGGGGAGCACTCCGAGCTGCTCGCCTCCAACGAGCACTACCGCTACGTGATCTCCTCGCTCGACGAGGAGGAGGCCGCGCGGCGGGCGTCGCCGCGATCCGGCGACATCGACCGCGACCCCGAGACGGGAGCCCTGCACGTGATCGAGCCGCACGACGACGACATGGACGAGGAGGCGGGACGATGAGCGTCACGGGCGTCGAGGGCGAGGAGCGGGAGACCTACACGCGCGAGGAGAGCCGGGCGATCCGGCGGCGCTCGATGCGCCTGCTCGGCTCCCTGCTGGCTCCGCTCAAGGGGCGCCTCGTCCTCACGGCCGTCGTCGTCGTCGTGTCGACGGCGCTGCAGGTCGCCGGCCCCGCGCTCATCGCCTACGGCATCGACTCGGCCCTCCCGCGGCTCATCGACTCGCAGGACTGGATGCCGGTCGTGCTCGTCGTGGCGATCTACATCCTCGTCGGCATCGCGGGCGCGATCCTCATCGCGCAGTACACGGTGCTGTCGGCGCGGATCAGCCAGGCGATCCTCTTCGACCTGCGCAAGCGGGTGTTCCTCCACGCGCAGCGGCTGAGCCTCGAGTTCCACGAGAAGTACACCTCGGGACGCATCATCGCGCGCCAGACGAGCGACCTGGACTCGATCCGCGAGCTCCTCGACTCGGGCATCAACGGGCTCATCCGCGGCATCCTCTACTCGGGCTTCGTCGCGATCGCGCTCGTCGCGCTCGACCCCGTCTCGGGGCTCGTGCTCGCGGGGGCGCTCGTGCCGCTGCTGCTGCTCACGCGCTGGTTCCAGGTGCGCTCGCAGACGCTGTTCCGTGCGACGCGGACCACCTCGGCACGCCTCATCGTCCACTTCGTGGAGTCGATGACCGGCATCCGCGCGGTCCAGGCCTTCCGCAAGGAGAAGCGCAACGAGCGGCACTTCGGCGGCCTCGTCGAGGACTACCGGGATGCGAACGCGCGCGTCATCCAGCTCTTCGGCGTCTTCGATCCGGGGCTCATCCTCATCGGCAACGTGACCGTCGCGGTCGTGCTGCTCGTGGGCGGCTTCCGGGTGCTCGACGGGGCGATCGAGATCGGCGCGCTGCTCGCGATCGTGCTCTACACCCGCCGCTTCTTCGACCCCATGGAGGAGATGGCGATGTTCTACAACTCCTACCAGTCGGCGGCGGCGGCGCTCGAGAAGATCTCGGGCGTCCTCGAGGAGCGGCCGAGCGTGCCGGACCCCCGGCGGCCGGTCGACCTGTGGGAGGCGAAGGGCGCGGTCCGCTTCGAGGACGTGACCTTCGCGTACCGGTCGGATCGGGTGATCCTGCCCGAGTTCTCGCTCGACATCCCCGCGGGCCAGACGATCGCGCTCGTCGGCTCGACGGGCGCCGGCAAGTCGACGCTCGCGAAGCTCATCTCGCGCTTCTACGACCCGAGCGAGGGCCGGGTGACGCTCGACGGCGTCGACCTCCGCGACCTCCACCCGAAGGATCTGCGCCGCGCGATCGTCATGGTCACGCAGGAGGCGTACCTGTTCTCCGGCTCGGTCGCCGACAACATCGCGCTCGGGAAGCCGGGGGCGTCCTTCGACGAGATCGTGACGGCGGCCCGCGCGGTCGGCGCGCACGAGTTCATCATGTCGCTGCCCGACGGCTACGACACGGATGTGAACAAGCGCGGCGGGCGCGTCTCGGCGGGCCAGCGGCAGCTGCTCTCCTTCGCGCGCGCGTTCCTCGCGGATCCTGCGGTGCTCATCCTCGACGAGGCGACGGCCTCGCTCGACATCCCCTCCGAGCGGCTCGTGCAGGAGGGCCTCACGACCCTCCTCGCCGACCGGACGGCGGTCATCATCGCGCACCGGCTCTCGACGGTCGCGATCGCGGACCGCGTGCTCGTCATGGAGCACGGGCGGATCGTCGAGGACGGGAGCCCCGAGGATCTCATCTCCGGCACCGGGCGCTTCGCGCAGCTCCACGCCGCCTGGCGGGACTCGCTGGTCTGACGACGACGGACCGGCTCAGCCGCTGATCCTCGTCGCCGGACGACGAGGATCAGCGGCTGAGCCGATCGGCACACGCCGACGTCAGTCGAGCGCCTCGGAGTGCGCCGCGCCCTCCGTCCAGGCGTAGGTGGTGCCGCCGATGCGGAAGCTCGTCCAGTCGCCGCAGCGCAGGCCCTCCGCGGGCGAGAGCTCGGGCCACCAGGCGCCGCCCACGGAGGGGCGCCCCTCGATGGCGGTCGGCTCGCAGCCCTCGGCCACGGTCTCCTCGGCGGCGTCGTAGCGCATCGCCTTCGCGTCGTCGGCGTAGCGGATGCGGATGCCGGTCGCGTCCTCCGGGACGAAGGCGGGCGGCGAGGTCTCGAACTGATCGGACCAGTACGGGGTGTCGCGATACTCCGCGTAGTGCTGCTCCCGAGCGCCGTCGCCGACGATCGCGCCGAGTCCCGCGAAGGAGGCGCAGCCGGTCAGCGCGAGCAGCGCGAGACCGGCGAGCGGGGCGGCGAGGAGGTAGCCGGTCGACTTGGTGTCCATGCTCACGAGTCAAGCCGCGCGGCCGTCCGGTGTCGTCGGCCTGCGGGCTCGAGCGCGTCATCCTGCAGGCTGATCCGGCATCGGCCCCCGGGCGCGCTTCCGGTCTCAGCCGTGCCAGCGCGCGGCGTCCAGCCGGACGCGGATGCCGCCGGCGGCGGTCCGGCGCAGCGGCGTCCCCTCCGCCTCGTAGTGCTCGGCGGCGCGCGCCTCGTGCCCGACCGGCGGCTCGCCGGAGGCGCGCACGACCCGCCACCACGGGACCTCGGCGCCGGCGTGCGCCATGACCTGCCCGACGCCGCGGGCGGCACGCGAGCCGATCGCGGCCGCGACATCCCCGTAGCTCATGACGTGCCCGGGCGGGATGGCCTCGACGACCGCGAGCACCCGCTCGACGAACTCCGCGGAGGGTCCGGGCACCGGCTCAGCGCCCGGCGATCAGAGCTCGAGCGAGCCGAGCTTGTCGCCGTAGGGCGTCTCCCCGACGACCGAGAAGCCGACGGCCTTGAAGAACTCCTCGGGGCCGGCCTCGCCGGACTCCCACACGACGGTGAGGGTGTGGAAGCCGCGCGAGCGCGCCTCCTCGGCGAGCGCGTGCACCGCGAACTTCCCCACGCCGCGGCCCTGCGCCTCGGCGGCGACGTTGACGCGCCAGAGCGCGCTGCGCAGGTAGTCCTCGTCGGCCTCCGCGTCGAAGTTGCCCATGATGTAGCCGACGACCTCGTCGCCGTCGAGGACGACGCGCGGCCACGAGTTCGAGGGGTCGAGCCCGTCCTCCAGGTGCGTGTAGGTGGTGGGGGCGACGAACGCCTCCTGGCCCGGCTTGAGCGTGAGCCCGTTCGCCGCGGCGATCGTCCTCGCCGTCAGCTCCTGCAGCGTGAGTCCCGACATAGGGGACAGGCTAGCCGCTCGCCGCGGGCGAGGGGAGGGCGTCTCGATCGGCCCGCGGCGGCAGTTCTCTCGATGTCGAGATAACGCCCGCAGAAGGTAGGCTGGGCCGCGGCCGTGGACGCGGTCGCACAGAGAAGGGTTGCTTGTGGTCGAGAAGATCAAGGTCGAAGGCACGGTCGTCGAGCTCGACGGCGACGAGATGACGAGGATCATCTGGCAGTTCATCAAGGACCGCCTCATCCACCCGTACCTCGACCTCGAGCTCGAGTACTACGACCTCGGCATCGAGCACCGCGACGCGACCGACGACCAGGTCACCGTGGATGCCGCCCACGCCATCCAGAAGCACGGCGTCGGCGTGAAGTGCGCGACCATCACCCCCGACGAGGCCCGCGTCGAGGAGTTCGGCCTCAAGAAGATGTGGCGCTCGCCCAACGGCACCATCCGCAACATCCTCGGCGGCGTCATCTTCCGCGAGCCGATCATCATCTCGAACATCCCCCGCCTCGTGCCCGGCTGGAACAAGCCGATCATCGTCGGGCGCCACGCCTTCGGCGACCAGTACCGCGCGACCGACTTCGTCTTCGACGGCCCCGGCACGCTCACCGTCTCCTTCCAGCCGCAGGACGGCTCGGAGGCGCAGTCCTTCGAGGTCTTCCAGGCGCCTGGCGGCGGCGTCGCGATGGCGATGTACAACCTCGACGAGTCGATCCGCGACTTCGCCCGGGCCTCGCTCAACTACGGGCTCGCGCGGAACTACCCGGTGTACCTCTCGACGAAGAACACGATCCTCAAGGCCTACGACGGCCGCTTCAAGGACCTGTTCCAGGAGGTCTTCGACGCGGAGTTCAAGGAGAAGTTCGACGCGGCCGGCCTCACCTACGAGCACCGCCTCATCGACGACATGGTCGCCTCCGCGCTCAAGTGGGAGGGCGGCTACGTCTGGGCCACGAAGAACTACGACGGCGACGTCCAGTCGGACACCGTCGCGCAGGGCTTCGGCTCGCTCGGCCTCATGACCTCCGTGCTCACGACGCCCGACGGGAAGATCGTCGAGGCGGAGGCCGCGCACGGCACCGTCACCCGCCACTACCGCCAGCACCAGCAGGGCAAGCCGACCTCCACGAACCCGATCGCGTCGATCTACGCGTGGACCCGCGGCCTCCAGCACCGCGGCAAGCTCGACGGCAACGAGGCGCTCATCGAGTTCGCCTCCACCCTCGAGGACGTCGTCGTCACGACGGTCGAGTCCGGCAAGATGACGAAGGACCTCGCGCTCCTCGTCGGCCCCGAGCAGGAGTGGCAGACGACCGAGGACTTCCTCGCGACGCTCGACGAGAACCTCCAGGCGCGACTCGGCTGAGTCCCGCCAGACGACGAGGGCCCCGGAGCGATCGCTCCGGGGCCCTCGTCGTGGTGCGGCCGGGGTCAGCTGCAGAGCTCGCCGATCGCCGCGAAGGCGTCGGTGTACTCCTTCATCGTCGCCGAGAACTTCTTCTGGTCGAACGAGGCCGGGTCCTCGCCGATCGTCCGGACCTGCTCGGTGAGCCCGTCGAGCGCCTCGCTCGCGGTCACCGTCGCGGCCTTGACCTCCTCGTTGCCGGAGGCGGCGGATGCCTCGTCGAGCGAGGCGCCGAACTCCTCGAGGCTCGCGATCGCGGCCTCCGGGTCGGTGGTGGCCTCCTGGATCGACTCGTTGAGCGTGTCGCCGCTCGCCTGCAGCGCGGACTGCAGGTCGGCGCAGGCCTCCTCGACGCTCTGGCCGCCGGTCGTCTCCTCCTCGGCGGGGGCGCTGGCGGCGGTGTCGGGCTCCTCGGCCTCGGGGGCCGGCGCCGAGCAGCCGGCGAGGAGCAGGAGGGCGAGGCCGGTCCCGGCGAGGGCGGCGGTGGTGCGGGTGCGGAGGTTCATGGGATCCCTTGGTGTCGAGAAACGTGAGGTGTCCTCTTACGCTAGTCGCGTCGCGCTCGCTTGTCGCGGGGGACCACTCCCCATCCCGATGAGGGCCCCGTCATGTACATCTCGCGGATCCCCGCGTTCCCCGTCGATGCACTCCTCGCGGCGGGTCGTCGAGCCCGCCCCGACCGGCGCATATCGGGCGCTCTGCGGCTTCGCGACGGCGAACTGACGGTCGTCGCACTCGACCCGACGGCGTGACGGCTTCCGGCATCCGGAACCACGCCGCGATCGAGGGTGTGGACAGTCGAGATCGCGGCTCGAGCCTCCTGCGAGGATCGCCGCATGATCGCCAAGCCGACCGCCATCATCTACATCGACGGCTTCAACCTGTACTACGGCCGACTCCGCGACTCGTCGTCGAAGTGGCTCGACATCCAGGCGCTCTTCGACGATCTCCTCCCGCGATACGACGTCATCAAGGTGAGATACTTCACCGCCCGGGTGAAGGCGGCCGCGAGCCCCGCCGATCCGCAGGCGCCCGAGCGGCAGAAGGCGTACCTCAATGCGCTCGCGGGCCTTCCGCGAGTCGAGGTCACGGAGGGCAGCTTCACGATCCACAAGTCCTACGCGAGAAGGCGATATCCGAGCAGGTGGGCCCGGGTCATACCGGTGCCGAGGCGACTGCGCGAGCGCCACCTGGTCAAGATCTGGAAGGTCGAGGAGAAGGGATCCGACGTCAATCTCGGTGCATACCTCGTCTTGGACGCGGCTCGCGGTGCGGCAGATCTCCAGGTTCTGGTGACGAACGACTCCGACCTCGCGGAGCCGGCGAGGATCGTCGGCTCGCAGTTCGGGCAACAGATCGCTCTGTGCTTCCCGCGGAAGACGCGAAGTCGTGCGCTCGTCGCGGTGCCGCATGCCTTCGTGCTCAGCGTCTCAGACGCGGCGATCGCGAGGAACCAGCTTCCGAATCCCGTCGAGGTGGGCGGCAAGAGCTATTACCGGCCTGCAGCATGGGGCACATGAAAAGGCCCCGGTAGTCACCGGGGCCTCGGCCTACCGGCGATACGGCGGGCGATGTGAGGCAAGCGTACCTGATGGCGATCGCCGCACGCATCCGGCACACGGTCACCGAGCTGTCCGACCGGACCTCGCGGGTCAGGACCCGATGAACGCGTCCGTCGCGACGCGCCGCACCCCCGCGCGGCGGAGCGCCGGCCGCAGCTCGCGGATGAGCGCGGGCGGTCCCGACACGGCGGCGTGCCGGCCGGCGGCATCCGGGACCGCCTCGAGCAGGCGCTCCGCGTCGAGCCGCCCGCCCAGCCACGACCAGTGCTCCGGCATCCGCACGAGCGTGTCGGGAGCGGCGAGCAGCACCCGGATCCGCCCGCCCGCGGCGGCCGTCGCCGCGCCGAGCTGGGGCGCGTAGGCGATCTCGTCGGTCGAGGACACGGCGAGGACGAGCACCGCATCCCGCCCCTCGGCCGCCGCCTGCGCGAGCTGCGGCACGAAGGGGGTGACCCCGATCCCGCCCGCGACGAGCAGCAGCGGGATGCCGGGGTCGCGCGGCAGCAGGAAGTCGCCCGAGACGCCGGTCGCGGTCAGGCGCGAGCCCGGCTCCAGCTCGAGGAGGGCGCGCTTGAAGCTCGACGAGCGCTCGGGCGGGACCCGCAGGCCGAGCCGGAGCGTGCCGTCCTCCTCGGGCGCGGAGGCGACGCTGAAGGTCCGACGGGTGCCGCGGCTGTCGGGCCGGCGGTGCGGCACCGTGAGCTCGAGGTACTGGCCGGCGCGCACCGGGACGGCGCGCTCGGGGCGCAGCTCGATCTCCCAGCTCGTCGGGGTCAGGCGGCGGGTGCCGAGCAGCTCGAGGCGGATCGCGCGGCGGGGCGCGAGGAGGGCCGAGAGCAGGTTGCCGGTCACGAGCGCGAGCTCGGGCGTCATGTAGAGGCCGAGCGTGAGGGGCCCGAGCGCGGGACCGGGCAGCGCGAGCGGCAGCGCCGTGAGGAGGCCGACGAGACCCGCGACGAGCAGGCGCTGCCAGGCGCGTGGCGGGAGGGTGAGCGGCTCGGTGAGCATGAAGCCTGCGAGGAAGACGAGCGGCGTCGAGAGCAGCGTCGAGGTCAGGGCGCTCGCAAGGTCGGTGCCCGAGAGCATGAGTCGCACGGTCAGCGCGACCGCGCCGACCGCGATCGCGAGGCCGACGACGCCGCCCCGCCGGGTGCGGATCGCGATCGCGATGGTGCCGAGCGCGACGAGCGGCAGGAGCGGCGGCGCCGCGATCCACCAGGTGCTGAAGCCGAGGCCGAGGACGCCGACGACGAGCACGCCCGCCGCCGCGGGGTTGAGGAGGTGGCGCCCCGACCGCACGACGAGGTACTTCGAGGCGCTCGCCAGGCTCGCCGCGAGCGCGACCGCGAGGAGGCCGGCGGGCTCCAGGGAGGGCGGCATGATCGCCGCGACGAGCCCCGCCGTGATGAGGCTCGACTCGGGGTGCGCCGGCAGCTCCCGGAGCCGCGCGATGAGGGCGTTGACCCCGACCGCGACGAGGAGCGCGACCGCGATCGAGGCGAGCAGCGCGAGCGGGCTGAAGAACAGCTCCCCGACCGCGGCGAGCACGACGCCGCCCGCGAGCAGCAGCGCGAGGAGCAGCCACACGAGCCGGTACATCGTGACGCGCCCGAGGACGCCGTCGATCCAGCCGACGATCCGGCTCATGCGAACACCTCTCCCTGGAAGCCGGGGGAGTGCTCGACCCGGCCGTCCGACATCATCCTCGTCCACTCGAAGGACGGCGCGCCCGGCGCGGCCGCCAGCTCGGCCGGGTCCGCCACGAACAGCGCCGTCGCGAGGCCGTCGGCCCACATCGCCTCCACGGTCGTCACCCAGGTCGCGGCGACCTCCCGTGCCGGCAGCCCCGTGAGGGCGTCGAGGATGTGGTGCGCGTCGCCCCAGGCGCGCCGGTTCGCGGCGCTCGCCGCGAGCGCGCCGCCCTCGAGCACCGCGACGCCGATCGCCCGGCTCCGGTCGCCCGGGTGCTCGAGCGCGATCCGCTCCGGCCGCCCGGGCACCGCGCCCCGCCCGCGGTGCCGGAGGTCGCCGCTCGCGTCGACGAGCGAGTCGGGGTGGCCGAGCTCCGCGAGGAGCGCGCCCACGAGGTCGACGAGCAGGCCCTTGCCGGCCGCGCCGACATCCAGCAGCGCCGGCCTCGCGAGATCGAGGTGCTCGCCGTCCCAGGCGAGCACGTCTCCCCACGCCGCGGCGGGGAGCGGCGGGCCGCTCGGGGCGAGCCGGTACGCCGCGTCGTAGCCGAGCCGCTCCAGCGAGCGGCCGACGAGCGGCGAGACGCGGCCGAGCGTCGCCCCGTGCAGGATGCGGTACAGCTCGAGCAGGCCGGCCGCCTCCGCGGGCAGCCGGTGCCGCCCGGGCTCGCGCGACATCCGGGTGACGAGCGAGTCCTCGCGGAAGCGCGACCAGTCGAGGTCGAAGCGCGCGATGCGCTCCGCGACGGCGGCGCGCGCGGATGCCGGGACCGGCTCCGGCGTCTCGACCGTCCACGCGGTGCCGATCGCCTCGAAGGCCCAGCGGGCGGGCGGGGCGCTCATCGTCAGGCCGCGGCGTCGGCCTTGATCTGCTCGACCGCCTCGTCGAAGCCGCCGCTCGTGAGCGAGGAGCCGGCGACGCGCGTCACGTCGAGCTCGTCGATCGGCTTGCCGACGACCTCGTCGGCGATGCCGCTCGCGAACTGGTTCTGGAACTGCACGGCGTTGCCGCCGGTCGCCTCCGGCGTGACCGTGACGGCCGTGACGACGCCGCTCTCGAGGGTCAGCTCGACGCCGATCGACTCGGTGCCGCCGGGCGACTGGTAGGAGCCCTCCGCGCTGTAGGTGCCGTCCGCGTAGTCGCCGGAGCCGGTGCCGGAGCCGGTGCCCGCGTCCGAGCCGGTGTCGCCGCGGTCGGATCCCGTCTCGGCGTCGTCGGCGGGGGCGCTGCAGCCGGCGAGGGCCGCGGCGATCCCGAGGCCCGCGGCGGCCACCGCGAGGGGGCGCGCGCGGCGCAGTCGGGGGAGGAGGTCGTGCTCGGAGGAGATGGTCATCTCGGGACTCCAACGGGTCGGGGGCGGCGGACCGGGCGACGATGCCTCCTCCCAGCATCCCGGTCGCGCTGTGCGCAGCCTGTGAGAGCGCTCCACGATGCGGGCGGGCGGGTGACGGAAAAAGTCACGAGACGGTAACTTCCACCCCCTTTCGGGGGCCGATTCTGGTCTATGTTGATCTCGGCGGACCCGACGCCGATCCGAGTCACCTTTCACGAGAAGGACGCATCTGTGAGATCAACCGGGGCCCGCAGGGGCCGAATCCGCATCACCGCCGCACTGCCGGCGGGCCTCGCGACGAGCGCCGCGCTGGCACTCGTCGCGGGCGGCCTCGCCGCCGCGGCCCCCGCGGCGGCCGTGCCCGCCTCCCCGCTCGCGCCGCTGACGAACGCGACGAGCTTCGAGGACGGCCGCTACATCGTCAGCCTCGCGGACGCGCCGCTCGCCGCCTACGACGGCGGCATCGAGGGCTACCGGGCGACGACGCCCGACGCCGGCGAGCAGCTCGACACGCGGCAGGCGCCCGTGCAGAAGTACCAGACCTACCTCCAGGAGCAGCAGGAGGAGGTCGCGGGCGAGGTCGGTGCGGACGTCGCCTACTCGTACACCGTGACGAACAACGGCTTCGCCGCCGAGCTCACCGCCGCGCAGGCCGCGAAGCTCTCCGCCGACAAGCGCGTCACCGCGCTCGAGCTCGACGAGCTCAAGCAGGTCACGGCGGTGCCCTCGCACGAGTTCCTCGGCCTCGCGGGCACCGACGGCGTCTGGGCGACCCTCGGCGGGACGAAGAAGTCGGGCAAGGGCGTCGTGGTCGGGATCATCGACACCGGCATCGCGCCCGAGAACCCGTCCTTCGCGGGCGCGCCGCTCAAGACGAAGGCGGGCAAGGAGCCCTACCTCGCGGGTGACGTCATCACCTACCGGAAGGGCGACGGGGGCACCTTCACCGGGCTCTGCCAGCCCGGCGAGGCCGGCCAGCAGTTCACGGGCGACGAGTGCTCGACGAAGATCGTCGGCGCCCGCTACTACGTCGACGGCTTCGGCACCGACGGCCTCGGCGGCATCGACGTCGGCGAGTACATCTCGCCGCGCGACGGCGACGGCCACGGCTCGCACACCGCCTCGACCGCGGCCGGCGACTACGGCGTCGAGGCCTCGACGCTCGGCGTCGACTTCGGCAGGATCTCGGGCGTCGCGCCCGCGGCGAGGATCGCCGCCTACAAGGCGTGCTGGTCGGGGCCGGACCCCCTCGTCACGACCGACGACGGCTGCGCGACCTCCGACCTCCTCGCGGCGATCGACCAGTCGGTCGCGGACGGCGTCGACGTGATCAACTACTCGATCGGCGGCGGCTCCGCCGCGACGACCGTGTCGGCGACCGACATCTCCTTCCTCAACGCGGCGAAGGCGGGCGTCTTCGTCGCCGCCTCCGCCGGCAACGACGGCCCGGACCCGTCGACGCTCGACAACGCCTCGCCGTGGATCACCACGGTCGCGGCCTCCACGATCCCGAGCTACGAGGCGACCGCCGAGTTCGAGGGCGGCGAAGCCTACGCCGGCGCGTCGATCAGCGTGCAGGAGGAGCTCACCGCACCCGTCGTCTTCGCGGGCGACGTCGGGCTCGCCGGCCAGGAGTCGGCGAACCTCTGCCTGCTCGACTCGCTCGACCCCGCGAAGGTCGAGGGGAAGATCGTGGTCTGCGAGCGCGGCGAGAACGCGCGCGTCGAGAAGTCGCAGGCGGTCGAGGAGGCCGGCGGCGTCGGCGCGATCATCGTCAACGTCGTGACCGGCTCGATCGACCTCGACGGCCACACCATCCCGACCGTCCACCTCGACGCGGATGTGCACGACGAGGTCGTCGCCGCCGCGCAGCAGGAGGGCGCGACGGTGACGCTCAAGCCCGGCAACGAGACCGGCATCACGCCCCCGACGCCGCAGATCGCCGGCTTCAGCTCGCGCGGCCCGGTCGAGGCCGACGGCAGCGACGTGCTCAAGCCGGACGTCTCGGCGCCCGGCGTCGCGATCCTCGCCGCCACCGCCAACGCCGAGGGGGCGGACCCGACCTGGGCCTTCCTCTCCGGCACCTCGATGGCCTCCCCGCAGGTCGCCGGTCTCGGCGCACTCTACCTCGGCAAGAAGCCGAACGCGACGCCCGCCGAGGTGAAGTCGGCCCTCATGACGACGGCCTACGACACGGTGGATGCCGCGGGCGACCCCGTGAAGGACGTCTTCGCGCAGGGCGCCGGCCACGTCGACCCGACGCGCTCCTTCGCGCCGGGCCTGCTCTACCTCAACGGCGAGCAGGACTGGGACGCCTACATCAACGGCCTCGGCTACGACTGGGCGCCCGGCGTGGAGGGCATCGACGCCTCGCAGCTGAACCTCGCCTCCATCTCGGTCGGCTCGCTCACCGCACCCGAGACGGTGACCCGCGAGGTGACCGTCCAGCAGGGCGGCACCTACACGGCCTCCGTCGAGGGGCTCGCGGGGATCGACGTCGAGGTGAGCCCGGCGACGTTCACCGCCAAGAAGGGCGACAAGGTCTCCTTCGAGGTCACCTTCACCCGCACGGACGCGCCGCTCGACGAGTTCGGCTCCGGGTACCTCACCTGGACGAGCAAGAAGAACAGCGTCCGCAGCCCGCTCGCGGTGCGCCCCGTCACGATCGTCGCCCCCGACGAGGTCTCCGGGACCGGCACCACCGGCTCCGTCGACATCGAGGTGACGCCCGGCGGCGACGGCGACATCCCGCTCCAGGCGACCGGCCTCTCGAAGGGCGAGCTCGCGGCGGACGTCACGGGCGACGCCCCCGACAACTCGGGGGAGGGCGCGGCCGGCGAGGAGTTCGAGTACGAGGCGAGCGTCGCCGAGGGCGCGAGCCTCGCGCGCTTCGACCTCGACTCGATCGACGACACCGCCGACCTCGACCTCGTCGTCTACCAGCTGGATGCCGCGGGCGAGCCCGTCGCCGGCTGGCAGTCGGCGAGCGGCTCGGCCGACGAGCGCGTCGATCTCGTGGAGCCCGAGGCGGGCGACTACCTCGTCATCGTCTCCGTCTTCGCGGGCGAGACGGCCTGGGATCTCACGACGACCTCCGTCGTGCCGGGCGGTGCCGAGATCGCGCTCGAGCCGGGCACCCTCGCGGGCGTCCAGGGCGAGCCGATCGCCTACCGCGCCTCGTGGGACGGCCTCGACGAGCACGCCTCCTACCTCGGCCTCATCTCCTACGGGGACACCGGCGCGGTCACCGCGCTGAGCGTCGCCACGGGCGAGGCCGCGGAGCCGGAGGCGCCCGTGAACACGACCCCGCCGAGCATCACCGGCGAGGCCGCGGTCGGCGCGACGCTCACGGCCGACCCCGGAGCCTGGGAGGGCGAGGGCCTCGAGTACGCCTACCAGTGGAAGCTCTCCGGAGCGGACATCGAGGGCGCGACCGGCGAGACCTACCGGGTGGCGAAGACCGACCAGGGCGGCGCCATCTCGGTCGCCGTCACCGCGACGGGTGCCGCCGGCACCTCGACGACGGTCGAGTCGGAGCCCGTCACGGTGCCCTGGGCGTCGACCACGAAGCTCTCGCTCTCGCGCAACGCGGCCTTCTCGTGGCAGAAGGTCACGGCGACGGTCGCCGTCTCCAGCCCCGCCGAGACGAAGCCGACGGGCGAGGTGAGCTTCACGATCGACGGCAAGAAGGTCGCGCTGACGGCGACCCTCGACGGCGAGGGGAAGGCGAAGGTGACGCTGCCGAAGCTCTCCTCCGGCATCCACGTCATCAAGGCGGGCTACGCGGGCGACACGGACACCACCGGCTCGAGCAGCCAGAGCAAGATCCTCTGGATCGTGTTCTGATCGAGTGACATCGGGTGCGGGGCCGCTGCCGGAGGGCACGGCCCCGCACTCGTCTCCGAGGCGCGTCCGGCGCCGCACCGATGCGATGCGAGAGGTCGACGATGATCATCCCCCAGCCCGTCGAGCTGACCCGAGGCGAGGGCGCCTTCCTCCTCGATGCGGCTGCCGCGATCGACGCCGCCCCCGAGCTCGCGCGCGTCGCGCGCCGGCTCCAGGGCGAGCTCCGTGCCGGCACCGGGCTTCCGCTGCGCGAGGCGGCGGGCGGCGCGATCCGCCTCGAGCTGGACCCGGCGCTGCCCGACGAGGGCTACCGGCTCCGGGTCGGGGCCGAGGGCATCCGCATCCTCGCCGCCGATGCCGCGGGGGCCTCGCACGCGAGCCAGACCCTGCGGCAGCTGCTGCCGCCCGCGAGCTTCCGGCGGGCGCCCGTCGGCGAGCCGGTGCCGATCGAGGTGCCCGCCGTCGAGATCGTCGACGCGCCGCGCTTCCGCTGGCGCGGCATGATGCTCGACGTCGTGCGCCACTTCCTCCCCACGCGGGAGGTGCTGCGGATGCTCGATCTGCTGGCCCTCCACCGGCTCAACGTCCTCCACCTCCACCTCACCGACGACCAGGGCTGGCGGATGGAGATCCGGAAGTACCCGCGCCTCACCGAGGTCGGCGGCTGGCGGCACGAGAGCCAGGTCGGCGCGGGGGAGGAGGCGGGCTTCGACGGCCGTCCCCACGGGGGCTTCTACACGCAGGACGACCTGCGGGAGATCGTGGCCTACGCCGCCGAGCGCGGCATCACGGTCGTCCCCGAGATCGAGACGCCCGGGCACGTGCAGGCCGCGATCGCCGCCTACCCGGAGCTCGGCGTCGGCGAGGTGCCCGCCTCGGACCCGCAGGTGTGGCCGCGCTGGGGCATCAACCCCACCGTGCTCAACCTGGAGGAGTCGACGCTCGACTTCTTCCGGGACGTGTTCGACGAGGTCCTCGAGATCTTCCCGTCCGAGTACATCGGCGTCGGCGGCGACGAGTGCCCGCGCGAGCAGTGGCGCGAGGACCCCCGGACGCAGGAGCGGATGCGGGAGCTCGGCATCGAGGAGGAGGCCGGCCTCCAGGCCTGGTTCATCCGGCAGCTCGACGACCACCTCTCGGCGCGCGGTCGGCGCCTCTACGGCTGGGACGAGATCCTCGAGGGCGAGCTCGCGCCGGGCGCGACCGTCGCCTCCTGGCGGGGGATGCAGGGCGCGCTGACGGCGGCGCGCCGCGGTCACGACGTGGTCGCCTGCCCCGATCACCTCGTCTACCTCGACTACCGGCAGTCGGAGGGGGAGGACGAGCCGATCCCGGTGTCGATCCCGCTCACGCTCGACGACGTCTACGGCTTCGAGCCGGTGCCGTTGGAGCTCTCGGAGGAGGAGGCCGCGCACGTCATCGGCGGGCAGGCGAACGTGTGGTCGGAGCACATGGACTCTCCGCGGACGGTCGACTTCTTCGTCTTCCCGCGGCTGCTCGCCGTCGCCGAGGCGCTGTGGTCGCCGGTCGCGCGGCGCGATCTCGCCGACTTCCGGGCGCGGCTCCCGCGGCACCTCGAGATCCTCGACGCCCTCGGGGTCGAGTACCGCCACGAGGACGGCCCGCGACCCTGGCAGCGCCGCCCCGGCATCCCGGGCCGCCCCTCGACGCGCGAGGCCCGCGAGGCGGCGATCGCCGCCCTCGTCGCCGACATCGCCGACTGACCCCGCACGCGGGGTGGGTTTCTCCGCATTCGCCGCGCGGATCCGCGCGGCGAATGCGGAGAAACCCACCCCGAGGTGGGGTGAGCCGGAGGGGGTGGTGCGCTCAGGAGGGGCTTGCCAGGTGTTTGTTTGTATGGTTTCCTAACAAACATGTCGACGGCAGACACGCGCACCCCCGGCGGCGTCCCCGCGGGGCCCGGTCTCGTGCCGGGCCGTGCGCTCCGGACGCGCACCAAGGTCCTGCCCGAGCACGCCCGCGGCCACAACCGCTCCCTCGTCCTCCAGACGCTCTACCGCGAGGGACCGCGCAGTCGCGCCGACCTCGCCCGCGAGACCGGCCTCACGCGCGTCACCGTCTCCGACCTCGTCGCCGAGCTGATGGGCGAGGGACTCATCGTCGACATCGGCCCCCGCGGCGGCACCCGCCCCGGCAAGCCGGCGACGCTCCTCGACATCCACCGCGAGGCGTACCAGATCATCGGCATCGACCTCAGCGAGCACCACGCCTTCCGGGGCGCCCTCCTCGACCTCGACGGCGAGATCCTGAAGCGCGCCGAGCGCCCCCTCGACGGCGCCACGGGGGAGGCGGCGCTCGAGAAGGTCCTCGAGATCACCGAGGAGCTGATCGCGCTCGCCACCGCGCCCGTCCTCGGGATCGGCATCGGCAGCCCCGGCATCGTCGACCTCGCCGGCATCGTCCAGAGCGCGCCCAACCTCGGGTGGACCGGTCTCGAGGTGCAGCGGCGCGTGGCCGAGCGGGCCGGCATCCCCGTCGTCGTCGCGAACGACGCCAACGTCGCCGCACTCGCCGAGCACGGCTTCGGCGGCGCCCTCGGCGACATGATGCTCGTCAAGATCGGGCACGGCGTCGGCGCCGGGATGCTGCTCGGCGGCACCCCGCTGTTCGGCAGCCGCTTCGCCTCCGGCGAGATCGGCCACGTCGTCGTCGGCACCGACGGCGGCGCCGAGTGCGTCTGCGGCAAGCACGGCTGCCTCGAGACCTGGCTCGCCGCCCCGCGCCTCGCCGCCGCGCTCGAGGACGCGGCCGACGACGCCGCGCGCGACGACATCCTCCGCCAGGCGGGCCGCCGCCTCGGCATCGCCCTCGCGCCCATCGTCGGCGCCCTGGACCTCGCTGAGATCGTCCTCAGCGGTCCCGAAGCACTTCTCGACGGCAGCCTCGCCGAGGCCACCCTCGAGACGCTCCGCGAGCGCACCATGGCCGAGTTCCACGGCCATGTCGCCTTGCGGATGACCGAGCTCGGCACGGACATCGTCATGCGCGGCGCCGCCGTCATGGTCCTGTCGGGACGGCTCGGGGTCTCCTGAGATCCCTGCACCACAGAGAGCGCGTCGGCACACCCGGCCGGCGTCATCGCCCTAGGAAAGGAAGCAATGCGATGAAGAAGATCGGCATCGTCGCCATCACCGCGACCGCAGCGCTCGCGCTGGCCGGCTGCAGCGCCGACGGAGGCGGGGGAGGCGGCGGGGAGACCGGCGACATCCGCGTCTGGATCAACGGCACGGACACCCCGGCGGACGCGCGCGACTACCTCAAGGAGACCTTCGAGGAGGAGAACCCGGGCTCGACCCTCACCATCGAGGAGCAGGCCTGGACGGGCCTCGTCGACAAGCTCAACACGGCCCTCCCGTCCTCCGACAGCCCCGACGTCATCGAGATCGGCAACACCCAGGCCCCCGCCTTCACCTCGGTGGGCGCCTTCCTCGACCTCAGCGACAAGTACGAGGAGCTGGGCGGCGACGACCTCCTCCCGGGCTTCGTCGAGTCGGGCACCTTCGAGGACGCCTTCTACGCGGCCCCGTACTACTCGGGCTCGCGCATCGTCTTCTACCGCACCGACATGTTCGAGAAGTCGGGCGTCGAGGTGCCGACCACGCTCGAGG
Source organism: Homoserinibacter sp. YIM 151385 (assembly GCF_027912415.1). NCBI lineage: Bacteria > Bacillati > Actinomycetota > Actinomycetes > Micrococcales > Microbacteriaceae > Homoserinibacter > Homoserinibacter sp. YIM 151385. The sequence goes on along the minus strand of NZ_CP115175.1, from coordinate 1,523,551 downwards.
AGTACGTCGCGGCCGGCAAGCAGCTCGCCGCCGACAACGACGGCGTCTCCGGCATCTACATGCCCGGCAAGGACCAGTACAACGTCCTTCCGTACATCTGGGAGAACGGCGGCGAGATCGCGGTGCAGGCCGACGACGGCACCTGGGACGCGCAGTTCTCGAGCCCCGAGTCGGTCAAGGGCCTCGAGATGTTCAAGGACGTCTCCGACAACGCCTCCCTCGCGCCGAAGGACGGCGACGGCACGAACCCGCAGGTCCCCTTCTGCGCGGACGAGGTCGCGATCCTCTCGGCCGCGAACTGGGTCCAGGGCTCGATCCTCGCCCCCGAGGACGCGGAGGCCCCGGGCTGCCCCGACATGGAGGCGAACCTCGGCGTCATGGCCCTCCCCGGGCTCGACGGCGGCGCCGCGCAGGTGTTCGCGGGCGGCTCCAACATCGCCATCTCGGCGAAGTCGAAGAACCAGGACCTCGCGTACAAGGCGCTCCAGATCATGCTGAGCGACGAGTACCAGACGATCCTCGGCGAGAACGGCCTCGTGCCGGCGAAGACCTCGCTCGCCTCGACCCTCGGCGACTCGCCGGCGGCGCAGGCCAGCGCGGAGGCCGCCGCGACCGCGAAGCTCACGCCGGCCTCCCCGAAGTGGGCGGACGTCGAGGCCTCGCAGGTCATGCTCGACTTCTTCGCGTCGATCGCGCAGGGCGGCGACGTCCAGTCGCTCGCCGAGAAGGCGGACAGCGACATCGAGGCCATCCTCAACGGCTGATCATCGAGGCGGCCGGACGCGAGTCCGGCCGTCGGGTCGGCCCGGAACGCACTCCGGGCCGACCCGCACTCCGGGGCGGGCGGCGGTTCCGCGCCGCCCGATCCCGGCCGAGTGTCATCGCCCTAGGAAGGCAGAGGACACCTCCAGAGTAGTAGGGAGCACTCTCCTCATGACCGTCGCCCAGCAGGCCGCCCCCGCCGCGGGCCTCGACCGGGTCGGCGAGGCCCAGGCCCCCGCCCCGGGTCCCGCCCGGACGCCGCGCCGCCGCATCCAGCTCGGCCCCGCGCTCCTCCTCCTCCCCTCCGTCGCGCTGCTCGCCGTGATCATCGGCTGGCCGCTCATCCAGCTCTTCGTGATGTCCTTCCAGGAGTACGGCCGAGCCCAGGTCTTCGGCGCGCCGCCGGAGTTCGTCGGCTTCCAGAACTACGCCGACATCCTGAGCGACCAGAACTTCTGGGCGGTGCTCGGGCGCAGCGTCGTGTTCTGCATCGTCAACGTCGTCCTCACGATCGTCCTCGGCACCTCCATCGCGCTCCTCATGCAGCGGCTCGGCCGCGGCCTGCGCATCCTCGTCTCGGTCGGGCTCCTGTTCGCCTGGGCGATGCCCGCGCTCAGCGCGACGATCGTCTGGGGGTGGCTCTTCGACACCCAGTACGGCGTCATCAACTACGTGCTGAGCCAGCTGCCCGGTGTCGACCTCATCGGCCACTCCTGGCTCGCGAACCCGGTGAGCTTCATGGCGGTCGCGACCGTCATCGTCACCTGGGGCGCGATCCCCTTCGTCGCCTTCACGATCTTCGCGGGGCTCACGCAGGTTCCGGACGAGGTCCTGGAGGCCGCCCAGCTCGACGGGACGACCGGCTTCCAGCGCTTCCGCATGATCACGGCGCCCTACATCCGCTCGGTGTTCCTCGTCGTCATCATCCTGTCGGTCATCTGGGACATGCGCGTCTTCACCCAGATCTACGCGCTGCAGAAGATCGGCGGCCGCGCGAACGAGACCTCCACGGTGGGCGTCTACATCTACTCCGAGGCGCTCGGCGGCGGCAACTACGGCACGGCCGGCGCGATCGCCGTGATCCTCGTGCTCCTGCTCATGGGCGTCGCCTACGCCTACATCCGCAACAGCCTGAAGGAGGAGGAGAAGTGAGCGTCACCGCCACCCTCATCCCCGAGACCGCCGACGGCCGCCGCGTCCGCGCGCCCCGCGCGCCCAAGCGCTCCGTCTCGCCGCGGAAGCGGGTCGTGAACGCACTGCTCGCCGCCGCCGCGATCGTAGTGTTCGTGATGTCGATCATCCCCGTGTACTGGATGATCAACACCTCGTTCCTGCCGAACAACCTCGTCCGCGGGCCGGTGCCCCGGTTCTTCCCCGTCGAGCCGACGCTGCGCAACTACGAGACGGTCATGTTCGGGGATGCGCGCTCCAGCTTCTTCACCGCGCTCGGCAACTCGCTCGGCGTCACCGCGATCACGATCGTCGTGGCGCTCGTCTTCGCCTTCCTCGCCTCGATCGCGCTCGCGCGCTTCCGCTTCCGGGGGCGATTCACCTTCATCATCGCGGTGCTCATCGTGCAGATGATCCCCGCCGAGGCGATGATCGTCTCCACCTTCCGACTGCTCGAGGGCTGGCAGCTGCTCAACTCGATCATCGGCCTCAGCATCGTGTACATCGCCGGGGTCCTCCCCTTCACGATCTGGACGCTCCGCGGCTTCGTCAACGGCGTCCCGATCGAGCTCGAGGAGGCGGCGATGATCGACGGGTGCTCGCGGACGGGCGCCTTCTGGCGCATCACGTTCCCGCTGCTCGCACCCGGACTCGTCGCGACGGGCGTGTTCGCCTTCATCCACGCCTGGAACGAGTTCGTGTTCGCGCTCGTCGCGATGTCCAACGCCTCGGCGCACACCCTCCCGATCTGGCTGCAGAGCTTCCAGCAGGTCAACACGACGACGAACTGGGCAGCCATCATGGCGGCCTCCACGCTCATCGCGGTGCCGGTGGTCGGGTTCTTCCTCGTCGTGCAGGGGCGCATGGCGAACGGCATGGTGTCGGGGGCGGTCAAGGGATGAATGGCCGGCTTGGCAACGGCGCGCGACGGGGCGTGCCGACGGACAACGGCGCGCGACGGGGCGTGCCGACGGACAACGGCGCGCGCCCGGCGCTCGCGGTGCTCCTCCCGGGCTTCTCCGGCACCGAGCTGCCCGACTGGCTCGAGGCGCTGCTGCGCCGGGGACTCGGCGGGGTGTGCCTCTTCGGCGAGAACATCGTCGACGCCGCGCAGGTGCGCCGGCTCACCGACGCGATCCGCGCCGCGAACCCGCACGCGCTCATCGCGATCGACGAGGAGGGCGGGGATGTGACGCGACGCCATGCGGCGACGGGCTCGCCCTACCCGGGCAACGCGATCCTCGGCCGGATCGACGATCTCGAGCTCACCGCCGAGGTGGGCCGCTCGGTCGCGCGCGAGCTCGCGGCGCTCGGCGTGAACCTCAACCTCGCGCCCGACGCGGACGTGAACTCCGACCCCGACAACCCGGTCATCGGGGTGCGCAGCTTCGGCGACGAGCCGGAGCTCGTCGCCCGCCACACCGCCGCCTGGGTGGCCGCGCACGAGCGGGAGGGCGTCGCCGTCTCGGCGAAGCACTTCCCCGGGCACGGCGACACCGCGCTCGACTCGCACCTCGCGCTGCCCGTCGTCGACGTGACGCCCGAGGTGCTCCGCGCCCGCGACCTGCCGCCCTTCCGCTCGGCGATCGCGGCCGGCGCCCGCACCGTCATGAGCTCGCACATCCTCCTGCCGCAGCTCGACGCCGAGCGGCCGGCGACGTTCTCGGCTCGGATCCTCGGCGGGCTCCTCCGCGAGGAGCTCGGGTTCCAGGGCGTCATCGTCACCGACGCGCTCGACATGGCGGGCGCGTCGGGCGAGCGCGGCATCCCGCGCGCCGCCGTCGACGCGCTCGCGGCCGGCTGCGACCTGCTCTGCATCGGCACGCGCAACACCGGGCCGCAGCTCGAGGACATCGCGGACGGCATCGAGCGCGCGATCGCCGAGGGCCGCCTCGACGAGGCGCGGCTGGGGGATGCGGTGGCCCGGAACCGGCGCCTCGCCGAGTCGCTCGCGGGCACCGTGCCGCGCGAGCTCGACGCCGAGGCTCCCGAGCCGCGCTTCGACGAGGCGCGCATCGCCGCCGCCTTCGACGTCCGGCCGGGCGTCGACCCGGCCGCGCTGCCCGCGGACGCGGTCGTCGTCGCGATCGAGACCGCCGCCAACATCGCCGTCGGCTCGGCGCCCTGGGGGCTCGCCGCGACCGGCCACCCGGTCGTGGAGGTCCGCGAGGGCGACGCGCTCCCCGAGGGCTCGGGGCCGCTCCTCGTGACCGGCAAGGCCCATCACCGGCACCCCTGGGTCTGCGAGCTGATCGCCCTGGCGCGGCAGCGGCATCCCGGCACGCTCGTCGTCGACCTGGGCTGGCCGTCGCCGGACCGCGAGTTCGCGGACGTCGCGACCTTCGGGGCCTCGCGGGTCGCCGCCTCGGCGCTCGCGGGGATGCTCGGGCTCGGCGCCGGCGCCGGCGTCGGCGCCGGCGTCGCGGCGGATGCGGGGGCGCGGCCATGAGGGTCGGCATCGACATCGGCGGCACGAAGACGGACGCGGTCGCGATCGGCGAGGACGGCGCGCTCGCACACGAGGTCCGCCTGCCCACCGGCTTCGGCGCGGACGCCGTGCTCGAGACCGCCGTCGAGGCGGTCGACCGGCTCGCCGCCCTCGCCGGCGCTGGCGCCGCGCGCTTCGACTCCATCGGGATCGGCATCCCGGGTGCCGTCGACAGCGACTCGGGGCGCGTGCAGCACGCCGTGAACCTCGGCCTCGAGGGGCTCGAGCTCGGCTCCCGCCTCGAGGGGCGGCTCGGCCGCCGCGTGCGCGTCGAGAACGACGTCAACGCCGCGGCGCTCGGCGCGTTCCACCTCCTCGACCGGGGGCCGACGCACTCCATGGCCTACCTCAACCTCGGCACCGGCCTCGCGGCAGGCCTCGTGCTCGAGGGCCGCCTGTGGCGCGGCTCGCGCGGCGTCGCCGGCGAGATCGGGCACATCCCGGTCGACCCGGCCGGCCCCGTCTGCCCGTGCGGGCAGCGCGGCTGCCTCGAGCTCATGGCCTCCGGCTCGGGCATCGCCCGGCAGTGGCCGAGCGACGAGCCGCGGCCCGTCGTCGCGCTCTACCGCGCCGCCGAGCAGGGGGATGCGGCGGCGGCCGAGGTGCGCGACCGGCTCGCCGCGAACGTCGCGGCGGCCGTGCGACTGCTCGTGCTCACGGTCGACGTCGACCGGGTCGTGATCGGCGGCGGGCTCACCTCGCTCGGCGACGCGCTCCTCGGCGACGTCCGCCGGGTCCTCGAGGGCTGGGCGGCCGACTCCGCCTTCCTCCGCATGCTCGAGCTGCCCGGCCGGGTGCAGCTCGTGCCCGCCGGCTTCCCGGCCGCGGCCGTCGGCGCCGCGCTCGTGGGGGTGAGCTGATGGCCGAGGTCGTCATCGTCCGGGACGCGGAGGAGGGCGGCGCGCTCGCCGCCTCCCTCATCGCCTCCCTCGTCCGGCGCAAGCCGGAGGCGGTCCTCGGGCTCGCCACCGGATCCACGCCCCTCACGACCTGGCGCTCGCTCGCGGGCGCCGGGCTCGACCTCTCGCGGGTCTCGGGCTTCGCGCTCGACGAGTACCTCGGGCTGCCGGACGGCCACCCCGAGTCGTATCAGGCGGTCGTCGTGCGCGAGATCGTCGAGGTGCTCGGCCTCGACCCGGCCCGCGTGCGCGTGCCCGGCGACGACGGGGGGCCGCTCGAGGAAGCGGGGGTGCGCTACGAGGCCGCCATCCGCGAGGCCGGCGGCATCGACCTCCAGGTGCTCGGCATCGGGCGCACCGCCCACATCGGCTTCAACGAGCCGGGCTCCTCGCTCGCCTCCCGCACCCGCATCAAGACGCTCGCCGAGCAGACGCGCCTCGACAACGCGCGCTTCTTCGACTCCGTCGACGAGGTGCCGAGGCACTGCCTCACGCAGGGGCTCGGGACGATCCTCGACGCCCGGCACGCCGTCCTCCTCGCCTGGGGCGAGGCGAAGGCGGAGGCGGTCGCGGCCGCGCTCGAGGGTCCCGTCACGGCATCCGTGCCCGGCTCCGCGCTGCAGCTGCACCCCGAGGTCACCGCGATCGTCGACGAGGCCGCGGCCTCGCGGCTCGCGAACGCCGCCTACTACCGCTTCGCGTGGGAGCACCGCGATGCCGTCGGGGGCTGAGCGCGAGCTGCCCCCGACCGAGCGCCGGCTCGACGCCAGCCGCGGGCTCGACGAGCTGGATGCGGCCGGCATCCTCGCGCTGATCGGCGCCGAGGACCGGGTCGCGCTCGCCGCCGTCGAGGCCGTCCGCGACGAGCTCGCGGCGCTCGTCGAGGAGGCGGCGCTCCGGGTGCGCGCGGGCGGCGGCGTCCACTACGTCGGCGCCGGGACCTCCGGGCGGCTCGCGGCTCTCGACGCCGCCGAGCTGCGGCCCACCTACTCGCTCGAGGAGGGCATCGTGACCGCCCACCTCGCGGGCGGCGAGCACGCGATCCTGCGGGCCGTCGAAGGGGCCGAGGACGACGCCGAGGCGGGCGCCGCGCTCATCGGCACGGCGAGGATCGGCGCGGGCGACGTCGTCGTCGGGATCGCCGCGTCCGGCCGCACGCCCTACGTCGGCGGGGCGCTGCGGGCGGCTCGGGCGGCCGGCGCGCTCGCGGTGCTCGTCTCGAACGACCCGGCGGCTCCGCTCGCGGCGGAGGCCGACCGGCACGTGCTCCTCGACACCGGGCCCGAGGTCGTCACCGGCTCCACCCGCATGAAGGCCGGCACGGCGCAGAAGGTGCTGCTGGGCGCCTTCTCGACGGCGCTCATGGTCCGGCTCGGGCGGGTCCACTCGAACCTCATGGTCGCGGTCGACGCGAGCAACGACAAGCTGCGGGCGCGGAGCCTGCGCATCCTCCGCGAGGCGACCGGCCTCGGGGCGGCGGCGGCCGCATCCGCGCTCGAGGACGCCTCGGGCGAGCTGCGGGTCGCGATCGTCGCGACGCTCGCGGAGGTGCCGGCGGGGACCGCACGCGGCGCGCTCGCCGGCGCGCGCGGCTCGGTGCGCGAGGCGATGAGGACGCTGGCCGACGCGGAGGGGGACGCGACGACATGACGGACCAGGTGCTGGGGATCGACCTCGGCGGCTCGGGGAGCCGCGCCGCCGTGCGCGCGATCGACGACGCCGCGCCGCGCGAGGTGCTGCGGGGGCGCGGGCTCGCGCTCGCGCCGGACGGCTCGGGTGCGGCGGCGGCCGCGGTCGTCGAGGAGCTGCTCGAGGATGCGACCGCCGCCTGGGAGCTGCGCACCGCGCCGCCGCTCGCCGTCGCGCTCGGCGTCGCGGGGCTCGCCTCCGTCGTCCGCGACCCGCTGCTGCTGCGGCGGATCGTGCGGGCACGGGTCGGCGCGGTGCCGGTCGTGCTCGTCGCCGACGGCATCGCCGCGCATGTCGGCGCCCTCGGCGGCGACTCGGGGGCGATCGTCGCCGCCGGCACCGGTGCGATCGGCATCGGGCTCGACGCCGAGGGCGGCTGGCATCGCGTCGACGGCTGGGGGCAGCTCCTCGGCGACGAGGGCGGGGCCGCCTGGATCGGCCGCCGCGGCATCCAGGCCGCGCTCCGCGCGCACGACGGACGGGATGCCGCCGGCAGCGGCGCGCGCCTCCTCGGCCGCGCGATCGACCGCTACGGCGACCCCGCCGGGTGGCCGGCCGAGATCGCCGCGCCCGAGGACCGGGCGCGCCGGCTCGCCGCCTTCGCGCCCGAGGTCGCCGCCTGCGCCGCCGAGGACGACCCGCTCGCGTACCGCATCCTCCACGATGCGGGGGAGCTGCTCGCGCGGACCGCGACGACCGCGCTGCTGGCGCCCCACATCCCGCGCGTCGCCTCCTGGGCGGGCGGGGTGTTCCAGAGCGACGTGGTGCTCGACGTCTTCGAGTCCGCGCTGGACCGGCATGCGGTCACCGTGCGGGTGCCGGAGGGCGACCCGCTCGACGGCGCGCTGCGCCTCGCGGCCGACGCGGCGGGGCCGGGCCGCATCCCGCTGCCGCCGGCGCCGCTCGCGGCGTAGCCGCCCGGCCCGCCTCGACGAGCGAGGGCGGCCGGTGTCAGCCGACCGGCCTGCAGTCGGTGTCGTAGGTCTCGACCGCGGTGGTCATGGAGGCGACGTAGGCGCTCGCGGCGGCGCTCGCGTCGCCCTGCTCGATCGCGTCGGCGAGGGTGCGGGCGTCCGCGGTCGCGGTGTCGAAGGCGGCCCTGCTGCCCTCGGGCGCGGCACCCGTGAGGGCGTCGAGGCCATCGGCGCGCTCGCGCAGCAGCGCGGCATCGTCGGCGGGCTCGCCCGCCGCGCCGCCGACCGCGTAGGCGGCGGCGAGCTGCACGGGCTCCGAGATGAGCTCCTGCCCGCCGTTCGCGACGTCCGCGCAGAACTTCGCGCTGAGGGCCTGCTGCTGGGCCGCCGTGAAGAGCGGCACGATGACGAGGATCGCGATCACGGCCTGGATGATCATGACGAGCACGGCGATGGCGATGCCGATGACGGCGAGCAGACGCGGTGTGCCGCCCACGGCCTTCGCGCGCACGAGCGCGACGATCGAGACGATCAGGCCGATGAGCGGCAGGAGCACCGCGAGCACGATCCCCGCGATCGAGAGGCCGGAGCCGACCGGCGGCGCGGCAGGCACCGGTGCGGTCGTCGCGCCGGGTGCGGCGGGGTCGGTCACGGGCGGCGTCGGCTCGGGCGTCGTCATGCCCTCATCCTCGCGCGGGTCATCGGCGCGGTCGAGTCCCCGCTCGGGGGTGCCGCGGCCCGCCAGTCACAGCCCGCCCGTCACGGCTCGCGGCTCAGACCAGCCGGGCGCCCGCGCCCCACGAGGCCTCGACGCGCCAGTCCGCGTCGAGCAGCACGGCATCCGCCGCATAGCCCTCCTCGATGAGCCCGAGGCGGTCGCCGAGGCCGAGGGCGGCCGCGGGGACGGCGGTGAGCGCGGCCACCGCGTCGACCGGATCGAGGCGGAGGCGGCCGACCGCGAGGCGGAGCGCCGCATCCTGCGTGAGCGTCGAGCCGGCGATGGTCGTGGTGCCCGAGAGCAGGGCGAGTCCCTCGCGGACGGTCACGTGCAGCGAGCCGAGCGTGTAGTCGCCGTCCTCGGCGCCGGCCGCCGCCATCGCGTCGGTGACGAGCGCGACGCGGCCGGGCGCCGCATCCAGCACGATCCGCGCGACGTCCGGGTGCACGTGCTGTCCGTCGAGGATGAGCTCGATCGTGACGCGCTCGTCGGCGATCGCGGCCGCCACCGGGCCCGGTGCGCGGTGGTGGATGCCGTTCATCGCGTTGAAGGCATGCGTGAGCAGGGTGGCGCCGGCATCGAATGCCGTACGCGTCATGTCGGCGTCCGCGTCGGTGTGCCCGATCGCGACGGCGACCCCCGCGGCGGCGAGCTGCGCGATGGCGTCGAGGCCGCCCGGGAGCTCGGGCGCGATCGTGATCTGCCGCAGTGTGCCCTGGGCGGCATCCAGCAGCTCGTCGATCTCGGCCCCGCTCGGGCGGCGCAGGAAGGCGGGCTCGTGCGCACCCGGCTTGCCGGGTGAGAGGTAGGGGCCCTCGAGGTGCGCGCCGAGCACCAGCGGATCTCGCGCCGCGAGTGCGGCGATGCCGGCGAGCGAGTCGTGGAGGGCGGGCAGGGGGTTCGCGACGAGGCTCACGACCTGTCGCGTCGTGCCGTGCCGCCGGTGGGCCGCGAGCGCCCGCTCGAGCTCCTCGCCGCCGGCGTCGTAGCGGGCCCCGCCGCCGCCGTGGCCGTGCAGGTCGATGAAGCCGGGCACGAGGATGCGGTCCCGGGCATCCACGAGCTCGTCGGCCTCGGGGCGCGGCACGGCATCCGGACCGGAGCCGGTGCCGGTCGCCGCGATCGCGTCGCCGTCGAGCAGGACCCACGCGTCCTCGAGCACGCCGCGCGCGTCGATCCGCCGGGCGGAGTGCAGCAGCGTCGTCACCCGGCCAGGCTAGCCCGCAGCGGTCCCGCCGGTCGAGGAGCGCAGGACGGCTGAGACGGCCGACCGCGACGCCAGGCGCCGCGGCCGGCCGTCTCAGCCGTCCTGCTGCCGGCTACCCGATCGTGCCGGCGCCCTCCGCCTCGACGCGCTCGTCGTGGATGAGCTCGCCCTCGGCGTCGATCGGGGTGATCGAGACGTCGAAGGTGATGGGGGAGCCCGCCTGGTACGGGAAGTTCTCGCCGAAGGAGAAGCCCTCGCCGGCGCCGAGCGTGTAGATGTTCGACTCCTGGTAGCCGCCGGTCGCGACACCCGAGGAGAAGACGCCCTGCTTCTCGAAGAGCTCCTGGTCGACGACCGAGTCCATGCCCTGCATGTAGGGCCAGTCGTCGTAGCGCGCGTCGATGCTCACGAGGCTGGCGCTGAGGTCGATCGCCTCGCCGCCGTTCGTGATCGCGTAGTTGACGAAGACGATCTCGTCGCCCTCCGCGATGACGGGGTCGCCGTCGGGGGTCGCGAACTGCCCGGTCTTGGTGGCCTTCTCGGTACCGAGCTGGTAGGCCTCGATCGTGATGTCGCCGGCCGTGATGGTCGCGATGAGCTCGCCCTCGGTCGAGATCGGGTTGGCCCAGGCGGGCGTGCCCTCGGCCGTCGGGGCCTCGGGCGCGGTCGTCTCCTCGCTCGTGGTCTCCTCGGCCGGCGCGGCCTCGGGCTCGGCGGGCGCGGTGCAGGCGGCGAGGCCGAGGATGCCGATCGCGGCGATGGATGCGGTAGCGAGGGCGCGTGCGGGATGCAGGTGCATGGGAGCTGATCTCCAGATCGGGGAAGGTGACGAATCCACGCTAACCGACAGGTGAAGTCAGCTCGATGGGGAGCGGTCCCCTCGCTCCTCGCGCACGAGGCCCACCGCACCGGAGGCGAGCGCGAGCACCCCGAGCCCGAGCGCGACCGGCCACAGCCCGAGCGCCGCCCAGCCGGCGACCCCGGCGCCCATCACGAGCAGCTCGACCGCCGCGCGCCCCGGCCACGGGAGCGGGAACCGCGCCCGCGGCGAGCGGAACAGTCCCCACAGCACCGCCGCGGCGAGGGCCGCGAGGATGCCGCCCAGCGCGGAGAGCACGGGACCTGCCAGCGCCGCGAGCAGCGCCGCGACCCCCATCCCGACCCCGGCGAGCGCCGCGAGCTCGAGCGCGAGGCGGAGCACCTCGCCCGCCGTCACCGGCCGGCGCTCGATCCGGTAGCCGCCCGAGGGTGCGCCGCTCATCGGAAGATGATCGTCCGCACGCCGTCGAGCAGCACGCGGTCCTCGCTGAACCACTGCACCGCCTGCGTCAGCGTGCGGCTCTCCTCGTCCTGGCCGATCGAGCGCAGCTGCTCCCAGGTGCGCGTGTGATCCACCCGCACCACGTTCTGCTCGACGATCGGCCCCTCGTCGAGATCGCTCGTGACGAAGTGCGCGGTCGCCCCGATGAGCTTCACGCCGCGGGCGTGCGCCTGCTTGTACGGGTTCGCGCCCTTGAAGCCGGGCAGGAAGGAGTGGTGGATGTTGATGATCCGGCCCTCGAGGGCCTCGCAGAGCTCGGGGGAGAGGATCTGCATGTAGCGGGCGAGCACCACGAGCTCGATGTCGTGCTCCTCGACCGCCTCGAGGACGCGCCGCTCGAAGTCGGCCTTCGACGCCGCTCCCGTCACCGGCCGGTGCTCGAAGGGGATGCCGTAGAACTCGGCGAGGGAGCCGAGTTCCGGGTGGTTGCTCAGCACGAGCGGCACGTCGATGTCGAGCTGGCCGGCGCGCTGCCGGAACAGGAGGTCGTTGAGGCAGTGCGCCGCGGTCGAGGCGAGGACGAGGGTGCGCAGCGGGCGGCCGACGACGTCGAGCTGCCACGTCATCCCGTAGCGGTCGGTGACGGGGGCGAGCGCCGCCTCGAAGACCTCGCGGCCGGCCGACGACTCGACCTGCAGCCGCATGAAGAAGCGGCCCGTGTCCTCGCTCGAGAACTGCTGCGACTCGGTGATGTTGCCGCCCGCCTCGACGACGGCGCCGCTGATCGCGTGGACGATGCCGGCGCGGTCGTCGCAGACGAGCGTGAGGATCCAGTGCTCGGGCGCGGGAGTCGAGGTCACCGGGACAGCGTATCCGGGCGGGGGAGTGCGGAGCGCCGCGTCGGCGGGGGTCGCTACGCTGGTGCCGAGGCTCCGATCCGCCGCCTCCCTCGGGCCTCGAGCCGCCCGAGCCGCGTCGTCGACACCCACGAATCGCAGAGTCTGCCGCATGTCCACCGCGCCCGCGCGCCCCTTCCCGCTGTTCCGCCTCCTCGTGATCGCGGGCGCGATCTTCGCCTCGGTCACGAGCGAGTTCCTGCCGACCGGCCTCCTGCCCGACATGGCGGGCGAGCTCCGCGTCTCCGAATCGCAGATCGGGCTCCTCGTCACCGTGTTCGCGGGCACCGTCGTCCTCACGACCGCCCCGCTCGCGATGCTCACCCGACCGCTCTCGCGGAAGCGCCTCATGATCGCGACGCTGCTCGTCGTCGCGGTCGCGAACGTCGCCGCCGCCCTCGCGCCCACCTACGAGCTGCTCATGGGCGCCCGCATCCTCGGCGGGCTCGCGCACGGGCTGTTCTGGGCGGTCACCGGCCCGTACGCCTCGCGGATCGTGCCGCGCCACCAGCTCGCGCGGGCGGTCGCCGTGACGAACATCGGCGGCACCCTCGCCTTCGTGCTCGGCGTGCCGCTCGGCACCGCCCTCGGGCACGCGCTCGGCTGGCGGGCCGCCTTCGCGATCATGGGCGCCGTCGTGCTCGTGCTCATGGTGCTCGTGATGGTCGCGCTGCCCGCGGTCTCCCACCTCGTGCCGCTCGCGACCGGCGAGATCCCCACCCCCGTGCGCCGCGATCCCACCCTCCGCGCCGTGCTCGCCGTCTGCGTCACCGTGCTGCTCGTGATGATCGGCCACAACGCCTTCTACACCTACATCGCGCCCTGGATCATCGAGGTCGGCCGGATGCCGGGCGACTCGGTGAGCGTGCTCCTCTTCGTCTACGGCGGGGCCGGGGCGGTCGGCGTCCTCCTCGCCGGCATCCTGGGCGACCGCTTCCCGCGCGCCACCCCGATCGGCGCCATCGCGGGCGTCGCGGTCGCGGTCGCGGTGCTCGGCGCCGTCGCGCGCGAGCCGTGGGCGATCATCGCGATGCTCGCCGTCTGGAGCATCGCCTTCGGCGGCCTGCCCGCGATCTTCCAGACGCGCCTCCTGCACTCGGCGTCGCCGCGGCTGCGGGATGTCGCCTCCGCGTGGCTCACGACCTCGTTCAACATCGCGATCGGCGGCGGCGCGCTCATCGGCGGGATCCTGCTCGACGTCTGGGGCGTCGGCTGGCTGCCCGCCGTCATGACGGTGCTCGTCGGGGCCGGGCTCGTGTTCGCGATCGCCACGACGCCGAAGCGGGTGCCGGGGCACACCGGCATCATCCCGGTGCAGGGGTCGCGCGACTGAGACGCCGTGCCGCCAGCCCGCCCGCCCGCCCCTCGACCGGCGGCGGCCGCCTCAGGCGTCGACGACCGTGATGCTCAGCCCCGCCTCGCGCAGGCGCTCGAGCTGCTCGGGCTCGGCGCTCGAGTCGGTGACGAGGAGGTCGACCTGCTCGAGTGAGGCGACCTGCGCGAGCGCGAGGCGCCCCAGCTTCGAGCCGTCGGCGACGACGATGACGCGCTGGGCGTGCGTGACCATGGCGTTGTTGGTGCGCGCCTCCGTCTCGTCGTGGGTCGTGATCCCGGCGGGCGTGACGCCGTCGGCGCCGAGGATCGCGGTGCCGAGGTTGATGGCGTTGAAGGTGTTCTCGGCGAGGACCCCGACGAGCTCGAGCGACTCGGGGCGGAGGATCCCGCCCGTCATGATGACCTTGAGCTGCGGGTGGCTGGTGACGAGCTGCGCGATCGTGAGCGAGTTGGTGACGATCGTCAGCTCCTCGTGGTTCGCGAGGGCGCGGGCGACGCTCGCCGCGGTGGTGCCGCCGCTGAGGGCGATCGCGTAGCGCTGCCGGGGGACGATGTCGGCGACGGCCGCCGCGATGGCGCGCTTCGCATCCTGGTTGCGGGTGTCGCGGAGGCTGACCGGCAGCTCGCCGCGCGAGTCGATGAGCCGGGCACCGCCATGGGTGCGGACGAGGAGCCGCTGCTCGGCGAGGTCGGCGAGGTCGCGGCGCGCGGTCGCGGGCGAGATGCCGAGCGTGTCGGAGAGGTCCTGGAGGCTGATGCCGCCGCGCTCGGCGAGGAGGTCGAGGATCTCGATCATGCGGCGTGAGCGCTTGCCGCTCGCGGCGGGCGGCGTGCGGTCGGCGGTGATCGTCATGCGGCGGCCTCTCTGCGGCGGGCGGTGCGGTCGTGCGGGCGGTGCGGTCGTGCGGGCGGTGCGGTCGTGCGGGTGGTGCGGTCGTGCGGCCTGGGCTCGCGAAGCGCGCACTCCGATTGAGCATGTTAGCCCGATATCGCTCAGAATGTTGCGCGAAACGATCATTCGCTCAGAGGATCGGATCATGACCCGCATCGTGTTCATCGGCGCCGGCAGTGTCGTCTTCACCCGCCAGCTGCTCACCGACCTGCTGCGCTTCCCCGACCTCCCCGAGCTCGACATCGTCCTCCACGACATCGACGCCGAGCGGCTCGAGGTCGCCCGCGGCACCGCCGAGCAGGTCTCCGCGCGCCTCGGCCGCCCCGCCCGCATCCACGCCGCCCTCGACCGCCGTGCGGCCCTCGAGGGTGCCGACTTCGTCGTCAACATGGTCCAGGTGGGCGGCATCGCGGCCACCCGCATCGACCTCGAGCTGCCCGCCTCCTTCGGCCTGCGCCAGACCATCGGCGACACGACCGGCATCGGCGGCGTCTTCCGGGGGCTGCGCACGTTCCCCGTGCTGAGCGCCATCGCGCGCGACATGCGCGAGCTCTGCCCCGACGCCTGGTTCCTCAACTACACGAACCCCATGGCGATGAACATCTGGTGGATGTCGGTCGTCGCGCCCGAGATCAAGGCCGTCGGGCTCTGTCACTCCGTCTACTGGACGGTCAACGACCTCTGCGAGCTCGTCGGGGTCCCGCTCGAGGAGACCGTGTACCGCGCGGCCGGCGTCAACCACCAGGCCTGGCTGTACCAGTGGGAGCACGAGGGCGAGTCGCTCTATCCGCGCCTCCGGGAGCGCATCGAGGCCGACCCGGAGCTCCGCCGCCGGGTGCGGGTCGAGATGTTCCGCCGCATCGGGTACTACCCGACGGAGACGAGCGAGCACTCGAGCGAGTACCTGTCCTGGTTCCTCCGCGACGACGCGCAGATCGAGCGCTTCCGCCTCGAGCCGCTCGTCTACCTCGGCATCAGCGAGGACAACGTGCGCGAGTTCGAGGACGCCCGTGCGGCGCTCGCCGAGGGGCGCGAGCTCGAGCTCCACGAGGAGGGGGACGCGGCCGAGTACGCGCCCCAGATCATCCACTCCATGCTCACCGGGACGGAGCGCGAGATCCACGCGAACGTGATCAACCGGGGCCTCATCGCCAACCTCCCGGAGGGCGCCTGCGTCGAGGTGCCGGCACGCGTGACCTCGGCCGGCGTCGAGCCGATCGCGGTCGGCGACATCCCGGTGCAGGGCGCCGCCCACAACCGCACCTACCTCTCGGTCGCGGAGCTCGCGATCGAGGCCGCCCGCACGGGCGACCGCGAGCTCGTGAAGCGCGCGCTGCTCGTCGACCCGAACGCCGCCTCGACGCTCAGCCCCGAGCGCCTGTGGGAGCTCGCCGACGCGATGCTCGCGGCCCACGAGGGCGTCCTGCCGTCGACGCTCGGCGGCCGTGCGGAGCTGGTGCTGCCGTGACCCTCGCGGGCTCGGGCGAGCTCGTCGCGGAGGCGGCCTCCCGCGGCCGTGCCGTGCTCGCCTTCAACGTGATCGCGCTCGAGCACGCCGAGGCGATCGTCGAGGGGGCGTCCGCGGCGGGCGCCTCCGTGATCCTGCAGTTCAGCCAGAACGCGATCCGCTTCCACGGCGGGGATCCGCGCCCCATCCTGGCGGCATCCCGCGAGGTCGCGCTCGCCGCCGCGGTGCCGGTCGCGCTCCACCTCGACCACATCGACGACCCCGAGCTCGTCGATCTCGGCATCTCGCTCGCCGCGACCGGCGACTACGGGCTCGGCTCGATCATGGTCGACTTCGCGACGCGCCCCTACGCCGAGAACGTGGCCGCGACGGCGGGGGCCGCCGAGCGGGCCCGGGATGCCGGGCTCTGGGTCGAGGCGGAGCTCGGCGAGGTGGGCGGCAAGGACGGCGCGCACGCGCCGGGCGTCCGCACCGACCCCGGCGAGGCCGCGGCGTTCACCGCGGCGACCGGCGTCGACGCGCTCGCCGTCGCGGTCGGCTCCTCGCACGCGATGGTGTCGCGCACGGCCTCCATCGACCACGAGCTCGTCGCACGCCTCGCCGAGGCGGTGGCGGTGCCGCTCGTGCTGCACGGCTCCTCGGGCGTGCCGGAGGCGGAGCTGGCACGCGCGATCGCGGCCGGCATCCGGAAGGTCAACATCGGCACGGCGCTCAACGTCGCGGGCGCCGCCGCGACCCGCGAGGTGCTCGCCGCCCGCCCCGAGCTCGTCGACCCGCGCCCGCCGGCGCGCGCCGCCCGCGCGGCGATGGCCGAGGTCGTCGCCGCGGCCGCCCGCGCCCTGGCCTGATCCGCCGCCTGCCCGCGCCGCTCCCGCCTCCCCGCGCCGCGCCCGCCTCCCCGCGCCGCGCCCGCCTCCCCGCGCCGCCTGCCCCTGCCGCTCCCGCCTCCCCGCGCCGCTCCCGCCTCCCGTCGCGCTCGCATCCGGTGAGGGGTCCCATATGACCGGTTCCGGGCGTCTGAATCGGTCATATGGGACCCCTCACGGGCGGGCTGTGGAGGGATCGCGTCGAGCGGGAGGCAGGCTCGGCATCCTGGGCGGGTGTCGAGCGACCGAGACCTTCCGCCCGAGCTGCGGCGGCGCGGCTTCCGCATCGCGCAGGGCAGAGACGCCGGCGTCGAGCCGGCGCGGATGCGGCGCGTCGACCTCGAGCGACCTCACCACGGTCTGCGCCGGCTCGGCGCCCCGGCCGACGAGCTCGACCGCGCGCGGGATGCCCTCACCGCCTGCGCGGGAGGCGGTGTCATCTGCTTCGCGAGCGCGGCCGCGCTGTGGGGCATGCCGCTTCCCCGGCGTCTGCAGCGCGACCCCCGGGTGCATGTCGCGGTCCCGGCGCCTCGCCGTGCACCGAAGGGCCGCGGGGTCATCGGCCACAAGCTCGCGCTCCGCGAGCACGAGCGAGCATCCATCGACGGCGTCGCGCTCACGAGCCCGGAACGGACCTGGTGCGACCTCGGCGCGCAGCTCGACCTCGACGAGCTCGTCGCCGCGGGCGATCGGCTGATCCACTGGCGTCATGGCCTCAGCGGACTCGAGCGGCTCGTCGACGCATCCCGCCGATATGAGGGCCGCCGCGGCACGCGCACCGTCGCGGCGGCCCTTCCGCTCCTGCACGCCCGGAGCGACAGCCCGGCCGAGTCGGGTCTGCGCCTGCTGCTCGGACGTCTCGGCTTCGACGACTTCGCGGTCAACCACGAGATCCCGGTGCCGGGCCGGGTCGTGCCCTACCGGGTCGATCTCGCGTTCGTCCGTCATCGGCTCGCGATCGAGTATCAGGGGCCGACGCATCTCGATCCGGAGCAGCGGCGCCGAGACCTCACCCGCTTCGGGCACCTGCGGGATGTCGGGTGGGAGGCGCTGGAGGTCTTCGCGCCGGACGTCCGGGATCCCGCTCGACTCGCCGTCCGCATCCGTGCCGTCCTCGCATCCCGTCCTCGGATCGAGTGAGGGGTCCCATATGACGACTTCCGGATGCCGAGAACGGTCATATGGGACCCCTCACGAGCTCGGGGTGCGGGGTGCGGGGTGCGGGGTGCGTGCGGGTGCGGGGTGCGGGCGGGTGCGGGGCGGCGCTACCCCAGCCCGAGGATGCGGGCCGCGTTGCCGCGGTAGACGGGCTCGAGCAGCTCGGGCGGGAGGCCGAGCGCCGAGACCGACCATCGGCCCTGGGGCGGGATGTCGGCGCCGGGCGCGTAGGAGAAGGCCTCGTCGAGGGTCTCGAGGAAGCGGGCGTGGAGGCGGAACTGCTCCGCCTCGGCCGGGTAGATGTCGGTGCCGAAGAGGACCCGGTCGGGGAAGCGCTCGATGAGCGCCCGGACGCGGCGCGGCTGGCGGCCGAGCTCCGCCATCCGGCCGGCGATGTCGACGTGGTAGTTGGGGTTGGCGGCGAGCATCCGCTCGACGAGGTCCAGGTCCTCGGCCGCGCAGCCGAAGTGGGCGCCGATGAAGTCGGTGCCGGGGCAGGCGGCGACGAGGGCGGCGTGCGCCTCGAGCAGCCGCTCGAAGCTGGGGTGCACGGCGCGGTCGCCGAACCACCAGTCGCGGGCGACGAGCAGCTCGTCGAGGCGCTCGTTGCGCTCGTCGAGCGGCTCGAAGAAGGCCTTCGGGTCGGCGGTGTGGATGAGGACGGGCAGGCCGAGCTCGCCGGCATGCCCGAGCACGGCGATGACGCGCGGGTCGTCGGGGAGGACGAGCTGGCCGTCGCGGTCGCGCACGGTGAGCCCGAGCGACTTCCACACCTTGACCCCGCGGGCGCCGCGGGCCGCGCTGTCCTCGAGGGAGGCGCGCAGCGCATCCACCCCGTCGTCCTCCGCGAGCCGCGCCCAGTCGAGCTGGCAGAAGGTGAGGAAGCGGCCGGGGTGGGCGCGGTCGTAGCGCTCGACGTTCGCGGTGACCTCCTCGCCCCACATGCCGTCGAGGTTGACGATCGTCTGGATGCCGCAGTCGTCCATGTCCTTCAGGAGGGCGTCGACGTCGTCGATGATCCAGGGGGCGGTGCCCTGCTGCCAGTCGCCGCCGCTCAGCCAGCGGCCGAGGTGGTTGTGGATGTCGACCGCCGGCACGGCGGTGCGGCGCACCTCCGTCTCGGGCGGGCGCAGCTGGGCGACCGGCGTCCACTCGACGACCGGCAGATGCTGCAGCCGCGCGAAGGCGTCGGGCTGGTCGGGCTGGTCATCAGTTCGCATCGTGGAACCTCTCTGTCGCAGACGATCAACAAGAGTGAGCGTTTCGGGCAATTTTCTTGGCAAACGATCATTCTCGGATCACCATTGCACCACACCTCGCCGACGAGGGCCAGGCCCGGCCGGGACCCTCGACCAGGCGACACCGAACAGCACGGAGACCCCGCTCATGTCGATCACCGCGACCGAGATCCTCAGCCAGCCGCAGACCTGGCGTACCGCCCTCGAGCGCGTCGAGCACGCCCGCGAGCTCCTCGCCGCGCCCGGCGAGCGCATCCTCGTCATCGGCTGCGGCACCTCGGCCTTCGTCGCCGAGTCGCTCGCCTTCCTCCGCGAGGACGCCGGGCTCGGCGAGACCGACGCCGCCTACGCCTCCGAGCCGCACGGCCGCCGCGCCTACGACCGGGTCGTCGCGCTCTCGCGCTCGGGCACCACGACCGAGGTCATCGACGCGCTCCGCGCCCTCCCGGCCGGCACCCGCACGATCGCCGTCACCGGGGTCGCCGACTCGCCCGTCGCCGAGCTCGCCGACGACGTGCTCCTCCTCGACTTCGCCGACGAGGCCTCCGTCGTCCAGACCCGCTTCCCGACGACCTTCCTCATGCTCGTCCGCGCCGCCTTCGGCGAGGACGTCTCGGGCGTCGTCGAGCAGGCCGAGCGGGTGCTCGAGGCGCCGCTCGACCTCCCGGCTCCGCTCGGCGCGCTCGACCACTTCGTCTACCTCGGCACCGGCTGGACCTACGGCCTCGCCCAGGAGGCGGCGCTCAAGATCCGCGAGGCCGCGCAGGCCTGGTCCGAGTCCTACCCGCTGCTCGACTACCGCCACGGCCCGCTGGCGGTCGCGCACGAGGGCAGCCTCGTGTGGATGCTGGGGGCGGCCGACGAGAAGCTCGCCGAGCAGATCCGCGCCACGGGCGCCGTCGTGACGCTCGGCACCCTCGACCCGATCGTCGAGCTCGTGCAGGCGCAGCGCCTCGCGGTCGAGCTCGCCGCGAGCCGCGGCCTCGACCCCGACACCCCGCGCCACCTGACCCGCTCCATCATCCTGACCTGATCCGCCGCACCCCAGCACTCCAGCACCGCCGCACCGCCGCATCGCACCGACCACCCACCGCACCGAGGAGACCACCGTGACGACGCACCGCCTCCGCTCCATTCTGACGACGGCGACCGCGGCCGTCGCGATCGCCGCCCTCGCGGGCTGCACCGGGCAGCCGCAGGGCGCCCAGACGCTCGACGAGGACGCCGACGTCACCATCCAGTTCTGGACCGGCCAATCCGATGAGGCGCACAAGCTCCTCGCGGGGCTCGCGGCCGAGTTCGAGGAGGAGCACCCGAACGTCACGATCGACGTCTCCGAGGGCGCGTCGTCGACCGAGGAGCTGCTCCAGAAGCTCTCCGCCGGGTTCGCGAGCGGCAACTACCCCGACATGTCGTACGCCTTCGGATCCTGGGCCAGCCAGCTCGAGGCCTCGAAGCGCACGCTCGACATCACGGAGAAGACCGAGGAGCCGGAGCTCGCCTGGGACGAGTTCAGCGAGGCCGCCCGCGCGACGGTGCAGCCGACGGGCGACCGCACGATCGGCGTCCCCGCGCTCGTCGACAACATCTCCCTCATCTACAACAAGACCGTCTTCGACGAGGCCGGGGTCGACTACCCGACCGAGGACTGGACCTGGGACGACTTCCGCGAGGCCTCGTCGCAGCTCACCGACGAGGCGAACGGCACCTACGGCTACGCCTACTCGGTCTCGGGCTCCGAGGAGACGACCTGGCAGTTCTGGCCGCACCTGTGGCAGAACGGCGGCGCGATCCTCAGCGAGGACGGCACGACGGCCGAGTTCGCCTCGCAGGCCGGCGTCGACGCGCTCGAGAAGCTCCGCGTCATGGCGGTCGACGACCAGAGCGTCTACCTCGATCAGACCGACACGAAGTTCGCGCAGCTCTTCGCGGACGACCGCATCGGCATGATGACCTCGGGCCCCTGGCAGCTCTACGACCTCAACACGAAGGGCACCGACTACGGGGTGACGATCCTCCCGGGCACCGACGGCGACCACCAGACGGTCTCCGGTCCCGACATCTGGGCGCTCTTCGACCACCAGGACGCGAACCGCGAGTACTGGATCACCGAGTTCGCGACGTGGCTGACGGCCGCCGAGCAGGACGAGCGCTGGAACGTCGCCTACGGGAACCTCCCGCTCCGCTCGAGCGAGATCGAGTCGGACGCCTTCCGGGAGCAGGTCGAGGCGCTGCCGGGCCTCGACATCATGGCCGCGAACGGCGAGAACGCCATCCAGGCGCGTCCCACGGTCCCGGGCTACGTCGGGCTCTCGGAGTCGATCGCGAACGCGATCAGCGAGGTGCTGCAGGGCCAGGGCGATCCGAAGACGGCGCTCGAGGAGGCCGCGGCCGAGGCCGACGAGGCGCTCGCCGACTGAGGCCGGCTGCGGCCTGGCCCACGGGAGATCGAGCGACGAGGATGAGCACCATGACGATCCGGGAGCAGCGCGAGGATGTCGCGCCGGCCCCGCAGCCGGCCGGCCCCGCCCGGCGGGCCCCGCGAGGCGGGAGGACGCCGACGAGGCGCCGCTCCCGGATCGCGGTCCTCAGGGAGGATCTGGGCGCCTGGCTCTTCGTCCTCCCGGCGACGGTGCTCGTCCTCGGCCTCTCGATCTTCCCGGCGATCTGGGCGTTCATCCTCTCCCTCCAGGAGTGGGACGGCTTCACGGAGCCCGAGTTCGTGGGCGGCGAGAACTACGCGGAGCTCGTCACCGACGAGGACTTCTTCGCGGCCGTCCAGCACACCGGCCTCTACACGGCGCTCTTCGTGCCCATGTCGGTGCTCGCGGGCCTGTTCCTCGCCGTCGCGCTGAACCGCCGCATCCGGCTCATCGGGCTGTACCGCACCGCGATCTTCGTGCCCTTCGTCGCCTCGGCGGCGGCGACCGGCATCCTCTCCACCTACCTCTTCAGCCCGCAGTACGGGCTCGTCAACAACGTGCTGCGGAGCATCGGGCTCCCCGCGCAGAAGTGGCTCGAGGACCCCTCGCAGGCGATGCTCGTGATCGCGCTCATGTCGCTGTGGGGGCAGGCGGCCTTCACGACCGTCCTCTACCTCGCGGCGCTCCAGGACGTGCCGACCGAGCTGCTCGAGGCGGCCCGCCTCGACGGCGCGAACCGCTGGCAGGCGTTCTGGCGGGTGGTGTGGCCGCAGCTGGCCCCCGTCACCATCTTCACGACCATCTGGCAGACGATCGGCGCGATCCAGCTCTTCGACCTCGTCTACACGACGACCCGCGGCGGCCCCCTGGATGCGACGAAGACGATCGTCTACTACCTCTGGGAGCAGGCCTTCCGGAAGCTCGAGTTCGGCTACGGCTCGGCGGTCGCGTACGCGCTGTTCGGCCTGACCCTGCTCATCACGATCGGCGTCGTCGTGTACTCGCGGCGCCGCGGGATGGAGGCCTTCTAGTGACCGCGATCCTCGACCGCGCCGCGAGCGCGGGGACCCAGGCGGCGGCGGGCCCGCGCGGCGACCGCCGACGGCGTCGGCGCCCGAGCGGCTGGCACCTCGTGCTCGCGCCGATCGCGCTGCTGTTCGTCATCCCCTTCTTCCAGATGTTCATGGCGGCGCTCTCGCCCGCCGAGGAGCTCATCGCCTTCCCGCCGCCCTTCATCCCCTCGCGGCTCTCGCTCGACGGCTTCGTCGCGCTGTTCACGACGACGGACGTGCTGACCTGGCTCCTCAACACGGTCATCGTGTCGGGCTCGGCGATCGCCTCCCACCTCATCCTGTGCTCGCTCGCCGGCTACGGCTTCGCGCGGCTGCGCTTCCACGGCCGCACGGTCGGCATCTTCGCGATCATCGCGACGATCATGATCCCGACGCAGCTGCTCATGATCCCGACCTACATCCTGTTCGCCCGCCTCGGCCTCATCGACGGGCTGGGCGCGGCGATCGTGCCGTGGCTCGCGAGCGCCTTCGGCATCTTCCTCATGCGGCAGTTCTTCCTCTCGATCCCGATGGAGATCGAGGAGGCGGGGCGCATCGACGGCGCGAACCGCTGGCAGGTCTTCTGGCATCTGGTGCTGCCGCTCGCGAAGCCCGCGCTCGCGACGCTCGCGATCTTCACGCTCCTGAGCTCCTGGAACGACCTCGTCTGGCCGCTCATCGCGATCAACAACGAGGACGCCTTCACCCTCCAGCTCGGCCTCGCGCACTTCCAGAGCACGCGCCGCACCCAGTGGGAGCTGCTCATGGCGGGCAACGTGGCGGCGACGCTGCCGCTCATCCTGTTCTTCCTCGTCGCGCAGAAGCAGTTCGTGCAGACGATGACGCTCTCGGGGCTCAAGGGATGAGCGCGAGCCCGGTGCTCGTCGTCGGCGATGCGAACCTCGACCTCATCCTCCGCGGGGATGTCGTGCCGCGCTTCGGGCAGGCCGAGCAGCTCCTCGAGGCGGCCGATCTGGTCCTCGGCGGGAGCGCCGCGATCGTGGCGTGCGGGCTCGCGCGGCTCGGGGTGCCGACGCGCCTCGCGGCGGTCGTCGGCGATGACGAGTTCGGCCGGGCGACGCTCGCGGCGCTCGCCGCGGCGGGCGTCGACACGAGCGCGATCCGGGTCGACCCGGCGGTGCCGACGGGGATCTCGGTGATCCTCTCGGCGGGCGACCGCGCCATCCTCACGCTCCCGGGCGCCATCCCGACGCTGCGGCCGGAGGACGTCGTCCTCGCCGACGCGCGCTGGGTGCACGTCGCCTCCCCCTTCCTCATGCCGGCCTTCACGCGCGAGCTGCCGGCGGTGCTCGGGCGGGCGCGGGATGCGGGCCTCGGCACGAGCCTCGACACGAACTGGGATCCCGAGGAGCGCTGGGCGCAGGTCGCGCCCGCGCTGCCGCTCGTCGACGTGCTGCTGCCGAACGGGGCGGAGCTCGCGGCGCTCTCGGCGGTCGCCGACCTGCCGGGCGCGGGCGTGCGCGTCGTCGTGAAGGAGGGCGCGGCGGGCGGCTCCTCGATCGCCCCCGACGGCACGCGCGTCTCGGCGCCCGGTCTCGCGCTGGGGGTCGTCGACACGACGGGCGCGGGCGACAGCTTCGACGCGGGCTATCTCGCGGCGGTGGCCCACGGTGTCGAGGAGGAGGCCGAGCGCGTCCGCTGGGCGGCCGTCGCGGGCTCGCTCTCGACCCGCGGCCCCGGCGGCACGGGAGCCCAGGCGGACCTCGACGAGCTGCGCGCGCACGCGTGATCGCGGTCCTGCTCCCGAGCCCCGCGCTCGATGTGACCTACCT
The DNA here is from genome assembly GCF_027912415.1 of Homoserinibacter sp. YIM 151385. Taxonomy (NCBI): domain Bacteria; kingdom Bacillati; phylum Actinomycetota; class Actinomycetes; order Micrococcales; family Microbacteriaceae; genus Homoserinibacter; species Homoserinibacter sp. YIM 151385. The sequence goes on along the minus strand of NZ_CP115175.1, from coordinate 1,499,322 downwards.
CCTCGACGCGGTCGAGGAGGGGTCGATCCACCGTCCGCGCGAGGTCCTGCGGCTGCCCGGTGGCAAGGGGCTCAACCTCGCGCGGGCGGCGGCGCAGCTGGGCGAGCGGGCCGCGGTCGTGGCCGCGCTCGGCGGGCACACGGGGGCGCTCGTCGCGGAGCTCGCGCGCGCCGCCGGCGTCGAGCTGCACGCCGTGCCGAGCGCGGCCGAGACGCGCAGCTGCATCACGGCGGCGGCCGGCGACGACGGGCGGCTGACCGAGTTCTACGAGCCCTCGGGCGTGTCGGCCGCGGAGCTCGACGCCGCCGTCGAGCGCCTCGCGCGGCTCCCCGACGACGGCTGGACGGTCGTGACCGGCAGCGTCCCGGCGGGCGCCGACCTCGACCGCCTCGCGGCCGTGCTCCGCGGGCGCTCCCGGGTGGCGCTCGACACGCACGGCGAGGCGCTGCGGCATCTGGTGGGCGGGGCTCGTCCGGCGCTCGTGAAGGTCAATCTGGCGGAGGCGGCGGGGCTCGTCGAGGCGCCCGACGCCGGGACCGCGGTCGCGGCGATCCGCGCCCTCGGCGTCCCGGCGGCGGTCGTGACGGACGGCGCCCGAGGGGCGGCGGCCGCGGACCCGACGGGCGCCTGGATCGCGGCGCCGCATCCCGAGACGGGCCGCTTCCCGGTGGGCAGCGGCGACAGCTTCCTCGCCGGACTCCTCGTGGGACTGGGCGGGGGCGGCGAGCTGGGCGCGGCGCTCGAGCTCGCGAGCGCGGCCGGGGCGGCGAACGCGCAGTCGCCGGGCGCGGCGCGCTTCTCGCCCGAGGCGCTCGCGGCGGCCCGCGCGGCGACCGCCATCCGTACCGCCTGAGGGCCGCGGATCGCGATCACGTCACACGATCGCAACACACGATCAGGAATCATGATCGGAACGCTCACTCTGATGATCGTTTGTTGCGCGTTCGGGAGCCCCCGGCGACGATTCGAACACCCTCATCGACGAGGCGGATGGCATCGCCGTCGCGTCGACTCCCTGCAACCGCGAGAGGATCGCACCCCATGCACAGCCCGCAGCACCCGATCCATCCCACCCGCAGCGCCCGTCGCGAGACGATCCATCGCAGCGCCGTCACTCGCAGCGCCCGTCGCGAGACGATCCATCGCAGCGCCGTCACTCGCAGCGCCCGTCGCGAGACGATCCATCGCAGCGCCGTCACTCGCAGCGCCCGTCGCGAGACGATCCATCGCAGCGCCGTCACCCGCAGCGCCCTCCGCCGCACCGCCCTCGCCGCCGTCGGCGCGCTCGGCGTCGCCGTGCTCGTCGCCGGCTGCTCCGGCGGCCCCGGCCCGGCCGAGCCGTCCGCCTACGAGAAGGCGCCCGCCGACCTCGAGGCGAGCATCACCTACGCCTTCTGGGATGCGAGCCAGCAGGAGGCCGTGCAGGCCAACATCGACGCCTTCAACGAGGAGTACCCGAACATCGAGGTCAACCTCGACGTGACCCCGTGGGAGACCTACTGGACGAAGATCCAGACGCAGGCCTCGAGCAACACCCTCCCCGACCTGTTCTGGCTCAACGGCCCCAACTTCCAGCTCTACGCCTCGAACGGCAAGGTCGAGCCGATCGACGGCATCGTCGAGGCCGGCGACATCGATCCCGCGAACTATCCCGAGGCGCTCGTCGACCTCTACCAGCTCGACGACGTGCAGTACGGGGTGCCGAAGGACTTCGACACCATCGGCCTCTGGTACAACCGCGAGCTGCTCGAGGAGGCGGGGGTCGAGGAGCCGAGCGCCGACTGGACCTGGGAGGACCTCCAGGAGGCCGCGCAGACGGTCTCCGACGAGCTCGGGGACCAGGGCGTCTACGGCGTCGCGGCCGGCATGGACGGCCAGACCACCTACTACGACACCATCTTCCAGGCGGGCGGCGAGGTCATCTCGGAGGACGGCACGACCTCCGGCTACGACAGCCCGGAGGCGCAGGCCGGCATCCAGCTCTGGGCCGACCTCATCGCCTCGGGCGCCTCGCCCTCGATGCAGCAGCTCACCGACACCCCGGCCGACCAGTGGTTCACCTCCGGCAAGGTCGCCATGTACTCCGGCGGCAGCTGGTTCCGCGGCGCCGTCGGCGCGAGCGACATCGAGGATGCCGTCGGCGCCGCGCCGCTGCCCCGCGGCGAGGAGCAGGCGACCGTCATCCACGGCGTCGCGAACGCGGTCGCCGCGAACAGCAAGGAGAAGCAGGCCGCGCAGGCGCTCCAGGTCTTCCTCGCCAGCGAGGAGGCGCAGCGCCAGCAGGGCGATGCGGGCTCCATCATCCCCGCCTTCACCGGCACGCAGGACGCCTTCGTCGGCTCGCTCCCGGGCGCCGACCTCCAGGTCTTCCTGGATGCCGTCGATTACGCGAGGCCGCTCCCGGTGTCGAAGAACAGCGCCGCGTGGAACGCGCTCGAGGCGGAGCTGCTGCCCGAGGCGTTCTCCGGCGAGCGGCCGGTCGCCGAGGTGACCGCCGAGCTCGCGGAGCAGATGACGGCGCTCCTCGCGAAGGAATGAGCGGCGTGCAGACCGGGCCGGGCGTCTTCGCGGGCGCCCGGCCGGGCCGCGCCCGGCCGGCCCGGGACGCGCGGCGTCGCGGCGGCGAGGCGGCCGCCCGCCGCCGCGACGGCGCCTGGCCCTGGCTCTTCGTCCTCCCACTCTTCACCGGCATCGCGGTCTTCTACCTCGTCCCGATCGCGCAGACCCTCTTCTACTCCTTCACGGAGTGGGGCGTCTTCGGCGGCTGGACCTTCGCCGGCCTCGACAACTACGCCCGCCTGCTCTCCGGCCGGGAGCTCCTCCCGGCGCTCGGCAACACGCTCCTCTACACGGGGATCGTGCTGCTCGGCATCCCGATCGCGGTCTGGCTCGCGAGCCTGCTCAACACGCCGGGGCTCCGCTTCGCGAGCCTCTACCGCGTCCTCTTCTTCCTGCCCTACATCGCGATGCCGACGGCGGTCGCGATGGTGTGGCGCATGATCTTCAACGGCGACTACGGGATCGTGAACTGGCTGCTCTCGCTCGTCGGGATCGACGGGCCCTACTGGATCTCGACCCCCGGCATCGCGATGGGCGCGGTCGCGGTCGTGGGGCTGTGGTCCTCGATCGGCTTCGCGCTCATCGTGCTGCGCGCGGGCCTCAAGAACATCCCCGAGGAGCTCTACGAGGCGGCCGAGATCGACGGCGCGAGCCCGTGGCGCCGGTTCCGGGCGATCACGGTGCCGCTGCTGACGCCGAGCATCTTCTTCGTGCTCGTCATCACGATCATCTCGAGCTTCCAGCTCTTCGATCTGCTCTACGCGATCCTCGGCAGCCGCAACCCGATCCTGCCGAAGTCGATGTCGCTCGTGTTCCTCTTCTACCAGGCGGGCTTCGTCGACGGCGAGAAGGGCTTCGCGGCGGCCGTCGCGATGTTCATCCTCGTGCTCATCGGGCTCGTGACGCTCGTGCAGTTCCGGCTCCAGCGGAGGTGGGTCCATGAGTGAGGCGATCAGGCCGACCCGGCTGCGCCGCCGCGGCCGCCGGGGCTCCCACGTCATCCCGCACCTCGTGCTCGCGACGGGCGGCCTGCTCATGGCCTTCCCCTTCGTCTGGCAGCTCGTCATGTCGCTCTCGACGAACGCCGAGGTGCAGTCGCTCGTGCCGGTCTTCTGGCCGGCCGAGCTGCAGTGGCAGAACTACGCGACCGTCTTCGAGCGGCTGCCGTTCCTCGACCAGCTGCGGACCTCGGTCGTCATCACCGTCATCCGCACCCTCGCGCAGATCCTGCTGTGCACGCTGGCGGGCTACGCCTTCGCGCGGATGCGGTTCCGGGGCCGGGGCGTGCTGCTCGCGCTGACGCTGTCGATCCTCATGGTGCCCTCGCAGGTGTACCTCATCTCGCAGTACCAGATCGTGCAGGGCCTGGGATGGCTCGACTCGATCGCGGGGATCGTCGCGCCCGGCCTGTTCAGTGCCTTCGGCACCTTCCTCATGCGCACCGCGTTCCTCAACCTGCCGCCGGAGCTCGAGGAGGCGGCGCGCCTCGACGGCGCCTCGCCGATCCGGATCTTCTGGAGCGTCATGCTGCCGCTGGCGCGACCCAGCATCAGCGTGCTCGCGATCACGGCCGCGCTGTGGTCGTGGAACGAGCTGCTCTGGCCGCTCGTCGTGTCGACCTACCAGACGCAGATGCCGCTCTCGGCGGGGCTCGCGACGCTCGTGAGCGACCGCAACAACACCGACTACCCCGTGATCATGGCGGCGTCCATGCTCGCCATGGCCCCGATCCTGCTCCTCTTCATCGTGCTCCAGCGGCGCGTGATCGACGGGCTCGCCTTCTCGGGGCTGAAGTGAGCCGGGACCCCGGCTCGGATGGGTGAGGATGGACCCGTGCGCACCACCCCTCCGCTGCTCGCCGCAGCCGGCCTCCTGCTCGTCGCGGCCATGACGGCCTGCACCGCCTCGCCCGCGCCGGACCCGGCTGCGAGCCGGTCCGCGCTCGACACGGACGGGCCCGACTTCCCCTTCGTCGACGCGGGCGAGTCGGGTGTCGAGATCGCCGACGGCGACGACTGGAGCATGCCGGAGTGGGTGCGTCCGGCCGCGAACTCCGGCTACTTCTCGGAGGAGGCGTCGACCGGCGACCGCGTGCACGTGCGGAGCGTCGACGTGAGCTGGCGCCAGATCCAGCCGACCGCGGGCGGCGAGCTCGAGCGCACCGAGCCGGGCGAGGCGCAGGGGCTCTCCTTCGGCTCCCTCGACGCGCAGCTGGAGGACGAGGCGCCGTTCTGGATGCGGATCTTCGCGAGCGGCGAGGACTGGGCGCCCGAGTGGGTCGCCGAGGAGTGCGGCGTCTCGAGCTACGGACCCGACTACGACGGCCAGCGCCACCTCCCCATCTGGGACGAGTGCGTGTGGGGTCACCTCATGGACACCTACCGGAAGGTGTTCGTCGACGCGGGCCTCGCCGCCGACCCGCGGCTCGTCATGGTCTACGTGCCCGGCGCCTTCACCTGGGCCGAGTACGACTACGAGATGGTGGATGCCGCGGTCGAGTCCGGCGACCTCGACTGGGCGACCTACCGCGCCTGGTACGACCACGCGTGGACCGACCTCGTCGAGCTGTTCGGCGAGCACGCGAAGAAGCTCGTCTTCACGGGCGAGGACTACCCCTTCGGCCCCTTCGGCGAGGACGACGACCTCCTCGCGCAGGAGGCGGTCGAGGCCGGCATGGGAATCCGCACCGGCATCACGGAGCTGCCGAACTTCCACCTCAGCGAGGCGCCCGCCTACGGCTCCCGCATCCAGCCGGACGGCCACATGGTCGTCGACGACTCGCTCCCGCTCCACGACGGCTCGTGGATCGTCGCGACCGAGAACGAGTGCTACACCGATTGCGGCTACCAGGCGGAGGATCCGTACTACTCGGTGCGGCAGTCGAACCTCAAGGCGCTGCAGCTGCGGATGAACTGGATCTACGTCGTCCCCGGCCCGTCGTACCTGGCCGAGTACCCCGAGCACTGGGACTGGGTGCGGCTCTCGATGGGCCAGCGGCCCGAGACCTCGCCGGATGCCTGGGCCGCCCTCCGGGACGCGGAGGACCGGTACTGGGATCGCGACGACGAGCTCGGCCGCTTCGCGGACGAGGCGGCGTGGGCGTCGCGGCCGTACGTCCGCAACCTCGAGCGCTGGCTCGTGCAGGTCGACGAGCCCGGCTCGGTCGCGCATCGCACCGAGGTCGACGCGCACCTCGAGGACATCGAGCCCGACAACGGGAACGCCTACGAGGGGCTCTCGACGGCGGTCGCCGAGGGGGACACGGGCTTCGCGCTCGACGTCGACGAGCGCTTCGCCGAGGCGGCGGGGGAGGGCCGGACCGTGCTCAAGGTCACCTACCTCGACGAGGGCGAGGGCGCGTTCGCGGTCGAGACGGCGGCGGGGGAGTCCGCGGCGGTCGAGCGCTCCGGCGCCGCGTCCGGCGAGGGCGAGTGGCGCACCGCCACCATCGCCCTCCCGGACGGCGCGCTCGGCGGCGGGCACCGCCTCCGCATCGCCCTCGCGGACGGCGCCGAGGACCTCGTGGTGCGCTTCGTGCGGCTCGTCCGCGTCGGCGGCTGACCGCCCGCCCGGAGCGCGCTCAGCCGCCCTGCTCGCGGCCCTCCCGCACCCGCACCGCGGTCTCGCCGACGGCGACCGCGACGAGGACGCCGCTCGCGACGAGACCGAGCGCGAGCGGGGTGAGGGCGGAGGCCGCCACCGCGGCCGCCGCGAGGGCGACCAGCCCGGCCAGGTGGGGCAGCATCCACCGGCGGGCGACGACGAAGCGGAACAGCAGCGTCCCGATCAGGAACAGCGCGGGGCCGCCGAGGATCGTCACGATCCCCGAGGGCGAGAGCTCGTGCGGGTGGGCGAGCACCTCCTTGTCGCCGACGCTCGTCAACACGATGCCGCCGATGACCGCGAGGTGGACGTAGGTGTAGGCCGTCCGCGCCAGCCGGCCCGGGCGGTCGGCCGCGGAGATCGCGGCCGAGCCCTCCCGCTCGCCGTGGTCGAAGTAGATCCACCACATCGCGGCCGCCGCGACGAAGGCGCTCGCGACCCCGGCGACCGCGGCCGGGGTGGACTCCGCGCCCGCGAACGCGAAGCCCGTCACGAGGAAGGTCTCGCCGAGCGCGATGAGCACGAAGAGCGCCGCCCGCTCCGCGAGATGGGCGCCGGAGAGATCCCAGGTCTCCGGCTTCGAGCGCCCGAGGCCCGGCGTGCGGAAGTCGACGGTCGCCGAGACGTACTCGACCGCGAGCGCGGCACCCCACATCGGCAGCTGGAAGGGGAGCGGCAGCAGCGCGCCGCCGATCCACAGGGCGCCACCCGCCGACTGCCAGACGAGCACGCGCACGAAGGTCCGCGCCGCCTCCCGGTCGTGGCGCCAGGTCGCGAGGATCATGACGACGGCCCGCAGCAGCTGCATCGCGACGTAGGTGAGCGCGAAAGCCCAGGCGCGATCGCCGAAGGCCTGCGTGATCGAGACGCTGAGCACGAGCGCCAGGAGCGCCAGGGCGATGACGGCGGAGCGGACGGGGAGCCGGCGCGGGTCGAGCCAGTTCGTGAGCCAGGTGGTCGAGATCCACACCCACCAGAGCGCGCACACCATGATCGCGCCCTCGAGCGCGCCGAGCGGCGTCGACTCCGTCGAGAGGTAGGCGCTGAGCTGCGTGAGCGCGAAGACGAAGATGAGGTCGAAGAAGAGCTCCACGAAGGCGACGCGCTCGCGCCCCTCGCCGTCGTCGGGTCGCGTGAGGTCGCGGCGGAAGCCGAATGCCATGCGCTGATCCTGGCACCCGGCGGCCGCCGCTAGCGTGAGGACATGACCGCGCCCTGGCTCGTCGCCATCGACCTCCAGCACGTCTTCGCCGATCCGGCGTCCCCGTGGGGGTCGCCCGACTACCCGACGGCCGCCGCCGGGGTCGAGCGGCTGCTGCCGGCCTTCGCGGGGCGGACGGTGCTCACCCGCTTCGTCGCCCCGGCCTCCCCGGCCGGGGCGTGGGTGCCGTACTACCGCGACTGGCCCTTCGCCCTCGTCGGCGACGACGACCCCCTCTACGCGCTGACGGCGCCCTTCGACGCGGTCGAGGCCCGCATCGAGACCCGCGAGACCTTCGGCAAGTGGGATGCCGGCCTCGCAGCCGCGGTCGACGGCGCCGACGAGATCGTGCTGGCCGGCGTCGCGACCGACTGCTGCGTGCTCTCGACCGCGCTCGCCGCGGCGGATGCCGGGGTCCGGGTGCGCATCCCCGTCGACGCCTGCGCGGGCGGCACGCGCGAGGACCACGATCGCGCCCTCGCCGCGATGTCGCTCTACGCGCCGCTCATCGAGCTGACGAGCGTCGACGAGCTGCTCGCCGGCTGACCCGCCGGGTGAGTTTCTCCGCATTCGCCGCACGGATCCTCGCGGCGCTCGCGGAGAAAAGCACCTCTCAGGGCGCAAGGTCCTCGGCGGCGTCCTCGGGCGTGATCCCGGGCTCGACTCGGGGGCGAGGCGCGCTAGACTCGGCACATCGCGACTGGCGTTCGGATGGGTCACCATCAGGGAGCGATTTCACGGAGCGTGGCCGTACGCCTGGGCCGCGCGACACCCCGTGACGAACCACCCCAGAAGGGAACGCCCGTGTCTGCTGGATCCTCCACCTTCAACGCCCCGCTCAGCGAGGTCGATCCCGAGATCGCCGCCGTCCTCGAGCAGGAGCTCGGCCGCCAGCGCTCGACCCTCGAGATGATCGCCTCCGAGAACTTCGTGCCGCGTGCCGTCCTCGAGGCGCAGGGCTCGGTCCTCACGAACAAGTACGCCGAGGGCTACCCGGGCCGCCGCTACTACGGCGGCTGCGAGTTCGTCGACGTCGCGGAGTCGCTCGCGATCGAGCGCGCGAAGTCGCTGTTCGGCGCCGCCTACGCGAACGTCCAGCCGCACTCCGGCGCCTCCGCCAACGCGGCCGTCCTCAGCGCGATCGCCCAGCCCGGCGACCGCATCCTCGGCCTCGAGCTCGCCCACGGCGGCCACCTCACGCACGGCATGAAGCTCAACTTCTCCGGCAAGCTCTACGAGGCGCACGCCTACGGGGTCGACCCCGAGACCTTCCTCGTCGACATGGACGTCGTGCGCGACACGGCGCGCGAGCTGCGGCCCCAGGTGATCATCGCCGGCTGGTCGGCGTACCCCCGACAGCTCGACTTCGCGGCCTTCCGCGAGATCGCCGACGAGGTGGGCGCGAAGCTCTGGGTCGACATGGCGCACTTCGCGGGCCTCGTCGCGGCAGGCCTCCACCCCTCGCCGGTGCCCTACGCGGACGTCACCTCCTCGACCGTCCACAAGACGATCGGCGGTCCCCGCTCCGGCTTCATCCTCACGAACGACCTCGACACCCAGAAGAAGCTCAACTCGAACGTCTTCCCGGGGCAGCAGGGCGGCCCGCTCATGCACGTCATCGCGGCGAAGGCGACCGCCTTCAAGCTCGCGGCCGAGCCGGAGTTCGCCGACCGCCAGGAGCGCACCCTCCGCGGCGCGAAGCTCCTCGCCGAGGCGCTCACCTCGGATGCCGCGAAGGCCGGCGGCGTCGACGTCCTCACGGGCGGCACCGACGTCCACCTCGTGCTCGCGGACCTGCGCAACAGCCCCCTCGACGGCAAGCAGGCCGAGGACCGCCTCCACGAGGTCGGCATCACGGTGAACCGCAACGCGGTGCCGTTCGACCCCCGCCCGCCGATGGTGACCTCGGGGGTCCGCATCGGCACCCCGGCGCTCGCGACGCGCGGCTTCGGGGATGCGGAGTTCGGCGAGGTCGCGGCGATCATCGCGGAGACCCTGTCGACGACGACTCCCGACGTGGCGGCGCTGCGCCGCCGGGTCGAGGCGCTCGCCCAGGCCTTCCCGCTCTACCCGGGCCTCAGCTCGCCCGGCTCCTGGAGCTGAGCCGCGTGAGCGCACAGCGCCTCGACGGCGTCGCGGCCGCGGCCGCCATCAAGGAGGAGCTGCGGGTCCGGGTGGCGGAGCTGCGCGCGCGCGGCGTCGTCCCCGGTCTCGGCACCCTCCTCGTCGGCGACGACCCGGCATCCCGCAGCTACGTCACCGGCAAGCACCGCGACTGCGCGGAGGTGGGCGTCGAGTCGATCGGCGTCGAGCTCCCCGCCGACGCGACGGAGGCCGAGGTGCACGCCGCGATCGACGCGCTCAACGCCGACCCCGCCGTCACCGGCTACATCGTGCAGCTGCCGCTGCCGACGGGCATGGACGAGAACGCGGCGCTCGAGCGCATCGACCCCGACAAGGACGCCGACGGCCTCCACCCGACGAACCTCGGGCGGCTCGTGCTCGGCGTCGAGGGCGAGCTCGACTCGCCGCTGCCCTGCACGCCGGCGGGCGTCGTCGAGCTCATCGAGCGCAACGGCATCGAGATCGCCGGGAAGCACGTCGTGGTCATCGGCCGCGGGCTGACGGTCGGGCGGCCGCTCGGGCTCCTGCTCACCCGCAAGGGCGTCGACGCGACCGTGACGCTGACCCACTCGCGCACGCGCGACCTGGCCGCCGAGGTGCGCCGGGCCGACATCGTGGTCGCGGCGGTCGGCGTGCCGCACCTCGTGCAGGCGGACTGGGTGAAGCCCGGCGCGGTCGTGCTGGATGTCGGCGTCACCCGCGTCGGGACCACCGAGTCCGGCCGCGCGAAGCTCGCCGGCGACATCCACCCGGATGTCGCCTCCGTCGCGGGCTGGCTCTCGCCGAACCCTGGCGGGGTCGGGCCGATGACGCGGGCCCTGCTCGTGAAGAACGTCGTCGACCGCGCGAGCCGCGTGTAGGTCGCGGCCGCGCCACAGGTCAGGATCGAGCGCGTATTCGTCCCCCGTCGCGGAGGCGGGCGGTCGGCCCTACTTGGTCTCATTCGGGTGGCGGGTGTGCACCCGGATGAGGTGGACGGTCTTGGCTTCGACGTAGAACCAGATCCGCGCGCCGTTGACGAGCTCGAACTGCCGCTGTCGATGCGCAACGCCGGCGCGCACCACAGTGTCGAGCTCGCCTCGCAGCGAATGGCACCTCTCGTCCTCGCGGAGGGGCTCCCTCGTCAGGCTGTCCCAGGCATCGACGATGGCGTTTCGCTGAACGGCCAGGAGATCGTTCCAGCCGCGTTCCGCATCGCGACTCGCGAAGACGATTCGGTACTCGCTCTTCTTCGTCGGCCGTCGGACCTCGGACCCGCGACTCACGCGCTCGGGCGCCCGATCTCGATGTCATCGTCGACCCATTCGACCGAGTCGGTGCCCCATCCGGCAGCGACCGCTTCAGCAGTGCTCCGCCAGGCGGCGATCTCGGTGACGATCCGCTCGGGGCGATCGATGGCGAACGCGCCTCGCGCCGTCGCGATGATCTCCGCGGCGCACGTGGCCTGGTCGCCTTCGCTGAGCAGCTTGATCCACGGGAACGGAACCGCGAGCCGGTCGACGAGCGATTCGCGTTCGTCCAATGACACCGCGATCAGCTGGGCCGCGAGCTCGAACACGCGAGTCCGCAGATCGTCCTGCTCTTTCGTGCGAAGGACGAGCGTGGAGCCGTCGCGCCGGGTCACGTCGACCGGTCCGCGCTCGGCGGCCGCGAATACCACCCTCGGCTCACGTGAGAGCTCGGAGGACTGCACGGTCGTATGCGCCAGGGTATCCATGACCCCAGTCTATTCAGAACACGTTCTGAATGTCGAGCTACCGGTCGCGGCCCGCCCCGTCCGCGGGCCGCACCAGGAACACGTCGGGGATCCCGTAGCCGTGCTCGGCGAAGGCCCCGTCGATCGAGACCTGGAGCATCGACACCGCCTCGAGCGGCACGAGCGCGATCGCCGCGCCCCCGAAGCCGCCGCCCGTCATCCGCGCGCCGAGGGCCCCGGCCTGCAGCGCGGTCTCGACCGCGAGGTCGAGCTCGGGGACGCTGATCTCGAAGTCGTCGCGCATGGAGCGGTGGGAGGCGTCGAGCAGCTCGCCGATCGCGGTCGGGCCGTCGGCCTGCAGCGTCGCCACGGTGTCGAGCACGCGCTGGTTCTCCGTCACGATGTGCTTGACGCGCCGGTAGGTGATGTCGTCGAGCTCCGTCCGCGCGCGGTCGAGATCGTCGACCCCGAGGTCGCGGAGCGAGGCGACCCCGAGCGCGGCGGCGCCGGCTTCGCAGGAGGCGCGGCGCTCGCGGTAGCCGCCGGTCGCGTGGGCGTGGGTGACGCCGGTGTCGATGACCGCGATGGCGAGGCCCGCATCCGCCAGCCCGAGCGCCACGATCTCGGTGTCGAGCGTTCGGCAGTCGAGGAAGACCGCCGCGTCCGCGCGGCCGAGGAGGGAGGCGGACTGGTCCATGATGCCGGTGGGCGCGCCGACGGCCTCGTTCTCGGCGAGCCGACCGACCTGCGCGAGCTGCTGGCGCGTCAGCCCGAGCCGCCACACCTCGTCGAGCGCGACGGCGACCGCCGACTCGATCGCGGCGGAGGACGACAGGCCGGCGCCGACGGGCACGTCCGAGTCGATGAACAGGTCGACGCCCGGGACCGCCGCGAGGTCGGCGCCGTGCCGGCCGAGCGCCCACGCGACGCCGAGCGGGTACGCGGCCCAGCCGCTCACGGCCTCCGCGCTGAGCTCGGCGAGGGGGATCTCGGCGACCTCGTCGGCGAAGGTCGAGGCGACCCGGATGACGGCGTCGTCCCGCATCCCGAGCGCGACGACGGTGCGGCGGTCGATCGCGAAGGGCAGCACGAAGCCCTCGTTGTAGTCGGTGTGCTCGCCGATGAGGTTGACGCGGCCGGGCGCCGACCAGATCCCGTCGGGGGCGCGGCCGGTCCACTGCTCGAAGGCGGCCGCCACGTCGTCGCGGATGTCGTTCACCGGATCTCTCCCACGCGCTCGATGGCCTCCCGGATGGATGCCGCCTGCTGCTCCGGCGGGACGTCGCCGATCCAGGCGCCCATGGCCGCCTCCGATCCTGCCAGGTACTTGAGGCGGTCCGCTCCCCGACGGGGGCTCGTGAGCTGGAGGCTCAGCCGGACCCGATCCCGCGCCGCGTGCACGGGCGCCTGGTGCCAGGCCGCGATGTACGGGGTGGGGGTGTCGTAGAGCGCGTCGAGACCGCGCAGGACGCGGAGGTAGAGCGGGGCGAGCTCGTCGCGCTCGGCGTCGTCGAGTGCGGCGACGTCCGGCACGTGGCGGTGAGGGAGGAGGTGGACCTCGAGCGGCCAGCGCGCCGCGTACGGCACGTAGGCGGTGAAGTGCGCGCCGCGCAGCACGACGCGCTCGTCCGAGAGCTCGTGCTCGAGGAGCCGGTCGAAGAAGGCGGCGCCGAGCCCGGAGGCCTCGATCCGCTCGAGCAGCCGCTGCGTGCGCGGCGTGATGTACGGGTAGGCGTAGATCTGGCCGTGCGGGTGGTGGAGGGTGACGCCGATGGCCTCGCCGCGGTTCTCGAAGGGGAAGACCTGCTGGATGCCGGGGAGCGCCGAGAGCGCCTCGGTGCGGTGGGCCCACGCCTCGATGACGGTGCGGGCGCGGCTCGTGGTCTGGGTGCCGAAGGACCCGGCGTGATCGGGGCTGAAGCACACGACCTCGCAGCGGCCGACGGAGGTGCGGCGGCGGCCGAAGCCGAACTCGGCGAGGTCGTCGAGGCCGCGGGGGGCGTCGTCGGCGAGGGGGGCGTCGCCGCGCGCGCCGTCGCCCGCGAGCGCCGGACCGAAGCTCGGCGAGCGGTTCTCGAAGACGGCGACGTCGTAGCGGCTCGGCACCTCGCTCGGGTTCGCGGGCGTCTGCGGGGCGAGCGGGTCGAGCTCGGCGGGCGGCAGGTTGACGCGGTGCTGGCGGGCCGCCGCGATGGAGACCCAGTCCCCGGTGAGGACGTCCTGGCGCATGGTCGCCGTGGCGGGCCGGGCGTCGAGGGTGCGCGCGTCGACGGCGCGCTCGGGGCCGAGGGTCGTGTCGGCGTCGTCGAAGTAGAGCAGCTCGCGCCCGTCGGCGAGGGTCGTCGCCCGCACCGCGATTCCGGTCGTCATGGCTGTTACGATAACGAAACCGTTGCTTTCGTTTGCGAAGAAGTGCGAAAGCGCCGGAGACCCTAGGACCCGAGGGGAGTGCCGATGCCGGTCGAGCCGATGCCCGCCGAGCTCCGACGCGAACGCCTCGCGCGCCTCGTCGCCGAGCTCGGCTTCCTCCGCGTCGCCGACGCCGCGCTCGAGCTCGCGGTGAGTGCGGTGACGGTGCGCGCCGACCTCGCCGCGCTCGAGGGCGAGGGGCGCGTCCGCCGGGTGCACGGCGGCGCCATGCCGCTCTCACCGGGCGAGCGCGAGTCGAGCGTCGAGCGCTCGGCGGAGCGGGATGCCGCCCTCAAGCGCGCGATCGGGCGCCGGGCCGCGGGGCTCGTCGAATCCGGGAGCAGCATCCTGCTCGACGTCGGCTCCACCCCGCTCGCCGTGGCACACGCGCTCGTCGACCGGGCGCAGCGCGGCGAGCTCTCGGAGGTGACGGTGGTCACGAACGGCCTGTCGACGGCGCTCGCGCTCGAGCCGGCGATCCCGCGGCTGACGGTCGTCGTGACCGGCGGCACGCTGCGGCCGCTCCAGCACTCGCTCGTGAGCCCGGTCGCGCTGACGGTGCTCGAGGGGCTGCACGTCGACCTCGCGATCATCGGCGGCAACGGGGTGGATGCGCGCGGTCGCGTCACGAACGTGAACCTGCCCGAGGCGGAGGTGAAGCGGGCCATGCTCGCCTCGGCGGGGGCTGGCGTGCTCGTCGCGGACGCCTCGAAGTTCGGCGCGACGCATCTCGGCCGCATCGGCGAGCTCGCCGACTTCGCGACCCTCGTGACGGCGGGCCCGCCGGGCGAGCACCACGAGGCCGTGCTCGCCGCGGCCGCCGCCGCCGGCACTCGCATCCTCGCCGCCTGACCCGGCGCCCGCCTCCCGACTCCCGACTCCCGACTCCCGAGAGACACGTCTGCGGCGCGAGGGACGGTGCGCCGCGGCCGTCCACCGCACGGCAGACATGTCTCTGGCGATGGGGCGGAGGGGAGGGGGCGCCGGGCGCGGCTAGAGTGGCGCGCGTGACGGGAACGGAACCGATTGCGGTCAGCGGCGACCAGCACGTCCTCGACGACGGGCACGTGCGCATCGAGGTGGGGAGCGTCGGGGCGGTGCTCCGCGAGGCACGCGTCGGCGGCGTCCGCATCACCGAGACGGTGCCGCGCGACGCGCTCCCGCCGGGCGGCTGCGGCATCGTGCTCGCGCCCTGGCCGAACCGCGTGCGGGATGCGCGCTGGACGCACGCGGGCGAGGAGCTCCGCCTCGCGGTCACCGAGCCGAAGTCGGGCTGCGCCTCCCACGGCCTCCTCCGCAACACCCCCTACCGCCTCCTCGCGCAGCGGCCCGGCGAGCTCGAGCTCGGCGCCCTCATCGCGCCGCAGCAGGGCTGGCCCTTCGCCCTCGAGACGCGGGTCGTCTACGCGATCGAGCCCGACGGCATCCGGGTCACGCACCGCGCCCGCAACCTCGGCGCCGAGCCCGCGCCCTGGGCGGTGGGCGCGCATCCGTACCTCCGCGTCGGCGAGACGCCGAGCGAGCAGCTCTCGGTCGCGATCCGCGGCGGCAGCGCGCTCGAGCTCGACGAGCGGCTGCTGCCCGTGCGCGAGGTCCCGGTCGAGGGCACGGCGCTCGACCTGCGCGAGCCGCATCCGGCATCCCAGCTCGAGCTCAACACCGCCTACCGGGTCGAGCTCGACGGGGATGCGGCGCGCACCGAGGTCGCGCGCCTCACCGCCCCGGACGGCTCGGCGACGGTGCTCTGGCAGGGGCCCGGCATGTCGTGGCTGCAGGCGTACACCTTCCGCGGCTGGCCCGACGAGGCGGGCGGCGGGCCGCGGCTCGCGATCGCGCTCGAGCCGATGAGCGCGGCCCCCGACGCCCTCAACTCGGGGGAGGGGCTCGTCTGGATCGAGCCGGGCGCCGAGCACGAGACCAGCTGGGGGATCCGGCACCTGCCGGCCGCCGAGACGACCGGCGCCGCCGGCGCCGACGAGGAGGGGGCCGCACGATGATCGGCGAGCGGATCGAGCTGCGTCTCGGGGATGCCGAGGCCGTCATCGGGACGGTCGCGGCCGTCCTCGCGGGGCTCCGCATCGGCGGCATCCACCTCACCGAGCCGATCGCGGAGGGCGAGCCGCCCGCGCTCTGCTCCGGCATGGTGCTCGCGCCCTGGCCGAACCGCGTGCGCGCGGGCCGCTGGGAGCTCGACGGCGCGGTGCAGCAGCTCGACATCTCGGAGCCGGCTCGCGGCGGCGCGCTCCACGGCCTCCTCCGCCACGAGGAGTACGCGATCCTCGAGCGCGGCGAGTCGCATGTCGTGCTCGGCGCGCTCATCCCGCCGCAGCACGGCTGGCCGTTCTCGCTCGCGACGACGGTCCGCTACGAGCTCCGCCCCGACGGCCTCCGCGTCGAGCACGGCGTCCGCAATGTCGGCCGCGGCCGCGCGCCCTGGGCGGTCGGCACGCACCCGTACCTCCGCATCGGCGACATCCCCGTCGAGGAGCTGCGGCTGACCGTCCATGCCGACGAGCACTACCTGGTCGACGAGGTCCTCGACCCGACCGGCACGGCCCCCGTCGACGGGGCGCCCGAGGATCTCCGGCACGGACCGCGCATCGGCGACCTCGTGCTCGACACCGCCTACCGGGGTGTCGCGCACGTCGACGGCGCGAGCGCGCGGCTCGACGCCCCCGACGGCGCGAGCCTCGAGCTCCTCCAGGACGCCGACTGGCGCTATGTCCAGGTCTTCACCGCGGTGCCGGGGATGCCGGGCCGCGACTTCCCGAAGGCGGATGCGGGCGGCCGGGTCGGCTGGGCGGTCGCGGTCGAGCCGATGACCGCCCCGCCCGACGCGCTCAACTCCGGCGAGGGCCTCGTGTGGCTGGAGGAGGGCGAGGCCTGGTCGGGCTCCTGGGGTCTGCGCTTCACGCCCGCACGCTGAGGCACGGCAGAATGGGGGCGTGACCTCCGAGCGGCCCGCGCCGACCGCGACCCCGCGGCAGCTCCGCCGCTGGCGGCAGTACCTCGCCGACGAGCGCGCCGAGGCCGCCGTCTACCGCGAGCTCGCGGAGCGCCGCAGCGGCGAGGAGCGGCAGATCCTGCTCGCGCTCGCCGAGGCGGAGGGGCGCCACGAGGCGCACTGGCTCGCGCTGCTCGGCGACCGCGTGGGGCGGCCTCGGCCCGTCGCGCTGCGGACCCGCATCCTCACCCTCCTCGCCCGCGGCTTCGGCTCGGTCTTCGTGCTCGCGCTCGCGCAGCGGGCCGAGGCGCGCTCGCCCTACGAGCGGGACGAGGACGCGACGGAGACGATGGCGGCCGACGAGGCGATCCACGGGGAGGTGGTGCGCGGGCTCGCGGCGCGGGGTCGCGAGCGGCTCTCGGGCACCTTCCGCGCGGCCGTCTTCGGTGCGAACGACGGACTCGTCTCGAACCTCGCGCTCGTGCTCGGCATCGGCGCCACCGGCGTCTCGCCGCAGACCGTCCTCTTCACCGGCATCGCCGGCCTCCTCGCGGGCGCCCTCTCGATGGGCGCGGGGGAGTACGTCTCGGTGCGCTCCCAGCGCGAGCTGCTCGACGCGTCGCGCCCCGACCCGGAGGCGCAGTCGGCGCTGCCGCACCTCGACGTCGACGCGAACGAGCTCGCGCTCGTCTACCGGGCGCGCGGCATGGGCGAGGCGGCGGCGGCCGAGCACGCGGCGCGCGTCCTCGCGACCCTGCACCTCGACTCGGACGACGTGGAGGCCTCCGGCGTCGACCCGCACGAGGCGCTCGGCTCGGCGTGGGGTGCGGCGCTGTCGAGCTTCTGCTTCTTCGCCTCGGGCGCGCTCATCCCCGTGCTGCCGTACCTGCTGGGCGCGTCCGGCGTGGCCGCCGTGGTGATCGCGGCATCCCTCGTCGGCGTCGCGCTGCTCGGCACGGGGGCGATCGTCGGCCTGCTCTCGGGTGCCTCGCCGTTGCGGCGGGCGCTGCGCCAGCTCGGGATCGGGCTGGGGGCGGCCGGGGCGACGTACCTGCTCGGGCTGCTGTTCGGCACGACGATCGCGTAGGCGCGCACGCGGGCGGGGAGATAGGGGCGCGGCCCCCTGAGAGCCCCTTACCCTGATCCGGGGCCAGGGGGCCGCGCCGGGAAATCCAGGTGTCGCTCCAGCGACCCGAAACGCTGAGACGACGTCCTGATCCGGGATCCACGGTACGCCTGAGTTGAGACGGCTTCAAGACTTCATGCTTACGCACAGACAACGGGGGACACGGGGGTCCCTCCGTGCGGGCTGGGAGGCCGGTCTCCGCAGGGTGGGAGCGAGCGGCGCGCCGGGGCTGCGCGAGGAGCATGACCGCATGACCGATCTCACCGCCGTCGCCCTCGTCTGCACGCTGAAGCCCTCGCCGGAGCGCTCCTCGAGCGAGCTCCTCGCCACCCAGCTCCTCGCCGAGCTCCGGGGTCACGGCGTGACCGGGGAGGCGATCCGCGTCGTCGACCACGACGTGAAGCCCGGCGTCGAGGACGACATGGGCGAGGGGGATGCCTGGCCCGAGATCCGGGACCGGGTGCGCGCCGCCGACATCCTCGTGCTCACGACCCCGACCTGGATGGGGCACCCGACGAGCGTCGCCGCACGGGTGCTCGAGCGGCTCGACGCCGAGCTCTCCGAGACGGACGAGGAGGGGCGTCCCGGCCTCTTCGGCAAGGTCGCGATCGTCGGCGTCGTCGGCAACGAGGACGGCGCGCACAAGATCGTCGCCGACGTCTTCCAGGCGCTCGACGACGTCGGCTACTCGATCCCCGCGCAGGGCTGCACCTACTGGAACGACGAGGCGATGGGCTCGCGCGACTACCAGGATCTCGACGGCACCCCCGAGGCGACCGCCGGCACGACGAGGACGGCCGCCGCGAACGCCGCCCACCTCGCGGGGATCCTGCGCCAGGCGCCGTACCCCGCGGGCTGACCGCATCCCCCGCCCGTCTGGGACCCTGGGCCCCCTGGCCTCGGGGCGTACTCGCGCGGGCTCCCTGACCCGCGCCGTGCTGTCGCGCGGACATTCGGGCCGATCTGCCCGGATCCGAGCCGGATCGGGGCGGATGTCCGCCGCAGTGCGCGCCGCGGCATCGCCTACCGGTTCGCGGCCGCCTGCGCGCTCGCCGCGAGCGCCTCGACGTGCACGACGACCTCGGCGGCCCTCGCCTCGTGCTGCGCAGGCGAGCCGAGCACGGTGTCGGCGATGCGGACCAGCGAGTCGACGCCCGTCGCGAGCACGATCGTCGAGAGGAGCAGCTGCTCGGCGGTCTCGCGCGAGATGCCCGGCAGGGATGCGCGGATGCGGCCGGCGACGTCCGCGCAGATCTCGCGGCGCGTCTCCGCAGCGGCCGGCCGATCGAGTTCGAGGCTCTCCCAGCCGAGCAGGCGGCCGAGCTCGGGGTGCCGGGCGCAGCGGGCGAGGAGCTCCCGCGCGAAGCCGGCGAGAGCCACGGGGCCCTCACCCTCGAGATGGATGCCGTCGAGGATGCCGCGCAGCTCCTCGGCAAGGACCGCGCCGAAGAACCGCTCCTTGTCGCCGAAGTAGCGGTAGATGCGCTCCTTGTTGACGCCGGCGTCCCGGCCGATCGCGTCGATGCGCGCGCCCGCGAGGCCGTGGGCGGCGAACTGGCGCGCGCCCGCCGCGAGGAGCTTGCGCCTCGTCGCCTCGGTGTCCCATGCCATGCCGGCCAGCCTAGGCGATTCCAAACATCCGTTTGCGGTTCAGGACGGCGCGGCCTAGCATCGAGGTCCAACCGAACGTTTGGAGTTCTCGATGCCGCCGGTGCCGCTCGCCGCCCGCCTCCTCGCGACCTGGCTCGCGATCCGCACGCTCGTCGTGCCGGTCGCCCCGCTCGTGACGATCCGGACGCCCCCGCGGGTCGCCGCTCGGGTCGTGCAGCGGTCCGCGCGTGCCGCAGAGCGGTGCCTCCGATGAGCCGCGCGCTCGTCCTCGGCGCGCGCGGCGCGGTCGGACGTGCTGCCGTCACGGCACTTCGAGCAGTCGCATGGGAGGTCGCGGAGGGGAGCCGGACTGCGGCGGACGAGCGGCTCCGCATCGACCTCGGCGCGCCGGAGGGGCGTCGTCGTCTGCACGCCGCGGCCGCATCCGGCGAATACGCCGCGGTCCTCAACGCCTCCGGTGTCGAGGACGCGCGGATCGGTGCGGTCGCCGACCAGGCCGCCCTCGTCGACATCTCGGCGACCGCCGCCTACCTCGATGCCCTCGCCGAGGCGGTGCCGCCCGACGCCCGGGTCGTCCTCGGTGCGGGCATCGCCCCCGGGCTGAGCACGATCCTCGCGGCGGCGCTCGATGCGCGTCAGGGCGACGAGATCGACGTGGCCGTCATGCTCGGCTCGGGTGAACGGCACGGCCCGGCCGCGGTCGAGTGGACTGCCGGTCTGCTCGGCGCGGCGATCCACGATCCGGTCGAAGGCGGGACGCTCCGGAACCTCGTGCGCCGCCGCCGCATGCCCGACGGGCGCGGCCGCCGCATCCATCTGCGCGCCGACTTCCCCGACCAGCTGCTGCTCGGTCACGCGAGCGGGCTCCGCATCCGCAGCTGGCTCGCGCTCGACAGCCGTGTCTCGACCGCGGCGCTCGGAGTCGCGGCCCACCTGCCGGGCGCGGTCGGCGCCGCGGTCGTGCGCCGGGCGCCGCACCTCGGCGGCTCGGCCTGGCGCGTCGCCGCGCTGAATCGGCGCACCGGCGAGCTCCGCGAGGCCCGCGGTGAGGGGCAGTCGGCGGCGACCGGGCGGCTCGCCGCGCTCGCGGTGCGGCGGGTCGTCGAGCGCGATGCCGCCCGGGTCGGCTCGATGGCCGGCCTCGTGAGCGAGACGGAGGCGCTCGCGGAACTCGGGGGCGGAGGAGGATGATGACGGCGGAAGGGAGCCGCACCATGACCTACTACCTGATCTCGTTCCCGAGCGGCGAGATGGACCTCGAGGGCGTCGACCTCCGGCAGGCGGCCGACGACGCGCACGCGGTGATGCGCGACGCGAAGGCGGCCGGCGTGTACGTGTTCGGCGGCGGGATCGAGGAGTCGGTCGCGCCGGTCCGGGTGGATGCCGCGGGCGGCGTCCGGGAGGGCACGTACCCGCAGACGGCGCGGATCGAGGGCGGCTACGCGATCCTCGACCTGCCTTCGCGAGAGGCGGCCGTCGAGTGGGCGGCGCGCATCGCGGCCGCCTGCCGCTGCGAGCAGGAGCTGCGCGAGTTCATGCCGGACCCGGAGCGCTGAGACCGTGACCGCGAGCATCGAGATCCGTGCCGTCGAGGCGGGAGACGAGCCGCGCTGGCGGGAGCTGTTCCGCGCCTACCGCGACTTCTATCGGCTCGAGCCGGACGAGGAGGTCGTGGATCGCGTGTGGTCCTGGCTGCGGGACCCGGCCAGCGCGGTCGAGGGCCTGGTCGCCGTCGCGGATGCGGGCGGCGCGACGCGCGTCATCGGCTTCGCCCACCACCGCGCCTTCCCGCGACCCTCGGCCGGCGTCGTCGGCACCTACCTCGACGACCTCTACGTCGATCCCGACCACCGGGGCGCGGGCGCCGCCCGGGCGCTCATCACGCGCCTCGCGCAGGATGCCGCCGAGGCGGGCCGTCCGCTGGTCCGCTGGATCACCGCCGAGGACAACACCCGCGCGCGTGCGCTCTACGACTCGGTCGCGGCGCCGACGCCGTGGGTGACGTACGACCTCCGGACGGGCGCATGACCCGCATCGCGGTCGACGAGTTCTGCGTGCACTGACGCACGCGGAGGAGGGAGCGGCGGGATGCTGCGGAAGGTCGCGGAGGGCGTGCACGTGCACGCGAGCGAATGCATCGAGACGAACACGACCGTCGTCGAGGGCGACGAGGGGGTGCTGCTCGTCGATCCCGGCCTGACCCGTGCCGAGGTCGCCTGCCTCGCGGGCGACCTCCGCGGTCTCGGGGAGGCCGGCCTCCCGGTCGTGGCGGGCTTCGCGACGCATCCCGACTGGGATCACGCCCTCTGGGATGCGGGGCTCGGCCCCGCGCCGAGGTACGGCACGGCGCGTGCGGTGGAGGCGCTGCGGTCGCTCCGCGCCCGGCCCGACTGGCTCGCCGAATTCGAGGAGAGCCTGCCGCCGGAGATCGCGGGCGAGGTGCCGACGGAGCTGTTCGGGCTGCTCGAGCCGCTGCCGGCGGGTGCCGACTCGGTGCCGTGGGCGGGGCCGCGCGCGGGGGTGCTCCAGCACGACGGGCACGCGCCGGGCCACGCGGCGCTCCTGGTCGCGGGGCGCGGCGTGCTGGTGGCGGGCGACCTGGTCTCCGACGTGCTCGTGCCGATGCCGAGTCTCCGCGGCGACGCCGCCGACCCGCTCGGCGACTATCTCGCGGGGCTCGACCTGCTCGAGCAGGCGGCGGCGTCGGCTGAGGTCACCGCGTTCGTCCCCGGCCACGGCTCACCCGGGGATGCGGCGGAGCTCCGCGCGCGCATCGCCCTCGACCGCGCATACATCGAGGCGCTGCGCGACGGGCTGGCGATCGCCGATCCGCGGGTGGACGCGCCCAAGCCGGGGTGGGAGTGGGTCGCGGACGTGCACGAGGGGAATGCGGCGGCGGTGGCGGCGCGCCGATAGCGATCACTCGGGGGTGGCGACGCCGACGAGCTCGGCCCTGCACGGTGCGCGCTCAGCGTCGGTGGATGACCTGCGCGGCGACCTGGTCGGTGGGCATGATGAGCATCGTGTCGATGTTCACATGCGGCGGCCGGGTCACCGCGAACACGATCGCCTCGGCGACGTCCTCCGCGGTCAGCGGCACCATGCCGTCGTAGACCGACGCGGCACGTGCCGCATCCCCTGAAAAGCGGATGACGCTGAACTCGGTCTCGGCCATGCCGGGGTCGATCTGCGTCACGCGCACGGGCTCGCCCATCATCTCGATGCGCAGCACCCGCGTGAGCGCGCTCACCGCGTGCTTCGCGGCGTTGTAGCCGGCGCCGCCGCGATACGGCTCGCGCGCCGCGATCGAGCCGATGTTCACGACCCGGCCGTTGCCCGACGCGATCAGCGCGGGCAGGAGCGTCTTGGTCACGCTGAGCGTGCCGAGCACGTTGACCTCGTACATCCAGCGCCAGGTCTCGAGCTCCGACTCGGCGACCGGCTCGACGCCGAGCGCGCCGCCCGCATTGTTGACGAGCACCTCGACGCGCGGGACCGCGGCGGAGAACGCCGCGACCGATTCCGGGTCGGTGACGTCGAGCTCGAGTGCCGTCCCGCCGATCTCCGCGGCGATCCGCTCGAGCCGGTCGAGCCGCCGTGCTCCGACGACGACGTGGAATCCGGCGGCCGCGAGCTGACGCGCCGTCGCCTCCCCGATGCCGCTGCTCGCGCCGGTCACGACGGCGATCGGCGAGGTGGGCGGGACGTTCATGCGGGCTCCTTCCGGCGGCCCGCGGGCGCGGGCCGGATGACCCGCGGGCGCGGGGCGACGACGGCCCGTGCTGCGGGCCCGGACCACGCTGTCACGGCTGCGAGCGCCCACCCAAGGGCCAGTTCGCGGCGCGTTCGGAGCACCAGCCGTTACATGTTGCGATCGCGTGACGACTGGTCCTGCCGTTGCCTTCGTCTCTGGGTCTGCCCGTGCGACGACTCGGCTGCGAGCCTCGAATCGAGGAGGGCGTACGTGGACGAGACGATCGTGATCATCGTGCTCGCGGCGGCTGCGGCGGCCGGCGCGATCGTGCACGCCGCCACGGGATCCGGCTACAACCTGATCGCGACCCCCGTGCTCGCCCTCGTCGAACCGTCGACGATCCCCGGGCCGGTGCTGCTCGCGACCGCGGTCGCCATGCTCATCTGCACGGTGCAGTATCGCGCGGCGCTGCGTCTGCGCGACCTCGGCCCGGCCCTCATCGGGCTCGCACCCGGGATCGCGCTCGGCTCGGTCCTCGCCCTCGTCGTGACACCGGCGATCGGCATGCTCGCCGTCGGCATCATCGTGCTCGTGACGGTCGCGGTCGTGGTGACCGGCGCACGGATCCCCCTGAGCGCGCTCTCACTCTCGATCGCGGGCGGGTTCGCCGGACTGTTCGGCTCGATCGCGGCCACGCCCGGGCCGCCCATGGCCATGACCTACCGCACGGACGACACGGCGAGGCTCCGCGGCAACCTGTCCGCGTTCTTCCTGCTGCTGTGCCTCGCCACGCTCGCCCCGATCCTCGTCGCCGGGGTCGGCGACTGGCCCGCTGCGAGCCACACGCTCGCGCTCTGCGCGGGATCCGTCGCGGGGATCGCGCTCTCGCAGCCGCTGCTGCGCCTGCTGCCCGTCGCCGCCGTCCGCGCGGTCTCGCTCGTGCTGAGCGCGATCGCCGGCGCGTCCCTGCTCGTGCGGGGCGGCTGGGGGCTGTGGTCATGAGCGTGGTCACGTCACGTCGCGAAACCGCGGCGAAATCTCGCGCGGGTAGCTTGAGCCGCGGACCGCACCGCACCCGACCCGCACCGGAGGTGAGCTCGGCATGACCGATCATGCGCCCGCCGAGCCCCGCCGGCTCGCCGAACCCGACTGGGATCGCGCGGCGTCCACGTTCATCGACGCGAGCTCGTCCGAGCCGCTGTACCGCCAGCTGCGGCGGTTCATCGAGGCATCCATCTCGTCAGGCGACCTGAGAGCCGGCAGGCCGCTGCCCTCGTCGCGCTATCTCGCCGGTGCGCTCGGCGTCTCGCGCAACACCGTCAGCCTCGCCTACCAGGAGCTCATCGCGATGGCGGTGATCGAGTCGCGCCCGCGGAGCGGGCTGTATCCGGTCCCCGGCCGGAACGGCGCGGGTCAGCACGCGCTGCCGGCGACGGATCCCGCGCAGCCGGGCACGCGCTCGACCGTCGACTGGCGTGCACGGCTCGTGCCCGTGCCGACCAACCTGCCGCACGCCGCGTCCTTCGCCGACTGGACCTCGTTCCCGTACCCGTTCCTCGCGGGCCAGCCCGAGCCCACGCAGTTCCCCGTGCGCGCCTGGCTCCGCGCGCTCTCGGAGGCGACCGCCGGGCCGCACATCACGCAGTCCATCCAGGACTCGGTCGACCGCGACGATCCGCTCCTCGTCGACGTGATCAGCCGCGAGATCCTGCCGACCCGAGGGGTCTCGGCCGAGCCATCCGAGATCCTCGTGACGAACGGCGCGCAGCAGGCGCTCGCGCTCATCGCCGACGCGCTCATGGACACGACCACGATCGTCGCGCTCGAGGATCCGGGGTTCCGCGACGCCGCCCACATCTTCGCGAGGTCCGGCGCATCGCTGCACCCGATCGCGGTCGACCGGATGGGCGCGCAGGTGCCGGTCGAGACGCCGCACGACATCGTGTACGTGACCCCGAGTCATCACCACCCGACGAACGTGACGCTCAGCCTCGCGCGCCGTCGCGCGCTGCTCGAGTCGGCCCGCGGACAGGACACCATCGTGATCGAGGACGACTACGACAGCGAGGTGCGCTTCCGCGGCCGGCCGACGCCCGCGCTCAAGGCCCTCGACCGCGACGGCCGGGTCATCTACATCGGCACGTTCTCGAAGTTCGTCGCCCCGGGGCTTCGGATGGGCTTCGTGGTCGCCGATCCCGCCCTGATCGAGGCGCTGCGCGAACGCCGCCGGTACTCGACCAAGCATCCGGCAGGTCATATGCAGCGTGCGCTCGGCATCTTCATCGACTCGGGCGAGTACCACCGCGCGCTGCGCAGGCACCGCAACCATCTCAAGCGCAAGTGGGAGCTCATCTCCGAGCTGCTGCCCGAGACGCTCGGCTGGGAGCTGCCGGCGCCGCCCGCCGGGGGGCTCAGCATCTGGGCGCAGGGGCCCGACGGCTTCGACGCCGGGCGCGTGAGCCGTGCTGCGAGCCGGTACGGGGTGCTCGTCGACTCCGGCGCACCGTACTATCTCGGTCCGACGGCACCCGACTCGGCGTTGCGCGTCGGGTTCTCCGCGATCTCGCTCGAGGCGATCCCCGCGGGGCTGCGCGCGCTCGGGCGGGCCGTCGGCGATGTCGCGAAGGAGGCGATCACGCGCCGCTCGCCGCGCTGAACGCCCGTCCGCCGAGCATCGTGCCGCGCACCGCGATGTCGCGCAGCTCGGCGGGCTCGACGACCTCGGTCGGGTCGCGGTCGAGGATCGCGAAGTCGGCGCGCTTGCCGCCCTCGATCGAGCCGACCTCGGCGTCCATCTTGAGCATGTGGGCCGCGCCGATGGTCACGGCGCGCAGGCCCTGTTCGATCGTGATCGACTCGCCCGGCCCGATGGGCTGGTCGGCCCACGTGCGCCGCTCGGCCGCGTAGGACACGGTCGCGAGCGGGTCGAGCGGGGTGACGGGCGTGTCCGAGTGCAGGGAGATCGGCACGCCCTCGCGCAGCGCGGTCGCCGCGGCGTTCATGCGCGCCGCCCGGTCGGGACCGACCGAGTAGGTGCGGTGGATCTCGCCCCAGAACCGCATGTGACCGGGCAGGATGTTCGCGCACAGGCCGAGCGCGGCCATGCGCCGGTACTGCGCGGCGGTCGACAGCTGCGAGTGCGTGACGGTGTGCCGGTGGTCGGGGCGGGGGTGCCTCGTGAGGACCCGCTCGACGGTGTCGAGCATGAGCTCGGTGGCCTCGTCGCCGTTGCAGTGCACGTGCATGAGCATGCCGGCGCGATGGTATGCGGTGAACGCCTCCTCGAAGTACTCCGGGCTCATGGTCCACATGCCGTTCTCGGCATGGTTCAGGTACCCGGGCTCCTGCAGGCGCGCGGTGTGGCTCTGGATCGACCCGTCGAGCATGAGCTTCACGTAGCCGCGCAGCCGCAGCTTCGCGGTCGACTCGGCCGAGAGCAGCTGCAGCCGTTCGACCACCTGGTCGAGCGACATGCCGGGCGTGGGCGTCACCCCGAAGTGGAACGGCGCGAGCCGCACCGGGTGCTCGTCGGACTCGACCGCGGTCCGGTAGATGTCGATGCCCGCGTCGGTCATCATGACCGAGGACGCGAGGTCGACCATCGTCGTCGTGCCCGCGTTGACCGCCTCGACCGCCGACTCGCGCAGGGTCGGCACGTCGAGGTCGTCGAGCACGCGCGAGAAGCCCGACGAGGCCAGCGACATCGCGGGGATCTCGCGCAGCTCGCCGTTCGGCTCGCCGAGCGCGTCGCGCTCGACGCCCTCGACGCTCACCGAGCGGTCGATCGCGTGCCGGCGCATCATGGCCGAGTTGACGGATGCCACGTGCGCGTTGCCGTGGAGCACGAAGATCGGTCTCGTGGCCGACGCGAGGTCGAGGTGCTTGGCGGCGAGCCGCTCCCCGGGGAAGAACGCGGGGTCGAGCCCCCAGCCGAACAGCAGCGCGTCGGGCGCCGTCGCCGCGTCGCCCGCCGCCGACATCCGCGCATCGGCCTCGCTGAGCCGCGCGATGACGTCGTCGATGCTTCGGCAGCCGGGCCAGACCCGGCCCGACAGGTCGCGCCGGTCGTGGAAGCCGACGTACACCGATCGCCACAGCGCGCCGCTCATGGCGTGCGCGTGCGCCTCGACGAACCCGGGGAACACCACGTCGTCGGCGTACCGGTCGTCGATGCGCGTGCCGTCGAAGTACGCCAGCTCGTCGAGCGAGCCCGCCGCGAGGATGCGGTCGCCGCGCACGGCGACCGCCTCGGCGACGGGTCTCGCCGGATCGAGCGTCACGACGCGCTTCGCGCGATAGACCGTGATGGGTCCGGTGCTGGTCATGGTCGGCTCCCCGGTGTTCAGGCCGCGGTCGCGCCGACGGCCGCAGCTGCGCTCGTGTAGGTGTCCGCGACGTCGAGCGCACGGTCGAGGATCTCGAGCGCCTCGGCGATCTCGGCGTCCGAGGTGTTCAGCGGCGGTGCGAGGTGGATGCGGTTGAAGTTCGTGAACACGAGCAGGCCGAGTCGCTTGGCCTCCGCCACGGTCTTCGCGAGCGCCTCGCTCGATCCGCCGTAGGGCGCGAGCGGCTCGCGCGTCTGCCGGTCGACGACGAGCTCGACCGCCCACATCGCGCCGAGACCGCGCACCTCGCCGACGCTCGCGTGGCGTTCGGCGATCGCCGCGAGCCCCGGCCCGAACAGCCGTCCGCCGACGTCGGCCGCGCGCTCGATCATGCCCTCGTCGCGCA
The DNA here is from genome assembly GCF_027912415.1 of Homoserinibacter sp. YIM 151385. Classification (NCBI taxonomy): domain Bacteria; kingdom Bacillati; phylum Actinomycetota; class Actinomycetes; order Micrococcales; family Microbacteriaceae; genus Homoserinibacter; species Homoserinibacter sp. YIM 151385. The sequence goes on along the minus strand of NZ_CP115175.1, from coordinate 1,471,624 downwards.
TGACGCCGATCGCGGCGGCCGCCGCCGCGCACGCGAGCGGATGCCCCGAGTAGGTGAGCCCGCCCGGGAAGACGCGCGTGTCGAACGTGGCCGCGATCGAATCGTGGATGAGCACCCCGCCGAGCGGCACATAGCCCGAGTTCACGCCCTTGGCGAAGGTGATGAGGTCGGGCACGACGTCCCAGTGCTGCACCGCGAACCAGGCCCCGGTGCGCCCGAAGCCCGACATGACCTCATCGGCGATCATGACGATGCCGAACCGGTCGCACAGCGCGCGCACACCCGCGAGGTAGCCGGCGGGCGGCGGCATGACGCCCGCCGTGCCGGGAACGCCCTCGAGGATGATGGCCGCGATGGTCTCGGGGCCCTCGAGCAGGATGAGCGTCTCGAGGTGCTCGAGCGCACGCTCGCACTCCTCGGCCTCGGTCGTGGCGTGGAACTGCGTGCGATACAGGAACGGCGCATGGAAGTGCACGACGCCGGCCGCCGCGTAGTCGTTCGGCCAGCGCCGCGGGTCGCCCGTGAGGTTGATCGCGATGTCGGTGTTGCCGTGGTACGAGCGGTACGCGGCGAGCACCTTCCGCCGGCCGGTGTGCAGGCGCGCCATGCGCACGGCGTTCTCGTTCGCATCGGCGCCGCCGTTCGTGAAGAACACCCGGTCGAGGCCTTCTGGCGCGATCTCGGCGATGAGGCGCGCCGCCTCGGAACGGCGGTCGTTGGCGATCGCGGGCGCGATCGTGCACAGCACGTCGGCCTGGTCCTTGATCGCCTGCACGAGCACGGGGTGCTGATGTCCGACGTTGGTGTAGATCAGCTGCGACGTGAAGTCGAGATACCTCGTGCCGTCGCCGTCCCACACGTGCGTGCCCTCGGCGCGCGTGACGACCATGGGGTCGAGTGCGGCCTGGGCCGACCACGAGTGGAACACGTGACGGCGGTCGAGGTCGTAGGTCCGCTTCGCGGCGGGGTCTTCAGGTGCGGGCACGTTCGGAGCTCTTCTCTCTGTCGGGGTGGGGATGTCGAAGTCAGTGCAGATGCGAGTGGGCAGGCTCGAGACCCGCGTCGTGCAGGCCGATCAGCTCACGCGAGGCGCCAGGCTTCGCGATGACGGTCAGAGCCGATGCCCCGCTGTCGCGCGGACCGTGCAGCGTGATCGCGAATCTCGGCCCGACGCATTGCACGGTGTGCACGAGCTCGGGCGTCTCGGCGAACACGGCGAACCCCTTGAGGCGCACGATCTCGCGCGGCAATGCGCGCAGCGCGCGCTCGAGCGCCGGCCGGTCGACGGGCTCATGGGCGCGCAACACCCACGTGTCGTGCGCGGCGTGCGCCTGGCCCGAGACGGCCGGTGCGGCGTAGGCGCCTGGCTCGCCGTCGAGCAGCGTGCTCGTCAACGACATGCCGTCACGGCGCACGATGACCTCGGCGTGCGGAGCACGCAGCCCGATGAGGAACAGCGCACCGTCCAGCACGGCCTCCCTCGCGACATCCGCATGCGTGACGACGATGAGGTCGGCGCTCGCGAGCTGCCGCGCGATCGTGTCGCCGATCCACCGATCGCGCAGCCGTGCCGAGATCGTCGTGGCGTCGGCGCACACGATCACGCCGCCCGGCGTGAAGCCGGGCGTCGTCGACCAGGCCGCGAGCGCGGCCGGGTCGCCCACGCCGCTCGCCTCGACGACGACCCGGCGCGGCGCACGTTCACGCAGCAGCGCGAGCGAGCTCGACATGCCGTCCGAGGCCTGGCAGCAGATGCAGCCGTCGCTGAAGTTCACGAGGTCGCCGTCGCCTCCCGAGAGCAGCGCGGCGTCGACGTCGAGCTCGCCGAAGTCGTTCACGATGAGGGCCGTGCCCGGCACGCCCTCGCGCAGGAGGTCGCGGATGAGCGTCGTCTTGCCCGATCCGAGGTAGCCGCCGACCACGATCAGCGGGATCGCGGAGGGGGTCATGTCTGTGCCGGCTCCGGCAGGCGCTTGGCCGCGGCCGTGTGGTGCTCGCCGCCGAGGACCGTGCCGAGCACCGTGATCGCGCGCAGCTCGGCGGGATCGGCGACCTCGTACGGGTCTCGGTCGAGGATCGCGAAGTCGGCGCGCTTGCCGCCTTCGATCGAGCCGACCTCGTGGTCGAGCTTCAGCATGTACGCGCTGCCGAGCGTGACCGCGCGCAGCGCCTGGTCGAGCGTGATCGCCTCGCCCGGCCCGAGCAGCCGGCCTCCGGCCGTGCGCCGCTCGACCGCGTATGACGCGGTCGAGAGCGGCCCGAGGGGCGTGACCGGCGCATCGCAGTGCAGCGAGATCGGCACCCCCTCGCGGATCGCCGTCGCCGCGGCGTCCATGCGCGCTGCGCGGTCGGGGCCGAGGGTCAGGTCGTAGTGCAGGTCGCCGAGGTACCAGATGTGGTTGGCGAAGATGTTGGCGCACAGTCCGAGCGCCTTCATGCGCCGGTACTGCGCCGCGGTCGACAGCTGCGAGTGCGTGACGGTGTGCCGGTGATCCGGGCGCGGATGCCTCGTGAGGATCCGCTCGACCGTGTCGAGCATGAGCTCGGTCGCCTCGTCGCCGTTGCAGTGCACGTGCACGACCATGCCGGCGTTGTGGAAGACGGTGAACGCGTCCTCGAACTGCTCGGGGCTCACGTTCCAGATGCCGTTGACGTCGGTGTTCAGATACCCGGGCTCCAGGAGGCGCGCGGTGTGCCCCTGGATCGCGCCGTCGAGCAGCAGCTTCACGTACCCGAACTTCAGCTTCGCGGTGCTGTCGGCCGCGAGCACCTGCAGGGCGGCCGCGACCTCGTCGAGCGTCATGCCGGGGGTCGGCGCCATGCCCCAGTGGAAGGGCACGAGTCGCGCGGGGAACGCGTCGGACTCGGCCGCGGCACGGTACACGTCGAGGCCGCCGGTGAACAGCGTCGTCGACGCGAGGTCGACCACGGTCGTGATGCCGACGTTGCGGCACTCGAGGCCGAAGTTGACGACCGCCTCCTCATCGAGCGCGTCGAGCGCCTGCGCCCAGCCCTCCTTCGCGAGCGACATGGCCGCGAACTCCTGCAGCTCGCCGTTCGGCTCGCCGTGCTCGTCGCGGGCGAGGCCCTCGACGTTGAGGTCCCGCGTGATGCCCGCCCCCCGCATGAGCGCGCTGTTGACCGAGGCGAAGTGCGCTCCGGCGTGCAGCACGAAGATCGGTCGCGTGGTCGAGACCCGGTCGAGGTGCTTGGCGAGCAGCCGCTCGCTGCGGAAGTACAGCGGGTCCAGTCCCCACGCGAACAGCAGCGCGTCCGGGTCCTCCATCGCCGCATCCGCCTCCTGAAGCCGCTCGATGACCTCGTCGAGCGTCGTGCATCCGGGCCACGCGCGTCCCCAGGGATCGGTGCGCTCGAAGTACCCGAGATAGGTGCTGCGCCACAGCCCGCCGGTCATGGGGTGCGCGTGCGCCTCGACGAAGCCCGGGAAGATCACCCGGTCGGCGTAGCGGTCGTCGACCGTCGCGCCCTCGAACAGCGACAGCTCCTGCATCGAGCCGGCCGCGAGGATGCGGTCGCCGCGCACCGCGACGGCCTCGGCGACGGGGCGTGCATGATCGAGCGTGACGACCTTCGCGGCGGGGTAGATCGTGATGGGCGGTGTCGTGGCGGGTGCCCCGCTGTGCTGGGTCATCATGCGCTCCTTGTCGTGAGGGTGAGATCGGTGCGTCCGGGCACCACCGCCTCGCCGCGGTGATGGCAGGCGGCGTCGATCGCGAGCCCCTCGCCGACGGGGGCCAGCGGCGGACGCGTCGTGCGGCACACGTCGGTCGCGAGCCAGCAGCGCGAGGCGAACGCACAGCCCACGTGCTGCTCGGACGGGCTCGGCAGGTCGCCCTGCAGCATGATGCGCTCGCGTCTGACCGGCGTCGGCTCGGGGACGGCCGACATGAGCGCGACCGTGTACGGGTGCTGAGGATTCGTGAACACGTCCTCGACGTCGCCGACCTCGACGATGCGGCCGAGGTACATGACCGCGACGCGTGACGCGAGGTGGCGCACGACGCCGAGGTTGTGCGAGATGAACATGTAGGTGAGCCGGCGTTCGCGCTGCAGCTCGAGCAGCAGGTTCAGGATCTGCGCCTGGATCGACACGTCCAGCGCCGAGGTCGGCTCGTCGAGCACGACCAGCTCCGGGCTCGTCACGAGCGACCTCGCGATGGCGATGCGCTGGCGCTGGCCGCCTGAGAACTCGTGCGGGTACCGGTCGAGCGCGCTCGCCGGGAGCCCGACGAGATCGATCGTCTCCCGCACCGCCGCCACGGCCGCCGCCCCGCGCACACCCGTCGAGCGGAGGGGCTCCATGACCGACCGGCGCACGGTGTACCTCGGATCGAGCGAGTCGTTGGGGTCCTGGAAGACCATCTGCACGCGCCGGCGATGCCGCTTGAGCGCGGCGCCGCGCAGCGCGAGCGCGTCGTCGCCGTCGAACGCGATGCCGCCGCTCGTGGGGGCGCGCAGCAGCATGGCGGCGCGAGCCAGGGTGCTCTTGCCGCACCCCGACTCCCCGACGATGCCGAGCGTCTCGCCGCGCCGGATGTCGAGATCGATGCCCGCGAGCGCATGCACCTCGCGGCCGCCAGGGCCCTTGAACGTCTGGGTGACGTCCTCGAAGCGCATGAGGTCGTCGGTCGTGACCGTGCCGGTCATGCTGCAGCCTCCTGGATCTCGAGGGCGATGACCTCTTCCGAGCGGACGCATCGCACCGCCCGCCCCGGATCGATCGGGCGCAGCGCCTGCGGTGCGGCGCACGCGTCGGTCGCGAACGCGCAGCGCGGCTGGAACCGGCAGCCCGCGCGTGCGCGATCCTCGTCGGCGATGCCGCCGGGGATCGCCGGCAGCTCGACCCGGCCGGGCCGATCGGTCGCCGGGATGCTCTTCAGCAACGCCCTCGTGTAGGGGTGCGCGGGTGCCGCGAGCACCTCGGCCGGCGTGCCCTCCTCCACGATCTGCCCCGCGTACATGACGAGCACGCGGTCGCAGGTCTGCGCGATGACGCCCAGGTCGTGGCTGATGAGCACCACGCCCGTGCCCGTCACGGTGCGCATCTCGTCGATGAGGTCGAGGATCTGCGCCTGCACGGTCACGTCGAGCGCGGTCGTCGGCTCGTCGGCCACGAGCAGCCGGGGCTTGGCCGCCATCGCCATCGCGATGACCACACGCTGCCGCATGCCGCCGCTCAGCTGGTGCGGGAACTGCCGCATCCGGAGATCGGGCTCGGGCACCTGCACGAGCTCGAGCAGCTCACGTGCCCGCACCATGGCGGCCTTCTTGTCCATGAGCCGGTGCACGATGAGCGTCTCGGCGATCTGCGGTCCGATGCGGATCGTCGGGTTGAGCGCCGACATGGGCTCCTGGAACACCATCGACATGACCCGTCCGCGCAGCGACGCGTACTCCTTCTCGCTGCGGCCGACGAGCGTCTCGTCGCCGACCGAGAGGGTCGTCGCGTCGAGGGCCGCCGAGCCGGGCAGCAGGCCCATGATCGCGGTCGCGATCGTGGACTTGCCGCATCCGCTCTCGCCGATCACGCCGACGATCTCGCCCGATGCGACCCGGAAGGAGACGTCGGACACGACCGGGGCCGCTCCGCCGTAGCCGACGGTCAGGCCGTCGACCACGAGCACGTCGTCTCGAACGTCGGTCATGAGGTCTCCTTCCGGGGTGGTTCGCATCGGGCAGCGTGCCGGGTCTAGTCGGCGAGCCAGGCGTTGACGAGGTTCCAGCGGTACGTGAACGGGTCGGCCACGTAGCCCTGCACGCGCTCGGACCACGCCTCGAACCGCTGGGCCTGCGCGAAGAGCGTGTAGACGTAGGCCTGGTCCGCGACCAGATCCTCGAGCGCCTCGAGCTTCTCGGCCCGCTCGGCCGGCTCGATCACGCCGCGCAGCTCGGCGAGCTCGGCCACGCCGGGGTCGCCCTCGGCGGTCACCTTGTTCGTCGCCGCGCCGGGCACCAGGAAGAAGTTGAAGTACGCCGTCATGTCGGGCTGGTAGTAGCCGGGCACCGCGATCAGGTCCGTGTACCCGCCGCTCACGACCGCGCCGACGACCTCGGTCCAGGTCGTGCCGTTCAGCTCGAGCGTGATGCCGGCCTCGGCCAGCTGCTCCTTCATGACCTCATACGCCGGCACGTCGATGGCGAGCGACGCGTCGGTCGCATACGTGAGGCTGATCGTCGGGCTCTCCTGACCGGCCTCGGCGAGCAGCTTCTTGGCCGCGTCGATGTCCTGCGTGTAGAGCGGCGTGTCCTCGTCGGGCAGCACCGCGGTCGGGTCGCCCGCGGGCACCGTGAGGCTCAGCTCGCCGTTGCCGCCCGCCGCGAGGTCGATGATCGCCTGACGGTCGAGCGCCAGCGAGATCGCCTGCCGCACGCGCACATCGGCGAGCGGGCCCGACTGGGCGTTGACGTAGATGTTCAGCCCGCGTGTCGAGGCGTTCTCGCCGAACGCGAATCCCTGGCCGTCGAGGTCCGCGACGAGCGCCGCGTCACGGGTCCACGCCGCGTCGACGCCGGCGCCCTGGCGGAGCGCCGAGATGCGCGCGGTCTCATCGGGCAGGAACTGGAACTCGAGCACGTCGAGGTGCGGCAGTCCCTCCTGCCAGTACTGCTCGTTCTTCGTCAGCGTGAGCGAGACGTTGTCGACCCACTCGTCGAGCACGAACGGGCCGGTGCCGAGCGCCTCGCGCTGACGCGCCTCGGCCGGCGTCGACTCGTACCATGCCTGATTCACGATGTACGCCGTGCCGCGCGCCGCGATGACGTTCAGGAACGTGCCGTTCGGCGCCGACAGGGTGAACTGCACGGTCTGCTCGTCGATCGCCGTGGTCTCGGCGAGGCCCGTGAGCAGCGTCGCGGTCACCGCGGGCGCCGTGGTCATGGTGTCGAACGAGAACACCACATCCTCGGCCGTGAGCGGCGAGCCGTCGCTGAAGGTCACGCCCTCGCGCAGGGTCACGGTGTAGGTGGTGTCGTCCACCTGCTCCCAGCTCTCGGCGAGGCCCGGCATGATCTCGCCGTCGTCGGACTTGGTGAGCAGCGTCTCGTAGATCTGCACGAGCATGTTCTGGTTCGCGAACGCGACGCTCGAGTACGGGTCGAGTCCGCCGGCCGTGGGCTGGATGTCGGTCGCATACACGAGCGTTCCGCCGTCGACCGGCTCGCCGTTCGCGGCGGCGGTCGAGTCGCCTCCGCCCGTCGAGCATCCGGTGAGGACGAGTGCCGTGGCCGCCGCGAGCGACGCGGCGATGACGAGGGGCCTTCTCATTGGTGGTGCTCCTTCGCGCTGGGGTGGGATGCAGGGGTGGTGGGGAGGGTTGAGCTGGTCGAGGACGCGGGCCTGCGCGGCCGGACGGGCACCTGCAGCTGGCTGGCGCGTGGCGAGAGTCCGGCCTGCAGCCCGTCGGAGATGAGGTTCCAGCCGACGGTGAGGATCGTGACCAGCGCGGCGGGGATGAGCACGAGCTGCGGCTGGTCGGCCATGTAGCGCTGGAACTCGCTGATCATGCGGCCGGCGCTGGGTTCGGGCGCTTGCACGCCCTGCCCGAGGTAGCTGAGGCTCGCCTCGAGCAGCACCGCGAGCGATGCGGTGTTCGCGAACTGCACGAGCATCGGCGTGAGCGCGTTGGGCAGCAGATGCTGGAACGCGATGCCGAGCCTGCCCACACCGCCGACCTCGGCTGCGACCACGAAGTCGCGCTCCTTGAGGAGCAGGATGGGCCCGCGCATGATCCTCGCGAACATGGGCGCGGCGACGATCGCCATGGCGACCACGAGCGGCAGCACCCCCGGGCCGAAGATGACCCGCACGACGAGCGCCATGAGGATCGCGGGGATCGACATGAACACCTCGACGCCGCGCATGACGACGAGGTCGGTCCAGCCCCCGAGGTAGCCGGCGAGCACGCCGAGCGCCGTGCCGACCGCCATCGCGACGACCGAGGCGGTGAACGAGATCAGTAGCGTGTAGCCGGTCGCCGCGGCGAGGCGGACGAACGTGTCGCGACCGAGGTTGTCGGTGCCGAGCCAGTGCTCGGTCGACGAGCCCGCGAAGGGCGTGTCGCTGATCTGGGTCGTGCCGTACGGGCTCAGGACGGGCCCGAGCAGGGCGAACGCGGTGAGCGCGACGATGATGCCGACGCCGATCGCGAGTGTCGCATTGCGGCGCACGGGCCGCGCCCGGCGCTTGCCGATCACGCCGATCGCGCTCAGTCGCATGGGAAGAGAGGTCATCGCGCCACCCGGATTCTCGGATCGATCAGCGGATAGATGAGGTCGACGACCAGGTTGATGATGATGAACACCGCGCCGAGCACGAGCACGCAGGCCTGGATGGCCGGGTAGTCGGTGGTGTTGATCGACTCGATCAGGTAGCTGCCCATGCCGGGGATCGCGAAGACGGTCTCGATGATGACCGTGCCGCCGATGATGGCGGCGAGCTGCACGCCGATGATGGTCGTCACGGGGATGAGCGCGTTGCGCAGGGCATGCCGCACGACGATGCGTCCGACCGATGCGCCCTTGGCGCGTGCGGTTCGGATGTAGTCCTGGGAGAGCGCGTCGATCACGGTGCCACGCGTGTATCTGGCGATCATGGCGCCCATCGCGAGCGAGAGCACGATCGCCGGTGCGAGCATCGAGCCGATGCTGCCGAGCGGGTCGTCCTCGAACGACACGTGGCCGAGCAGGCGCAGTCGCACCGTGCTGGTGTTCACGAGGATGATGACCGTCGCGATGATGAACGCGGGCACCGCGAGCGAGACGAAGCTGAGCCCGCGCACGACCGCGTCGACCGCCTTGCCGGGCCGGACGGCGGCCATCACGCCGAGCGGCACGCCGAACGCGACGGCGATGAGCATCGCCATGACGGCGAGCTGCAGGCTCACCGGGAAGCGCACCGCGAGCTGTTCGCCGATCTGCTGCGGCCTCGTGAGCGAGCTGCCGAAGTCGCCGGTGACCGCGCCGCCGATCCATTCGAGGTACTGCGTGTACCAGGGGCGGTCGAGGCCGAGCTGCTGACGGATCGCCTCGAGCACGGCCGGGTCGGGGTTGTCGACCTGGACGAAGTTCAGGGCGGGGTCGCCGGGGATCAGGCGGACCATTCCGAAGGCGAGCAGCGACAGCGCGAAGAGCACGATCGCGGCGGCGAGCAGCCGGCCGCCGAGATACCGCGTCACCGCGTGCCCGTCAGCCGCTGGCACGGCCGCTGGTGGAAGCCGGTTCGGGGGGTCATGGCCTCAGTCTGCGGCTCACGTCACGGCCGTCCCAGGACCAGTCGGCCGACGACCTCGGTGGGCCAGGAGTAACGTGATGTTAACGGGCTCGTTGCAATCGAGGAGGCGCGGGCCGGTCGAAGATCGCGAGGATGTCGGCGGCGTGTTGCGCGAGCGCGCGGCCGAGCTCGAACTTCTCGACGAGCGGGCTCGGAACGTCGCTGGCGAGGGAATCGATGAGCTGGTCGTCGGCGAACAGGTCCGCGAGGCGGGTGTGCTGTCACTCGGTGCGCAGCTCGGCGTCGGCGCGAAGGGTCCGGTGCCCTTCGTGAGGCGGTTCGCCCCTCCCGCGCCGTCCGAGATCGTCGTTCCCGAGATCTCACCGTGGTGCGCGTCTGCCGGGCCTCTGCGCTCGTCGGTACCGCGGGCGACGTCGAACGTGGGCCCGGTGGGGCTCGAACCCACGACCCGCGGATTAAAAGTCCAATGGATGGGGTTTGGGATATCCGCGCAAGGGGCGAAGTGCCCCGCATTCACGGCGATCGTGGGTGCGCTGTGATCACGTCGGATGGCGTGTGATAACGCTGAATTGTGGGCAAAATGTGGGCACGAGCGGCCGCGCTCGTCGCTACTCCAGCAGGCGCCATTCCCGGCGACGAGACTCGTTGAGGTAGCTCTCGATCCACTCGCGGTACTGCTTGTCGATTTCGGCCGGACGGTAGCTAGGACGGCGCTTCGACTCGTGCGTGGCAGCATCCGCTGCACGCTTGAACGCGCTCCACGATGCGTGCGCGTGGACGACGAGCTCGACGGCGCGATCGACCTGCGCGGGCGTCCAGCCGCTCGGGCCGGCACCGGTCGCGAGGTAGAGCCGGTCCACGGTGCCGTGGAATCCCCAGATCGACATGTACTCGATCGAGCCCATCAGGTTGATCACACGTGTCTGGATGTCACGGTCGGGATCGGCGGCGATCCTGATCGACCTGCCGAAACTCATGATGTGGTCAATCTCAACCAACTGGTGATGTGCGTCAGCTCTGATCCTCGATCACCATGTCGAGCCCGTGGTCGGGGTGGTAGCCCCACGACGCGTCGAAGTCGCCCCAATCGCCGGTCTGGCGTCCATCCAGTGCGCGGGTGGCCTCGACCCTCGACTTGATGGCGTCGGTCATCTTGAGTTGCGTGAACATGCACTCGGCGTCCGAGTAGGCGATCCCAGTCGAATCGTCATTGCCCTTGGTGTCGAGCGTGAGCGACATTCCTCCATCCCCGACCTCGACCCCGCTCGCCGTCGATCTCCCGTCCATATTCACCAGGCCGCAACGCCGCCCCGCTTGCTCGATTGCTGTGACACCGCCAGCATCGGCTTCGCTCGACGTAGCCGTGTCATCTCCGGGGCCTCCGGCGGTAGCCAATGCGGCGACGGATCCGCCGAGCAACCCTCCGAGCACGAAGGCGCCGATCGTGATCATCAGCCACGTGCGGTGCGACGGCGACGGGCGCGAGGAAACAGGGCTTCCCCCCGAAATCGCATTTGGAGCGGCTGTGTCTTGTGTGCCCTCGGGCTGCTCGACGTCAGTCATTTCGTTTGTCGGCCCTACGGCGAGAGTAGGTGCTGGTGCTGGTGCTGATGCTGGTGCCGGTGCCGGAGGCGTGAGCATCTCGTCTTGGAATCGATCGGTCCACTGCTCACCGTTCCACCAACGACCGCGGCCCCCGTTAGTCGAGTCGGGGTAGAAGCCTGCTGGCGGATTGGTCACGATGCCTCCTGTGTCGTCCGAATTCTAGGGATCAGTTGCCTGCACCTGACAGTCCCTCGAAAACGTCACGTGGGCCGGAGGGCCACAATGCGGATGGTGTCCGGGGGTCTCGCCGGTATCGATAGCCGTTGCTCCTATCTACAGTCGTGCTGCTCGAGCAAGAAGCTGGAGATTCTGCTGGCCCAGAAGGCGCTCCTGGGCATCGAGGAGACCCCACGCGGCGTGCCTGGGGTCCTGCAGCTGATCGCGCAGGGCTCTCAGCCGCTTTCGGTCGTTGGTCGACAGGTCGTAGTCGAGCGCCGACGCATCGCCGACTGCGGCGAACAGCGTCGCGGCATCCTGGAGATGACGTTCGGGATTGCGGTTGTCGACGATCCAGGCCGCGCCCTTCGCGACGAGCGCGCCGAGCACGTTGGGAACGCCGATCGAGCAGTTCGTGTCATCGGCGAACTCGAGCCGCCAGAGCTCACGCCGGTTGATGGCCTGCTGACCGGCAGGAGCGCGGAAGGCTGGACGCCCGGCAAGCCGCGTGCGGACATGAGAGGGCAGATGATCGGCGACCATGACGTCCACGACTCGAGCGTCCGGATGCCGGAAGCGGTAGGCCGTCGTGTACTCGCTCGCCAGTTCGAAGCCCATCGACGTCAGCCCTGCGGAAACCTCGGTCAGATTCAGGCGGGATGCCAGCACGTCGACCAGGACGTCGGCGTCGGTTGTGGGTCTCGGCGAGGTCAGGCCGGCGGCGCGTGCATGCGCGTAGACCATCAGTCCGCCCACCAGCGTGAGCGAGTGAGAGAGCCCCGCCGCGTGCAGTTCCACGACGCTCCGCCACGCGGGCAACGTCTCGTCACCCGTGAGGCGGACTACGCGATCGGGCTCAGCCATGCGGCTCTCATCTCTTCGAGCGCGACGGCTCCGGCCGCGCGTTCACGGGCATCCGCCGAGATGGCGAGATCGGCGGCCACAACCGAAGCGGGGACCTTCTCGCCTGCAGCCGCGGCGGGCATCGTGTTGGCGAACAGGAAGACGTTGCCGACAGTGTCGGGCACCAGGAAGTTGTCTGCCGCCCAGCCGTCGACCGTCGTTCCGCGTGGCACGTAGCCGTAGAGGCGGCCCTGATCGGGGAGTAGCTCGGTGAAGAGAGTCTCCGTAGCTGATCGTCCTGTGAGCAGGAGGTTCTTGCGGGCCTTCTCGAGGTTGGCCGCGCGGTACCGCCGGATTTTCGTCCGTCCGGCCACCTCCCGCGCCAGCACCTCAGACGATCCGTCACGGATGCGACGCTTCAGTCGCGTTCGTGTGCTCTCGGAGATCCAGTCGACCCGTTGGCCATTGAGGATGAAGAGCAGCGCCCAAGCACCATCGGGGGTGAGGCCGCGCGCCGTGCGTCGGCTGCGCCCGAACGCTTCCGCGCTGTCGACGTCGACCAGCCACTCGCCACTGTCGGTGCGGCGAGCGCTGATCAGGCCATCGGCGACGATCTGATTGGCGCGCCGTTGAGTGACGCCGAGCCGCTTCGCCAGCACGGCGACGGACATGTCGGTCACGTCATACTCCTTCTAGATCTAGAAACAGTGTGACATGCGAACTGGATCACGGCTAGAGTGCAGCGCCGAAGTACTGGCCGGCCGAGACGACGCCGGTCTGGTCTCCAGTTCCGTCTCTTACCCCTTCGTCGGTCGCGAATACTCAAACGAAGGGTTTGTGGTGGTTCTACGCTGCATTTCCGCCGCTGCCGGCCTACGGCCGCTTCCCAACCTCCCGCACTCAACGTTCCTTATGAGTGAGGGAGGTTGGGAAGTAAAGCAGCGGCGGAAATGCAGGGCAAAAGGTGGGATGCAGGAGGAAACAAGGGCATGCGCTCTCGATCGGACCTGAAGCAAAGGATGACTGTCGCCAGCAGTGAATAGCGTTTCAGGATGGCGACGCCGCACGTTCACAAAGACCGGAAGAAGCTCTCTGACCGAGTCGAAGCCTTTGCTGACTCGAGTCTCGCGCAACAGCGGTTGGCTCTCGCGGAACTGCGCGTCGAGTCGGCTGACCGCGACGGGCCGACGTACCTGACGATCGTCGCGATCGTCGTCCCGGTCGCGCTAGTTCTGAGTCCAGTGACTCCAATCGAGGGCAATCCGTGGGGTGCGGCTCTCGTCATTGGTATCGCCGGTATCCCATTCGCCATCGCGCTATTCGTCGCAGAGCGCGTGCTGTCTCGATCGCAGAGGACTGCGTTGATGTGGTTGCGCGCCTATGAGGACGAGCTGGCAAGGCGCCAGCTGATGCGAGGGAGCAGCGGCCGGAAGTGGCGCAGAAGTCACTAGACACTGCACTCCGACGAAGCGAATCGCGTGCTCCGAGAGTCTCGGCGGGCATCCCTCGTAGGCGGGCTACCTTGCGACGATTGACACTCCTATGCTGAACGAGACTCACCTGGGAGGGCTCTTGGCGCGACGCCGCGGCTTCTTTGCCGAACTTCAACACCAGTCTCAGCTCGCTGCAAGAGAGGCCGAGCGCAGACAACGCGCGGCGGCCACCGCAGTAAGACAAGCGGAGGCCGCTCGTCGAGCAGAGCAGCGTGCATATCAGGCGGCCGTTCGAGCGTCGGATGTCGATCGAAGGCGCCTCGAACGAGAGGCGCAGGCCGCTCATGTCGATGCGATGCAGGCTGAAGTCGAAGATCGCAATGCCGAGCTCGCCGACAACTACGCCGAGCTCGAGGGGCTGCTGGCCGCGACCCTCGACGTCGACGACTACGTCGATCTCGAGCAATTGAAGCGCCGGGCTGAACACCCGCCGTTCCCGCGATGGGATCTCGAGACGCCAACTCCTCCGCCCGGTCTGGTGCCGCGTCATCCGGAGCCGGTTCGATGGGCGCCCGCTCCGGTCACCGGGCTCTTCAATCGCCAGAAGAAGATTCAGGAGGCGGCAGCTCAAGCCGAGGCCGACTTCCTTCGCGCACATGAGGAGTGGTGGCGCAACGACCAGCAGTATCCCGCCTACGTCGAGTCCCTGCATCGCGCCCATGTCGACGCGGAGGCTCTGAGGGAGAGGACGCTAGCTGAGGAGCGGGCGAAGTATCAGGCAGCGTGCGACGTTCGTGACCGCGAGGTAGCTGAGCACAATGCCCAAGTCGATCGCTTCATCGCGAACCTCGGATATGGCGACGTCGAGGCAGTCCAGGATTACGTATCCATCGTGCTCGCGAACTCCGTGTATCCGGAAGGGTTTCCGGTCGAGTACGACGCCGGTTTCGACGCCACGACGGCCGAACTGAAGTTGCAGGTCGAGATTCCAGCACCGTCGGATGTTCCGAAGATCAAGTCCTGGCGATATGTGAAGGCTTCCGACGAGATCGTCTCGACCGACCTGTCGGCTCGGGATATGAAGGCGCGGTACGCGAGCATTGTCAATCAGGTGGCGTTGCGAACGCTCCACGAGGTGTTCGAGGCAGACCGGCGGCAGATCGTGAAGTCCATGTCGATCGAGGTCGGCGTGCGAACCAATGACCCCGCAACTGGCCAGACGAGGTTCATTCCGTTCGTCGCGGTGAGCACCGCGCGCGAGACGTTCGTCGCGATCAACCTCTCCGGGATTGTGCCGTCGGCAACCCTCGAGCATCTCGGCGCTGCTACGTCCAAGAACCCATTCGAGCTCGTGGCTGCCAACGGATCTGGAGTCCGCAGAGCCTGATGTCGGATGAGTGGACGTTCAACCCGCCTCCTGGATGGCCGACGCCGCCTCCCGGATGGAAGCCGCCTCTTGGATGGGTGCCGGACCCGTCCTGGCCGTCACCGCCAGACGACTGGTCGCTTTGGCTGCCGGCCGATGCCCCCGTGTCGGCTCCTGAGTCAGCACGATCGGCGATCGACAACCCCGCAAACGCAGGGAATCCTGCCCGCGAGGTTGCCCCAGTGCCAGGAGACACTGACGACGCGCCGCCCGTAGCTCCTGCGTTGACCGAGAACGACAAGATCCGAGCGCTAGAAGCTGAGGTGGCTTCTTTGCGCTCGCAGCTGAGTCAGGCGCCGGCTGCAGAGCCCGCTGCTGTCCCGCTCGACGACGACCGTGTCCTTCAAGACATGGGCATCTACCGCTATCACCACCCGCTCGAGAACGCTGCCGCTTTTCGCGAACGACTCGTAGACCTGCAGTCCAGGATCGTTGAGGTCGCGAAGAGTGGGCGGGCGATCGTCGCGTCGAACCGATTCACTTTCGACAACTCCCTCGCGAAGGGACGAAAGATGTCGGATGACCTCGGGCGCCTGATGTTGCGCGCCTACAACTCAGAGGCGGACAACAGCATCCGGTCGCTGAGGGCAGGCAATGCTCTGACAGCAAAGAGTCGTCTGGAGCGGACGCGGGTCGCGATCGCGAAGCTCGGCGCGATGATGGAGATGCGCATCAGTGACGACTTCCATCATTTGCGGATCGAGGAGATCGAGCTCACCTCCGACTGGCTCATGATGAAGCAAGAGGAGCGAGAAGCGGAACGCGAGCAGCGCGCTCAGCTTCGCGAAGAGAAGCGCGTTCAGAAGGAGCTCGAGGAGCAGCGCGAGAAGCTCGATAAGGAGCGCGGCCATGTCGAGAATGCTCTGGCCGCGGTCAGGGCTGCTGGGGGCGATGCGGCGGACCTCGAGGCAAGGCTCGCGGAGATCGACAGCGCTATCGAGGCCAACGACTATCGCGCCGCAAACATCCGGGCCGGTTACGTGTACGTCATCTCCAACAGGGGCGCCTTCGGCGACCAGGTGGTGAAAATCGGGCTGACGCGCAGGCTCGAGCCGAAGGAGCGCGTGTACGAGCTCGGCGGAGCCTCGGTGCCGTTCCGCTTCGATATCCACACTCTTTTCTTCTCGGAGGACGCCGTAACCCTCGAGAACGAACTCCACAAACATTTCGCTGCCCGCGCCCTAAACCAGGCGAACCCGCGCAAGGAGTTCTTCTTCGCGACTCCCGCCGAAGTCCGTGAAGTTCTCGCGGCCAAGGTCGGCAATTTGCTGGAGTTCACTGAGCACGCGGAGGCCGTCGAATACTTGCAGTCGATCGGCAACTGGCCCGCCGATCGGCGGTGAGTGCTCGCGAGGTCGGAGGTCCCTAGTGAGATAGGCCTCGGGAGGGATCGTTCATGGGAAGCATCACGCCATACGAGACCGGATCCGGCCGTCGATACAGAGTCCGCTACCGGCTGCCGAACCGCTCGCAGACCGACAAGCGCGGCTTCCGCACGAAGCGCGAGGCCGAACTCTTCCTCGCATCCGTCGAAGTCTCGAAGGCGCGCGGCGAGTTCGTCGCGGCGAGCCAGTCGCGGATACTGCTCGCCGAGTGGGCCGAAACGTGGCTCGCGAATCAGGTGCAGCTGAAGCCCTCGACGCGCGCCGGCTACGAGTCGATCATGCGCCACGCGATCCTCCCGCGATGGGGCAACGTGCCGCTCGCCGGACTCACGCACGCTGACATCCAGAACTGGCTGACCGAGGTCTCGACGAAGCTGTCGGCCGGCACGACGCGCAGCTACCACCGCGTGATGAGCATGATCCTGAAGTACGCGGTCCGCGACGGACGGCTCAGCCGCAACCCCGCGGATGGCGTCAAGCTCCCGCGCGCATCGTCCGCGACCGTTGCGGCTACCTCACGCACGAGCAGGTGCACGAGCTCGCCGGCTTCGCGGAGCGGGACGGCACCGTCATCCTCTTCCTTGCCTACACCGGACTCCGGTGGGGCGAGATGGCGGCGCTGCGGGTCATGGACCTCGACATGCTTCGCCGACGCGTCAACGTTGATCAGGCGGTCACAGAGGTCGGTCGCGAGCTGGTCTACGGGACGCCGAAGAACCACAGCCGGCGGAGTGTGCCGTTCCCGACCTTCCTCGCGGAACCGCTCGCAGAACTCTGCGTCGGCAAAGGGCCCAAGCATTTCGTGTTCACGGCACCGATGGGCGGTGCGCTTCGCAATCGGAACTGGCGAGCTCGGACCTTCGACCCGGCGCTGAAGCAGCTGCTTGACGAATATCCGAGCCTCGATCCACTGACGCCTCACGATCTGCGACACACCGCCGCGAGCCTCGCGATCTCGGCGGGTGCGAACGTCAAGGCAGTGCAGAAGATGCTCGGGCACGCTTCTGCAGCAATGACCTTACTTGTCTACGCAGACCTATTCGACGACGACCTTGACGCCGTGGGCGAGGCTCTCAGTCGCAATGGCAATCCCACTTTGTTCAACCAGACTCGCCACGTGCCACGTTCGCCCGGCTCTCCTGGCGCACTCGCATGGGAGGAGCCAAGGTGAGAACGCACGACTCATAATCGTGAGGTCGCGGGTTCGAGTCCCGCCTCAGCTACTTACGGCCTGATCAGAGTTTTCCTTGGTCGGGCCGTCTTGCTTTCGGGACGCGTGGCCACGCCGTGGCCACATTTCAACGTGTACACGACTCGATTTCCGGTTTTCGGACGTCCGCCGAGATGGACCAGCCCAGCAAATCATTGGGTTCGGTCTCCCCGGCACCTCGTTGGGGGCAGACACGTATGGGTAAGGATTTCGAACGCACCGTCGGTGTCGTGAGCTGCTTCTATCGTGCTGCTAACACGAGGAGGGCGGAGCATGACTAACCAACCTGTTGCGGTGTCCAAGCTGAGCGAGGGCGACTCGCGCGAGTCGCAGAACACGCGCGCCGTGAAATGGTTGCTCGAGCAGCCGGGCGGCCCGGTCACAGTGGTCACTCCACGCAAAGACATCCCTAGCCCGGTGATCGAGGCGCTCGTGGGTCGGGCCGGGGTGTCCCATCATTCGTGGAAGGGGTTCAGCGCGGGGTCGTTTCGCGGCGAGCGGGTTCTCTACGCGTGGCCCGACCGAGAGCATCTCAACGATGTGTGGCAATCCGAAGCTGACGCGGTCGCAGTCATCGAATGGAGCGAACGAGAAACCGCCGAGTGGATCGAGGACGTCAGCCCGTTCCAACTACTCTCCGGCACCACCGTCCCACCCACCAAGAAGGAACGAAAGCCCTTGGAGCCTCTTCCGAATGGCGTAGATGCGATCCTCGAGCACATCGCCGCCTGGGCAGCCGGCTACGACTCCGGGTTGAAATGGAACGAAGAGGACAAGCTCAAGGCGGACATGATGAACCGTCCCGCTCGCTGGGCGGCCATCACCGTTGAGCAGGTTCGCGCCAAGTGTCGGGCTCTGGGGATACGTCCCGCGGACGTCGACACGATCGCCGGATATCTTCAGCGTCGAAAAGACGGACGACGCTTTATTGTCCGTAGTTCCTACCGCACGTTCACGTTCGATTGAGCCATCGACGTGGACGCTGCGCTGCACATCGGCTTCGCTACGACCGGAGCCACTCTCCTCGTCACGGTCGGCCTCTTCGCGTGGGACCGTGCCGCGTCGCGTGCAAGCGCCAAGCGCGAACTCAAGCGTCAGCTCGTCGCGCGTGTCCTTGACGCGTTCGAGTCCTCGACCCGAAGTCTCATTCGTCCCGCGTTCGTGCAGGCATGGACCAACGCCGAGCTCGAATACACCCTGCTGTTGCCGCGACTCCTCCTCGACTTGAACGGGCGAGACAGGTTCATTGCGCTCTGGATGCACAGACAGATCCAGCTGATGAGACTTGCGGTCACCAAGCGCGAACGCGTCGCCGCGAGAGCGGTGGTGGCCGAGCGGCTGATCGAGTGGAACGCGGGAACTCGAAAGTCGGCTTGGTTTGCTCAGCAGGTGCGCGAAGACCCACCGAGTTCGAGATTCGCGGTGCCCACCCCCACTCGCATCCGTCAGTTTTCACGAGACAGTTGGGCTTGGGCGCAACTCCTCGCGGCGATGGCGGCCGTGGGCGTCTTGATCAAGAGCGTTGTGTCGAAATGACCTGACGTGGTGCCCGACCCTGCCATCGCGTGTGTCATCGGCGGCTGTGCCGGCGTGCCGTGATTGATCTGCTCAACGCCACCGGCGTGCGACAGATGAAGCGGGCGTGACTATCCGAACGAGATAGATGTCGCGTTGCCCGCTGAGTCGAGCTGAACGGTGATGTCCGCGTAAAGAATCGAATCGTCGCTATCGACGAGTCGAGGAAACATATCTCCCTCTCGGTCCTCATCAATCATCAGGTAGGCGACGTGGCCGTTAAACTCACCGCTTGCTCTGATTTGATGTCCGTCGTCGGTGACGCTGACAGCGGTGAGGCTTTCTAGGGTGTCAACCGAGTAGATTTCGTTCCAATCAGCGTCGTCGACCACGTCAAGCTCCCACAAGTCGAAATGATCGAAGTTGATTTCGCTTCGGTCGTAGGTGCCGTCTGTGGCCGCGGACGGCATCAGCGGAAGGAGCTGTTCGAGCCAGGCGGTGAGGGCTTCGATCTGGGGGATTGATGCGCCCTTGCTCCACCCTGCGGCCAGGCGAGCAGCATTGAAGTTGGCCGCGATCTGGGGTGGTTCCCAGCCCTCCTTCGCGCACAGCCCTTCAACTGCTGCGCGATCGCCGGTAACGAGGATCAGATCCTTCAAGTCACCGCCATTTCGTTTTGCCACCGTGCGGAGCCAGCCACTGTCTGCCGCGCCAGTCTTGGTTTCCTGCTTCCGCGACCCTGACCCGGTTTGCAGGACTTGATCTCGAATCGCCGCAACCGCCTCCTCACCGTCAAGCCGCAAGATTTCGATCTCTGGGTGCTGAGCGAACTGCTTCTCCATTGCCGTCACGAAATCTTCGACGGTCTGTTCCGTCGGCGCTTCGGCTTCGATGCCTATCCTCACGGCTCGCTCGGCTTCCCGCCTGTATGCAGGAAGGCTTGCTTGATAGGCCGAGTGTTCGTGCTCGGCCAACTCCCAAATAACAACATCCGGTACCCAGACGGAGGAGCCGTTCGCGGCTGCGGTGGCGATGACGTCTTCGAGCACGCGAGGACTGAACCTCTTGCCGAAGCAGTTCGTGTCCAGAACCGCTGTCTTCGTCATTGAGCATCCGCCCTATGTGTTGGTTGCCAGAGATGCCAGAAGTGCTGCTGATGCCTTTCCGCCTGCGCTTACGAGCGAAGGCAAATTGCTGGCCACACAGCTTCCACCTTCAACTGTAGAGCGCGGGTGACGCGCGAGGACATTGCCTGAGTGGCTCGCGGTGAACGGCGGTGCTGCTCGCGCCGGACCATCGCGAGTCGCCCAGGCAGTTGAGGTTCTGCTCGGCTTGGTAAGACCCTCGCGGAGCTGAACGAGACGTGCGCGAGCCGAGCCTGGAGCTCAGCTAGTCAGCTCGCGTCCACCATCGCGATGGGCTCCAGGCCCCAGTCCCGAGTGGACCTACCGCCCGCGAAGCGCCACTCCGAGCGGCATTTGTTGCAGAGGATACGGACGTCGTGCTCGCGGAACCCCGGGATATTCTCGTGCTCCTCGACGATCCGCCCGTAGCCGCATGGGCAGAGGAACTCGTAGCGCTCCGTTGTGCCGGCGCCGGCACCCCATCCGCCGTGATCGGCCCCGTCGGCACTGACCTCTTCAGTACGTATGGGCGTCGCCAGCGGTGAGGTGTTCATCCAGTCCGCGATAAGGCGCACCGCCGCGTCGTAGGCCTCGTTCGCGCGCGACACCCCGTGAAGGATCGCGAGCAGTTCGTCCGGCGTGCGCGCGAGACCGTGCTCGCTGTACTGAATGCCCGCGGCGTAGTCGGTCGCGAAGCGGCCATCCCAACCGTCACGCGAGTGCTGGAGAACGAGCCAGTCATGGAAGGGCGCGGCTTGGTCCTCCGCGCTCGGGCGGATCCAATTGTCCTCAGGCGGCTCACCGGCGGTTGCGTGCGCGAGTGCCATCTGTAGGTATTCGTACCCGGCCGGGCGAAAGTGGTGAACTCGCGGCGCCGTCGACCCCTTGCCGATCATCCGACGGACGTAGTCGTGTTCGCGTTCCGACACCCCGATCAGCAGGTTAGGCCCGTCTCCGTCCTGCCCAGCGATCGGGAGACCAAGCGCCGCGGCCGCCCAGATCAGCCGACCGTTCGACACGTACGAGCAGTGCGGACTCAGGAACCACTCCGCGGTGTGCTTCAGCGAGTAGCTACCCACTTCCGGGGTATCGCCGTCAGCACTCGGGGTAAACATGCGGAGCATTTCCGTGATGAGGGCGAGCTCGATGTAGTCAGTTTTGCCGTCGAAGCTCCACGGCGAATCCGAGCGCATCCCGTTCTCTCCGAGGACCGGATCGCCTCCACGCGCTCCGACCACCGGGTGCTGCTCGAGCGTGGCAATCATCCGTCGAGCGCTGACGCGTTCGCCGAGCAGTCCTTGCGCTAGGGGGTGACTCATTTGCCGCAACGCGGCCGTGTACTTGGTGCCGGTGAAAGCCGACCAAGCGCGAGCGTCCTGTTGAAGGGCACGTTTCGCGTTGTCGTCGCTGAATGTCATCTCAATCTCTATTCCGGGCGTAACACCCCACGCTTGCCAGCCCTGTGACATGAGAGAGATCTCAATCCAGCGGGTACTGCGTTCTCTGGATTCCGCAACGGTTGTCCTCGGCGTCTGAGCCGCGTGGGGGCTCAGACTCGGAGAAAGGCAGACCAGACTGCCCACCAACGAGGATACGTGGGCGGCGGAGGCGGTGTCCACGACTTTGCCTATCGATTGCATCGCGGTCTCTCGCGACTGCGGACGGATACATTTCGCCCAATCGCCAGCACTGGGGAAACCCCGTCGCCGGATTGAGGTCAACTGGAGGACGCGCGCCCGTCTTCCTGCACTCGAATGCCGTTTGCCGTCAGCATCTGTTTGACATGATTCGCAGCCCGCGATCGTCGGAATTCCTCCCGCGCCGACCTTGGCATCTCTAGGAGCTGGATCAGCTGGGCGCGTGCGACAAGGATGGCGAGGTCTGTTAGACAGTGGAGGACTGCTGCCTCAGGTTGGGTCTCCCTGTCCGGATGCTTCAGGTCGTTGTTCAGCTTTGCTATCGCCTTTCCGATGCCTACCCGAGTTCCTACCTCTGGCCACTCCAAATCTGCGGCGACCATGCACGCGGTGATTCGCTGCGCAAGCGTGCGTCTCCGTCGATCGCGGTAGTAGTCGATGTAGTCGAGCGCGATGGCCGTCATCATCAGTTGCGGTTCCAGGAACTTCGAGGCGCCGTTTATCACCTCGACGATCGGCTCGATTCCACGACGTAAGAGAGGGTCGCTGTAAAGCCGGGTCCAGCGGCGCATCCCTGCGGCACCAAGTTGCGTCAAACGGAGCCAGGGCAGCGCGAGATCCGCATGATCGACCGCCTCTGAAGCCTGATCGCGCAACGTCCGCCTGAGCCTCACCTCAACTGGGCCGGCGGCTCGGGGCGGTCCGGCTGCCATCCACGTCGGGAACTGGTCGTCGCGGATGTGATGTGACCGCCACGCGATCCGCTCACCCATCACCATCGAGAGGAGAGCTCGGATTGGCCATTGGGCCGTGAGGTGTGCGTCGACGTTGGCAAGCCGTGATGAGGACGTGACTACCTGGGGTGCGCTACGAACCGTGAACTCTTGTCCGTCGATCGCCGACCACGGGGTTCGGGATCGTATCGAGTACGAGAAACCATTCGATCGCCAACGCACTTGCTCCTCGTCGCTGAGCCGGATCACGAGGGGGTCAGCGGGAAAGGCGTCAAGGTTCGTCTGAACTGGCGAGAAGCCGGCGAACTCGGCCAAGCCGTCGATCGCGGAAGACATCTCGCGCACCCGGTAGTCCTCTTTGATTCGGCGCGGCCGTCCGAGGACCGTGGCATTGGCACGTAGCTTACCGGTGAGGAACTGCGCCCCGGAATGCCCCGCCCAACGAACCCCGCTGAGCAGTACCGCGCCCTTGTTGTCAACGAAAAGCAGGGTCGTGGGCGGTGCTTGGTTGCGGAACCAGTCGTCGGCCGTCCGGAACTCGGTCTCACCGGTGACGTAGGGGACGAGCACGGTTGCGCCAAGTCCGGGCTGAAACGTCAACGTGGCGCTCTGAAGCGGTTCATCGTTGTCGACACCATCGAAGAGTTGCCCGACGCGAATGTCGCCGGGATCGAGCGTGTTGGCCATTTCACCTCACCGCCTGCGCCAGGAGTATGGCACGGCCGCAGGTGCCCTAGACATCTCGCATCTGGCGGCTGCGGGATCCAACTCCTCGTCGGTCACGCCGGCAAGTCCAACTCAGTGCCGGGGCCGTCATCGAGCGGTCGCACGGACTGGAGAACGTAGGTTGTGGACTTGCGATCGGTCTCGCCTGAACCCACGCGCGTGTACACGCGGAAGGTCGCTTCTACTTTGCGGCCTTCCACTGCGTCGAGTATTCCGACCTGCTCGCGGACCCGAGGGGTCTCGAACAGCGCGGGGAATCGCCGACCTCCGACGGGGATGAAGTACATGATGCCGCTCGACCACTGGTGGCCGTCGAGCACCCCTGTGGTCGTCAACGGCTCGTCGGCGACTTCTTCGCCTTCCAATCGCTCCAGCAAGAATCGCGCACCGCCTGGCGACAGGTGGATTGGTTCAATTCCGATGCCGCGCTGGCGGAACTCGCCGGTGATCGACCAGTCCTGCTTGACTGTCTGGCGCATAGCGCTGCGGAGCTTCACTCGGGCGCCAAACGGGAGAAGCTGAATCGCCTCATCCAGCGCGTCGTCATTCGGAGACTCGGGGTCAGAGTTGCGGAGCACGATTGCTATTTGGTGCAAGGCCTCCGACTGGAGGTTGCCGTCGTTCCAAACCGCCTCGCTTCCCTGACCGTCGGGGAACGTGTTGTTTGTGTCCGTCACTGGATCCGGGGCGATGAAGGTCGCTTTGACCGAGCCCTCGGCCAGAGCGACCTGTAGGTCGTTTGAGAATGCAGGAAGGTTGAGACGGCCCTTCACGAACTCCCGAACCGTGTCAGACACTCGCGCAACGAATGAACCGAAGGACAACGCGTTGGTCGAATGCCCCTCGACCTTCTCGCCGTCGAGATGCAGTTCGAGGTTGGCTGCCCTCGGCGCAAGCTCGTCCGCTATCGCCTGCTGCAGGGTTGCGTCTCCAGCCACCGCTCCCGTCAAGCTGGCCAACGCGACGTTCGGGTACTCGCTGTCGCGGGCTTCGCGCGCCGCGAGTCGTACTAATTCCTCCAGCGACAAGTTGTCATAGTCAGGCATCGGGGTTCACCACCTCGACATAGCCCTTGGTCAAGCCGGGGATGAGCTCACCGTCATCGCCTTTCACGGTCGACCAGATGCGGCGAAACGTAGCGTCGAGCGCGGGGAGTCCTGGGAGGATCGGGAACGCGTCCACCAGGCCTCCCATCACATGCAGTTTGGGGATCGTGACCGGGATCCTCACGACCACACCCTTCACCTCCAGCAGGGTGAAGAGTGGCGCAACGATGGCCCGATCCAGCTGGTACTGGCTGATCGTAGGACAGACCACGGCGATGTCGACATCTTCAGGCGCCGCCCACGGCTTGTGGGTGACAAAACCTCCGTTGATCCTCAGCCGTGCATCCGGGACGATGCGCCAAATCAGACGAGCGTAGAGGAGGAGCGCGTCGAAGACTAACTGTCGCTCTTCCCCAAACGGGGCACCAACGACGAACCGCTCGTGGATCTCGTCGAAGGTCGTGACGTAGGGGTCAGCTGCGGGCGGGAGAAGCCACGCATTGACCGGGTCCATGTCGGGTAGCACGGGTCCTGATCCTCCACGCAAATTGGTTGCCTGAGCATACTGCGAGAGTCGAGCCGAGGTCACTACCCGCACGCTACGGAACTCCGCCCGTGAAACGGCCGCGTAGTCGATGGCGGAATTACGAGAGAAAGGGTGCGCGACGCGCAATCTGAGGGGGCGCGACGGCGTGGCCACATTTTGGCCACATCCCGGTGTGATCGAAGAGGTATCGACGTCATCAAGACTCGCCGAGATCCTCAACGTATGCAAGGTCACGTGATCATGCATGGCCCCATTGCTCGGCCACCTGCTCGGGCGCACGACTCATACTCGCGAGCCGATTGCCGTCTCGTGGACCCGCGGGCGCTTTGAATCGACCCGTGGCTGCCTCAACGAGGAACTTTGCCTCCGAATGATGTGGGCAAAATGTGGGCAACTCGTGGGCACAAGGACCAAGTTGCGGCCGGCACTGACCCAAAATCGCCGAAAACAAGGGGCAGAACAGGGTGGGCCCGGTGGGGCTCGAACCCACGACCCGCGGATTAAAAGTCCGATGCTCTGCCAGCTGAGCTACAGGCCCGTCGGCTCAAGGGTACTGCGGGCGGCCGCGCGGCGGAGACGCCGGACCGCGGCGCTGGGCGACGAGGCCGCGCGCCTGAGCCGGTCGAGCGCACGCGAGCGGCCCCGCATCAGCGACCCGCACCGCCCCGCACACGCGACGAGGCCCGGCGCCGCCCTCCGCGGCGGCACCGGGCCCCTTTCCGTGCAGTCCGACCTACTCGGCCGGCATCATCACCGAGTCGATCAGGTAGACGGTCGCGTTGGCGGTGTGGACGCCGCCGCAGATGACGTTGGCGTCATCGACCTTGAGCATGTCGCCCGAGCCGGAGACCGTGACCATGGAGCCCTCGGCGGTCTCGTACTCGCCGGAGAGGTCCTCGGGGAGGATCTGGCCGGGCACGACGTGGTAGGTGAGCACCTTGGAGAGCGTCTCGGCGCCCTCGGGGGTGCTGAGCGTCTCGAGGGTCGCGGCGTCGAGCTTCGCGAAGGCGTCGTCGACCGGCGCGAAGACGGTGAACTCGCCGCCGTTGAGCGTGCTCACGAGGTCGACGTCGGGGTTCATCTCACCGGAGACGGCCTTGACGAGCGAGGTGAGGATCGGGTTCGCGGCGGCCGCGTCCGTCACCTGGAGGGTGGACATGCCGACGATCGAGCCGTCGCCGTCCGGGACCTGCGTGGCGTAGTCCTCGCAGCCGGGGCCGACGAGGTCGTCGAAGGCGGCGTTGTCCATGCCGCTGTCGTCGGGCGCCTCCATGCTGGGCTCCTCGGCGGCGGGCTCATCGGCCATCGGCGCACACGCGGCGAGGCCGAGCATGGCGATGCCGGCGATGGACAGTGCTGCGAGCTTGCGGTTGCGGATTCGCATTGCTGGACTCCTCAGTCATGCGAGGGTCTCGGCCCCCGCTGGGTGCAACCCCCGATCGGGGGTGTCTGACGGGGTTTCGGGCCGCCGTGCCCGATCGGTTTGGTCGTCCCGCGAATCCGCAGCATGCGGCCGCCCCTCGCGCGCGTGCTCCTCTGTTGCCGCCCACGGCATCCATTCCGATGCTCGTATGCCACCCGTCGCATCCGGGTACCGCTCCGAAATCCCGACATGCTCATCTCACTTGCG
Source organism: Homoserinibacter sp. YIM 151385 (assembly GCF_027912415.1). Classification (NCBI taxonomy): domain Bacteria; kingdom Bacillati; phylum Actinomycetota; class Actinomycetes; order Micrococcales; family Microbacteriaceae; genus Homoserinibacter; species Homoserinibacter sp. YIM 151385. The sequence goes on along the minus strand of NZ_CP115175.1, from coordinate 1,445,357 downwards.
TTGATCGGCCTCATCGGCGGCCTGATCACAGGAATCTCGCCGTGCATCATCCCGGTGCTGCCGGTGATCTTCCTCTCCGGCGGCGCGCAGAGCGCCCGCGCACGGGCGGGTGAGGACGGCGAGGACGCCGACCCGCGCCGCGTCTCCCGCTGGCGCCCCTACGTGGTCATCCTCGGCCTCGTGGTGAGCTTCAGCCTCTTCACGCTCATCGGCTCGCTCGTGCTCGCGCTGCTCAACCTCCCGCAGGACGTCCTGCGCTGGGCCGGCATCGTGGTCCTCGTGCTCATCGGCCTCGGGCTGATCATCCCGAGGTTCCAGCACATCCTCGAGAAGCCGTTCTCGTGGATCCCGCAGAAGCAGGTGGGCACGGAGCGCTCCGGCTTCATCCTCGGCTTCGCCCTCGGCGCCGTGTACGTGCCGTGCGCGGGTCCGGTCCTCGCGGCCATCACGGTCGCCGGCGCGACCGGCCGCATCGGCGTCGACACCGTCGTGCTGACGGTCTCCTTCGCGATCGGCGCCGCGATCCCGCTGCTCATCTTCGCGCTCGCCGGCCGCCGCGTCGCGGAGCGCGTGAAGGCCTTCCGCAAGCGCCAGACGCTCATCCGCACGATCGGCGGCGTCACCATGATCGCCCTCGCGATCGGCCTCGTCTTCAACCTCCCGCAGGTGCTCCAGCGGCTCGTGCCCGACTACACGAGCGCGCTGCAGGACCAGTTCGGCAACTCGGAGCAGATCGCCGAGCAGCTCGACCTCGGCGGGCTCGTCAACGAGCAGAACAAGGAGCTCGACCAGTGCTCGAACGGCGCCGAGGAGCTCGAGTCCTGCGGCACCGCGCCCGACATCAAGGACATCGACGCCTGGTTCAACACGCCCGACGAGCAGCCGATCGCGCTCGACGAGCTGCGCGGCAAGGTCGTCCTCGTCGACTTCTGGGCGTACTCCTGCATCAACTGCCAGCGCAGCATCCCGCACACGGTCGCCTGGGATGAGGCCTACCGGGATGCCGGCCTCGAGGTGATCGGCGTCCACTCGCCCGAGTACGCCTTCGAGAAGGAGGAGCGCAACGTCCGAGCCGGAGCCCGGGACTTCGGGATCGAGTACCCGGTCGCCCTCGACAACTCGCTCGGCACCTGGACCAACTACCGCAACCGCTACTGGCCGGCCCACTACCTGATCGACGCGGAGGGCACCGTCCGCCACATCAAGTTCGGCGAGGGCGGCTACGCGACCACCGAGAAGCTGATCCGCGAGCTGCTGCAGGACGCCGACCCCGACGTCGAGCTGCCTGCCGCGACCGACGTCGGCGACGACACCCCCGACGGCGCCCGGACGACGCCCGAGACCTACCTCAGCGTGGGTCGCGAGCAGAACTACGGCGGCGAGGGCAAGTACGGCTCGGGCGTCGACGACTACGCCTTCCCGGCGAAGCTGGGGCGCGACGAGTTCGCGCTCGACGGCTCGTGGGATGTCGGCTTCCAGTTCGCGACGCCGGCCGAGGACGAGGCGCGCATCCGTCTCGAGTACTCGGCGACGCAGGAGGTCCGCATGGTCCTCGGCGGCTCGGGCAGCGTGACCTACACCGTCGACGGGGGCGAGGAGGAGACCATCGAGGTCGACGGGACGCCCCGCTCCTATCGCCTCCTCGAGGTCGACGGCGCGAAGCAGGGCACCATCGAGGTGACGGCGGCGAAGGGCGTCGAGGCGTACTCCTTCACCTTCGGGTAGGCCTCAGCGGTCGCCCGAGTCGACCCGCTCGACCGGCTGGCGGAGGATCGTCCGGAGCTTCTCCGGGGCGGTCCTCCGTCGGTCGCTGAGGTAGACCTCGTGATGCCGACCCGTCACGCGCAGCCGCTCGGCGGGCACGAACTCCTCGTGCATCCGGCGCAGCGTCTCCGCCTCCTCGTCGAAGGGGCCGACGTGCAGCGTCTGCACGCAGAGGCCCTCGGCCAGCCGCTCCAGCCGCACGTCTCGGAGTCGCGTCGGGGCCGGCTTCGCGCGGGTGGCCTTCGCCTCGATGCCGGACGCGGCATCCTCGAGCATCGACGCGTCGATCCACGGCGGCACCGCGATCATGAGCGTCCAGTCCCAGTCGCGCTTGTCGCGCGCGCTCGTGAACGACGCCATGTCATCCGCCCACCACAGGCCCTCGAGCGGCATGACCCTGGCATCGCGGCCGAGCGCCCGGCTCGCGAACCTCAGCCGGTACGCCAGCGGGTGCAGCGCCTCGAGGGATGCGGTGAAGCTCGGGTCAGCGTTGGGGTCGCCGTGGCCGTCGACCATGAGGTAGCTCAGCTCGGGCACCTCGACCAGCTCGAAGCGCCCGCGCGGCGCGCGGTAGGCGGCGATCTCGCGCCGGAGGTCGAGCGGGCCCGCCGCGCTCAACTCGCGTCCGCGACCTCGTCGTAGACGCCGATGACGTTCCCCTCGCTGTCGCGGACGTAGGCGTAGCGCGCCGTCTCCGACATCGACCGGATCTCGCCGATCAGCTCGCCGCCGTGCGCGATGATCAGCTCGACCGTCGCCTCGATCGACGCGACCGTGATGACGACCGTGGGATGCGGGACCGCGCTGCGCAGGTGGAGGTCGCCGTCGATGCCGCCGCCGGTGCGCAGCATCCCCTCCTCCTCGCCCCACGGCTCGTACTCGAAGCCGAACACCGCCGCATAGAACGCCTGCGCCCGCGCGATGTCGTCGGCCGGGATCTCGAAGTGCTCGACCTTGTCCGCCATGAGGCGAGCCTGGTGGGCACGGGGGATGCGGTCAAGAGCCGGTCTGCGCGTCGCCCGGCGCGTACCCTTGACCGGTGACCGAGCGCATCCACCACCGCCCCGCCCGCCTGCCGGGTGCGGCCTTCGACGCCTTCCAGGGCGGCGAGGATCCGGCGGTCACCCTGCGCCGCGCGCACGAGTCGGCGGCGGCGCTGCTCTCGCGGACCCGCCAGTCCGACGACGAGGGCGTCATCGGCCGGCTCCTCGCCCACACCGACGAGCACGGCCTCGACCTGGTGGCCCGGCTCTGGGCGGTCGCGACGCCGGGCAGCCTGCCGGGCGCGCTCTGGCGCATCCACCTCCTCCGGGCGGCGATCCGCGATGACGCCGCGGGCTCGGCGCTCGCCTTCCGGCACGGGACGGAGCTGCTGCCGACGATCGATCCGGTCGTCGCGGGGGCCGCGACCCCCACGGGGCCGGAGGAGATCCTGCGGCTCGCCGACGACATCCTCCGCGGCGTGTTCCAGGGCGATCTCGCGGATGCGCTCGCCCGCGCCGGCGCCTACTGCCGTCTCAGCGCGGCCGGCTGGCTCGACCTCGCCGACGCTCGCGAGCAGGGCGACCCCGAGCACGCGAGCGCGCTCACCCGCCGCGCCGACCGCCTCGCGGCCATGGGCGAGGAGCTGGAGGACGCCGCCCGCCTCGAGCGCCGCGACGCCCTCGACTGAGCCGGTCGCGCCTCCCGGTCCCCTCGCGCAGGGGGCCGAGAGCTCCCGGACGGCCGGCGCGCGCACGCGATGCGGGAGCTTTCCGCGGCCCGAGGGAGGAGGGGTCGGCAGAGGTGGCGCGAGGTCGATAAACTCGGGGATGCCGGGCCGCAGTAACCCCGGGCTCCAATTTCAGCCGCTTCGAGCGGCCTTCCGCCGAGAGGCGTTCTGCGGCCCGGTCCTCTCATCTCCGGACTCGGCAATCCGATCCCCCGACGACCCCGAACCACTCTCGACACCGGGAACCCGACGCAGACCGCGTCCCCGGTGGACCCGGTTCTCCCGTCGGGGAGGCGAGCCCAGTCGCCTCTCCGACGGTGATCCGGCACGCTCGCAGGCTGCGAGCCCACAACTTCACAGGAGCCGGGGAACACGCCCCGGCAGGTGAGGTGGAAGGCGGTGTGAAATGCTGGTCACCATGACGCACGAGATCGACGGCGATGCCCCGACGGGCTCCCCGGTCTCGCTCGAGGACCTGCTGACGCGCACCGCCGCAGGCGACCGCCAGGCGTTCGCCGAGCTCTACGACCGCATGTCGGCCCGGGTGTTCGGCCTCGTCAAGCGCCTCCTGCTCGACCACGCGCAGTCCGAGGAGGTCTCCCAGGAGATCTTCCTCGAGATCTGGCAGTCGGCCTCCCGCTATGCGCCCGAGAAGGGCGGCGCCGTCGGCTGGATCCTCACGATGACCCACCGCCGCGCCGTCGACCGGGTGCGGGCCTCCCAGGCCAGCCGGGATCGCGATGTGCGCATCGGGGTCCGTGACACGGAACCGGACGTCGACGTGGTCAGCGAGCACGTCGAGATCAGCATCGAGAACGAGAGGGTGAAGCAGGCCATGCAGCGGCTCACGGCACTCCAGCGTCAGGCGATCACCCTCGCCTACTACGGCGGCTACAGCCACAGCGAGGTGGCCCAGCTGCTCAGCGTGCCGATCGGCACCGTGAAGACCAGACTTCGGGACGGCATGATCCGTCTCCGCGACGAGATGGGGGTGACCGCATGACCGACCGATTCCCGGAGGACATCGGCACCTGGTCGGGCGCCTACGCGCTCGGCGCCCTCGACGCTGCCGAGACCGCCCTCTTCGAGCAGTACCTGCTCGAGGCCGAGCAGGCCCGCGAGGAGTCGACCGGCTTCGCCGACACGGCCGTCGAGCTCGGGCTCGCGGTCCGCGCCGAGGCGCCTCCCGCATCCCTCAAGGCGGGGATCATGGGGATG